>NZ_JOEH01000144.1 GCF_000719095.1 Streptacidiphilus jeojiense | reverse complement strand
GGGTGGAGCTGACCGGTACTAATAGGCCGAGGGCTTGTCCATAGTTGCTACGCGTCCACTGTGTTGTTCTGAAGAAACGACCCCCGCTTCCGGCGGCGATTTGGTTGATATCTTCATAGTGTTTCGGTGGTCATAGCGTGAGGGAAACGCCCGGTAACATCCCGAACCCGGAAGCTAAGCCTCACAGCGCCGATGGTACT
>NZ_JOEH01000143.1 GCF_000719095.1 Streptacidiphilus jeojiense | reverse complement strand
CGCGTGGCCGCCGAACTGGTTGCGCAGTGCGGCGATCATCTTCATCTGCGGGGAGTCGTCCTGGCGCGAGGCGAAGCGGGCGAACAGGCTGGCCGTGATCGCGGGCAGCGGGACGGCGTTGTCGATGGCGGCCTCGACGGTCCAGCGGCCCTCGCCGGAGTCGGCGGCGTAGCCCTTGAGCTTGTCCAGGTGCTCGTCGGCG
>NZ_JOEH01000142.1 GCF_000719095.1 Streptacidiphilus jeojiense | reverse complement strand
CGCGTGGCCGCCGAACTGGTTGCGCAGTGCGGCGATCATCTTCATCTGCGGGGAGTCGTCCTGGCGCGAGGCGAAGCGGGCGAACAGGCTGGCCGTGATGGCCGGCAGCGGGACGGCGTTGTCGATGGCGGCCTCGACGGTCCAGCGGCCCTCGCCGGAGTCGGCGGCGTAGCCCTTGAGCTTGTCCAGGTGCTCGTCGGCG
>NZ_JOEH01000141.1 GCF_000719095.1 Streptacidiphilus jeojiense | reverse complement strand
TCAACGCCAAATGTTGATACCCCGTCCGCCTGCAATTCTGTGGGTGGTCGAGGTTCCTTTGGGAAAACAGTTTTACATTTATAGCGAGGACGCAGTGCATGGGATCACCTATTCCGGTGGTTGCTGTGCCGCTCTTGCGTGAGACATTCACGGAGAGTTTGATCCTGGCTCAGGACGAACGCTGGCGGCGTGCTTAACACATGC
>NZ_JOEH01000140.1 GCF_000719095.1 Streptacidiphilus jeojiense | reverse complement strand
ACCAGGCGCTGGGCGATCTCGGTGTTGGTCAGGCCCTCGGCCACGGCCTGTAGTACCTCGCGTTCGCGCCCGGTCAGGTCGGCCACCCGTGGATCGGTCTGGCCATCGGCTCCCTCGGGGTCGGGGACGTGCTCCATGAAGGTGTCGAGCAGCCGTCGGGTCAGTGCCGGGGCGACCACGGCGTCTCCGGCGGCGACGGCACGG
>NZ_JOEH01000139.1 GCF_000719095.1 Streptacidiphilus jeojiense | reverse complement strand
CCGTGCCGTCGCCGCCGGAGACGCCGTGGTCGCCCCGGCACTGACCCGACGGCTGCTCGACACCTTCATGGAGCACGTCCCCGACCCCGAGGGAGCCGACGGCCCGACCGATCCACGGGTGGCCGACCTGACCGGGCGCGAACGCGAGGTACTACAGGCCGTGGCCGAGGGCCTGACCAACACCGAGATCGCCCAGCGCCTGGT
>NZ_JOEH01000138.1 GCF_000719095.1 Streptacidiphilus jeojiense | reverse complement strand
CGTACCTTGAGAACTCAACAGCGTGCCAAAAGTCAACGCCAAATGTTGATACCCCGTCCGCCTGCAATTCTGTGGGTGGTCGAGGTTCCTTTGGGAAACTGTTTTATATTTATAGCGAGGACGCAGTGCACGAGGTCGGCTATTCCGCTGACTGTCGTGCCGCTCTTGCGTGAGACATTCACGGAGAGTTTGATCCTGGCTCAGGA
>NZ_JOEH01000137.1 GCF_000719095.1 Streptacidiphilus jeojiense | reverse complement strand
CGAGAAGCTCAAGGTCCTCTCAGCGGTGCGGATCCCCAAGGACCTGGGCCGGCACACCGTGCGCGGCCAGTACACCCACGGCTGGCAGGGCGGCGAGGAGGTCCTGGGGTACCTGGAGGAGGAGGGCATCGACCCCCAGTCCACCACCGACACCTACGCCGCGGTGAAACTGGAGATCAACAACCGGCGCTGGGCCGGGGTCCCGTTC
>NZ_JOEH01000136.1 GCF_000719095.1 Streptacidiphilus jeojiense | reverse complement strand
GAACGGGACCCCGGCCCAGCGCCGGTTGTTGATCTCCAGTTTCACCGCGGCGTAGGTGTCGGTGGTGGACTGGGGGTCGATGCCCTCCTCCTCCAGGTAGCCCAGGACTTCCTCGCCGCCCTGCCAGCCGTGGGTGTACTGGCCGCGCACGGTGTGCCGGCCCAGGTCCTTGGGGATCCGCACCGCTGAGAGGACCTTGAGCTTCTCG
>NZ_JOEH01000135.1 GCF_000719095.1 Streptacidiphilus jeojiense | reverse complement strand
TTCGTGCAGGTCGGAACTTACCCGACAAGGAATTTCGCTACCTTAGGATGGTTATAGTTACCACCGCCGTTTACTGGCGCTTAAGTTCTCAGCCTCGCCCCGTCGAAACAGAGCTAACCGGTCCCCTTAACGTTCCAGCACCGGGCAGGCGTCAGTCCGTATACATCGCCTTACGGCTTCGCACGGACCTGTGTTTTTAGTAAACAGTCG
>NZ_JOEH01000134.1 GCF_000719095.1 Streptacidiphilus jeojiense | reverse complement strand
TTCGTGCAGGTCGGAACTTACCCGACAAGGAATTTCGCTACCTTAGGATGGTTATAGTTACCACCGCCGTTTACTGGCGCTTAAGTTCTCAGCCTCGCCACACCGAAGTGCAGCTAACCGGTCCCCTTAACGTTCCAGCACCGGGCAGGCGTCAGTCCGTATACATCGCCTTACGGCTTCGCACGGACCTGTGTTTTTAGTAAACAGTCG
>NZ_JOEH01000133.1 GCF_000719095.1 Streptacidiphilus jeojiense | reverse complement strand
CCCGCGGCGACATCCGGATCGCCGAAGCCGCGGCCGGCACCGTCGAACTGCTCACCCAGTCCGGCAACATCTCCGTCGCCGCGGCCCCCGGCGTCTCCGCCGCCCTGGACGCCGGCACCGGCCACGGCCGCGTCCACAACTCCCTGAAGAACGACGGCACCACCGCACTGACCATCCAGGCCACCACCTCCCACGGCGACATCACCGCCC
>NZ_JOEH01000132.1 GCF_000719095.1 Streptacidiphilus jeojiense | reverse complement strand
GTGCCCGGTGTGCACGCGGTGCTGGACAAGATGGCCGGTTTTGCCGACCGGATCCGTTCGGGGCAGTGGACCGGGCACACCGGCCGGCGGATCCGCAACCTCGTCAACATCGGCATCGGCGGCTCGGACCTGGGTCCGGCGATGGCCTACGAGGCGTTGCGCTCGTTCACCGACCGGGACCTGACGGTGCGTTTCGTGTCCAACGTGGACGGC
>NZ_JOEH01000131.1 GCF_000719095.1 Streptacidiphilus jeojiense | reverse complement strand
GCCGTCCACGTTGGACACGAAACGCACCGTCAGGTCCCGGTCGGTGAACGAGCGCAACGCCTCGTAGGCCATCGCCGGACCCAGGTCCGAGCCGCCGATACCGATGTTGACGACGTTGCGGATCCGCCGGCCGGTGTGCCCGGTCCACTGCCCCGAACGGATCCGGTCGGCAAAACCGGCCATCTTGTCCAGCACCGCGTGCACACCGGGCAC
>NZ_JOEH01000130.1 GCF_000719095.1 Streptacidiphilus jeojiense | reverse complement strand
CTGGACCAGCTCGCCGACCTCGGCGCGGCCCCGGAAGCCGCGCTGGATCGCGTGCGCCTGGCACTGGACGCGCGGCTGCGCCACAGCCTGGCCCAGGACCACGCCGACCAGGACGCCGGCGACGCACCGTTCCTGCAGGTCTGTCAGCAGCTGCGGCACGAGGTCATCGCGGTGCAGGGCACCGAGCTGCAGGGCATGTACGACAGCCACCAGAT
>NZ_JOEH01000129.1 GCF_000719095.1 Streptacidiphilus jeojiense | reverse complement strand
ATCTGGTGGCTGTCGTACATGCCCTGCAGCTCGGTGCCCTGCACCGCGATGACCTCGTGCCGCAGCTGCTGACAGACCTGCAGGAACGGTGCGTCGCCGTTGCCCTGGTCGGCGTCGTCCTGGGCCAGGCTGTGGCGCAGCCGCGCGTCCAGTGCCAGGCGCACGCGATCCAGCGCGGCTTCCGGGGCCGCGCCGAGGTCGGCGAGCTGGTCCAG
>NZ_JOEH01000128.1 GCF_000719095.1 Streptacidiphilus jeojiense | reverse complement strand
GGGGTTGGGGGTGGTGGGGGAGAATGGGGTTATGGACGCCCTGGTCTTCGGGGGCGAGGCGATGGTTGACGCGGCGTCCGGTGCTGGCCCTTCGGTCGGCCGGGTGGTGTCGTCCCCTCCCTCCTCCTCCGCGCAGCCCTCCTCCTTGTCGGCCCACACGGTGGGTGGCGGTGAGGCGATCCAGGCTGCGACCGGGCTGGACTGGTCGACCGGCTGGCGGCAGCAGGTCGC
>NZ_JOEH01000127.1 GCF_000719095.1 Streptacidiphilus jeojiense | reverse complement strand
TGGTCTGGGGCTGTTAGTACTGCACTTCGGTGCGTGGAACACAGGTCCCGGGTCCCGGGGGCTGGTCGGGCACGTTGTTGGGTCCTGAGGGCACGGCCGTTTGGTCTTGTCTTCATGCCGGCCCCATGCATGGCGGTCCTGTTGGGCTGTTGTGGTGGGTGGTTGGTCGTTGCTTGAGAACTGCACAGTGGACGCGAGCATCTGTGGCCAAGTTTTTAAGGGCGCACGGTGGA
>NZ_JOEH01000126.1 GCF_000719095.1 Streptacidiphilus jeojiense | reverse complement strand
TGGTCTGGGGCTGTTAGTACTGCACTTCGGTGCGTGGAACACAGGTCCCGGGTCCCGGGGGCTGGTCGGGCACGTTGTTGGGTCCTGAGGGCACGGCCGCAAGGTCTGTCTTCAGTGTCGGCCCCATGCTTGGTGTAGGTGGGTGGTTGGTCGTTGCTTGAGAACTGCACAGTGGACGCGAGCATCTGTGGCCAAGTTTTTAAGGGCGCACGGTGGATGCCTTGGCACTAGGAA
>NZ_JOEH01000125.1 GCF_000719095.1 Streptacidiphilus jeojiense | reverse complement strand
TTGCCGTCGTCCCAGGGGCTGTAGGCCTGTTGGTAGGCGGTGTAGGCCTCTTGGTGGGGTTGGGTGGCGGCGTGGATGTCCTGGAGGGCGTGGATGAGTTCGGTGGAGGTCCTGGGCGTCGGGGTAGTCGGCGACGTCCCACAGGTAGCCGTCGCCGGCGCCGGGGGCGATCTGGCCCACGCGCGGGTGCGGGCGCACCAGCAGCACCTGGTCCTGGGAGAGGGCTGTTTTGGCGGCGGCCAGGTCCAGTTGCAGGTTCAGGCGCAGGATGTTGTCGAACCCGAGCTGGTCCTCGCGCCAGGTCGGCGCGTACAGCACCACGGTCTTGCCCG
>NZ_JOEH01000124.1 GCF_000719095.1 Streptacidiphilus jeojiense | reverse complement strand
AACGCCAAATGTTGATACCCCGTCCGCCTGCAATTCTGTGGGTGGTCGAGGTTCCTTTGGGAAAACAGTTTTACATTTATAGCGAGGACGCAGTGCACGGGACCGCCTATTCCGGTGGTTGCTGTGCCGCTCTTGCGTGAGACATTCACGGAGAGTTTGATCCTGGCTCAGGACGAACGCTGGCGGCGTGCTTAACACATGCAA
>NZ_JOEH01000123.1 GCF_000719095.1 Streptacidiphilus jeojiense | reverse complement strand
CGCCCAGCACCCCGGTGCTGCGCCGCGCCCTGCGCTACACCGGCACCGTGCTGGAGACCGGCCTGCCGCGCACCGACCAGCTCCACGCCCCCGACCGCGCCAAACGCGCCCAAGCCGTCCGCGAGCAGCTCGGCCTGCCGGCGGGCAAGACCGTGGTGCTGTACGCGCCGACCTGGCGCGAGGACCAGCTCGGGTTCGACAACATCCTGCGCCTGAACCTGCAACTGGACCTGGCCGCCG
>NZ_JOEH01000122.1 GCF_000719095.1 Streptacidiphilus jeojiense | reverse complement strand
CGGCGGCCAGGTCCAGTTGCAGGTTCAGGCGCAGGATGTTGTCGAACCCGAGCTGGTCCTCGCGCCAGGTCGGCGCGTACAGCACCACGGTCTTGCCCGGCGGCAGGCCGAGTTGCTCACGCACGGCCTGGGCGCGTTTGTCGCGGTCGGGGGCGTGGAGCTGGTCGGTGCGCGGCAGGCCGGTCTCCAGCACGGTGCCGGTGTAGCGCAGGGCGCGGCGCAGCACCGGGGTGCTGGGCG
>NZ_JOEH01000121.1 GCF_000719095.1 Streptacidiphilus jeojiense | reverse complement strand
GCTGCTGGTGCGCCCGCACCCGCGCGTGGGCCAGATCGCCCCCGGCGCCGGCGACGGCTACCTGTGGGACGTCGCCGACTACCCCGACGCCCAGGACCTCCTCCTGGCCGCCGACATCCTGGTCACCGACTACAGCGCGCTGCTGCCCGACTGGGTCGGCACCGGCAAACCCGTCCTGCTGTTCGACTACGACCTCGAGCACTACCGCGACAACCTGCGCGGCTTCAGCTTCGACTACCAG
>NZ_JOEH01000120.1 GCF_000719095.1 Streptacidiphilus jeojiense | reverse complement strand
CTGGTAGTCGAAGCTGAAGCCGCGCAGGTTGTCGCGGTAGTGCTCGAGGTCGTAGTCGAACAGCAGGACGGGTTTGCCGGTGCCGACCCAGTCGGGCAGTAGCGCGCTGTAGTCGGTGACCAGGATGTCGGCGGCCAGGAGCAGGTCCTGGGCGTCGGGGTAGTCGGCGACGTCCCACAGGTAGCCGTCGCCGGCGCCGGGGGCGATCTGGCCCACGCGCGGGTGCGGGCGCACCAGCAGC
>NZ_JOEH01000119.1 GCF_000719095.1 Streptacidiphilus jeojiense | reverse complement strand
GGTGTCGAACCTGAACTTCGCTGCGGGGCAGACGATTCCCAATCTGGTGATGGTTCCGGTGGTGGACGGCAAGGTGGACCTGTACAACGGTTCCGGCGGTGCGGTCGACCTGCTGGCCGACATCACCGGCTACTACACCGCGGGTGGCCAGGGCTCCGCGCTCACCACGGTTGGTCCTTCGCGGATCCTGGACACGCGGTCGGGTAGGGGTGCGTCGAAGGCGCGGGTTGTCGCGGGTGGGACGGTGCGGTTGCAGGTGGCGGGTG
>NZ_JOEH01000118.1 GCF_000719095.1 Streptacidiphilus jeojiense | reverse complement strand
CGAGAAGCTGCGCGCCACCATCGAGGAGCTCGACAAGGCCCAGGGCACGGGCGGGAACTTCGCGTTCTACCTGTCGGTGCCGCCGAAGTTCTTCCCGCAGGTGGTCCAGCAGCTCAAGGCACACGGCCTGGCCGACCCCCCCAAGGGCTCCTGGCGCCGGGCGGTGATCGAGAAGCCCTTCGGACACGACCTGAAGAGCGCCCAGGAACTCAACCAGGTCGTGCACTCGGTCTTCCCGCGCGACGAGGTCTTCCGCATCGACCACTACCTGGGCAAGGAGACCGTCCAGAACATCCTGGCC
>NZ_JOEH01000117.1 GCF_000719095.1 Streptacidiphilus jeojiense | reverse complement strand
CGAGAAGCTGCGCGCCACCATCGAGGAGCTCGACAAGGCCCAGGGCACGGGCGGGAACTTCGCGTTCTACCTGTCGGTGCCGCCGAAGTTCTTCCCGCAAGTGGTCCAGCAGCTCAAGGCACACGGCCTGGCCGACCCCCCCAAGGGTTCCTGGCGCCGCGCGGTGATCGAGAAGCCCTTCGGGCACGACCTGAAGAGCGCTCAGGAACTCAACCAGGTCGTGCACTCGGTCTTCCCGCGCGACGAGGTCTTCCGCATCGACCACTACCTGGGCAAGGAGACCGTCCAGAACATCCTGGCC
>NZ_JOEH01000116.1 GCF_000719095.1 Streptacidiphilus jeojiense | reverse complement strand
CCGCCGGAACCGTTGTACAGGTCCACCTTGCCGTCCACCACCGGAACCATCACCAGATTGGGAATCGTCTGCCCCGCAGCGAAGTTCAGGTTCGACACCGTCGGCCGCGACTGCCCGTCCGGAAACACCGTCACATAGCCCGCACCCACCGGAGCCACCGCCGTCACATTCATCGCAACCGCCGTCACCCCACTCGACGGAACCCCCGCCACACCCGCCACCTGCAACCGCACCGTCCCACCCGCGACAACCCGCGCCTTCGACGCACCCCTACCCGACCGCGTGTCCAGGATCCGCGAAGGACCAACCG
>NZ_JOEH01000115.1 GCF_000719095.1 Streptacidiphilus jeojiense | reverse complement strand
TTCAAGGACAAGGAGAACCTCGGCGTCGCCCCGGTCCCCGGCGGCAGCAGCGCCCAGGGCTCCCCGCAGGGCGGCTGGAACCTCTCCGTCTACGCCGGCAGCAAGAACTTGCAGGCCGCTTACGCCTTCGTGAAGTACATGAGCTCGGCCTCTGTCCAGCAGCAGACCACCGAGAAGCTCAGCCTGCTGCCCACCCGCAAGTCCGTATACGACGTACCGGCCGTCAAGAAGAACGAAATGGTCAAGTTCTTCAAGCCCGCCGTCGACGGCGCCGTGCAGCGTCCCTGGATCGCCGAGGGCAACTCCCTCTTCG
>NZ_JOEH01000114.1 GCF_000719095.1 Streptacidiphilus jeojiense | reverse complement strand
CCCGAGACCCCTCGGCCCGGATCCGCACACTGGCCGTCCCAGCCTTCCCCGACGCCGGCCGCAGCACGGTCGGCGGCCTGCACCTCGTCGACGGCGTACCGCTGACCCGTACGGCCGTCGCCCGCGACCACTTCGACCCCGTACGGCACTCGCGGGTGGCCACCGTGCTGGGCACGCAGACCCGGCGGACCACGGGTGAGCTGACCCTGGACGTGGTCGAACGCGGCTCGGATGCGGTGGCCGCGGCGCTCCGGGCGGACCCGGCCGAGATCGTGGTCTGCGACGCCACCGAGAACGACCATCTGCACACCCTCGCGG
>NZ_JOEH01000113.1 GCF_000719095.1 Streptacidiphilus jeojiense | reverse complement strand
ACAACCGTGATTCCGAGAGTAGTGGCGAGCGAAATCGGATGAGGCTAAACCGTAGTGGTGTGATACCCGGCAGGGGTTGCCATTGCGGGGTCGTGGGACTTACAGGCTGATTCTGCCGGATCAGCGAGGAGTCAGAAACCGTTGGTGTAGTCGAAGGACATGCGAAAGGTCCGGCGTAGAGGGTAAGACCCCCGTAGACGAAACACTGACGGCTCCTTTGTGATGTTCCCAAGTAGCACGGAGCCCGAGAAATTCCGTGTGAATCTGGCGGGACCACCCGCTAAGCCTAAATATTCCCTAGTGACCGATAGCGGACAGTACC
>NZ_JOEH01000112.1 GCF_000719095.1 Streptacidiphilus jeojiense | reverse complement strand
ACAACCGTGATTCCGAGAGTAGTGGCGAGCGAAATCGGATGAGGCTAAACCGTAGTGGTGTGATACCCGGCAGGGGTTGCCATTGCGGGGTCGTGGGACATTTCTTGGCTGGTCTGCCGGCTGGTCGGAGAGTCAGAAACCGTATGGGTAGTCGAAGGACATGCGAAAGGTCCGGCGTAGAGGGTAAGACCCCCGTAGACGAAATCTGTACGGCTCTCTTGAGATTGTTCCCAAGTAGCACGGAGCCCGAGAAATTCCGTGTGAATCTGGCGGGACCACCCGCTAAGCCTAAATATTCCCTAGTGACCGATAGCGGACAGTACC
>NZ_JOEH01000111.1 GCF_000719095.1 Streptacidiphilus jeojiense | reverse complement strand
TCAGCCGATGGCCGTTCAACTATGCGCGCTCCCAACCGATCCGGTGACAAACCCCCGGATCAGGTGGAAACCCGTACACCACTCCCCAGGACGCAACCCCAACGCGCGGCGGCTGTGGAAGAGTGGACGACATGAACAGACTGGCCGGAGCCCAGTCGCCGTACCTCCGTCAGCACGCCGCCAACCCTGTGGACTGGTGGCCCTGGGGAGAGGAGGCGATGAGAGAAGCTACTGAGGTTGAAAGCGTGATGGCCTTCGTGGCGGTCACCAGGGTTCGATGATCAGTCCGGTCTCGGCGAGGCAGGCGTCGATCAGGTGCGGGCGGTACT
>NZ_JOEH01000110.1 GCF_000719095.1 Streptacidiphilus jeojiense | reverse complement strand
CTAAGGAGCACTTCTCACCGCTACGGCGGTCAGAGGGCCACTACGTCAGCGCATGTCTGACGGTGGTCTGCTCATGGGTGGAACGTTGACTATTCGGCATGACCGGTCGGGACCGGCTAGTACTGCACCCTCGGGTGCGTGGAACGCAGGTCTTCGGAGGGTCGTGGCGGGCACGTTGTTGGGTCCTGAGGGCATGGCCGCAAGGCTGGGTCTTCAGTGCCGGCCCCATGCTTGGTCTAGGTGGGTGGTTGGTCGTTGCTTGAGAACTGCACAGTGGACGCGAGCATCTGTGGCCAAGTTTTTAAGGGCGCACGGTGGATGCCTTGGCACTAGGAA
>NZ_JOEH01000109.1 GCF_000719095.1 Streptacidiphilus jeojiense | reverse complement strand
TCCTGCGGATCACCGCCGGAGCCCCGGACAGCCGGCTCCTCGGCTCCGGCTCCGTGGAGGTCACCGTCCAACTGCCCGCCGGCTCCCACGTCCAGGCCAAGGCCGCCGGCACCGAGCTGCGCGGCGTCGGACGCCTGGGCGACATCGTCTTCGACGGCGCCTATCGCACCATCAAGATCGACGAGGCCGCCAGCCTGCGACTGACCGCCGTCGACGGCGACGTCGAGGTCGGCCGCCTCGGCGGCTCCGCCACGATCAGCACCACCCGCGGCGACATCCGGATCGCCGAAGCCGCGGCCGGCACCGTCGAACTGCTCACCCAGTCCGGCAACATCTCCGTCGCCGCGGCCCCCGGCGTCTCCG
>NZ_JOEH01000108.1 GCF_000719095.1 Streptacidiphilus jeojiense | reverse complement strand
GTCCCACGACCCCGCAATGGCAACCCCTGCCGGGTATCACACCACTACGGTTTAGCCTCATCCGATTTCGCTCGCCACTACTCTCGGAATCACGGTTGTTTTCTCTTCCTGCGGGTACTGAGATGTTTCACTTCCCCGCGTTCCCTCCACACTGCCTATGTGTTCAGCAGCGGGTGACAGCCCATGACGACTGCCGGGTTTCCCCATTCGGACACCCCCGGATCAAAGCTCGGTTGACAGCTCCCCGGGGCCTATCGCGGCCTCCCACGTCCTTCATCGGTTCCTAGTGCCAAGGCATCCACCGTGCGCCCTTAAAAACTTGGCCACAGATGCTCGCGTCCACTGTGCAGTTCTCAAGCAACGACCAACCACCCACC
>NZ_JOEH01000107.1 GCF_000719095.1 Streptacidiphilus jeojiense | reverse complement strand
GAGTGGTTCCAGGAGCAGGACCTGGCCTACCGCGACACCGTGCTGCCCCCCGCAGTGCGGGCCCGCGTCGCCGTCGAGGCCGGCATCGCGCTGACCTGGCACCGCTACGTCGGCGACCTCGGATACGTCATCAGCCTGGACCATTTCGGGGCCTCCGCCGACGCACCCACGCTCTACCGCAAGTTCGGCGCTGGTCCGCGACAAGCACGTGGTCGGGGTCACCACCAACCCGACCATCTTCCAGAAGGCCATCGGCGGCAGCTCCGACGCCTACGACGCCCAGCTGCGGGATCTCGCGCTGAGGGGCGTGACGGTCGAGGAGGCGGTGCGGATGATGACCGCCGCCGATGTCCGTCAGGCGGCTGACGTGCTGCGTCCGGTCTTCGAGGCCAGCGACGGCCGTGACGGCCGGGTCTCCATCGAGGTCGACCCCCGCCTGGCGCACAACACCCCGGCGACCATCGCCGAGGCCAAGCAGCTGGCCTGGCTGGTGGACCGCCCC
>NZ_JOEH01000106.1 GCF_000719095.1 Streptacidiphilus jeojiense | reverse complement strand
TCCACCGTGCGCCCTTAAAAACTTGGCCACAGATGCTCGCGTCCACTGTGCAGTTCTCAAGCAACGACCAACCACCCACCACAACAGCCCAACAGGACCATCGCGCATGGGGCCGGCACCGAAGACAAGACCTTGCGGCCGTGCCCTCAGGACCCAACAACGTGCCCGACCGGACCCCAGCACCCGAGACCTGTGTTCCACGCACCGAAGTGCAGTACTAACAGCCCCAGACCAGAGACCTGCCGAATAGTCAACGTTCCACCCATGAGCGAACCAGCACCGGACAGTCGCCGGTGTTCTGGCCCTCTGACCGCCGTAGCGGTGAGAAGTGCTCCTTAGAAAGGAGGTGATCCAGCCGCACCTTCCGGTACGGCTACCTTGTTACGACTTCGTCCCAA
>NZ_JOEH01000105.1 GCF_000719095.1 Streptacidiphilus jeojiense | reverse complement strand
TGCGGGAAGAACTTCGGCGGCACCGACAGGTAGAACGCGAAGTTCCCGCCCGTGCCCTGGGCCTTGTCGAGCTCCTCGATGGTGGCGCGCAGCTTCTCGAAGGCGTCGTTGTCGACGAACTCGCCCTGGACGAAGCGCATGCCCTTGGCCAGCTGCTGCCAGACCTCCTCGCGGAAGGGGGTGCGTGCGTGCTCCTTGACGGAGTCGTGCACCACCTGGGCGAAGTCCTCGTCCTCCCAGTCGCGGCGGGCGAAGCCGATCAGGGAGAAGCCCGGCGGCAGCAGTCCGCGGTTGGCCAGGTCGTAGACGGCCGGCATCAGCTTCTTGCGGGACAGGTCACCGGTGACCCCGAAGATCACCAGACCCGACGGACCCGCGATCCGCGGCAACCGACGATCCGCCGGATCACGCAACGGATTGA
>NZ_JOEH01000104.1 GCF_000719095.1 Streptacidiphilus jeojiense | reverse complement strand
GGGGCGGTCCACCAGCCAGGCCAGCTGCTTGGCCTCGGCGATGGTCGCCGGGGTGTTGTGCGCCAGGCGGGGGTCGACCTCGATGGAGACCCGGCCGTCGCGGCCGGTTGGTGGTGACCCCGACCACGTGCTTGTCGCGGACCAGCTCGGCCAGGTTGCCGGAGGTCAGGCGGGTGCGGCTGAGGTCGTCCAGCCAGATCGCCACGCCTTCGTCGCTGAGGCGCTTCAGAGCGTCAGTCATGATCCTCGTCACTTCTTTCTCTGGTTCGTACTGGCTGTTCGATGGCTGGACTGCTCAGCGGCCTGCGGCCAGGTCGGCCAGCGACTCGTGGGCGGCGGTGACCACGGCGTCGTCGGTGAGACCGAACTCCTTGTAGAGCACCTTGTAGTCGGCGGAGGCGCCGAAGTGCTCCAGGCTGACGACCCGTCCGGCGTCGCCGACGTAGCGGTACCAGGTCAGCGCGATGCCGGCCTCGACGGCGACGCGGGCCCGCACTGCGGGGGGCAGCACGGTGTCGCGGTAGGCCAGGTCCTGCTCCTGGAACCACTC
>NZ_JOEH01000103.1 GCF_000719095.1 Streptacidiphilus jeojiense | reverse complement strand
CAACCCACCGACACCACCGACCCGACCGCCCTCACCGCCTAACCTCACAACCAGATCACCGACTGGCCGTCAATACACCACGCCAGCAGACGTGACCCACCACCTGGGCGCCGTCCCCGGAGGCTGTGCCCCATCAGCGAACCGGTAGGTGCCGAGTAGAACTCGCTGGCCGGCTCCGAGTTACGGCGGTTAGAGATCAGGGAGCAAGGCGGAGGCCCCCGGATACCGACCCTCCTCTAGGTAGAACAAGTACCTGCGCAGGTCGCTTGCGAGTCCGTCCGCGATGTACCCGGCATAGTCTCGCAGCCCGTCCGCGGCCTCTCGTTCCTCACGCCTCTCGCTGGCGGACCACGGTTGCGTCCTGGGGAGTGGTGTACGGGTTTCCACCTGATCCGGGGGTTTGTCACCGGATCGGTTGGGAGCGCGCATAGTTGAACGGCCATCGGCTG
>NZ_JOEH01000102.1 GCF_000719095.1 Streptacidiphilus jeojiense | reverse complement strand
GGGACCCCGGTGACGATCCGGGGATCCCGAAATGCGCGCTGTCGGCACCGTTCTTGTTCTTGTGGTCCTGGCCACGCTGGTGGCGACCGGTGCGCCCCGCAGACCATCGCGCTGGTGGTGCTGCCGCCGCTGCTGTACGCCTCGGCGGAGGAGATGTCGCTGCGCGACCTGAAGATCGTGTGGCGGCCGGTCACGGTCCTGGCCCTGGGCCTCGTGCTGGCGTCGGCCGCCGCGGTCGGGTTCCTGGCGGTGGCGCTGACGCCGCTGACCGCGCCGATGGCGCTGGTGCTGGGCGCGGTGCTGGCCAGCACCGACCCGGTCGCGGTCACCGCGCTGGGGCGCAGGCTCGCGCTGCCGGGGCGGGTGCAGACCATGGTGCAGGCCGAGAGCCTGTTCAACGACGCGACCTCGCCGTGGCCGGTGTGGTGGCGTTGATCCGGGCCCGGACCACCGACCCGGTGCTGGAGACCGTGATCGCCCTGGTCACCCCCTACGCCGCCTACGTCCTGGCGGAGGGCGCGCACACCTCGGGGGTGACCGCCGTGGTGGTCGCCGGGGTGGTGCTGGGTCGCTCGGGCTACCGGCTGACGGACGCGCGGATCCGGCTGCAGTTGCAGGCGGTGTACTAGACAGGTCCAGGGTGGTCAAGCCGGTGGAGGGGGCCGCCTCCTGGCGGGTGGCCGCCGTGGTGACCTGGGCCGGCACCCGCGGAGTGATGCCCCTGGCCGCCGCCCTGTCCATCCCGCTGCTGGACGACGACGGCACCGCCCTGCCGGGGCGTGCGCTGGTGCTGGTGCTGACCACCGCAGTGGTGGTGTTCACCCTGGTCGTCCAGGGACTGAGCCTGGCACCGCTCGTCAACCGCTCCGGACTGGCCCTGGAGCCGCAGGACACCGCCCGCGAACAGGAGCACGCACGCCAACAGATCGCCCGCGCCGGCCTGGACTACCTGGACCAGCTCGCCGACCTCGGCGCGGCCCCGGAAGCCGCGCTGGATCGCGTGCGCCTGGCACTGGACGCGCGGCTGCGCCACAGCCTGGCCCAGGAC
>NZ_JOEH01000101.1 GCF_000719095.1 Streptacidiphilus jeojiense | reverse complement strand
CCGTTTCCGGGCGGCGGGTGGGTGCGGGGCGGTGCAGAAACGTTCCTGCCGAGGTGCGAGCGGGCCTTGGACTGAACCGGGGTCACTTTCGGGACAAGGTGTCACTTGATCATGCCGTAATGCCCTATTTGACCCGGTCCTGGCGTACCACGAGTGACCCGACGTACGAGAATCGACCCCGGTTCGCGCGAGGCCCAGCCGCAGAACCGTTTCTGCACACCCCACCTCCGACCTCCCACCCGGCAACGGCGCCAAGGACCGGCCCCGCTCCCCCGCTGTAGTTGGCCCGCGAGGCGGAGCCGAGCAACAGCAACAAGCCACGGACGGGGGTGAGCGGCATCGGTGGCGCCATGTAAGCCACCTGCAGCTGCCGCCCCCACCTGCGGCGGCCGGCCTCCCCCATCCGCGCTGGTGCGGGAATGCAGGAAGCCCCCTGACCGGTGGTCAGGGGGCTTTCTGTTAATGGTTGTTCGGCGGCGTCCTACTCTCCCACAGGGTCCCCCCTGCAGTACCATCGGCGCTGT
>NZ_JOEH01000100.1 GCF_000719095.1 Streptacidiphilus jeojiense | reverse complement strand
TCGAGGGACGACCCTTCGCCGATAGGCGAACTGGTCCAGGACCTGAACTTCGAGATCGGCCAGCACGTCCGGCAGGGCACCCGCCAGGTCCGGCCCGGAGTGTCCGACCGTGAGATACCCATCGGTGACAACTGGCGCCGCTTCATCTCCCACATGCTCGCCGAGGCCCACGTCCTGATCGCCCTCGTGTCCACGCCCTACCTGGACAGCGACTGGTGCGGCAAGGAGTGGGCCGTCTTCAGCCGGCGCGCCGTCCACGCTCGACCGCCGCTGTCGCCGGAGACGTCGGCGATACTCCCGGTGGTCTGGGTACCGGTGCCGCAGGACCGGCGGCACGCTGTGGTCCAGCGGCTCCAGTACACCAATGAGCGGATGCCCGGGAGTTACGCGCGGGACGGCCTGCTGGCGCTCAGCAGGCAGGCGGGGAAACGGGATTCGTACCACCAGGTGGTGAACCAGCTGGCGCGGCGTGTCAGCGACCTTCTGATGTACACGACGGTGGAACCCGGCAGAATGGTGGATGTGGAGAC
>NZ_JOEH01000099.1 GCF_000719095.1 Streptacidiphilus jeojiense | reverse complement strand
AGCTTCTGGTGGCCCGCGAGGGAGGAGGCCTCGCCGGAGACGCCCTCCTCCAGGTCGCCGTCCGAGCAGATGCCCCAGATGGTGTGGTCGAACGGGGAGGCGCCCGCGGGCGCCTCCGGGTCGAACAGGCCGCGCTCGTAGCGCGCCGCCATCGCCATCCCGACCGCGTTGCCCACCCCCTGGCCCAACGGCCCGGTCGTGGTCTCCACCCCCGCGGTGTGCCCGTGCTCGGGGTGACCGGGGGTCAGCGACCCCCACACCCGGAACGACTTCAGGTCCTCCAGCGTCAGCCCGTACCCCGACAGGTACAGCTGGATGTAGAGGGTCAGGCTGGTGTGACCGGGCGACAGCACGAAGCGGTCGCGACCGGTCCAGGCCGGGTCCGCCGGGTCGTGCCGCAGGAACCGCTGGAAAATCAGGTACGCGGCCGGGGCCAGCGACATCGCCGTGCCCGGGTGGCCGTTCCCGACCTTCTGCACGGCATCCGCCGCCAGAACCCGAACGGTGTCCACCGCCCGCTGGTCAAGCTCGGTCCACTCAAAGGTGTTGCTCGGCTTCGTACTCACCCTGAATCAGGGCTCC
>NZ_JOEH01000098.1 GCF_000719095.1 Streptacidiphilus jeojiense | reverse complement strand
CAGGAACTCAACCAGGTCGTGCACTCGGTCTTCCCGCGCGACGAGGTCTTCCGCATCGACCACTACCTGGGCAAGGAGACCGTCCAGAACATCCTGGCCCTGCGGTTCGCCAACTCGATGTTCGAACCGATCTGGAACCGCTCCTATGTGGACCACGTGCAGATCACCATGGCCGAGGACATCGGCATCGGCGGCCGCGCCGGCTACTTACCTGGAGGAGGAGGGCATCGACCCCCAGTCCACCACCGACACCTACGCCGCGGTGAAACTGGAGATCAACAACCGGCGCTGGGCCGGGGTCCCGTTCTACCTGCGCACCGGCAAGCGGCTGGGGCGGCGGGTGACCGAGATCGCGGTGGTCTTCCAACGCGCCCCCTACCTGCCCTTCGACTCCTCGGCGACCGAGGAGCTGGGGCAGAACGCCCTGGTCATCCGGGTCCAGCCGGACGAGGGGGTGACCATGCGGTTCGGCTCCAAGGTCCCCGGGACCTCGATGGAGGTCCGCGACGTGAGCATGGACTTCGCCTACGGCGAGTCGTTCACCGAGTCCAGCCCCGAGGCCTACGAACGGCTGATCCTGGACGTGCTGCTGGGCGACGCCAACCTGTTCCCGCGCCACCAGGAGGTCGAGGAGTCCTGGCGGATCCTGGACCCGATCGAGGCCTACTGGGACAAGCACGGCCGCCCCGCCGGGTACGAGTCGGGTACCTGGGGCCCGGCCGAGGCGGACGAGATGCTCGCACGAGACGGTAGGAGCTGGCGCCGGCCATGAAAATCGACCTCACGGACACCACCTCCAGCAAAATCAACTCCGGACTCGTCGAAGCCCGCAGAGCCATCGGC
>NZ_JOEH01000097.1 GCF_000719095.1 Streptacidiphilus jeojiense | reverse complement strand
GCAGCCCTCCTCCTTGTCGGCCCACACGGTGGGTGGCGGTGAGGCGATCCAGGCTGCGACCGGGCTGGACTGGTCGACCGGCTGGCGGCAGCAGGTCGCTCAGGAGGGCGCCGGGGTGTCCGGGCGCACGGCGCCACCGTGCTGCGTTCACGTTCCACCGGCGGCTTCCTGGCCACCCACGGCCAACTCGCCAGCGCAGCGGCGCGGCGCTTGACGGCACGGGCCGGTCAGCTGGCCGCGGTGCCCGCGGTCCGCGCCGCGCAGGCTGCCGGGACGCTGAGCGCCGACCAGGCGCAGGTGATCGCCCGTCATCTGGCGCCGGTGGACGATGTCCAGGCCCGCGGCCAGGCAGAGGAACTGCTGCTGGCCCACGCCCCGCAGCTGCACCTGTCCCAGCTGGCCCGGGCCGCCGAGGAGGTACGGGTGCGGCTGGTGGCCGAGGAGGAACCGCCCCAGGACGAAGCCCCGGCCGGGTTCCAGTCCTGGGTGAAACTCTCGGCCACCGGAACCACCGACCGCCCGTTCTGGGTCCTGTCCGGCGAACTGGAGGCCCTGGCCGGGGAGCGGCTGCGGATCGCCCTGGAGGCCGCCGCCGGCCCACCGAAGACCGAGGACCCGCGCACCGGTGCGCAGCGCCTGGGTGATGCGCTGGCCACCGTGGCCGCGCTGGCCCTGAACACCGGCACGCTACCGGTCACCGGCGGCACCCGCCCCCACCTGACCCTGATCGCCGACCTGGACACCCTCACCACCCCCCACCCACAC
>NZ_JOEH01000096.1 GCF_000719095.1 Streptacidiphilus jeojiense | reverse complement strand
CTCCCCGTTCGACCACACCATCTGGGGCATCTGCTCGGACGGCGACCTGGAGGAGGGCGTCTCCGGCGAGGCCTCCTCCCTCGCGGGCCACCAGAAGCTGGGGAACCTGGTGTTCCTGTACGACGACAACCACATCTCGATCGAGGGCGACACCGAGACCGCGTTCTCCGAGGACGTCCTGGGGCGCTACGAGGCGTACGGCTGGCACATCCAGCGGGTGGCCCCGGCCGAAAGCGGCGACATCGACCCCAAGGCCCTGCACGACGCCATGGTCATCGCCCAGGCCGAGACCGAGCGCCCCTCCATCATCGCCATGCGCACCGTCATCGCCTGGCCCGCGCCACATGCCCAAGGCACCGGGGAGGCACATGGTGCGGCACTCGGTGCGGAGGAAGTCGCCGCGACCAAGCGGGTGCTGGGCTTCGACCCGGCGAAGTCCTTCGACGTCGCCGCTGAGGTGCTGGAACACGCACGGCAGGTCGGCGACCGCGGGCGGCAGACGCATGCGGCCTGGTCCAAGCGGTTCGCGGACTGGCGCACCGCCAACCCGCAGCGTGCGGCGGAGTTCGACCGCATCACGTCGGGGCGGCTTCCCGAGGACTGGGAGCTGGCGATCCCTGTGTTCCCGGTGGGCAAGGAGGTGGCCACCCGTAAGGCGTCGGGTGAGTTCCTCAAGGCTGTGGGCGCGGTGGTGCCGGAGCTGTGGGGCGGGTCGGCGGACCTGGCCGGCTCCAATCTGACCACCATCGAC
>NZ_JOEH01000095.1 GCF_000719095.1 Streptacidiphilus jeojiense | reverse complement strand
GTCGATGGTGGTCAGATTGGAGCCGGCCAGGTCCGCCGACCCGCCCCACAGCTCCGGCACCACCGCGCCCACAGCCTTGAGGAACTCACCCGACGCCTTGCGGGTGGCCACCTCCTTGCCGGGCTCGAAGGTCGGGATGGCCTGCTCCCAGCCGTCGGGCAGGCGGCCCGCGGTGATGCGGTCGAACTCGGCGGCGCGCTGCGGGTTGGCGGTGCGCCAGTCCTCGAAACGCTTGGACCAGGCGGCGTGGGCCTCGCGGCCGCGGTCGCCGACCTCGCGGGCGTGGGCCAGCACCGTGTCGGCGACCTCGAAGGACTGCTCCGGGTCGAAGCCAAGCACCTGCTTGGTGGCGGCGACCTCAGCGGCGCCCAGGGCGGAGCCGTGCGACTCCTCGGTGCCCTTGGCGTTGGGGGCCGGCCAGGCGATGACGGTGCGCATGGCGATGATCGAGGGGCGCTCGGTCTCGGCCTGGGCGATGACCATGGCGTCGTGCAGGGCCTTGGGGTCGATGTCGCCGCTTTCGGCCGGGGCGACGCGCTGGATGTGCCAGCCGTAGGCCTCGTAGCGCTTGAGGACGTCCTCGGAGAACGCGGTCTCGGTGTCGCCCTCGATCGAGATGTGGTTGTCGTCGTACAGGAACACCAGGTTCCCGAGCTTCTGGTGGCCCGCGAGGGAGGAGGCCTCGCCGGAGACGCCCTCCTCCAGGTCGCCGTCCGAGCAGATGCCCCAGATGGTGTGGTCGAACGGGGAG
>NZ_JOEH01000094.1 GCF_000719095.1 Streptacidiphilus jeojiense | reverse complement strand
ACGTCACGCTGATCTTCTCGCTGGAGCGCTACCGCGGCGTCATGGACGCCTTCCTGACCGGCCTGGAGACCGCCAAGGCCAACGGCCACGACCTGTCCCGGATCGAGTCCGTCGCCTCCTTCTTCGTCTCCCGCGTGGACACCGAGATCGACAAGCGCCTCGACAAGCTGGCCACCCCCGAGGCCAAGGCCGCCAGGAACAAGGCCGCCGTGGCCAACGCCCAACTGGCCTACCAGGCCTACGAAGAGGTGTTCGGCTCCGCCGACGGGAGGGTGAAGCCGTCGGACCGCTGGAAGGCGCTGGCCGAGGCCGGTGCCAAGCCGCAGCGTCCGTTGTGGGCCTCCACCGGTGTCAAGGACCCGTCCCTGGACGACTCCCTGTACGTGGTTGAGCTGGTCGCACCGGGCACCGTCAACACCATGCCCGAGGCCACCCTCGACGCCGTGGCCCACCACGGTGCCGTCCACGGCGACACGGTCACCGGCAGCTATCGGGCTGCGCAGGCGGTCATGGACGAGCTGGCCGGCCTGGGCATCTCCTACGACGACGTGGTCCGGGTGCTGGAGGACGAGGGCGTGCAGAAGTTCGAGGCGTCCTGGAAGGAACTGCTGGACAGCGTCGCGGAATCAATGGAGCGGTTGGCAGCGAGGGACGGTGACGGTCGATGAGCGACGACGTCGAAGAGGTCTTCGTCAATCCGTTGCGTGATCCGGCGGATCGTCGGTTGCCGCGGATCGCGGGTCCGTCGGGTCTGGTGATCTTCGGGGTCACCGGTGACCTGTCCCGCAAGA
>NZ_JOEH01000093.1 GCF_000719095.1 Streptacidiphilus jeojiense | reverse complement strand
TCTTGCGGGACAGGTCACCGGTGACCCCGAAGATCACCAGACCCGACGGACCCGCGATCCGCGGCAACCGACGATCCGCCGGATCACGCAACGGATTGATCCAGGCGTCGATGACGCCGGTCTCCTCCTCAAGTACTGCTGAGGCTTCTTCACTCACTTCTCGGTGCCCCCCTTCGGGGCGAACTTCGCGAGCGAGGCGGTGACGGTGTCCAGCAGTTCCTTCCAGGACGCCTCGAACTTCTCCACGCCCTCGTCCTCGAGGACCTGGACCACGTCGTCGTAGGAGATGCCGAAGGTGGCCAGCTCGTCGATGACGGCCTGCGCGGCGGCGTAGTTGCCGGTGATGCTGTCGCCGCGGATCACGCCGTGGTCGGCGACCGCGTTCAGCGTCGCCTCGGGCATGGTGTTGACGGTGCCCGGTGCGACCAGCTCGACCACGTACAGGGTGTCGTCCAGGGACGGGTCCTTGACGCCGGTGGAGGCCCACAGCGGACGCTGCGGCTTGGCACCGGCCTCGGCCAGCGCCTTCCAGCGGTCCGAGCTGAAGACCTCTTCGTAGGCCTGGTAGGCCAGTTGGGCGTTGGCCACGGCGGCCTTGCTCTTGGCGGCCTTGGCCTCGGGGGTGGCCAGCTTGTCGAGGCGCTTGTCGATCTCGGTGTCCACGCGGGAGACGAAGAAGGAGGCCACGGACTCGATCTGGGACAGGTCGTGGCCGTTGGCCTTGGCGGTCTCCAGGCCGGTCAGGAAGGCGTCCATGACGCCGCGGTAGCGCTCCAGCGAGAAGATCAGCGTGACGT
>NZ_JOEH01000092.1 GCF_000719095.1 Streptacidiphilus jeojiense | reverse complement strand
CGCGGTCGGGGGCGTGGAGCTGGTCGGTGCGCGGCAGGCCGGTCTCCAGCACGGTGCCGGTGTAGCGCAGGGCGCGGCGCAGCACCGGGGTGCTGGGCGGGTTGGGGGAGACCAGCAGGTTCCACTGGGCTGCGCCGTGTTCGAGGTCGTGGAGTTGGTCGGGGTCGGCGTACCAGTCGTTGTCGAAGTCGAAGCCGATGCGTTTGACGGGGGTGCCGTGCCAGGTCTGCAGGATGGTCTGGCCGGGGCGGCGGTGGATCCAGGGGGGCAGTTCGGTGTTGGTGATGATGTAGCGGGAGGTGGCGAGGGCTTGGTACCACTGGGGGCTGTGCAGGCGCACGGGGGTGGCGGTGGGGGGGATGTCGGCTTGGAGGTCGTCGACGGTCCACAGGTGTTGCAGGTTGGTGGCGCGGGTGAGGAGTTCTTGGTGCAGGGCGCGGGGGGAGTCGGCGTAGGGGCCGCCGTTGTAGCTGGTGTACAGGACGGTGGGGCGCAGGGGCTGGCTGCGGGCGGCGGGGTAGGTCTCCTCGCGTAGCCGGCGTTGGTGGTAGGAGCCTGCTTCGTCGCCGGTCAGGGAGTCGGCTGCGGTCAGCAACAGGCAGTCGTACCAGCGGCGGCCCAGGGTGACGGTCTTGCCGCGGGCGGTGACCTGGAGCGGGACGGTGGTGTGGGCGCGGGGGGCCAGGTGCAGTTTGATCTCACCGGGCTGCTCGCTGTCGGGTCCCTGGTCGGTGGGGGTGTCGAGGCGGGCGAGGAGTTCCCATTCGCCGGCGCGCAGGGGGAGTTCGCCGCTGTGGACGT
>NZ_JOEH01000091.1 GCF_000719095.1 Streptacidiphilus jeojiense | reverse complement strand
AAGGCGTCGGGTGAGTTCCTCAAGGCTGTGGGCGCGGTGGTGCCGGAGCTGTGGGGCGGGTCGGCGGACCTGGCCGGCTCCAATCTGACCACCATCGACGCGAACTCCTCGTTCCTGCCCGAGGGCAATCCGCTGGCGTCGGCCAGTCCGTACGGGCGCACGATCCACTTCGGGATCCGCGAGCACGCCATGGGCTCGGCGATGAACGGCATCGCCCTGCACGGCAACACCCGTATCTACGGCGGCACGTTCCTGACCTTCTCGGACTACATGCGCGGCGCGGTACGCCTGGCCGCGCTGATGAAGCTGCCGGTCACCTACGTGTGGACGCACGACTCGATCGGCCTGGGCGAGGACGGCCCCACCCACCAGCCGGTCGAGCACATGGCCGCGCTGCGCGCCATCCCGGGCCTGAACATGGTCCGCCCGGCGGACGCCAACGAGACCGCGATCACCTGGGCCGAGGTGTTCCGCCGTCACGACGCGAACCCGGCTCCGCACGGCCTGGCGCTGACCCGCCAGGGCGTACCGACCTACCCGGCCAACGCGGACGCGGCCAAGGGCGGCTATGTGCTGTTCGAGGCCGAGGGCGGCGCCGCGCAGGTGATCCTGATCGGCACCGGCTCCGAGGTCCAGATCGCCGTCGCCGCCCGCGAGCGGCTGCAGGCCGAGGGCATCCCCACCCGCGTGGTCTCCATGCCCTGCGTGGAGTGGTTCCAGGAGCAGGACCTGGCCTACCGCGACACCGTGCTGCCCCCCGCAGTGCGGGCCCGCGTCGCCGTCGAGGCCGGCATCGCGCTGACCTGG
>NZ_JOEH01000090.1 GCF_000719095.1 Streptacidiphilus jeojiense | reverse complement strand
AGCTTCAGGGCCTCCTCGATCAGCGTCTCCACGATCTTCGACTCCGGCACGGTCTTGATCACCTCGCCCTTGACGAAGATCTGCCCCTTGCCGTTGCCCGAAGCCACACCCAGGTCCGCCTCCCGCGCCTCACCCGGACCGTTCACCACACAGCCCATCACGGCGACCCGCAGCGGCACCTCCATGCCCTCCAGACCGGCGGTGACCTCCTCCGCCAGCTTGTACACATCCACCTGGGCCCGCCCGCAGGACGGGCAGGACACGATCTCCAGACCGCGCTGACGCAGGTTCAGCGACTCCAGGATCTGGTTGCCGACCTTGACCTCCTCCGCCGGCGGCGCCGACAGCGACACCCGGATCGTGTCCCCGATCCCCTCGCTCAACAGCGCACCGAACGCCACCGCCGACTTGATCGTGCCCTGGAACGCCGGACCCGCCTCGGTCACCCCCAGGTGCAGCGGATAGTCGCACTGCTGGGCCAGCAGCCGGTAGGCCGCGATCATGACGACCGGGTCGTTGTGCTTCACCGAGATCTTGATGTCACGGAAGCCGTGCTCCTCGAACAGCGAGCACTCCCACAGCGCCGACTCCACCAGCGCCTCCGGCGTGGCCTTGCCGTACTTCTCCAGCAGCCGCCGGTCCAACGACCCCGCGTTGACCCCGATCCGGATCGGCACCCCCGCCTCCGACGCCGCCTTCGCGATCTCCTTGACCTTGTCGTCGAACTGCCGGATGTTGCCCGGGTTCACCCGCACCGCCGCACACCCCGCGTCGATCGCCGCGAACACGTACTTCGGCTGGAAGTGGATGTCCGCGATCACCGGGATCTGCGACTTGCGCGCAATGGTCGCCAACGCATCCGCATCGTCCTGCGACGGACACGCCACCCGCACGATCTGGCACCCCGACGCCGTCAGCTCCGCGATCTGCTGCAACGTCGCATT
>NZ_JOEH01000089.1 GCF_000719095.1 Streptacidiphilus jeojiense | reverse complement strand
CAGCACCGCGTGCACACCGGGCACCACGTTCACCCCGTCGACCTCGACCACCGCGTCCCGCGGGGCCCGCAGCGCGGTGTGCAGCACCGCCCGGTCCTCAGTGATGTTGATCTTCTCGCCGCGGAACATCGCGTCCCGCAGCTCGAACACCCCGCGCGCCGCCGCCAACTGCCGCAGCAGCGACAGGGTCTCATCGGTCACCAGATGCTTGGAGTAGTCCAGGTACAGATCCCCCACCCGCAGGCTGTACCGCTCACCACGCCCGGCGTCCGCGGCGAACAGCTCCCGCAGGTGCACCTCACCCAACTCGGCCCGGTGCTTTCCCAACTCCGCCCACTCCGGAGACCGATCCAGCGGTGCGATGTCAGACATGGCTGCTCCTCTCCTGGTCCCCGCCGACGACCAGCGCGTCGGCGTAGGAGTCGTCGCGGTCCAACCGCCGCAGTTCCTCGGCCAGCAGTTCGCTGTCCTCCCGCTCCCCCAGCCGGACCTGACGGTCCGGCAGTCCGGTGATGGCCAGGGTGGCGGTCCCGTTCTGCGGACGGCCCAGACGGATCGCCCCGTCGGCGGTGACCAGTTCCACCGAGGAGATGCAGGCACCCTCGGCCGCGATCCGCTCCACCCGGACCTCCAACCGGCCGGCGAGCCAGCGCGTCAGCAGTTCGGCGCTGGGGTCGTCCGCTGGCGCGCCGACCGCCGCCGAGACGACGGCGGAGTGGCCGACCTGGTCCAGGGCCGCTGCCAGGACGGAGCGCCAGGGGGTGCCGACTGGGCCTGGGAGGCGAGTTCGCCGTGCAGGCGGAGCAGGACGGTCTCGCCGGTGCCGGCGTCCGAGCCGACCCGGATCTCGGCGTCCAGCCGGGTTCCGGCCGACCTGGGACCGCGGTCGGTCCGCCTGATCACCACCAGGATCCGCGACGAGTGCTGGCGGGTCGCCCAGGCCGCGGTCTGCACCGCGTCGTAGGCACCCTCCTCGTCAGCGACCACGATCAGGGTGAGCACGCTTCCGGCCGGCAGGCCGCCGATGGCTCTGCGGGCTTCGACGAGTCCGGAGTTGATTTTGCTGGAGGTGGTGTCCGTGAGGTCGATTTTCATGGCCGGCGCCAGCTCCTACCGTCT
>NZ_JOEH01000088.1 GCF_000719095.1 Streptacidiphilus jeojiense | reverse complement strand
CCCACAGGGTCCCCCCTGCAGTACCATCGGCGCTGTGAGGCTTAGCTTCCGGGTTCGGGATGTTACCGGGCGTTTCCCTCACGCTATGACCACCGAAACCCTATCGGGTGTTCAGCGAACACTCTCTTCACAGTGGACGCGTAGCAACTATGGACAAGCCCTCGGCCTATTAGTACCGGTCAGCTCCACCCCTTACAGGGCTTCCACATCCGGCCTATCAACCCAGTCGTCTACTGGGAGCCTTACCCACTCGATGGTGGTGGGAGTCCTCATCTCGAAGCAGGCTTCCCGCTTAGATGCTTTCAGCGGTTATCCCTCCCGAACGTAGCCAACCAGCCATGCCCTTGGCAGGACAACTGGCACACCAGAGGTTCGTCCGTCCCGGTCCTCTCGTACTAGGGACAGCCCTTCTCAAGACTCCTGCGCGCGCAGCGGATAGGGACCGAACTGTCTCACGACGTTCTAAACCCAGCTCGCGTACCGCTTTAATGGGCGAACAGCCCAACCCTTGGGACCTACTCCAGCCCCAGGATGCGACGAGCCGACATCGAGGTGCCAAACCATCCCGTCGATATGGACTCTTGGGGAAGATCAGCCTGTTATCCCCGGGGTACCTTTTATCCGTTGAGCGACGGCGCTTCCACAAGCCACCGCCGGATCACTAGTCCCTGCTTTCGCACCTGCTCGACCCGTCGGTCTCACAGTCAAGCTCCCTTGTGCACTTACACTCAACACCTGATTGCCAACCAGGCTGAGGGAACCTTTGGGCGCCTCCGTTACATTTTAGGAGGCAACCGCCCCAGTTAAACTACCCACCAGACACTGTCCCTGATCCGGATCACGGACCCAGGTTAGACATCCAGCACGACCAGAGTGGTATTTCAACGACGACTCCACAACCACTGGCGTGGCCGCTTCACAGTCTCCCACCTATCCTACACAAGCCGAACCGAACACCAATATCAAGCTATAGTAAAGGTCCCGGGGTCTTTCCGTCCTGCTGCGCGAAACGAGCATCTTTACTCGTAATGCAATTTCACCGGGCCTATGGTTGAGACAGTCGAGAAGTCGTTACGCCATTCGTGCAGGTCGGAACTTACCCGACAAGGAATTTCGCTACCTTAGGATGGTTATAGTTACCACCGCCGTTTACTGGCGCTTAAGTTCTCAGCCTCGCC
>NZ_JOEH01000087.1 GCF_000719095.1 Streptacidiphilus jeojiense | reverse complement strand
GAAGGGGAGTCCGCTGTTTTCGAAGTAGTCGATGGCGGGGAAGCAGTCGGCGAGGCGGCGGGTGTCGACCAGGACGACGGCGCCGATGGCGCCGCGGACGAGGTCGTCCCACATGAACCAGAAGCGGTCCTGGCCGGGGGTGCCGAAGAGGTAGAGGATCAGGTCCTCGTCCAGGGTGATGCGGCCGAAGTCCATGGCGACCGTGGTGGTGGTCTTCCCACTGACGTGGGTCAGGTCGTCGATGCCGGCGGAGGCGCTGGTCATGACCGCTTCGGTGCGCAGCGGGTTGATCTCCGAGACCGCACCGACCAGGGTCGTCTTGCCCACCCCGAAGCCGCCGGCCACGACGATCTTCGCCGAGGTGGTGGCCCGGTGCGGGGCGGGTGGGGCCGGCGCGAAGGGCGCCGCGGGCCTAGAGCTTGCGAAGTCCACTGAGCACCCTTTCGAGCAGTGTGACGTCCGGGGTGCCGCCCGAATCGGAGGCGGCGGCCGGTTGGTGGATGGCGACCAGGCCGGCTTCGGCCAGGTCGGCGACGAGGATGCGGGCCACGCCCAGCGGCATCGGGACCAGCGCGCTGACCTCCGCGACCGACTTGACCTCGCGGCACAGCTGGACGATCCGGGCGTGCTCGGGCAGCAGCGTGCCCGCCCGGTCGGCCTGGGCCGTGGTGGAGATCAGCGCCTCGATGGCGAGCTGGTAGCGCGGCCGGGTCCGTCCGCCGGTCATGGCGTACGGGCGCACGAGTGGCTGCCTGGCGCCGCCCTGGGGCGGCTGCGAGCCGTGCGGTCCCTGCTGGCCGCCGTACGAGCCGCCGCCGTACGCACTACTGCCGTACGGACCGGTGGAGCCTTGGGGCGGGGTCATCTGTCCTCCTTGAGCTGCAGCGGTCCGTCGTGCCTCTCCGCGGCGTGGTGATGGTGCGAGGGTGTGCCGTCAGGCCTCAGTGGAGCAGGCTGCCTTGGAGCTCCGTCCGGAGTGCCGGGGTCAGCACGTCACCGGTGCGGTCGACGAGGAGGGCCATCTCGTAGCCGACCAGGCCGATGTCGCTGTCGGGGGAGGCGAGGACGGCGAGGGAGGATCCGTCGGAGACGGCCATGATG
>NZ_JOEH01000086.1 GCF_000719095.1 Streptacidiphilus jeojiense | reverse complement strand
TACTGACTTTGGAAGCGTGATGTCGTTGGGGGCTGACGGAGTGTGATTGTCGCGGTATGCCGGGTGTATGAGGTATCCGCAGGGTGGTGGGCTGACGCCTGAACGGCAGGTGTTTCGCGAGCGGATCCGGTTGGAGGCCGCCGAGCTCTTCGCCTCGGGCGCTTCCAACGGGTCGGTCGCCAGGGATTTACGGGTGAGTGTCCGCTCGGTGCAGCGATGGCGGCAGGCTTGGCAGGAGGCCGGCACCGACGGGTTGCGGTCCGCCGGGCCTGTCTCGCTTCCCAAGCTGAGCGACAGGCTGTTCGCCGTGCTGGAGGACGAGCTGGCCAAGGGGCCGGTCGCGCACGGCTGGCCGGACCAGACCTGGACCCTGGCGCGGATCAAGACCCTGATCGGTCGACGGTTCCACAAGTCCTTCACGTTGTCGGGGATCTCGCAGATGCTGCGTCGTCATGGCTGGAGCCACCAGGTCCCGGCCCGGCGCGCGGTCGAGCGCGACGAGGGGGCCGTGGCTGGGTGGGTGAAGGAGACCTGGCCGTCCGTGGAAGCGCCGCGGCGGCGCTCGACGCCTACCTCGTCTTCGAGGACGAGGCCGGCTTCTCGATGACGCCGCCCACCGCCCGCACTTGGTCACCCCGCGGTGTCACTCCGATAGTCCGCGTCCGCGGGCGCTCACAACGGCGGATCTCCATCGCAGCTTTGACCTGCTACAAGCAGGGCGAGCGCTCCCGGCTGATCCACCGGCCGATCATCCACCAGGACCACAAGTCCGGCGGGCGCCGCAGCTTCGCCTGGACCGACTACCGCGACCTGCTGGCCGACGCCCACCAGCAACTCGGCAAGCCGATCGTCCTGGTCTGGGACAATCTCAACGTCCACCGCGACCGCCGCCTGCGCGAGTTCATCGACGCCCAGGACTGGCTCACGGTCCACTACCTGCCGCCTTATGCCCCTCAGCTCAATCCGGTCGAGGGCATCTGGTCTCTGCTCCGGCGCCGCTGCCAGGCCAACACCGCCTTCACCGACCCGACCCATCTGATGCGCGCCCTGAGACGAGGCCTTCGCCAAGTCCAGTACCGGCCCGACCTCATCGACGGATGCCTCGCCGGCACCGGACTCACCATGACGACACCACGCCTACAACCTCAGTA
>NZ_JOEH01000085.1 GCF_000719095.1 Streptacidiphilus jeojiense | reverse complement strand
CTGAGGTTGAAAGCGTGATGGCCGTGGGTGGCTGACGTTCCTTGATCCCTGCGGTACGACCGGAGCATGAAGTATGCACAGGGCGGTGGGCTGACCCCGCAGGGGCAGGTGGAGCGGGAGCGGGTACGGCTGGAGGCGGCCGAGCGGTTTGCGCGCGGCGAGGCGACGGCACAGGTCGCGGCGGCGTTGCGGGTCGGTGAGCGGCAGGTGCGCAAGTGGCGGCAGGCCTGGCGTGACGGCGGCGCGGAGGCGCTGCGCTCGAAGGGGCCGCACTCGGTGGAGCGGTTGAGCCCCGCGCAGTGGGACAGCCTGGTGCGGGAGTTGGAGCAGGGTCCGCTGGCCCACGGCTGGAGCGAGGACCAGTGCTGGACGCTGGGGCGGATCCGTGTCGTGATCGCGCGCAGGTTCCACATCGGCTACACGGTGCAGGGCGTGTGGCATCTGCTGCGGCGCCACGGCTGGTCGGCGCAGGTGCCGGTGCGCCGGGCGCTGGAGCGCGACGACGCCGCGGTGGAGGTGTGGAAGGCCGAGGTCTGGCCGCGGTTAAAAGGACCGCGGCGGCCCGTGACGCCTGGATCTGTTTCGCCGACGAGGCCGGCCAGGGCATGAGGCCGCCGAAGGGCCGGACCTGGGCGCCGCGCGGACGCACGCCCGAGGTCCGGGTGTGTGTCGGCGGCCGGGGCCGGGTGACGGTGGCCGGCGCGGTCTGCTTCAAGCCCGGCCAGCGGTCGCGGTTCTTCTTCAAGCTGCACATCTACCAAGCCCGCAAGGGCCAGCCGAAGAGCTTCACCTGGCAGGACTACCGCGACTTCATCGCCATGACGCACGTGCAACTCGGCGGCCCGGTGGTGTGGTGCTGGGACAACCTGAACGTCCACCTCGCCGACGGCCTGACCGAGTTCGCTGTTGAGCACCGGGACTGGCTGGAGGTCTTCCAGTTCCCCTCGTACGCGCCGGACCTGAACCCGCAGGAGGGGATCTGGTCGCTGGTCAAGCGCGGGTTGGCGAACTTCGCCGCCGCCAACCTGGACCACCTGGTCCGGGTCATGAAGCGCAAGCTGAAGAAGATCCAGTACCGCCCGCACCTGATCGACGCCTGCCTCGCCGAGACCGGACTGATCATCGAACCCTGGTGACCGCCACGAAGGCCATCACGCTTTCAACCTCAGT
>NZ_JOEH01000084.1 GCF_000719095.1 Streptacidiphilus jeojiense | reverse complement strand
CCTGCTGCAGAACGAGTCTGTAAGCGTGTTCAGTCTTATGGCGCCGATGACTCGTTCTTCGCTTTGACGGCCCCTGCCGCGACCACCCCGCCCCGTCCCGCCCCCTCCCGTGCGGAGGGGGGAAACAGACAGACGGCAACGTAGATTGGCTGGTATGGACGTCGGCACTCTGGTCGAGCAGGCGCGGGCGGGTCGGCCCCGCGCCGTCGCCCGACTGATCTCGCTGGTCGAGAGCGCGGCACCGGAGCTGCGTGAGGTCATGGCCACGTTGGCGCCGCTGACGGGGAACGCCTATGTAGTCGGGCTGACGGGGTCGCCGGGTGTCGGCAAGTCGACGTCCACCTCTGCTTTGGTGAGTGCGTACCGGAGGCTCGGGCGGAGGGTCGGCGTGCTCGCCGTCGATCCTTCGTCGCCGTTCTCCGGCGGAGCGCTGTTGGGCGATCGGGTGCGGATGCAGGACCACGCCACCGACCCGGGGGTCTACATCCGCTCGATGGCCACCCGGGGCCACCTTGGCGGGCTGGCCTGGGCGGCCCCGCAGGCCATCCGGGTGCTGGACGCCGCAGGATGCGACGTGGTCCTGGTGGAGACGGTGGGTGTCGGGCAGTCCGAGGTAGAGATCGCCGCCCAGGCCGATACCACTGTCGTGCTGCTGGCCCCCGGAATGGGGGACGGGATCCAGGCCGCCAAGGCGGGGATCCTGGAGATCGGCGACGTCTACGTGGTCAACAAGGCCGACCGCGACGGTGCCGACGCGACCGCCCGCGAGCTGCGACACATGCTCGGCCTCGGCGAGACCCGCGCCTGGCAGCCGCCCATCGTGAAGACAGTCGCGGCTCGCAACGAGGGCATCGACGAACTGGTCGACGCCCTGGAGAAGCACCGGATCTGGATGGGCGAACACGGTGAGCTGACGCTTCGTAGGCAGCGTCGCGCCAGCCAGGAGATCGAATCCATCGCCCTCACCGCACTGCGCCGCCGCTTCGACCACCTGCATGGCGACCAGCGGCTACCGGCTTTGGCACAAAAGGTAGCTGACGGTCAGTCGGATCCGTACACCGCTGCGGACGAATTGATCGCCGGCATCACGCAGCTCTGACGCCGTCTGTCTGTTTCCCCCCTCCGCACGGGAGGGGGTGGGACGGGGCGGGGTGGTCGCGGCAGGGGCCGTCAAAGCGAAGAACGAGTCATCGGCGCCATAAGACTGAACACGCTTACAGACTCGTTCTGCAGCAGG
>NZ_JOEH01000083.1 GCF_000719095.1 Streptacidiphilus jeojiense | reverse complement strand
ACGCGTCAACGTCCTGTGGGCCCTCATACGCGACGGACAGTGCTTCCAAGGTGGACTCCCGGTCACAGCGGCTGCTTGACGAGCTTCATTAGGAGGTGACGAGGGTGAACTGCTCCCAGAGGCCGATGGCGGTGCGGTTGGCGATCAGCGGGTTGGCGCCGGCGTTCTCGGCCGTCACGTACTCGTTGTCGGCCAGTGAGAGCAGGCTGACGGTGCCGCCGCTGTTGTGGATCAGTTGGAAGGTCTCGGAGGGGCCGACGGTGGTGCTGCTGGCGATCAGCTGCTGGGTGCCGCCGCTGCCGGTGGTGACGAAGCGGCCGTTGGCGTGGGCGCGCAGCGCGATGTGTCCGCTGCCGGCGTCGACCTCGTCGAACTCCTCCCAGGTGCCGATCGCGGTGCGGTTGGCGATCAGCGCGGAGGCCCCGGCGTTCTCGGCGGTCACGTACAGGTTGTTGACCTGGGAGCGGAAGCTGACCACGGCCAGGGTGGCGCCGCCGGTGCTGGTGGCGACGGGTGGTGTGGGGCGGGTGGCGGTCAGGGCGATCTGGCCCTTGAGCATCCGGCCGCCGTCGCCGGTCAGCCGCAGGTAGTAGTCGGCCGAGCAGGCGGTGCCGTCCTCGTCCAGGGAGAGCAGTCCGGAGCCGGTGGGGGTGGTGGCCTGGGTCTCGGCGGTCTTGGCGATCTGGTTGCCTTCGCCGTACTCGTCGAACATGGAGATGTAGATGCCCTGGGCGCCGACCCGGACCATGTTGTAGAACTGCCGCCACATGAAGTCGCCGTGCGCGCGCTGACGCCCCGACAGGTCGCCGGGCAGGACGCAGGGTTGGTAGTCGATGCCGTTGGCGTTGCAGTCGGCCTGGTCTGGGACGTTGATGTTCTGGTAGACCGAGTCGGAGTCGGCGGCGTTCCCGATGGCGCCGACCATCCACGGCGAGAGCATGTTGAAGGCGTGGTAGGTGCCCAGGTACCCGGCCCGGGAGCCGCCGACCCCGGTGCGCCACTCGCGCGGCACCCCGCCGATGACGTAGCAGCCCTGGCTCTTGAACCAGTTGATGACGTCGAGACAGGTCGCGGCGTCCCAGGGGTGGTTGGCGTCGTTGAAGCCGAAGCCCCAGATGCAGACCACCGGTTTGCCGTTCTGCATGGCGTAGGCGGACGAGGCGGTGTGGGCCTTCATCTTGTTGGTCCAGTCGGCCTTCATCTCCGACTGCATGTTGGTCCAGCCGGTGGCGTCGTACATGATGTAGAACTTGCGGCCGTACTTCTCC
>NZ_JOEH01000082.1 GCF_000719095.1 Streptacidiphilus jeojiense | reverse complement strand
CATCATGGCCGTCTCCGACGGATCCTCCCTCGCCGTCCTCGCCTCCCCCGACAGCGACATCGGCCTGGTCGGCTACGAGATGGCCCTCCTCGTCGACCGGGCGGGGACCGTACTCACCCCGGCACTCCGGGCCGAGCTCCAAGGCAGCCTGCTCCACTGACTGCGCACCACAGCACCGCCCCTGCACCGCCCGCACCGCCCGCACACGTTCAGCAAGAGCTCCGAAAGCCCCTGTCGCTCAACTGTGAGGAGGACCCGTGACACCGCCCGAGGACCAGAACGGCCAGTACGGCACCGGCTATCCCGGTACAGGCCACGATGCGTTCGGTGGTCCCGGCGGCGGCTACGCCCCCGGCTACCCCGGCTATGAGCAGGAGCAGCGCAACGGCTACGGCGGCAACCCGTACCAGGAGAACCCCTACTCCAACGGCTCGGGTCCGGCACCTCGGGGCAACCCCGAGCCCAACGCGCCCACCACCAGCGGCACCGGCTCCGGCTACAACAGCCGTCCGTCGTACGCCGACGACTGGAGCCGGCCGCCGGCCCAGGAGCCGGAGATGGACGAGGAGCCGCTGATCCGGCCCTACGCCATGACCGGCGGACGGACCCGGCCGCGCTACCAGCTCGCCATCGAGGCCCTGGTCTCCACCACCGCGGCGCCCGAGCGGATCGGCTCGCTGCTGCCCGAACACCAACGGATCTGCGGTCTCTGCCTGGAGATCAAGTCCGTCGCCGAGATCTCGGCTCTACTTTCCATGCCCTTGGGCGTGGCCCGCATCCTCGTCGCCGACCTGGCCGAATCCGGCCTGGTCGCGATCCACCAACCCGCTGCCGGAGGCGAATCCGGCGGCACGCCAGACGTGACACTGCTCGAAAGGGTGCTCAGTGGACTTCGCAAGCTCTAGGCCCGCGCCACCGGCGGCCGCCACCGGAGCCCGCACGACCACCTCGGCGAAGATCGTCGTGGCCGGCGGCTTCGGGGTGGGCAAGACGACCCTGGTCGGTGCGGTCTCGGAGATCAACCCGCTGCGCACCGAGGCCGTGATGACCAGCGCCTCCGCCGGCATCGACGACCTCAGCCACGTGGCGGACAAGACCACCACCACGGTGGCCATGGACTTCGGCCGCATCACCCTGGACGAGGACCTGATCCTCTACCTCTTCGGCACCCCCGGCCAGGACCGCTTCTGGTTCATGTGGGACGACCTGGTCCGCGGCGCCATCGGCGCCGTCGTCCTGGTCGACACCCGCCGCCTCGCCGACTGCTTCCCCGCCATCGACTACTTCGAAAACAGCGGACTCCCCTTC
>NZ_JOEH01000081.1 GCF_000719095.1 Streptacidiphilus jeojiense | reverse complement strand
AGCCGATGGCCGTTCAACTATGCGCGCTCCCAACCGATCCGGTGACAAACCCCCGGATCAGGTGGAAACCCGTACACCACTCCCCAGGACGCAACCGGGAGATGAACAACTTCTGGGATTCCATCACGGGCAGCGATCTCACCAGGCAGTGGAAGGAGTTCGAAGCCCGGGCCGAGGCCCTGCCGGACGACCACCGGGCGGCTTGGGAACAGATCAAGGGTCACCTCTTCCCCTATGCGGGGTTCACCGGCCGCAATCTGATGCCGATCCTCGACGCCGCCCTGGGGCTGCTCGAAGAGACAGCGGCGGACGGGCAGAGCGTCGACGAGGTGCTCGGCGACGACATCCGCGGGTTCTGCACGGCGCTGGCCGGTGGTGAAGGGGCTCGAACCTATCGCGACCGGTGGCGCGAGCAGCTGAACAGGAACGTAGCAAAGAAGTTGAGCCGGCTGGGAGGCTGACGTGAGCATCCAGGACATCATCGAGGGCAAGAAGCAGTGGCGGACGCACATGGCTCGGGTCAAGGCGCTCCCGCCGGACTACCAGATCGTCTACAAGGAGATGCAGAGGTACCTGTTCAAGGTCGGACCGGTCGACCTGCCTGACGGGCCCCTGCTCCCCGGGATCGTCGACTTCTTCGAGGAGGGCGTCGCCGGGGGTAGGGGGGTCTTGGAACTCATCGGCAGCGACGTCGCCGCGTTCTGCGACGACCTGGTCAAGGACTCACGCACGCATGCGGACATCTATCAGGAGTCCATCAACGGGGAATCCGGCAAGGCCGAGAAGTAGCACCCGCCGCCTTCCCATGACGACGCGAGTGACGCGCATTCACGGACAGTCACTCGATCCGAGTCCGAGGCCCGAGACGGAACCTGAACAGGCAATCAGGTCCTGGAGCCGGCGCTCCACGGCCAATGGCCGAGCGGGCCCGCGGCAGGAAGTCGAAGCGCTCGGCGGACTACTCCTTCGAGGCCGCCGTCCAGGACGTCGATGCCGTCCTCGCAGCCCGAGGCGTGGACCGGGCACTGGCGGTCGGCTGGTCCTACGGCGCGTTCGTCGCCCGCGTGCGCGAGCTTGGCCCTGTCCGACGCCGTAGGTGAGGTCACCGCCCTGGACCGCAGCGAGGGGTGAAGAACATCGCAGTGCCGGCTCCCTGTCGCGCTGGGCAGGGGGCCGGCACTGGGCGGTGTCCATTCGTGTGCGCCCAGCCGGATGGCAGTGGGGGTGCCGCTTCAGAGACTGTGGGCGGTGATGTCGCCGTGGGAGGTGGTGGCCTGGATGGTCAGTGCGGTGGTGCCGTCGTTCTTCAGGGAGTTGTGGACGCGGCCGTGGCCGGTGCCGG
>NZ_JOEH01000080.1 GCF_000719095.1 Streptacidiphilus jeojiense | reverse complement strand
AGAGGGCGTTAAGTCCGTTTTTGGTAGATGCCTCGTCCGGGTTGGGTGAGGACGCCTTGGCGGACGAGTCGGCCTAGGCGGCTTCGGGTGGTGCTCACGGAGGCCTCGTCGGTGGGCAGGTCTAGCAGTTCGTGCAGTTCACGGGCCCGAAAGGGCTGAGCGGGGTGGTCGTTGAAGTGGGCCACGAGGCGCTGGTAGGTATCCGGCGCCGGCTGCGGTTCGGCCCCGGGCCCAATGATGCCCTCGATGACCTTGCAGGCGGTCTGCAGTTCCGCGAGGTGTGCTCGGGCATCGGCGAGGGCCGCCGTGAGGTCGTCGATCTGCTGTTGCAGGTCCTCGGTGTGGGCGGCGGCCTGGTCCTGCTCGGCCTGGAGGTGCCGCAGGAGGTCGGTGACGTTCACGCGGCCAGCTCGAGGTCGCGCCAGGGGCACGCGGGAACCGTGAGCCGGCGGGCCATGTTCGCGGTGGCCGCCCAGTAGACGCGGGCGGCGGAGTTCTCGGGACGGTGGTCGTACTCGCGCACCAGGCGCCGGTGCAGTATCAGCGTGCCGTTGACCTGCTCGACCACCCACCTCTTGGGCTGCGGCACGAAGCCCTTGTCCTCGGGGTTGCGCCGCACGACCTCGACCGTGATACCCAACACCGCACCGTGGATGATCACGGCGTCCTTGAAGCCCTGGTCGACCAGGACCTTCTCCAGGCGGTTGCCGCAGCGCTCGGCGGCCTGGTCCAGCAGCGCGATCCCGGCGGTGTTCTCATGGGCCGAGGCGGGCAGCACCACCACGCCGATGATCAGCCCTATCACGTCCACGGCCAGCCCGCGCTTGCGCCCCGGTGTCCTCTTCGCCGCGTCCAGTCCCGTCGTCGTCCTGGGCACCCCGGCAGCCGCCCGCAGCGACTGGGTGTCCAGGACCACCAAGGACGGGTCCTCTAATCGGCGCGCCCGCTCCCGGACCTGGCAGCGCAGCAGCTCCTGAATCCGCTGGTCAAGACCGTCCCTGCGCCACTGGGTGAAGTAGTAGAACACCGCCGACCAGGCCGGCAGGTCATGCGGCAGATACCGCCACTGACAGCCCGTCCGATTCTGATAGAACAGCGCGTTCACGACTTCCCGCAGGTCGCACGACCCCGGGTCCCCGGTCGCCGACCGCGCCACCCGCTCCAGCTTCCACGACGTGATCATCGGCTCGATCAAACCCCACTGATCGTCCGTCAGATCACTCGGATACGCCCGACGTTCCATGCCTCCATGACACAGCCCAAGCCCCACCGGGCACTCCTGGATGACGGACAGCCCCACGAACGAGCGACGCCAAACCATCAAGAACGGGACTTAACGCCCTCT
>NZ_JOEH01000079.1 GCF_000719095.1 Streptacidiphilus jeojiense | reverse complement strand
GATCGTGTCCCTTGGTGTGGTGTAGCCGATCATTCATCGGTGGTGTTGGGTAGCGCGGGGGCGCTGTTGGGGAGTTCGGCGGGGTAGAGCTCTTCCATGCTGCCTTCGGGCAGGTAGCGGCGGGGGAAGGCGATCCATTCGTCGTGGAGTTCGAAGAGCACGGCGGTGACGAGTCTGAGCAGGGCGGCGTCGTTGGGGAAGACCTGGACGACGTCGGTGCGGCGTTTGATCTCGCGGTTGATGCGCTCCAGCGGGTTGGTCGACTGGATCTTCTTCCAGTGGCGTTCGGGGAAGCCGGAGAATGCGGTCAGGTCGTCTTTGGCCTCCAGCAGCATCTCCTTGACCTTGGGGAACTGTGTGCCGAGCATGTCGGCGACAGTGTCGAGCTGGCTGCGGACCGCGGCGGCGGTGGGTTGGGCGAAGACCGTGCGGACGGTGGCGGCCACCATCTCGGCCGCGTCCTTGCTGATCACGTTGAACACGTTGCGCAGGAAGTGGACGCGGCACCGTTGGTAGCCGGCGCCGAGCATGACCTTGCGGATCGCGGTGACCAGCCCGAGGTGGTGGTCGCCGATGACCAGTCGGACCCCGCCCAGGCCGCGTTCGCGCAAGGAGCGCAGGAACGCGGTCCACGAGGACTCGCTCTCGCTGTCGCCGACCATGACGCCGAGCACTTCGCGGCCGCCGTCCTCGGTGATGCCGGTGGCGATGACCACGGCGCGGGAGACGATCTGGTGCTCGACCCGGGCCTTGCAGTAGGTCGCGTCGAGGTAGACGTAGGGGAAGCGGACGTGGTCCAGCCGGCGCCCGCGGAACGCGGACAGCTGGACATCCAGGTCCTGGCAGATCCGCGAGACCTCGCTCTTGGAGATGCCGGTGTCCGAGCCCAGGGCCTTGACCAGGTCATCGACCGAACGCGTGGACACGCCGTGGACGTAGGCCTCCATCACGACCGCGAACAGCGCCTGGTCGATCCGGCGGCGCCGTTCCAGCAGGACGGGGAAGAAGCTGCCCGACCGCAGCTTGGGGATGCCCAGCCCCAGGTCGCCGGCCTGCGTGGTGAGCGTCCTGTCCCGGTGCCCGTTGCGCAGCGCGGTGCGCGTGTCGGTGTGCTCGTTCCACTGGGCTCCGATCCTGGCCGTCGCCTCGGCCTCGATCAGCTCCTGGAGCATCCGCTCGGCCACCGAGCGCACCAGTTCCAGGCCGTCTGCCGAACGTAGTGACTCCAGCAGCCGCAGTAGGTCATGCTGAGACAGGGCCACCTTGTACCTCCCGCGTTGAACTGCCCGTTCACAACGGAGAGTTGCACGGTGGCCCACCCTGTCGGCAGAGCGGAAGCTACCCGGGTCCACGCCCCCGGCGCACCACCCCACGCTGATCGGCTACACCACGCCAAGGGACGCGATC
>NZ_JOEH01000078.1 GCF_000719095.1 Streptacidiphilus jeojiense | reverse complement strand
GGTTGCGTCCTGGGGAGTGGTGTACGGGTTTCCACCTGATCCGGGGGTTTGTCACCGGATCGGTTGGGAGCGCGCATAGTTGAACGGCCATCGGCTGATCTTCGAGGTGTCTAAGCCCGAAGGAGACCAGCACGATGACCGCACCCGACAGTCTGCCCCTGAACGCCCTGATCGAGGCGAACCTGGCCTCGGCGAGTCCTGACCTGCTGCGCGCGATGGTCAAGACGTTCGCCGACAGCCTCATGTCCGCGGAAGCCGACACCCTGTGCAACGCCGAGTACGGGCAGGTCAGCGACGAGCGCGTCAACCAGCGCAACGGCTATCGCCCACGCGAGTGGGACACCCGCGCGGGCACCGTCGACCTCGCGATTCCCAAGCTGCGGCAGGGCAGCTACTTCCCGTCCTGGCTGCTGGAACGCCGCCGCCGCGCCGAGCAGGCCCTGATCTCCGTGGTCGCCACCGCCTACCTGCTGGGGGTCTCCACCCGCCGCGTCGAGAAGCTCGCCCAGACCCTGGGCGTCACCCAGCTGTCCAAGTCGCAGGTCAGCGACATGGCCAAACACCTGGACGCCCGGGTGGCCGAGTTCCGCAACCGCCCCCTGGACCAGGGCCCCTACACCTTCGTGTGGCTGGACGCGCTGACCCAGAAGGTCCGCGAAGGCGGCCGCGTGGTCAACATCGCCTGCCTGGTCGCGGTCGGGGTCAACAACGAAGGCCAGCGTGAAGTGCTGGGCGTCGACGTGGCCACCGTCGAGGACGGGGCCGGTTGGACCGCGTTCCTGCGCTCCCTGGTCGCCCGCGGCCTGGGCGGGGTCAAGCTCGTGGTCTCCGACGCGCACGCCGGCCTGGTCGACGCCATCGGCGGTGTCCTGCCCGGCGCGAGCTGGCAGCGGTGCCGCACCCACTACGCCCGAAACCTGTTGTCGCTGGCCCCGAAGTCGGCCCAGCCCTGGGTCGCCACCTTGCTGCGGACCGTGTTCGAGCAGCCCGACGCCGAAGCCGTCCGCAAGCAGATGACCCAGGTCATTAGCTCCCTCCAGGAGAAGTTCCCCGCCGCCGGTGAGCACCTGGAGGCCGCCAGCGAGGACCTGCTGGCGTTCACGGTCTTCCCGCGCACGGTCTGGAAGAGCATCTGGAGCAACAACCCGCAAGAACGCCTGAACAAGGAGATCCGGCGCCGCACCGACGTCGTCGGCATCTTCCCCGACCGGCCCTCGGTCATCCGCCTGGTCGGCGCCGTCCTGGCCGAGCAGAGCGACGAATGGGCCGAACAACGCCGCTACATCGGCTCCGAAATCCTCGGCCGCTGCCGCCTGCACCCGATCGAGGGACAACCCACCGACACCACCGACCCGACCGCCCTCACCGCCTAACCTCACAACCAGATCACCGACTGGCCGTCAATACACCACGCCAGCAGACGTGACC
>NZ_JOEH01000077.1 GCF_000719095.1 Streptacidiphilus jeojiense | reverse complement strand
TCAGTCGGTCCTACGTTGTTGGCATGGGTTGAACGGGCTGTCGTAAGGTCCAGAGGCCCAGAGACGCCGGGTATGGCTTTCAGTCGGTTGCACTCGATGGTTCACCTCACCTGGCCGCCCGGCGTCTCACGACGACTCGACCGCTGATTAGGAGCTGCGGGCCCCTCGGGTGCACCGCTGAGTAGGACCACGCTGGCGAGGTCGTCCGGACGAACAGCACGCATCGAACGACCGGAGGAACAGGTGGCCCAGATCTGGGCAGGCACGGACATCGGCAAGACCCACCACCACTGCGTGGTCCTGGACGCCGAGGGCAGGAAGATGCTTTCGCGCCGGGTGCTGAACGACGAACCCGAGCTGCTGGCCCTGCTCGCCGATGTGCTGGCGCTGGATGAGGACGTGCTCTGGGCGGTCGACGTCGCCGACGGCATGGCGGCGCTGTGGATCAACGTGCTCCTCAACCACAACCAGCAGCTGGTCTACATACCGGGTCTGGCGGTCAACCGGGCCTCGGCCGGCTACCGGGGCATGGGCAAGACCGATGCCAAGGACGCCGTCGTCATCGCCGACCAGGCCCGGATGCGCCGGGACCTGACGGTCCTGCAGCCGGACGACGAGCACACCATAGAGCTGCGTATCCTCACCAACCGGCGAGCCGACCTGAACGCGGACCGAACCCGCCGGATCAACCGCCTGCGCGGCCAACTCACCAGCTTCTTCCCTGCGTTGGAGCGTGTATTGGATCTGGGGAACCTGGGCCCGTTGGTCCTGCTGACCGGCTACCAGACCCCGGCAGCCCTGCGCCGGAGCGGCCGCAGCCGCCTGGAGACCTGGCTGCGCAACCGCAAGGTCCGCGGCGCCGACATCCTGGCCCAGGCCGCCCTGGAGGCCGCCGAACGCCAGCACACCACCGTCCCCGGGGAGAAGATTGCCGCGCAGGTGGTCCACACCCTGGCCAGGGAGGTGATGGGCCTCAACGAGCAGATCGCCGAGATCGACAAGCTCATTGCGGCCCGGTTTCGCGACCACGACCTCGCCGATGTGATCGCCAGCATGCCTGGCATTGGACCGCTGCTGGGCGCCGAGTTCCTGGCCGCCACCGCCGGCGACATGACCCGCTTCGGCACCGCCGACCGCCTCGCCAGCTTCGCCGGAGTCGCCCCGGTGCCCCGCGACTCCGGCAACATCAGCGGCAACCTGCACCGCCCCAAGCGCTATCATCGCGGGCTGCAACGCGTCTTCTACACCTCCGCGCTCATCAGCATCCGCAGCTGCGACGAGTCCCGCCGCTACTACGAACGCAAGCGCGCCGAAGGCAAGCGACACACCCAGGCCGTCCTCGCCCTGGCCCGCCGACGCGTCAACGTCCTGTGGGCCCTCATACGCGACGGACAGTGCTTCCAAGGTGGACTCCCGGTCACAGCGGCTGCTTGACGAGCTTCATTAGGAGGTGA
>NZ_JOEH01000075.1 GCF_000719095.1 Streptacidiphilus jeojiense | reverse complement strand
TGTTCCCAAGTAGCACGGAGCCCGAGAAATTCCGTGTGAATCTGGCGGGACCACCCGCTAAGCCTAAATATTCCCTAGTGACCGATAGCGGACAGTACCGTGAGGGAATGGTGAAAAGTACCGCGGGAGCGGAGTGAAATAGTACCTGAAACCGTGTGCCTACAAGCCGTGGGAGCGTCGCCAGCGTTTTCGGACGACTGGTCGTGACTGCGTGCCTTTTGAAGAATGAGCCTGCGAGTTTGCGGTGTGTTGCGAGGTTAACCCGTGTGGGGTAGCCGTAGCGAAAGCGAGTCCGAATAGGGCGATTGAGTAGCGCGCCCAAGACCCGAAGCGGAGTGATCTAGCCATGGGCAGGTTGAAGCGCGGGTAAGACCGTGTGGAGGACCGAACCCACCAGGGTTGAAAACCTGGGGGATGACCTGTGGTTAGGGGTGAAAGGCCAATCAAACTCCGTGATAGCTGGTTCTCCCCGAAATGCATTTAGGTGCAGCGTCGTGTGTTTCTTGCCGGAGGTAGAGCACTGGATAGGCGATGGGCCCCACCGGGTTACTGACCTTAGCCAAACTCCGAATGCCGGTAAGTGAGAGCGCGGCAGTGAGACTGTGGGGGATAAGCTCCATGGTCGAGAGGGAAACAGCCCAGAACACCGGCTAAGGCCCCTAAGCGTGTGCTAAGTGGGAAAGGATGTGGAGTCGCAGAGACAACCAGGAGGTTGGCTTAGAAGCAGCCACCCTTTAAAGAGTGCGTAATAGCTCACTGGTCAAGTGATTCCGCGCCGACAATGTAGCGGGGCTCAAGTACACCGCCGAAGCCGTGTCATTGCAACATTAACCTCCAACGAGGGTTGTGATGGGTAGGGGAGCGTCGTGTGCCGGGTGAAGCAGCCGTGGAAACGAGTTGTGGACGGTTCACGAGTGAGAATGCAGGCATGAGTAGCGATACAAGAGTGGGAAACTCTTGCGCCGATTGACCAAGGGTTCCTGGGTCAAGCTGATCTGCCCAGGGTAAGTCGGGACCTAAGGCGAGGCCGACAGGCGTAGTCGATGGACAACGGGTTGATATTCCCGTACCCGCTTTGAAGCGCCAACGTCGAACCTCTGGATGCTAAGCCCGCGAAGCCGTCTCGGATCCTTCGGGTGAAGAGGAGTGGTGGAGCCGGTGACCCAACAGGGTAGTAGGTGAGCGATGGGGTGACGCAGGAAGGTAGTCCAGCCCGGGCGGTGGTTGTCCCGGGGTAAGGGTGTAGGACGTTGTGTAGGCAAATCCGCACAACACGTGTCTGAGACCTGATGCCGAGCCGATTGTGGTGAAGTGGATGATCCTATGCTGTCGAGAAAAGCCTCTAGCGAGTTTCATGGCGGCCCGTACCCCAAACCGACTCAGGTGGTCAGGTAGAGAATACCGAGGCGTTCGGGTGAACTATGGTTAAGGAACTCGGCAAAATGCCCCCGTAACTTCGGGAGAAGGGGGGCCGGAACTGGTGACGACATTTACTGTCTGAGCTGGGGCCGGCCGCAGAGACCAGCGAGAAGCGACTGTTTACTAAAAACACAGGTCCGTGCGAAGCCGTAAGGCGATGTATACGGACTGACGCCTGCCCGGTGCTGGAACGTTAAGGGGACCGGTTAGCT
>NZ_JOEH01000074.1 GCF_000719095.1 Streptacidiphilus jeojiense | reverse complement strand
CAGCGCCGAGATCGCCGAGGCCTTCGCACAGCGCGACCCCCGCTTCCGCCTGGTCCAGCAGCAGAACAAGGGCCTGGGGCCGGCCCGCAACACCGGCAGCGCGGCCGTGGACCCCGACGCCGAGTTCCTGACCTTCGTGGACAGCGACGACATCGTCCCGCCCAAGGCCTACCAGCTGATGATCGAGACGCTGGAGCAGACCGGCTAGGTCTACCGGCGCAGCTTCTGGGACCAGCACGCCATGCAGTACCCCGGCATCCTCTACGAGGACGCCCCGGTCAGCGTGCCGCTGCACTACCTGGCCACGTCGGTGGACTGCCTGGCCGAGCCGGTCTACCTGTGGCGGATGCGCGAGGTCGGCTCCCGGTCGATCACCCAGAACAGCACCGACCCCAAGGGCCTGATCGACCGGGTCACCTCGATCACCATGGTCCGCGACTTCCTCAAGACCCAGGCCCAGGCCGACCCGGAGTTCCACACCTACCTGCAGTCCTACGACCTCAACGTCCTGGTCGAGGAACTGGAGATGTTCTTCCGCTCGCTGGCGAAGGCCGACGACGTCTACCGGACCGCCTTCCTGGACCATGTCGGCCGCATCGTCGAGGACATCGAGCCCACCCTGCTGACCGAACTCCCCGAGGGCCTGCGGATCAAGTACTGGCTGACCGCCAAGCGCCGGATGGACGATCTGCTGGCCGTGCTGGCGTTCGAGGAGGTGTACCCGCGGGCCATCCCGACCCGCGGCACGCTGCGTCCCAAGGCGGACTACCCCGTCCTGAAGGACAGTCCGCCGCTGGACGAGGCGGTGGCCAGCCTGGTCGCCGCGGTCGGCCTGCACGCCACCGTGGACGCGATCACCTGGGAGAACGGCCGGCTGAAGCTGGAGGGACACGCCTTCCAGAAGAACCTCGGCGCCGAGCACCGGTACGACTCGGTCCGGGCGCTGATACTGCGCCGGAAGAAGAGCCAGCGCACGCTGGTGCTGCCCACCCGCACGGTGCGGCGTCCCGACGTGACCGCCGAGAACCCCAACCTTCCGTTTCACCACGCCGACTGGTCCGGCTGGTCGGTCACCGTCGACCCGGAGCGCCTGAAGAAGCGCGGCGAATGGCAGGACGCCAGCTGGGCGGTGACGCTGGCCCAGTTCGGCGCAGGCCGTCCGCGCCGGACCCGGATCAAGGAGGGGCAGACCGGCTCCGGCCAGAGCCCCGCGCCGTTCTGGGTGAGCGAGGACGTACGGCTGATCCCCGAGATCACCGACCAGCACCTGGGCCTGCGGGTCGAGACCGTCAAGGCCCGGGTCACCTCGGCCGAGCCCGTCGGCGACCTGATCGAGCTCGGCGGCTCGCTGCGCGCCCAGCCGGGCATCGAGGACGGTGTCGTGCTCGTGCTACGGCACACCGAGGACGGCAGCTCCCGCGTCGTGGACTACGTCCTGGAGCTGGGCGCGGCCACCGGCGACCAGGTCGCCTTCACCGTCCGGATCGATCCCGCCGACCTGGAGCGGGTCCAGCTGGAGCACTCCCGCAACCGGCCCAGCACCCAGGGCCGGGACAAGGAGCACTGGTCGGCCGACCTGGTCCATGCGGACGGCCACGTGGTGCCGGTCGTCCTGGACCTGGGGGCTGACAGTCCGTCATCGGTGCAGTTCCCGCTGGTGAAGGCTGGCGCGGAGGTGAAGCCCGGAGACCGGGCGCTGCTCTTCAAGGCCTCGCCGCGGGGTTATCTGCAGATCTGCGACCAGCGGGTGCAGCCGGTGGTGGAGTCGGTCACCGTGCTGCCCGACCAGTCCGCGTTCCAGCTCCAGGGCAGCTACCCGGTCACCGGCACCCACACCTTCGACCTGGTCCTGCGCCACAAGCGGCACACCCGCCGCCCGCAGACCCACCCCGCCCAGGCCGTCGACGGCACCTTCACCGCCCTGCTGCCCGCCTACCCCAACAACGTCCACAGCGGCGAACTCCCCCTGCGCGCCGGCGAATGGGAACTCCTCGCCCGCCTCGACACCCCCACCGACCAGGGACCCGACAGCGAGCAGCCCG
>NZ_JOEH01000073.1 GCF_000719095.1 Streptacidiphilus jeojiense | reverse complement strand
CAGCGCCGAGATCGCCGAGGCCTTCGCACAGCGCGACCCCCGCTTCCGCCTGGTCCAGCAGCAGAACAAGGGCCTGGGGCCGGCCCGCAACACCGGCAGTGCGGCGGTGGACCCCGACGCCGAGTTCCTGACCTTCGTGGACAGCGACGACATCGTCCCGCCGGACTCGTACCGGCTGATGATCGAGACGCTGGAGCAGACCGAGGTCTACCGGCGCAGCTTCTGGGACCAGCACGCCATGCAGTACCCCGGCATCCTCTACGAGGACGCCCCGGTCAGCGTGCCGCTGCACTACCTGGCCAAGTCCGTGGACGTGCTGGCCGAGCCGGTCTACCTGTGGCGGATGCGGGAGGTCGGCTCCCGGTCGATCACCCAGAACCGGACCAACCCCAAGGGTCTGATCGACCGGATGACCTCGATCAGCATGGTCCGCGAGTTCCTGAAGACCCGGGCCGAGGCCGACTCCGAGTACCGCACCCACCTGCGCGCCTACGACCACAACGTGCTGGTCGAGGAGATGCAGATCTTCTTCCGGGTGCTGCCGCTCGCCGACGACAACTACCGCGAGCTCTTCCTCGACCACGTCGGGCCGATCCTGGAGGACATCGAGCCGTCGGTCCTCAACAAGCTGGCCGAGGGTCTGCGGATCAAGTTCTGGCTGACCGCCAAGCGCCGGATGTCCGACATCCTGGCGATCCTGGAGTTCGAGAAGGAGTACCCGCGGGCCATCCCGACCCGCGGCACGCTGCGTCCCAAGGCGGACTACCCCTTCCTCAAGGACAGTCCGCCGCTGGACGAGGCGGTGGCCACCCTGGTCGCCGCGGTCGGCCTGCACGCCACCGTGGACGCGATCACCTGGGAGAACGGCCGGCTGAAGCTGGAGGGGCACGCCTTCCAGAAGAACCTCGGCGCCGAGCACCGGTACGACTCGGTCCGCGCGCTGATGCTGCGTCAGGGCGGCGGCAGCAAGCGCACCGTGGTGCTGCCCACCCGCACCGTGCGGCGGCCCGACGTGACCGCCCGGGAGCGCAATCTGCCGTTCCACCACGCCGACTGGTCCGGCTGGTCGGTGACGGTCAACCCGGACCGCCTCAAGAAGCGCGGCGAGTGGAAGGACGGCAGCTGGGGGGTGACCCTGGCGCAGTTCGGCGCAGGCCGTCCGCGCCGGACCCGGATCAAGGAGGGGCAGACCGGTTCCGGCCAGGTGCCCACCCCGTTCTGGGTGAGCGAGGACGTACGGCTGATCCCCTCCATCTCCGACCAGCACCTGGGCCTGCGGGTCGAGACCGTCAAGGCCCGGGTCTCCTCGGCCAGGGCCGTCGGCGACCTGATCGAGCTCAGCGGCTCGCTGCGTCCGCGCAAGGGCCTGGACGGCCTCCGGATCCAGATCCGGCACACCGAGGACGGCAGCAGCAGGACCCTGCTCTACCCGGTCGAGCTGGGCACCGAGGCCGACGGCCGGATCCCCTTCACCACCCGGATCGACCCCGCGGAACTGGAGCAGGGCCGGCTGGAGGAGGCGGAGACCCGCGCCAGCGCCCGGACCCGGCAGGTCGACCACTGGGCCGCCGAACTGCTCCTCGCCGACGAGAACACCATCGCCCTGGTGGTGGACCAGGGGCCTGACAGTCCGTCATCGGTGCAGTTCCCGCTGGTGAAGGCGGGCGCGGAGGTGAAGCCCGGGGACCGGGCGCTGCTGGTCCGCTCCTCGCCGCGGGGTTACCTGCAGATCTGCGACCAGCGGGTGCAGCCGGTGGTGGAGTCCGTCACCGTGCTGCCCGACCAGTCCGCCTTCCAGCTCCAGGGCAGCTACCCGGTCACCGGCACCCACACCTTCGACCTGGTCCTGCGCCACAAGCGGCACACCCGCCGCCCGCAGACCTACCCCGCCCAGAGCGTCGACGGCACCTTCACCGCCCTGCTGCCCGCCTACCCCAACGACGTCCACAGCGGCGAACTCCCCCTGCGCGCCGGCGAATGGGAACTCCTCGCCCGCCTCGACACCCCCACCGACCAGGGACCCGACAGCGAGCAGCCCG
>NZ_JOEH01000072.1 GCF_000719095.1 Streptacidiphilus jeojiense | reverse complement strand
ACAACCCACCGACACCACCGACCCGACCGCCCTCACCGCCTAACCTCACAACCAGATCACCGACTGGCCGTCAATACACCACGCCAGCAGACGTGACCCCTCACGACATCACGCATAGGCTGTCAGTAGGTTGACGGCTGGCCTCGCCGTTCGAGCATGGGATCGGCCTAAAGGCCTCGGCAGGGCCCCGGCCGACGACGAACCGGCCCCTTCAGGGGCAGCTTGGTGATTTAGCCGGCGAGCCGCTTCAACCTCAGTAGTCTCGCGGCATGACGAACGTTCAGCCAGCTTCGGACTCCGTGTTGACTCACATTGAGCCCGACACGAGTCCGGATCGGCCTCTGCCTCTGCCCTGGGAGCAGTACTCAGACCGGGTTCTGGCCGAATGGTACGCGCTGCTCGGCCGGGGGCCAGAGGAGCACGAGGTCCAGAGCTTTCTGGAGCTGCACCCCTCGATGATCCCGGGAGGAAGCGGTGACGTCGGTCCCGGTGGTCATCATGGGTCGGCTATGGGGGCGGTGTTCCGGCAGCCGACGCTCGCTGGCGCGGGGAGGTCGTTCAGGCCCGACTTCATGTGGGTCACACGATCATCTGGCCTCATCACGCCCATTCTGATCGAGATCGAGAAGCCCTCCAAGCGGTGGTTCGGGAAGGACGGCCGCCCCACCAGCGAGTTCACTGGCGCCCGTGACCAGCTCAACGACTGGAGGGCGTGGTTCGCCCGGGAGGGGAACAAGGAGGTGTTCCGCGAGACATTCCTGTTCCTGGGCAACACTTACAAGGACCGGCCGCTGGAGCCACAGTTCCTCCTCATCTACGGCCGCGAATCGGAGTTCAAGCCCGGCGGCGGCCACTTGAACCATCGCGAGCTGCGCTTCAAGCGGGACCAGCAGCGGGCGGCGGACGAGACGTTCATGACCTACGACGCGCTGCGCCCCCGCTATGACCACTCCAACTCCATGACCCTGACCATGTCGGTTTATGGCCCAGCCATTTACGCGTTCTCACCCGTGTACGGGACCGGGACCGGCACTGGCCCCGGTGCCCTTCTGCTCGGCGACCCGAAGCCGGGTCTCAATCGCTCGGCCATGATGAGCGATGAGCGCCGCGCCTACCTCGCCGAGCGCTGGGCCTACTGGCAAGAGTTCGAGACGGACCAGCGAAACGGCCAAGGTCCAACACGCCAAGCCCGGGCGATAGGGCGGGAATAGGTCGCACCGCCAGCCGACCGATGTGGCTTTCAGGCAACGGGGCGCCCGACGCCAGTCGGATGCCCTCTACTCGCTTCTTTCCCACAGCACATGACGGTGCGCCTGACACCCCGGCAGGGCTGGCGACAGCACCGCACGGCGGTGAGCTCACCCCGTGTGCACCGTCTGCGAAGCCCGGGCTAACTGGGAGGCAGTACAGCCGGGCTCGGCCGGCGGCCTGGTGGTGGCGGCCCTGTCTGCGCAGGGGTGTAGCGCCGGTTAGGGAGCGGTCACCGCAGGGTGGCCTCTCCTGTGAGCGGCAGGCGGGCTGTGGCGGGGTTTCCGCCGGTTGCCAGGAGCAGGTGAAGGTGAACACCGAGCAGCGACCTCGGCTGCCCGCGTCGACTGGTGATTGAGGCATGGCGCCGCAGTCAGAGTCCCGTTGTGGTTGGTGTCATGGCGCATGGTCGGGCTTGCTCTGGTGTCCGGTTGCTCCCTCCGTGAGGACCGGAGCTCCCCAGTCGAGTACGAACAGGCCGGCCGTGCTGAGTGTGTCGTCGCTCAGGCGGAGGAGTCCGACCGGTGAACGTCCGTGCTGGCAAAGCCAGTTGGCGCGGCGTATCCGCTCGGACGGGGTGAGTTCGTCCCAGTTGTCGAACTGTCGACCGGTTCGATGGGGATCGTGTCCCTTGGTGTGGTGTAGCCGATCATTCATCGGTGGTGTTGGGTAGCGCGGGGGCGCTGTTGGGGAGTTCGGCGGGGTAGAGCTCTTCCAT
>NZ_JOEH01000071.1 GCF_000719095.1 Streptacidiphilus jeojiense | reverse complement strand
GTCCAGGGCCCATCCGGTCAGGAGCCGAGTGTCCAGCAGGACCAGGCCCTGGGCGGTCTCCAGGTAGAGGTCGCCGCCGATCAGACAGGCCACCCGGCCAGCGATGGTGCGGGCCGGCGTCAGGGGCCGCAATGCCGCGACGGGTGCCAGCCCGCCAGGGGGCAGGTGGTAGGTGCCGGTGTGATCGATGACGGTGGCCTGCTGGCGGTCCTGCCCCTGCGGCCAGCTCAGTTGGGCACTGCGCCCAGCGGCGGCCAGGAGTTCCTCGGCGCGCCGACCCGGGGTGCCCGGGTGGATGCGAGCGGCGCGCTTGCGCTGGGCGCTGGCGCGGTCGGGCAGGCCGAGGACGGTCGTGACGAGGTTCTCGGCGCGGCGGGCTCCCGGCAGGGTGCCGGTGGAGATGACGGTGGAGGCCAGGGCCCCCTGTTCCAGGAGTCGGGTGGTGCCGCGTTCGACGGCGGTGATGCCGACCTTGATGACGCTGCCGTGGTGGGCGAGGTAGACCGCGACGGGCCGCGGGTCCTCCAATCGGGTGTCAGCGGCGATAGAGCTGGACCGGTCCAAGGCCTGGCAGGAAGGGCACTGCGCGGTGCGGGCAGCAGCGGCGATCGGCGTGCCGGTCGGGCAGTGCAGCCGGCGTCCGCTGCGCCACAGACCCGTGCAGCGCCGGTCGCTGCCGCAGGTCAGCGCAAGGTCAGCGCCGATCCGGATCGGGCTGCACCGCGGGGTGTCACCACTGAAGGTGGACCACTCCAACTGGGCCCGGTCCCCGGTCCAGATGACGCCGGTAGGCCGCCACACAGGTGCACCGTTCATCGTCGCTCTCCCCTCTCCGATACAAATCCTCCAAGACGTCCCAGCCTGCCAGCACGACGACGCCCGCCAACGCCCCGGCCAGGCTGACGCGCATGTGAACGTGGTTGCCCAACACGCCCGCCTCCAGGCCCGTGCGCCCTTGAGCTCGGCACCCACGGTGACCGCATCCGGCCCACCGGCCAGAACCAGGACGTGAACGCTGCCACAAGTCAGGCAACGGGAGCGGTCCACGACACAGATCGGCGCGCGGCTGATGAACCAGATGATCTCGGTAGCCGCGGACCTCTCCCCCGACGGGTACGACTGCCAGATGATCGCCGCCACCAACGACTCGCTGCCGGGGCCACGGTCGAACGAACGCGAGATCGGCATGGTCGACTACTGCTACGGATGCCGAGGTCCAGCCCCTGGCTCTGCGCCGTGGATGATCCGTCAGGTCGCTGCGGTCGGATGGCACGGGATGACGTGCAGCGCCTGCAGGGGCTGGCGGGGCGTTGCCCGCAGCACCTCGAGCCAGGCCTGGCCGTCCTGCAGGTAGCGTTCCACGCTGTGCCAGTAGCGCCAGTGCAGGTCAACGAAGCAGTCGATGTCCTTCTCGGACGCCTCGTAGTCCAGGTGCCGACCGTGCAGGGCCTGGATCGCTTACCCGACCGCGTGTTCGCGTTCGACGAGTTCGGCCCGCTCGGCATCCGACCCACGATGGGCTCGGGCTGGGCTCGGGCCGGTCATCCCGATCGGCATCCCGCGACCTACCACCGCACCCACGGGGTCAGCTACTTCCACGGCTGCTACGCGATCGGCGACGACAAGCTGTGGGGCGTCAACCGGCGCAAGAAGGGCGCGGCGAACACACTGGCCGCCCTCCGATCGATTCGCGCGGCCCGCCCGGACGGCGCCCTGATCTACGTCATCTTGGACAACCTGTCCGCCCACAAGGGCGAGACGATCCGGCGCTGGGCGAAGAAGCACCGGGTCGAACTGTGCTTCACCCCGACCTACGCGTCGTGGGCGAATCCGATCGAGGCCCATTTCGGGCCGCTGCGGCAGTTCACCGTCGCCAACTCCAACCACCCCAACCACACCGTCCAGACCCGGGCCCTGCACGCCTACCTGCGCTGGCGCAACGCCAACGCCCGCCACCGCGACGTCCTGGCGGCCGAGCGCCGTGAACGCGCCCGGGTCCGCAGCGAGAAGGGCATCCGCTGGGGCGGACGAGCGCGGATCGCGGCCTGATCACTCACTGACGTTCAAGGTCGCGCAGTCCGCGACCCCCAACTCGGACAGCACCGCCCGTAGCCGCTCCAGTGCCGCACTCGCGTCCGAGCCCTCTGCGATCTCAAGGTCAAGATGGCA
>NZ_JOEH01000070.1 GCF_000719095.1 Streptacidiphilus jeojiense | reverse complement strand
CACACCGTTGGCGGCCCCCGCACGCGGGACTGCGCGGTCGCGGACATGCTGGTCGTACATGGCTTCGGGGTGTCAGCGGATGTGCACAGGAGGTTTCGCCCATGACCCAGACCAAGAGGCCTGCCGGGCCCTCGGCGGAGCACCTGTCGGTTCAGGAGCGGGCCGCCATCGGCAAGGCGGCCCGGGCAGCTGCGCCCCGCGGCAGCCACGAGGAGTACGAGCCCGGGTCGGGGCGCTTCGACCCGGTGGCGCTGCTGGAGTCGCAGTCCGGCGCCCGGGTGCCGGAGCTGGTGCCGATCCGCTACGGACGCATGATCGAATCCCCGTTCCGTTTCTACCGCGGCGCGGCCGGGATCATGGCCGCCGACCTGGCCGGTACGCCCCGGACCGGGATCCGGGCGCAGTTGTGCGGGGACGCGCACCTGTTGAACTTCCGGCTGCTGGCCTCGCCGGAGCGGCGGTTGATGTTCGACATCAACGACTTCGACGAGACCCTGCCCGGCCCCTGGGAGTGGGACGTGAAGCGGTTGGCGACCAGCCTGGTGATCGCCGGGCGCGAGAACGGCTTCACCGACAGGGAACGGGCCGCGATCGTGCGCGCGACCGTCCGCAGCTACCGCGAGCAGATGCGCGGCTTCGCCCGGATGGGCAACCTCGACGTCTGGTACGCCCGCATCGACACCGACCGGCTCCAGGCGCTGGCCACCAGGGAACTCGACGCGCGCCGAGGCAGGATCGTCGCCCGGACCCTGGACAAGGCACGGTCGCGCGACACCCTGCAGGCCTTCGACAAGCTCACCGGGCTCGTCGACGGGCAGCGCCGCATCACCGCCGCCCCGCCGTTGATCGTGCCGATCACCGACCTGCTCCCGGACCAGGAACGCGGAACGGTGGAGCGCACCCTGCGCGGCCTGCTCGCCCGCTACGGCTCCACGCTGCAGGAGCACCACCGGCACCTGCTGGCCCAGTACCGCCTGGCCGACGTGGCGCGCAAGGTGGTGGGTGTGGGCAGTGTGGGGACCCGCTGCTGGATCGTGCTGCTGCTCGGCAGGGACGACCAGGACCCGCTGCTGCTCCAGGTCAAGGAGGCCGACACCTCGGTGCTGGCCGAACACGCCGGCGCCAGCGAGTACACCAACCAGGGCCGGCGGGTGGTGGCCGGGCAGCGGACGATGCAGGCCACCAGCGACATCCTGCTGGGCTGGGAACGAGCCGAGGGCATCGACGGGCGGACCCGCGACTTCTACGTCCGGCAGCTGCGCGACTGGAAGGGCATCGCCGAACCCCAGGCCATGCTCCCCGAGGGCCTGAGCCTGTTCGGGCGCCTGTGCGGCGCCACCCTCGCCCGTGCCCACGCCCGTTCCGGGGACCGGATCGCGATCGCCGCCTACCTCGGCACCAACGACTCCTTCGACCGAGCCCTGGCCCGCTTCGCCGAGCACTACGCCGACCAGAACGAACGCGACCACCAGGCCCTGGTGGACGCCGCCGCCCGCGGCCGGGTCAGCGCCCAGGCCGCATGAGCGATCGGGCTGCGCCGGACGGCGCAGCCCCGGTGGCGGGCCGGATCGGCTGCCGGTCGACTGGATGTCAGTGACCGGGCAGGCCCTGGGAGAGGACGCAGTTGCTGGGCATCGACACCGCGGCCGTGCACCGCATGACGGACGCACTGTTCATCGAGAAGTCTTGGCGCAGCCCGAGCTCCAGCCGCTTCTGGGTGCTGCTGGTACTGGCCGCCGTGATCGCCACCGCCGGGGTCATCGGCGACTCCACGGCGACCGTCATCGGAGCGATGATCGTCGCCCCGCTGATGACGCCGATCCTCGGCAGCGCGCTGGCGCTGGTCCTGGCCGACCACCGGCACCTGCAGCGCAGCATCCTGCTGGTGCTGGGCGGGGCCGTGGCGGTGGTCGCCGTCGGCTACCTGTTCGCGGTGGTGGCCGCACCGCCGGACCACTTCGCCAGCAACAGCCAGGTGGCGGGCCGCATCAGCCCCCGACTGATCGACCTGGTCGGCGCGCTGGCCACCGGCACCGTCGGGGCCTTCGCACTGATCCGCTCCGACATCTCGGACACCCTGCCGGGCGTTGCCATCGCCATCTCCCTGGTCCCGCCGCTGGCGGTGACCGGGCTGCTGCTTCAGGTCGGCCGGTACCACGACGCGGGGGAGTCGGCGCTGCTGTTCGCCACCAACGTGGCCGCCATCGTGGCCACCGGCACCGTCGTCTTCCTGGTCTACCGCGTCCGCGACGCGGCCCGCCAGGCCGGCCTGCCGCTGGGCCGGCTCACCGGCCGCACCCTGGCAGTGGTGGCCGCCGCCGTCCTCCTGGTCGCCGTCCCGCTCACCACCGGCACGGTCACCGTCTCGCAGGACCTGTCCACCGCCGCCGACGCGACCCCGGTGGCCAAGCAGTGGGCCGCGCAGGGCCGCTGGCAGGTCGCCGACGTCCAGTCCCGCTCCGGCACCATCGTCGTCACCGTCCTCGGCATCCCGCCGACCCCCGCCTCCAGTCAGCTCCGCACAGCCCTGAACAGCGCCGGCCTGGCCGCTCACCCCCTGCAGATCCACCTGGTCGGCGGCAACACCCGCACCTGTCCCGCCCACGGCGACACCTGCACCACCAGCACCGGCGGCAGCAACTGA
>NZ_JOEH01000069.1 GCF_000719095.1 Streptacidiphilus jeojiense | reverse complement strand
GGGTACCACCGCGCTGCGCGCGGTGCAAGCGAACCCCCGCCGCTTCGCGGCGGGGGGCACGCGCTTCGCGCGTGACGGTGGGTCAGCTTCGCTGACCCACGCCTTCGCTTCGCTTCGGCGTGATTGTGCCGCGCTTCGCTTGGCACAATTGTCTGCGGCTTCGCCTTGACTGATGCCCCGGACGCTTCGCTTACCGGGGCCGGCGACTGGGGCTTCGGGGTGCGGCGTGGTGTTCGGGTGCGGGTTCGTCTTGTGGGGGTGTACCCTGGCGGGGTTTCGTGATGAGAGCAATAGATTCTCTGCATCAGACTTTCAGCATACGAGGATTACGAAAATATGGGCATCCCCAGGGTTGGTGCCTCGGGCTCTTGAAGGGAATTCTGTGACGGGTCTTCGCGATTATCAGGTGGAGCCGGTCAGTGACGTGGTGCGGTTCCTGACGGCCCGTCCGGGTGAGGACCTCCCGGCTGATGGACTGCGGGCCCAGCTGATCGCGGCGTGCGGAACCGGCAAGACCTTCATGTCCGCCCACGCGTGCATCCGTCTGGCCCGCAAGGGTGCCGTCCTGGTCCTGGTCCCTACCCTGGACCTGCTGGGCCAGACGATCGAGACCTGGCGCGCGGCCGGGCGCAGCGGGGCGATGTACGCGGTGTGCTCGCTGGCGGACCACGAGCCGGCCGTGGGGGTGCTGTGCACCACGAGTGCGGCACGGTTGGGGTTTTGGTTGGGCCGGGCCGGGCCGGGGGTGCCGGTGACGGTGTTCGGGACGTACGCCTCACTGCCGACGGTGGTCGGTGCGCACGTCGGTGGCCTGGGCATCCCGGCTGTCAGGCCCTGGGGCGCCCTGGTGGTCGATGAGGCGCACCGCACCAGTGGCTCGGGGATGAAGGCCTGGGCCGCGGTCCACGACAACACGCAGGTCCCCGCACTGCGGCGCCTGTATATGACCGCCACCCCGCGTTGTTGGAACATCCCCGAGCCTGACGGGGCCGGCAGTGACGCGCTGCCGGCCCGGGAGCCGGGTACCGAGTCCCGGCCGCGGGGGCTGGCCATGTCCATGGACGACCCGAAAGTGTTCGGGCCCGTCGCCAACGGCACGCTCACCCTGGCGCGCTGCCAGGAGCTCGGGATCCTGGCCCGGTACCAGATCATCGCCCTGGAGATCGCCGACCCCATCCTGCACACCCTGCTCGAGACCGACGACGAAACGGCCCGGGAAGCACGCCTGGCGGCCGTCCAGATCGCCCTGCTGAAAGCCATGCGGGACGAATCCCTGAACAAGGTCATCTCGTTTCACAACCGTATTTCCGATGCGGAGGTATTTGCTTCAACGCTCCCCCGACGTGTCGCCGCCGACGAGGACCTCGCCGCGATGTTCCCGGACGGGGTCTGGGCCCGGTGGCTCTCCGGGGAGCACACGGCCCGTCACCGCCGCACCGTCCTGGACGACTTCGACTCCCCCCGCCCCGGCGGCACACCCCGGCCCGCGGTCCTGGCCAACTGCCGCGTCCTGGGGGAGGGAGTCGACGGCAAAAGCGACGCCGTCCTGATGAACGACCCCAAAGGCTCCGTCGTCGACCTCGTCCAGGCCATCGGACGCGCCCTTCGCCAGCAACCCGGTCAAGGCAAGACCGCCAGCATCATCGTGCCCGTCATCGTCCGCACAGCAGGCACCGGCACCATCGAGGACGCTGTCGGCGGGGACATGGTCTCCGACCCGGCCTTCGGCCCCCTCCTGAGCGTGCTCCAAGGCCTCCGAGCCCACGACTGCGACCTCGTCGAAGGACTCGCCGTACCTCAGCAGCGCTTGCATACACAGCAGCCCAACCCGCTAGAGGACGACGGACAGGCCCAGGAGCAGCCCGATGGCGGGGGCACGGCGCCGGTGCTGCGGGCGGTGCTCAAGTTCGCCGGCGGACAGCACTCGGCAGCCGAGGTCGCCGCCGCAGTCCAGCTGCGCGTCCTGTCTCCCGAGGCGCAGTCCTGGCTGCGGGGTTACTCCGCCGCCAGGCGCTGGCACCAGGCCTTCGGCTCGCTCGCCGTCCCTACCCATGCCACCGAGCCCGGACCCTCGGACTACCCCCTGGGCCGATTCATCGCCGATCAGCGCGCCGCCTGCGCCAAAGGCACCCTCCTGCCCTCACGCCAAGAACGCCTCGAAGAACTCGGCATGGTCTGGTCCGCCCACGAAGCCGCCTGGCAAGCCAACCTCAACGCCGCCCGCGCCTGGGCCGGCGCCAACGGCGGACACCTCAACGCACCGGTCACCGCCACCTGGGACGGCACCCCCATCGGCCGCTTCCTCGCCGACACCCGCTCCGCCGCCGCACGCCCCAGCGGAGCCGGAGCCCTGACCGAGGCCCGCCGCACGGCCTTGGAACAGATCGACCCCTGGTGGTGCCCACCATGGCCACTCGCCTGGCAAAGGACCTTCCGCACCGCCCAAGCCCACATCCACAACGGCGGCACCCTGACCGACCTGCCCGCCGGACACCTCGTCGCCGGCGAAGACCTCGGCACCTGGACCCGCACCCAACAAGCCAAATGGAACCAGCTCGCAGAGGAGCAGCAGGAACTCCTTACACAGCTGGGCCTCACCGCTCCCCTGCAGCCCGGCCCTGCGCCGGCCGCCAGCCGCAGCCAAGCCGAACGCTTCACCACCGGCCTCGCCGCCGCCACCACCTGGGCAGCCAAACACGGCGGCACCATCGCCGCAGTCAAACGAGGCGACACCCAGGACCTCGACGACGGCACCACCGTGAAACTCGGCGTATGGATCATGAACATGCGATCCCGCCGCACCAAACTCACCCCCGAACAACACACCGCCCTCGACAACCTCCACATGCGCTGGTGAGG
>NZ_JOEH01000068.1 GCF_000719095.1 Streptacidiphilus jeojiense | reverse complement strand
GAAACTCGGCGTATGGATCATGAACATGCGATCCCGCCGCACCAAACTCACCCCCGAACAACACACCGCCCTCGACAACCTCCACATGCGCTGGTGAGGCGGTCTGCCTCAACGTCGTTGGCAGCACGCCAGGTTCAACCGTGCCAGGCTGAATGCTGACGGGATTGTGATGCCTACAAGGGGGGTCTGTGGCCAAGGTCAACTCGCGTCGAAGAATCGAACGGGCGGGCGTCAATGCCCTACGGTCGCTGCTCGAAGACCACCATCACCCGGTCCAGGAGATCGACGGCGGCGCAGACCACGGCGAGGATCTCTACGGTGCAGCAGCGCCGGGCCCGGGTCATGCTGCACCACCCAGGCACGGTCGGCACCGGTGATCTCGTCGTCCACCCAGGACGCAAGGGGGCTACCCGGCGCCGTAGCGATGCCGGGGCGGTCCACTGCCCCCGGGCCAGGCACGGAAGACCGGCCAACACCGGCCGCCCACCCACCGACGCATCGTCGAGCCGACGCACGTAGCGGCTGTGCACCCGGCCCGAGACCGTCGCGCAGGACGGAGAGGGCGCCGAACCGCTGGTGGTGGCAGCGTGGACGGTGACGCGGCGCTGGTGGACGATGAAGGCGGCGACCACGACGCCGGCGGCCTGGTGGAACCAGAGGTCCTGGAGGAGTTCATCAGCCACGACCATTTATGATCGCGGTTCCGGTGACACTCCGTGGCTCTGCACTAAAAGGATGCTGTTGGTGATCTTCGCTCGTTGGGGTGAAGTCTTCTGGGCGGGGGTGGTCAGTCCGGTGGCGCTGTGCTGCCCTGATGGCAGGGGGCGGCGCGGGCGGTCGAGGGGGCCGTGATGGGCATGGGCCTGGGGAGCGGACAGAGGATTCCAGCGTTGACGGCGCGGATGGCTGTGGCGAGCAATCCGCGGGGCACGGCGGCGATGTGGGTGCGGGATCACCTCGATGGGCTGTTCGGTGATGAGGATTTCGCGGACTGGTACCCCGTCGACGGCCGGAAGGGCTTGTCGCCGGCCCGGCTCGCCTTGGTGTCGGTACTGCAGTACGCGGAGAATATGACGGACCGACAGGCAGCCGAGGCTGTCAGGTGCCGATTGGACTGGAAGTACTTCCTGAGCATGGAGTTGGACGATCCTGGCTTCGACTACTCGGTGCTGAGCGAGTTCCGCGACCGGATGAAGCAGGGCGACCGGGCTGACCAGCTGCTGGCGGTGATGGTCGCGCGCTTGGTCGAGGCGGGACTGGTCAAACAGCGTGGGAGGGTCCGCACCGACTCCACCCACATTCTGGCCGCGGTCCGACGGCTGAACCGGGCGGAGTTGGTCGCCGAGACGCTGCGGCTAGCCTTGGACGCGCTGGCCGTCCAGGGTGAGGACTGGCTCGCCGACATGGTTGCGCCGGGCTGGGCTGATCGGTACGGGCGCCCCGTGCGCTACGACCGGCTGCCACGGGGCAAGGACGCCGTGCTCGAGTACGTACTGCAGGTCGGCCAGGACGGAGCCCGCCTCCTGCACGCCGTCTACCACAACGACACACCACCGCGCCTGCGGCAGCTGCGAGCCGTCCAGGTCTTGCGCCAGGTATGGATCCAGCAGTACTGGTACGACGAGCACGGTCGGCTCGGCTGGCGTGGACCGAAGTCCACCCGCGACCGCGCCAGTCGCCGCAGCACTACCCAACGCAACACCGGCAAGACGGAGACCGACGGCCGCCCCGATCCCGCCGCGGCGCGCGTCCCGTGGGCCAGCGTCGAGATCGTCACCCCGCACGACCCCGACGCCCGCTACAGCCACAAACTCACCGCCGGCGGAGACCGAGAGTGGATCGGCTACCGCGACCACCAGACCGAAGCATGCAGCCCAACCGGCGCGAACGTGATCGTGCAGGTCGTCACCCGACCGGCCACCGAGCAGGACATCGACGCCCTCGACCTCATCCACGCAGGCCTGACCGGCCAGGGCTTCCGGCCCGTCGAGCACGTCGTCGACCGCGGCTACACCAGCCCCGACAGCATCCACCACGCCGCCCAGCGCTGGAACATCACCCTCCTGGGCCCGGTTCGCGACGACCCCCGCGCAGGCGAACACGCCGGCTTCACCAAGCAGGACTTCCGTATCGACTGGCAGGCACGCACCTTGACCTGCCCCCACGGCGTCACCAGCCCACCTTGGAAACCCACCCTCGGCGACGGCCATGCACGACTGTCCGTGCTCTTCCCGCGCAAGGCCTGCCGGGAGTGCGACGACCGACTCAGCTGCACCGGCACCATCGACGGCAAGGGCCGCCACATCTTCCTGCTTCCTCAGGCCCAGCAGGAGATCCAGACCCGGGTCCGACAAGAGCAGCCACGCACGAATGGCGGGAGCGCTTCGCACTGCGAGCCGGCTGCGAGGCCACGGTCTCCGAGACCGTCCATGCCCACGGCCTACGGACCTGCCGCTACCGCGGCACCGAGAAGACCCACGTCCAACACGTCCTGACCGCAGCAGGAACCAACGTCATACGCCTCAGCCAGCGCCCAGACCGCCAACACCGATCAAGCACCCCCTTCCACCGGCTCTGCCAAAGCCTCAACTGCTGAAGATCACCAACAACATCCTAAAAGTGGGTCAGAACCACTTTTCCCGAAGCGTTGACAGCGGGTGGCCCCTCGTGTCATGTGGTGGCTGTGGTGAGTGTTCAGGTGCCGCCTGCGCGCGTGAGTCCGAGGTTGATGAGACGGCGGAGGTTGAGGGCGGCACGTCGCATCCAGGACGACACAGAACTCCTCGACCTCGACGCACGCTCCACCACCAGCCCACCTTGCGGCACAGCATCGGCCGGAGGTCCAGCCAGTCACGCTGCCCCACCGGCTGGGCCCTCCCCAACCGCCGGCAACCGGCATCGACCCCGAAGGCCCCCACCAGAGGCACCGCCGACGCGGACATTGCTGCCGTCGGTGTCATGCGCAGTACATCCCCGCGGCTGCGGCCGATGAGTGTGCCAGGGCAGCTCGCCCCTCGTTCCTTCATACCTCGCAGCTGTCACTAACCCTGTGCCTTGGATTCCAAGAAGGTGACACAGTCCCAGTTGGGCTTGGACTGGTGGAAGGCGCTGGGGGCCGTCTCCACATCCACCATTCTGCCGGGTTCCACCGTCGTGTACATCAGAAGGTCGCTGACACGCCGCGCCAGCTGGTTCACCACCTGGTGGTACGAATCC
>NZ_JOEH01000067.1 GCF_000719095.1 Streptacidiphilus jeojiense | reverse complement strand
GTCCAGGGCCCATCCGGTCAGGAGCCGAGTGTCCAGCAGGACCAGGCCCTGGGCGGTCTCCAGGTAGAGGTCGCCGCCGATCAGACAGGCCACCCGGCCGGCGACGGTGCGGACCGGCGTCAGCGGCCGCAGTGCCGCGACAGGTGCCAACCCGCCAGGGGGCAGGTGGTAGGTGCCGGTGTGATCGATGACGGTGGCCTGCTGGCGGTCCTGCCCCTGCGGCCAGCCCAGTTGGGCACTGCGCTCAGCGGCGGCCAGGAGGGCTGCTGGGCCCCACGGTCACCGTCCGAGTGGCGGTCCAGGACCGCGCCGTCGGCTTAGGCAACAGTGTTGTCTATACTCGACGCTTATGCCGCCACTCACCGCAACGCGCCGCCGGGCCGCACTCATAGCCCTGGCCATGGGCGGTTTCGCCGTAGGGCTGACCGAGTTCGTCCCGATGGGCCTGCTCCCCGACATCGCCCGCGGGCTGCTGCCCGGCACCTACGCCCACTCCTCCGCACACGCCAACAGCGACGCCGGGTGGGTGGTCAGCGTCTACGCCCTCGGGGTCGTCGCCGGTGCGCCCACGATCGCCGCACTGAGCGCCCGCGTCGCCCGCAAGCGGCTGGTCCTGGGGCTGCTGGTGCTGTTCGTCGTCGGCACCCTGGCCAGCGCGGTCGCCCCCAACTTCGCACTGCTGCTGCTGGCACGCTTCGTCGCGGGGCTGCCACACGGCGCGTACTTCGGCGCGGCCGGCATGCTCGCGGCGAACCTGCTGGGCCCCGGTAGCCAGGCCAAGGGCTTCGCCGTGGTGCTGAGCGGGCTGACCACCGCCAACGTGGTCGGCGTCCCGCTGATCACCGGACTGGGCCAGAGCACCGGCTGGCGCAGCGCCTATCTGGCGATCGCTGCGGTGTTCCTGCTGACCCTGCTGGCCGTCCGGGCGGTCGTACCGGAGGCACCGGCACACCCCGGCGGCTCACCGCGCTCCGAGCTGGCCGCGCTGCGCGCGCCACGGGTGTGGCTGGCCGCCGCCGTGGCCGCCATCGGCTTCTCCGGCTTCTTCGCCGTCGACAGCTACATCGCGCCGATCACCACCCAGGTGACCGGGCTGTCCTCGGCCGCGGTGCCCTGGGTGCTGGTCGCCGTGGGCCTGGGAATGACCGTGGGCAACGCGGCCGGCGGCTGGTGCGCCGACCGGCAGCTGCGACGCAGCCTGATGGCCGGCTTCCTCGGCATCATCGCCGCCCTGGTCGTCTTCGCCCTGATCGCGCACACCACAGCGGGACTGTTCGCAGGCGCCTTCCTGGTCGGCGCCACCGGCCTGTTCGTAGGCCCCGCCATGCAGGCGCGGCTGATCGCGGCCGCCCCTCGCGCCCAACTGATGGGGGCCGCGGTGAACCAGTCGGCCATGAACACCGCCAACAGCCTCGGCGCGGCCATCGGCGGCCTGGCCATCGCCGGCGGACTGGGCTATCTGGCACCCAGCTGGCTCGGCGCCGGCCTGGCCGCGGTCGGCTGCGTCCTCACCGCCGCCGCCTTCGCCGCAGACGACCGAACCGCCCGCAACCACCGCCCGACCAACAACACCGCCACCACCCCGGCGGAAATCCCTGTGCCTTCCGCTGACTCCCTATGACCACCGCGCAATCCTTCCCCTGCCATTTGGGCACGGCACCAGCGGACGCCGCCGCACCCCCGAAATCCCCGGGCCCAGCTAAAGCAACGGAATTGGCCTAGTACAGGTGCTCGGCCTCGGCCGCGCGAGCCCGAAGGGCGTGGGCCTGCTGGTGCTCTCCCTGGGCTTCGAGGATCTCCGCCCGGTACTCCATGGCGTACGCGTCTCCAAGGTCCCCGGCGATGGTGAAGGCGCGTAGGGCCTCCGCGGTGTGGCCGCGCGCGCGGAAGGCGGCTCCGACGGCGGTGATCGGAAAGGCCTGGTCCTGAGCGTAGATGCGTGGCACCCAGTGTTCGATCGTGGGCCGGTCGTCGCACTCGAAGGCCAGCCTGACCAGGCCGAGCATGGCGTCGACATCGCCGTGGGCGGCGGCTTGCTCCCATAGGAGCCGCGCCTGGTTCCGGTTCCCGGCCGTCCAGTGCAGCGTACCGAGATTGAAGCCGGCAATGACATTCCCGGCTTCCCAGGACTTGGTGAGCCAGTGCAGTGCCCCGGCCCGATCGCCCGCCGCGTGCAGCGCCGTTCCGTAGTTGGCCATGTCTACCGGCAGGCCCTGCTCCGCGGCTGCCCGAAGCGATGCCAACGACTCGGGGGTTACCCGCCCATCGGCACCGTGTTCGATCTCGGGGTAGTCAGCCGTAATGTCATCGGACGCTTCGTCCGGCAGCTCTGTCGGCGGCCCTACGAGCGGACCGCCGTCCCTGCCCGCGCGCAGGTGGAGGCGGCGAAATCTCATACGGGCGATCTTGCCAGAGACCCCGACCAGTCATTCAGGCCGACCTCTGGTCCAGAAGCGGATAACCGGACTCGGAGATGTCCTGGGCCAGGTTCGGCACGCTGACCTCAGGGTTCAGCGACGTTACGAGTTATTGGTTCAGAGGCTGCCAGGCATGAACCTGGCCCACCGCTGCCAGTTCGGATGACTGTCACCAACGCGGCAAATCCGCGGAGCTCAGGCAGGGCTGATGGTCTTCACGGGCCTCCACAGGAGACAGCGCAGGAAGGCGCCGGCGCAGCTCACGAACGCACGCCATGCGACCGCGGTCCGCGCCGATCCGGCGAATCTCGTCATGCAGATCATCGACAGCGGTGCGCACGGGCAACCCCCTGATGCGGGACCTGTAGTCGTCTGCCCACTGGCCAGTCCCAGCAGACACCACTCCGATGCGGTGCAGACTTCCGTCGACCCGGTCGACCCGGTACGGCCCGTTGCCTGCGACTGCAGCCGTGAAGTTCCGGGTTCGCACGTACTCCTAGGACTGGTAGTGGACCATCCAAACGAGTTCGTGCTCCTCAACGTGCGTGACGACCAGGCGAACCTTGTACGGGCCATCGGGGGCCAGCCTGTGCAGGCGTTCCAGCTCTTCTCGAACCAGTTGGGCTGCGGGCTCACGTTCGATCACCGGTGCAGCATCCCGTATGGGCTCGGGTACAGGCCAACGCGTTTCGCGTGGGGCGGCCGACAACCGGATGGTCGGCCTCGTTGTCACCCGCTTGGCGCAGCCAGTTCGCCAGACGGCTGTCCGGTCGCGGTGACGGGGGTGGTCGTCCATGACGGTTCCGGCGTTGGTGGCGTACTCGTCGAGTACCAGGGCGCCGAGTGCGGCCAGGGAGTTGAGCAGGGCTTTCCTGCCCGTGCCGGGCATACCCTCGAGGACGCGGGCCTGCGCTCGGGGGTCAGAAGAGGGCATCCTGCTCCTGTTCTTCGCTTGAGGTGTGCAGGGGCTCGAGCTCGGCGGTGAGCAGTGTGCCGGCCGCGGCCCGGTCCAGGGCCCATCCGGTCAGGAGCCGAGTGTCCAGCAGGACCAGGCCCTGGGCGGTCTCCAGGTAGAGG
>NZ_JOEH01000066.1 GCF_000719095.1 Streptacidiphilus jeojiense | reverse complement strand
TGAGCACCACCCGAAGCCGCCTAGGCCGACTCGTCCGCCAAGGCGTCCTCACCCAACCCGGACGAGGCATCTACCAAAAACGGACTTAACGCCCTCTGAAGCATCAAACTGACTGCCGTGACAGCGAAGAATGGAACGTTCGAGAGCCGGTCCCACAGTGACGGTTCGGTCATACAACTGACCTACCGGCGCACGCTCTCCCAGCGACTGCAGGGGCTGGTCAATGTCACAGTGGTCATGGCGCTGTGCTTCTTCGCGTCGCCCTGGTGGAACACCCCTGGGCGGCTCGGAGGATTCATCGGCGCATGCACCGGTGCCGTCCTGGTGACCCTCTTCGAGCGGGACGGTACCGAACTTGGCGTTGGCGGGGTCACCCTGCGACGCTTCCTGCGCGCCGACCGTGTAGTGCCCTGGGCATCCGTGGCCGACGTGCAACTACGCACCCGGGTCGGCACGCGCTACCTCGTCCTGTGCCGATACGGCGGACAGCAGGTCAGGTTGCCCGCCCCCATGGGCGGCTTCAGCCAGCACGACGGAACCTTCGAGACCAAACGCAGCACCGTCCTTGCCTGGTGGGAGGCCGCCCGCGTGGCTAAAGGGCTGCCGCCCACCCCTGCCCTTCGGCACGTATAACCCACCGCGACGCTGGAATTACCAAGCGTCATGCCGTGTTTCCCCTGCATTCACAGGGGCTGGGGGTTGTGACGACAACAGGAGCAGTCAGGCGCAAGCCGTGGGAGATCGAGGACGGGCTGTGGGAACGGATCGAGCCGCTGCTGCCGGTGGTGGAGCGGCGCTTCCGGTATCCGGGGCGTAAGCGGCTTGATCAGCGCAAAGTCATGTGCGGGATCTTGTTCGTCCTGTACACCGGGATCCGGTGGGAGTTCCTGCCGCAGGAGCTTGGCTTCGGCTCGGGGATGACCTGCTGGCGGCGACTGCGGGACTGGAACGAGGCGGGCGTGTGGCAACAACTGCACGAACTCCTGCTCGCCGAGCTACGCGCCGGCGACGTGCTGGACCTGTCTCGCGCCTCGGTCGACGGCTCTCACCTGCGGGCTTTGAAGGGCGGCGAGCACACCGGGCGCTCGCCGGTGGACCGGGGCAAGACCGGCAGCAAGCACCACGTCATCGTCGACGCCAACGGCATTCCGCTGGCCGCCTCCGTCACAGGCGGCAACCGCAACGACGTCACCCAACTCCTGCCCCTGATCCAGGCCGTGCCGCCGATTCGAGGCAAGCGCGGACGACCCCGCCAACGCCCCGATGTGCTCTACGCCGACCGGGGCTATGACCATGACATCTACCGTCGCCAGGTCCGTGAGCTGGGCATGCGCCCGCTCATCGCCCGCCGCGGAACCGGGCACGGCAGCGGCCTGGGCAAGAACCGCTGGGTCGTGGAGGCCGCCTTCGCCCTCCTGCACTGGTTCCGCCGCCTGCGCATCCGCTGGGAGATTCGCGCCGACATCCACCAGGCCTTCCTGACCCTCGGCTGCACAATCATTTGCTGGCGACGCCTGAAGACCTCATTTTGATCTGAGTCCTAAGCCTGCCGATTGACTGTCAATGGCCGTGAAGTTCTGGCTCTTCGGCACTTTCCGTGATCCGGTGTAGTTGATCAGTCTGCGAGCAGGATGCGTCGGCGGAGGAGCGGAAACCCGGCGCGGCCGTAGGACTGCCTCTTCAGGAGCTTGATTCTCGTGACGTTGCCCTCCACGGGGCCGGAGTTCCAGTGCGTGGTGAGTCCGGCGGTCACGGCGGCGAGGTCCTTGCGGATGCCGGCGGCGAAGGTGTGGAGCTCCTTGACCTGGCTGGCGTCGGCGTCGGCCAGCCACTGGGTGAAGCGGTGCCCGTCGAGGCGCCGCAGCATGGTGGCGAAGCGGCGGGCGAGCCGGGTGGTCTCCCGGGTGTGCTCGCATCGGTCGCAGAGGTCTTTGAGGTTCTGACGTGCCGTCTCGGTCTGGTTCTCGGACCGGCCGATGATCGTGCGCGCGACGTCGCTGACCTTGAGTGGCGGCTCGGCAGCGGGGAGGGGGCCGCGGCGCTGGGCGAGGGCGTTCAGGAAGCGGCGCACGGACTTACGGCCGCCGAGGTAGCCCCGGACCGCGATCTCGTCGCGCAGCGTCTGCGCGTTGTCGCAGCCTTCCTCCCAGCGGGCAGTGAGGTAGGTCGTGAAGGGGTCCAGGCGACTGGCGCGGCTGGTGCGGGTGCGCAGGACCTCGTCGACGTGCTCGGCGTGGTAGTAGCGGCGGACGGTCTTGCGGTCCAGGCCGAGTTCGTCGCTGATCAGCTGGATCTGCTGGCCTCGTTGCCGCCGGGTCTGGACCTGGGCCCATCGGTCCCGGACACGCTCTTGGGCGTCGGAGTCCGGAGCCGGGACGGGATCCTGTTCTGCTGCTGCTGGTTGTTGTGGTGGTTGCAGGCAGCGTCGGTGGCGGCGCAGCGCTTTCTCGACGGCGGTGGCGAGGTTGTCGAGCAGGTGCCAGCGGTCTGCGACCTGCGGGATCCCGGGCCGGCCGCGCTGGGCGCCGTCGGCGAAGGCTCCGCCGCGGTCGCGGCAGACCAGTGTCACCGTGGGGTGCTCGCGCAGCCAGGCGGCGAAGGTCTGCGAGGTGTGGTCCGGCAGCACGTCCACCGGCTTGCGGGTCTTCATGTCGATCAGGATCGCGCCGAAGGTCCGCCCGCGCCGGAAGGAGAACTCGTCGATGCCGAGCACCTCCACGGCCTCGGCGTCGGGGACGTCCAGGCGGTGGACCTGGCGCAGCAGGGTGGTGCCGCTGACGGCCACCGGCAGGTGCCCGGCCATGCGGCTCCCGCCCTGCCCGCCGAGCGCCAGGGCCAGGCGCTCCAGCAACCGCTGCAACGTGAGCGTCCGGCGGCCGTGGCGGAAGGTGAGCTGGTCGACCTGCTCGGCGAAGGTGCGCTTGGGGCAGTCGTCGTTGTCGCAGAAGAAGCGGCGGACCAGCAGGTCGATCGCGGTGGCCTGGGCTCCGGCAGGCGCATCGGCTAGTCGGCGCAGGTAGCGGCTGTGGACTCGGGTAGAGCGGGCACCGCAGGCCGGACAGGCCGAACCCGGTGCTGTGCACCTGGCCGAGATCCTGACGGCGGCACCCACCCGACGAACCGCATCAACAGTCACCCGGGCCAGGCAGGGGAACAAGATTGACAGCACCTCAGCAGCAAGATCTTTCACCGGAGAGGGCTACCCCACGCCAATCCTGATCACGGAAAGTGCCGAAGAGCCAGTTTTCCACGGCCGCCGTCAATTGACGGAGCGACCCCGGCCTGTGTCCTCCTCGCGGCGGAGGCGGTGCGGTACCGGGGTACCGCCCGCCGGCTGCGGTTCCGCCCGCGGTACCGGTGGTCGGCCCCTGGCCCGAACCTACGGTGGTGGTGCGGCCGACGGCAGGACCTCGGCCGCACCACCGTCAGTCGGCGGCAGTGCCGTCAACGGGCGGTCCCTGCACCGGAACCTGAGGACGCATCCATGATCGAGATCCATCAGCTGGTC
>NZ_JOEH01000065.1 GCF_000719095.1 Streptacidiphilus jeojiense | reverse complement strand
CGGTCGACGAGGAGGGCCATCTCGTAGCCGACCAGGCCGATGTCGCTGTCGGGGGAGGCGAGGACGGCGAGGGAGGATCCGTCGGAGACGGCCATGATGAACAGGAAGCCGCGTTCCATCTCGACGACGGTGAAGCCCTCGGACATCGCGAGCAGGAGGCCGTCGGCGGAGACCACCACCGTGTGCGACACCCCGGGGGTGTTGTCCACGAAGTTGGTGATCAACCAGTTGAGGTTCTGTGCCGCCTGGGACATCTGGCTCATCTAACGCTCCGGGTGGTTCGGGCCGCCGAAGAGTCCGGCTGCCCCGTGCTGGTCGGGGGAAGGGGTGTCGCCTGCGTTGTGTCCCTGCTGGATGCCGCGGCGCAGGTTGGTGAGCCGGCCGCGCACCTCCTCGGGGGAACGGGACAGCTGCGGGGAGGCATCCGGTGCTGCACTGCTGGACTCCTGGACATTGCCGGGAAGCAGGTTCTGGCGGGGTACGCGGCGCGGGAGGCCGGCCGGGGTGGTGCCCCCGGCGACCGGCTCCGCGGGCGTGACCGGGGGCAGCGGGGCGCCGGGCATGGCCGGTGCGCCCGGCTCGCCGTCGTCGCGGGCTCCGGTGAACCAGTTGGGGCGTTCGCCGGCCTCGCGGTCGCCGATCGCCCGGCCGCCGCCCAGGGCCTGGCCCGGACGGCGGGTGGGAAGCGCGCCGTTCGCGGGGTTGGCCGAGGGGGACGGAACCGGGGAGGTGGGTCGCTGGGGCAGGGCCGCCGGTGCGTTGGCCGCTGCCGGGCGGGCTGTGTCTGGACGGGACGTGGGGGGAAGGGGGGCCACGGGCGCCTCGGGGGCAGGTGCTGGGGCGGGTTGCGGGGTCTCCGAGTAGTACGGGTGCCCGTACTGGGTCTCGGACGGGTTGTCAGGGTACTGCTGGTGACCGTACTGGTCCTGCTGGTACGCCGGGTACTGCTCGGGGACGTACGGGTCCTGGCCGTACTGGGCGGTGCTGAACTGCGAGGTGTCGTACGACGGTTCCGGCTGGTACTGCTGGCCGTTCACGGCGCCGTTCCCGGGGCCGTACGAGTCGAAGTCGGCGGCGGTGTAGCTGCCGGCCTCGTAGCCGGCGTCCGGCGCCGGGTAGGAGGCCGCGGCCGGCCGGGAGTCGAAGCCGTCGAACTCGGGGACGTAGGAGTCCGGGTAGGGCTCGTACGCCCCCGCGGGCTGCGGCGCGGGGCCGGGCTGCTGGGCGGCCGGCTGCTGCGGGGCGGTCGGCTGCTGGGGCTGCTGCGCGGCCGGTGCGCCCTCGGCCGGGCCCTCCAGCGCCGCCTGCTCGCGCCGCTGGCCGAGCCGCATGGTGCGCTGCATCAGGTCGGGGGCGCCGGCGCCCGGAGCGCCCACGGCGGGGCGGTCGTAGCGGCTGTCGTCGAAGCCCAGTTCGCTGGCGGTGCGCTGGTCGGTCTCGGCGTACGGACCGGCCTCGGGCTCGCCGTAGATCCGGGAGACGGTGAACTGCTCCTCGGGCTCGGCGGCCCGGGGCAGCTGGGTGAGGTGGTCCGGGACCATGACCAGCGAGGTGGTTCCGGCGGACTCGCCGGACGGGCGCAGCTGGACCCTGATGGCGTGGCGCTCGGCCAGCCGGCCGACCACGAACAGGCCCATCTGGCGGGAGACCGAGGCGTCGACCGTGGGCGGGTCGGCCAGCTTGGCGTTGATCTCGGCGAAGTCGGCGGCGGTGAGGCCGATGCCCTTGTCGTGGATCTCGACCAGCACCCGCTGGTCCGGCAGCCGGGTGGCGGTGACCTTCACCCGGGTCTGCGGGCTGGAGAAGGTGGTGGCGTTCTCCAGCAGCTCGGCGAGCAGGTGCACCAGGTCGGTCACGGCCGGGCCGATGACGTCGGTCTCGGGTATGCCGCTGAGCTCGATGCGCTCGTACTGCTCCACCTCGGAGGCGGCCGCGCGGAGCACGTCCACCAGCGGGATCGGGTCGCTCCACTCGCGTCCGGCCGACTCGCCCGCGAGGACCAGCAGGTTCTCGCCGTTGCGGCGCATACGAGTGGCCAGGTGGTCCAGCTTGAACAGGTTCTCCAGCTGGTCCGGGTCGGCCTCGTTGTTCTCCAGGTCGGTGATCAGCGACAACTGACGCTCGATCAGGCTCTGGGAGCGGCGCGACAGGTTGGTGAAGATCGCGTTGACGTTGCCGCGGAGCATGGCCTGCTCGGAGGCCAGTCGGATGGCCTCGCGGTGGACGTCGTCGAAAGCCCGGGCGACGTCGCCGATCTCGTCGCGGCCGCTCAGCGGGATCGGCCGGACGGTGGTGTCGACGCGCTCGGGGTCGGTCTTGGAGAGCTTGCGGACCAGGTCCGGCAGCCGCTCGGAGGCGATGTCGATGGCGCTGTCGCGCAGGGTGCGCATACCGCGCACCATCGAGCGGCCCATCAGGTAGGCCAGCGCGCCGGCGATCAGGACCAGCGCCAGCGCCTCGGCGCTGATGGTGATGGCCTGCTGGTTGGCGTCCTGCTTGGCCTGGTGGGCATCGGCGACGACCTGGTCGGTGATGGTCGTCTCGACCTTGCGTTCCTCGCTGGTCTTCTGGCTGGCCAGGGCGTACCAGCTCGCCGGGGTGATCCCGGACGACTTGAGCGAGGACTTGCCGGCCATGCCCAGCAGGGTGTTCTCGGCCGCCGAGACGCCCTGGCCGATCACGGTCTGCTGGTAGAGCTTGAGGTCCGCGGGCACACCGGAGAGCAGCACCTGCCCCTCGCTGACCTGGGTGAGCCGGGCGGCCACCTGGATCGCGTCGGCGAGCTGCGACGGCATCTTGTCGTACATCAGCGCGATGGTGACCAGGTTGCGCTCGGTGGCCGTGGACTCCTTCTCCAGGCTCAGCGCGAAGAGCTCACGGCCGCGGCTGTTGATGTTCTTGTCGCCGAAGGCGAGTTCGTTGTCCAGCCCGAGCAGGCCCAGGTAGATGTTGGAGTACGCCACCTCGGTGGAGACCGGGTCGAACGTCGTGCTCCGGACGTCGTTGCCCTTGGCCCGGAGCGTGGCCAGGTTCTTGGCGGCCTGGTCGTGGAAGTTCTTGAGGTCGGTGGTGATCTGCAGGTCGGGCTTGACCTGCGCGGCGTCGGCGTCCATCACCGCGATGTCCGCGTCGGTCTGCTTGCGTGCCGCCAGCACCTTGGGGTCGTTCTGGATGCCCCGCATCTGCGGGATGACCGCGAGGTCGCGCTCGTTCTGCATGTCCTCGGCCACCGTGGTGGCGTCGCGGACCAGGACGGCGACCTTCTCGTTCTGCCCGGCCGTGCTGGCGAGGTCCAGCTGGTCCTTCACGCGCAGTCCCGCGAAGACCAGTCCGGTGACCACCGGGACCAGCACGATCGCGGTCAGCCGGGTGGGCACGCGCCAGTGGCGGAAGGCCCAGCTGGAGCCACCGCCGTCCACGGGCTGGGACTCGGCCTGCCGCGGTCCTGGGTCTGCCTGCTTCTGCCTCACTCGACAACAACCTCTCGGCCGGGGCGGCCATTTCTGACGTGCTACTGATCTGCGCGGATCGCTGGAATTTCAGCACGTACGCGCGGTACGGGCCAAACACCCCTGGTGGGTCCGCTTACTGACGATAAATGGGACATAAGAACCCCATTACGGCGAATGCTCACCTGCCGGTAGGCGTTTCAGCGGAGTCGGGCGAGTAGGGCGTGTTCGACGAGGGTGATGAGGGCGGATTTGGCGCTGTCGCGTCGGCGGGCGTCGGTGGTGATGACGGGGGTGTCGGGGCCGAGTTGGAGGGCTTCGCGGACTTCGTCGGGGTTGTGGGTCTGGTTGCCGTCGAAGGCGTTGAGGGCGACGACGAAGGGGAGTCCGCTGTTTTCGAAGTAGTCGATGGCGGGGAAGCAGTCGGCGAGGCGGCGGGTGTCGACCAGGACGACGGCGCCGATGGCGCCGCGGAC
>NZ_JOEH01000064.1 GCF_000719095.1 Streptacidiphilus jeojiense | reverse complement strand
TCACCCGCGTGGGGGTCGGTCGGCGCGGACCAGGCCGGTCTCGTAGGCGATGATCACGGCGTGCACCCGGTTCGGCTCCCTCGGGGTCGGGGACGTGCTCCATGAAGGTGTCGAGCAGCCGTCGGGTCAGTGCCGGGGCGACCACGGCGTCTCCGGCGGCGACGGCACGGATGCCGGCCAGCAGTTCTTCCGGCAGGGCGTCCTTGAGCAGGAAGCCGCCGGCCCCGGCGCGGAGTGCGCCGTAGGCGTAGGCGTCCAGGTCGAAGGTGGTCAGGACGAGCACCTTGGTGCGGCCGCCGGAGGCGACGATGCGTCGGGTGGCCTCGATGCCGTCCATCCCGGGCATCCGGATGTCCATGAGTACCACGTCCGGACGCAGTTCCGCGGCCAGCCGAAGGGCCTCGGCGCCGTGGGCGGCCTGGCCGACGACGCTGGTGTCGGGGTTGTTCTCGAGCAGCATCCTGAAGCCGAGCCGCTGCAGCGGCTGGTCGTCGACGATGAGCACGGTGGTCAAGGCCGGTCCTCCTCAGGTGCGGGCCCGTGCGCGGGCTCGGGTGCGGGTGGGGTCTTGGCCGCCGGTTCGGGGCCGAGCGGCAGGACGGCGTGGACCAGCCAACCGCCGTCGCCGGTGGGGCCGGTGCGGGCGGTTCCGCCGGCGAGGGCGGCGCGCTCGTGGATGCCGACCAGTCCGCGCCCGTCCTGGTCGCCGCCGGATCGCACGGGTGCGCCGTCCGGGCCGCCGGTGTCCTGGACCCGCACGTCGACCTGCTGGTCGCCTACGCGTAGCACGACCTGCACGCCGGTCGCGGGTCCGGCGTGCTTGAGGCTGTTGGTCAGTGCCTCCTGGACGATGCGGTAGACGGTGAGCTGGACCCCGGGCGGCAGGGCGTCCAGGTCGCCGGCGGTGCGGTGCGAGATCCGCGGCCCGGCCGCCTGGATGCGCTCCAGCAGTGCGGCGAGGTCGGCCAGTCCGGGTTGCGGGGCCAGTTCGTCGGCGGCCGGCGGTTGGAGGGCGCTCGCGCTCAGGGCGCTGAGGGTGCGGCGCAGTTCGCTCAGCGCCTGCCGGGCGGTGCCGGCGATGACGGGCAGCACCTCGGCGCCGCGGGCGGGGTCGTTGGCGGCCGCATAGCTGGCCCCGTCGGCGAGGCCGATGATGACGGCCAGGTTGTGGCCGATGATGTCGTGCATCTCGCGCGAGACGCGGGAGCGTTCGGCCAGGGTCGCCAGCTGCACCCGCTGCTCGCGTTCCACCTCCAGCCGGTGGGCGCGGTCGGCCAGCGCACCGAGCTGTGCCTGGCGGGCCCGCACCACCAGGGCAAGGGTGGCGGCGGCGACGGAGGTGGCGCAGAGGAAGAACAGGCTGTACAGGGGTTGCTGCTCGAAGGGCTTGACCCGGTAGGCGGACACCGAGAGGCCCGCCAGCAGGAACGGCGCGGGCCAGAACAGCCGGTTCAGCCGCTCGTAGCGGGCCAGCGAGTAGATGGCGACCAGCAGGCCGACGACGCTGCGCTGCGATTCGCCCCAGCACGCCCACTGCACGACGCAGGCGGCCAGCACGAGCGCCAGCACGGCCAGCGGTGCGCGCCGCCGCCACACCAGCGGTACCGACTGGCCCAGCACGGTCAGCACCACCAGCGCGGTCGGAGCCTGCACCGCGGCTTTGTCGTACCAGGTCCGGCCCGGGGCGATCAGACCGGCCGTGAGCAGCGCGAGGGCGAGCACCGAGTCCAGCAGCAGCGGCCTGCGCCGCACCGCCCGGCGCATCCGCCGGACCCGGCGCACGGCCCGGCGGGCCAGCGGGTTGCCCCACATCTGCTCGAACTCGGGCGGGAACACCGCCTGCGGCGGTGGGCTGCCAACGCTCACGATCTGGACACCTGCTCCTCCGGGTTCCCGTCCTCCACCTGCGCGAAGGGCCCCCACGGCCCACTCTAGGTCGGCCGTGGGGGCCACAGCGTGCGCCGGGGGGCGCGTCCTGTGCTCTTCCCTATGCGTCGGAGCGCTTCAGCCGCCAGGCTGCGCCGGCGAGCGCCAGGGCCACCCATCCGGCGAAGACCGCCAGACCCGCACCGGGGCTGAGGGTGTTGCCGGCCTGGTGCAGGGCGTAGATCGAACCGCCGGCGTTTCCCGGCAGGTAGGGGCTGATGTCATTGCCCAGGCTGCTGGGCAGCAGGCCGGCCAGCACGTCCAGCAGCATCAGCGAGGCCACCAGCAGTCCGATGCCCCCGGCCACCGAGCGCACCAGCGCGCCCAGGGCCACCCCGAGCACGCCGACCAGCGCCAGGTAGACGCCGGCCCCCAGCAGGCTGCGCAGCACGCCGGACGAGGACAGATCCAGCGCGATCGCCTGGCCACTGAGGAAGTGCTCCCCGGCCAGGAAGGAGACGAAGGCGCCGACGGTGGCGACGACCAGGGCCACCACACCGAAGACGGCGGCCTTGGACCAGAGCACCGGCAGCCGCCTGGGGACGGCGGCCAGGGTGGAGCGGATCATGCCGGTCGAGTACTCGCCGCCGGCGATCAGCACCCCGAGCACGCCGATGGCCAGCTGGGTGAAGCCGATGCCGCCCAGGGCGACGCCGATGGCGTCCTTGGCGTCCGCGCCGGGGCCGCGTCCGGTGCCGGAGGGAGAGTAGTTGGCCGCTCCGAGCAGGCCGGCGACGACCAGGAGCAGCAGGGCCACGCCCAGGGTGATCCAGGTGGAGCGCAGCGACCAGGTCTTGGCCCACTCGGCGCGCAGCACCCGCAGGCCGGTCACCTTGTAGACCGGGCGGGCAGGGGCGGTCACGGTACTCATGCGGTGCTCCTGGCGAGCGCGGGGGCGGGGCTGGAGGGGGGTGTGGTGGAGCCGTGGTACTCGACGGAGTCCTCCGTCATGGCCATGAACGCCTCCTCCAGGGAGACGGCCTGGGTGGTCAGCTCGTACAGGGGGAGCCCGTGCTCGAAGGCCAGCGTGCCGATCTGACGGGCGGTCAACCCGGAGACGGTGAGTTCCTCGGAGCCGGGGGCGCCGGTGACCTCCACCCCGGGTCCGGCCAGCAGGTCCCGAAACCGGGACGCCTGCGGGGTGAGGACCTTGACGCTCTGTCCGCCGGCGTCCTGGATGAACCGGGCGACCGTGGTGTCGGCCAGCAGTTTGCCGCGTCCCACCACGATCAGGTTGGTGGCGGTCTGCGCCATCTCGCTCATCAGGTGCGAGGAGACGAAAACGGTGCGCCCCTGCGCGGCCAGGCCGGTCAGCAGGTTGCGGATCCACTGCACGCCCTCCGGGTCCAGGCCGTTGACCGGCTCGTCCAGCATCACCGTCTGCGGATCGCCCAACAGCGCCGCAGCGATGCCGAGCCGTTGGCCCATGCCGAGCGAGAAGGCCCCGGCCCGCTTGCGGGCGACCTGGGTCAGACCGGTGAGCTCGATGACCTCTTCGACCCGGCGGCGCGGGATGCCGTGGGTCAGGGCCAGGGCGTTGAGATGGTTGAAGGCGGAGCGGCCCGGGTGGATGGACTTGGCCTCCAACAGGACGCCCACCTCCTGCAGCGGGGCGGGGTGCCGGTCGTAGCGGCGGCCGTTGACCTGCACCGAGCCACTACTGGGTGCGTCCAGGCCGACGACCATGCGCATGGTGGTGGACTTCCCCGCGCCGTTGGGCCCCAGGAAACCGGTGACCGTGCCCGGCCGGACGGTGAAGTCCAGACCGTCGACGGCCGTCTTCTCGCCGTACCGCTTGACCAGCTGATGGATCTCGATCATGGATGCGTCCTCAGGTTCCGGTGCAGGGACCGCCCGTTGACGGCACTGCCGCCGACTGACGGTGGTGCGGCCGAG
>NZ_JOEH01000063.1 GCF_000719095.1 Streptacidiphilus jeojiense | reverse complement strand
ATCAGCCGATGGCCGTTCAACTATGCGCGCTCCCAACCGATCCGGTGACAAACCCCCGGATCAGGTGGAAACCCGTACACCACTCCCCAGGACGCAACCAGTGCCAACCCAGGCGTTCTCCTCGTCATTCGCCTCCTACGACATGTTGCGCGCCGAACGACTGCCAGCCGCACTCATCGGAGGGACTGCGCGCACACCTACCAGCGCACCGACCCGCCCGGAGCCTTCCACGTCTCCCCTGGTTCGGGGACCGCAGGCAGCACACCGCATAGCGACCGCGCACGATCCCTGAGCAGGGACGACGACGGACGCGATTGAGCAGGCCGCGGCGGCCGGCTGCGGCCTGCGTCCCGACCTCCGCGACACGGCATGCCGTGCGAGGCGCAGATTCTCCACCGCTCCCACGCCGCCCAGTTCGTGCCTTTGACCAGAAGAGAAGAGGTCTGACATATGACCGACGGCAAGCGCATGCAGACGTTCGTCCTGATTCCCGGCGCATGGCTGGGAGGCTGGAGTTGGCAGCCAGTAGCCCGCGCACTGATCGAGCGCGGTCATCCGGCTCTGGCGCTGACTCTGCCCGGGCTGTCGTACGACGGTTCGCCCGCAGGGCTCGAATTGGCCGACGCTGTGGACTACGTGGTGGGCGAGGTCGAGCGCCGCGACCTGTCCGATGTGGTCCTGGCCTGCCACAGCTGGGGCGGATACCCGGCCACCGGGGCCGCCCACCGGCTGGTGGGCCGCGTCGCGAAGGTGATCTACTTCAGCGCGGTGGTTCCCGAGCGAGGCACCTCGATGCTCGACGAGAACGAGCAGTACGGCGAGATAATCCGGCAGGCCATCAAGGCCACCCCCGATGGCACCGTCCCACTCGGCCTCGATGCGGTTCAAAGTGCGCTCATGCCCGGAGAACCGGCACCGCTCCAGGAACTCGTCAGCCGGCTGCTGCTGCCGCAGCCGGGCGGCTATATGACCGGCAGCCTCGACCTGCCGCCGGTCACGGAGATCGGAGTGGACGCGGCGTACGTGCTATGCGCCGACGACAGCGCCCTGGCCCGGCCCGGCACCGAGTTCGCGGCGCGGCTCGGCGTCGACCCGCTGGTGATACCGGGCACTCACATGACCATGCTGACCAGCCCGGACACAGTGGCTGAGGCGCTGCTCTCGGCATGAAGGCGCCGAGGCCGGTGACGTAGCGGACAGGGGTAGATACCGGTTCCGTTCGTGCCGTAGGACGACCCAGGCCTGCAGCGAGTCGGGCAGCGTGGAACCGGTTGGCCGCCCGTCACGGGCGCCATAGCGGTCGCCGGAGCCACGGTGCACCGCGCCTTGTTGCAATCACCCGTCACGCCCGGACTATCGTCAGGATCATTGATGAAGTCCGGCCGGGTCGAGACTGTCAGGCGTACGGGTCGGTGATCTCACGAAGTTGATCGAGAATCTGGTGCAGCAACGTGAAGTTGCGGGTGCCAAGATAGGTCTTCCACTCCGCGTAGATCTCGTCAAGCGTGGCCATGGCCACCTCGACGGCACGCTTGCCGCGCTCCTCAATCACGATCAGTCGGGCACGACCGTCCGTGGGGTCGGGGAGCCGGCGGACGTAGCCCAGGTTTTCGAGCTGGTCGACCATCACGCTGGCGCTTTGCTTGGTCATCTGCGCCTGGTCGGCGAGGTCCTTGAGGCGCGAGCCGTCCGGGGCGACGCGCTGGAAGACTCGGCACTGGGCGAGCGTCCAATCGTCGAACCCGGCATCCTGCAACGCCCGGAAGAGCCGGTCCTCGGTGTACCGGTATGGGATGAACAACGACACCCCTAGATCAACCCGTTGCCCGTCGTCCATGCCGCCCTCGGCTCCGTCGCTCGCCTGGCCCACCAGCCCCACATCCTATGGCAACGCCGGGGTCGGCCTCTCGTCCCGCCGGTGGCGTTCGTCCTATCACGGACCACCCGAACCAGTCAGGCATCCTTACTATTGTACGTATGCAGCAGCGTAGATGGGAAATAGCCGTAAGGATTACTTGTGCATGCGAACCATGACGATCAGGCCGTCGCGAACGTGGAAGGCAGCGACGGCGTCCAGCGGTCCGTCGACGCGGCCGGTGACGTGCCCCTGATCGAACACACCCACTCGCCGACGGCCAGCCGGCTGGTTGCTGGCGAACAGCTTGGCGTAGCAGTCGCGGATCTCGCAGCAAGGACGAGGTGTCCCCCGGGCCGCCCCATCGGCCTGCGGGGTCCAGCAGCGATCCCAGCAAGGCCAGGTCCTTGACGACCACAGCACCGTAGCGGCCCGCCGGCAAGCCCATCCGGCTGCCAAATCTCGGCGACACGGATTCCCCGAGATCCACGGTGCTGTCAGCGCTCGTCGACGAACGCTGTCGGTCGACACTGCCTCGGCCACCCCCTCAGAAAGGGGTCAGCGACCCGGGCGGACCAGGCGCGGGATGCTGGTCCGGAGCACCTGGACCGCCTCGGTGGGGGTCATCCGTCCCGCACGGACCTCCTCGCCCGCGGCATGACCCAGCGCCAAGGTGGCGGAGAGCACCCAGGCCACGGGGAGTTGCGGGTCGATCTCGTCCTGTTCCTGCCCGCGAACGACCAGCCGCTCCAGGCGGGCCAGGATCGGTTCGTGCCGCTCACGCTCCTGCTCGGGGTCAATCGGGGGCAGAGTCAGGTGCAGCAGGAACGGATTGGTGCCCAGCGCTACCCAGCCTGTCTCCAGCAGTCGCACCAGGGCAGCGTCGGCAGGTCCGGTGTCCAGGTCGGCGGCGTCGATGGCGGTGACCACCTGTTCGGTAACCCGCTCCATCAGCGCCTGCAGCAGTGCTTCACGCGAGGGGAAGTGCGCGTAGACCGTCTGTCGGCTGATCCCGGCCGCTTTCGCGATGTCCTCGATGGTCGCCTCGGAGCGCCGGTTCAGCGTCTCGGTGGCGGCGTCGAGGATCGCGGTGATGCTGCGCAGGGCGTCGGCCCGGCGTCGGCGCGGTGAAGGCGGTGGTCCTGACTGCAACTCTGACACGGTTGTCAACCATAGCGGACCTGAGTAACTTGGACATTGACGTAAGACTTAGTGGCCCCCGGAGCCCGTACACCGAGCACGCCAGGAGAGGAACCGCCATGAAGTCGAGTTGCGACCTTGCCGTTCACGCGGCCGCGCTGACCAAGACCTTCGGGCCGACGCGGGCGCTGAACGGTGTCGACCTGTCCGTGCCCGCCGGCTCGGTCTACGGATTTCTGGGGCCGAACGGGGCCGGCAAGACCACCACGCTCCGTATCCTCGCCACCCTGCTGCGCCCGGACGCCGGCGCCGCGCAGGTCCTGGGCCACGACGTGGTCCGCGAACCCGACGCCGTCCGCGCCCGGATCAGCCTGGCCGGCCAGTTCGCCTCCGTGGACGAGGACCTGACAGGTAGTGAGAATCTGCGGATACTGGGCCGCCTGCAGGGCCACCGCCCCCGGGCCGCCAGGGCCCGGGCACAGGAACTGATCGAGGCGTTCGGGCTGGTCGACGCCGCCGACCGGCCGGTGAAGACCTATTCGGGCGGGATGCGCCGCCGACTGGACCTGGCCGGAAGCCTGACCGCCGCACCCGACCTGATCTTCCTGGACGAACCCACCACTGGTCTGGACCCGGCCGGCCGCACCCAGGTCTGGGCCATCGTGCGCGCACTGGCGGACCAGGGCACCACCATCCTGCTGACCACCCAGTACCTCGACGAAGCGGACCAGTTGGCCGCCCGGATCGCGGTCATCGACCACGGCCGTGTCATCGCCGAAGGCACCCCGGGGCAGCTCAGGGAATCCGTCGGCAGCAGCACCCTGCACATCCGTCTTACTCACCCCGAGCAGCGACCCGAGGCGGCCCGCACGCTGGAGCGGGTGTTCGGACTGCCCGTGCACCTGGACGCCAACCCGGCGGCCCTGTCGGTATCCGGCCGCACTCCGCACCAGGCCGCCACCGCCCTGGCCGACCTCTGCCGGGACGGCACTGGCGTCGCCGGCTTCAGCCTGGGTCGGCCCAGCCTGGACGAGGTGTTCCTAGCGCTGACCGCACACTCCGACTCCGGACAGGAGCACGTGGCATGACCCTCGCACCCCCGGCACAGGCCACACCGGCGCCCACCTCCGGACCGCCCGCCTTCACTCCCGGGACCCGACCGGTACCGCCCAGCCCCGCCTCGGCGGCACTCACCTTCGCCTGGCGCGCGCTGCTGAAGATCCGCCGCGTCCCCGAGCAGCTGTCCGACGTGATCGCGGTGCCGATCATCTTCACCCTGCTGTTCACCTACCTGTTCGGCGGCGCCCTGGCCGGCTCCCCGCACCGCTACCTGCAGTTCCTGCTGCCCGGCACCCTGGTCATGGCGGTGCTGCTGGCCACGATGTACACCGGCGTCAACCTCAACACCGACCTCTCCAAGGGCGTCTACGACCGCTTCCGCACCCTGCCGATCTGGCGGCCCGCCCCCATCGTCGGCGCGCTCCTCGGCGATACCCTGCGCTACCTCCTCGCCTCGACCCTGGTCATCGCGCTCGGGGTGGCGCTGGGCTACCGGCCCGGCGGCGGCGTGTCCGGGGTGCTCCTGGCCGTCGCCCTCGTCGTGGTGTTCGCACTGGCCCTGTCCTGGGTGTTCACCCTGCTCGGGCTGGTGCTGCGCTCCTCGAACGCGATCCTGAGCCTGGCCATGGTCGTGCTGTTCCCGCTGACCCTGGCCAGCAACACCTTCGTCGACCCGCGGACCATGCCCGGCTGGCTGCGCGCCGTCGTCGAGGCGAACCCGGTCACCCACCTGGTCACCGCGGCCCGCGACGCGATGGCGGGCACCGCCACCCTCGGCCAGGTCGGCACGGTGCTGCTGGCCTCCGCCGCACTGGTCGCCGTCTTCGCGCCACTGACCATGCGCGCATACCGAACCCGCCAGTAGACCCAGCACAAGGGAACGGCGGTCATCCAGCTCCGGACCCGGTTCCCGGGCACGCGCTGCCCGAGGTTCGCGCCCAGCTGAGGTACGAACGCGGCATCACCGAGGCGACGCTGGAGGACGTCCGGGCGGGTTGACTCCGCACTCGACCAGGGCGGCCCGCTCAGCCCACGCAAGGGCTGCCCGGGCGCCGGGCCTTCAGCGTCGAGTGACCTCTGCGCCTGCGGGCCGGGTTCCCAGGACGTGGAGGGCAGCTCCGGTGACAGCGGTTGCGGCCGCGCAGACCAGTAGGACCAGGGTGAGGGCTGGCAGCGCGGTACCCATGGAGGGCACCGCGAGATACAGGGTGCCCAGCGCCGCAATACCGGTGACGACGGCGAGTTGGGTCACCGTACTGAGCACACCCCCGATCGACGCGGCGTGTTCGGCGGGAGCGCGCTCGACCATGCGGCGCACCAGGGCGCCGAAGCCGCTGCCGTGGCCGGCTCCGGCCAGGACGAGGAGGGCATCGGCCGGCCAGGGCCAGCGACCGCCCTGGCAGGTCCAGGCGAGTACGGCCGTGGCCCCGGCGAACAGGGCGAGCGCTGCGCCAGGCAGATGCGGGTGCCAGGAGGCAGGCAGGCGGGGCCAGGTCTGCGAGGCGGCCGCGAAGCCGAAGGCGTAGAAGGCGAAGGTCAGTCCTGAGCGCAGGGCGCTGTCGTGCAGGTCGTACTGCAGGTGCAGCGCGATGGTGAACAGCAGTCCCCCGTAGCAGGCCATCAGAACAAAGGCACCGGCCAGGCCAAGCCGCACGTCGCGCCGGCCCAGAAGGTCCGGGTGCACGAGAGGCCGGCCGCCGACTGCAGCCAGCCGCCGCTCGTAGCGGTGGAAAGCGGCCAGACCAGCCGGCCCTGCGGCGAGAACCGGCCAGCACCACCAGGGCCAGCCTGCACCGGCACCGAACGTCAGGGGCAGCACCAGGGCCAGGACCGATGCCGCCAGCAGGCCGGCTCCGGCCACGTCGAGAGCCGCATGCGCGCGGGCGGCCTCTGCCGGCATCCGTCGGGCCGCGACGAGCAGGACGGCCACGCCGACGGGCAGGTTCACCAGGAAGATCGGACGCCAACCGCTGCCGAAGAGATCGGCGCTGACCAGCGCGCCGCCCAGGACCTGTCCGAGCGCGACACCGACGGCGAGCACCGTCGCGTACAGAGCCAGCGATCTGCGGCGCGCCTCACCTTGGAATGTGGACTGCAGCAGGGAGAGCACCTGCGGCACCAGCAGGGCCGCGCCCGCGCCCTGCACGGCGCGGGCGGCGATCAGCATCGCCGGATCGAGGGCCAGCCCGCAGGCCAGCGAGGCCGTGGTGAATACCGCGATCCCCCACACGAAGGTGCGCCCCGGGCCCCACCGCGTACCCAGACGCGCACCGGTGACCATCCCCACCGCATAGACCAGGACATAACCGAAGAGCGCTGCCTGCAGAGCGGCTCCGGACAGGTGCAGGTCCTGCTGGATCTGCGGGGCACCCACATTGACGATCGCCGTGTCCAGCGAGGCCATGGCCTGGCCGCACAACACCACGGCGCCCACCGCAACGGGCGGTAACCCCCGGCGGGCACGGCCACGGGCCGCTCCGTGCACGACTGCTGCGGTCATCGGGAACATCCTCCTGGTCGTCAGTTTCTATAAATAGAACACTACTGACGATCCGTGCGCAAGCAGTATTCTGACTGACACAACTGACGAAGAAGGGATTCAAAGGTGACCGCGAAGGTGAGTGAGAGCGACCCAGACCTGGACCTGGACCTGGCCGTCGAACTGGTCAACACGGTCTACGCCCTGGCCGCGCCACCCGACCGACTCACCAACACCGGCGCATACCAGCACATCCTGCGCGAAGCCCGCCAGGACGCCCTCGCCGACGAGTTGACCCCGGCCGACCTCCCCGCGCTGCGCGAGCTACGCGACTCCATCGCCCCGCTCTTCGCGGCCACCGATCTCACCTCGGCCTCAACACTGCTCAATCCACTGCTGTCCGACGCCGCACTCGTGCCCCAACTGGCCACCACCGACGACGGTGCGCACTGGGTCCTGAGCACAGGCCTGCACGGCCTGGCCGCCCTCCGAGCCCGCCTGCTGGGCGCCCTGGCAGCTCACCTGGTCCGCCACGGCACCGCACGCCTCGGCGTCTGCCAAGCCGCCCCCTGCACCTGCGCGTTCGTGGACCGAAGCCGCGCCCGCACCCGCCGCTACTGCTGCGACCAGTGCAACGACCGCGCCGCGGCAACCGCCTACCGCCGCCGAAGGACCTGATCCTCCCCGGCCACACCGGGGACCCGACCCCACTCCGCTCTCGCGGCGAGCGTGCACGGGCCTTGGTGCCGAGATTGCCGAGCACGGCCTCCTCGGGCCTCGTGCGCCGCAGGTCTGAGGGAGGGGGCCCGGGACTGCCGACGGCCGGCCCCGCCGTTCGCGCACCCGGGCGTCAAGAACGTGTTAAGAACCCCGCCCTGGCCGAGGCGAAGCCTGGCCAGGGCGCTACTGAGGTTGTAGGCGTGGTGTCGTCATGGTGAGTCCGGTGCCGGCGAGGCATCCGTCGATGAGGTCGGGCCGGTACTGGACTTGGCGAAGGCCTCG
>NZ_JOEH01000062.1 GCF_000719095.1 Streptacidiphilus jeojiense | reverse complement strand
CGGGGTCAGCCCACCGCCCTGTGCATACTTCATGCTCCGGTCGTACCGCAGGGATCAAGGAACGTCAGCCACCCACGGCCATCACGCTTTCAACCTCAGTAAGAGGCGCGACGTGCCCATCCTGCTATCGGTTGGGTATTCGTCGTGCCACTTATGCTTCTGTTAGTTTACTGGTGCCATGTGATGGCTCATCAGTTGTACGTGGAAACATTGGAATTGGGCGTCGGGAACTCGCTTCAGCATTCGAATTGAGCCAGCGTGTTCCATTCGGGGATCAGTTTCGCTGACCTGCTGGCGATGATTTAGAGAGCCTGTCTCGACAGTGCATCCCCTGTCCGGAGAGCAGTAGCCCTGCTGCGAGTGGTCCTCAACTCTATTGGCGACGAATATTGCTGAATTCATACCCGCATTTTGGCAACTCAAGTAGGCTGTGGATAATCGTGAGAATCACGCAGCACCCGGCCGTAGAGGGTGTCTGAGAAGTCGTCAGGGGCAAGCGGCGTCGAGAGGAAAGAAAGGCGTGTCATGTCGCGACTGCGCTACCCGACGGATGTGGCCGATGCGAAGTCGTCTGTGCTGGAGCCGCTGATCCCGTGCCCAAGACCGGTGGCTGCCCCGTGGCCCACCCTCGGCGGGAGATCGTCAACGGCATCTCGTACTGGTTGAGGGCCAGGTGCGCCTGGCGGCTGCTTCCGCATGACCTGCCGCCGTGGCAGGCGGTTTACCACTACTGGCGGCGCTGGCGAATGGAGGGCCGTTGGCAGGAGATCGCTGCTGTTCTGCGGGAGCGCGAGCGGATGCGGCAGGGCCGTGATCCGTAGCCCTCGCCAGCAGTGATCGACAGTCAGAGCGTGCACGGCACCGAACGCGGCGGCCTACACGGCTGCGACGGCGGCAAGAAGGTCCTTGGCGTCAAACGCCACCTGCTGGTGGACGTCCTCGGGCTGGTCTTGGCGGTCGTGGTCAGCCCGGCCGACGTCGGCGACCGCGACGGCGCAATGGTGCTCCTGTCCATGGCCAGCCGGGTCTACGACCGCTTACGGCACATCTGGGCCGACCAGGGCTACAGCGGACAACGACTGCACGAATGGGCCCAGGCGGCCGTCGCGATGACCATCGACGTGGTCCAACGGTCCGATGGCGGAGCACGACACACTGGGCGCCCAACGACAAGCCCCCACCGCCGACTCCCCGCCTCGCGGTACCTCCACGCAGATGGGTGGTGGAGCGCAGTTTCGCCTGGCTGGGCCGCTACCGCCGCCTCGCCAAGGACTGCGAGTACCTGCGCGCCAGCTGGGAGAACGCCGTGTGGGCCGCCACTGTGTTCCTCCTCGTCCACCGGCTCGGCAAGTCCCCCTGACGACTTCTCAGACACCCTCTAGCCGCTGCGCTCGGGTATGCGGGCCGAACTGCTCCGTGTGCAGAAGCCCCGGTCGCGCCTGGCGGTTCAACCTCTGAGGGTGTTGAGCCAGCCGGTCAGCAGACGGTTGATCTCCTCGGGGCGTTCCTGCTGGATCCAGTGGCCGCACCCTTGTACGAGGTGGGAGGCGGTCAGGCCGGGGAGGCTGGTGGGGAAGGCGTCGATAGCGTCGGACATCCAGGTGGTGGAGGCGTCCAGGGCGCCGCCGATGAACAGGGCCGGCTGCTTGATCGGGGCTCCGCGGTGGGGGGCGAGGTCCTCCCAGTCGCGGTCCACGTTGCGGTAGCGGTTGAGGGCTCCCGTCAGACCCGTGCGCTCGAACTCTCCGGCGTAAACGTCGAGGTCGTCCTCGGCCAGCCAGGCCGGGAGGATGCCGGCGGGAAAACGGTCACGAAGCTGGCCGCCGTGGGCGACGAAGTGTGGGTCGGGCTCGCCCTGGGCGGGCATGGTGTCGGCGGACAGGGCGGCGTAGAAGCCCGCGAGCCAGCCCCGCACGTCAGGCTCGATCTCTGTCTCGGCGCGGCCGGGCTCCTGGAAGTAGGAGACGTAGAACTCCTGCTCGGGGCTGCCGATCTGGCCGAAGATGTCGGTGGGGCGGGGGCCGCCGGGTGGCGCGTACGGGACGCTCAGCAGGGCGACGGCCCGGAAGACCTCAGGGTGGAGCAGGGCGGAGATGGCGGCGATGTTGGAGCCCCAGTCGTGGCCGACGACCACCGCGTTCTCCTCGCCTAGGGCGTGCACGAGGGCGACGTTGTCCTCCACCAGGTCCAGCATCCGGTAGGCATCGGTCTCCGCAGGCTTGGAGGAGCGGCCGTAGCCGCGCACGTCGATCGCCACCGCCCGGTAGCCGACCGCGGCGAGGGCGGGGAGCTGGTGGCGCCAGGAGTACCAGGACTCGGGGAAGCCGTGCACGAGCAGGACCAGCGGGCCGGTGCCCTGCTCGACCAGGTGCAGGCGCCCGGCAGGGGCCTCGACGGTGCGGTGGCGGAGTGCGGCGGACGGCTCGGGCTGCATGGGGCTTCTCCTAGGCTCGCGGGTGGATGCAGGTACGCATCGATCATGCGGCGCAGCGACCGTCCACCGCGATTACCCTTGCCAATCTGGCAAACTTGCAGGACGGGATGGTCGAACAGCACCTCCGGAAGAGGGCAGAGCGGGTGACAGGCGACGACGTGGCCAACATGCTGGAGGCGATGGGCCCCCGGCTGCGGGCCGCACGCGAACACCGCGGCTCCACGCTCACCGGCGTCAGCTGCGCGACCGGCATCTCCCCGAGCACGCTGTCGCGGATCGAGACCAGCCGACGCAAGCCCACTCTGGAAGTGGTGCTGCAGTTGGCGAAGGAGTACGGCGTCTCCCTGGACGAGCTGGCCGGCACCGCTCCCGCCGCCGCGCCCCGCACCTCCGCGCTCCAGCGTTTCGGCGACGACAAGGCGGTGCTGCCACTGACCCGGTACGTCGGGGGCCTGCACGCCCACAAACACGTCCTACCCGCCGTCCAGGAGCCGCCCGCGCGGCCCCGGCAGGTCTCCCACGACGGCTGGGAATGGCTGTGCGTCCTGTACGGGCGGCTGTGGCTCGCACTCGGCGACCAGGACCTCGTCCTGAGTGCCGGGGACGTCGCCGAGTTCGACACCCGTAATCCCCACGGGGTAGCGAACGCCGGCCCCGGCGGCGCGGTCGAGTACCTGATCATGTTCGGGCCGCAGGGAGAGCGCCTGCGACCGCGTACCCCGCCCGCCCCCGGCCCCAGGGCCCGGTAGCAAGCAGCGAATGAAACGGCCTGACGTCCCGGATACGCCCGGGATGTCAGGCCTCTTCCTCGCCGTCCCCAGCGGCGTCGGGGTCGCGGAAGGGGCGCAGGCCCTGGCCGAAGCTGCTGGCCTTGATGTTGAACAGGTAGCGGCCCAAGGGGTTCTTATCTGGACACTGAGCCGATGTCACTTCGGAGAAACTGCGCCGCAGGCCGTCCGTTCCTCGTAGGTCGCCCTGCTATCGCTAGGCATGGATGACGAGGAGCCGGAGTGAAGGTCGTCAAGGAACGGGGAAGGCGGCATCGTCCCCCGGGTCCGACTGCTCGACGACGTCGGCGAGCCGGTCGGCCCGGTGTGCCGGTCCTGAGCCACCTCGGGGACCGGGAGTTCTCCCCGAACACCTTGAGCGCCTACGGGTACGACCTGAAGCACCTCTTCGCGTTCCTGACCCAGGAGGGTCTGGACTGGCAGGACTTCCGTCCGCCGCACATGCGGCCGGCCGCGCCAGGTGGTCCTGGAAGTCAGCGGGCGCGACACGCAGACCGGCGCCTACCACCTCGCCTCAGGACTGGGGCCCACAGCCCAGTGGTACTGGGACATCCAGTACAATCCGCAGGTCACGATCCAGGTCGGCCGCCACCGGCTGCCCGTCGTCGCCCACCCGATGACCCCCGAGGACTTCTACCGGATCGGCCTCGACCACCTCCCGTTCGTCGAGGTCACCCCAGAGCACCCGAGTATCCGCTGACCCGCGGTTCGGGTCTTCGCAATCTTCGAACGGGCGCGGAGAGCCGCGCTGTACGGGCCGAGAGTGACTCCATGGCTGGAGCTCCTCGCTCTGCTTCGTCTGCGCCGAGTCCCATCCGGAGTGTGTGATGGAGGCCGCGGCTGGGGCGTTGGCGCGACGTGGTTCGGTCGCCTGGGGCGGGCGATCTTTGCGGTCATGACCTTCGCGTTCCTCGGACCTGCGCGCAGCTGCCGGAGTTTCACACAGCCAGGAGTTCAGCGATCTCCGCCAACGGCAGCCTCAGGCGCTTGGCCGCCGCGATGAACGACAGGCGCTCCAGTGATTTCTCTCCACCTCACAGTGGCCCGTCGGCCGTGTCAGGACCTCGTTACGGGCCGGGTGGTGGGGGATGGCGGCCGGTTAACACGATCCGCCTAGCGTGCAGGTTCCGGAAGGCATTCGGCCGCCTGGCGAAAGGACTCCCCGTGGCAATCGACACGAACGCGACCACAACCGGACTGCTGCCCCCCAAGGCGTCCGATGACGAGCTTCTGCAACGTCGACCGCATCGGTGGATCGACCGCTGGCTGCCGGAGGACCAGCAGTTCTGGGAGGCGGTCGGTTCCCGGACCGCGCGCCGCAACCTGGTCTTCTCGATCCTCTCTGAGCACATCGGGTTCTCGGTGTGGACCATCTGGTCGGTCCTGGTGCTGTTCATGCCCCAGAAGACCTACGGCTTCAGCGTGAGCGACAAGTTCCTGCTGACGACCACGCCGGCAGCGCTGGGCTCGTTCGTACGACTGCCCTACACCTTTGCGATCGCCAAATTCGGCGGCCGCAACTGGACGGTCATCTCCGCAGGGCTGCTGCTGATCCCTTCGGTCCTCGCACTCGTCCTGCTCAAGCCAGGAGTGTCCCTGAACACCCTTCTGGTCGTCACCGCACTCGCCGGGGTCGGCGGCGGCAACTTCGCCTCCTCGATGGCCAACATCAACAACTTCTACCCGCAACGGCTCAAGGGCCGCGCGCTGGGACTCAACGCCGGTGGCGGCAACATCGGCGTCGCCACCGTACAGATCGTCGGCGCGGTAATCATCGCCGTCTTCGGCGCAGCCACCGATCCACGCGTCCTGCTGTACATCTACATCCCGCTGGTCCTCGCGGTCACCGCAACGGCGTGGATGCGGATGGACAATCTCACCGAAGCGACCAACGACTCCGGCGCCTTGCGCGAGGTCGCCCGCCACCGGCACACCTGGATCATCTCCTTCCTCTACATCGGCACCTTCGGCTCGTTCATCGGCTTCGGCTTCGCCTTCGGCCAGGTCCTGGCTGCCTCAGGTGTCGCGCACCCGATCTACGTGGTCTGGCTGGGGGCCTTCGTCGGATCGCTGATCCGTCCGGTCGGCGGAGCACTGGCCGACCGCTTCCGTGGTTCGACGGTGACCTCGTGGAACTTCGTCGCCATGACCGCGGTGTCCGGGGCCGTCCTGGCGACCTCCCATGCCAAGTCGGTTCCACTGTTCGTGACGGCGTTCACCGTGCTGTTCGCCTTGACCGGCATCGGGAACGGAGCGGTGTACAAGATGATCCCGGCGATCTTCCACGCCCGGGCCCTCACCAAGCTGAACGAGGGCGCTGACCCGGAACGGGAGAACTTCCAGGCCCGAAGGCTGGCCAGCGCCCTGGTCGGTGTCGCGGGAGCGGTCGGCGCCTTCGGCGGCGTCCTGGTCCAGATCGCATTCCGTCAGTCCTTCCTGTCGACAGGCACCGGCGACGCTGCCTACAGCGCCTTCATCGCCTTCTACGCACTGTGCGCCGTCCTGACCTGGACGGTCTACGTCCGCTCGCCGCACGACAGCCTGATCGGAGTCTGAACCCGGGATCCGCCCCACCGGCCGAGGCCGGCCACACCGGACCGAGGGGCGGTGCTGCAACGCCGCCCCTCGCAATGGGCGCTGGGGCGCCGCGGCCTTGTCCATGAGTCGCAGGTCCGGGTCGACGGCCTTCGCGCTGTTCCTCGCGTATGAGCCGTTGGTGGCGGCACGCTGAACAGCTTGTGGACTGTGCCGGTCAGCTTTCGCCTTCGGCGGTGGCGTCACGGATGCCGCGGGGACGTCCGGCCTTGACCCACATCCGGTACAGCACGCCGGCGACGGCCACTGCCGCGGCCAGGGAGGCGACGGGTTCGCCGCGGAGCAGGTTGACCGCGAGGACGAAGGCGACGGCGAGGGCGCCGACGGTGTTGACGGCCAGGTGGCCCCAGTGGCGTTCGCGGCCGGAGAAGCGGGCCATGGCCAGGAGTCCGGCCAGGAAGGACATGAAGACCGAGACCGCGTAGAACAGGACCAGGCGTTGGTCCTGTCCGCCTGCGGCGGTGATGACGAGGGCGGAGATGGCGAGGAACAGCAGGACACCCCAGTAGGGGGTGTGGTGCCGGTTGGTGCGTCCCCACAGGGCGGGCAGGATCCCGGTGTCGGTGCCGCCGGGGCGGTGGTGGCGGGCCAGGGCCTTGAGCAGTCCGGGTCCGGCCTGGAAGGAGGAGGACGCTGCGGACAGCAGGAGCAGGGCGGTGCCCAGTTGGAAGACGGCGTACAGGCCGCCGGGTGCGGCGCGCTGGGCGAGGTCGGCGATCTGGGTGCTGTCCGGGGCGGGGATGCCGATGTGCAGGTGGACAGCTTCGGCGGTCAGGCCCAGGGTGATGCCGCCGACCAGGATCAGGGTGAGCCACAGGGTGATCTGGCCGAAGCGGCGGCGTCCGGCGTCGTCGAGCTGGCCGAGTTGGGCGATGGCGGAGGAGGGGGCTTCGACGCCGGTGGCCAGGGCCATGGCGACAGGGAAGGCGAGAGCCACTGCGATCGGGGCCCAGTGGCCTGCGGTGTGGGTGATGGTGCCGCTGGGGTGCACGGGTGCGGTGAGGCCGCCGGTGAGTACGGCGATGGTGATGCCGATGAACGCGAGGGTCATGACTGCGAAGATGGCCCGTCCCAAGTGTCCGAACCAGGTCAGTGCGGCTACGGCGGTGGTGAGCAGCAGGGCCAGGGGGATGCGCCAGGGGGCGGCGGCGGGCGCGTAGGCGATGATGGCGGAGGCCCCGGCGGCGGAGCTGATGGCGATGGTGAGGACGAAGTCCACGATCAGTGCGCCGATCGGCACGAACGCCCAGGCCTCGCCGAAGGCTTCGCCGGCAGCGGCTGCCGCGCCGCCGCCTTGGGGGTAGCGGGCGACCAGTTGCTGGTAGTTGACGATGACCAGGGCGATCAGGCCCACGACCAGGCCCATGGTGGGCAGCAGCAGGTCCAGGTCGCCGTGCAGGGCGCGAAGGGCTGCCTCGATGGCGTAGGCGACGGAGGAGACCGGGTCGGCCATCACCGCGAACGCGAAAGCGATCAGCAGCACCGGGCGCGCGTGCAGCCACCGCGACCTGCCCGAGGGGGTGGGTTCGGCGGTGGGCGCGGCGGACCGCTTGGGGGTAGTGGTCACGGCGTGTGCCTCTCCCGGGGCGCACCGAGGCGCGCGAAATGGATCGCCGACCAGACTTCCCGGCACACCAGATACGGGACGTTACTGACTTTGGAAGCGTGATGTCGTTGGGGGCTGACGGAGTGTGATTGTCGCGGTATGCCGGGTGTATGAGGTATCCGCAGGGTGGTGGGCTGACG
>NZ_JOEH01000061.1 GCF_000719095.1 Streptacidiphilus jeojiense | reverse complement strand
CGGGTACTGGCCCGCATCGGCGCCCGCGACCGGGTGCACGCCGTGATCATCGCCTACGAGACCGGCCTGGTCCGCGCCGACCGACCCCCACGCGGGTGAAGGCTGGATGCGACACCTCGAAGCTCGACGCCCCTGTTTCAGGTCAGAGCGAGCGGCTGGAAGTTCGGCGGGCGGCGCTCCAGGAAACCCATGACACCCTCGGCGGCGTCAGGGTGGACGAAGGATTCGATCATGAGCCCTTCGGCGTGGGCGATGGCGCTCGGCAGGTCGCTGTCCATGGCGCGGAACACCTGGTCCTTGATCAGGCTCATCGAGTTCGGGGAGGAGAGCGCGGCCAGGTCGGCGGCGTAAGCGATTGCCGCCTTCACCAGCTCTTCGGGCTCCACGACTCGGTTGACCAGGCCCATCGCCAGGGCCTCCTGACCCTGGATCAGACGACCGGAAAGCAGCAGGTCCAGTGCGCGGCTCTGGCCGACCATGCGGGGCAGCAGCCACGCGATGCCGTATTCGGCGATCAGGCCACGCTGGGCGAACGCGGTTCCCAGCTTCGCATCCGGGGTGCTGAAGCGCAGATCGCAGTAGAGCGCTTCGATCAGGCCAAGGCCGACTGCTGCGCCGTTGATCGCGGCGATCAATGGCTTGCGCATGGAGAGTGGGCGCTCGCGAGGACGGGCAGGAGCTGCAAGCTCAACATCGGTCTTGTCGAGGCTGCTGACCATCTGCAGGTCCGACAGGTCGGCTCCGGCGCAGAAGCCGCGCCCCGCCCCGGTGACGACGACCGCCCGCACCTCGGGGTCTGCCTCGGCCTGGTCCAGGAGCTGGAAATAGCGTTCCTCAAGTGCGAAGGTCCAGGCGTTGAGACGGTCCGGCCGGTTGAGCGTCAGCAGCAGTACGGCCCCGTGCCGCTCGGCTAGCACCAGGTCGGCGCCGGCGTTGTCTTCCTGACTCGTGGACATGTCCGAGGTCCTTTCACTTGAGGGTCATGTGCATCTGCAATGTTAGAAATGATCAACTCCGGCATACATAGGCGCACGACACGGCTGGCATGTGCAGATGCACATTCAGGGGAACTCTTCGCTCAGCTGCTCTGCTGCCGCTCCCGGTTCAGCAGCCACCAGGCGACGATCAGGTCGTTGGTGCGGTCGAGGTCCAGACCGGTCAGTTCGGCGAAGCGGGTGAGCCGGTTGCGGACGGTGTTGCGGTGCAGGTAGAGCGCGGCGGCGGTGTCGTCGATGCGACGGTCGCAGTCGAGGTACGTCTCGACAGTGGCGATGATCTCCGTGCCGGCGGAACCGTGTCGGCGTAGCGGGGCGAGGTGCTTTTCGGTGAGCAGGTCTGCCGCGTCCTCGGCCGCGCCGAGCAGGGGCAGGGGGCCCAGTGCGGCGAGGTCGACGAGCCCGCTTCTGCCGAAGCGGGTGGCGAGGTCAAGAGCACGCCGGGCCTGCCGATAGGAGGTGGATGCGGCGCCGAGGGGCATCGCGGGGCCGAGAGCGACGGGTGCCGGGTGCGACAACTGGCCTGGAGCCCGGGGGAGTAGGGCGACTAGGTGCCGGTCGATGACGGTGTCGACAACCGGGAGCTTGGTGGTGGCTCCGTGGGCACGCAGGACCGCCAGTAGGTCCGAGGTCGCCGCCGTCTCGTCCCAAGCGGTACAGGCGACTCGGTAAGGGTGCTCCGGATCGAGTCGCTGGCTGCGTGCTTCGGCGACCAGCGCCGTCGGTGGAAGGGCGCCGTCGAGAAGGCGGCGTAGCAAGTCGGCGCGGTGTGCGGCCCCGACCACGGCCTGCTCCTGCAGTACCAGGTGTACGGCGGTGGCGGAGGCTGTTGCCCACTCCCAGGTGAGGTCCTGCATTTCGTCGATCACAGTGGCTGGCAGATTCTGGGTGGTGGCGCGCTGCCGGATGAGCTCGAAGACCCTGCGCGCGCCGATCTGGATGCTGTGGGCGACCAGGTCCAGGGGGATCCGTTGGACCGCCCAGCCGCGGGCGAGCGCGGTCAGTTCGTCGGTGCTTGCGCGGGCCGACTCGCCGCGCAACTGGTCGACGACGATGCGCAGCACGGTGTGCGTATTGTGCTCGATCGAGTTGGCATCGACCTGGTCGTACCTGGGGATGCGCTGCCGGTACAGCTGGGCCAGGTCGGCGGCGATCGCGTTCAGTTCCGGATCGACCTCGGAGATGATCGCTGCGATGCGGGCCGCGATCCTGCGTCGGTGCGCGTCGAGTCGGATCTCGGGCGCGCCGGGTCTCAACTCCATGCGATGCCGCCCTCCGCTTCACCGGAATGTGCACAGGCACATCCTCGGCGGGTCGAATGCCTATTCATTGGGCTTTCACCCGTCTCTAGCATTGCATATGCACATAGTCGCAGAGATCCTCTCGGACTGGAGACGCGATGGACACTGTTCGGTCCGCTCCCCGGATGGAGCCGGTTCGCTGGTCCCCGCCACCCGCACCGCAGCGGGCAAGGCGAGGATCTGGATCGCCATCCGCGGATATCCTGCGGCGCGTTGAACTGCCCGGTCACGGTCCCGAGGACGTCGTCTTCGGCGCCGACGGGTCCGTCTACACCGGGACCGCGGACGGGGCTGTGCTCCGGGTCGACATCGTCACCGGCGCGGTCGATGCGGTGGCGAACACCGGAGGCCGTCCACTGGGGTTGCATGCCGGGCCGGACGGTTCGCTGCTCGTTTGCGACGCCCATCGGGGGCTGCTGCGCTGGAGCGGCCCCGGCGGGTCGATCGAGGTCCTGGTCGACCGTATCGACGGGGAGCCGCTGAACTTCGCGAGCAATGTCGTGCAGGATCCCGACGACGGGATGACCTACTTCACCGCGTCGTCGCGCCGCTGGCCGTTCGAGCAGTGGATGGGCGACCTGTTGGAGCACTCGGGCACCGGACGGCTGCTGCGCCTGTCCCCTGACGGCACGGTGGACGTCCTGCTCGACGGTCTGCAGTTCGCGAACGGCGTTGCCTTCACACCCAACCGCGAAGCGCTGGTCTTCGCCGAAACGGGAGCGTACCGGCTGAGCCGGTACTGGCTGCGCGGCCCGAAAGCAGGCACACAGGAGGCGCTGATCGACAACCTGCCCGGCTTCCCCGACAACATCGCCCTGGGCAGTGACGGACTGATCTGGGTCGCCCTCGCCTCACCGCGCAACCCGCTGCTCGACGCCCTGCTGCCCCGCCCGGGGGTGCTGCGGCGGATGGTGTGGCAACTTCCCGAGCGGCTGAAGCCGGCGCCGAAGCGCACCGCGTGGGTGGTCGGCGTCGATCTCGAAGGATCGATCATCCACGACCTGCAGACGGACGGGACCGCGTACGCCATGGTCACCAGCGTCGCGGAGCACGGGGGCACCTTGGTTCTCGGCAGCCTCGACGAATCGGCGCTGGCGATCACCGCGGTTCCGGGCATCGCTCCCACCGAAACGAACTGAAGGCAAGAAACATGGACTTCACTTCCAGCGCCCGCGCTGCCGACCTGACCGAGCGGGTGGGCCGCTTCATCGAGGAGCGAATACTCCCGATCGAGGCGCAGTACCACCGCGACGTCGCCGCCCTGCGTGAAAACAAGGGCGACCCCTGGGTTCCGCTGCCGCTGCTCGCGGAGCTGCGGGCCGAGGCACGCAAGGCGGGGCTGTGGAACCTGTTCCTACCCGCGGCCCACGCCGGCGACTACGCCGCGCGGTTCGGAACCGACGGCGGCGCGGGCCTGACCAACACGGACTACGCGCCGATCGCCGAGCTGACCGGCCGCTCCTTCCTGGCACCGCATGTGTTCAACTGCAACGCACCCGACTCCGGGAACATGGAGGTACTGCTCCAGTACGGGAACCAGGCCCAGCGCGACCGGTGGCTCGATCCGCTGCTGGACGGACGCATCCGGTCGGCGTTCGGGATGACCGAGCCGGAGGTGGCGTCGTCCGACGCGACGAACATGGCCGCCACCGCGGTCCTCGACGGTGATGAAGTCGTGCTGAACGGTCGCAAGTGGTGGACCACCGGCATCGGTCACCCCGACTGCGCCGTCATCCTCTTCATGGGGCTCACCTTCCCCGACGCCGACAAGCACAGGCGGCACACGACGGCACTGGTTCCCGTCGACACGCCAGGAGTCACCGTGGAGCGGATGCTTCCCGCGATGGGCCGCTACGACGAGCCGTTCGGGCACGGCGAAGTCTCGTTCACCAACGTGCGGGTACCCGCCACCAGCATCGTGCTCGGCCCGGGACGGGCCTTCGAGATCGCCCAGGGGCGGCTCGGGCCCGGCCGCGTCCACCACTGCATGCGCCTGATCGGACTCGCCGAGAATGCCTTGGAGGCCGCGTGCCGGCGGGGCCTGGACCGCACCGCTTTCGGACGACCGATAGCCCGCCTGGGCGGGAACCGCGAGCGCATCGCGAAAGCGCGGATCGCGATCGACGCGGCACGGCTGCTCGTGCTCAACGCGGCCTGGAAGCTCGACACCGTCGGAGCCATGGGCGCCCTCAGCGAGATCAGCCAGATCAAGGCCCACGTCCCCACCATGGCGCAGGAAGTCATCGACTTCGCCATGCAGATCCACGGCGGCGCCGGCCTGTCCGACGACCTGCCGCTGTCGGCGGCGTGGTCCACCGCACGCGCCATCCGGCTCGCCGACGGACCCGACGAGGTCCACCTCGACCTGGTCGGCCGCCTGGAGCTGGCCAAGCACGCGCAACAGGCCGCGCGATGACCAGGGGCACGATCGTGATCACCGGCGCCAGCTCCGGCCTTCCTCGGCGCGCTCTCGCAGAGCGAGCACGCGCTGGCCGTCTTCCGCGCCCAGCACCGCGGGCACCTGGTCCTCGTCTCCTCCTTCGCCGCCCTGCGCGGCATGCGGCGGTCGATGACCACCTACGCTGCCAGCAAGGCGGGCGTGGCCGCGCTCGCCGAGGGGCTGCGCGCGGAACGCATTCCGGGGGTCGACGTCTCGCTGATCTGCCCCGGCTACATCCGCTCCGAGATGAACGCCGCCGCGGCCGAGCGCACCCGGTTCATGGTCGACACGGAGCCCGGCGTGGCGGCCATGGTGCGCGCCATCGAGGCGCGCAAGAGCGTCGCCTACGTTCCGCGCTGGCCCTGGGCGCCCCTGGCGGTCCTGATGAAACGGCTCCCGCTCCCGGTCGTCAGGAGGCTGACGTGAACTCCGTGTCCGCCCCCTCAGAGGCCAGCAGTGTGCGGGCCGAGGACGCTTTCGACGTCGCCGCCCTGGCCGCGTGGCTGCGCGCCCACCTCGCGGACGACTCCCCGTCCACCCTCCCGGCGGTGCGTCAGTTCCGCGGTGGAGCGTCGAACCTGACCTATCTGCTGGAGTATCCGGACCGGGACCTGATCCTGCGGCGGCCACCCGGCGGGCGGCGAGCCGAAGGGGCGCACGACATGGCGCGCGAATACCGCGTCCAGACTGCCCTGCGACCGCACTTCGACTACGCACCGGCCACGGTCGCCCTGTGCGAGGACGAGGACGTCATCGGCACCCCCTTCTATCTGATGGAGCGCCTGGACGGCCTCATCTCCCGCAAAGAGCTGCCGCCAGAAGTCGACCTGGCACCGGAGCGGGTCCGCGCGCTCTGCGTCAACGCCCTCGACGTGCTGGTACAACTGCACTCCGTCGATCCCCAAGCGGCCGGACTGACGTGGATGTCCAAGGGCCCGGCTACGTCGGCCGCCAAATCACTGGCTGGTCCAACCGGTACCGCCAGGCCAGGACGCGGAACGTCAGCTCGTTCGAGGCGGTGATGTCCTGGCTGGACGAGAACCAGCCCGCGGACCGCGCAGCTGTGCCCGTCCACAACGATTTCCGTTTCGACAACCTCGTCCTGGACCGTACCGATCCCACCCGCCCCATCGGACTGCTCGACTGGGAGATGGCGACCATCGGTGATCCGCTGATGGAACTGGGCGGGGCGCTCGCCTACTGGGTCCAGCGGGACGACGGTCCGGCGTTCAAGATCTTCCGCCGACAGCCCACCCATACCCCCGGCATGCTCACCCGGCGCGAGGTCGTCGACCACTACTGCGCCCGCACGGGCATCGGCCTGACCGAACGCGAGTGGGCCTTCTACGAGGTCTTCGGCCTGTTCCGACTGGCCGCCATCTGCCAGCAGATCTACTACCGCTACCACCACAAGCAGACCACCAACCCGCAGTTCCGGTACTTCGGCCTCGCCGTCGTCCTGCTGGAACGCCGATGCCGCCGCATCATGCGCAAGAGCAGATGACCTCCCCTCGATTTTTCATGACCCGAAAGGTATCCACCCATGCCTTCGACGTCCGATCCGCTCACCACCCGCCTGCACAACGCGGCCAGGTCCGCGCGCGCCGTGGTCCGTCTGCACCAGGCAGGGGTCATCGACCTGACCAGGTTGGACCTGACCCTTCGCGCGGCACGGAACAACAACGTCTACGGCCCCCCGGCATCGATGATCATGGCCGTGGCCCGGCGTGCTCCGGACGCGCCGGCGCTGGCCGACGAGCGCGGCGTCCTGACCTACCGCGAGCTTGACGAGCAGTCGAACGCCCTGGCCAACGCCCTGCTCGCGATGGGACTGACGGCGGGCTCCGTGGCCGGCGTCCTGGCCCGCGACCACCGCGGCCTGATCCTGGCGATCAGTGCGGCCGGCCGTGCCGGGCTGCGGCTGGCCCTGATGAACACAGGCTTCGCCAAACCGCAGTTCGCCGAGGTGGCTGCACGTGAGAACGTGCGGGCGATGCTGCACGACAGCGAGTTCAACGACTTGCTGGACGCCCTGCCCTCTTCGCTCCCACGCATCCTCACCTGGGTGGACGCGGGCCACACCGTGCCGGTGGGGGCCAGCGTCCTGGACAACCTGATCGCCACAGGAAATCCTACGCTGCCTCCGCCACCCGAGCGACCGGGCGGGTTCACCATCCTCACCAGCGGCACTACCGGGCTCCCCAAGGGTGCGCCACGCACCAAGGTGACTCCGCTGGCCAGCGTCCAACTGGTCGACCGCATCCCCTTCCCGCGCCGCGGCACGATACTGATCGCGTCCCCGGTCTTTCATTCCACCGGGTTCAGCAACTGGGTCGTCGGCACCGCGCTGGGCAACAAGATCGTGCTCGCCCGCCGCTTCGACCCGGAGAACACCCTGCGGTTGCTGGCCGAACACCGCGCGGACATGCTGGTCGCCGTCCCGACCATGCTGCAACGGATCCTCCAGCTGGGGCCGGAGGTCATCCGTCGCTACGGCCTCACCACGCTGAAGACCATCGCGGTGTCCGGCTCCGCGCTGTCCCCGGAACTCGCCGCCCGGACCCAGGACATCTTCGGCGCGGTCCTGCACAACATCTACGGATCCACCGAGGTCGGCATCGCCGCGGTGGCCCAGCCGCAGGATCTGCGCCTCGCCCCCGGTACCGTCGGCCGACCGCCGCTGACGTCGCAGGTCGCCCTCTTCGACGACCAGGACCGGCGCATCACCGAAAGCCACCTGCCCGGCCGCGTGTTCGTGCGCAGTGCCATCCCGTTCGAGGGCTACACCGACGGCCGCCACAAGCAGGTCATCGACGGCTACATGACCACCGGCGACATCGGCCACCTCGACGCCCACGGACTGCTGCACATCGACGGCCGCGACGACGACATGATCGTTTCCGGAGGCGAGAACGTCTACCCGCTCGAGATCGAGAACCTGCTCGCCGAGCGCGCTGACGTCCAGGAGGTGGCTGTCATCGGCGTCGAGGACCCGGAGTTCGGCACGCGTCTGCGCGCCGTCGTCGTCACCAGTCCCGGCGCAACCCCCAACGCGGAGGAGATCAAGGCGTACGTCAGGACCAATCTCGCCCGCTACAAGGTCCCGCGCGACATCGTCTTCGTCGATCAACTTCCTCGCAACGCGACCGGGAAGGTGCTCCGGCGCGCACTGCGTGACCTGTGACTGCTCCGCGCCGGCTGGTCGCTCGTGCAGCGCGTCTACGAGCACCTCGCGTCGTCCATGGCTAGCCTGGCTCCCGACTCAACGTATGGTGTGGCGTTCTCTGGGTAGGAGGTCAGAAGCATGACTGCGACCTCGCTGCCTCCGGTGCACGGCACATTTGCCGTCCATCCCAAGGGAGAACTGCGCACGATCGCTCGTCCGGCGCTGTTCGAGCGACTCGGCGGAGCGGGTCTGCTCACGATCGTCGTCGCGCCGGCCGGGAGCGGGAAGACCGTCCTGCTCCGGTCATGGGTTGAGGCGGCCGGGCTGGCCGACCGTACCGCCTGGGTGTCGGTGGAACGCGAGGACCACGACCCCCAGCGCTTCTGGCTCACCGTCCTCGACGAGATCCGGGGCACCGTTCCCGGCTCAGGGCTCGTGCGAGCGCTGACGCCCGCCCCCGACCTGGACGGATTCGAAATCGTCGAGCGTTTGGCGGAGGATCTGGAAGCCCTCGATGGACCGGCGTACCTGGTCATCGACGACCTTCACGAAGTGCGCTCCGAGGAGACGCTGCGCCAGCTCGCACTTCTCTTGAAGCGCAGCACCGGCGCGCTCCGCCTCATCCTCGCCAGCCGACACGACCTGTCGCTCGGCCTGCACCGGCTGCGCCTCGAGGACCAGGTCACCGAGATCCGCGCCGACGACCTCCGCTTCACCCCGAGCGAGGCCCGGGCACTACTCGACGCGGCCGGGATCCAGCTGTCGCAGCCGGCTGTCGACCTGCTGCACGAGCGCGCGGAGGGCTGGGCTGCCGGGCTTCGTCTGGCCGCTCTCCTTCTTGCCCGGCATTCGGAACCGGAGCGCTTCGCGATCGAGTTCTCCGGCGGTGAGCGGACCGTCGCCGAATACCTCCTCGCCGAAGTGCTGGGCCGACAGTCCGCCGACGGTCGTCGGCTCCTGCTGCGCACCTCGATCCTCGAGCGTATCGACGGGCCATTGGCCGATGCCTTGACCGGCGACGTCGGCAGCGAGCGGATCCTGCAGGACCTCGAAGACTCGGGCGCGTTCACTGTGTCTCTAGATCCCGCGAGATCCTCGTTCCGCTACCACCACCTCTTCGCCGATCTTCTGCGCCTCGAACTGCGCCGGACCGAACCGGACGAGCTCCCCGTCCTGCACCGCACGGCAGCCGAGTGGTACGTCAAGCACGATCGGCCGGTCGAGGCGATCCGCCACGCTCAGGCCGGCGGGGAGTGGGCACTGGCGAGCACGCTGCTGGCCGACCACTGGTTCGCCCTCGAGCTCGACGGCCAGGCGTCCACCGGGCACGAGCTGCTTGCCGAGTTCCCCGCCGACGCCACGCTGGGCGACCCGCAACTCGCTGCCGTGGCTGCGGCCGACTACCTGAACCGTGGAGCCGCCGACCGCGCTGAGGAACTGCTGGCGATTGCAGACGGCGGCTCGGCCTCGCTGCCGGACGATCGCCGGCACGCGCTCCAGGCCATGCTCGCCATCCTCCGGCTCAACCTCGCTCGGCTCCGCGGCAACCTCCCTGCTGTCTTCGAGAGCGCCGAGCGCCTCCTTGCGCCCGAGACCCCACTGCTGCCCGGGGTTCCGCTGCGCGCGGACATGCGCGCGCTAGGGCTTGTCAGCCTCGGCATCGCCGAGTCCTGGCTGATGCGCGTCGATGAACCGGAGCGGTACCTGGCGCAGGGCATCTCCCTCGCGCGCCAGCTCGAGCGGCCCTACCTCGAATTCAACGGCCTTGCCCACGCGGCACTCGTCGCACACCTCTGGTCGCTGGAACTGGTGCCGGAGCGCAGTCATCGGGCCCTCCGGCTGGCCGAGCAGCATGGCTGGTCCCAGAAGCCGATCATCGCCATCCCGTGCGTTGCGCTGGCCGTGCCGATGCTCTGGCAGGCACGCCTCGAGGAGGCCGAGCCATGGCTCGAACGGGCCGAGGCCTCTTCCCGCGACGAGGTCTACCCGGCCGTTGCCATGCTGCTCCACTACGCTCGCGGCCTGCACGAACTCGCACGTGGCCGGCACCATGAGGCACTGAGCGCCTTCTGCGCCGGAGCGGCACTCGGTGAGCGGCTGGTGGCCCACCACCCGCTCACGGCCCGTACGCGATCGCTGCATACCCAGACACTGGTGCGGCTGGGGGACACCCGTCGCGCGGATCAGGCCTTGGCTGCAGCCGAGAGCACCCAGCATGACGCCACAGCGATGTGCCAGGCCTCGGCGGTGCTGCGACTCGCCCAAGGTGACGCCGAGGGCGCGGTGGCCGCGCTCGCACCCGTGCTCGACGGCACATCAGTCGGCCCCAACCTGCAGGTGTGGCAGGTGCAGACCTTCCTCTTGGAGGCGATGGCGCGCGAGGCCCTCGGCGAACACGATGCAGGCACTGCTGCACTCGAGACTGCGCTCAATCTGGCCGAACCCGACCGCCTGATCCTGCCATTTCTGCTCCACCCCGCCCCGGAGCTGCTCGAACGCCATCGGCGGGAACGGACTTCGCACCCTTCGCTGATCTCAGAGGGCGTTAAGTCCCGTTCTTGATGGTTTGGCGTCGCTCGTTCGTGGGGCTGTCCGTCATCCAGGAGTGCCCGGTGGGGCTTGGGCTGTGTCATG
>NZ_JOEH01000060.1 GCF_000719095.1 Streptacidiphilus jeojiense | reverse complement strand
ACAACCCACCGACACCACCGACCCGACCGCCCTCACCGCCTAACCTCACAACCAGATCACCGACTGGCCGTCAATACACCACGCCAGCAGACGTGACCGTTGGCACTCCCGCCGGGTCGCGGCGGTCAGCCGCGGATTGCGGTGGTTTCGCGGGTGAACTGGCGGTGGCCGATCAGCTTGTAGGCCAGACGGGCTGGGGCCGGCACGACCTGCATGAACCTCTGCCGTTCCGCGTCACTGGCCTCTTCGGTGATGTGGCCGAGGATGACCAGCCGCCGGGTGAGCGGAATCGCGCTCATGCCGTGCTTGGCGAGCGCGTCCCATTCGCTTTGCGTCACCGTGACCGAGACGATCGGGAGCAGTTGCTGCTCCTCCTCGGCCAGGTGGGCGATCAGTGTCGGCATCGTGGCTTCGACGCGGGTCGCCATCCGCTCGCCGACGGCGGCGTCAGCGCTCGCGGTCCACGCCGGCAGTTCCGCCTCCAGAGCCCTGACAGCGTCGTCGACCTGCATGTGCTGGGCATCCATCCGGTCCATCAGCTGCGGGTCGAGCACAGCTCGCTCACGCAGCAACGGAAAGAGCAGTTCGTCCTCGCCGGTGTGGTGCGTGTGGAGGAAGTCCAACATCTCGCGGGCATGCGCGCCGATGACCTTGGACCGGGCCCGATCATCGGCCGCGGAGCGGAACAACCGGGGCAGCTGGCCGAACTCCCGCCGCAGGACGCGGTGGATCAGAACCATCTCGTGGGTGTCGACGGGGGTCCCGGAGGCGCTCATCGTGACTCCCCGTTGGTTGCGGCGACCGGAACGGCTTCGGGGATGGGAAACGCGTCGCGGTGGGCTTTGGCCCAGTCGGTGAAGCTGCGTGCCGCGCGGCCGGTGACTGCGGTGACATCGCCTGTCGGCTCGGAGTTGTACGGCTCCATGGTGGAGCGGAACAGCTCGGTGACGGCCTGCGCCTGCTCCTCAGGCATGCCGTAGGACACCATCTGCGCGACCATGCCGGCCGGGTCGGCTTCGACGTAGCGCAGGTCGCGCCACAGCACCTCGCCCAGGAGGGCCACCTGGTCGGCGGGGCTGAGCGGTTCGGGGCCGGTGAGCTCGTAGACGCGGTGGAAGTGGCCGTCCTGGGTGAGGCAGGCCGCGGCGACCGCGGCGATGTCCGCCGGGTCGACGACAGCGGCCCGTCCGGCGGCGAACGGCGCGTACACGACCTGATCGGCCGCGATCATTCCCGCCCAGTTGAGCGCATTGGACATGAACGCGGTGGGACGCAGGAACGTCCAGGCGAGGCCGCTGTCCCGGATCGCCTCCTCGCCGGCCCGGTGCAAGGTGGTGATCGGGTCGGTGCCGTCGTGTCCGACGTTGCGCACGGAAAGCTTGACGACACGCTCCACGCCCGCTCGCTGCGCCGCAGTCACGAGCCGCTGATCGTGTGCGGCGATGTCGAGCCCATGGGTTATCGAGAAGACCGCGTGCACACCGTCCAGCACGGGTGCCAGATCGCTGTCGCCGAGATCGGCGACGACCTTCCGGGCGCCGTCGGGGAAGACCGCGCCAGGATCGCGGGTGAGGACCCGCAGGTGACCGGCCTGGGCGGGAAGCAGGGCTTTGATGACTTCCGAACCGACAGTGCCGGTGGCTCCGGTGATCAAAATCATGAGTTTTGGTCCTTATCTCCCGGTCTTGCTGGATGTGGGCAGTCGTTGGGTCGCACCGCCCGCTCCATCATCGGAGCCGCCATCCAAAGTGGTCAGCTTTCATGACTATAATAGTCATACATCCGAACTGATGGCAACAGCGGCGGGTGCGAGGCCGCCGAGGGCCAGGTGGCGCGTGCGGAACCCCCGCGAGATCAGGCGGGCTGCGGAACGGGAGCGTCGTGGACGAGGAATGGCGAGCTCATCAAGCCGCCGAGCCGTCGCCCCGGCGTACCTTCCAGCCCCGAATGCTAGCGCCGTCGGCGCCAGGCAGGGCTCCCGACTCCGGTTTGACATAGTCAGTTCTACTGACTAGATTGTAAATAATCCTGATGGTATTCAGACGATGGACAGGCGGTCACCAGCAAAGGTCTGAGCGGCTCCGCCACACGATGGGCGGGAATCGAGCCCCGTCGCTCCGCCGCAACACCGGCACGCCCATTCGTCCTTGATCAGAGAGGGAAGTATCGTGAATTTTCTTGTCCTTGGAGCAACCGGGCGCACCGGTGTCCTGTTCGTCAAGAAGGCGCTCGATGAGGGACACCAGGTCACTGCCCTTGTTCGACGGGCCGACTCCTCCGTCGACCCGCGCGCTGAAATCGTTGCCGGTGACGTCACCGACGCCGCCGTGATCGCGAAGGCGGCTCAGGGCCACGACGCGATCGTCAGCACGCTGGGGGTGAAGAGCGCCAGCGAAACCCCGACGCTGATCACCGACATGGTCCGCGCGGTCATCGAGTCCGCGAAGATCTCAGGCGTCGACCGTTTCATCCTGCTGTCTGCGTTCGGAGTCGGCGACTCGCTCGCCAAGGCCTCATGGCTCGTAGGCCCTCTTTTCCGAACCGTGCTCCGGAAGACCTATGCGGACAAGGCCGCCTCGGAGGTGCTCCTGAAGGCCAGCGGTCTGAAGTGGACCCTCGAATATCCCGGAGCGTTGAACAACGGTGACAGCATGCGCTACAGCACCGTGGCGCTCGAGGACGTCAAGAAGACGCCGGTCTTCCCCTCGGCCTCGCGCACAAACGTCGCCGACTTCCTCCTCCGCTCTGCTGTGGACGACACCTTCATGCGTCAGATCGCAGTAGTCCTCGATGCCAAGTAGGTCACCGATGCAGGCGCGAGAAATACTGGTCACGAGCCCCGTCTCCGCTCGAGCCGATCGCAGGGGTGAAATGCCTCTCTCGGCACTGGAATTGGGGATGATCCAGGCGGGCGGGCGGCGCGCGGATGCCCTGCGCGACACTGCAGCTATCGCACAGGACTTGGAGGGGCTGGGTTACCGCCGGATCTGGTACGCCGAGCATCATCACTCGCTTTCGGTCGGTGCGTTCCCTCCCGCTCTGCTGGCAGCTCACTCCGCGACTTCCACCTCGGCCATCCGTCTCGGTTCCGGTGGGGTGCTGGCTCCGAACCACGCGCCGATCTCGCTGGCCGAGCAGTTCGGGACGCTGGCCGCCCTGCACCCGGGCCGGATTGACCTGGGGATCGGCCGTGGGCCCGGCACCTTCGACGAGGCCACCGCAAGGGCCCTGCGTCGCGGAGCCGGCCCGGCGACGGATGCGGAATACCGGCAGGACGTGGCAGGGATTCTGTCTTCGCTGGTCGATGAGGTCGCTCTGGACCCCCTGCCAGAGCCCTGGTTGCTGGCGTCCAGCGACGCAGGCGCCGCTCTGGCTGCGGAGCTCGGCTTGCCGATCGCCTTCGCACACCACATCAGGCCGCAGAACACTGCGGAGGCGCTGAAGCGGTACCGGGCGGCGTTCATCCCTTCCCGCTGGTGCGAGCAGCCCCGGATCCTGGTGTCCGTGCTGGCCGTGTGCGCGGAGACGGAAGAAGAAGCCGCGTGGCAAGCCGGCCCGTTCGGGGTGTTCAGGGATGCCGTCTTCAAGGGAACCGCGGACGCTCATCCCTTTTGCACTCCTGCGGACGCGGCCGCGCATCCGTTCACCCAGCAGGAGCGAGACGTCCTGGCGAGTTTCCGGATGCGGCAGGCTGTCGGAGCTCCCGAGAACGTTGCGCGGCGCCTTGCGCAGCTGGCTGTCGAGACCGGAGCGGACGAACTGATGCTGTGGACTCCGATCCACGACTTCTGTGCCCGCGTTCGCTCCTACGAACTCATCAAGAAGCACTTCACAGCCATGAGCGCCTGACTGTTCCTCCCCGTGTGCCGTACCGGGAGCTCGGTGCGGCGGGTCGTCCCGTTCGGCTTGTACCGCTACTCGATCACCGTCATCTGGTACGCACTGCACGGCCACGACCCGACCGACGTTGCAAACCGAAGCACCAGGCTGTGCCCACCGACGCCGAAAACCGCGCTGTCCAACAGACTTGGGCTCACGGAGCACTCGACCACGCGGCTTGACCGCAGCAAACCTGCCAGAACCACGAAACACGAGTGCTCAGCGGCGGAAAGGTCCCTTTCGTGCAGTGTTCGGGCCTGGCGGCCAGTAGCGTGGGTACTGCACCGAAAGTGCCACCAGAGCAGGGCGCGCCACAAGCGTAGGGGGAGAGAGTGACCGAGGACTGGGCCGAGCTCGGCGACACCGTCGAAGCCGTTCGAGAGCAGTTGCAGCGGGCGCTGACGCAAGGTCAGGGGCAGCCGTTGAAGTTTCGGACCGGTCCGGTGGAGATGGAGTTCACCGTCGAGGTCAAGAAGGAGGCCGGCGTCAAGGCCAAGGTCTTCGTCCTGCCCTGGACGGTCGAGGCCCAGGGCGCGGTCGGCAGGATGGGCACCCACCGCATCAAGGTCACTCTGCAGCCTGTGGACGACCAGGGCAATGATGCGCTGATCAGCGCGCAATCCGCCGAGGAACCGGAGTAGTAGGGCGGCGGGGGCGCGGCTCGGCGGCCTTCGGAGGGGGTCGTGGACCTTGACCAGGTGATGGAGATCTGGTGCCCGTCTGCCAAGGCTGTCGGGAGCGGATACCTGATTGCCGAGAACCTGGTGCTTACTGCGTGGCACGTGGTGCGCGGCACCGAGCTGGGTGGTCCGGTCAGGGTGCGGCGGCTGGACGGCACCGGCCAGACGCGCTGGCTCAGTGCAGAGCTGTGCTGGCAGCCTGTCTCGGAGGACGATCGGCGCTCACACGACGCAGCCTTGGTGCGCATCATCGACCCTGCCTGGCAGCCGCTGCAGCCGCAGGTGGTGCGTTTCGGCCGCATCGACGGCACGCGCCGCCTGCGCTGCGAGGGCGTGGGCTTCCCCGAGGCCGCCAGGCTCCCCGGTCCGAAGCGGCGCGGATACATGCCGGTCCGGGGCCACTTCGAGCCGCTGTTCCACGACGGATCCGGTCTGCTCACCGTGCATGTGGACGTGGGCATCGTCCCCCGCCGCACGGCACATGGTTCCGGGTGGGCCGGCAGCTCCGGTGCAGCCCTGTTCAGCGGACGCCACCTGGTCGCGGTGCTGGCCGTCGACCGTGACGTTGCCGACACCGCCGAGGTCCTGCAGGCCACACCCGTGGCGGTGCTGATGCGGCAACCGGGATTCAGCGAGGCACTTGCCCTGCACGGTGCCCCCAGGGACCTGCACGAGGTGACCGAGGAGGTCGACCAGCAGCCCCGGATCGGACCCGTTGCCCCGGCTGCTTTCCCCCGCGAACTGCGCGGACTGCCACGCAGGTCCGCCGTCTTCACTGGCCGTGACCAGGCCTTGGCGCAGCTGCTGGAGCTGTTGGAGCCGCAGGACGCAGGCGCCTCCCTCTCCGCCGTCGCCGTGATCACTGGGCTGCCGGGGGTGGGCAAGACCGAACTGGCCGTTCAGGCGGCCCATGCGGCGTTGGCACGCGACTGGTTCCCCGGCGGCACGCTGTTCATTGATGCGCGCGGTTATGAACAGGACCGCGCCATGACGGCGGATGCCGCGCTGGACCACATGCTGCGCTCCCTGGGCGTGGCGTCTGAGGAGATCCCCGTCGCCGAGCACCGGGCCCAGTTCTTCGGCACTCTCATGGAGCAGTACGCCGCGGCAGGCCGCCGGATCCTCGTCGTGATCGACAACGTCGCCTCCAGCGCTGTCGCCGAGGCACTCGTGCCGGCCGTCGGCTGCGCACTGGTCACCTCCAGGCACACGCTGGCACGAGTACGCGCGCGGCGGATCGACCTTCAGGAGCTCAGCCGGAGCGCGGCGGTGGCCATGCTCGACGGCGAACTGCGGGAGGCCCACGGTGCTGACACCCGGGTCGGCGACCAGCACCAGGACGCCGTGGAGATCGTGCAGCTGTGCGGCGAACTGCCGCTGGCCGTACATATCGTCGCCGCGCTGCTGGGCGAGGACGGCTCCCGGCCGTTGTCCTCCATGGCGGAGGACCTGCGTGGGAGCAGCACTCGGCTCGACGAGCTGCGCTACCGGGAGGATGTCGGCGGCGTGCCCGGGGTGCAGGCGGCATTCGACCTGTCCTACCGCCAACTCGACCCGGAACAAGCCCGTGTGTTGCGGCTGCTGCGGGTCAACCCAGGCCCGGAGGTCTCCACCGAGGCGGTCGCGGCGATGACGCAGCTCGAACTGCGCACGGCCAGAAGACGGTTGGAAGAGCTGCGCACCATGCACCTGATCCGGGCCGCGGAGCCGTACGGGCGCCACGGCCGGTGGCGGATGCACAACCTGATCGCCGTGTACGTGTCGGGGCTCCCCGCAGGCTCGGCCGATCTGAAGCTGGCGTTCATGTTCCTGTTACTCCACTACACCCTGACGACGCAGCAGGCAACGGAGCTGCTCGACCCGGCCGGCGCCCGTGATGAGGACAATCCCTTCGCCGACCGGGCGCAGGCACTGGCCTGGCTGGACACCGAGTACGCCAACCTCACCCCCCTCGCCCACGTGTTCGTCGCCGAGCCGGCGTTCGCGCGCACACTGACGGTCGATCTGAGTCTGTCGTTGTGGCGCTACCTGGAGCTGCGTCGGCGCACCGAGGACTGGATCGACTTCTGCGTCCACACGCTCACCGTCGTCCGCGCGCTCGGAGACCGAGCGCGCGAGGCAGAGGCCCTCACCAAGTTCGGCAACGCCCTGCGCCAGGCGCGTAGATATGACGAGTCGCTCGACGCCTGCCGCGAAGCCGTCACCATCCAACGCGAACTGGGCAATCCGCACGGGGAGGGCGTGGCGCTGAACAACCTCGCCGCCACGCTGCTGGAGACGCGCGAGCACGACCAGGTGGTGGCCGTCGCCCGGCAGGCTGCCGCCATCTTCGAGCAGACGGACGACCGTCTGCGCCAAGCCATCGCCCTGAACAACCTGGCCGGTGCGCTCATGCGCACCGGCTGCTCCGAGGAGGGCATGGCTGCCTACGAGCAGGCCGCGAGCATTGTCGACACCTTCGACGACATGCGTCTCAAGGGCGCCATGCTGACCAATCTCGGTGATGCCCGGCATCGCGGCGGCACCGGGCCGGAGGTGTTGATCGAGCTGTACCGGCAGGCGCACGCGGCCATGGCGCAGGCCGGCGACCGGCACGGTGAAGGGACCGCCCTGACCAACCTCGCCGCCGCGCTCCTCCTCGATGGCCGTACCGACGAGGCCATCGCGGCCGCCGGGGAGGCGGCTGCCGTGCTGCGCGAATCCGACGACCCGCAGAACCTCGGCGCGGCGCTGACGAATCTGGGCTCGGCCCTGCATGAGGCCGGCCGCTTCGGCGAAGCGGTCGATGCGCGTACCGAGGCCTTGGCGGTCTACCGGTGCAGCGGCGACCATGAAGCCGTGGCGGACGCCGCGATCAGCCTGGGCATCGAGCTGCAGGGGGCAGCAGATCTGTCGCGTGCCGTCTCCGTCCTCCAGGACAGCGTGCAGGCGTGCCGGGAGCGCGGGGACCGCCGGGGGCAGAGCCGGGCATGCCGCTATCTGGGCAGCGTTCTGTGGCAGGGAGGGCACTTCGAACGGGCCGTCGTGACGCTGCGTACCGCTGTCGCGCTCGCCAGGGAGACCGGAGACCGTGGCGTCCAGGCAAAGGCCCTGATGTTCCTGGCACCCGCTCTCATGGTCGAGCACGTCGACGAGGCACTGCTCGTACTGGCCGAGGCCGCAGAGCTCTACCGGCGTCTGGACAGAACCGAGCGGGCGATGCAGGCGCTGATGGTGCGGCGCTCGGCCGAAGCGGTCAAACGTGCGCGCGAAAACTGGGCCGCGCAGCTGGCGGCCGGGCGATTCGAAGAGATCATCGCGGAATTCCGGGCTTCGACGGCGCGTCTCGGTAGCCATCCGGGCATTGACGGTTTGCTGTCCCGCAATCTGGGACTGTTGCTCAACGAGGCGGGCCGCTGGGATCAGGCGATCGCCTTCCTGGAGGCAGCCGCGGCTGCTTTCCACCAGGTTCAGGAGATTGATCAAGCACGTGCCGCGCATGCCGCGGCGGACGAAGCCCGCGCCGCGCAGGACCGGGCCAAGGACGCCGCCCTGGCCCTGGAACGCGAGCTGCGCCACGCTGAACCGGATTCCCCGCGCTTGCGCGCAGCAGTCCAGGCAGCGGTCGGCCACTTGGGCGCCCACGATGCCCGCCTGTTACGCCTGCTTGCCGCCGGCTCGGGTACGGACGTCTCCCTGGAAGCAGCCGCCGTCCTCGCATTCGGTGACCGGGACGTGATCCGTACCAGGCTCAAGGAGTTGTCACTGCTGGCCTCCGAGCACGCCTACACGAGACTGCTGCACCGCATGTCCGTGCTCTACCGCGACGATCTTAAGTCGACGCGCGCAGCCCTCGATGCACTGACCGGGATGCGTCTGCTGCAGCACGACGGGGATCCCCGCAGGTGGAGGCTGCCGACAGCAGTCCGGTCGCTTGCAGCTGAGGAGAGCGCACGGCATGCCGCTGCTGATATGCGTCGCGAGGCACGGACGCTGCTGCACCTGTACTACCTCGCCGCGGCGCACGCAGTCGGTGCACCCCTGGACGCGGGGCCCTTCGCCCCCTTGCACAGCGAGTTGCAGGCGCAGGGCTTCACCTGGCTCCAGACGGAATACTCCAACCTGGTCGCCACCGTGCTCGACGCGCGGAACGACGACATCGGCGCAGTGATCGCCATGGACGTCACCCGAGCGATGACCCACATCATGGGCCTCGGACACCGCAACGAGGACGCCGTCAGACTCGGCCGTATCGCACTGCGGGCTGCCCGGAGGCTGCACGACCGCCCTGCTGAGGCCGTTGTCACCCGCAACCTCGCCGCCGCGCTCCTCCGCGCCGGGGAGGTCGAGCCGTCCATCGCCATGCTGCGCCAGGCGCTGGTGATCCACCAGGAGTCCGGGGACCGACACGGCGAGGGCACCACGCTCTCGACACTCGGCGCAGCACTCACTCACGCGGGACAGTTCACCGACGCGAGCACAGCCCTGCGCACCGCCGTCGAGATCCACCGACAGCAGGACAACGCCTTCAGCGAGGCAGCTGGCCCAGTTCAACCTGGGAGTCCTACTGGAGCGCACCGGCCGGTGCGACGAGGCCATTACCGCCTACCAGGCCGCCGACCATCTCTACCGCAGGATCAGCGACCAGCACCATCGCGCCATGGCACTGCTCCAACTGGCCGCGTGCCTTCGCACGGCAGGGCGCCACGACGAGGCCGCCACGGCTCACCGAAGGGCGGAAATCCTGGCCCACGTGTCGGGAAACGGCCTCGTTGAAGCTCTTGCCCGCGGTGCCATGAGCCTGGACGAGGATACGCAGGACGGCGGCGCCGAAGGACCAGGCAAGGCAAGAGGAGGCCCTCGGTGACGGTCTGGTCGAAGCTCTTGGAGGTCGGTTCCACGGTTGCCATGGCGGGTCCGTCTGCTTTGGAGGCGGTATCTCGAATACCCCCCATGGGTATCCAGTCATGGTGCGGGGGAAGCTGTTCCCGCGCGGGACAACGCCTGACGGCGTCCAGACAACATGTGTAGCCGCCGAGCAAGTGGTAGAAGTTGGTGCGTCCGTGTTGGCGGGGCAGGCCGCAGGGCTCCACTGCGGGGGCCTTCGCCGTCGGGCACGACCGCTGACCCTCGATCGAATGCAGCGGAATCCTGCTCGCGGGCCTGCGAGTCTCCGGCGCTGGCCGGACACGACGCGCTGCGACCGGTCGGACATCGATCCGAAGAAGAAGGAGAAGAGCCATGTGCCGGCGGATCACCTGCTCCACCTGTGGCAAGCCGAGCTACGTCGGCTGCGGCAATCATGTCGAGCAGGTCCTCGCCGGAGTCCCCGCTGCTGAACGCTGCGCCTGTCGGGAGGTGAAGTCGGCGTCCCCGCGCAAGGGCTGGCGCTTGTTCGGCCGGGGCTGACGCACGCTGCCGGTGTCATTCCGGGCGACGTACCGCCCCTAGGGCTCGGTAACACGGGACAGCCCGCTCACCCGCGCTCCAGGTCGATCACCCCACTCACCGCACAGTGCTGCTACATGCCAAATCGCGCGCGTTGCACGGCTTCGACGGCCGCAGCAGGCCCACTCACCTCGACACGTGCCGCGCCCTGCCGACCGAAGAGATAGAGCAGGAGCTCACCCGGAGTGCCGGCGATGCGGGCAGTCGGTTCTCCGCGCCGTGCTCGAACGGTCCTGGCGGTCCCCTCCCACTGGAGCACGAGCCCCGTGCCGCCCAACCGCCGCGCGAGGAACCATGCCCCACGACTGACGTTGCCCCAAAGGGCCTCGTCCATCGCATGCTCGTTCGTTCGAGGACCGCGACCGTCGGCTCTGCGGACGTCCTCGTGATGGACGAAGAACTCAATGAGGTTCGGGACCCGGCGCACCCATCCGATGCGGAAGAAGCCTGGCGGCGGCCCGGAACGGAGCCTGGCAACGAGCCAGGGGAAGTCCCTCAGTGCGAGCGCTCGTCTGCGTCGTTCAGCGAAGCGGCCCCACACACCGGGCAGGACAAGCCCGGGCCCCGCGAGGGAGTCGTGCTCGCGCAGGACGAGGTGCGCGGCGATATCGCGGGTCGTCCACGGCACCAGGAGGGTCGGCGCCTCGGGACCGAGCTCGTCGAGCAGGTCACTGAGCTGTACTCGCTCGACGGCGTCGAAGAACAGGTCAGCCATAACGCGGGAGTGTAGCCAGGTCGGCGGCTGGCTTCGAGACCTCCTGAGGGCCGTACCCGGCAGAGATGCCTTCGCCTGGGGAACGAATCACGGCAGGTCCCGCATCAGCGTCAGCGATCCGTGATGTTTTTGTTGGTGTCGCTGGTCGCCGCGTCGAAAGCTAAGTCACCCCTCCCGCGATCGCTCCGGTCAAAGCGGCGCCCAGGGCCAGCCCGACTGCGCAAAGGCATGCTCTCCAGACTGCCCGTGGCAGGCAACCTCGTGCTCGGGTGTGCAGTAGTTGCAGGGCATTCCTGCGGCCTGGGGTGTTAAGGATTGGATAAGGTGTTCTCACGGTGTGCCGGGAAGTCTGGTCGGCCCGGGGATGGATCTGCGGTGTTGGTGCCGTGGGGACCCCGGTGACGATCCGGGGATCCCGAAATGCGCGCTGTCGGCACCGTTCTTGTTCTTGTGGTCCTGGCCACGCTGGTGGCGACCGGTGCGCGCCG
>NZ_JOEH01000059.1 GCF_000719095.1 Streptacidiphilus jeojiense | reverse complement strand
GACCAGCTGATGGATCTCGATCATGGATGCGTCCTCAGGTTCCGGTGCAGGGACCGCCCGTTGACGGCACTGCCGCCGACTGACGGTGGTGCGGCCGAGATCCTGCCGTCGGCCGCACCACCACCGTAGGTTCGCGCCAGGGGCCGACCACCGGTACCGCGGGCGGAACCGCAGCCGGCGGGCGGTACCCCGGTACCGCACCGCCTCCGCCGCGAGGAGGACGCCGCGTTACGCCCGGGCGGCGGGGCGCAGGGAGTCGAGGACCAGGTCGAGCAGGCGGGCGACCTGGGCGCTGTCGCGGTCGGGGCCGGTGGAGAGGAACACCCCGAGCAGCAGGGCGGTGACGTCGTCGGGCTCGGTGTCCGCGCGGAAGACCCCGGAGGCCGCGCCGGCGGTGAGGATCGTGGCGATCGCGCCGGTGACGCGCTCGCGGGTGGTGGAGGTGGCGATGCGGCCCGAGGCCCAGCCCGCGCGCAAGGTGTCGACCAGGCCCCGCTTCAGCTCGACGAACTGGGCGTAGCGGTCCATCCAGGCGCGCAGGGCCGCGTCCGGGGGCAGCTGCTCCAGCAGCGCCGCGGCGCTCCTGGCGATCTCGTCGAGCTCGGTCGCGTAGACCGCCTCGACCAGGGCCTCGCGGGTGGGGAAGTGGCGGTAGAGGGTGCCGATGCCAACGCCGGCCCGGCGGGCGATGTCCTCCAGCGGCACGGTGTCGTCGGCGGCGGCGAACGCGGCGGTCGCCTCGGCCACCAGCCGGTCGCGGTTGCGCCGTGCGTCGGCACGCAGCGGGCGTTCTGGAGCAGCCAAAGCGGAGGGACCTCCGGTAGTGTTATGGTCAGTAGCGGAGGAACCTCCGCTTCTCCCATACTCTCACAGGACAGGGGCACAGCCATGCCTGTCAGCACCACTGCCCACGGCCACCCGCGCCCGGGCGGCCCCGGCCGACTCGCCGGCCGCACCGTCTCCCGCGTCGGCTTCGGCGCCATGCAGCTCGAACGCCTCCACGACGACCGCCCCGCCGCGCTCGCCCTGCTGCGCCGCGCGGTCGAACTCGGCGTCGACCACGTCGACACCGCCCAGTTCTACGGCAACGGCTTCGTCAACGGCGTCATCCGCGACGCACTGCGACCCGAGGACGACGTCCTGGTGGTCAGCAAGGTCGGCGCCGACCCCGACCCCGGCGGCCGCATCCCGCTGCGCCCGGCCCAGCGCCCCGAACAGCTGCGGGCCAGCGTGGAGTCCAACCTCACCGCACTGGGCCTCGAACAGGTCCCGGTGGTGAACCTGCGCCGCCTGGACAACGGCCCGGGCCTGCGCGCCGAGGGCGACCAGGTGGTCGACGTCGACGACCAGCTCGCGGTGATGACCGCGCTGCGCGACGAGGGCAAGATCGGCGCGATCGGGCTGAGCAGCGTCACCGCCGACGTGCTGCGCCGCGCGCTGCCGGCCGGCATCGTCTGCGTGCAGAACGCCTACAGCCTGCTCTCCCGCGAGGACGAGGAGATGCTGGCGCTCTGCGTCGCCGAGGACATCGCCTGGGTGCCCTACTTCCCGCTGGGCAGCGGCTTCCCGGGCCTGCCCAAGGTCACCGACGAGCCGGCCGTCCTCGACGCGGCCAAGGCCCTGGACGCCGCCCCGGCCCAGGTCGGCCTGGCCTGGCTGCTGCAGCACGCCCCGAACGTGCTGCTCATCCCCGGCACCGCCGACCCCGACCACCTCGCCGCCAACACCGAGGCCGGCTCCCTCGCCCTGGACCCGGCCACCGTCGCCGCCCTGGACGCAGTCCCCTCCCGCTCCCCGCGGATGACACTGGACTGAGCGACCCGCCTAGCGGCCCCGGCCGGCCGGCGTCGGGGGCGGAGTAGGTGATGCCGGAGCCGTCCGGGCGACCGTCGTTGTGGAAAACTGTGGGTGTAGCGGCGAGAACGTCTCCTTGCCCGCAGGGAAGGACGGAACCTCATGACCATGCTCAATGACCGCTCGCCGATCCTCGTCGAGCAGTTCGAGGCCATCGCCCGTAGCGTCGCACGCGAGGCCGAGGGCGTTCATATGGAGCTGATCAACGGAAAGCTGGGAGTCAAGCCGGTGCCGGACGGGATCCACGACACGATCGTCGCCTGGCTCAGCCGGATCTGCATCCAGGCCCGACCCGAACTGTGGTTCTACGCCGAGCGTGGACTGGCCGTGGAGACGTACCGGGCCGGGCGGGCCAAGGCCGACGGGCTCCTGACCGAGGGGCCGTCGTTCCTGGACGACAAGGAATGGGCGGACACCGCGCCGGTCCTGCTGGTTGCCGAAGTGACCTCCTCCGACCCGGACACCAACCAACGAGACCGTATCGACAAGCCCCGCGCCTATGCCGAGTCGGGCATCCCGGTGTACCTGCTGATCGACAGGGACAGTTGTGAGATGGTGGTCCACTCCGACCCCGACGGAACCCGCTACGAAACCGTGAGCCGGCGGCCCTTTGGAAAGTCGGTCCTCCTCCCGGATCCGGTCGGCATCACCTTGGACACCGAACCGCTCAAGAACTGGACCGCGTGACCGTCCCGGACCACCGGCCCCCAGTGTGGAGCAGCGTCCCGGGTGTCGTGGGCACCGCCCGCCGTCCGGCCCAGGCCCGGACGGCGGGCGGTGCTCGGGGCGGGCGACGGCGACGATGTTGAGCAGGCGGTCGCGGTACCTGGGGTCGAGCAGTGCCGAGGGGGCGCGACTCTCGGTGGCGGGGTCCGCATCCGTGGCAGCGGCGGTCACCGACGGAACGGCCACCTATCTGATCAACTGAACTATGCTCAGGCGTTGAGGGAGTACCGGACTTCGGTACGGGCGACGGAGAAACCCACCCGCTCGTACAGACCGTTCGATCCGGTCGGGCTGTCGGCGTCCACTTCGACGCTTGCCCGGTCGAAGCCGGCGTCTCGGGCCGAACGAAGCGCATGGCTGATGAGCGCGCTGGCCACGCCGCGGTTGCGGTATGCGCGACGGGTTCCGAACCGGATGAGCTGCGCGTCGCGGACGCCGGTCGCCGCGGTGTCCGCGTCCCAGGAGAAGGTCAGCAGCATGCCGGCGGCCGTCCCGCTGTCCGCGTCGCGCAGCAGGAAGCTGAGGTCCGGGCGAAAGGCAGGCCAGCCGAGAAACGCACGCCACTGCTCCGGCGGCATCGGGGCCCCTCCCCAGCGGTCGAGCGCTGCCTCGTTGCTGACGGCGAAGAACTCGGCGTCGCCAGCGACCGAGTAGCCCTCCACAACGAGGCCGTCCGGCTGCGGCAGGTCGACAACCGCGGCTCCGAGCGGGTGCCGCATGTGCGAGTACCAGCGGACGGGCGTCATGCCTGCGGCCTGGTAGCAGACGCGTGCGCTGTCGTTGAGCGCGTTGTTCTGGGCGTCGACGGCAAGCGGCAAGCCAGGGTGATGGATCGCGTGCAGGGCCTTCGCACTCGCAATCCCAGCGGCCAGCAGCTCAGCGCCGAGTCCCCGGCGCCGATACTCCGGACGCACACCGCCGCTGAGCGTCACCCGATGCACATCCTCGACGAGCAACTTGTGTGCCGCGGAGGAGTAACCGACCATGCGGTCGCCATCGAAGATGCCGACCGTACCGCGCTCGAGGTCCAGCAGAGGCGCGTTGATCTGGTCGGCGGCGTCCTCCTCGGAGTAGTACTCGCCGAAGACGTCGACGACCTCGATCGCGTTGAGCAACTCGGCCAGGACGGCTGCGTCCGCTGGAACGATCGGACGGCGGATCAGATGTGCGAGGCCAACGGTCATGGGCCGACCCTAGCCATCTCCTGATCATGGTGTCATCCGGGTTTCTGTCGCGCCTCAGCGGCAGCCCCGCAGGACGTGTGGACATGGTGATCACGCCTCCGCATGACAACCGCCGCTTGTAATATCGCCGCCCGCAGTGCTGCCTCCACATGGAGACAGCGAACATTCGCACGGGGGTGGGAAGTTGAGTGCACAGTCCCAGCAAGCCGCTGGAGTCCTGGTTCGCGATGTCGTGCGGGCGGTGGTGAAGGACTGTGTGCCGGAGGAAGCGGTCGTGGTCGAGGGGCTGCTGCGCTACAGCGACGCCCAAGTGCTGGCCCGGCTTCGAGGGCGCAGGCAGGGGCGCGATCCGCTCGGCTTCGGACTTGCCGAGGTCGCTCCGCTGGTGACCCCGGTGCTGTGGTTGACGCTGGAGGCCGCCCGTCAGCGGCTGGCCGACGCGGTCGTGGACGGCGCGGCGCACGGCTCGGCGTCGCTGTGGCGGCGCCTGCTGCGCCGCAGATCGACCCCGGAGCTGATCCCGCCACTCACGCGAGCGCAACAGGCGTTGGTGCAGCGGATGGTCATCGAGGCGGCGGCCGAGGCCGGGCTGTCGCAACAGCGGGCCAGGCGGATCGCCGATGGCGTCGTTGCCGGCTTGGCACTGTCCGAGCCGGGCCGGCCGCCCTCCGGAGGCGCCACGGGGGCAGCCCGGTGACCACCGCCGCGTCCGTTCGGGTCAGGTTGGACGAGCGGATCGTGGGGGCCGGAACGAACGCCCGCTTTGCTCTGCTCATCCTGCTGCTCGTGACATCCAGCGGTTCCATGCTGCTGCCAGTGCTGGACGCCCTGCATTCGGGCGACTTCGACGGATGCACGCTGGCGGCCGGCGCCGACCCCGCCCACAGCACCGAGCTTCCCTCACTGCTCCGGGTGACCGGGCAGGTGCTGGCGTTCCTGCCCTGCGTGGACCGTTACGCGCCGTACCCACCGTGGTGGCAGATCCTGGCCGGGCCTGCCGTGGTCACAGCCGTAGCAGCGCTGACCATGGCTGCACTGCCGTTGTGGAAGCAGCGGGCCGCCCACTGCGTCCGTCTGGACCGCATCCCGGCCGGTGCTGAGGTCGCCGCGCGCGTCCAGGAGTTGGCCGCGGGCCGTGTCACGCAGGTGCCGAGGCTGTTCGTGGTGCCCGGCGCAGCAACCAGGAGTGCCGCGGTGTTCGGCACCAACGGCAGCCCCAGACTGGTCCTGGACGGCGGACTGGTCGCCTCCCACGCCACCGATCCGAAGACCTTCGACGCTGTGGTCCTCCACGAGCTCGCGCATGTCGCCAACCGGGATCTGACGGTCACCTACGGCACCGTCGCCCTGTGGCGGACCTTCATCGTGGTGGTCATCGCCCCCTACCTGGTGTGGCTGGGCTGGGAGAGGTCCCTCGGCATCGCGGGGGGTCACGACCGGACACCCACGTCCTTGATCGTGCGGGCTCTGGCACTGCCGGCGGTTACCACCGCCATGATGTACTTCGCCCGTGCGGACGTGCTGCGCAGCAGGGAACTGTATGCCGACCTGACGGCCCACCGGTGGAAGGCGCCGCTGGAGCACGTCTGGGCCGCGATGCCCGCGACAGTCGAGCACCCCCGCGGGCCCTGGTCAGTGACCGCCCTCCTGGACCGGCTGCGTACCCACCCCAGGTGGGAGATTCGCCGTGACGCCCTTGACGATCCCGCGCCGTTGTTCGCGGTGAGCGCGATGCTGATGTTCCTGACCGGGGTCATGGCCATGCTGATGGGCTTCGACTTGTCGGACTACACCTCGGCTCACCCGGCTGTGCTGACCGGCTGGCTCTCGGAGGGCATCGCCGCCGTCCCCGCTGCTGTGGCGACCGCGGCCACCACAGCGACGCTGTGGCGGGCAACAATCCGCGCCGCGGCGCTCGGCCGCCGGTCGCCGACGGGTCTGCGCGCCGGGGCCTGGCTGGGCCTGGGCCTGATCGCCGGATCACTGCTCAGCGGTCAGACCACCGGGGATCTGTGGCTGCCCCGCCGGATGTGGGTACTGGTCCTGGTCCTGGCGGCCGCGGTCGCGTTCACCTGCTGGACCTGTCAGTGCGCGCGCCTGGCCACCGCATCGTGGCCGGGCAGGACGTTGCGCTTGCCGCTGGCCCTGTGTCTGACCGTCGGCTGGCTGCTCCTCGCGGCGTGGTTCGGCTGGTGGGACAACAACGCGGCGCAGTATGCCGTCGGATTCTGGTACGACTCGGCGGGCATGAGCCAGGCCATCGTGCACTGGTTCCCGGGCGTGGGTACCGTCCACCCGGCCGCGATCTCGGTCATGGCCGAGACCGTCCCTGCGCTGCGGATCGCAGCATTCCGGCCGCTGATGCCCGCAGCCACCGTCGCAGCGTGGATGACGCCTCTGGCCCTGTGGTTCGCGGGCACCGCGGGCCCCGGACCTGGGTGGCTGCGCCCGCTCGGTGCCGCAGCCGGTGGCGGCACGACAACGGATCCCACGACGGCCCGGCGATGGCGGGTGCCCGGTGCACGTCGCGTGACCGTGTCCGCGCTGATCGGCGGTGCGGTCACGGTTCTCGGTGTGGCCGGCGTCCAGGTGTGGCTGCACACGCTGCACGCCGGGCCGGGACAGCGCGGCGGCATGTACGCCTTCAGCTACGCGATCTGGTCGCTGTGGGCGATCACTGTCGGGACCGCTGTCGCCGCTGCGACTGCAGCCGCTTCGGCTCGGTTCCGGTTGCTCACGGCCCTGGTCGCCGCAGGGATCAGCGCCCTGTTGGGACTGGCCGGCACGACCGTGCTGATCTCCGTCGACGGCTGTGTCCAACCGCTGGACGTCCTCAACAGCAGCTGCGCGTGGCGGCCCGCCTGGCAGCAGTTGCAGCCGGGCAACACCTTCTCGCTGATCGCGCACAGTGCCCTGCTGATGGCTCCGGTCGCCGCGGCGGTGATCACTGCCGCGGCAGTGCTGGTCCGCCTCGCCCGGCGAGCGGTCCGAGGCAGCCGCACCGCACCGGCGCCTCGGCCCCGCGTCGACCTGCCGCGTACGGAGACCGGAGACCGACTCGCGGGCAGCGCCGTGTTGGTGGTCGGCGTATCCGTCCTCGCGATCGTAGCTGTGCTGACCGCCGGAGACGCCCGGGCGGACCTCACTCCGGCAGGGAGGACAACTGCCGCCAGTGAGGCGGCCTTTCAGCAGACGAGCGGCCTGCCGGTCCTACCGGCCTCCTCCCAGCTGCGCTGGCAGCAGGTCCACGCCTGGTACCGGCTCGGCGGCCGGTACCTCCTCGAGCACGCCATCAATGACGCCGACTCCATGGTGACGCAGCTCCGCTCCGCGATGCGGAACAAGCAGCTCTACATCACCCCGGCCCTGATGACCGGGATGCGGCCGGTGTGCCAGGACATCAGGAACGTCGCCAGCTGGGAACCCAGCGGCTACTTCCAAGTCCCCGACCCCACGGCGGAGAAGTCGTGGCACCAGTACGGCGTGACTGCAGGGAACGGAAGCCAGGACTGCATGCGGGCCGTCGACGAGAAGGACGTCAAAGCCTTCGAGAGCTCCATCATCGAGCTCCTGACCGCACGCACGAACGCGCTGGACGCCTCGAACCGAGTCAAGGCCATCATCAACGACCCCTCCGACCCCGTCTTCAACGGCCGGCCGACGCAACCACCCCAGCCCCTCTGACGGGGAGGCCCCTGATCGGACCGGTCCTGGAACGCAGGCCGCTTCCGTGAGCTGAGGTGCCGTCAGCCGCTGCGCGTCAGCGGCTGAAGGCGGACTGTGCGTGCCGATTGAATACACCCCGCACCGTGCAGGACGCGGCCCTGGCCATGTCGGTGCTGGCAGGACCGGACCCCAGGGACAGGCACTCGATCCCCGGCGGCGACGTGGACTGGCCGGCCGCCGCCGAACCCGGCAGCCTTCGCGGCCTGCGGATCGGCTACAGCCCCACCCTCGGCTACCTGCGCGTGGACCCCGAGGTCCGCGCAGTGGTCGACGCGGCTGTCGCACGCCTGGAACGCGACCTCGGCTGCACGGTCGAGCAGGCCGACCCGGGCTGGTCCGACCCGGCCGAGGGCTTCTGGGCCTGCGTCGCCGCCGACACCGACCTGCGCGGGCTGCGCCGGCTGGCCGCGGCGCACCGCGACCGGATGTCCGACTACGTCCTGGACCTCCTGGACACCCCCTGGACCGCCGAGCAACTGACCGACGGACAGTCAACCCGCAGGGCCGTCGCCAACCGGGCGGCCCGGTACCTGAGCGACCACGACGTCCTGGTCACGCCCACCTGCCCGGTCGCAGCGCACCCGCTGGACCGTGGTGGCCCACAGGGACTGACCCCGGGTCAGTGGCTCGGCTTCCTGTGGCCCGCCAACCTCGCCGGACTGCCGGCGATCAGCGTCCCCGCAGGCCGGCTGGCCGACGGCCGCTGGGTGGGCCTGCAGATCGTGGGCCGCCACCTCGCCGACGCCACGGTGCTGCGCCTCGCGGCGGCCTTCGAGCAGTTGCCGCGCTCATCGGGATCACCGACTTCAACGTGAAGTCGGGACCGGTCTGTCTCCTGGACAATGGACAGCGCCCCGGGCGGGTTGCACCCGGGGCGGTCGACGGCGCGGCCTGCCTACGCCCCACGTACGCCCCACGCGAGGAACCCGGATACTGCCGGAAATTCTCGATTGTTCTCCGGCACAGCTTCAGTGATCATGGTGGGCATGGAGACGGAGAGCATGGACCAGGGCCTCGACGATGCAGGCGGGCAGCAGTGGCGTGTGCAGTTCGACGCGGATGTGGCCTTCGCCAACGGCGGTGGCCTGCAGGCCCAGGGGTTCCGGCTGGACGTGCCCGGGCCGGACCTGGGTGACGCTGACATCGCCGAACTCTTCGTGCGCCACCTCGGTCTGTTGATGGTCGACACGGTGCGGATCAGCGGCAGGAGTGTGTTGCGCGAGCCGCACAAGGGCGGCCGCGGTGTCGGCGGGGCCGCCCAGCAGGCGGCAGGGCGCCGGATCGTCGAGCTCAGCCACCGGATCCGGCACGGCATGGTCACCTATCCGGGGCTGCCCACGCCCGAGATCAGCGACCACCTCTCGCGGGAGGGGTCCCGCGACCACTATGCGCCGGGCACCGAGTTCCAGATCGGCCGGATCTCGATGGTCGCGAACACCGGCACCTACCTCGACAGCCCCTTCCACCGCTTCGGCGACGGGACGGACCTGGCGGGACTACCGCTCGCCGGGCTGGTTGACCTGGACGGGCTGGTGGTGCGGCTCCTCGGCGCGCAGGACCGCGCTGTCGACCGGAGCACGCTGCTGCCGTACCAGGTCACCGGCCGGGCGGTGCTGATCCACACCGGTTGGGACCGGCACTGGGGCACCGACCGCTACGGATCGGGCGGCCACCCCTTCCTCACCGAGCAGGGCGCCAAGTGGCTCGCCGACCAGCGGCCCGCACTCGTGGGCATCGACTCGCTGAACATCGACGACACCGAGGACCCGATCCGCCCCGCGCACACCACGCTGCTGGCTGCGGGCATTCCAGTCGTGGAGCATCTGCGCGGCCTGGAGCAGTTGCCCGTGGACGGCTTCCGCTTCCACGCCGCGCCGCCCGCCGTCGAAGGCATGGGCACCTTCCCGGTCCGCGCCTACGCGGTGCTGCCCGCCGAGGGGCGGTAGCTGCATCTGGACTGGGCCGCAGATTCGGGTCGGCGGCCTGGGTGATCGCGCGGCCGACGACGAGATGTGACGCGCCGGCTTCGACGGCAGCGCGGGGGAGGCCGGTCGTGTTCGCCTGCGGGTTGGGCCGAGGCTGTCCGCTACGCGATATGAGGAGTCTTCATACGCCATTCCTGTCAGGTGTGTTGGCGCTCTAGCGTGATCAGTGCGGCATCCCCCGTGCACGGGTGTTCTCTCCGCAGCTGACATCCCCACCTGACTCCAGGGAGTTCCCATGTCCTCGACTGCGACGACTGCACGCGGTTCTACGCCTCCATCGACGGGCTGCAGTGGGTCGTCGACACCTACTCGATCCCACTGGCCGGCACCATGCTGACCTTCGCCACCCTCGGCGACCGGTTCGGGCGCAGGCGCATGTACATCGCCGGGCATCGGCGCCGCCATGCTCTTCGCCACCGCGCTGCCCCTGCTGGCGGCCGCGTTCCCCGGGGCCGGGGAACGGGCGAAGGCGATCGGCGTCTACGGGGCCGTGATGGCGGGCGCGACCGCCTCCCGTTGAAGTACGCGGCGGGAGTGGTCCCCACTTCCCGTCGGAATGCGGTGATGAACGCGCTCGCGGTCTGGTAGCCGACCGCGCGGGCGACCCGGGAGATCGGCTGCCCCATGCCCAGCAGCGGCAGCGCCGCGTTGAGCCGTTCACTGGTCCGCCAACTGCTGAAGCTCACCCCGGTCTCGGCGCGGAACCGGCGCGACAGGGTGCGCGCTGACACACCGACCTCCCGGCCCCAGGCCTCCAGGTCCCGAGGGTCGGCGGGATCCTGCCTGATGGCGAGCGCCACGCGCAGGGCCTCGGGATCAGCGGGGAGGACGCTCGGAATCGTGGCCACCGACATGGGCTTCAACAGGTCCCACAGCACGGTCGCAACCCGGGCCCGATGCTCTGCAGCACCTGCCCCGAGCCCCACGAGGTGCAACAGCAGCGGCCCGACCAGCCCGGTGGCGTCGACGACAGTCGGGGCCTTCCAGCGCAGCGGGCATTCGTCCGGTTCGAAGTACAGCGACAACATCTCGGAGGAGGAGCCGGGAACCACCGCATGGTCCACACCGCCGGGTATCCACAGCGCGCGCGAGCGCTGCACCACCCAGCGCAAGTCGTCGACCACCACGGTGAGCGGACCCTCTGGCGCCCAAGTCAGCTGGTGCTGGGGATGGTTGTGGGCGGGGATGTCGGCACCCGGCTGCAGTGCGACGACCATGCTCGCCACGGCGAAAGCCGGAACGTCCAGGGTGAAGTGCGACTCACCGATCACAGGCCCGAACTCTACCTCCGGGCGACCTGCGTCAGACCGGCCGTACCGGTGTAAGAGTCGGGCGCGAGGCCGCTCTCTACTGCGAGATCCGATCCAGCAGAGGGAGCCCTGACCATGACCACGTCGTTCCCGCCGCACCCCGCCGAGGGCAGACGCGTCCGCAGCCGCTCGACCGGCCGCGTCGGACTTCTGTCCGGCCAACTCTCCAAACGCAGCCCGCTGCCGGGCTACGGCCCCGTCACCGAGGTCTACGTCCGCCCCCTCGGCGGTGGCCTCGAGTGGGTCACCAGCCCCGACGACATCGAGGTGCTGAGCGAGGGCCCGAGCGACTGCGCAGGTCGCAGGTGACAGCGTTCCGCACAGGTGGGCGAAAGGGCCTGGGTCAGGAAGTGGGTGTCGCTGTCGGTGCGGTATTCGTGCTGCCGGTGGGAAGCAGCGGCTTGCAGACCTTGAGTGCGGCGATGGTCTTCTGGTCGGTGCTGGTGGTGATCGAGCGGACCTGCTGGGTGGTCACGGTCACGCCGTTGTCCTTCATACAGCTGATGAAGGCCGCGGCTTGGGTGTTGCCGGAGGCGCCGTTGCTGCCGCGGCCGCCGAATCCGCCCTGGCCGGTTGGGCGCAGTGAGGCGCATGCCTGCATGGCTGCCGCCTCGGACGGGTTGGCGGAGGCACCGCCGCCGAATCCGCCGTTCGGGGCTCCGCTCGGCCGTCCGGTGAACCCGCCGGTGGGACGTCCGCTCGGCCGTCCGCTGGAGCCGCCGCTGGGCAGGGTCACCCCGTGGGACTTCAGGCAGGCGGTGTACTGGGCGATCGCCGCCGAACCGCTGGCGTTCGCGGATGGCGTTGCCGCTCCAGGGGAGCTGCTGGAGGAGCAGCCCGCGAGCATCAGCGCTCCGGACGCGAGGACGCCGATAGCTGCGAGAGCCCTGGGGGCGGTCGTCCGGCGGACACGTGTGATCATGGCGGGTGGGTTCCTCCGTGAGATGCCTGCGGTCGGCCGGAACAGGCGACTGCCCGAGTCTCGTCGTCAGTTGGCGCCGGTCACCTTGAAGGTCGAATCCTCGAAGACGTGATGCATGGTGGTGCCGATGTCGTGGACCTCGTAGCCGCCGTCGGAGAGCTGGACGACCCGGTCGATCAGACCGCCCGGGTACTTGGCCAGTGCCGCCGCCACCGCCTGGTCGGCGGTGGCCGCGCCGACGATGGTGCCCTGCCCGTCGCTGTAGTCCGCGGGGATCGTGCCGAACGCCTGGTTCCCGGCCTTCTGCCCCCGCTGCAGCGCGCTGACGTCGGAGGACGCCGTCGTGTAGGGGCTGCCTGCGGGCTCGACGGTCACTGTGGTCGCGGTGACGGACTTGTTGTTCACCGTTCCGAACACCAGGACAGCGACGCCGTTCTTGACCGTGTCCGCCGATGCCGCGGTCGGTGTGCCGCTCGTCGCGTCCCGGTAGGCGGTGGACGAGCCCGCGCTGACGGTGATCTTGCCCCCGGTCGGTGTCGTCACGGTGAACCCTGTCCCGGACACGCTGCTGACCGTGCCCGAG
>NZ_JOEH01000058.1 GCF_000719095.1 Streptacidiphilus jeojiense | reverse complement strand
CCTCTACCTGGAGACCGCCCAGGGCCTGGTCCTGCTGGACACTCGGCTCCTGACCGGATGGGCCCTGGACCGGGCCGCGGCCGGCACACTGCTCACCGCTGAGCTCGAGCCTCTGCACACCCCGAGCGAAGCACAGGAGCAGGATGCCCTGTTCTGACACCCGAGCGCAGCGCCGCTGGGGGAGTGGAGCAGCGGAACGGGCTCTTGATGCTGCGCCGGTGGCTGGTACGCGACTGCGAGCACCGCCCCGCCTCGGCCCAGTCCCGGGTCTGCTGGGCGAGGGGCGACGTGATGACCCGTTGGCTGGCCAGCAGCGCAACCTGATGGCGCGTCGTGTGACCGGCGGGGAGCTGATCCTGGGGTGGTGCTGGTACGTCTGGGGGGAGCGCGAGCGGGAGACCGCTGAGCCGGTCGAGGGGGCTCGTGAGCAGGTCATGCGGCTCACCGGTGTCCCGGTCATGGAGCGCGGCGAGATCGGTGGCCACCCACGGGTCGGTGGTGCCCTGACGCACGCTCTACTGCCGGTCGCGGAGGGTGTGTTGGGTGGCGGTCGGTCGTGACGCGAGGGTCGAGGACCGTCGCGTCAGCAGCGGTTTCGCATAGGTCTCTTGTCACAACTGGTTTGTGATGCAAAGCTGCGTGTATGTCAGATGTATCGGTGCCTTCGCCGGGCACCCCCCATGAAGTCCTTGCCGGCCTCCGCGACCTGACCGGCAGGGTCCGCTCAGCCCAGCGCGGCACCTGGCTCCCCCTGCTGCTGTTCGGTGTGCTCACCCTCGGCGGGATCCTCGTCGACCGTTTCACCTTCAGTGTCCACACCGTCTCCACCTGCCCGGCCGTCCCCGGCACGGCAGGCGCTGTTCAGCCGGGCTGCACCGTCACCAGGCAGGGGTCGGCGGTCTACTGGACGCTCGGCATCGCCGTGGTCTACGCCGCGACCGCATGGTTCTACATCCGCCGTTCCCGCAACCGCGGCGTCGGCACCCCGGTCCGGCCCTACGTCCTCGCTGGAATCGTCCTGGTCGCCCTGGTGGCCGCGACCTCGTTCTGGGGCACTCGGCACGGGATGCCGCAGCCCGGCGCCCCGCTCGACCTCTGGGGCCTGCAACTGGATCCCGCCTCGGGGCTGACGCAGTTCCTCATGCAGCTCACCGGAGCGGCCGCATCGGTCGGGTTGCCGTTGCTGGTGCTGGCCTGGGTGGAACGCAGTCGCGCCCTGCTGTTCTTCGCCCTGGCCTACCTGGCCATCGAGCTGGCGCCGCTGTCCACCGGCTGGGCCGGGATCGGTGCCACCTCGCCCTGGTCGGGTCTGCCGCGCCTGGTCGTTCCCGCCGCGTTCCTCCTGTTCGGCGCTGTCGGCTTCGCCGTGAGCCAACGGCGTCGTCAGCGCGACGTGTCATGACCGCTGAGCCCGATCAGCACCCCGTCAACGGCCTTGACGACGTGGTCCATCAGCGCGTTCGCCTCGGCATCCTGACCGTCGCCCACCAGGCACGGCGGGTCGAGTTCGGCTTCCTGCGCACGGCGCTCGGCCTGACCTCCGGCAACCTCAGCCAGCACCTGGCCGTGTTGGAGAAGGCCGGGCTGATCCACGTCGAGAAGGGCTACGAGGGGAAGCGCGCCCGTACCTGGCTCTCCCTGACCCCCGCCGGCAACCGCGCCCTCCAGGACGAAGTCACCCAGCTCAAGCGACTCATTCGCCAGATCGAACAAGGCAGCTCGGCCCCGAAGTCCTAGCCCGGGCACCGGGGCACCGCGTCCGCAACGATCCGCTCGCACCGCAGCCCGGCGAACACCGACAGCATGCCGAACACCGTTCAAGGAACCCGAGGGAGACGTGTGACCATCACGCCGGATACCTCCGAGACGGACATGCCGCGCCGTCGCATGCTCGCAACCGCGCTCGTCGTCGGCGTCGGGGCCGCCGCGCCGCTCGGCGCCGCACGCCCCGCTTGGGCGGCTGCCACCGCCCCTGGCCCGGCGCGGCTCACCCTGCCCGTGCCCACCGGGCCGCACCCGGTGGGCACGGTGCCGCTGCACCTCATGGACGCTTCACGCCCGGATCCTGTGGCCGGCCCGGGGCATTACCGCGAGTTGATGGCCAGCGTCTGGTACCCCGCCCGGGACACCGGCGACTACCCGCGCGCGCCCTGGATGCCCGACGGCGCGATGCAGGCGTTCCTGACCTACACCGGCTTCCCCATCGACCCCACCCTCGTTCCGCTCACCGCCGGGCACGCGGGCGCCCCCGTGCACCGCACGGGCCACCGGCTGCCCGTCGTGGTGTACTCGCACGGCGCGGGCAGCCACCGCGCCGACCACACCGTCATGGTCCAGGAACTCGCCAGCCACGGCTACGTCGTGGTCACCGTCGACCACACCTACGACGCGATCACCGAGTTCCCCGACGGCCGGGTGCTCACCCCGGACAGCTACAACGTCTCCCTGTACCCGAAGGACTACGCCGCCGACATCCGCTTCCTGCTCGACTGCGTGGAGGAACTCGCCGCCGGGCGCAACCCCGATACCGACGGCAAGCAGCTGCCCGCCGGCCTGCTCGGCGCCCTGGACCCGCAGCGCATCGGCCTGCTCGGCTGGTCCAAGGGCGGCACCGCCACGGCCCTCACCATGCTCGCCGACCAGCGCGTCAGCGCCGGGTTGAGCCTGGACGGCCCGATGCAGCCGACCATCACCGCCGACCTGGACCGGCCGTTCATGATGATGACCGCCGTCTTCACCCGGGCGGCCATGCCGGACGTCGCCGAGTTCTGGACGCATCTGCGCGGGTGGCGGCTCAACATCCAGGCCGACGGGGCCCTCCACTTCTCCTACGGGGACAACGAGGTGCTGATCCCGCAGGCGGCGAAGCTCCTCGGCATGACCGACCAGCAGGTCCAGGACATGATCGGCACCCTCGATCCGGCCCGGGCGGTGCGGATCCAGCAGGCGTACCCGCTCGCCTTCTTCGACCTGCACCCGCGGCACCGCCGGGAGCATCTGCTCGACGGCCCGAGCGTGGCCTTCCCAGAGGTGAAGTTCATCCCGTGAAGTCTGGGTCCGCGCGACGGCCAACCGGCGGTGCGCGCCAAGGTCAGGGGTGGGCGGTGTCGTGGAGTGTGCGCAGGAGTTGTCGCTCGGAGTCGTCGAGGTAGGCGGTGAGGTGGATTTCGGCTTGGCGGGTGTCGCGTGTCTGCAGGGCGGTGAGGAGTTCGCGGTTGCGGTTCAGGTAGGGGGCGTGGAAGCGTTGCGGGTCGCCGGTGGCGTGGAAGGCGAGGCGTAGTTCGGCGTGGATGCGGTCCATGAAGGCTTCCAGTCGCGGGGATCCGGCCAGTCGGACGATTGCGCGGTGGAAGTGCAGGTCGGCTGTGGCGACGTCGGGCCAGCGCTGCTCGGCTGCTGCTTGTTCTCCTTCTTCCACGGATCTGCGGATTTCGTCGATGGCCCGGTCGGGGGCGCCGGCTACTTCGCGGACGGCGGCGCCTTCGATGAGGCGGCGCAGTCGGTAGAGTTCGGTGACGTCGTCGGGGTGCGGGGTGCGGACGAATACGCCGCGGTTCAATTCGTGGACCAGGAGCCGTTCGTGGGCCAGGAGCCGGAATGCCTCGCGCAGGGTGTTGCGGGATACGCCCAGGGCCGCGCCCACGGTTTCCTCGGACAGTCGTGTTCCGGGCGCGATGTGACCGTCTGTCACCTGTGTCCGTAGGACGTCGGCGATCCGTTCGGCGGTGCTGCCGCGGCCGAGGGGGCCCTTGGCCTGTTCCAGCGCCGTAACCCAGCCCGGGGCTGTGTGCGTGGTCATTGTCCCGTCCGGTGGTGTTGGCGGATCCGCAGCGTCGGAGTCTGGTTGAACAAAAGTTACCCTCCTTCGGCTCAGCTGGGAACGGGTGGAGGGGTGGTCTCTGGGCTTGTGAGGCGAACCCCTTGATGGATCGTTGAACAATCCATACGGTGGGGGCGAGGGGTGACTGCCGGGGCACAGGGGCGGAGACGATCATGGGTGTGGGTCGTGCGGATGGTGCGTGGAGCGCGGTTGGGCGGCGGCCGGCCGCGGGAAGGGCGGCGCGGAGTGTGGTCCCGGCGGCGGTGAGCCTCGCGGGGGCGTGCGGGTTATGGGTGCTCGTGCGCGTGATCGCACAGGCCTCGTTCTCCCGGCGCGCCCAGTGGATCGACCTGGCGGCTACGGCTGCGCTCCTCCTGGCCTGCTGCCTGGTCGGGGTCCGCCGGTTCCTGGGCCTGAGGTGGTTGGTGGGCGCGCTGCTCCTGCTGGGGATTCTGACGGTGCAGCGGTCCGAGCTGGACCAGCAGGCGTTGCACCGCTTCGGGCGCACCGAACACGTCAGGGTCCTGTCCGTCCAGGCATCCCAGGACGGCATGAGCGGCGGCCAGGTCAACTTCTACACCGTCTCGGTTCTCGACGGTCCGCCGCTGGCCCCGGTCCGGGGCGGCGTGTTCACGCAGTGGCCCTGGAGGGTGGGGGGCAGCTACGTGGTGACGGTGGACCCGAGGGGGCTGGCAGGGGTCGGGCGGGGCGGCGACCCCGGTGCGCCAGTGGTCCAAAGGGCGCTGCAGGTCCCGCTCGGCTTCGGCGTGGCCTGGGCCTTGTGGCGGCCGGCGCACCGCCTGCGGTACCGCAGGCGCTCTGCGGGGGCTGCGCGGGGGCTGCGCGGGGGCTGCGCTGGGGCTGTGTGCCGGGAAGGGGGGACGCGCTGATGAGGGGTGAGGGCTTTCCGGGCGACGGCCAGGCTCCGCTGCCCGATGCGGTGTTCCTGGTGACCGCCGGCCCCGAGCAGGTCCGGGACGAACTGGCGAGGATCCCGGGGCCCGCGGTCCGGCTGGCGCACGCGGTGTACCGGGCCTCGGCGCATCTGCACGGGCAGGCCGGTCCGCAGTCCCGCCGGCAGCTCTTGGCGCTGGACGCCGCCCGCTTCGGGGACCTGGGCCTGTCGGCGCGGATCGCCGCCGCACCGGTCGGGGACGGTGCGGACATGGCGGACACAGCGTGGAGCGTCGCGTGGGCGACCGGCAGCACGGTCGACCACCGGTTCCGGCACGCTCTGGTCGGCCACAGCGAACGGGTCTGCTCGGTGGCGACGGGACTGGTCGAAGGCCGCCCGGTGGCCGTCACCTGCAGCAGCGACGACCGCACGGTCCGGGTGTGGGACCTGGCCACCGGACAACCTGTCGGCGAACTGCCCGTCGGGGACAGCGAGGTCCGTGCGGTGGCCACGGGAGTGCTTCGAGGCCGGACCGTGGCCGTCGGCGGCAGCCGGGACGGGAGCGTGCAGGTCTGGGACCTGGCGACCGGCCACCGTCTCGGCGATCCGCTGACCGGCCACACCGAAGTCGTCGCCACGGTGGCGACCGCGGTGCTGGACGCACGCCTGCACGCCATCAGCGGCAGCCGGGACGGGACGGTGCGGATCTGGGACCTGACGACCTGCCGGCTCGTCGGCGAAGCCCTCACCGGGGACAACGGCCCGGTGCAGAGACTGGCGACGGCCGTCATGGAGGGCCGGCCCGTCGTGGTGGTCTGGAGCTGGGACGGGACGGTCCGGGTCTGGGACCTGGCCACCAGACAGCCCCTGGGCAGCTTTCTCGCCGACTGCGCCGCAGGCGTGCCGGCCCTGGCGACCGCGCAGCTGGACGGCCGCCCGGTCGCGGTGACCGGCAGCCAGGACGGGAGCGTGCGGGTGTGGGACCTGGCCACCGGACAACCCGTCGGGGAGCCTCTGGCCGGCTCGACCGAAGCGGTCTACGCGCTGGCGACAGGGTCGGTGCAGGGCCGCCCCGTTGTCGTGGGCGGCTGCATGGACGGCACTGTGCGGGTGTGGGACCTGGCCGCCGGACAACCGGTGGGGGAGCCTCTGGCCGGCCACGTCGACGGGGTCTGGGCGGTGGCGACCGCTGTCGTGGACGGTCGCACGGTCGCGGTGAGCGGCGGCAACGAGGACGGGGAGGCGCGCGTGTGGGACCTGTCCCCGGCCCGCCCGGTCACCGGCGTGCCCCGCGGTCACACCGGCGAGGTGCGCGCGGTGGCGGCCGGGCAGGTGGACGGCCGCCCGGTCGCGGTCACCAGCAGCCGGGACGGCACGGTCCGGGTGTGGGGCCTGGCCGCCGGCCGGCCCTGCGCCGAGCCGGTGATCAGTCCTCCCCAGCCGGTGGACGCGCTCGCCACCGCTGTGGTGGACGGCCGGCCCGCGGTCCTGACCGGCAGCTGGGAGGCCGTGGTCCGGGTCTGGGACCTGGCCACCGGCCGGCCCCTGGGGGAGCCCCTGGTGGGCCACACCGGCCAGGTGCAGTCACTGGCGGTAGCAACGCTCGGGGGAACCGCGGTGGCCCTGGCCGGCTGCCGGGATGCGACCGTGCTGGTGTGGGACCTGGCCACCCGCCGCCCGATCAGCGCACCCCTGACCGGCCACTACGGCTCGGTGGGATCGGTGGCCACCGCAGAACTGGAGGGCCGCACGGTCGCTGTCACCGGAAGCCTGGACACGACGGTGCGCCTGTCGGACCTGGCCTGCGGCACCCCGGTCGGCAGTCCGCTCACCGGCCGCATCGGCCTGGTGAACGCGATGGCCAGGACGGTGGCCACCGCACAGGTGCAGGGCCGGGCGGTCGCCGTGGTCGGGGGCTGGGACGCAACGGTGCAGGTCTGGGATCTGGCCAGCCGCGAACCCGTTGGCAAACTGCACACCTTGCACACCGACTGGGTCCAGGCGGTGGCGACCGGTGTGGTGAACGGCCGCCCGGTGGCCGTCAGCGGCAGCAGGGACCGCACCGTGCGAATGTGGGACCTGACCGACGGCCGGCCCCTGGGAAGCCCGCTGGCGTTCCCCGGGCCAGTGCGCGCGCTGACGCTGTGCCAGGACGGCCGGCTGGTCGTCGGCTTCGGATGGGAGGTCGCGGTCCTGACACCCCGGTGAGCGCGCTGCGCGCACCATGGGGCGGCCGCGGCGTCGGCAGCGGGTTCCCTCGCATGCTCTGCGAACGCGGGCGCTGGCCGCGGGGCCTGTGCCTGCCGCTGCCCCGTGGGTGGTGGCCTGCTGTGCTGAAGCGGCTGGGCGCCGCGGCACGGGGTCCAGCCGCTTCGATCAGCACGGGGGGCGAGAGGTCGCTGCGGATGCTCTCTGCAGTGCTCAGCTGTCCGGGTGGTGGTGTTGCGGGCCCGCTGTCCCGGCCCGCCGCTTGGCTGTGTCTCCTGGGGAGTACGGTGCGCCTGGTCTCCGACGCCTGACACTGGCACAGCACGCGGTCCGGCTGGGACCTGTTGACGACGCCATCGCGATCACCGCTGCCCAACTGCGCGAGATGGGCGGGCGCCTGATCGAGGCCGGACACCGGCAGGCCGGCGATCCCGACATCCTGCTGGTCATGGACGCCGGTTTCGACGTCACCGGCCACACCGGCCACGCCTGGGGGTGAGCGCGTTGGGGTGGCGGCGGCTTCTGGGGTGGTGGGACTCGTGGGGCGTGCGCGGGGGCCGGTGGTGGGCTGTGCGGGTGGCTCGGGCGCCGGGTCGCGGTGGCCCTACTCCTGGGCTGCTGCCCAGTGGGAACGGAGCGTGGCCACCTTCTCGTTGAATTCGGCCCTGGTGTCCAGGCGAAGGCCATGCATGACGCCGGGGAGGTTCACTGTCCGGCCGCCGGGGAGGTAGGCGCGTGCGACGCCCCAGCCGCCGAAGCGGTCGCCGGTGTGCACTTCGACGTCGAAGTCGGCGATGTCGGTCCAGGGTACGAACCGGCGGCTGGTGAGGGTGTGCCACGTTATGCCGGTGTCCGTGAGCGTCGCGGAGCCGAACACACGCCAGACGCGGTGGCACCAGAAGGCCGGCGCGGGGCTGGCGAGGATGGTGCCGGCGAGCCAGGGCCCGGCTGTGTGCAGGCCGTGGGGTGCGTTCGAGCCGACGAACCAGATGACCAGTGCGGTGAGGGTCGCCGAGAAGAGCACGGCTGCGCGCAGGGTGGAGCGGCGTGCCCGGGAACTGAAGGCTATGCGGATGCCGTGCCCGGGCACGTCATGGTTGTCGCGGTTCAAGGGCTTGCCTGGCATCGGCGGCGGCCCGTCTGGGCGTTGGTTGGCCATGTGGCGCCAGCAGGAGTCGAACCTGCAACTGACGGTCCCTCGGACCGCCCCCTCTGCCCGTTGGGGAACAGCGCCTTGCGTAGCGTTGGTGCGGTGCGAACGCCTACGGGACCGGTCCTGGACCGGTTCCCTGTGCCGCCTGGCTAGGACGCCGTGGAGAGTGCGGGAGTCACCGAACCGCGCCTTCGCGCCAGCCTGATGCTACGAACCGGGAGCGGCGCAGGCGACAGGTTTTCCTGACTCGCCCCCGGGCTTGACCGCCCTCCTCGTGCGTCACCTGCGCCGACGACCTGCGATCCTCGCTGGCGGTCGCTCTCGCCAGGCTCCGGAGACCTCGCGCACGGATGCGAAGACCGGTTCGGGCGGGCGGAGCGGCCCAGCCGCCGGGGGAAGTAGGCCAGCAGCGAGGAGTCGAACGCGGTGTCGTGCAGTCCCGGCCCGCACGCGGCCTTCCACCGCGGGCACCCAACCGCCAGGCCCGCCGGCGAACCTCCATTGCGAGCCGGGACCTTGGGACAGGCGCGTGGCTCCGCTACTTGTCGTGCCGGTGACGCTTTGCGCGGTTGACGAGGATCACCACCTCACGGCGACCAGCGCGCGAACCACTGCAGCATCGCCTCGAGGGACCGATCTTGGAGCAGCCTGCCTGTCGACGTCCGGGGTGGCGGCCTGTCTGTGTCAGGGCCGTAGTGCGGCCGACATCAGACGTACCACCTTCATGAACTGCTGCGGGCTTACGGAGTCGATCGGGGCCGGGAGCGGGGTGCCCTGGGTGCGGGCGAGGACGATGTCGTCAGGGACGGCGCGCAGGTGCACGATGGCCAGCCCGGGTGGCACGCAGAGGAGGTATTGGCCGAAGTTGCCGATCGCCATGAAGGAGCCGCGCCCCACCAGTCGCGGGAGCCACCAGAGGTAGCCGTAGTCGAGCTGGACGTCGGCGCCGCGGTTGACCTGCACTGACGTGCTCTCGGACGTCCAGGCCGCGGGTACCACCTGCCGATCGTCCCAGCGGCCGTCCTGCAGCATCATCGTGCCGATCCGTCCGAGATCGCGGGCGGAAAGGAAGATGTGATGGGCGAGGTGTTCGGAGACCTCGGGACGGCCGAGCAGCCGCTGGCGGGCCGGGTCGAAATCCTCGAAGCCGACCGGTGCGGCCAGGTCCTCGGCGAGTGCTGTGAAGACGGACCGTCCGGTGCAGCGTTCGAAGATCGTGCCCAGGGCGTTGAAGTCCCAGTTGTTGTAGAGGAACAGCGTGCCCGGTGGCTGTGTGCCCCGGGGCGGCGCACTCTCCTCGGGGCCGGCCACGGTCGACGGTGGGTGGTAGACCCCGGAGCTCGAGGTCAGCAGGTCGCGCACGGTGGCGCGGCGTTCTTGCGGCAGCAGCCCGCCGGTGTCGTCGATTCCGAGCTCGTCGAGGGTCGCGTCGAGCCTGATGGTTCCGTCGGTGACCGCCGTTCCGTACAGGACGGACAGGATGCTCTTGCGCGCCGATGCCATGAAATGGGGTGTGCTCGTCTCGCCGTGGTCGAACACGACTCGGCCCCGGTTGAGCACGAGGAACGCGGTGGTGGGCAAGGCGTCGAGCGCGTCGACGACGGGCTGGAAGGCGCTCATGCCGGGCCCGGTGTGGAGCGGCCCGCCAGTCCGAGCATGATGGCTAGCGCGGCTCGCCGGGTCACGCCGTGATCGGTGAGCACTTTGCCCGCGCGGCTGCCGGGCGCGCGCAGGAGGCCGAGGAACAGGTGGGCCGCGGCGACGCCGTGCCCGTCCGCCTCGGCGACCGCGCCGTCGATCGCCCGGCGGGCGTCCGGTCCGATACCCGGTCGAGTGCGGCCGGTCGCCTCGACCGGCTGTTCGCTGTCCGGCTCCCGCTCCAGCGCGGCTCGAACGTCGGACGGGTCGACGTCGAACCCGCGCAGCACGGCGCCGGCCAACCCGGCTGGGTCGTCGAGGACCGCAGCGAGGAGGTCGCCGCTGTCGACCGCGTCGCGGCCGTACTGACCCGCCCGTGTCTCGGCGCGGCGCAAGCATCTGAGCGCCTCCTCGTCGAAGCGTTGCACAACACCGGCGCTGACCAGGTCATCGACGGTCAGCCACGCGAGGAATGGCGCGTATCGCTGTTGCGCACCCTGCTTGCTGAGACCGCGAGGCGCGCCGATGTCCGCCCAGGAACAGCCCTCGGCCCGCGCCATCTCCACGAACAAGCCGATCAGGCTGTTTCCGAGCATATTGAGGTCACTGGCGAGCTGCTCTGCGGCGGCGATCTGCCGGACAGGGTCGCGGGGCTCGTTGATGCCGGCGAGAACCACCAGGCCAGCCAGTTCGGACAGGGTAGGCATCTGAGGCATGTCAACACTCTAATCGCAATGTTGCAGACGTCAACACTTTCATTGACGGAGTGAGTCCGTTGCAGAGAACTTGACCCAGTCTGAAGCCTTTGCCTGAGTCGGCGATGCGGTAGAGGACTACAGCCACCAACTCCGGATGGAGGATCAGGTCCAGCGGCACGGCGGTGAAGTTCGGCCGCCTGCTGTCCGAGCAGCTGTACCAGCGCCCGGCCGCCTGCTGTCCGAGTAGCTGTACCAGCGCCCGGCCGCCGAACTGGTTCCTGTCCGCTCCGCCGCCCGATCCCGCCGACGCACAAGCCGGTCACCCCCGGCCAGGGGGTCCTCCTTCGCGGGCGGGGCCGAGGGGCGCAGCCAGGAACTGGACGGCAGAGGCGCGGCGGAAGAAGTCGGATGCGGGGCGGCCGCAGCCCCAGCAGTCCTGTTCGGGGCTCGCCATACTGGAGATCTCCTTCTGATGACTGGGCAGGAAGCACCCGCGCGGCCGGCCAACCATCCAAGGTGGGACCGGTCGTAGGGCGCAGAACGCTGGTGCCCGCCAGGACCTGCATCCCGAGGAACACTCTGTCGGAGTGTGGACGCAGGACCTGTGACCCGTTGATCGCTGCCTCTTCTTGGACAAGGACGCCGTGATGCGCTGGTTCTGCAGGGTCGCCCGGGCGGAGCTCCAGACCGCTCCGCCGGTATGTCCGAACTGCTGTGCAGCAGGTTGGTTGCCCTGATTGAGGAACGGCAACGTCAGCGGTGTGAGCGATTGCAAGGTGTGTGATCTCATCCGGCACTGCTGGCTCCACGAGGCATTGGCGGGCTCCAGTCTGGTCGTGACACGATCACCACCCACGGAAACCCGAGCCGATCCGGATCGACAGCCAAGTGGACCTGTGGTCGGAGCCTGACTGAGGAGTGACGGGCCGATGCGTGCGGTTGTCTTCGAAGCGCCGCTGGTAGGGCGAGATGACACGGTTGGTTCGCTGGCTCGGGCGTTGGAGGTGCCGGAGACCTCGCTCGGTGCTTTCATGCGCGCCAACATCTCGCAGGGCACCGACTTGGGAGTTCGGGTCTGTGGGTCATGGAATCCGGCAGCCTGGTTGACGAGCACCTCATCACCGAAGTCGTCCGTGACGGCCTGCAGCGGCTGACCGGCACGGGCTTTCTCCTCCTTGGACACCCCCGCACCGTCTCGCTGGCGTTTGCCCTTGATGACCTGCTCCGCGAGCTCGACGCTCCTCTCGACGGTGTGGTGCACCTGCGTCTTCCCGATTCGGAGGTGGAGCGTCGCATCGACCGCCTGGCGGCGCGTCGCCGTTGCCGTAACGACCGCACTCACCGCTTCGAACCGGAGGTGGACCACCTCGACGTCGAAGGCGTCTGCCACTGCGGAGGAGAGCTCTATCAGCGCGAGGACGAGACCGAGACCCGGTACCGCAACATGTTCCTGTCCTACGAAGCGATGTTGGAGCCCCTCACCCGGCACTACGCCGAGCAGGGCCTGCTCGTCACAGTCGATGCTGCCGGCACGTTCGACGAGATCTCCAGTCGCGCGCTCGCCGCGCTCCAGAAGCACAGCCTCTGACTGGGGCCGGGCGAACGGTTGGTCAGCAATGCGGAAACCGATGGATGCAGATGGGTTTTGCTTTGGCTTGCCGTGAGGCCGGCCCGCTCTCGTTTAAACCCTCTGCAATGCAGTTGATGTGGAATAGATTAGTCCGACCGGCGCTGTCGGGACTCGGGCGCCGTGAGCGATGGATGAGGTCTCGTAGTCCCGGGAAGTGCATGGCGCCATGAATGCGTGCTTCTGTGCGCCCCCGCCTGCTTCAACCGAACGTTTTAATGGAGAACTGGTGGTCATAATGAGGGCGAGCGGCGTGTCCGAGGGCTGGTTACCTATTCCACGTGACATGGCCTCGAATTGCAAGTGTATGGGCGTTTCGGTCGTGGTGCTTGACTTGCAGATTCTACGGGGGGTGATCCGAAAATGATCACAGCGAGGCACGTGCGGCACGTGGGCTCGATCGTGCTCATCGGAACCGTTTCCTGCGTTGGATCGATCGCACTGACGGCCGTCCTGGTCCGAGTCCCCGGCCTCCAGACCAGTGGCAGTGGGAACGCAGGCCAGGCCTTTGGCGCAGCTGCCGCCTGCGCGTCATTCTTCGTCCTCTTCTACATGGCTAGAAGTTTTCGCCTGCAGGCCGACGAGTCGCGCTTGCGCCGCGAAGAAATGGCGGAGCAGTGCGAGGAGATGAGGCTACAGCGCCTTGATGCCAAAACGGGACACGACTACACCGAGCGATTGGCGCAGGCTTCAGTGCGAGGCGAGCACGTGACACTGATGCGCCTTGCCCTCGAGGATCAGGTATTGGCGGACGTCTGGCCCAGCTATGGTCCCGATATAGCGCCCGATCGTCAGCGACAGTTCTGCTATGCGAACCTGATCATCTCATTTCAGTGCATGGTCTACAGCATGAATTACTATACAGATGATGAGGTTTTGGAGGCACTCAGGCACCTGTTTAGCAGCCCCGTCATCGACGCCTTCTGGGAGCACACACGGCCGACACGTGCCCGCATCTCGCCGTATGGTGGCAAGATGCGTAAGTTCTATGAACTCGCGGACCTGGCCTGGCAGAGCCGTACGGACGACGAAGCGGCCTGAGTTTGTGACTCCGTCTAGGTGGACTGCGTCATTGTGCTCGGGAGTTGCAGTCCGGCGCTGATGACGACTTCGCGAGGAACGACTACGAGACGTTCGCCGGGACCGACTCCTGAACCTGTGGGCAAGGAATGAGCGAGGGCTTCGTCTGCTTCGACTCCGATGAATCCGAAATCTCCGGTCGACAACTCGAATACTGCCGGACAATTACTTTCGGTGATGCACCGATCCAGGCTGGGCGTCGTAGAGTCAAGTCGTCTTACAATCTTCATGCTCACCCAGTGCCTGTGATTGCCAGAGGAATGCGGCGGTGCTCTTGACATCCGTCACGGTGGAGCAGGCTAGCAGCCTAAGCAGGGGTGTTTCAAAATTCCCGATGATCAGGCGAGTCTGCAGGTCACAGTGTTGCAGGGTTGTCGTGTCATGGAAGCAACGATTCTCTGGTCGAGCAGGGTGTCGTTCCCAAGTCGCCCTGCCCATGGGAGTTTCGATGTGCGGTCAGTTGTCCACCCTCTGGCTGGTGAAGCCGCTCGGCCTGTGTGTGTCATGTCGGTTGGGTGTCAGTGGGTGTGCTGTCAGTGACGGTGTGCCAGCTGGGTGGGTGTTCTAGCTGTTCAGCCGGGTCTGGAGGGTGTGGAGGGTGTGGGCGCTGATGTCATGAGGGTGGCGCGGCGGGGTGGTCTTCATGGTTGCGGGGTGGTGTTTCGGTGTGTTCGGGCCTGGCTCGCCGGCTGGGTGGACGGGTTGTCGGTGGGGGCTGGTGGGTGTGGTGCCTGTGGATGCGTCAGAGGACCTCCGTGTCGTGGCCGAAGAGGTGAAGGCGTTACGGGCCGCTGTCGCCTGGCGGCGGTGTGGGCCGCCGCTGGGCTGGCTGGCGCTCGTGGCCTGGGAGGCCCGGCACGGGGTGGTGCTGCCCGAGCCCTACCGGACCTTCGTCGCGGAGATCGCAGACGGCCGTTCTCTGAGGCTGGGCTCGGCTGATGGTCCGCTGCTGCCGCTGGGTCGGCTTCCCGGGAGTTGGCACCGCTGGGACTCGGTGAACTGGCTGTCCCCGGAGCCGTTCGACAGCCGGACTCCGCGTGATCTTGCGGCACCGTTCCCGCTGGCTGAGGAATGGCAGTGGGAGTACGACTTCGACCCCGGGGAGCATGTCGGCCTCATGGCTTCGCTCTACCGCGACGGCTCTGTCATCCTGATCGCCGAGGAACCCGGCTCGTACTGGGCGCTGATCACTGCCGGACCCCAGCGGGGGGAAGATCTGGCTGCTCGCGGACGGCTGCGCCTTTCCTTGTACGGGCCTGGATCGCGACAGTGTTCATGTCCTGGGCTTCCTTGCGTGGGGCAGGCAGTGGCAGGCTCCGGGGCCGGATCGTGCAGGACCGCTATCACTCTGAAGGGGGCTGCTGTGCCCGCTGAGCGCTCGCCCGGGGCGCCGTTCGGTGTCCGTGCCTCTGGTAGCCGACCGGACCTGATCGCTGGTGGGGTACCGCTGGCCGAGGTGATGGCTGCGCTGGCTGGGGCGCGTCCGGTATTTCATTCGGAGGCGGATCTGCAGCACGCGTTCGCGCGGGTGCTGTGGGAACGGGCGCCGTGGGTGGAGTGTCGTCTGGAGGTGCGGCAGACCGGCTCGGACGATCTGGAGCAGCAGGGGGGTGGGGCGCTGCCACTGGTGGGCTGCGATCCGCGAGTGCCGCCACAGCTGCAGCGCCAGGTCGAAGCCCTCACCGATCAAGGTGGTCACGACGGTGGCCACCACCAGGGTGGCCAGGATCCGGATCCACGCCACCGTGGCGCTCCACCCGCCCCTTACGGCGCGCTCCACTTCCTGCAGCCGTTACCGGTCCAGGGCCGGGTCCCGCATCGTGAAGTGGGTCGACCAGGCTCCAAGTCGCAGCACCTGCGGACCGTACGCCATCGACGACCACAACACGACGCGCGAGGGTCAGAGCCATCGGGAAGGCGCGATGACCCGCAGGCGTACCGCGGCTCAGGCCAAGGTGACGTTCATGCCGCCCTCTGTCAGGACGTCGAGGACTTCTGCGAAGAGGTCGTAGGACTGGCCTTCCGGGGCCAGCACCCGGGACAGGTGCTCGCGCGCGGTCGCGGCGTCCCGCCAGAGCAAGGTGGCAGGAGCGGTATAGCCGAACGTTCCGCGTAGGCAGTCGACGAGGGCGTCCAGACAGCCGCCGAAGTAGCCGCCCGGCCCATTCACCGCCTCGCCGATCGCCAGGTAGAGGCCCGGTTCGTCAGTGATGTGCTGGCCGTCGAGCTCGTAGGAGTGACCGGCTGGCCGGTCACTGTGGGTGCGCCGGCAGCCCCGCTCTCGGACGAGGTCGTGCCAAGCACCCCGCAACCGTGTGTCGAAGCCGGCCCAGGCACCTGGCGTGTCTGGCGGCCCGGCGAACCATCGCTCCCAGACGGGCCGGGCGTACTCGGGAACAGGTGCGAAGAGGCCCCCGTCGAACTCCAGGTCGAACAGGTCTGTCCCGTAGGAGGACGGGCGCCAGGCGCCGACCCTGGCCCACAGCAGTCGATCGGTGAGCGGCTCACCGTGGTCGTCCTGTATCTCCAAGGTGGCCTGCTCCAGGTCCAGCGCTCGCCGGGTGCCCTTCGCCAGTGCAGCCCTCAGCTGGTCACTCGGGGCGAGTCCCCGCAGGACGAGCGGGAGCGCCGGCTGGTCGGCCGGCAGGGCACGGGCGATTTCCCGGCAGGAGCCCAGCCACCGGTGCTTGTCGTGCACTCGTACCGGGCCTCGGAATCCCTCGGGTGGTCCTTCATAGTCGTCCAGGCCAGTGAGCACGAGGCTGTCTGTTCCGGGCTGCTGCCCCAGGCTCTCCGCGTCCTCCAACAGCCAGGGATCAAGCGCCTTGTCTTCCGGCACCAACCACACCCGGCTGCCGACCCAACTACGTACCTCTGTTTGTGGAACCCAGCCGAACAGCTCGTAGGCCCCGCGCCGCGGTTCCCCGAACAACCCTTCCGCCCCGGCGCAGACACCCCAGGCATGACCGTGCTCCGTCTCAACCAGCGTGTACCGCGTCCGCCCGCGATGCTTCCCGTCCTCATGCACGGTGGGCATCATGCCGGGATCCGGACCCCACGGCGAAGCCATTTCCCCTGTAGCCGATCACGATGCCGTAGAGCAGCGCGGTCATGGACCACCAGCCCGCCCTCACCGGTCAGCTGCCCCCGGCACGAGCCCGGTCCACGAGCATCCCGATCAGCTGGTCGTCCACCGCCCCAGCGGCAGCAGCGTCCACGGTCCCCTTGGTCACGTCAGTCACTGATGAATCCTCTTCCCCAGGCCAGCCATCCGGCTACCTGGCACGGCGGGTGATCCGCCGTTAATTCGACACTCCCGATCCCATGCCTCCGGGCCAGGTGTGAGGTGGCCCCATGGCCGTACTGTCGGCAGCCGCAGGGTGCCGTGGTCGGTTCTGGGTTGGTTGGGTCGTCTGGGTCACGGCTGTGGCGGCAGGGCTCGAACCTGTGTCCACCGGGTCTCGAGCCGGTTGCTCTACCGCTGAGTTGCACCACGGCCGTGACGTCCGGGGGGTGCGTGCGGGGACAGGGCTCGAACCTGCGTGCGCCCGGATAGGCGGCGCCGGGTGCTTCACCGCTGGCCTGCTCCCGCAAGCGTCGTGATCCTTGCCTGCCGTGTGCGGCCGGTCGACCGGAATGCCGCGTGGCCGGCTCGCTCGCTGGGCGCGGGGATTTGCGCGGGGAACACCCCGGTGGTGCATAGGAGTTGCGCGGCCTGCGGGGCTCCCTGTCCGGTGGTAGTTCCTCAGCCGGGCCGGTGGGCTTGTCGGTCTGGTTCAGGTCCGCGGGATGGTGAGCCGCCCGATCTGGCTGGTCCTGTGCGAGGCGTGTGGGTCCTGGAGGGGGCGGGTCAAGCAGCGGTGCCGTACCAGGTCCGTTTGTTCGGTTGGAGTCGGTGTCTTCGGCTGGCCGAGGAGGTATTGGTCTGGGTCGGGCTCCTGGTCGACGTTGAAGTGAAAGGCGGTGTCGGTGAGGTAGTCGCGGCGGAAGTCGGTTTTCCACTGCGAGTTGTGGCCCCAGCCCAGTGAGCCGTCGAGCGTCTCGCGGTAACGGCGCATGAACACCTCGTGCAGCGGTGAGCGGTCCGCAATGCCCGCGACCAGGTGCTGGGCGCCGGCACGCACCGTCACACCGGTGCGGTTGAACAGCATCTGCCCGAACATCAGGCCCGGCCAGAGCGTCCCGGTGATCTCAACCGGTGCCTGAGGGCGCTGGTGCTGCGTGACGTGGACGACCTCGTGGAAGAACGGTTCGAACGTGGCCTCGCCGATCGGGGTCATGCCGAGCCGGGAGAAGGCAGCCAGGTACTGGGCACGGGTGACATGCGGCCAGCGCTCCGGCTCGTGGATGTCGTGCGCCCAGGGCGTCTCGGAGCCCGGAGGCAGCTGTGGCTGGAACTTGTAGATCAGTGCGTCGCTGACACGGCTGAGTGCGTACAACAGCTCCAGGGGATCTCCGAACTCGTACGTGGCCCGGGTCCATCCGCCGAACACGGCCAGCGGCAAGAGGGCCTCCCGGACCGCATCGGCGTGCTCGTCCAACCACGGGTCCACCACAGCGGGGAAGGCGTCCACCCCCTGGTACTCCTGCACAGCGTGGAAGAGCCGGCGAACGCACAGGGCGGAGGTCACGCAGTGCAGCGTAGACAGCCGCGCCCGCTCGGTCGACGGGGTTTCCCGCGAGGTCGTATCAGCCGTACGGCCGCGTACCTGCCTCTCTGGGGCAGCACGGGAGAGCCGAGACGGCCCGCCCGAACCGGGAGGGTGTTGAGCGGGCTTCGGCGCCGAGGGCGATGTCGAAGCCGGCGCCGTTGCGGGCCAGCCCCATCAGCAGGATGCCGGTCCATTCGAGGACCGGGGCCATCTCGAGTCCTCCCGTGTCCAGGGGCCGCAGGTCGATGCTCTCCAGAAACGCCCCTGGGCGGTCGACCACGCATTGAACGCGATCACCCATGCCATGACGTCCTGGGCTTGCTTCGCCCCACCTTCACCGTTGCGGAACTGGCTGAGCCGCTCTTCCGCATGCGACACGCCGGTCTTGTGTCAGCTGGGTTGATGTTCTAGCTGTTCAGCAGGGCCTGCTGTGCCAGCGTGCGGACCCGCTCGATCGTGACCGCCGAGGGGGCCGCGTCGGACCTGACCCGCGGCTGCGCCTGGTGCTGAGGCCACCGTGAGTCGGCCGGCTGGTCAGCCGAGTGGGAGTTGCTGTCCGGGTGGCGGGGGAAGGAGTGGGGCCCGCAGGCGGTTGATCGTGGCGTGCCAGGGGCCGGGTACGACGCTCTCTTCCCAGAGTTCCAGGAGTTCGCTGGGCGGGGTCTGGACGCGGTCCAGGGCTTGGACGGCGAGTGTACGAAGGTCGGTGGCCAGGTGGGGCAGGGGCTTGTCCGGGCCGTAGGCGGTGGTGACGGGCTGTCCGCCGGGGCATTGGGCTGCGACCAGGGCGGCCGCGGCGACGGCGTGGACCGCGACGTCGCTGTCGAGGTAGCCGGGGGTGTCGACGGCGCTGGTCAGAGCATGCCGGATCATGGCCTCCCGCTCGTTCTCGGCTGCGTCGTCGAGGTCGCCGGCGAAGTCGGCTGCGGTGTCGTTGTCGAAGGGGCCGACGTCCCAGGTACCCATGACGCTCTCCTGCTCTGTCGTAATGACCGGCATCGTGCCAGTGACCACTGACATCGGCCGATGTTCACAGTCCGAAGGGGCAGTGGACCGGCGGCACCGCCATGGTGCTGGGGCGGGTCCCATGTCCTGGGATCGCCGCGGCCCCACCCTCACCAGCGCATGTGGAGGTTGTCGAGGGCGGTGTGTTGTTCGGGGGTGAGTTTGGTGCGGCGGGATCGCATGTTCATGATCCATACGCCGAGTTTC
>NZ_JOEH01000057.1 GCF_000719095.1 Streptacidiphilus jeojiense | reverse complement strand
GCGCCGATGGTACTGCAGGGGGGACCCTGTGGGAGAGTAGGACGCCGCCGAACAACCATTAACAGGAAGCCCCCTGACCACCGGTCAGGGGGCTTTTCTGCATTCCCGCACCAGCGCCGGAAGTGGGCTGGGGAGGCCGGCCGTCGTTGGTGGGGCGGCTGCTGTGGGTGGCTTACATGGCGCCACCGATGCCGAATGGCACGCTCGTGGCTTGTTGCTGTTGCTCGGCTCCGCCTCGCGGGCCAACTACAGCGGGGGAGCGGGGCCGGTGCCGGGCGCCGTTGCCGGGTGCGGGTGTGCAGAAACGGTTCTGCCGCCGGGCCTCGCGTGAACCGGGGTCGATTCTCGTACGTCGGGTCACTTTTGGTACGCCAAGACCGGGTCAATTAGGGCATTGCGGCATGATCAAGTGACACCTTGTCCCGAAAGTGACCCCGGTTCAGTCCAAGACCCGGCCGCAGAACCGTTTCTGCACGCCCCACCCCGCACCCACCCGCTGCCCGGCAACGAACCCCTACCCGCCCCCGGCTCCTCGTAGTTGGCCGCGAGCGGAGCGAGCCACCCCAGCCACCAACACACCAACGCGCCCCATGGAAGTGATGGCGGATCACCGGGAGCGAACACGCACCGGTAACCCGGCCACAAGACGGGGGCTCGGCAGCAAGGCGGATTCCGCACCACCAGCCGCCCCGAGCTTCCCCGACCTACCCGGTCCCTCCGCGCCGACCTGTCGGGCGGGGTGCCCAGCGGGCGAGGGACCAGAGGGTGAGGCTGGTGAGGCACCAGCCGGCGACGACGTCCAGGAACCAGTGGTAGTCGCGCCAGATCAGGGACACGCCCACGCCGACGCAGAAGGCGACCGTCGCTGCGTAGAGGGTTCTGCGCAGGTGAGGTCGGGCGGCGAGGAAGCAGATGCCGATCAGCCAGGCTGCGGTGCCGTAGCAGATCCCCGCGGTGCTGGTGTGGCCCGAGGGGAACCAGCCCCACTGGCCGGGGAGGACCGGTGCGCCTTCCGGGCCGGGGCGGCCGATGATGATTTTGCCGGGGATGACGGTGGAGAAGAGGGCCGTCCCCGCCAGTACCGAGATCAGCACCGGTTTCCACGACCGGGTCCGGGTCGCTGCTGCCAGGGTGGCCACGATCAGCGCTGGGGCTGCTGCCCTGGTGTCCCCCATGTCGGACCAGTGTTCCGCCAGCCGGTCCAGGATCGGGTAGGGGTTCTCGGAGACCAGCCTCAGCACATGGTCACGGATCCAGGTGTCGAGGCTCAGCAGCGGCCCCTTGGTGACAACCTGTTCGGTGGTGACGGCCAGGACGAGGAGCAGGGAGATCGGGAACCACACCGATGCCACCGCCGATGTCAGGGCATGGAGAAGCCACCCCGGAGCAGGGGGGAGAGCCCCGGGGTGGCTGTGGTGATCGCCGGTCCGCGTGGCCCGGGGGGTTTGGGCTCGGCGAACGGTCGATCGGCTGAGGGGTGGCGGACCGGAGTCCGCTGTGGTGTCCTCGGCGGTGTGTCGCCGGTGAGGGTCAGTCACCGACGGGCGCTGCTTCTCCATCTGTCATGACAGTACGTCACTGGGGTCGGTGCGGCTCCACGCCTCACCCACCCGCCATCAGGTCCGCACACCTTCTTCACGCCATGCTTTGCGCCATGGCTTGGAAAGCACTCCGCGGACGCCGACGGTGGGGCGGGTCTGCCGACTCACAGCCCGGCGAAGGCCGTCTCCAGGATGTCCAGGCCCTCGGCGAGCAGGTGTTCCGGCATGACCAGCGGCGGCAGGAAGCGCAGCACGTTGCCGTAGGTGCCGGCGGTGAGGACCAGCAGGCCCTCGGCGTGGCAGGCCTTGGCGAGCGCGGCGGTCGCCTCCGGGTTGGGGTCCTTGCTGCCCGGCTTGACCAGCTCGACGGCGATCATCGCACCGCGGCCGCGGACGTCACCGATGATGTCGAACTTCTCCTGCATGGCGCGCAGCCGCGGCAGCATCGTCGCGCCGATGGCCTGGGCCTTGGCGTTGAGGTCGAGCTCCTTCATGGTCTCGATCGAGCCGAGCGCGGCGGCGCAGGCGACCGGGTTGCCGCCGTAGGTGCCGCCGAGGCCGCCGGCGTGGGCGGCGTCCATGATCTCGGCGCGGCCGGTGACGGCGGCGAGCGGCAGGCCGCCCGCGATGCCCTTGGCGGTGGTGATCAGGTCGGGGACGATGCCCTCGTCCTCACAGGCGAACCACTGGCCGGTGCGGCAGAAGCCGGTCTGGATCTCGTCCGCGACGAAGACGATGCCGTTGGCCTTGGCGAACTCGACGATCGCCGGCAGGAAGCCCTTGGCCGGCTCGATGAAGCCGCCCTCGCCGAGGATCGGCTCGATCACGATGGCGGCGACGTTCTCCGCGCCGATCTGCTTGCTGATCATGTCGATGGCCTGGGCGGCGGCATCGGCTGCGGCGTTCTCGGCACCGGTGAGCCAGCGGTACGGGTAGGCGACCGGGACGCGGTAGACCTCGGGGGCGAACGGGCCGAAGCCGTGCTTGTACGGCATGTTCTTCGCCGTCATGCCCATGGTGAGGTTGGTGCGGCCGTGGTAGCCGTGGTCGAAGACGACGACCGCGGTGCGCTTGGTGTAGGCGCGGGCGATCTTCACCGCGTTCTCGACGGCCTCGGCGCCGGAGTTGAAGAGCGCGCTGCGCTTCTCGTGGTCGCCCGGCGTCAGCTCGTTCAGCTGCTCGGCCACGGCCACGTAGCCCTCGTAGGGGGTGACCATGAAACAGGTGTGGGTGAACGCGGCCAGCTGCGCCGCCGCGCGCTCCACCACGGCCTTGGCGCTGTTGCCGACGTTGGTGACCGCGATGCCCGCACCGAAGTCGATCAGGGAGTTGCCGTCCACGTCCTCGACCACGCCGCCGCCCGCGCGGGTGATGTAGACGGGGAGGGTGGTGCCGACGCCCGCCGCGACCGCGGCCAGCTTGCGGGCCTGCAGCTCCTGCGACTTGGGGCCGGGGACGGCGGTGACGAGGCGGCGCTCCTGGGGGAGCGAGGGGCCGCCGGGCAGCTGCCCGGCGCTGGACGGAGCAGCGCTCATGTGAGGTCTCCCAGGGAGTGATGGGGGCTTCGGCGCGGATCGCGCCTCGTACTCTGGCAGGCTACGGCGGGACGATGGGGGTCGCATACGCCGCGGGGGAGTGGTGCGGGGGTGGGAGTTGTCCTGGCCGGACATCGCCGTTCCTGGCCGGTCATCGTCCTGCCTGCCGTCGTGCCTCTGCTCGCGGCGGCTGTCGTCCACTAGATTGAGGGCCTTGGCGGGCGCGCGCGAGGGAGCGGACTGCAATGGCACTGGGCGGCGCGCCGCAGGCGTACCCACAGACTTCCGACCGGATTCCCGATCACCCGGTCCCGCACCGGGGCTTCGATCTGATCGGCTGGCTCTCGGCGCCCCGCCACTCCGGCACACCCGGGATGTACGCGCTCGGCCCGGCAGCGCGGACCCCGCAGGAGCAGCGGGACGAGGACGGCGCGGGGATCCCGGCCTGGCAACTGCTGCTGCGGGCCGCGCTTAACCTGGTGGTCGCCTGGGAGGTCTTCTACTACCTGGGCAGCCTGGTCAATGTCGAGATCCGCGGCTTCGTGGTCCCCAAGGTGGGTGACGGCGGCGGACTCACCTTCACCACCTGGCTGGTGGACCTGTTGGAGATCGCGCTGCTGGTCAAGGTCTTCGGCCGGATGGGTCGGTGGTCCCTGGTCTGGCGTCGCTACGGGCGTCCGCTGGTGCGCCGGGCGGTAGTCGCCACGGAGAAGAAGGCGGTCATCCCCGCGCAGGCGGACGGACGGCCGCAGGCCGTCGATCCCTGGTGGGCCTTCCGCGCTGTCGCGGAGCCCGGTGGGCTGGCCCTGCTGGAGCAGGAGACGGCGTCCGGGCGGGTGAACGACGTGGACCACCAGCGGCTGAACCGTGCGCTGGAGTGCGTCCGCGACTACCCGGACCGTCTGGCCGCGCTGCTCGACGCGGTGCGCGACCACGGCTCGGCGGCCTGCGCCCACCCCTCCGGATTGCGTGACCTGCCGGCCCGCGGCTCCGGCAACGACCTGCTGCTCCGTCAGATCCGGCTGGGAACCGCCGAGGACGTGCCGAAGAACCCCCCGGCCTACCGCGGCGTCGACCTTGCCCTGGACCCGACCCTGCTCGGAACCTCGCTCCTCGCCGTCGGTCCGTCCGGGACCGGGAAGACGGTCAGGCTGGCCCGCCCGGTGGCCGAGACGCTCTGCCTCCAGGCCTTGGCCGGGACCGCGGTGGTCGTGGTGGTCGGCGCTGCGGACGCCGACCTCGGCCCGGACTCCTGGTACGACGTGGTGGTGGCCCCCGGCGATTCGCGCGGCCGCTACGGGCTCGACCTGTACGGCGGTGCCCGCCGCCCCGAGGAGGGCGCGTCCCGGCTGGCGGACGCGCTGCTCCCGGAGGAGCTGGCGCCCCGCGCCACCCTCGCCCGCCAGGCGCTCCAGCAGGTCGTCGGTCCCTTCGCGGCCGCCCATGGCCGTCCGCCGGGGCTGCGTGAGCTGTGCCTGCTGCTGCGGGGCGACGCCGACGCCTGGAACGGGCTGCGCGAGGAGCTGCGGGCGACCGGGCAGCTGACCGATCATCAGTACGACCTGGCCCAGCGGGAGCGGATGCATGGTCAGATCGACGACCCGGGCGGGTTGCTGGCCGACCGGCTCGGCCTGCTGGACCGCCCGGTCTTCGCCGGCTGCTTCAACGCCGCACCCGGCGGAGGCGCAGGCGACCCCGCGGGGAAGCGGACTGCGCCAGGGAGCGTCCCCAGGGACGCCGGGCTGCCGCTGTTCGCCATGCACGCCCTCGACCACCCGCTGCGGGTCCGGATCGCGCTTCCGGAGCACGCCCATCCCGAGGCCGCCCGGATCCTGGCCCGCCTCGCCGTCGGCCAGTTCCTCCATGCCGCGGGTACCAGGCAGGACCGTTCCCTCTTCGCTGGTCTGGTGGTCGACGACGCCTCGGCCGTGATCGACACCCACAGCGTCCGCGACCTGCAGCGCCTGCGCGGCGCCCACGCCGGCGCGGTGCTGCTGCTGCGCACCCTGTCGGACCTGCCGGAGGGCCTGCGCGCGCCGCTGTTCGGCGCGGTCGGCGGCCGGATGGCCTTCCCCGGCCTCGCGCCCTGGGACGGCACGCTGTTCGCTGAGACCTGGGGGACGGTCTGGGTCGACGAGCGGGACATCACCCGTGCGCCGGACACCTCCGGCGGGATGTTCAAGCGGACCTGGCGGGCGATCCGCACCGTGCTGGCGGGCGAGCGGGCGCAGACCGAGAGCGTCACCACCCGGCGGGTGGAGCGCAGGCGGTGGTCCCCCTCGGAACTGGCGCAGGTGCTTCCCGGCGGCCATGCGGTGCTCTCGCTGACGGCGGTTGACGGCACGCCGGTGCCGCCGCTGCTGGTCGACCTGCGGAAGTAGCCCGCTGTAGCCCGCCGCAGCTTCGCCGGGTCCTCGTCGACGGTCGTTCGTAAGCGAGCCTGTGTGACGATGAGGCAGAATCGGGGGAGGTCGTTGTCCCCGGCGGCCAGTTGCGGACCTCGTCGAAGGTGACATGACCGAGCACAGCGCCACAGCAGCCGCCCCGAGCACCCCCACCGCCGTCACACTGGCGTCGCTGGTGGCGATACCCGGGCTGCACCTCACCGTGCTCGCCGGGGGCGAGCAGCTGGGGCGGCCGGTGCGCTGGGTGCACACCAGCGAGCTGGACGATCCGGTCCCCTTCCTGGAGGGCGGCGAGCTGCTGCTCACCACCGGCCTGAAGCTCGGGCGCGGCAAGGAGAAGCTGCGGCGCTACGTCCATCGGCTGGCCGATGCCGGCGTCGCCGGACTGGGCATCGGGGTCGGGCTGTCCTACGACGAGGTGCCCGCCGCGCTGGTCGAGGCGGCCGCCGAGCGCGAGCTGCCGCTGCTGGAGGTCCCGCAGCCGACTCCCTTCATCGCCATCAGCAAGGCCGTCACCGCCGCCCTCGCCGCCGAGCAGTACCAGGCGGTGACCACGAGCTTCGAGGCGCAGGAGGAGCTGACCCGGGCCGCGCTGGGCAAGGACGGCACCGCGGCGCTGGTGCGCCGGCTGGCCGCCCGCCTCGGCGGCTGGGCGGCGCTGTACGACGCCTCGGGGACCGTGCTGGTGGCGGCGCCCGACTGGGCCGCGCGCCGGGCGCGCGCGCTGCGGCCGGAGGTCGAGCGGCTGCGGAGCCGTCCGGCCCCCTCCAGCGCGGCGCTGCAGAACGAGCAGAAGGACCAGGACTACGTGGTCCTGCAGTCGCTCGGCGCCGACCGCCGGGCCCGGGGCTTCCTCGCGGTGGGCACCGAGGACCGGCTCACCCCCACCGAGCGCTATGTCCTCAACGCCGCGGTGGCGCTGCTCACGCTGACCCTGGAACGCTCCCGCGACCTGCGCCGCTCGGCCGAGCGGATGCGGACGGCGCTGCTGCGGCTGGTGCTGGCCGGCGAGACGGCCACGGCCAGAGCCGTCGCCGAGCCGCTGCTGGGCGGGCTGCCGGAGGGACCGGTGCGGGTGCTGCTGGCCGAGGGCGAGCCGCTGGACTTCCTCGGTGACGTCGCCGAGCAGTCCGCCACCCGTTCGGGTGAGCCGGTGCTGCTGGCTCCCGAGGGCGACCGGCTGGTCCTGCTGGCCCTGGACGGCGGCAGGGTCCACACCGACTGCGTCGCCGCGGCTCAGGACCTGGAAGGGCTGTTCGTCGGCATCTCCGCGCCGACCACCCCCGAGGCGGCCGGAGCCGGGTACACGCAGGCCGAGCGGGCACTGGCGGTGGCCCTGCGCAGCGGGCGGCGCACCGTCGACCACGACGAGGTGGGCACCGGTTCGATGTTGCCGCTGCTGGCCGACGAGGCGGTGCTGGCCTTCGCCGACGCCCTGCTGCGCCCGCTGCGCGAGCACGACCTCACCGCCCGCGGCGACCTGGAGGCCAGCCTGCAGGCCTGGCTCTCGCACCACGGGCAGTGGGACGCCGCCGCGGCCGACCTCGGCGTGCACCGGCACACCCTGCGCTACCGGATGCGCCGGGTCGAGGAACTGCTCGGCCGCTCGCTGGACGACACCGACGTCCGAATGGAGCTGTGGCTGGCCCTGCGCGCCCGCGGCAAGGGCTGAGGCGCGGGCAGACGCGACGGCAGCGGTGAGCGCGACGGACCGACGCAGTCCCGGCCCCGGTCCGTCCCACTCCAGTACGTACGGACCGGGTGCCGCAGTGCTCCGTTGCGGACAAGCGGCGGCCGTGCCGCCCGGCCCTACCGTGGAGGCAGACATCCGCACAGCAGGTAGTAGCAGAGGAAAGGTCCGGTGACCTCGGTGACCAGCACCCACGCATTCTGGCTGGCCGGTCGGCAGGAGAGCGGCACGGAGTCCTTCGAGGTGCACCACCCGTGGGACGGCAGCCTGGTCGGTACCGTCAGCATCCCCACCGAGGCCCAGGTCGAGGAGGCCGTCGCCGCGGCCGTGGCGGTGCAGGACGAGTTCGCCGCGACCCCCGCCTACGTGCGGGCGGCGGCGCTGGACCACGTGGCGCGCCGGCTGGGCGAGCGCACCGAGGAACTGGCCCGGCTGATCACCGCCGAGAACGGCAAGCCGATCAAGTGGGCCCGCGGCGAGATCGGCCGCGCCGCCTCGGTGTTCCGCTGGGCCGCGGAGGAGGCCCGCCGCTTCAACAGTGGTGAGGGCCAGCGCCTGGACACCGACGCGGGCGGCACCGGCCGGCTGGCGATCACCCGCCGCTTCGTCCGCGGGCCGGTCCTCGGCATCGCGCCCTTCAACTTCCCGTTGAACCTGGTGGCGCACAAGGTCGCCCCGGCCATCGCGGTCGGCGCCCCGATCATCCTCAAGCCGGCCCCGGCCACCCCGCTCTCCGCGCTGGTGCTGGGCGAGATCCTGGCCGAGACGGACCTTCCGGCCGGTTCCTGGAGCGTGCTGCCGGTCTCCAACGACCGGATGCCGGCGCTGGTGCAGGACCCGCGGCTGCCGGTGATCTCCTTCACCGGCTCCGACAAGGTCGGTTACCAGATCATGGACTCGGTACCGCGCAAGCACGTCACCCTGGAGCTGGGCGGCAACGCCGCCGCCGTGGTCCTGGCCGACTGGTCCAGTGAGGCGGACCTGGAGTGGGCCGCGACCCGGATCGCCACCTTCGCCAACTACCAGGGCGGCCAGTCCTGCATCTCGGTGCAGCGGGTCATCGCCGACGCGAGCGTCTTCGACCGCCTGGTCGAGAAGGTCGTCGCCAAGGTCGGTGCCCAGGTGACCGGCGACCCCTCGGACGACTCGGTGGACGTCGGTCCGCTGGTCAACGAGGACGCCGCCAAGCGGGTCGAGTCCTGGGTGGACGAGGCCGTGGCCGCGGGCGCGCAACTGCTCACCGGCGGCAAGCGGGAGGGCGCGAGCTATGCGCCGACCGTGCTCGCGGGCGTCCCGGCCGGGGTCACCCTGGCCACCGAGGAGGTCTTCGGCCCGGTGCTGACGCTTACCTCGGCGGCCACCACCGACGAGGCGTTCGCCCTGGTCAACGACTCCAAGTTCGGCCTGCAGGCGGGCGTGTTCACGCACGACGTGCAGACGGCGTTCCGGGCCCACCGCGAGCTGGAGGTCGGCGGCGTGATCATCGGCGACGCCCCCTCCTACCGCGCCGACCAGATGCCGTACGGCGGGGTCAAGGACTCCGGCGTCGGGCGCGAGGGTGTGGCCTACGCCATGGCCGACTACACCTACGAGCGCGTCATGGTGCTGACGGGACTGGCGCTCTGACGCCGGGTGGCTCGGGTTTCGCAGGGGTACGGGGTGTCGCGCCCTGAGGGTTGCAGATGGTGCTGACGGGACTGGCGCTCTGACGCCGGGTGGCTCGGGTTTCGCAGGGGTACGGGGCGTCGCGCCCCGAGGGTTGCAGATGGTGCTGACGGGGTTGGCGCTCTGACGCCGGGCGGCGTCCCGGGCCCGATCGGGTCTTACCTCTGGTGATCTGTCGGTGACGCAGCGTACGGTCTGGTAGCACTGGCCGGTAACCCGCTGCGAGGTGGTACGCGATGTCCACACCCGAGGTCCCCAAGGTCACCGAGCGCGAGGCGCGGCGCGTCGCCGAGGAGGCGCGCGAGCAGGACTGGCGCAAGCCCAGCTTCGCCAAGGAGCTGTTCCTCGGCCGCTTCCGGCTGGACCTCATCCACCCGCACCCGCTCCCCGACGAGGAGTCGGTGCGGGTGGGTGAGGCGTTCCTGGCCAGGCTGAGCGCCTTCTGCGGGACGAAGATCGACGGCGCGCTGATCGAGCGCGAGGCGACCATCCCGGACGAGGTGATCCGGGGCCTGCAGGAGCTCGGGGTCTTCGGGATGAAGATCGACACCGAGTACGACGGTCTCGGCCTCACCCAGGTGTACTACAACCGCGCCCTGGTGCTGCTCGGCAGCGTCAGCCCGGCCATCAGCGCGCTGGTCTCCGCGCACCAGTCCATCGGCGTGCCGCAACCGCTGAAGCAGTTCGGCACCGCGGAGCAGAAGCAGCGCTTCCTGCCGCGCTGCGCCCGCACCGACATCACCGCCTTCCTGCTCACCGAGCCGGACGTGGGCAGCGACCCGGCCCGGCTGGCGACGGCGGCGGTCCCCAGCGAGGACGGCGGGTCCTACGTCCTGGACGGCGTGAAGCTGTGGACCACCAACGGAGTGGTCGCCGACCTGCTGGTGGTCATGGCCCGGGTGCCCAGGAGCGAGGGGCACAAGGGCGGGATCACCGCCTTCGTGGTCGAGGCCGGCTCACCGGGCATCACGGTCGAGAACCGCAACGCCTTCATGGGCCTGCGCGGCCTGGAGAACGGGGTCACCCGCTTCCACCAGGTGCGGGTGCCCGCCGAGAACCGGATCGGTCCCGAGGGCGCCGGCCTGAAGATCGCGCTCACCACGCTGAACACCGGGCGGCTCTCGCTGCCGGCGATGTGCGCGGGTACCGGCAAGTGGTGTCTGAAGATCGCCCGCGAGTGGTCCGCGGCCCGCGAGCAGTGGGGCAAGCCCATCGCCGAGCACGAGGCCGTCGCCGGGAAGATCTCCTTCATCGCGGCGACCGCCTTCGCCCTGGAGGCGGTGCTGGACCTGTCCAGCCAGATGGCGGACGAGGACCGCAACGACATCAGGATCGAGGCCGCGCTGGCCAAGCTCTACGGCTCCGAGATGGGCTGGCGGATCGCCGACGAGCTGGTGCAGATCCGCGGCGGACGCGGCTACGAGACGGCCGAGTCGCTGGCCGCCCGCGGTGAGCGGGCGGTCCCGGCCGAGCAGGTGCTGCGGGACATGCGGATCAACCGGATCTTCGAGGGCTCCAGCGAGATCATGCACCTGCTGATCGCCAGGGAAGCGGTGGACGCCCACCTCAAGGTCGCCGGCGACCTGATCGAGCCGGAGGCCGACCTCAGGCGCAAGGGCCGCGCCGCGGCCAGGGCCGGTGCCTTCTACGCCGGCTGGCTGCCCAAGCTGGCCGCCGGCCCCGGCCAGCTGCCGACCTCCTACCGGGAGTTCCACCCGGAAGGGGGATATCCGGACCTGTCCGGGCAGTTGCGCTTCGTCGAGCGCTCCGCGCGCAAGCTGGCGCGCTCCACCTTCTACGCGATGTCCCGCTGGCAGGGCCGGATGGAGACCAAGCAGGGCTTCCTCGGGCGGATCGTCGACATCGGTGCCGAACTCTTCGCGATGAGCGCGGTGTGCGTCCGGGCGGAGATGCTGCGTACGACGGCCGGTGCGGCGGGTGACGCGGAGCAGGGGCGGGCGGCGTACGAGCTCGCCGAGCTGTTCTGCCGTCAGTCCCGGATCCGGGTCGACGAGTTGTTCGCCCGGCTCTGGACCAACACCGACGGCCTGGACCGGAAGGTCGCCCGCCAGGTGGTCGGCGGCCGCTACACCTGGCTGGAGCAGGGAATCCTCGATCCCTCGGGCGAGGGACCCTGGATCGCCGACTCCACCCCAGGCCCCTCGCAGCGGGACAATGTGCACCGGACGGTCCGCTGAAGCGTCATCAGGGCGGGGCGACCCTGGCGGTTTTGGGGGTCGCCCCGCCTCGGTACGATGCGCGCAGGCGTACGACGGATGGAGACATGACACCGGGGGCCCGTACGCCGCGTCTGAGGCCGCGTCAGCGGATCCGGCGGAAGTGGGCGGCTCCCGGCAGACACATCTCCGAGCAGACAGGTCCCTCAGGTGAGCTACCCGCCCTACGGGCAGAATCCGCAGAACCCCCAGCAGCCGCAGAACCCCTACGGGCGTCCGCAGCAGCCGCAGAACCCGTACGGTCGGCAGCCCCCGCCACCGCAGCAGCCGCAGCAGCCCAACCCGAACCCCTACGGCAGGCCGCAGCAACCGCCACCGCCGCAGCAACCCCCCAACCCGTACGGCCGGCCGCAACAACCGCCGCAGCAGCCGAATCCCTATGGGCGCCCGCAGCCTCCGCAGCAGCCACAGCCGCAGAACCCCTACGGCCAGCCGCAGCAGCCGCCGAACCCCTACGGTCAGCAGCCGCCGCAGAACCCGTACGGCCAGCCTCCGCAGCCTCCGCTGCCGCCCCAGCAGCCGCCCTACGGCGGTGGCCCCGGCGGCCCGGGAGGACCGGGCGGCCCCTCCGGGCCCGTCGGCGGCAGTGGTGGCGGCGGGGGCGGTCCGCGCCGGTCCCGGAAGGGCGTGCTGATCGCCTCGATCACCGCCCTGGTCCTGGTCGCCGGGGTGAGCGCCGTGGTGGCCTCCAACGGCAGCAAGAGCAACAAGAACAGTGGCGGCTCCAGCGCCGACGGGACCTCCGCCGACGGCACCTCCTGGGTGCCGCCGAAGTGGGCGGTGCCGGCCAATGACATCGGCCACGCCGACCCGAACACCGTGGTCACCGGTACCGTCTGGTTCGCCAAGTCCAGCCCGGAGAACCTCGCCACCTACGCCACCGAGGTCGGCACCCCGGGGAACTCCAAGTACCACAAGTTCCTCTCGCCCTCGGACTTCAACTCGACCTTCGCCAACCACGCCGACGCCAGCCAGGCGGTCACCCAGTGGGTCCAGCAGGCCGGTATGAAGGTGCTGTCGCAGACCGCCCAGTCGATCAACGTCTCCACCACCATCGCCGAGGTGGAGAAGACCCTCAGCATCAAGATCGACCGCTTCAAGCACGCCGGACGGACCGACCTGGCCCCGACCGGGCAGCCGAAGTACCCGTCCAACGTCGGTGACTACGTGTCCAGCGTCACCGGTCTCACCACCTCCAGCCCGGTCGACGCGCCGAAGCTGCGCACCGCGGCCGGCAGCAGCGCCAACTGCAGCAGCTACTACGGCCAGCGGGTGGCCACCGGCGCCGACACGGTCGCGCCGGACGGCAGCAAGCCGACCCAGCTGCTGTGCGGCTACACGGTCTCCCAGCTGCGCAGCGCCTACGGCATCACCGGCAGCAACCTCACCGGCAAGGGCGTCACCATCGCGGTCGTCGACGCCTACGCCTCGCCGACGATCGTTCAGGACGTCAACCGCTGGTCCTCCGAGAACGGCCTGCCGCAGCTCGGCTCGGACCAGTTCAAGCAGGTCGTGCCGGCCTCCTACGACGCGGCCAGCACCGCCGACCTGGCCTCCGGCTGGTGGGGCGAGGAGACGTTGGACATCGAGGCGGTGCACGCCGTCGCCCCCGATGCCAAGATCGTCTACTACGCCGCCCGCAAGCCCGACGACGCGGAGTTCTTCAACGCCTTCCAGCAGATCGTCAGCGGCCGGACCGCGGACATCGTCACCAACTCCTGGGGCAGCCCCGAGGGCACCGGTGACACCAACGACATCCAGGCCGGTGAGCAGATCTTCCAGCAGGCGGCCGCCGAGGGCATCACCTTCAACTTCTCCACCGGCGACGACGGCGACTACACCCAGGCCTCCAACGCCACCAGCAGCCCGACCGCCTCGTACCCCTCCGGCGACCCCTTCGTCACCGGGGTCGGCGGCACCTCGCTGGGGATAGGAGCTCAGGGCCAGTACGAGTGGGAGACCGGCTGGGGCGACGTGGCCTACCCGCAGAGCGGGAGCAGCTGGGACACCTCGGCCGGCAAGTTCCAGGGCGGCGGCGGTGGCGGCAACTCCGTCTACTTCTCGCAGCCGTCCTACCAGAAGGGCGTGGTGCCGGACAGCCTGGCCACCGCGGCCACCGGCAAGGTCAACCGCGAGGAGCCCGACGTCTCGATGCTGGCCGACCCGCTGACGGGTCTGACTGTCGGCCAGACCACCGGCAAGGTCACCGCCACCACCGCGGCCGACGGCGGGGTGAACTTCACCATGACCGGCGGCAAGTACAGCGAGGAGGCGGTCGGCGGCACCAGCCTGGCCTCGCCGCTGTTCTCCGCGATGGAGGCGCTGGCGGTGCAGAGCTCGGGCAGTCCGCTCGGCTTCGCCAACCCGGTGCTTTACCACCTCAACGGGACCTCGCAGTTCCACGACGTGGTGCCGAACCCGGTGGACGGCCACGAGCCCAGCTTCCTCGCCCAGAACGACAGCGGGACGCTGCTGCTGGTCGCGCTGAACAAGGACTCCTCGCTGAAGACCGCCAAGGGCTACGACGACGTCACCGGCCTCGGCAGCCCCACGGGGTCGTTCCTCACCTGGTTCAAGGACCATCCGAACGGGACCTGACCGCTCGTGGGGGATCGGGGGGTCGCTCCCCGACGGATGGAGTAAGGACCATCCGAACGGGACCTGACGCTCCGCTGTCGGCTCGGCAGTCCACAATGGTCGGCATGGACTCTCTCGCCGATCCGCACCTGCGCTTCGTCCCCGTCGTCGCCGACCCCGAAGGCCCCCGGGAACTGGTGATCCTCGGATCCACCGGCTCCATCGGGACCCAGGCCATCGACGTGGTGCTGCGCAACCCCGACCGCTTCCGGGTGGTCGGCCTGTCTGCCGCAGGCGGCCGGGTCGGCCTGCTCGCAGAGCAGGCGCTGCGGCTCGGGGTACGGAAGGTCGCGCTGGCGCGGGCCGAGGCGGAGCCGGAGCTGCGCGCGGCGCTGGCGGCCGGGGCGGAGCCCGGTCAGGAACTCCCGGAGATCCTGACCGGGCCCGACGCTGCGACCGAGTTGGCCGGGACCGAGTGCCATTCGGTGCTCAACGGCATCACCGGGTCCATCGGCCTCGCCCCGACCCTGGCCGCGCTGGAGGCCGGCCGGGTGCTGGTGCTGGCCAACAAGGAGTCGCTGATCGTCGGCGGTCCGCTGGTCAAGGCGGTCGCCAAGCCCGGCCAGATCGTCCCGGTGGACTCCGAGCACACGGCGCTGTTCCAGGGGCTGATGGGCGGGGCCCGGCGCGAGGTCCGCAAGCTGGTGGTCACCGCCAGCGGCGGCCCGTTCCGGGGCTGGAGCCGCGAGCAGCTGGCCGGGGTCACCCGGGAGCAGGCGCTCAACCACCCCAACTGGGACATGGGCCCGGTGATCACCGTGAACTCGGCCACCCTGGTCAACAAGGGCCTGGAGGTGATCGAGGCCCATCTGCTCTACGACATCCCGTTCGAGCAGATCGAGGTCGTGGTCCACCCGCAGTCGGTCATTCACTCGATGGTGGAGTTCACCGACGGTTCCACGCTGGCCCAGGCCAGCCCCCCGGACATGCGGATGCCGATCTCGCTGGGCCTCGGCTGGCCGGACCGGGTCCCCGACGCCGCGCCGGGATGCGACTGGACCAAGGCCGCCACCTGGACGTTCTTCCCGCTGGACACCGAGGCCTTCCCGTCCGTCGGGCTGGCCAGGCACGTCGGCGCGCTGGGCGGGACCGCCCCGGCGGTGTTCAACGCCGCCAACGAGGAGTGCGTCGACGCCTTCCTCGACGGCCGGCTGCCGTTCACAGGCATCGTGGATACGGTGGCGAAGGTGGTCGCCGAGCACGGTCGGCCGAGTCCGGGAACCGCGCTGACCCTCGCGGACGTCCTGGCTGCGGAGACCTGGGCCCGCGGCACCGCACAGGACCACATCAAGAAGGCAGGTGGCCGATGACGGCACTCATGACCATCCTCGGCATCGCCATCTTCGCGTTCGGCCTGCTGGTCTCGATCGCCTGGCACGAGCTGGGGCACCTCACCTGGGCCAAGGTCTTCAAGATCCGGGTGCCGCAGTACATGGTCGGCTTCGGCCCGACCATCTGGTCCCGCAAGAAGGGCGACACCGAGTACGGCATCAAGGCGATCCCGCTCGGCGGCTACATCCGCATGATCGGGATGTTCCCTCCGGGCAAGGACGGCAAGGTCACCGCCCGCAGCACCTCTCCCTGGCGGAGCATGATCGAGGACGCCCGCGAGCAGTCCTACGAGGAGATCCTGCCCGGGGACGAGACCAGGCTCTTCTACACCAGGAAGCCCTGGCAGAAGGTCATCGTGATGTTCGCCGGGCCGTTCATGAACCTGGTCCTGGCCTTCGGGCTGTTCCTGGCGCTGTTCATGGGCTTCGGGATGGCCAAGGCCGTGCCGACGGTGAGCTACGTCAGCGCCTGCGTCCTGGCCCAGGGCAGCGCCACCACCGACACCTGCCCGACCGGGGCCAAGGCGTCGCCGGCCGCCGCGGCCGGGATCAAGCCGGGTGACAAGGTCGTCTCCTACAACGGCGACGCGATCAGCAGCTACGACCAGCTGCAGAGCGACATCCGCAAGTCCGCTCCCGGTGTCACGATCCCGGTGGTCGTCGAGCGCAACGGCACCCAGCACACGCTGAAGGTCACCCCGGTCGAGAACACCGTCTACGTCGACGACGCCAACGGGAACCCGACCAGCAAGACCACCAAGGCCGGCTTCGTCGGGCTCTCCCCGGTGACCACCACGGTCCCGCTGAGCTTCGGCGACAGCATGAGCCAGATGTACGACATGGCCAAGACCGGGGTGCACTCCGTGCTGGCCCTGCCGTCCAAGATCCCCGCGCTCTGGGACTCCGCCTTCGACGGAGCCCCCCGTGCCACCGACTCCCCGGTCGGGGTCGTCGGCGTGGCCCGGGTGGGCGGTGAGGCGTTCGCGATGAAGGCGCCGCTGATCGACCGGTTCGCCTTCGAGGTGCAGCTGCTGGCCGGGCTGAACCTCTCGCTCTTCCTGCTCAACATGCTGCCGCTGCTCCCGCTGGATGGCGGCCACATCGCCGGCGCCCTGTGGGAGTCCTTCCGCCGCCGGATGGCCCGGCTGTTCCGCCGTCCGGACCCGGGCCACTTCGACGTCGCCAAGCTGATGCCGGTGGCGTACGTGGTGGCCGGGGTCTTCCTGTGCTTCACCGTGCTGGTGATGATCGCCGACGTGGTGAATCCGGTGCAGATCGGCTGACGCCGTGGAAACTCCGGGAGAACCTCCGGTTGCGGCGCCGATCGGGATGTGAGGCAGGTCGGCACTGTGGCGTACGGTTGGTCCGGGAGAGCTGGGAGCAGCTCCAGCCTCCTGGACCACCGGGAGTTCCGGTCGGGCCGCCACCTCACCTTGGGGACTTAGCCAGAGATGACCGCGATCTCGCTCGGAATGCCGTCCACGCCGCTCAAGCCGCTTGCCGTGCGGCGCAAGAGTCGTCAGATCATGGTGGGGAGCGTGGCGGTCGGTGGTGACGCGCCGGTGTCGGTGCAGTCGATGACCACGACGCTGACCTCGGATGTCAATGCGACGTTGCAGCAGATCGCGGAGCTGACGGCGTCGGGGTGCCAGATCGTGCGGGTGGCGTGTCCGTCGCAGGACGATGCGGATGCGTTGGCGACC
>NZ_JOEH01000056.1 GCF_000719095.1 Streptacidiphilus jeojiense | reverse complement strand
TCGCGGTGCAGGGCACCGAGCTGCAGGGCATGTACGACAGCCACCAGATCAGCGACAGCACCCGGCGCCAACTGCAGTACGACCTCGACCTGGAGGAGTCCGGACTGAGCAGCGGGCGATAACACGCACGCCCAAGCACCCGAACTCCTCCGCGCTTCACCGCCCATCCACTCAGGTACCCGAAGGAGAGCCGCCCATGACCTACCAGGACCGACGTGCGCTCCGCGTTCACCCAGGCAGTCCCGGCTGTCTGGTGGCCAGTGTGCACGGGGTGGTCAACGCCGCGCTGGCGCAGCGGATCGCCGACAAGCTCGCCGGACTCATCGGGCCCGACACCCGCGAGGTGCACCTGGACGTCGACCAGGCCAACCCGATGAGCGCGGCGGCCGCCGCCGTCCTGTTCTTCCCCGTACTGGAGGCCACCGGCAGCCAGGGGACAGTCGTGACCTTCACAGTCCACCGTGCCGGCGACCGAACCCGGACACACATGCACGAGCTGGGGCTCGACAGGCTCCTGTCCCACAGCGACGAGCCTGCCTGACGCCGGGATCGCTTCGTGCCCAAGGTGCGACGCAGATGCTCGGCACGATACTGGCCGCCTGGCGCCCCGGAAGTAGGCGTCCCGGGACTGACCGGAGTGCTGGAGTGCTACTTCGTGCTGCCAAGGGCTGACGGTGGTGGGTGCGCCGAACTCCACCGGGTTGCGGCAGACGACCGCCGCCGTGTCGGGCGCTGGAGGTCGATGGGCGGAGCTGGGCGCGGGCCGGTGAATGCCGGAATCCTGGCCCGGGGTCCGGTGCAGAGTCAGGAGAGCGCGGACAGGGAGGTGGCGAAGGATTCCTGTTGAACGGGGTCGAGTTGGCCGAGGGTTTCCCTCTCGTCGATGCCGCTGCGGCGGAGCAGTTGCTGCACTGCGGGCCAGGGCAGGTCTGGTAGGGCGAGCAGGAGTTCGGCAACCGGTATGCGGGAGGCGCTGGCGTCGCCGAAGTGCGCGTGGATCAGGGTTTCCGCGAGCGCGGGCACGCCCCTGGTGCTGATCTCGCCCAGGATGTGCTGGCGGGCTCGTTGGCCTGCCGGGTTGGGGGTGAAGGTCACGGATGCGTCCTCCCGGATCTGGAGGCGGCCACGGGTCGGTCGGATGATCACGCGGAGCGACGGTGTTTCCGGCCCTGTCTTGGGGTTCTACTGTAACGCCACATCTTTGCATGGTGCAAAGATGTGCTGGCTTGGCGGCTCCGGGCCGATGTCTCGCGAGGGCAGGAGTGTCGTTCAGGTCCCGGTCGATGCGTGGCGCCGCTGCTGTGGGGGTTCGTCGGGCGCTACCGGCGCTGTGCTCGGCTGGTGTGTTCGGTCGGCGGGGATGTTCGGTGCCTCCGGGGTTGCGCGGTAGCGCAGGAGCAGCATGGCGGCGTCGTCGTGCAAGGGGCCGTGGGTGTAGGCGACCAGGTCGCGGCGCAGGGTTTCGAGGGCCCGTTCGGGGTCGGGCTGGTCGAGGAGGTGGGCGCGTTGGGCCAGGGGATAGAACTCGCGGTGGCGGTTGCGGGCTTCGGTGACCCCATCGGTGTAGAGCAGCATCTGGTCGCCCTGGGCGAGCTGGACCTTGTGCGGGGTGGGTCCCTGGGGGCCCAGTGAGGCCAGGCCGAGGGGCGGCGCGTAGGCGTCGGGGTCGGCCGGTTCGACGGTTCCGTCGGCGCGCAGCAGGAGCGGGGCGGGGTGACCGTAGTTGAGGAGGGTGACGCCGTGGTCGGTGTCGATCTCGGCCAGGACGGCGGTGACGAACTCCTCGCCTTCCAGGCGTCGGTTCAGTGCGCGTTCGATGCGGTTTCCGACCGTCTCCAGGTCCTTCTCCTCGGGGGCGGCTTCGCGGAATGCGCCGAGGACCACGGCGGCGGTCTCGACGGCGTCGAGTCCTTTGCCCTGGACGTCGCCGACGATGACGCGGGCGCCGGTGGGGGTGGGGACGACCTCGTAGAGGTCGCCGCCGATGCGGGCCTCGGCGGCGGCGGAGGTGTAGGAGACGGCGATGCGCATGTGGCCCGCGTGCCGTGGCACGGGTCGCAGCAGGACGCGTTGGGCGGCTTCGGCGACCGAGCGCACGTCGGCGAGTTCGCGTTCGTGGCTGCGGCGGATGGCTGCGGCCAGTGCCGCGGCCGCGGTGACACCCGCGATCGAGACCAGGGCCACGGTGGCACGGTGCCTGAGCAGGAGGCCGTCGTAGCCGGCGGCGCTCAGGCACAGTGCCCAGGCCAGGGCTCCGACCAGCAGGGAGCGGCGCACCGATCCGGCGACGCAGGCGAACGCCGGGCCCAGTGAGAACAGCGGCAGGTATCCGGTGTCGGGTCCGGCCATCAGGTCCAGGACGGTGACCACGGCCATCGCTGCGAACGGTATGGCCGGCAGCAGAAGCCGGCCGGCGGGTCGACGCCGTCTCGGCGCAGCCCCTCCAGGCGTGTCCGCCGTCGCTCCGTCGCCACTGGATCCGCCGGAGTGCGATGCGGTGGGGTCAGGGGTCCGCAGCAGGGCCGGCTCCTCGGTCACGTCCGTCCCCCGAGTACTGGAGCGAATGTCGTACGGGTGGTCCCTTTGGGGCGGCTGCGGCGCCGGTCGGTTCTGAACCCCTGGTCCTCGGTCCACGGATCGGTACGCGCAGTCCCTGCGGTCATCGGGCCCGCCCGGACGTACCCGGCTGTGACATGACGCACAGTCGGCGTCCTGCCGTTCCCAGGGCTGAGGCCGAGCGGGGGGACGAGCGGCGGGGCCGGCGTTCCAGGGACTCCGTGGCCGAGTGGGCGAGGGGCATGGCAGTCCCCCCAGGGGGCTCGGTCGGCACGGTGGGACATCCATGCTTGCACAGTGCAAAGGAATGCGGGTCCAGGTGGCGCGAATTCACAGGCATGGCCCCCGAGTCTCGCATCGAAGTCGGCCCGAATCCCATGGCTCAGTGCAAACATTGCATAATGCAAGGGTGACTGACATCGTGAACCCCCCTGCACCCGCCACGGGAAGCACTCGCCTGGACAGGCCCGGACCGATCCCCCTGCAGTTCGGGCCGCGTCGTGCTCTGGGGCTGCTGCGGGAGTCCAAGGGCGGCCTGCTGGCCCTCGCGCTGCTGGTGGGGGCGGGGGCGGGGCTGGGTGCGGTCGCGTTCCGCTGGATGATCAGGACGTTCACGCTGCTGCTGTCCGGCCACGCCGACTATTCCGCCGCAGGGCATGCCGCCAACCCGCACGTGCCCTGGCTGGGAAGGTTCTTCGTGCTCCTGGCCCCGGTGGTCGCAGGGCTGATCTACGGGCCGCTGGTGCAGCGCTACGCCCGCGAGGCCCGCGGCCACGGGGTGCCCGAGGTGATGTACGCGGTGGCCCGGCGGGGCGGGAAGATCGCCCCGCAGGTCGCCCTGGTCAAGTCGCTGGCGTCGGCGCTGTGCATCGGCGGCGGCGGTTCGGTGGGACGCGAGGGCCCGATCGTGCAGATCGGATCGGCGCTCGGGTCCAGCCTCGGGGGCTGGGTCAAGGTCGCCGAGGACCGGCTGAAGATCCTGGTGGCCTGCGGTGCGGCCGGCGGTATCGCCGCGACCTTCAACGCGCCGCTGGCTGGCGTGTTCTTCGCGATGGAGCTGATCCTGCGGGACTTCACCGCCGAGTCCTTCGGCATGGTCGTGCTGGCCTCGGTGACCGCCTCGGTGATCGGCCGGGCCGCGCTGGGCAACAACCCGTTCCTGCACCTGCCCCCGTTCCAGGTCCAGCACCTGTCCCAGTACCTGCTGTTCGCCCTGCTGGGCCTGCTGGCCGGGGTGCTCGGCGTGGTGTTCAGCAAGGTGCTGTACCGGATCGAGGACGCCTGCGACGCTGTGTGGCGCGGCCCCGAGTGGGCCCGCCCGGCCGTGGGCGGTCTGCTGCTGGGCCTGTTGCTGCTGGTGCTGCCCGAGATGTACGGCGTCGGGTACCCGGTGCTGGAGAACGCGGTCGGCGGGAAGTACGTCATCGGGTTCCTGGTCGTGCTCCTGGTGGGCAAGATCGTGGCGACCAGTCTGACCATCGGCATCGGCGGCTCCGGCGGGGTGTTCGCGCCCTCGCTGTTCATGGGCGCGATGCTCGGCTCCGCGTTCGGCGCCGCTGCCCACCACCTGCTGCCCGGTGTCGCCGGACCGGTCGGCGCCTACGGCCTGATCGGCATGGGGGCGGTCTTCGCGGGCGCGGCCCGCGCCCCGATCACCGCCGTGATCATCCTGTTCGAGCTCACCGGCGAGTACACCATCATCCTGCCGCTGATGACCGCCATCGTGCTGGCCACCCTGGTCAGCCGCGCCCTGTCCCACGAGACGATCTACACCGCCAAACTCCGCCGCCGCGGCATCGACCTCGACGCTCCCAACCCCGATAGCCCCGTCATCGGCCTGACGGTGCGCGACGCCCTGGAACCGATCCCGGGGACGCTGGGGACCCGCACCACCTTGGCGCAGGCCGCGGACGATCTGGCCAGGTCCCCGCACGGGATCCTGCCTGTGGTCGCCGCCGACGGCTCCTACCAGGGCACCGCCACCGCACGCGGAGTCGCCGAAGCCCTGGCCGAGGGCACCGGTCCCACCATCGCGGTCGGCCGGACAGCCCACCTGTCGCAGGCGCTGTCCGCTGACACCTCCCTCGACGACGCGCTGCAGACCCTGGCGACCTCAGGGAACCAGGGCCTGCCGGTCCTGGACGACAACCACACCCACCTCCTGGGCTGGATCAGCCACCAGAGCATCCTGACCACCCTGCACCAACCCGAACCGGCCAGGACCTCGACCCCGACCCCGACCGCCCCGCCGCGGAGCGCGACCTGACGGACCTTCAACTCGTGCCCGCCCTATCGTCCGCAGCCCATCCAGGGGGGAACCGGAAGCAGGGCCACTGTGCCGCTCTGATCCCCTCCTGCGCGCGAACCTGATCCCCTGCCGGTCCGTCCGGTGCCAGGGTCCAGCGGCACCTGGCACCGGACCAGCACCCAGCAGCGAGGAGCCGCCATGCCGTCCACGTTCCCGCTGCACCCCGCAGCCCTGCAGGTCCTGGCGGCGATGCCCGGCGCGATGAGCGGGCCGATGTGGATGCCCGACGCCCCGCCGACCTGGGGTCGCCTCCTGGCCTGGCACCCGCAGCCGCTCCCGCTGGAACCCCTGCTGTGCGCGCTCGCGTTGCTGGCCTACGGCACAGCGGTGTGGCGGTTGCGCCGCCGCGGTGACCGCTGGCCGCCGGGCCGCAGCACGGCCTGGGCGCTGGGGGCGCTCAGCATTGCCGCGGTGACCTGCACCGGCGTCGGCGGCTACGGGATGGAGCTGTTCAGCGTCCATGCCAGCTCTCCTGGCCGGTCGCCCTCAGGGCGGCGTCAGGTCCAACCGGGCAGCGCCGAGCCGCTGAAGGCATCGGGGTCCACCGGAGCCTCGCCGGCGGCGTCGGCGAACTCGCGGAGCGCTGCCACCATCGCACCGCGGCGGTCCAGCGGCATCAGCGCGACGATCTTCGCGATCTCGGCCTGCCGCCGCACCGTGACCTCGCGCACCACCCTGCGGCCACTCGACGTGGCCGCGAGTTTGACCACCCGCCGATCGGCCGGGTCCGCGTCCCGCTCCACCATCCCGGCGGCCACCAGGCGGTCGACCATGCGCAGCGCGGTGGACGGATTCACCGCGAGTTGCTCGGCCAGCCGCGACAGGTTGGTCGGCCCCCCGCTGTCCAGCATCACCAGCATCCGGAACTGAGGAACCGTCAGCGTGTCCTCCACCGTCGCGAGCGAGCGGGCTGAGATCGCCACCAGGACGCGGGAGGCCGTGACGACGGCGGCGGCCACCTCGTTCACGGCGGCCGGATCCTCGGGGGCCTGGACTTCGCGCATGGGACCAGTTCTACCTGTTTCGACGCGCGATGACGAACCCCTCGCCCGGACAAAGATTGACACCCTGTGCAATTATTGCTTAATGCAAACAAGCCGGGGTCTCCGGCGCCGACGCCCAGACGTTCCGGAGGGGCCCTGTGCAAGCTGCTACCAGTAACGTCGCCGCCCTCCTGCGCGCCGCCCTGAACGGTGGAGACCTGCTGCCTCTGACAGCGGTTCTGTCGCCCACGGTGGAATGGAGCGGACCCGGCGAGGACGGTGCCGACTGCCAGGGGCCGACCGCCGTCATCACCCGTTGCGGCCGATTCCACGCGCACGGCCTGCGGGTCGCCGTCGAGGAGACCTTCACCTACGGATCCGACGCCGTGGTCCTCGGCCTGCGACTGACCGGCGGCGACTCGTGCGGCTCCGCCGCGGCGGTCTACGAGGTCTTCCACCTGGCCCGCGGGCAGATCACCCACGTCCGGGAGTACCGCGACCGCTACGCGGCCCTCGACAGCGCCTACCAGGCGGTCGGCCACCCGGGGCCGTCTCCACGACCTTGAACCGTGTCCGGCGGCGGACCGCACTGCGGGTCGTCGACAACCGGTTCCGGCACGACGGGCATCTGCGGACGCCCCGTCGTCAGACGACTCCCGGGGAACCGATGCGGTGCAGCCGGCGCAGGGCTCTCTCGTCGGCTTCGAACGGGGAGGTCCACGGCACCGCCAGGACCGGGCAGCGGGCGTGGCCCAGCACGTGGCGGGCGACATGGCCGTGATGCAGCCGGGCCAGCGGCCCTCGCTTGCCGGCGCCGACGACCAGCAGGTCCTCAGGGCGCCCCGCGATCTCGCACAGCGCACGGCCCACCGAATCGCAGCGCACCACCAGCGGCTCGACGGGTACGTCGGGTGGATATCCGCCGAATGTCTCCGAGAACGCAGTCCGCAGACGTCCTTTGGCCGCGTCCGCCCAGGCCCGGGCCAGCGCCGGGCACGGAGCCTGCCGGTACCCGACTTCTCCTCCGGGCGGTGTCCAGACCAGCACTGCCACGAGGCTCCGGCCCCTGCTACGGGCCTCGGTCACCGCCCGGCGCAGGGCCGCCAGGCTCCCCAGCGATCCGCTGACGCCGACCACCACCCGACCCGATCTCCCCGCCATCGCTGACACGCTCCCTCGCGGACATGAGTACCCCTCCAAGGCTAGGCCCGTTCGGCTGACGGGTCCCTCGTCGTGCACGGTGCCGGTGGCCGCTGAGGGAGCGCGATCAGCCGGACCGGCGCCTTTTCCTTTGCATGATGCAAGGATAGGCGTGGAGTGCCCGCCGTCGTCGAGAGGACTCCCGCTGTGGCCCGCAAGGTCAAAGGCACGCCGTCGCCCGTCGGTTGGCGACGGCGCCTGGTCCGCGCCCCGATCCATCTGTACCACTGGCACCTCGGGGCCCTGCTCGGCTCCCGCATCTGCCTGCTCAACCACACCGGACGCAACAGCGGCCGACCACGCCAGGTGGTCCTGGAAGTCAGCGGGCGCGACACGCAGACCGGCGCCTACCACCTCGCCTCAGGACTGGGGCCCACAGCCCAGTGGTACCAGAACATCCAGCACAATCCGCAGGTCACCATCCAGGTCGGCCGCCACCGGCTGCCCGCACTCGCCCACCCGATGACTCCCGAGGAATCCGGCCGCGCCATGGCCGTTTACGCACCGCGCCACCCCAGAACCGCCAAACGCCTCATGGCCATCTGCGGCATCGAGACCGACGGCACCCCCGAGGACTACTACCGGATCGGCCACGACCACCTCCCCTTCGTCGAGGTCACCCCCGAGGACCCGAGTATCCGCTGACCGCGGTTCGGGTCTTCGCGGGTGGCGGAGTCATTCGCCTTGGACGGGGCGGCGCGGTGCTCGCACGCTTCGCTCAGCGCGGGGATGGCGATTCGGCGCTGAACAGTTCGGCGAGGAGGGCAGCGCCCTCGGCGGGGGCGCGCACCTCCAAGTGGAATGATGCGCCGTCAAGGTGCAGGCGGAAGTCGAGGAACGGACAGCACTCCTGCTCGCAGGCGGCGAGCGCAGCCACTGCTCCCGCTCGCTCGGTGGGCAGCGTGAGTCTCACGCCACCGGGGACCGGCTCACGGTCGGCGCCGTCCAGGACCTGCTGCCACTGGCCGGCGCGGTCCGCCAGGTTCGCACCGGCCAACGAGCAGGCCACCGAAGCGGTCCGCCGCTGCTCGGCTTCGGCTGCCTTGCTGCCCGTCGCAACCGGCGTGGTCCTCGGCGGGGTTCCAGGCGCCGGAAAGCCGCATTCGGGACCGCATCGGCCTTCATGGTCGGGCAGGGCGTCGAAGTGCTCCATTGCCCGCCGTAGATAGGCGGTGAACGCCTGGAGCTCGGCGATGCGACTGTGCGCATCGGAGATCCGCTCGGCGACCCTCGGCCGCAGATCCGCACGGACCTGCGCGCAACTGCCGGAGTCCCACACGGCCAGGAGTTCGACGACCTCCTCCAGCGGCAGCCCCAGGTGCTTGGCCGCCACGATGAACGACAGCCGCTCCAACGACTCCTCCGTATAGACGCGATACCCGGCAGGCGTCCGATCGGCCGGCAGCAGGCCCGCTGATTCGTAGAACCGAAGCGTGGTCGCGGGCACGCCGCTACGGCTCGCAAGCTGGGAGATCCGGAGTCTGGGCACGAATCGACGATAGACCTTGGAGTCGAGTCGAAGGTCAAGCACGGGTTGTAGAGCAACGCCGGCGGGCACGTTGTAGCGCACCCGGCAGCCGGTCCACCGGACGACGCCGCAGCAGTTGCGGGGTATGCGACGATCGCCGACGCAGGGTCGGCGCGCCGGTGTGCCGCACCGTCGAGGAAGGCGTCCCCGTGCGGGCCGCCACCCTCAGCGGCGTCATCAGCACGGTCGCCCACCATGGCATCGTCATCAACTTCGCCACCATCCGGAACGCTTGTGGCAGACACCCGATTGCGAGCGTCCGGTCCACGGCCTGCCCGGGCACCCCAGCCGTGCGAACGAGGGGCCGGACTGCCCCTCGACGTAGCGGCGCGGCGCGGCCAGGCGGCCTGCCCGCGCTCGCGGGCTTCTTCGAGGACCTGATCTCGGCCCGCTGCACCGGTCCGTGCGCCCGCTGGGGGATGGGCACCGACATCGCCCCCAGCGCTCGGATCTACGACTACTTCATCGGTGGTAACAACTTCCCTGGCCCAGTCGGCCGCCACCTGCATCCAGCGGCCCGACCGCGAGCCCTCCGCCATGGGCTTCCCTCCGGATCACACGACCTCAGCGATCATGCTAGGTCACGCGATTGCCGGAGGGGCGCACAATCGCCCACCGCCCGGATCGTCTCGTCGGGATCAGGATTTGGTCCCGCAGCGGCTGTACAAGACCGGCCGGTTCGGAGAGCTGCTGGCACCGTACGAGGAGACCCGTACCGCCCTCACCTGCTGGGCTCAAAAGCGATCCGCGGCTGCTGCGTCCCGGCCAGCCAGGGGGGAGGCTGCGTCCAGCAGGTGGGGCTCGGGGAGACCCCCAGCATCTTCTGCTCTCCAGGAGGACTTCCCTGCTGGCCGGGCAGGAGCCAGGGTCGTGGAGCACGCCGCTCGAACTTGCATAGAGTCACCGGAATAACTCAGAAAGCAGCGACTGGATGCCTCGGGTACGGCTCTCTGGCCGCGAGAACGCATGAGTTTTCGACTATCACGTAGGCTGACCAGGTGGGCCGCGATGAAGCGGTGAGCTGCGACGCAGCGGAAATACACCGGTGTGTCTGGTGCGTGGGCCACGGCGGGCACGACGTAGGGCGGGCCCGGAGGCAAGCTCGGGCATCCGCGGTTTCGGTTGCCCCCTGGGAAGCCGGTGAATGCATGGGTTCTGCTGTGGTTGTCCCCGTCATCGGGCATCGATGGCGGCCGGTCCTCAGCGTCCTGCCGGTGGTAGTTCTGGCAGCGGCCACCACGGCGGTGCTCCTCGCGCCGCCGACCTACCACTACGGACTGCTTCTGGCGGCAGTGCCGCTGCTGGCCGCCACCGTTTATTCGACCTATACCACCGCGGTGCTGGGGGCCCTGAGCCTGGTGGTGTACGTGTTGCTGCACTACGAGCGCACCGAGGCCCTGGACGTCTGGCTGATCAAGGTGGGCTTGGTGGCCGGCTTCTCCATCGTGGGAGTCATGATCGCCCAGTCCCGTGCCCGCGAACAGCGCCTGTCCCGCGCCCGCGATGTGGCCCTGACCCTGCAGCGCGAGCTACTGCCCCAGCACATGCCCGCCGTACCCGCACTGCACACAGCCCACCGGTACATGCCCGCCGACACCGCGGCAGGTGTCGGCGGCGACTGGTTCGACGTGATCCCGCTCTCGGGCGGCCGCGTCGCCCTGGTCATTGGCGACGTCGTCGGACACGGCGTACACGCCGCCGCCCTCATGGGCCGCCTTCGTACCGCCGTGCAGACCCTCGCCGACCTAGACTCTTCGCCCTCTGACCTGCTCGCTCACATGAACGACCTGCTGGTGCGTCTGGGCGAGGACAACCCCGAACGCGAGCCCGGCGCAACCCTGCTCTACCTGGTCTACGACCCCGTCATCGGCAGTTGCACCATGTCCGGCGCCGGCCACACGCCTGCTGCATTCCGGTCCCCGGACGGCAAGGTCCACTTCCCCGAACTCCCCTCCACGCCCCCGCTGGGCCTTCCCGGGACGGTCTTCGCGGACACCGAACACCGCCTGGAGCAGGGCACGGTCATCGCGCTGTACACCGACGGACTCCTCGACCTGCGCAGCACCGACCCCGACGACAGCCTGAAGCAGCTCGGCAACGCCCTGGCGGACCCCCAGGCCAATTCACTGGAGGACATGTGCGAGCGGATCTTCGGCTCGCAGCCCGACCACCCCAGGGACGACGACACCGCGCTCCTGCTCGCGTGCACCCGCCGATTCGACCACACCCAGGTCGCCACCTGGTCGCTGGCCTGCGACCCGCGCGACGCCGCCACCGCCCGGACACTGGTTACGCAGCAACTACGGACATGGGACCTGGAAGACCTCATCCATTCCACCACCCTGATCGTCAGCGAACTCGTTGGCAACACCGTCCGGCACGCGACGGCGCCCATTACCCTGCGTCTGGTCAAGGCCGCCACCCTGATCTGCGAGGTGACCGATGCCGTCAGCGCGGCCCCGCACGTGCGCCGTGCCGGCACCCTCGACGAGGACGGCCGTGGCCTGTTCCTGATCAGCCAACTCGCCTCACGCTGGGGCGTACGCCACCACCGCGACGGCAAAACCATCTGGGTCGAACAACACCTCCCCACCCACACGTCCGGGCCCCACGCAACGGCCACTTCCTGAGGCAGCGCACGGCTCCGGCCGGTGAGCATCCGTCTGCATTGCGGTCTGTACGAGCGGCTTCCACCCTCAGTTGCCAGTTACCCGCCGGAGCACCTCCGTAGGAGCCTCCTGGCGTGCGCTGACAAAGGCGCCGATAGACGCGGGACAATCAGACCGATCCCCGGTCCCTTGGGCCGCCCGACACTTTACGGAGCAGTGATGCGCGACGCGTACCGTCAGGAGCTGGAGGCGATCACGGCCGGACTGGAGCAGATGGCCCAGCTTGCAGCATCGGCCATCGGCCGGGCCACGACTGCCCTCCTGGAGGTCGACCTGCAGCTCGCCGAAACCGTGATCGCGGCCGATGACAAGCTCGACGACCTGCAGCGTGACCTGGAGGAACGGGCGATCGCGGTCCTGGCGCGGCAGCAACCCGTCGCCACCGAACTGCGCACCGTGGTGACCGCGCTGCGCATCAGCGCGGACCTGGAACGCTCGGGCGATCTGGCCCTGAACGTCGCGAAGCTGGCCCGGCACCGTTTCCCCGACCACGCCATCCCCAGCGAGCTGCGCGCCACCGTGCTGGAGATGGGACACGTCGCCCAGCGCCTGATGGCCAAGGCCGCCGACGTCATCGCCACTCGCGAGGTCACTGTCGCACGCGAACTGGAAGGCGATGACGACGCCATGGACGACCTGCACCGCGCCCTGTTCCGACGCCTGCTGGATGATCGCTGGCCGCACAGTGTGGAAGCCGCCGTCGAGGTCACTCTCGTCGGCCGCTTCTACGAACGGTTCGCCGACCACGCCGTGTCCGTCGCCAAACGTGTCGTCTACCTCGTCACCGGCGAACACACCGACCCCCCGTCAGACGAATCCGCCGGCCAGCAGTGGGGTCAACGCTAGGAGCGTGGGGGCGACAAGGCCAATGGACCCGGCCAGCAGGTCGGCACCGCGGGCTATTTTTCCCACCGGTCGCACCAGAACACCGGGTCTTCAAGGAGTTTCGTGGCCGGTGATCGACGGCTGCTTCGCTCAGACCGGACTGACTATCGAACCCCGGTGACCGCCACGAAGGCCGTCACGCTTTCAAGCGAGGGTTGCTGTCGACCTATTTTCCCTTCTGAGCGAGGGTGTCGAGGAGGCGCTTGATTGGGGTGCCCAAGCCCCAGCGTTCGGAAAGTTCTTCGAGGGTGACGGGGTCGAGGGGTTCGGCGCGGAGGGTGGGGTCGAAGGTGGGGAGGGGGATGTCGGTGGCGACGCTGACGACCTTGGGGGCGACGGCGAGGTAGTCGGTGCCTTCGATGAGGCGCTTGCGTTGGGTGGGGGTGAGCTTGCTGTCCGGGTCCACGGCTGCGGCTTGGATGCCGGCGAGGTCGCCGTATTGGGCGATGAGCTTGGTGGCGGTCTTCTCGCCGATACCGACCACACCGGGCAGTCCGTCGCTGGGGTCGCCGCGGAGGACGGCGAAGTCGACGTACTGGGAGCCGTTGACGCCGTACTTCTCGATAAGCAGCGCGTCGTCCGTGATTTGCAGCGTGCCCACGCCCTTGATCGGGTAGAGCACCTGAACGCCCCGCGCGTTGTCCACCAGCTGGAACAGGTCCCTGTCGCCCGTGACGATCTGCACGCGGGGTTGGTAATCTGCAGCCTCCCGGTCGCCGGTTATTGACCTAGTGTCAACTGTTCTGCTGCCCAGGGTGGTGGTGAGGCCAATGCGTGGGATCCTGACCTGCTGTCAACTCCGCGGTCTCCCGCCCTGGTGGTGAAGCCAATGCCGACCGCTTCAATCACATGAACCGATCGCCGATCAGTCCCTGGCGGAAGCACCGCTCGAAGACCCACTGGCGGCGACGAGCGACAGGAGCTGTGAGGTCGCCGTGTGGGTGGTTGGATCCTTCTCGCGCACTTGTTGGATGGCCGAGACCGTCTCGCTGTGCTCCGGCCACACCAGCGCCAGCAGTCGCAGGGCATCGATCTGCTCCGGGCCGTCCAGTGAGCGAACCACAGCAGCGTGGGTCTCGTCGTCCAGCGGCCACCGCTGGACCAGGACGCGCAGTGCAGTAACGGCGACCAGTGGCTCGGGATCGTGAGAGGCTTCCTGCGCCAATCGTCGGACCTCGTCGTCCGACGGCCACCGGTCACCCGCTACCTCCAACGCATCGGATCGAACGTACGGGTGCGAGTCGCCGATGGCTGCGAGTACGCTTTGTCGTGCCTCCCGGTCGTGTGGCCACTGGTCACCAAGGGCCTTGACAGCAGTCCTTCGGACGACCTCTTCTTGATCGGCAACGCTCGCTAGTACGACCTGTCGAACATCCTCGTCCTGGGGCCAGCGCTGCGCCAGGGTCTCGATGGCGAACCAGCGGATGCCGGAGTTCTCGTCATGCACTGCGGCCAACAGCGCCTGCCGGATTCCGGGATCCCCTGGCCATGAGAAACCGGCCAACTCCATTGCAAACCAGTGAAGTTCTATCCCTGATTCGTTCGCAGCGGCGATCATTGTGCGCCGCACTTCGTCGTCGGATTCCCAACCTTCTGACAGCGCCTCCATCACCTTCGAACGGACTTCAGCCTCCCCCTCGCGTGCGAGGAAAAGCAGCAACTGCCTTACCTCCTCGTCGTCCCGCCAGTGCTCGCTCAGCACCCAGCAGGCAGCCCCGCGGACATGCTGAGGGCGGCTGGAGTCACGTGCGACATCGAGAAGGAGTGTCCTGACCTCGCGGTCCTCGCCCCAGTACTCGCCCAGGGTGTGGAGCAGCGCTTGGTCGTCGGGGTTCCCGATGGCAGAGGCCAGCACAGCACCTCGCACCTCCTCGTCGTGTGACCACCAAGAGCCCAGCAGCCTCATTGCCGCCAGACGCTCCTGGGCATCCTGGGCGGTGATGGCGGTCAGCGCACCGCGACGGAGGTCTTCCCCCGTGACCCCCGACTGGGTCAGCGCGTTCCAGGCGCCACTACGCACCTCCGCGCTTCGATCACTGGTCGCGCGGAACACCGCACGGTGCGCCGCGCTGTCCCGCGTCCAGTAGCGGGCCAATGCCCCCAGCACTCTGCTCCGCACCCCTGGCTCGGCCTCCGGGTTGTTCGCGACAGCCAGGACGATCCGTCGGCAGTCAGGGGCAGCCGAGCAGTGCTTTGCCAGCATGACCAAGGCCGAGCCCCGGATCTGGGGATGTGATCCGACAACGGACGCAGTCTCGATCAGCAGCCTCCGAGTGTCCGCGTCCTCGCCGAAGTTCTCCCCGAGCACCCGGAGAGCCTCAGCTCGCAGTTCCGTGGCCGCATCCTCGCTCACCGCGAGGGTGAGCACGGTCTCCCGTACGCCGGCTTCGTGTGCCCACCTCGCCCCGAGCGCTCTCATCACACTGGCTCCGGTCTCGTTCCACGTGACCCCGGCCAGCGTGATCGCCTCGCGAACATCGCGGCACATCGCCAACGCGAGGCCAGTTGCAGTGAGGCTGACGCGGTCACCGAGCACGACATGCGGCAGGTACCAGCGTCGGAATCGCTCGCGGCCGCTCCAGGACCCTGGGAAGGTCGGCAGGACGGTGACTGCGCGGGGGAACGTCACGCCGGGAAGCGCACCGAGCAGTGCGGTGATCTCATCGATGACCGCATCGCTCTGGACCGGGAGCGAGGACTCAGCCTGCTCCGGAGTCAGCGCCGAGTGGCTCGGTGCCCGGCCGATCCGATGTGCCTCGGCAAGGGCCTGCAGGGCGAGGTCCAGAAACTCGGTGTCCCCGGCGGTACGGAAGTGCGGCGCCGATCCGGCGCGCCGGTGCATTCGCAACAGGCGTGCGACGAACCTGGCGTGCAGAGCCTCTGCGTCGCGGCTGACCATGCCGAGGAACAGGAGGACCACTTCGCGCCAGCCGGGATCGACAGCCCGTTCGGCGAGCATGTCGATCAACTGCTCCTCGTCCCACTGCCTGTACCGGTGCGACAGGTCGCGCGCCGCGAGGTACTCCAGGAATATCCGGTGCACGAATCCGTAGGTCTGTGCGCCGAACGGATGAATGAGGAAGGCGCGTTCGTACAGGCGCTCGATCATCGCGCGGGCCACTGTGCGCGCGACCGGGGTGGCGTACCCCAGGTTCAGGACGAAGTCTCTGATCATCTGTTCGAGATCGCCCACGTCTATGAGTGGTCCTGCGGCATCTGACGTACCGCCAGGGCCTTGCTGGCCTTCCTGGACGCGCGCGGCGATGCACTCCAGTAGATCCTGGAGGGTTCGACCGTCGAGCTCATCGATCGCGTGGGCAACATCGGGATGGGCGTGACGTGGCAGCCGCAGGTTCTTGGCATCCCGGTCCCATCGCCCGGCCAGCACTTCGACGGCGTGCTCGTAGACGTCCCTGCGGTCGCGCGGGATCGAGGAGCCAAGGCCTATGGCCGCGAGGATCGTCAGCAGGAGCGGGTTTCCTGCGAGTTCGGCGACAGACGGAAAATCCCGCACCGCATCGGTGAGGCGACGGGCGAGCCGGGCAGCCTCCGCCGGACTGTCCGGATCGGCAGCGGTGTACCAGCGGCCGATGAACGAGGTGATCTGCGGCCGCGTCAGGTCCTCCAACTTTGCGACCCGGAAATCGGCGCGAGTGAACTCCCCTTCTTGGAATCCGACCGATCGAGACGTCACCACGGTTCGGACGTGGGGGTGCCCCTGGGAGAAGGCCGTGATGTGCTTCGCAATGTCGGCGCGCCGGGCCGGGTCGAACACCTCATCGAGGCCGTCGAAGACCATTACCACTGGGTGCTGTCCTTGGCCGAGCAGCGTTTCCAGCGCCTCACGAGGAAGGCCCATCCGCTGGGCTGCATTGTGCTCGGCCCAGTAGTCCTCGATGGTTCTCCCGATCCAGCGCGGATCGGCTACTCGGCGAAGCTCTACCACGATCGGCACCGCGCCCTTCATCAGCGCCAGACCGTCTGGAGGGTTGTCGAGTCCTCCGGCCAGGGCGAGAGCCAGGTACTTCGTGAGTGTCGTCTTCCCGGCGCCGGGGTCGCCGAGCACCACCAAGCGTCGACCCTGCTCCGAGCCGAGGACGTCGAGGACGGATTGCGAGGGCTGTCCGCGCCGATTGGTCGTGTCCGTCGGCGAGCTCCTGCCCGGCAGATCCCCGTTCTCCAGTTCCCCGCGATCCAGCACGTCCCGGCTCAGCCGCTCCGGGAGTCGGTGCCGTGGCCAGTCCCACGCCAGGCGCGGCGCCTCGAATACCTCGCGCAGCCCGATCTGTGGTTGCTCACCCGCTCTTCCCGTGTCGCCGAGGACGTCCAGATTCAGTCGGCTGTATGTCTGTACCACTCGCTGGAGGTACTCGCGGACGGCCGCGTCAGTCCGGGCGTCCAGCGCGGTCTTGGCGAACTGGTCCAGGGCCGGCCCGAGGCGGTCGAGGAGTTCGGTCTGGGCCTCGGCGATCATCTCGCCGAGGTCGGCCTTGGTGAGATCACCCAGACCCTCCAGCGCGTCGAGGCCATCGGCCTCCCTGGCGCTCTTCCAGCGGAGCAGCAGCTCGACCGGGAACTCGGCACTGCGCGGGCCATCGATCACCTTGTGGTGCGGGGTGCACAGCATGATGAGGTTGTCGAACTGATTACGCTCGTCCACCGACCAGGTGGGGTCGAACCGCGGACCGTTCTCCTCGAAGGCGCGAATGTGGGCGATCTGGAGGTTCTGAACGGGCTCACCATCGACCATCCGGATGGTTGGTTCACCGCAGTCCGGCCAGTAGCACGCGCCGCGGGCCAGGGTGAGGAGCCCGGCAATGGTACCGCTGCCGTAGCTACGGCGTGGCTTCGAAGTCACCTTGAAGGCCCAATCCTTGATGGTCCCTGAGGAGCTCACCCTAAAGCTCATGCAGCATTTCCGGAGCCCGAACCATCGCCGGCAGTTCTGACGCAGTGCCGTTCGACCCTGCTGCAGCCTCGGCACCCCCACAGACGCGTGAGCGATGCGTGAGTGGATGCGCCAACTTCAGCCAATCCGCAACGGACTGGACAACCGACCGCATGACACTGATCAGAAGGAACAGCGCCACGCGGCACTAGCCATCACACGTCGCCATGATCTCGCTTGCGCTTGTAATGCGTAGGTCGGTCGGCGAGGGTGTCGAGGAGGCGCTTGATCGGTGTGCCGAGGCCCCAGCGTTCGGAGAGCTCTTCGAGGGTGACCGGGTCGAGGGGTTCGGCGCGGAGGGTGGGGTCGAAGCTGGGGAGCGGGACGTTGGTGGCGACGCTGACGACCTTGGGGGCGACGGCGAGGTAGTCGGCGCCTTCGATGATGCGCTTGCGCTGGGCGGGGGTGAGCTTGCTGTCGAGGTCGACTGCCGCGGCCTGGATGCCGGCGAGGTCGCCGTACTGGGTGATGAGTTTGGTGGCGGTCTTCTCGCCGATGCCGACCACACCGTGGAGCCCGTCGCTCGGGTCGCCGCGCAGGACCGCGAAGTCGACGTACTGGGAGCCGTTCACGCCGTACTTCTCCACGAGCAGCGCGTCGTCCGTGATCTGCAGCGTCCCCACGCCCTTGATCGGGTAGAGCACCTGCACCCCCCGCGCGTCGTCGACCAACTGGAACAGGTCTCTGTCGCCCGTGACGATCTGCACACGGGGTTGGTAATCTGCAGCCTCCCGGTCCCCGGTCATAGAGACGACATCAACTGTCGCTACTACGACGCGCAAGGCTCAGTTCAGGGCGTCCTCAGCCGTCTTCGAGGCCGCAGTAGGTTCCCGGCGCGTCTGTGTCGTCAGCGAAGTCCAAGCTGGCGATGGTCAGGTTGTTGGACACATCCGCTCCGTCGTGCGGGGGCCGGGTGGCCAAAGCCGATCCGCCGTACGTTCACTCGATCAAGCTAACCGCCCCGGGCGGGATCCCTCCTGACCTGGCACGCAGCACTGCTCATTGCCGTCTCATCTCCCTGCTTAGCCTTATGGCGCAGCCCGCTCGCGGTGCGCGCGCAGGTTCGGGCCTGTGCGCAGATCGTAGAGTGGGGAGATGACGACCGGAGCGGCTTCTCCCTATGCGACTGGTGGCGGGGGTGTGCGCCTGGAGCACCGCTATGCGGCGATGCTGCTGGCCGCTGTCGTGACCGAGGATCCGGTCGCTGAACTCGGTGACGATGTCGTTCCGCTGACGGTGCGACTTCAGAGGGCGTTAAGTCCCGTTCTTGATGGTTTGGCGTCGCTCGTTCGTGGGGCTGTCCGTCATCCAGGAGTGCCCGGTGGGGCTTGGGCTGTGTCATG
>NZ_JOEH01000055.1 GCF_000719095.1 Streptacidiphilus jeojiense | reverse complement strand
CGGTGGCCCACCCTGTCGGCAGAGCGGAAGCTACCCGGGTCCACGCCCCCGGCGCACCACCCCACGCTGATCGGCTACACCACGCCAAGGGACGCGATCTCGATGGGTGTACGTGGGGACGGTGTGGGCCGCGGGTCGTAGATAGACGGCGTCTTCGGGGTGGTGGTGCAGGCTGATGAGCGCCCAGGCTGTGGGGTAGGGCAGTCCCGGGCCGTGTTGGGCCATCAGGCGGTGGGCTTGCCACTGGCGGGCCGGGGCGAGCAGCCAGCGCGCGGTATATGTCTGCATTCGGACATCTCCCGGAAGTCGGTTCTAGGCTGGATGGGCTGCGTCCCCGGGTCCGGGAGGCGCTTGGTGGAGCCACTGCTCAGCTCCTTCGTTCAGGTTCGCCTTTCCCAGTGCCTGCAGGGTGCTGCTGAGGGCGCGGATGAACATCTCCCGCTGTTGGGGGCTGTGCAGTTCTGCCGTGAGATGGTCGATGAAGCGGATCGCTCTGCTGTGCAGCTCGTCGCGGGCGTCGTCGACAGGTGGCTTCAGGTCCTTCAACGCCGTTGAAAAGGTGTCGAGTTCGTTCAGTCGGTCCGGTCGGTTGACGATCCACCACACGACGCGCCGGTCGCTGTCCGCGAGGGTCCGCTGGAGTGCGGCGAGGTCCCGTTGGGCGTCCATCCGTCGCAGGTCGCCGGCTCTTTCGGCCTGCAGGTGTTCTCTGGCGCAGGCCAAGTCTTCGGGTGAGACGTCCAGTGCCACGTGGCCGCAGACGTTCAGGCCGTTGCCGGAGTGTGTCCAGGTGCCCGTTTTGGCGTTGACGGCGTCCTGGGCGGCGTCCAGGTCTAGGACCGAGAAGTGGCGCAGGGTTCGTCGGGCGGTCTCGCGCAGATGGTGGCGGGCTGCGGCGGCCAGGTGCCCGTTCGGGTCGGTACCGCCGCCCTGGTGCTGCCACTTGGGGGTCAGTTGCACGGTGAAGTGGAGGCTGGGAACACGGCTGGGAAGGCGGTCCGGACGGGTCCTGGTGCCGTCGGCGGCCGGGAGGTCCGAGGTTGGTGCCGCCTTGCGCGCGCGGAGTCGGCCCAGGCCCTTCACTTAGGTGTCCGCGGGGTCTTCTGAGGGCGGGTCCTCCTGCGCGGTGTCGCTCTGCTCATGTTGCGGGACGGCTTCAGCCGGTTCCTGGTCCTGCGATCCTTCGGGCATGCGGTAGAGCAGGCGGGCAAGAGCCAGCTCGCGCACGGTTTCGCCGCTGGGGGTGGTGGCGCCGCGGAGGAGCATTCCGGCCACGTCTGTTTCGCCGAGTCGCTCTCGCACGATGGCCGCTGCGATGTCGACCCGGTCCTCCTGCGGAATGTCGGGGACATCGAGCCAGGCCGCCAGCGAGGCCATCGCCCCCGCGCTGCTCGGTGCGTGGCGCCGTGCCGCATGCCAACCGCGCGCGAACAGGTGCATCGCTTCCGAACTGGTCCCTTCCCGTGCCAGTTCCGCGGCCAGGAGGCCTCCGACGGAGTCCAGCGCGGTGAGATCGACCAGGGCGAGGAACGCGATCGCGCCGGCGTTGCTGTTCTGCTCGTCAGTGCTCTCGGCCCAGGCGAGGACCTCGGCAAGGACCAGCAGGCACTGCTGCGGTCGGGCTGCCAGCGACCGCAGCGCGGTGGCGACCGCCTCGCCACCGCGGCCGTCCGTGCGGGCGGCCAGCAGCCGCAGCCGAGTCAGGGCTATCCGCGGGTAGCGCTGGCCCAGCGGGCCGCCGCACACTTCGGCCACGGCGCGGGCCCGGTCCTCGCTGGTCCCCTTCTGGCGCGCCCAGTCGTACAGGTTCTTGCGGACCGCGATTCCCAGTGTGGGATCCAGTGCGAGGGTTCCCAGCATGCTGACGGCGAACCTGTGGTGGGATCTGCCCTGGTCGGTCCAGTCGGTGAGGACCTCCAGCACCTGGCTGCCGCCGCTTGCCACAGCCAGTCGGGTGAGGGCGTGGGCGATGCGCTCCAGATGGTTCGCCGCGGCGCCCTGGGCGCTGCTGATGTCCGATGCCCAGCCAAGGAGCACCGACCGCAACTGGGGGCGCTGCTCCCAGACGTATTCGAGGACTGCGACGTCCACTCCGCGGCGCTTGCTGTCGAGCGAGACGCGGTCGCCGTCGCGTGAGGCGTCTATACGGGCCAGGCGCCGGTCCAGGTCGCGTCCGGCCAGTGCCCCTCCCGTGGGCAGGGAGCCGCCTACCGCCGTGAACAGGCTGTCGGCCGCATCCATGATCACGGCTGCGGGGGCGCCGTCCAGCAGTGCCGCGGCGATCAGCAGGGTTCGGTCGGCGAGGTCGCCGGGGTGCTCACTGGTGGCGAACCATTTCGAGAGGTGGTTCCACCAGTCCTGGAACTCGTCGGCCGCGGCTCGTCGGCCCTGCTGGTCGTCGGTGGCCTGGCTGATGGCCTGTGCCAGGCGCGCTCCCTCGCCGGGGGTCGCCCGTGGACCGAGGACGTCGGCCAGGGGGTGCTCGTTGAGCCAGCCAACGCGTTCGTCGGTGAGGACCCGCAGATGGCTGGTGGCCACGGCCACGGCGCTGGGCACGGGGACCGCAAGGGCCGGGACCCTGGTGCGGCCGTTCGGGTGCCAGGTTCCCGCGGTGGCGAGTACGACCAGGAAGGTCTCCTGCCCCAGGACCGCGTGCTGGTAGCCGGCCAGCCCCGTGTAGAACTCGTCACCCAGGTCCTGATAGGCCGTCAGGTCCAGGATGTAGCCGTCTCCGGGCAGGTGCGGGATCTGTTCGACCCGAGGGGTGTCCCAGTCCTGTTCCAGTGCGTGGATGCGTTTGGGTTCGAGTCCCAGTTTCGTCAGGATCCGCAGCGCCGCGGTGCGGCGTCCGCTGCCGGCGTCTCCGAGGAGGACCACGATGTTGGCGCGGCTGATCGAAGGCTGGAGTGCGGCGAGGGCCCCGGCGACCGCGTCCCGGTGCCCGGGGTCGGGACCCACGTAGGCGAGGTCGGCCAGGCGGATTTCCGCGGGGTCGATCGGGACGGCTGCCAGTGGCAGCCGCGCGACGGTGACGCTTCGGTCCTCGTAGTCGCCGGCCACCTGCACCACGTAGGCGTTTCCGGAGGCGCGCGTGGTCTGACGGACGGCGAATGGTGCGCTGGCGGTGCCGCGCCGTCGCTGGCGGACGGAGAAGATCGGGCCTGCGCCGGTGTCGGTCACTTCGGCTCCCGGCGGGTGATGTTCTGGTCCCGGCCGATCTGGATGATCCGCGCGTGTCCGCCGGCCTTGGCGTTCTGGTCGACCCGCGATACTGGCGTTTCAGCCGGATGCTCCTGTTCCCACTGCCGGACCATCTCGATCAGGATCCTTGCGGACTCCGCGTCCAGTTCAGCCGCATCCTGCAGCCGGCCGGCCCAGCGGGTCTCCAGCGCCTGGGCCAGTTCTTCGCGCTCCAGTCCCGATGCCGCGATCAAGGCGTCATGGTCCCGGTCCAGCCGCTCCAGGTGGACGGCCTCGGAGTCCGGCCGGTCCCTGCTGAGCCAGCGCGCGAACCGGGCCCGCGTGGCAGCCCAGAGGTCCGTGGTCATCGCGGTGACGAGTGCCCTGCCGCCGATGGCACTGACCGCCGCCAGATCGTTGGAGAAGTCCATGGCAATCCCCCCAGGAGAGCTGTCCGTGAACGGACTTCCCATTGGAGCGCACCCGCCCGCGCAGTGACAGGACGATTGCACAGCGTGACTCGATTCCGCTCGAGGCGGCCTGAATGCGACGAAACAGCCCGGCGGCACGCGGCAACCGACGAGGACTGCTCAATCCAACGGGGCTGTCTCCGTGGCGGTGCGGGGGCCGCGCGCCCGCCTGGCCCTGCCCCATCTCATGCGGGCGCCCCCTGAATGTCGGCCAACTCACCCGCCCGGCGCGGGCGCGCAAGCTGCTCACGTGGGAGCCACCGCACCGAATCCGGGCTGCACGTGCCGCGGCGGGACGCAAGAAGGCGCGGTCTCGCGGGCATGGGGGCCAGCAGCAGTTGCCCCAGGGGGTGGCCGCGGCTTCGGGTGCCCGAGTGGTCGCAGTCGCGTGGCAGATGGCCGACCAGGGGTGCGTACCGAATGTGGCACATGTCGGTACGGCTGCGCAGCAGTGCGTCTGCGGCCGTCACGAAATCGGTGTCCGGGTCCTGATCCCGACGCCGGGTGGTACCGGCGCGACAGCAAGCACAAGGACCCCCTCGCCATGGACACCCTGGTCGCATTCGGCGCAGTGTCCGCTCCGGCTGCATCCAAGCCCACAACCACTTGCACGAGGGGCCCGAGCAAGGGCAGGACGGGCAAGAAGCCGGCCACGAAACGCGAGGCCGCGGCGGTCGTGCGCAAGGCGCTGTTCGGATACGACGCCAGCCTGATCATCGCGCGCGATCCCCGTCACGACGGCGCCCCACTGCCCAACGCCTCGGCCAACCCCGATGTCATCCCGGCCCTGTTCCTGGCCATGTCGATAGAGAAGCCCAGCGTCACTCCCGGCTTGGTCGCGCTGGAAGCCCTCTGCCGCGTCGACCCCCGCTTCCCACGCGCCAAACTCGCCGGCGACCGGGCCTGCAACGACCAGAAGCCGGAGAACTTCCAACTCCCGATCCGGGCCCTGGGCTACGACCCGGTCTACGACTATGCCAAGGACAACCTGGGACTGCAGGGCGGCGTCGAGGGGGCGATCCTCGTCGAGGGCACCTGGTACTGCCCCAGCATGCCGAAGCCCCTCATCTCGGCCACCGCGGACCTCATCGCCGAGATCATCGACAAGGAGACCTGGGTCAAGCGCATCGCGGCCAGGACCGCCTACCGCCTCATGCCCAAGGAACTGCCCGACGCCGAAGGCCACCAGCGGATGATGTGCCCCGCCGAGGCAGGCCGTGCGCAGTGCCCGCTCAAGCCCCACACCATGGGCCGCGGCATTCACCTCCCGCTGGTCGACCCCGAGCCCATCCCGACCGGGGTCCGCAAGATCTGCAGGCAGCGATCCATCACCGTCCCCCCGGAATCCGGAGCCAACCTCTGGCAGCCGCTCGAATACGGCGGCATCGACTGGCAGCGGGTCTACTTCCGCCTTCGCAATTCCATCGAGGGAGGCAACGGCCACGCGAAGGACCTGTTGAACGAGGACATCGAGTCGGCCGGCACCCGCCGCATTCGCGGGATAGCCGCCCAAGGCATACTACTCGCGTTCCAACTGGCACACGCCAACCTGCGCAAACTCGCCAACTGGGCAGCTGCGGTGGCCCTGAACGACGAACGCCCCCACCAGCGCCCATCGCGCCACCGCCAGACCAAGGACCTCGGCAGCTGGACCCCACCGGATACCTCGACAAACCCGCACCGGCACCGAAAGCGTCCGAGACCTGACGCACCACGCAGAGGGTGAGTGTCCAGACAACCAACTGATCCACATCGATTGCCAGCATCCTCCCAAGCCGCTGGCAATCATGCGTTCTGGAACTCAATAGGGGTGGGCCGACGGCCCACTCACTGCAGCAACGGCGGGAATGGCGGAACCCGGTGTTCCGCACCGAGTTCCGTCGGTGCGGAACACCGGGTTCCGTTGGTGTTCCTCTGTCTGTGTCCGAGGGGGGACTTGAACCCCCACGCCCCGAAGGGCACTAGCACCTCAAGCTAGCGCGTCTGCCATTCCGCCACCCGGACCGGGTGGTCAGCGCGCCGTTGCCGTCGCGGTGACAGGGGAAACAATACCAAGAAAACAGGGTGCTTCTGACCGCCGTACTCCCCGGGCCGGGCGGCTCTGCGACGGGCTGTGCGGCGGGCAGCGGTGCGGCCGGTGGCGTCGGGATGTGACGTGAAGAGACAGCGATTCGGTCGGAGCCAATCATGCCAGGGCGATAAAACGACAGTTTCCCCATAGAGCCCGACGCGGTCCGCTCCCAGGCTGTCTCATATCGGATGAGCCGATCGGCCAGCGCAGAGGATGGCGGCACAGAGATGCATGTCCGAGGAGACGTCCCTCCCGACCCCGGAATCGGCGATCCCGGCCTGGCCGGGTTCGGCGGCTCCGGCCCCGGCCCCGGATCGGCGCCCGACATCCTCGGGGTGCAGGGTGTCTGGCGGTTCGCCGCCCCCGCCGTGGACGTCTCCGTTCCGCAGGCCAGGCACGCCGTCCGGGACCTGCTGACGGCGCAGGGGCTGGGGGACCCGCTGCACGACGAGTTGCTGCAGGGGATCCTGCTGATCATCTCCGAGCTGGTCACCAACGCCGTCAAGCACGCCGCGCTGCTCTCACCGCAGATCGTGGTGGAGGTCGTGATCGGCTCCGGATGGGTGCGGCTGTCGGTCGAGGACAGCCACCCCTACCGGCCCAAGGCGCTGCAGAACGACTTCGGCCGCACCGGCGGTCGCGGGCTGCTGCTGGTGAAGGCGATCACCACGGAGGCCGGCGGGGTCTGCGACGTGGAGCGGACCGCGGACGGCGGCAAGGTGGTCTGGGCCTCCCTGCCACTGCCCGCCGGCCGGCCCTAGCCGACTACCGCCCCGTCCGACTGCGGTCCTAGGCCACCGTCCGCCACCAGTGGTCCAGCTTCGGCGGCCGGGCCACCTCGACCCGCTCGCCGGGCATCGGCACCGCCACCCGCACCCCGCGCTCGTCGGCGTCCGCGCAGAGCCGCTCGACCGGTTCAGACCAGGGGTGCAGTCCGAGCACGAAGGTGCACCAGTGCACCGGCACCAGCAGCCCTGACCCGGCGTCACCACTGCCGCGGTTGACGTCCAGATGGGTGCTGACGCCCTCCTCCGGGGTCATGTGCACCGAGCGCCAGTGGTCGCTGTAGGCGCCGATCTGAACCAGCGACACATCGAACGGGCCGTACTTCTCACCGGTCTCGGCGAAGCCATCGAAGTACCCGGTGTCGCCGCTGTAGAAGGCGCGCTGCTCGGCGCCGATGAAGGCCCAGGAGCTCCACAGCGTGCCGTCGTTGGAGAAACCGCGGCCGGAGAAGTGCTGGGCCGAGGTGGAGACGACCCGGACGCCGCCGAGGTCCACCTCCTCCTCCCAGTCCAGCTCGTCGAAGCGCTCGGGCCCGACGCCCCAGCGCTCCAGGTGCGCACCCACCCCGAGCGGCACCACGAAGCGCAGCTCGGGCAGGGTACGGGCGAGCTCGCGGACGCTGCGCATGTCCAGGTGGTCGTAGTGGTCGTGGGAGATCACCACCGCGTCCACCCGGGGCAGGTCGCCCAGCGCGACCGGCGGTTCGTGCATCCGGCGCGGTCCCACCGACGGGGACGGGGAGCAGCGCTCGCTCCACACCGGGTCGAGCAGGATCCGCTTGCCCTCGATCTCCAGCAGTGCGGTGGAGTGCCCGAGCCAGCTGACGGCCAGCTGCCCGTCCGACTCCCCCTTCGGGATGTCGTCGCGGACCAGCGGGATCGGACCGGACGGGCGCCTGGTGTCCCGCTCCTCGCCGAAGAACATCTCCTTGAAGATCTTCCGGCCCTCGGCGGCGTCCGGCCCACCGGACAGCTCCGCCTCGTGGACGTTGTGGAAGACCCCGTCCCGATAGCGCGGTGACAGGCGCATCCGGTCTCCGCGCGCGCCCTTGGTCGGATCACCGCCGAAGGCGGCCGGCATGTCGCGCGCGGCCCAGGCGAGCGCCCCGACCGCACCGAGTGCGACCGCTCCCAGCGCGGCACCCGCCGTTCGCTTCCGCGTCCGCCCCATGAATCTGCCGCCTCTCCTGCGTCCTGCGCGTTCTTCCTGCGCGGCGGCCGGCACCCGGCCCCGCTGTCGGGCAAACGGTCGCGCGGTAGCGAAGGTTCCGGCCTGCCGACCGGGCCGCTTCCGCCGCTCCCACCCCGCCCTGCTCAGGAGGTAGTGCCCCGGAGGTCGCGCTCAGGAGGTCGTGCTCACGACGTCGTGCTCAGGAAGTCGTCCAGCACCGCTGCCCCAAAGACCAGGGCGTCGGCCGGCACCCGCTCGTCGACGCCGTGGAACAGTCCCTGGAAGTCGAAGCCCGGCGGCAGCCGCAGCGGCGAGAAGCCGTAGGCCTGCACACCCAGCTCGGAGAACTGCTTGGCGTCGGTGCCGCCGGTCATCGAGAAGGGGACGACGTCCGCGCCCGGGTCGTGGGCCTGCAGGGCCGCCGCCATGGCCGCGAAGACCGGGACGTCGACCGGCGCGGTGAGCGCGGGCGACTGCTGCCGGTAGCTCCACTCGACGTCGGGGCCGGTGAGCTCGTCCAGCGCGGCCTCGAACTCGGCGGCCAGGCCCGGTCCCGGCAGGGTGCGCCCGTCGACCTCGCCCTCGGCCAGGCCGGGGATGACATTGGTCTTGTAGCCGGCCCGCAGCACGGTGGGATTGGCGCTGTTGCGCAGCGTGCCGGCCACCAGCCGCGCCGCGGCCGGGTCGAGCCGGGCCACGTAGGCGTCCACGTCGAACCCCGGGTCGTCCAGCTCCCGCTCGGTCAGCGGTACCCCGGTGGCCGCGCCGAGGGCCAGCAGCGAGGCGCGCACGGTCGGGGTGATCCGGGCCGGCCAGCGGTACGAGCCGATCCGGGCCATGGCGGCGGAGAGCCTGGTCACGGCGTTGGCCGGGTTGGGCTTGGAGCCGTGCCCGGCGGTTCCGCGTGCGGTGAGCCGCAGCCAGCCGGTGCCGCGCTCCCCCGCGGCGACCGGGTAGAACCGCTGCCCGGCCGCGGTATGCACGGTGTAGCCGCCGGACTCGCCGATCGCCTCGGTACAGCCCTCGAACAGGTCGGCATGCTGCTTGACCAGCCAGTCCGCGCCCGCCTCGGCGCTGTCCTCCTCGTCGGCGGTGAAGCAGAGCACCACGTCCCGCCGCGGGCCCCGTCCCTCGCGCCCCCAGGCGCGGGCGACCGCGAGCATCATCGCGTCCATCCCCTTCATGTCCAGGGCGCCGCGGCCCCAGACCACGCCGTCGCGGATCTCGCCGCTGAACGGGGGGACGGTCCAGTCGGCCGCCTCGGCCGGGACGACGTCCAGGTGGCCGTGGACCAGCAGCGCGGGCAGGCCGGGCTCGCTGCCGCGGATCCGGGTGACCACGTTGGCCCGTCCCGGCGCGGACTCCAGCACCACCGGCGACAGCCCGGCCTCGGCCAGCCGCTCGGCGGCGTACTCGGCGGCGGGGCGCTCGCGGCAGTCGCCGCCGCCCCGGTTGGTGGTGTCGATGCGGATCAGCTCGGAGGTGAAGCGCACCGCCTCCTCGCCGCGCAGGACCGAGTTCGTCGAGGCCGAGGCCGCAGCGGCCGAGGTCGCAGCGGCCGAGGCGCTGCCTGCGCCGGTGGACGCCGCGCCGGTTCCGGTGGATGTCGTCGTCTCCATGCCCAGATCATGCCGCACTCGGTCAGGTTCGATCACAGTCGTTCAGCGCGCGTCGCCCCGATAGGATCTGCACCTGATGACTGCCACCCTCGTCGCCAAAGACCTCACCGCCGGACACGGTGACCGTGTCCTCTTCTCCGACCTCGACCTGGTCGTCGCCCCCGGCGACGTCATCGGCCTGGTCGGCTTGAACGGAGCCGGCAAGTCCACGCTGCTGCGGATGCTCGCCGGCCTGGACGCACCCGAGTCGGGCACGCTACGGCTCAGCCCGCCGACCGCGACCGTCGGCCACCTGCCGCAGGAGCCGGAGCGGCGCCCCGGCGAGTCGGTCCGTGACTTCCTGGGCCGCCGCACCGGCGTCACCGCCGCCCAGGCCGCCCTGGACGAGGCCACCCAGGGCCTGGTGGACGGGACCCCCGGCGCCGACGACGCCTACGCCACCGCGCTGGACCGCTGGCTCGGCCTGGGCGGCGCGGACCTGGACGAGCGCGCCGAGGAGGTCGCCGCCGACCTGGGCCTGACCGTCGGCCTCGACCTGGCGATGACCGCCCTGTCCGGCGGCCAAGCCGCCCGGGCCGGGCTGGCCTCGCTGCTGCTCAGCCGCTATGACGTGTTCCTGCTCGACGAGCCCACCAACGACCTGGACCTGGACGGCCTGGAGCGGCTGGAGTCCTTCGTGGCGGGCCTCCGTGCCGGCACCGTACTGATCAGCCACGACCGCGAGTTCCTGACCCGTACCGTCACCCGGGTGCTGGAGTTGGACCTGGCCCAGCAGCAGGTCAACCACTTCGGCGGCGGCTACGCCGCCTACCTGGAGGAGCGCGAGCGGGCCCGCCGCCACGCCCGCGCCGAGTTCGAGGAGTACGCCGACACCGTCTCCTCGCTGGAGGCGCGCGCCCGTACCCAGCGCGCCTGGATGGAGAAGGGCGTCAAGAACGCCCGCCGCAAGTCGCCCGACAACGACAAGATCGGCAAGGCGTTCCGCACCGAGTCGACCGAGAAGCAGGCCGCCAAGGCCCGGCAGACGCAGCGGCTGATCGAGCGGCTGGACGTGGTCGACGAGCCGCGCAAGGAGTGGGAGCTGCGGATGGAGATCGCCGCGGCCCCCCGCTCGGGCGCGGTGGTGGCCACCCTGCGCCAGGCCCGGGTCCAGCGCGGCGAGTTCGTCCTCGGCCCGGTGGACCTGCAGATCGACTGGGCCGACCGGGTCGCCATCACCGGCGCCAACGGCTCGGGCAAGTCCACCCTGCTGGCCGCACTGCTGGGACGGCTGCCGCTGGACTCCGGCCAGGCCTCGCTCGGCCCCGGGGTGGTGGTCGGTGAGGTCGACCAGGCTCGCGGGTTGTTCCTCGGCGAGCAGCCGCTGCTGGAGGCCTTCGGGGCGGCCGTGCCCGATCTGCCGCCCGCCGAAGTCCGCACCCTGCTGGCCAAGTTCGGGCTGCGCGCCGCGCATGTGCTGCGCCCGGCGGCGACCCTCTCCCCCGGCGAGCGCACCCGGGCGGCGCTGGCACTGCTCCAGGGCCGGGGCGTGAACCTGCTGGTGCTGGACGAGCCGACGAACCATCTGGACCTGGCCGCCATCGAGCAGTTGGAGTCGGCGCTCGCCTCCTACACCGGAACCCTGCTGCTGGTGACGCACGACCGGCGGATGCTGGAGGCGGTCGAGACGACCCGGCGGATCGTGGTCGAGGCCGGGCGGGTCAGCGAGAGCTGACCCGCCCGGCTCCGGGGCCAGAAACCGGTCCGACGTACCGTCAGCCCTCCTTGGGCGGAAGGTACTTGTAGCCGACCCGGCGGACCGTCACGATCCGCTGGCGGTAGCCGGCCCCCAACTTGCGGCGCAGCCTGGCGATGTGGACGTCCACGGTACGGCCGTCGCCGATGTGGCCGTAGCCCCAGACCACGGTGACCAGGTGGTCCCGGGTGTGCACCCGGTGCGGGTTGGCGGTGAGGTGGGTGAGCAGCTCGAACTCCAGGTAGGTGAGCTCCAGCGGCTCGCCGTCGATGTGGGCGATGCGCCGGTCCGCGTCCAGGTGCAGCCCCCGGGCCGGCACCGGCTGCGGTGCGGGCAGGGCCGACTCCGGCGTCGGCGCCGGCTGCTGGACCGGTGCGGACTGCTGGACGGGCACCGACTGCTGGGCCGCTCGCAGCCGGGTCACCGGCGCGACCGGGGCGGCCGCCTCGACGGCAGCGGCCCGGACGGCGTCCGGCACGGACTCGGCCGGGACCAGGACCAGGTAGCCGACCATCGGGGTGTCGCCGCCGGTGAGCGCCTCGATCCCGGCCAGGGCCGGCAGCGCCGTCTGCGGCCAGGGCGCGACGACGGCGCCCTCGGGAAGCCGGAACACCCCGGCGACCTGGGCGGTGGCGGGTACCGGGCCTGGGGCGGGGATCACCGAGGTGACCGTGCGGAGGTGCGGGGTGGCCAGCGGGGAGACGTTCGACATGAGAGGACTCGCTTTCGCGCAAGCAGGGAGGGACAGCGACATGGGCGGTCGTCTGCGCGCGATGGTTCGTCCGCTTACCGGAGGGTGGGGCCGACGGCCCCGGGGCACCGCCGTTGTCGGCAGTGCCAGTTGTGCCGGATCAGTCGTGCCTGATCAGCAACCCTCGGTCTCGATGCGGACCTGCGCGCCGGTCGAACGGCGACAGGTCTCGTCGAAGTGGAACGGCTGCCGGGACGGCCAGAACGGCTCGAGGTCGAGGGCATGACGCCTCGGCCCCCCGCTCCGGGCTGCGTCCTGTGCATACGGCTCCATGGGCACCATTCAACCAGACGCCGCGACCGGCTGGACAGCACCTCCCCCATACCCACGCCGCCCATTCGGCCTCCCTTCCCCGTTCCTTTGACTTCCCTTCTTTCTGACGGTCTGTTAGAAAATGCTGCGGATGACCGCGAGGGGCCCTCCGCGACCAGCCGCCGAGGAGCCGCACCGTGACCCAAGCCCAGGTCCCCGACACCGCCGCCCCAGACCCCGAGCCACCCGCAGCTCGCCTGGAAGGGGCCTCCCGCCTGCGCATCTTCGCCGTCATCGGCGTCGTCGTGCTCTTCGCCGAGATAGCCGCGCTGCAGTACACGATGGTCGCCTCGGCCGCCCGGGACATCGCCCCGACCTTCCCGGGGGTGGGGGCCAACATCAGCTGGATGGTGATCATCTTCGGCCTGGTCGGCGGAGCCACCACCCCGATCTTCGGCAAGATGTCCGACCTGTGGGGCAAGCGCCGGATGATGCTGATCTCCGGAGCCTCCTTCGCGGTGGGCACCCTGATCTGCGCCCTCACCGGCTCCTGGGCACTGTTCCTGGTCGGCCGCGGCCTGGAGGCGGTGGCCATCAGCGCGCCCACCGTGGCCTACGGGCTGTTCCGAGACATCCTGCCGCGCCGCTACATCCCGGCCTCGATCGGCGTGATCGCCACCGGACTGGGGATGTCCGCACTGGTCGCGCCGCTGCTGGGCGGCTGGCTGCTGGACAACTACTCCTGGCGCTCGCTGTTCTGGTTCCTGCTGATCTTCGTCGCCGTGGTCGTCCCGCTACTGGTGCTGGTCGTCCCGGAGACCCCGCTCCGCACCCACCAGCGGCTCGACCTGGGCGGCGCGGTGCTGCTCGCGGTCGGCGTCGGACTGGTGCTGCTCTACCTGTCCAACGGCGCGACCTGGGGCTGGGGCCGTCCGACCGCCTGGGGCTGGCTGGCCGGCGGCATCGCGCTGCTGCTCGCCTTCGTGGCGGTGGAGAAGCGCAGCGCCCAGCCGATCATGGACCTGGAGCTGCTGTTCTCCCCGAAAGTCCTCATGGTGCTGCTGGCCGCCCTGCTCGGCAGCATGGTGATCGGCATCCAGGGCTACTCGATCCCCTACATGCTGCAGACCCCCGACAAGGCGCACCTCACCCAGATGGTCACCGCGCAGGTGGTCGCCGCCTCGCACGGCCAGCTCACCCCGGCGCTGGTGCCGATGGTCCACCTCAGCTTCAACGGGCTGATGGCCTACGGTCTCGGCGCGACCCTGCTCGGCTACGGACTGCACTCGGCGGTCTTCTCCGGCGGCACCGGGATGCTGGCCGGCGGCGGGGCCGGCGAATGGGCGCGCAAGGTCGGACCTCGCTACCCCCTGATCGTGGCGATGGCCACCTTCACCCTGTCCTGCCTGCTCTACGCCTTCTTCTCGCACTCGGCCTGGCAGTACGCGGTGATCGCGGTGGTCTTCGGCCTCGGCTTCGGCTCCTTCTACGCCGCCGCGCCCAACCTGATCGTCGAAGCCGTCCCGGCCCGGCAGCAGGGCATCAGCGCCGGCATGCTGGGCGTGGTCAACAGCCTGGCCACCTCGGTGGGCACGGCCGTACTGACCGCCTTCCTGGCCGCCAACCCGGCGAAGTTCAAGGTCACCATCCCCGGGGTGCCCGCCTCCCTGACCGGCGGGTACAACACCCTTCCCCAGCTCTACACCGACAACGGCTACCGCGACGGGCTGCTGTTCGCGGCGGGCGCCGGAGTGGTCGGCCTGGTGGTGGCCGTCCTCATGCGGCACGGACGCCGTCCCGCCACCGGCGGTGAGGCCAGCGGCTGACCCCGATCGGCCGTAGCACTACAGCGGTCAACCGACCTTGATCAGACTGCCCTGCGGGTCGATCCGGTCCGCACTGTCGTCGTCGAACCACAGCCCGCCGGTGGCGAGGTACCGGAACCGGTGCTCCCCCGGCGGGAAGGTCAGCGTGACCGTCCTGGTCCCGTTGCGGCGACGAACCAGTTCGGCCGCGCCGGGCTGCCATCCGTTGAAGTCTCCCACCACACTCACCGTCCCGTTCGGCTCCTCCGAGCCCAGCCGGAACGTCACCCTGGTCCGTCCACCGAACAGACGGGTACGTGTCAACAACGCCGCTCACTCCTTCCCTGATGCCGCCCATGCACCCCGGCAGTCCAACCCCGCCCGAGGCGTCAGACGACAGCATGGCCGAAAGCCCGGCCGGGACGGAAGAGCCGCCCGGCGCTCGGCGCGTGATTGACAGCTAATCAGCTCCAATTGGTCAAGTCCCGGCGCCGCTCGGGGCAGCGGCCAGGTCAGTCGGCCGGGGCACTCGAACAGAACAGTCGGGCAGGACAGTCGGGCAGGACCTCAGGGCAGCACCGCGATGCCCTCCAACTCGACCAGCGCCTCGGTGTCCCACAGTCGCACGACGCCGACCAGCGCCATCGCCGGGTAGTCCCGTCCGGCATGGTCGCGCCAGATCCGGCCGATCTCGGCAGCCCGGGACCGGTAGTCCTCCGGGTCGGTCGCATAGACGGTCATCCTGGCCAAGTGCTCCGGGCCGCCGCCGGCCGCGGCCAGCGCGGCCAGCAGATTGGCCAGCGCCCGGTCGAACTGCGCGACCACGTCGCCGGCCGCGACCACCGCTCCCTCGGCGTCCAGCGCGGTCTGGCCGGCCAGGAACACCAGGGTGCCGCCGGTCGCCGTGACCGCGTGGCTGAAGCCGGTCGGCGGGGCCAGCTCGGGCGGGTTGATCCGACGCAGCGTCACGACTGGACTCCTCCTCCGTCGACGGTGAGGCCCTGACCGTTCAGGGCCTCCTGCTCCACCAGCAGCCGGACCACCGCGGCCACCTCGTCCGGGCGGACCAGCCGCCCGATCGGCTGCATCCGGGCCAGTGCGTCCCGGGCCTGCTCCTCGGTCCGGCCGGTACGGGCAACGATCGCGGCCACGGTCGCGTCGGTCATCGGGGTGTCCACATATCCGGGACAGACCGCGTTGACGGTCACCCCGCTCCCCGCCAACTCGGCCGCGGCCGACCGCACCAGGCCCAGCACGCCGTGCTTGGCGGCGGTGTAGGCGGAGACGTAGGGCTGGCCGACCTTGGCCGCGACCGAGGCAATCACCACGATCCGACCCCACCCCGCAGCGCGCATCGGCGGCAGCGCGCGGCGCAGGCAGCGGAAGGGCGCCGTCAGGTTGACGGCGAGCTGCTCCTCCCAGATCGCGTCGGTGGTCCGCTCCAACGGAGCGGAGGCGCCCACACCGGCCGCGGCGACCAGGATCTCGGCCGGACCCCACTCCCGCTCGACCCGGGCGAAGAGCGCGTCCACCTGGTCCGGACGGGTCAGGTCGGCCGGGACGGCGAGGACCGGGCCGGGCAGCGCGACGGCCGCGGAGCGCAGCGCGGCGGGATCGCGGGCGGCCAGCACCACCCGGTGCCCAGCCGCCGACAGGTCCGCCGCCACGGCGAAGCCGATGCCCCGGCTGCCCCCGGTGACCACGCAGATTCGGCCCACGCCGGGCACGGCGGCGGCACCGGTCCCACCGGCGGCGGCACCGGCCGCGGCGCTCACTTGTACAGCTCCCGGGCGATGATGCTGAGCTGCACCTCCGAGGCGCCCTCGTAGATCCGCGGGGCGCGGACCTCGCGGTAGAGGTGTTCCAGCAGATGGCCCCGGCGCAGCGCGCGGGCACCGTGGATCTGCACCGCGGAGTCGACCACGTACTGGGCGGTCTCGGTGGCGAAGAGCTTGGCCATGGCGGCGCGTGCGGTGGGCCCGTGCAGCCCTGTCGCCGCGTCACCGACCGTACCGGGTACGCCGGTTGCACCGGTTGTGCCAGTCGCACCGGCCGCGTCGTAGGCCGCAGCGGCTGCGTGTACCAGCAGCCGGGCCGCCTCGATCCGGGTCGCCATCTCGGCGAGGCGGTGCCCGACCGACTGCAGTTCGCGCAGCGGGGCGCCGAAGGCGCGGCGCTCGGCCGCATGCTCGGTGGCGGCGTCCAGCGCGGCCTGGGCCATCCCCACAGCGAAGGCGCCGACGCTGGGGCGGAACAGGTCCAGGGTCTGCATCGCCACCCGGAAGCCCCGGTCCGGCTCGCCCAGGACGTCCTCGGCGCCTACCGGCACGCCCTCGAACCTCAGGCTGCCGATGGCGTGCGGGGACAGCATCTCCAGCGGCTCGCCCGACAGCCCTGGCCGGTCGGCGGGGACCAGGAACGCGGTCACGCCGCGGGCCCCCGCGTCGGGCGTGGTCCGGGCGAAGACCGTGTAGAAGTCCGCGTCGGGGGCGTTGGAGATCCAGGTCTTCTCGCCGACCAGCCGCCAGCCGCCGTCCGGCTGCGGCTCGGCCGCCAGCTCCAGCGCCGCGGCGTCCGATCCGGCGTTCGGCTCGGACAGGGCGAACGCGGCCACCGCCCGGCCCGCCGCGACCTCCGGCAGCCAGGCCGCCGTCTGCGCCGCGGTGCCGCTCTGCAGCACCGGATACGCTCCCAGCCCCTGCAGGGCCAGCGCCGTCTCCGCCTCGGTGCAGACCTGCGCCAGCGACTCCCGCAGCAGGCACAGGTCCAGCGCCGCGGCCTGCCGGGCCCCGGGACCGCCGGAAGCGCCCGGACTGCCGGGGCTCCCGGCGCTCCCACTCCCGGAGCTCTCAGCACTCCCGGGGAAGAGCCGCGCCAGCAGCCCCAGCCGTCCCAGCTCCGCCAGCAGCGGCCGGTTCACCCGCCCCTCCGGGGCCGCCGGCACCAGCGGCAGCAGGCGCGTCGAGGCGAGGGTCCTGACCTCGGCGCAGAACGCCCGCTGGTCCTCGTCGAGCATGAACGCCGTCATCGCGGCTCCTTTCGCCTCCCCCATTCATATCGCGGATGGTTGACTGCCGTCACCAACGCGCTAGCCTGAATCCGGATCCTTCCGGTTCGGCCACGCTGAGGGGGTACTCGGGTTCGCCGAGCGGGTTCGGTTCCGGTGACGCCCACCCCCTCTGCGGTTCGCAGGGGTACGGACGTCGCGCCCCGGAGAATTGGAGTACCCGCCATGCACCTGCTCCCCTCCGCCCACGTCGACGGCTTCACGCGCGACCGGCTGCCACCCGCCGACCAGTGGCCCGAACTCCGCTTCACGCTGCCCGAACTGCACTACCCGGACCGGCTCAACTGCGGTGCCGAACTGCTGGACCGCACCATCGACGCCCTCGGCGCGGACCGCCCCTGCCTGCGCACCGAGGACGGCGGCTGCTGGAGCTACGGCGAACTGCGCGACCGGGTCGACCGGATCGCCCGAGCGCTGGTCGAGGACCTCGGCGTGCGCCCGGGCAACCGGGTGCTGCTGCGCGGCAGCACCACGCCCTGGCTGGTGGCCTGCTGGCTCGCGGTGATGAAGGCGGGCGCGGTGGCCGTGACCGTACTGGCCGCACAGCGCCGCTCCGAACTGGCCGCCATGGTCGACATCGCCCAGGTGCAGCACGCGCTGTGCGACAACCGGGCGCTGGACGAGCTGCTGCAGGTCGACGCACCGCAGCTGCGGGTCACCGGCTTCGACGAGCTGCGCGCCCTGGCCGCCAAGCAGACCGGCGCCGCCTTCCCCGCGGTGGCCACCTCCGCCGACGACGTGGCGCTGATCGCCTTCACCTCCGGCACCACCGGCCGTCCCAAGGGCTGCCTGCACTTCCACCGGGACGTGCTCGCCATCGCGGACACCTTCTCCCGCCACGTCCTGCGCCCCACCCCGGACGACGTCTTCGCCGGCACGCCGCCGCTGGGCTTCACCTTCGGCCTGGGCGGTCTGGTGGTCTTCCCGCTGCGGGCCGGCGCCTCCAGCCTGCTGCTGGAACAGCCCACCCCGGCCACCCTGCCGGCCGCGATCGAACGCCACCGGGTCAGCGTGCTGTTCACCGCGCCCACCGCCTACCGGGTGCTGCTGGACTACCTCGACGGGAACGACCTGACCTCGCTGCGCCGCTGCGTCTCGGCGGGCGAGAACCTGCCGGCCGCCACCTGGCAGGCCTGGTACGACCGCACCGGCCTGCCGCTGATCAACGGCATCGGCGCCACCGAGATGCTGCACATCTTCATCTCCGCCGCCGACGCCGACGCCCGACCCGGCGTCACCGGCCTGCCGGTGCCCGGCTTCCGGGCCCGGGTGGTGGACGACCGGGGCGCCGAGGTCCCGGACGGCACACCCGGGCTGCTGGCCGTGCAGGGGCCCACCGGCTGCCGCTACCTGGACGACCCGCGCCAGCGCCAGTACGTCCGCGACGGCTGGAACCTCACCGGCGACACCTATGTCCGCGACCCCGACGGCCGGTTCCGCTACCAGGCCCGCGCCGACGACATGATCATCTCTTCCGGCTACAACATCGCCGGCCCCGAGGTCGAGGACGCGCTGCTGCGCCACCCCGACGTCAGCGAGGCCGCGGTCATCGGCGTCGCCGACCCCCGGCGCGGACAGATCGTCAAGGCCTTCGTGGTGCTCACCGACGGTGTGCCGGCGGACGAGAGCACCGCCAAGGCGCTGCAGGACTTCGTCAAGGCGACCATCAGCGCCTACAAGTACCCACGGGCCCTCGAGTTCCGCAGTTCGCTGCCGCGCACGCCCACGGGGAAGCTCCAGCGCTTCAAGCTGCGGACTCCGAACCCCGAACCAACCCTAGAGTGATCGTATGACCGAAGCCGCCACCGCAGCCCCGCCCGCCGCAGCCCCCGCCGCCGCGCCCGCCCTGGGCGGCGACACCCCCGGCTCGCTGCTGGTCACCTTCTTCGGCGCGCACGGGCGCGAGCTGGGCGGCTGGATCGCCGTCGGCGACCTGATCCGGCTGATGGGGACAGCCGGCCTGGAGGAGCAGCCGGTACGCTCCGCGGTCTCCCGGCTCAAGCGGCGCGGGTTCCTGCTGGCGACCCCGCTGGGCGGCGTCGCCGGATACGCGCTGTCGGAGTCGGCCCGGCAGCTGCTCGCCGACGGCGACCGCCGGATCTACGCCCAGCGCACGCCGCGGCTGGCGGACGGCTGGGTACTGGCGCTGTTCTCCGTCCCGGAGAGCGAACGGGCCAAGCGCCACCTGCTCCGCTCCCGGCTGGCCCGGCTCGGCTACGGCACCGCGTCGCCGGGGGTCTGGCTGGCGCCCGCGCACCTGTACGAGGAGACCCGGCACGTACTGGAACGGCTCGGACTGACCGGGTACACCGACCTGTTCCGGGCCGAGCACCTGGCCTTCCAGGCCACCCCGGAGGCGGTCCGGCGCTGGTGGGACCTGCCCGCGCTGGCCCGCTGCCACGAGGAGTTCCTGGACCTGCACGAGCCGGTGCTGACCCGGTGGAACCGGCGCCGGAACCTGCCCGCCGAGGAGGCCTTCGCGGACCACCTGCGGGCGCTGGACAGCTGGCGCCGGCTGCCCTACCTGGACCCGGGGCTGCCGCCGGAGCTGCTGCCCGCCGACTGGCCGGGCGTCCGCGCGGCGCGGGTCTTCCACGACCTGGACACCCGGCTGGGCGAACCCGCCGCGGCGTACGTCCGCGAGATCGTGCAGGGCCGTTACTGAGGTTGTAGGCGTGGTGTCGTCATGGTGAGTCCGGTGCCGGCGAGGCATCCGTCGATGAGGTCGGGCCGGTACTGGACTTGGCGAAGGCCTCG
>NZ_JOEH01000054.1 GCF_000719095.1 Streptacidiphilus jeojiense | reverse complement strand
TCCGGGCCGGACCTGGCGGGTGCCCTGCCGGACGTGCTGGCCGATCTCGAAGTTCAGGTCCTGGACCAGTTCGCCTATCGGCGAAGGGTCGTCCCTCGACGGAGAGCCCGGGGGCCGGGCATAGCTGACGAAGAAGGACGGCCCGTCGCCCCGCGGCTCCGATGCCCCGCCCGTCGCGCGTTCAGTCACCTGGTGTCCTCCCGCTGCGGCGCGATCGGCGGACTCCGGGTCCCCCGTGGCGATCTCGTGCTGCAGGTTGGCGATCATGCGGACCTCGTGCGCTTTGGAGGGTGTGGTCCGCTCCCGTAGCTCGCGGGCCGCCGGTGAGCCCAGCGAGGAGCGGGCGAGCAGTTCGGCGAAGCGCTGGTCCTCATCCACGCCGGTCACCTTCCTCCTTCTGCTGCGCTCTTTGCCGCCAGCGGTACACGATCCCCTCGATCGCCCGCGCCGAGACCTCGTCCAACAATTCAGTGATCTCCTCCTGGGAGTACCCCTCCGTAGTCAGGATCACTACCGCCCTGGTTCGGTCGTCCTTGGCAGCGGCCAGGTGATCCTTCACATGCTCGGCGCCCAGGACCGTGCTCTCCACGCTGGGGTGAACCTCCACCGGGAGGTTCCGCTGCCTGGCGACGGCCCGTTCCTGGCGGCGGTTGTCGGCTCTCCACCGGCGGAACTCGTTGGGGAAAGCATAGACACACGCTCCCATGAAGTAGGTGGTGATGCTCGCCCCGCCCTCGAATGTCCAGCCGCCCTCGACCAGGGCCCGCTGGCGAAAGCGCGGCAGGGCCTCCGCCACGGTGATCATCGCTAACTCCTCCCGCAGGTCGCTGTCCCGGTGCAGCGCCTCCAGCTCGACGTCGTCGGGGGCCAGGCCGAACCCCCGTATGGCCAGCAGCCTGAAGATGGACCCGGAGTACATCCACGCGCGCAGCACCGCGACCGCGTAGCGCACCAGCTCGGTCTCGAACACTTCGTAGCGGCGCCCGGCGAAGCCCTCTGCGGCCAGCAGTCGCACCATTCCCAGGTCGGCCGTCCTGCGGTCCAGGCTCGCCCGCAGCCGCCGGACCTTCCGCGCCTGCTCCGCGTCCAGGCCCTCCCGGGTCTCCTGTACTGGGGCGCCGAGGCTCTCTCGAACGGCCGCGCCGGAAGGTTGTAGGTCGCCGGCACGCGAGGGCGCCGGCTCGCCGCGCATGCCGTCGCCCTGCATGCCCTCCCCCTCCGTTCGTCAGCGAGCTCCCGGACTTCGCCGTTCCGGTGAAGGTGACACACCTTGTAGGTGTGCCCCTACGGACTACCCCACGGACTATTTTCAAGATCCTTCCCAGGGGCCTGTGAGACGCACCACCACGGGAGTTCCGTGGGATGGCCGCAGCGCCAGCACGTACGAGACCGCGTCAGATCACCACCCAGTCCCGTCCCGAAAGGGGCACCACCGTGGCCACCCCCACCCCGCCCACGCCGCCAGCCGCCCCACCGCCCCAACCCCCGGCGCAGGCACCGTTCCTGACGATGCACACGGCCATCATCCTCCTGGCCGCGACCCTCATCGCCATCATCGTCGGTGCGCTCGCCTTCCTCGCCGGACACGTCGTCGCCGCCGCGGTGCTGGCCGGGCTGGGCGCGTTCGGCGGCAGCATCCCTGTGCTGCGCAACCTGATCGCCTGACACTCCCCACTCCTGGCGCGGCGGCGCAGCGGGGGTGACGGGCACTGCGCGGTGGTGCGGCCCGGGTTGTCGGACCGGTGGCTACCGTGTGACGTGCGGTCAGGTGGCCATACGCCCGGCTCGCCGACCCGGTATCCGTTCGGCCCGTGACCGGACGCAGCCGAAGGTGCGCCGCCCAGTTGCGCCTCTTCCTTCTTCTCCGGTCTGCGCCTTCCTGCGCGGCGGGTCACGGGATCGCCGCAGCCCTGGGAGGGGCCTGCCATGCCGAAGGGCCTCGCCCGCAAGAACCAACTCTCCGCAATCAAGACCGCCTACGGCCTGACGCACACCGACGCCACCGCGCTGCTGGATCACCCAAACGCCGCCGAGCGCGGTCCGCTGTGCGAGATCCTCCAGGGCTACGAGGACGTCACCACCTACAAGGGCGCCGTTGCCCCCTGGAACAGCGCCGCGACACCCCTCTCGGCAGCGTGTTCCCGGACGAGGAGGTGCTGGGTCGAGAGGTTCCGCGTCTACGGCTGAGAGGAGTGCGGATACCCCTACGACGACGACCGGTTCAGCCGGTTCCACTGCCGCGACTGCGGCGCCGACCACGAGTAAGCGTGTGTCTGCTGACCCGACGTCGACCAGCCCTCGACCTGGCCCGGCGCGGCCTGGCGGTGTTCGCGCTGCCGCCCGGCGGCCGCCGTCCCGCCGCCGGCGGCTGAAGCTTGCGTTGCTGGACCAACCCCCCCGCCCGGGTCCGCGGGGCCCGGGGCGACAGCATCGGCGTCGGCTGCCAGGCCAGCCGCCTCGTCGGCCTGGACCTGGACGTCGCCGGCGCTGGCCGGAAACACCCTGGCCGCGCGGCTGGGGCGGCCGTGGCCGGGCACCCTGACCGTCACCACCCCCAGCCGCGGGGCGCACCTGTACTTCCGGGTGACGCCCGGCCGCACCATCGCCTCTGTCTCCGGCGGCCGGACAGCGCTGGGATGGCGCATCGACGTCCGCGGCCCCGGGCGGTCCAGCGGCGGCTACCTCATCGGCCCTGGTTCCCTCGTCGGCGGCATCCGGTACACCATCGAACGCGACCTCCCCGTGGCACCGCTGCCCGACCGAATCGCCGCCCAGCGTGCCGTCCGGCGGAGCCGGGGTGTCCGATAGCCCACGGATTTTGTCAGCCCATACGACTGGATGACTATCGGATGAGCAACGCCCCGCTTTGGCCGGGGAGTTCGCTAAATGGAAGGCGGGCCGGGGTCTGAACTACGGCAGTCTGGACTCATGACATCCACGTTCGACCCCGGCGATGACACTCCGATCGCCAGGACGCTGCAGGCCATGGCCAGCATCCTCGACTCGCCCACCTACCAGTCCGCGCTGCAGATCAGCCAGGAGGCTGCCAAGGCCGTCGCCAACGGACCCGAGCTGGCCCAACTCCAGGAGACGGCCTCCTCGGCGGCGCACGAGAAGCTCCTGCAGGCCGGCCTAGACACGCGCGACTCCATCCTCAACTCGTCAGCCGTCACGGCGGCGCTGGATGCGACCGAGGACGCCCGCCGGGCCCTCACCAGGATCTGGACGCCGCAGGTGGAACGCCTGCTCGCCGACCAGGCCCAGCTCCTGGCCACGGTGACCACGCCAGACCTGACCAAGCTGGCCGCGTTCGGCTCCCAGTTCGCCGCGCTGGACCTGGCCACGACCCGCCGGGGCCTGCTCGACCTGTACGACCACCTCGCCGAGGAGCAGTTCGACTCCCCCGTGTTGTCCCTGGAGAACATCCAGACCGCCCGAGGCGTCGTCGCGGCCGTGCCGGACACCCCGCCGGACGTGCTGCCGCAGCCGGAACTGTCCCCGGAGACGGCCGAGGAGATCCCCCCTCAGGTCATCGCCGCGGCCGAGCAACTGCCGAATGCGGGCTGGCGCGAGCGCGCCCACTTCGTCGCCTCGTACCGGGTCGCGGGCTTCCTCACCACGGCGTTCTTCGGCATGGCGAACCTGCCGGAGGCCACGAGCACAGTCCTGGAGGTGTGGGCTGTGATCGAAGCCGCCCGCGCGGTCTACAACTGGACGCTCGAACGGTACGAGAAGGAGCACGGCGACCAGAACTGACCCCGGTCCGGCAGACCTTCCCTTGCCTCCCGGTGCGGTCCGGGTCCGGATGCACCGGACCGCTGGCCGCGTGGGGCAGGCGGTCCGGCACCGCGCGAGCACCCGAACGGGTCACCCGGGCGGCGCTCGGTCAGGACACGGTGCGCCACCCCCCAGGGGGCGACCATGGGGGTGGTCGTACTCGGGCCAACGAGTCGCCGGGTCGACGTCACAGCGGTGGCGACGCTGACACACCACCGACCCTGCCGAGACCGGTCCGTCTCCGCCGTGGCGAAGCCGACGGAGAGCAGCGAGCCGGGGCTGAAGGAGAGCACGGCGGCCGCTATCCCCCCTTGGGAGCGCGCCCGGGCAGCCAGGTCCGGCGGTGCGGCCGCCGCCCAGGGCCCCAACGGGGAGTGCGACTGGACCGGTGTGGGGCCGGACGGCGTGGGGTAGCGCTCCGCCCAGCCGTCCAGCAGCCGCAGGTACGCCTGCAGGTGCGGCGGCCGCGGCTCCTATGGCGGCGCCGACGGTTCCACCTGACGCATCATCATGCGATCTGCCTGGGCCGCTTGCGGCCAGGCCCCGACGTCGTCGAACGAGGGACGGCAGTTGGACAACGCGATCTCCTGGTGGGCCCGGACCGGAGCGCGGCACGGCGCGGCTCGGCAGTGAACGTCGTCGGACTAGCGCTCCGCCACCACCGCGTCCGCTACCCACCTACGAGGTCCAGGTGATGACAGCTGTTATCAGCATGGCCAGGAGCAGAGCCACCAGGGGAATGGCGATCTTGATTTCTCTGCGCAGGTTTCGGGGTGGGGGGCTGTTGTGCCTGGTGGAAAGGTTGTCCAGGATTGTTCTCATCAATACCGTGGTCTGCGCGTCCAGCTCAGGAACGGCGGAGGTGCGCATGACGTTGACTGCGGTGGTACTGCCTCCTGGGGGCGTCTGTACGTTGAAGAAGACCCACCCTCCGGGCGACAACGGCAAGTCACGCGTGTGGGTGATGAGGTAGGTGGCCCCGGCCGTGTCCACGATTGTCCCGCTGCCCGGCTCCCGCCCGATCACGGCGACTACTCCCATGCGTAGTTGACGACCGTAGCCCAGTTCCCCGATCGCGATGAAGGAGGGGCCCGCGGGCGGGAGCGAACGGCGGAGGAGCGTTTCTATTTTCGCTTGCTCCTCTTTGGTCGCTCCCAGGGCGGAGAGCAGGCGGGCCAGCGCGTCGAAGCGCCGGGGCGGGTACTCGCCGGCCATCCAGCGTCTGACGATCACCTGGCGGCAGGCCTCCTCCTGAGGGTTGTAGGGAGGTTCCTGGAAAGCCACCCGGCTGAGTTGATCCAGGGGCCACCGTTCCACGCCGGCCCGCTCGCGGATGGACCGCAGTAGCTGGGCCAGTTCCCAGGTAGCTGGCGAAGCGTTGTTCTCGGTGGCCGTCTTCGACGGCTCCGGCTCGGGGTCCCGCTTTGGAGCGTCGACTCCTGAGAGCCCCTGTCCGCTGTAACGTTCGGGTGTCTGGTGGGAGGGCAGCACGGCACCGGCGATCACACGGGCGTCGGGCGGTACCTGACCGGAAGGAAGCCCGGCCTCGTAGGCGGCCTCGTCTACCAGTTCCCGGCCCAGGTCAAGGCGGGTGAATGCCTCCCCGAGGAACTGGTCGACCGCATCCATCGCCGAAGCGTCGGACAGCGGCTGCCCCGGTTCCGCGTCGGCGGGTTCCTGGCCGGTGGGGACCAGGTCGGTTCCGTGCTGGGTCAGCTGATCCTCCAGCTCCGCGATCCGGCGCTGCGCTTCCTGGGCCACGCGCACCGCGTCCGTGCGCTCCTTCTCCGCCAGCTCCTTGGCAGCCCGCAGCTCCTCCACCTGGGTCATTGCGCGGCCCAGTTGCTTCTGCAGTTCGGGGTTGCCGCTGCCGTCCACCGCCACGCGGCTCTGCTCCACCTGCGTACGCAGTTTGGCCACCGTCGCTTCGGTCCGCTGTAGGGCCTGCACCGCGAAGAACGCGACCTGCACTGCAAGGCGCCGCTGCTCCTCACTGCGTGCATGCGCCTCCTGGACCTTTCGCAGCTCCCGAAGCGTGCCCAGTAACTCGCTCTCGAGTGCCTCTGTTCCTGCTGGTCGCAGCCGAATGCGGTCGGTGGCGCGGGCCTGCTCCAGCAGACCCACTGCGGCGGCGACGCGCTTCGGGTCGTAGTCCTTGAAGCAGATCCGCTCGATGGCCTCGAGGAACTCGCGTGTCAGCGGCGCCCGACCGGCGAGCATGTTCATGGCCATGTGCCGCTGAGGCGCCTGCCCCGGGGGGAAATCGTCGTCGCCGAGCCTGTTGATCGCAGCCGTTTTCGACAGCCCGGCCTGGGCCAGCCACAGATCGAGAAGGTCGAGCACCGCATGCCAGTGCGCCCCCAGCTGTTCGGGCCGCTTGGTCGGGCGACCAGGCCGGCGCGTCGCCCCCGTTGATCCAGACATCCGTGGCCGTGACGGATCAGACGGATCAAGTGATGTGCCCTGTTCCCCCACCTGGCACTCCTGCGTTCTTCGTGAACAACTCCCTGTTGCTGCGCTCAACCATCCAACCGCTCGCTCCTGGGCTGCGCGAGGGGGATGTTGGAATTGCTCCCGCACCAGGCGGGACTCACGCCACGTCAGGGGTTCCCATGCAGCGTCCGATCCCGCACCGTGCCACCGTTGCCACCACCCTCGGTGTCACGGCTGCTACCGCCGCCGCTGACACCGTAGCGGGCCCCACCTGGTACTTCGCTCTACTTCCCCTCGTCAGCGCCGCAGTCGCCCTGGGGCTGGAGGTCTACCGGCACCGTCGCGTCGCGGTCCAGGAAGCCTTCGACCGGACTCAGCAGGCCCTCCGCGCTCGTACCGACGTCGAGCTGACCGCAGAGGCCGCCGGCCTGATCCGGCAACTTCCCGACCCTCACGACCGAGCCCGTGCCGCACTCACCCTCCTGCTGATACACAAGTGGTCACCCCCCTGACGGCAAGATCAGGGGACGGCTGCCCGCCCGACCGGACTGCGGCACCGAGCAGCCGCCGACCCACCGCACCGCAGTCCTTCAACAGTGGGGGATGTGCGCGCACAGGGACTGCTGCTCATAGGTGCACCGGGGGCTCCACTCCGTAGTCGGCTGCCCGTTTGAACGCGCATGGCCGGGCCGATGCTACGCCGCATGCAGGACCCTCGGATGTCTCACTGTGTCACAGAGTGCTCCCAGTACCAGGCACCGATTGGCCAGTCCCACTGGTCATTCTCGACACCGGAGGAAGCGTACACCGAAAATGGCTTTCCTTCGGGACCCATGATTTCCATGCTCTTCACACTGCGTCCGTCGATGTAGACGGCGTCTATAACCCAGTCACACGTTTTATTGGAAAGTGCGGTGATATGGAACGTAACTGGATCGGTGTATTTTCCAAGCGAAACCTGCTTCTGGTCGAAGTAGCTTTGGCTCTCCGCTCTGGTTTCTCCGCCAGTGAACCGCAGGGCAGTACCACCCCTGTCAAGATCGAACAGCATGCCCTCGATAAGGGCGGCCCCGGCATTTGGCGTGACGATGATCGTTGCCCGTGGGGGTGCGGGGTAGCATCGGATCTTCCGAGCAGTCATGCTCTTCATGACCACAGCCTGCGCATGCTGACCAATGAGCGTCACGAGATAGGCGGTGCTTGCTTTGCCTATGAACGGGCTGGCAGGCGCTATCTCGTGGCCGCCGATCTTGTCCACAAAGGAAGCGAGAGCAGAAGAGTCCCCTCGGATCCCATTCAGTTGCCTCGCCTCATCCGCGGATAGCATCCTCGGAAGGATATATGACGTTCCGTCAGTTGGTGGAATTGTCCAGAACGGGCGCGCAGTGGCTGCAATGGCCTCCGTTGGATCTGGCTGCACGGAAGGACTCATACGGAGATTGATCAAAAGGCCGCCCACAAGGCTGGCGCCGGTCAGACCCACGAGCCCGATCGGGAGAAAAATTAGGCGCGTCACCACCCACCTCGCGCCCCGTCTCCAGCGCACCCCACTGGACTCGGCAGCGGAATCAGTGGCTGACTCGGGCGGAGCGAGTGCCGCTTCAGCCACCTTCCTGGGCAGGCGTGTCCCACCGTTGGACGACGCCTCCCTAGCACGACGCGCTTCTGCCAGCAGCTCTAACAGCCTTGGCGCAGCCCACTCCGGGTGCCCCGTCATGTCGGCTCGCGCGGTGAGGTAACCAACAACCTCGCGGAAGGCCCTGGAGTTCTGCTGGGGAAGTGTGCGGCCGTGTACCCAGTCGTTGAGCGTGGACTTCGGCACGATCTGGTCCAGGTCCCTCTTCCGCCGCCGCCTGCCGGCTGCTCTGTAGAGCCCCGCGAACACTGTCGCAAACCGATCAGCGGGTCGCTCCATACCCACTTCCCCCTTCCGGGACCGGACGGTTCCGGACGACCATTCTGCCGTCAATGCCGCAGCTTAGGAGTGTTGACGTCCGGTTTGACCGCACCGGATGCAGCGGTTCGCCGCTTCAGTGTGGTCAAGCCAGCCGAGACTACGGCCGGCCATCCTGAACGGAGGCCCCAACCATGACTCCCCAACAACTTCGCGTCGTGTTCCTCCTGCTGGCGTTGGTGCTCGGAGGCCTGGTCGCCATCTGCCTCGGACTAGCGGCGGCCCTAGCCGCCCGCAGCGCCGGGGCAAGCACCCTGCAGACTCTTCGGATTGCCGGAGCCACCTTCGTCGGATCACTGACCTTGATTCTCAGTGCATTGGGCGCGGCCCACAGTTGGCTCCACTGAACCGCGGTCCCGGAACGAGCGGGAACCCGAACAAGCCGTTCGACGAGAGCGGTCAAACAGCTGGATCGGAGGGCCTCACACCGCTGCCCGGCCGCAGCAGGCGGGCCCGCAGCAGCGCCCGGCGCTGGACGTCGCCAGTTGCTCGCTGCACGGCGTCCTTGCGCAGCCGCTCGCCCCGGAAGCTGTCAAGTCAAATGAGACGGTTTGATGCTATGAAGACTGTATTTCCGGTTCCGTTTCCGGCTTCGGTTCATTGATCCAGACCTGGTGCGGTATTGCTGGTGGTGTGGGCCTGCGGGCGAAGCGTTCGGGGTGGCGGCCGTAGGCTTCGGCCAGCGTCACGGCGCGCTGTTCGCGGACCAGGTCGGCGGTGCCGAAGTGGACGGACGCGGGGGTGTGCAGGCCGATCCCGGAGTGCCGGTGGCTGTGGTTGTAGTAGGTGATGAACTCCTCGCACCAGTCCCTGGCCTCGGCAAGGGAGTTGAACCGGTCGGGCAGCTCGCCGCAGTACTTGATGGTTTTGAAGTTCGCCTCGCTGACGGGATTGTCGTTGCTCACCTTCGGCCGCGAGTGCGACCGGGTGACCCCGGGGTCCAGTAGCAGTTGCGAGACCTTCTTGGAGGTCATGGAGGTGCCGCGGTCGGCGTGGACCGTCTCGGGGACGATGCCGTTGCGCTGGATCGTCTCGCGGATCAACTCCTCGGCCCGCTCGGCCGATTCGCTGCGTTCGACAGTCCATCCGCAGATGTAGCGGCTGTAGATGTCGATGATCACGTAGAGCTGGTACCACTCGCCCTTGTTCGGCCCCCTGAGCTTGGTGATGTCCCAGGTCAGCACCTGGCACGGCGCCGTGGCCACCAGTTGCGGGACGGTCTTGGCCGGGTGGGTTGCCTGGCGGCGGCGTTCGCCGCTCTGCCCGGCGGCGGCCAGGATGCGGTACATCGTGCGCTCGGAGCACCAGTAGCGGCCCTCGTCCAGTTCACGGGCCCAGATCTGCGCGGGTGGCAGGTCGACGTACTGCGGCTGGCTCATCAGTGCCAGGACCTGTGTCCGCTCGGCGGGTGAGAGCGCCGAGGCAGGGGCGGGACGCGAGGTCCGTTCCTTCGGTGCGGCCGGGTGGAGCCGGCGGTAGTGCGTGGCCCGTGAGCGCCCGGTCAGCCGGCAGGCGGCCGTGGTGGTCAACTCCCGCTCCAGGGCAGGGAAGAGCTGGTCGATGACCTGGTCGGCTCCAAGGAAACCGCCGTCATCGACTCCTCCGGTGACACCGTCGTGGGTGAGCCTGTCTTGGTAAGCGGCAGGTCCCGGGTCGTGCGGAGCGGGGAGAGGAGGAGGATCAGTCCGGCGAGGGGAACTCCTGCTGTTGTGATCCACATGGATTCGCGCAGGCCGAGGAGGGTGCCGAGCGCACCGCCGAGGAGCGCGCCGAGGGGGATCGTGCCGTAGTTCAGGAACGCTGTGCTGGCGGCGAGGCGGCCGAGCAGGTCAGGCGGGCAGTAGCTCTGCTGGAAGCTCGCTTTGATGACGTTGCCGGCGACTACGCCCGCCGAGACGGAGAAACCCCCGGTCACGTAGAGCAGGGTCCCGGCTCCGCTGCTGGCGAGCGGGATGAGCAGGGCCGGCAGGGCAAGTCCCAGTTCGAACAGCAGCGTGGCGCGGGCGGTGCCGACCCGCGCGGCGACGCGACGGGCAGCGAAGGCCCCCACGACACCGCCCGCGCTGGCGGTAGCGATCAGGGCACCCACGGTTCCCGGGTTCAATCCGACGGTCCGCACCAGGAAGACCACCAGGATGGACTGGTAGCCCATGAGCGCCAGGTTTGAGGCGGCGCCGAACAGCGTCAGTGTCCGCAGCCACCGGTCGCCGGCGACCAGGCGCAGCCCGGTGCCGACCTCGCTGAGCAGTGGCTGGCGCTGGTGTCCGGTTACGCGCCCTCGCGGTTCCCGGTGTCGGATGGCCGCCAGGCAGAGCAACGAGACCAGGAACGTCGCCGCGTTGGCGAGCATCGCGTTCACCGCGCCGGCCAGCTGGGCGATCACGCCACCGGACCCAAGGCCAACGATCTGCGCGGCGGAGGCACTGCCCTGCAGCTTGGCATTGCCCTCGGGTTGGTCGGCGGGGTCCAGCAGGCTGGGCAGGTAGGCGCTGTAGGCAGTCTGGAAGAACACGCCCGCCGAACCTGTCAGCAGGGCGACCACCAGGAGCAGGCCCATGTTCAGCGCCCCGAGCCAGGTGGCGACCGGGACGCTGGCGAACAGCAGGAGGGACGCTGCCGCGGAGGCCAGCATGATCGGCCTGCGGCGCAGGCGGTCCACCCAGACACCGACCGGCAGGCCGATGACCAGCCAGGGCAGCCAGGCGCAGGCCGTCAGCAGTCCGACCTCCAAGGTGCTGGCGTGCAGGGTGGAGACGGCGACCAACGGCATGGCCACCCCGGTGACCGATGCGCCGAACCTGCCGGCGGTCTCGCCGCACCACAGCAGCCGGAAGTCGCGGTGGCGCCGCAGAAGGCCACCACCGCGCAGGTCCTGGGTCATGCGGTGCCCTGTTCCTTGCGGGGGAAGGACTGGATCTGCACGATGACGGGCAGCTCGCCAGGGACCGGCTCACTGCCCGGTGCGGGGGTGTGGCGGGCGACGACGGCCATCAGGTCGTCGTTGAGCTGCTTGAGTTGGGCCGGGGTCATCCGCAGGTCTCGCCAGTCGGAGATAGTCGCGGCATGCTGCCACCGGCCGTCCCAGTCCTCGTTGAGGTAGGCCACGGTGCGGTTGAAGTACTGCTGCGCCAGCTGGTGGAGGTAGAGCGCGAGCGCCTGCCGGGTGTCGGGATCCTCGCTGAACTCGGCGGGGTTCAGGAGCTTGGTGTCACTGACCGCCCGCCACCAGCGCTCACGTTTCGTGCCGCGACCTGTCTCCTCCTCGATGTAGCCGTGCTCGGCCAGGTGGCGCAGATGCCAGCTGACGGTGCCGGTGTTCTCGCCCAGGCGCTGCGAGAGGCCGGTCGCGGTGGCCGGACCGTCCAGGCTGAGCGCCTCCAGGATGCTCATCCGCAGTGGATGGGCCAGCCCTCGCAGGCTGCGGGCATCGATGCGCCGGGTGGGCTTGGCCGCCTTCGAAGTGGGTTCGGGTTCCTTGGTCACCTCGCCACCCTATAGTGCAGAGCACTCTCTGCAGAGACTCGTCTGTAACGACTTGGTCCGCGATAGACCTGGTCATTCTCGTCCGGCCCGGGGTAGGAAGATCAAATGACTCGTCTCCCTGCCTGCGGTCCTGAAGGGCCCATTCGCGCCAGGACCACCTCGCAGCCGCCGCTGGCCGTGCGGGCCGTCCTCTTCGACTTCTCCGGGACCCTGTTCCAGATCCGGACGTACGCAGACCGGATCCGGGCGGCGATGGCGGAACCCGTGGACGAGGCGGCGATGGACATCATGCTGAGCGGACTCGAAGCCGGCCTGTCGGACCCCGACGTGGTCGAGGCCCAGCGTGGCCGTGACGTGTCCTCAAGAGCACATCGCCGTGCTTTCTCCACCTGGTATGCCACGGTTCCCGAGTTGGCACCGGTCGCTGACGTGCTCTATGAGCAACTTCAGGCTCCGGAGCATTGGGTGCCGTACGTAGACACCGATTCCACGCTGGCCCGGCTGACTCAGGGCGGCGTGGTTCTGGGAGTGGTCAGCGATGTGGCCTGGGACCTGCGGGCCACCTTCGCCCATCACGGCCTTGACCACTACTTTTCGTCCTGGGTGCACTCCTACGAACACCACACTGAGAAGCCCGACCCGTTGCTGTTTCAGCAGGCCTGCCATGAGCTGGGTGTCGCTCCGGAGGCGACGCTGATGGTCGGCGACCATCCCGCGAAGGATGGCGGCGCGGCTGCGGCTGGACTGCGCTCCTATGTGCTGCCCGGCCGAGCCACCCCCGGTTCGTGTCGCGGACTGGATGCAGTGCTCCGCCTGGCCGATCGAGTATGACCAAGAAGTGGGCCCGTGCGGCCTTGGACCCCGATCGGCCCTGGCCGGTGGGAAATGATCTTCCGATGTGCGGGAAAAATCTCCGGGGGGGCCTCGATCGTGACTGGCCTGTGAGTTTCGTCGGTGTCTCCAGACACCGCCGAACAGTCACCGTGCTGCCCGCGTCCGGGCAGCGCAGAGCAGAGCAGAGCAGCGCGCGTGGCCCCGCAGGCGGATCGCTTGGGACGCTGCCCGGCTACGGCTGGTCGGGGCGGGTGGCTGCGATGGTGGTGAGCAGGACGCGGGCTTGTTCAGGGCTGGTGCTGCGGGCGAGGGTTTCGCGGGCGATGTGGTCGTACAGGCGCTGGTACCGATGCCGGGCCAGCACGTTGGCGATGGCAGCGCAGGCGGCGATCATGGCCTTGAGGCCAGCCATCGCGATGAACGCGGTGGTGATGGCGATCGCGAGAGCCGGGTGGAGGTGCCAGGCTCCGATCCCTGCGGCCGTGCCAACGGCACCCTGTGCCAGAGCCGGTACTGAAGACCGGGGAGGTCTGGGCAGGGTGCTGGTTCGCTGACGATGCGTCATTGTGGAGTCCCGAAGAGGTCGCCGGTCTCCCAGGTTCGATCCTGGCTGCTGAACGGGCTCTAGGTGTCGCAGCGCCGTACGGTCCATGCCGGTATCGGCGTTGGACGGTGTGATGAAGATCGCAGCAGGGCTATCGCACGGTACGTGGGATCAGCGAGAATCCGTCATCTAGAAACGCGATCGCCGGAAGGAGGTCTAGCTTGGGACCTGACGGCGAATGGGGTGAACCACCGCTTACGGCCGAGGCTGACACTGGACCTGCACTGTCGGCATTCACCGCGGACATGGACACGGAGCTGTCTGCTCCCGTATCCGGGCTGTCCCCGGGCGTGCTCCCAGACGCGGATGGGCAACGGCTGCGGTTACCGGTCGACGGCAGCGTCCGGGCACCGTCCTTGCCCGCGCCGTCGTCCGGGCAGCCCGAGGGAGACCGGGAGCGCCAGATCGCCCGGAATGCGGCACGCCGGAAGGCGGACCAGCTACTGGTGGAGGAGCTGAAGCTACAGGGGTTCCAAGGCCCCGCCTACGCGTACTTTGAGGCGGAACTCGCCGCCTATGCCTTCCCCGTGCTGATGAGCTGGATGCACAGCGGCGAGATCTTCGCGCGCTGCGCGGACAAGGGTCGGCCGGTGGCGACTGGTGGGGTGGAGCCGCTGTGGGAGCGCGAGGACCGAATCGAGATCGCCGACCTGACCGTGGCCCGTGCGCTGATGTACTTCCACGACAACGTCTTGCTACCCGGCCTCTGGGACCCGGAGGCCGGGACCACGCTGACGACGTTCTTCATGGGCGCGTGCGTGCTGCAGTTCCCCAACCAATTCCGCAGGGTGATGATGGAGCGCAAGCGGTGGCGCCGCGCCGAGGCGGCGGAGGCGTTCGTACAGGCCAGAGTCTCTGACCGCAGTGACCCGCTGATGCAATTTGTGGACCAGGAGTCATTCGAGACGGCGCTGGCGGCTCTGGGGGATGGCGATCTGCGCACCGCGGCTGAAATGATTGTGGACGGGCATACCTATGCCGAGGCGGCTGCGAGGATCGGCATCTCCGCCGCAGCCCTGAGCGAGCGGTTCCGCAGACGCCGCAACCGGCGCGCCGACAACCCCGGGGGACAGGCATGAGCGACCGCCTACAGCCACCCGAGGACCACGCGGCGCAGCGTACCGAGGCAATCGCACGCCTGATCAGCCACACTGCGGACAGCGCTTCCCCGCAGGACCCGTCCGACTACGAGCAACTGCCGCAGACAGCAGTCCTGATCGAGGACTCCTCCCTAGGCACCGACGAGCCGAGCAACCAACGGCGATCCACGCCGCTTGCGGACATCACGCGGATCTTGGCGCGACGCCGGCGCCTGCAGGAGGAGGACCAGGCCCTCTCCCAACTTGCAGGGGACCTACGGGAGCACCAGGACACTGCTGCTGCTGGCGGAACGGGCGAACCGCTGCTCGACACTGATGGCGATACGGACCGGGGCGACAGGCCAGCTGACGGGCCGCAGGTCCGGGGCGGCGTCCGACCGGACCCGCAACGACACCGCTCCCCCGACCGCGAGGCAGCCAGGGCGCTGTTCGTCCAGCTCTCCGCGCTGGAGAAGGACTCGCCGGAACGGGTCGAACTGCGCAACCAGCTGGTCCGGATGCACATTCCGCTGGTGGAGCACCTGGCCCGGCGCTTCCGCAACCGCGGCGAGCCGCTGGACGACCTGACCCAGGTCGCCACCATCGGACTGATCAAGTCGGTGGACCGGTTCGACGTCGACCGCGGCGTGGAGTTCTCCACCTACGCCACCCCCACCATCGTCGGCGAGATCAAGCGCCACTTCCGCGACAAGGGCTGGGCGGTGCGGGCCCCGCACCGGCTGCAGGAGCTGCGGCTTGAGCTGACCACGGCCACCGGCGAACTGTCCCAGCAGCACGGCCGCCCTCCCACCGTGCACGAGCTGGCCGAGTACCTCGGCGTCACCGAAGGGGAGGTGCTGGAAGGGCTGGAGCCCGCGAACGCCTACAGCACCCTCTCCCTGGACGTCCCCGACACCGAAGACGAATCGCTCACCGGCGCGGACACCCCGGACGAGTACGACCCACTAGAGGGGGTGGACTACCGCGAGTCGCTCAGACCGCTGCTGGCCCAGCTGCCGCAGCGGGAGCAGCGGATCCTGGTGCTGCGCTTCTTCCGGAACATGACCCAGTCTCAGATCGCCACTGAGGTTGGCATCTCCCAGATGCAGGTCTCCCGGCTGCTCGCCCGGTCGCTGGCCGAGCTCCGCGTCAAGCTGCTGCTGGAGGAGTAGCGATCTGGCCGATGTCGGCGAGAGGGGCTAGGTTCGCACACCGCTCCCCTTCCCCTGTTCCATACGACCAGGAGTTGCTCGCTGTCCAGCAGTCCTGCGAGCACTGCACAAGTACCCAGATCTGCATCAATGTGCTGGCGGCGGGACTTCGGCGCGGCGGCGGGCGGCCAGGTGTTGCGCGACGTTGAAGGTGTGCAGGACGGCGACGTGGTCGTTGTCGATGAAGCTGGGTGAGAAGACCCCGGCGGCCGTCAGGCCGCCGGGGTCTTGGTGAACACAGCGTCGGTCTCATGCTCACGGTGTCGCTTGGGTCCGACTGAACGCTGGGCAGTCGTGATGGCGGGGCGCGAGGCCGACGATGTTGAGGAGGGGATCTTCCCCTTCCGGGATCTCGAAGGTGAAGTTGACGCCGGTGGACGGGACCTGGATCGAGCACTGGGTGTCGAAGGTCAAGGGTTCGTAGAGCTGCCAGACGCAACCGGCTCGGTCGAGGGCTTCGGTCACTTCGGCGTACGTGGGTTGGCCAGGGAACGTCTCCCTGCCGACCAAGCCGACAGGGAGGTCGACGACGTCACGCCAGGTCTGGAGGCAGACCATGATGATCTTCTTGCAGCTGCAGACGCTGATCTCAAGGTCGCCGTAGGCGAACAGACGTGGCCATGACCGGCGTTTCCCGATCGCCACTTCGAAGGGTTCGCCGAGCGCTTGGGTGACCGTGGCCCAGGCCGCGCCGTTCGCGACCGGCCCCAGCTGTCCCAATCGGACGCGTTCCGTCAGGACGTCCCGTAGCTCCATGGAGCGCGAGCCTGTCACCTGCGGCGATGGAGTGTCCACTGCTTTTGGGGTGCCGAGGGCCGCTGCGGACGGAAGAGCCCGGCAGCGGCCCGTGGTCATTCGGTGGCGTGGGTCTCGGTGATGGCCAGGCGGGTGGAGGACTCGTCGACGATGCCCTTGTCCTGGGTGAAGGCGGCGATCAGGGACTGCCAGGCGATGTTGTTGACCGAGCGGGGCAGGCCGCGGCTGGTGAGGTGGATCAATTCGACGGCGTCGTCGGAGAACAGGGTGTCCTGGCGGCCGGCGATGGTGAGGTGGTGCTTGATGTAGCTGGCGGTCTCCTCCCGGTCCATGGTGGGCATCTGGTAGCTGATCGCGATGCGCTGGTCGAGTGCGGCCAGGACGCCGTGCTTCATGCGCTTGCGCAGGGTGGGCTGGCCGATCAGCACCACCGCGAACGGGGTGGTGGAGTCCATGTCGTAGTTGGTGAGCATGCGGATGGCGTCGAGCTCGCCGTGGTCGAGCAGGTGCGACTCGTCGATGACGACGGCGGGGGGCGCGGCCGCGTTCGTCGACTTCGGCGGCCAGGGCTGCGGAGGCCTGGGCGGCGAGGGCGGCGAGGGCGGCGAGGTGGAATTTCGGGGTGTCGCCCAGGCTGGTGACGATGCGGTTGTAGAGGCCGCGCATGCCGACCTCCGGGTTGGGCTGGTAGATCACCGTGAAGCGGGCCGGGTCCAGGGAGGCGACGGCGCCTTTGAGGGCGACGGTCTTGCCGGAGCCGACCTCGCCGGTGAGCACGCCGATGGCCCGGTTGTTGATGCACCACGCGATGCGGGCGGCTGCCTCGCGGTGTGAGTGGTGCTGGTGCAGCATCGAGGGGGCGAGGTTGCGGCCGAAGGGGATGCGGGTGAAGCCGTAGTAGCCCTGGACCCGGTCGATCATTCCTGCCCCCGCCCGTCGTCCATCAGGGACGAGTAGTTGATGCCCTGCGCGGTGTTTGCGTTGTGGGTCTGGTCCAGGACCTTCAGGTAGTCGATCCCGGTCTGCGGGGCCGGCGGGGCCGGGATCTCCGGGGTGGCCTTCGGGTGGGTGTGCCGGCCCAGCCGGTGCGGGACCGCCGACCCGGCCGCCCGGCCCGCCGCCCGCACCTCGATCCGGGTCAGGTCGAACGGGTCGAAGACCAGCTCCACCCTGGTCCCGGTCAGCATCGGGTCCACTTCGTAGCTGTTGCCGTGCAGCGAGACCGTCGCCGTCTTGGTCACCGTGCGGAACTCCGACCACAGAAACGCCTCCCGAAGATCAGCGGGGCTGGGCAGCGGCAGCGGCCTGGGAATCGAACCGAGCCAGCGCTCGATCGGAGGCTGCCCGGTCTCCGAGTGCACCGTGCGGTGGTAGACCGTCTCCACCCAGGCGGTGAAGAGCCTGTTCAGCTCGGTCAGGTGCTCGATCCGTCCCACCCGCTCGTCGTCGAGCTCGACCAGGAACTGGTCGCGGACGGTGCGGAAGAACCGTTCGATCTTGCCCCGGCCCTGCGGGCGTCCGGGCTTGGAGTGGGTCAACCGGATCGCCAGGGACGCGCAGGCCCGCAGCAGCCAGGTGTCCACGAAAGCGGACCCGTTGTCGACGTAGATCGGCTCCGGGACCCCGCGGGCCGACAGCGCCGGGCGGAGCGCGGCGGCCAGGCGCACAGTGTCCTCGGCGAAGCCGAACCGATGCCCCACGATCGCCCGCGAGTGGTCGTCGATGAACGCGAACAGGTAGGTCTTGCGGCCGCCGATCCTGGGCCCGTGCAGCGCGTCCCGGTCCACAGCTCGTTGCCGCGCGCGGCCTCGAACCGCCCGAAGACGCTCGCCTGGCCGGGACTGGCGGACAGGCCGGCGCCCGCGAAGTGCCGCTGCAGCGTGCGCTCGGTCGGGGACCAGCCCTGCGTGGTGCGCAGGATCCGCTGGATCTGCGCCGCCGTCCGCGCGGGGTTCTCCCGCTTCAGCGCCGTGGCCAGTTCCAGCACCTCCGGCGGCGTCCGCGGGACGGCCTTGCGCGGCTCGGGGACCAAGGCTGCGAACCCGCAGCGCGGTAGTGCCGGGTCCACCAGTCCAGGGTGCCCCGGGCCACGGTGATCTGTTGCCCGAACGGATCGGTGTGCTCGCGTGACGCCAGTTCGCGCGCCAGGCGCCCGCGCTCACGGGTGGTCAGGTCCTGGTCCAACAGGTCCTGGATCAGGGAATAGCGGAACAGACCCACCGGCCTTGCCCTCTCGGCCCGGCGGCGGTCCTCTTCCTCGCTCGATGCCATGCGCGGACTCTCCTCGCATCTCGACCAGCGTCCGCCCAATCAGGACGGGCATGATCAAGACTCCCGGCCCCGGACTGCACCGCCCAGAGGCAGCCCGTGTTGATCATTTAGGTGCAGCAGTGCAGGTCAGGACCCGGCCCCTTATCGCCCTGCCGGCGAAGGCCCACCGCGACACCGTGAGCATCCGCGGCCACCTCTCCGCAGCAGCCCGATGCGCCGCATCGACCGCCGCGACGGCATCGGCCAACGGGGACCCCGCCGGCTCCGGCATCACCGGGTCCTGCGCGAGCGCGACCAGCGCGACGGTGAAGAAGCGACGGACTTCCTCCGAGCCGCGGCGGAACCGGCGCACCCAACCCCGAACCGTGTCCTCCGCCCGGCCCAGCCGGACAGCGATCCAGCGGTGCCCCATCCCCGCGGCCGCTATCTCCAGCCCGACGCCGATCACTTCGGCCGTGTCCATGCGGCGAGGCCAGAGCACTTCCGGCAGGAGCACGTGTGTGGACCCGCAGCCCGTGCAGCGGGCCCGTCGAGGTCGAAAACGCTCCGCTTCCCGTGACCACTTCGAATCGTGCGCGGCCGGGCGTAACCCCATCGGTTGAGGCGATCACCGCAGTTCGGACATCTCATCCGCCCCGCAGCCAGTCGCTCCTCCAGACGATCTGCTTCCGCCTCCACGACCAACACGGGCACCTCCGCAGCACTTAAACCCCAACGCGCCGAGCCTGCCCGGGAGGCTGAAACCCCACGTCACCCGTGTTCGTGATCGCTGACCCACGCCACTGACGGTCCGGCCTCATGGCTGTCCGATTCATCTCCAAAAGGGAGGGCGGCGGGGGCGAGCTTGAGGTTGGCCCGGCAGGACCGGACCGCCTCGGCTGCCCATATCCCCACCGCGTTCGAGTCGTCGGCCAGGTCGTGAAGGAACCGTGCAGTGTCCTGGGCCCCCACCATCCACGGGGCCAGAGCCTCCTCGGCGAGGACACGGTCAAGGCTTGCACGGGCTGCCACGGGTTCACCGACCAGGGCCGCCGCGATGCCGGCGTCCAAACCGTCCCAGAGGAAGCCTCGCCGCAGCGGCCTGCTCGTCAGAAAGCTCGCCACGGCTGGAAGGCTGGGGAACCTCTCCCTGAACCCGGTCACATCGAGAGCTGCCCGCCTCGCGAGGTCGGCAGCGCGCGGAGCGAACTGGACCTCGTCTCGAAATGACTCCTGGCCTGCCCGGTCGCCGTCGACGTGGAAGGCGAAGTGGTCAACGTCGTGCCACAGCCACATGGCTCCGACATGCATGGAACTGCCAGCCAGACGCAGCGGCGTGAACTCGACGACTCCCAGCCACCACCCATGGTCGTCGATCCAGACCCGTGACCGACCCTGCTGAGCCACGCCAAGCGGACCAAGTGCCTCACGTGCTGCCGCAGTGATCATGCGGGTGACCGGAGAAGTAGCTGCCATGCAAGGCATTATCGGTGGGCCCGGTGACAGGAACCGCTGCCTCCGTGCTCACGCTGCCGTCGCACACCAACCAGCAGACCGCGACCCCACCCTGGTGGTGGCCACCGTCGTGACCACCTTGATCGGTGAGGGCTTCGACCTGGCGCTGCAGCTGTGGCGGCACTCGCGGATCGCAGCCCACCACGACAGCACGCGTTATGACGGTCCATCGCCGGGCGCTCCGCCTCGGTGGCCTGCCGGGCTCGGAACACGGCCGCAGTCGGCCGGATTCTTCAGGGCCTGGTCCGGGGTCTGCAATGCGCGGCGTCCCAGCCGTCACCACATCGCTCCCGGGCGCTGCTGGAGCCAGTCCAACATGGCCAAGATCGGGGTCGCGGTGGAATAGTCGGTGGAGCCGTCAAAGCAGGTAACGCCCTGCCACCAGGGGTGAGCCAGCGCCTTCACTCGATCGCGGCTCCAACGCACAACACCATGCACAGCGCCGGGACCAGAGCCTGTCGCCTGAAACTAGATGTTTTTGACGCCTCATCGCTCTAGGGAGACGGAACAGCCATCCGCTCCAGGTAAGAGGTGCCATCGTGTCAGTCTGGTTTTGGGCGGCGATCGCTGGACCATCGGGCCTTTGCACGTTGTGCGCGGCTTCGGTGGTCTACAGCCACCGTGAGCGCACCAGAGCAGCGGGGGTGGTATCCGCAGTGCGTGAGCTGAAGGCCGGGGGACGCATCAGGTACCGGTCTGTGGACAAGCTCGGACAGGCGACAACCGAGTTCGATCTGATAGTCCTGCCCTCCCTGGGACACTGCACTTCCCATCCCACGGCGCTCGGCGAGCATGGTCAGCCCAGCTGAGCGGCAAGCGGCGATCGAAGTGTTCGAGGGCCTGTACCGGACCCATGCCCACAGACTCCTGGCTGTTGCCGCGACAGTCTCCCTCGACTTCGCGGGGGACGGACTGCAGCATGCCTTCGAAGAGGCATGGAAGCGGATCCTCGCCCCTGAGGGAGCCCGAGTGGACAACTGGGCAGCGTGGTTGCGCAAAACGGCACTGCGTCGCGTAGTACAGGAGTGCATTCGCGCGCGGCGTGACGTCGCCCTCGAGGGAATCGAACCATCGGCCGCCGAGCCATCGATCGACGACTTGGTAGTGATCCGACAGAAATTCGAGGGCACGCTAAAGCAGATGGCCGAGCTGCCACCCCGACAACGAGAGGCACTGGGCCTGTGCTTTCTCGCAGGGTTCACCTCTCGGCAGACAGCGGAGATCATGAACGTGGAGGTGAGTACGGTGCGCAATCTGGTCCACCAGGCACGCCGGTCCCTCCTTCAGGTGGAAAGGGACGACAATGCCTAATACGCCCGTCCCTAGCTGGGAGCATGCAGCACCGACCACAGTGGACCGTGTGGACGCTGGCGCCGACCAGGAAGGTGCCGACCCGCAACTGTCGGCGTTGCTCAGCAACGCCGTCGACCAAGCCGACCAGCTGATCGGCGAGTCCTTCGATGTAGAGACCAGCCTCGCGCGCCTTCGTGATCGACTCCCCGAACCCAGCGCTCCCGCCAACGCAGCGTCGGTACAGCCATCGCCGTTCCACCTCTTTCTCGTGACCAGCCACGCTCATCACTCGCGCCCAGCCCCATCGACAGAGGGCCTGACCCGCCTGCTCACGCTCGTGCGCGGCGGTTCTGAGATCGGCACCTTCACCTGGCAGGGCCGGGACTTCGGCGCCTGGCTGGTCACCATCGCCCGCAACCTGGTCGCCGACCACTTCAAGTCCAGCCGCTTCCGCCTCGAGGTCACCACCGGGGAGATGCTCGACTCCAACGAGACCGAGCGCAGCCCCAAGGACGCCGTCCTGGAGTCCCTCTCCAACGCCGCGCTCCTGGACGCCGTGCACCGGCTCAACCCGCAACAACAGGAATGCCTCACCCTGCGCTTCCTGCAGGGCCTGTCAGTCGCCGAAACCGCCAGGATCATGGGCAAGAACGAAGACTCCATCAAAACCCTCCAGCAGCGGGCCGTACGAGCCCTGAGCCGGCTCCTTCCCCCCGACGACACCACACCAAGCTGACGACGAACGACCCCTGAGACCACAGACAAGGCGACCGCATGCCCCACGCGCCGATGCACTATGCCGAGGCCGAAGAGAAGCTCCGCGCCTACCCCACGGCCTACCCGAACGCCTACCAGCGCACCGTCGAACAGCACTACGCCGACACCCTGCGCGAGGTCGAAGGCATGGGCCGCGCATCGGAACTCTTCCCCCTCCACGGGCGCGCCCTGGGCACCAGCCTCGCCTTGACCGCGCTGACGACTCCGTACGACTTCTTCCTGTTCTTCCTCGACGTACCGGACACCACCGCGACCCAGTGGCAGCACGCATGGCCCTCTGAGGGCTTCAGCCAGGCCTGGACCATGCAGAGCCCCAACAACAAAGCCCTGGAACATGTCCGCGAACACCTGCGGCTAGCCCGCGAACAGGAGATCCACGTCGTACGGATCCCCGGGACCGACTTCATGTCGACCGAGATCGGGCACATGGCCGACCAAGCCGACCACCATGGGAGCGGAGCAGGCAACCGGGACGGAGCCAAGGCCGAAGCGCTCCTGCCCCTCCTGCGGGAGTCTTGGCAGGAAGACCAGTCCTACGCCTCATTGCGCCAGCGATACCAGGACCTCCAGAACTGGAGCGGCACCGCCCCAGGCACGCGGCCAGCAGTTCGAGATCCTGTGGCGCGACGCCCTGGCCCTGTACGGATGGCACCCCAAGAAGACCCGCGTCCAGGGCGAGGACAACGACTTCACCGCCCTCTACAACGGCCTGCACATCCATGGCGAAGTCCGCTGGTTCGCCGACCCGACGACCGGCGGAAAGATGCGCGAATTCCCCGGAAAACTCGACCCACGCCCCAGACCATCGGCCTGTTCATCTCCCACAGCGGGTACGACGACGGGGCCCGCAGCGTCGTACGCCGAGCAGTCAACTCCAAAACCGTCGTCCTGTTCAGCCAACCCGAAATCGACGACGTACTCCTGAACCGAACCAACCCGGGCATTCTCTTCAACGAACGACTCCGGGACGTCTACGACTACCCATTCGAGAACCAGCAAAACTGAACACCCATCCCCACCGTCGTCGCACCCACCACTCCCGTGACAGCCCCGAAAACCCCGAAACACCACCCCACGACACTGAAAACCACCCGCCACGCCACCCTCATGACAGCAGCACCCACACCCTCCAAGCCCAGCTGAACAGCCAGAACGACCACCCAGCTGACATACCGTCACTGACAACACACCCACTGACACCAAACCGGCATATCGCAATCACGCCCTACCAGGTCCAGACCAGCGGCCGCCCACCATGGATCCGCAGTCGTGGAATCAGGCTGTAAGCCGCCTCTGCCCGGAAGAGGAGCCCAGCTACTGGTCCCCCGGATCGAAGGGCTCGTCATGCCACCGCCAGCCGGCAGAGCCGTCGTCGTGGATGCGGAGCATGAACTCCGCGACAGGGCTCCCGTCGGGAAGCGTCATCGTGAGCGCTGTGCGGATCCGGACGTAGCACGTGTCGGCATGCTCCCAGTCCTCCTGGTCGATGGCCCCTTCTTGCTCAGCGAACAAGGGGCGGAACTCCTCGAAGCCGGCAAGCGGTTCGACGTCGGCGTGCATCCAGGGCCAGTCGGCGGCGGTCACGACCAGCCGGGCGACCTCCTGGTTGTCGTGGTGGAGTCGCCAGACAGTGCCGGTGGCCAGGTACGGGTTGCTCATGCCTTCATGATGGCGATCACCACCGACAATCAGCCGGCTGTGTTGCAGCCGCTACCGCTTTGCCGCTTGGGCAATACGCTCGACCGGCGTGGCTACGGTAGGGGCGTGTGCCGGCCCAGCACCGGGGCCACCGCCCAGCCGCCGCCGCGCACCGCCAGCAACACCGGGTGGGCCGACATCGACCACACCGCGTCCGGCCCCGGCCCGGGGACCGGGCGCAGCAGCACCGCGGCGGCCAGGGAGTGCGAAGCCGAGCAAGGGAATTCGCGCCTATGTTCGATAGCGTGTTCGTCGCAACGCCCGGCCGGACCAGCGACCAGTGGGCCCGGTCAGCCGCGGGCGAGTCGGGCTGCGACCGCGGCGCGCAGCCGGTCCGCAAGGTCGGCGCGCTCCTGCGGGCTCATGACGACCACGCCCTGTTCGAACTTCAGTGAGTCGAACTGCTGCTCCTCGTAGGGCACTCCGGCGGGGATCCGGGCCACATGCCAGTGCAGGTGGCTGTTGCCAGCCTGCGAGCCCATCGAGAACAGGTACGTGCGCTCCCCCGGCACGACGTCCTCGGCAGCCAGCGCGACCAACCGCACCGCCTGCATCATCCGCAGGTACGCGGGCTCGGTGAAGTCGCCGACGCAGTGCTCCAAGTGCTGCTTGGGGCAGACCAGCAACTTGCCGGGCAGCACCGGCCACCGGTCCAGGAAGGCGATATGGTCCTCGTCCTCGAAGACGACGTCGTGGGCGTAGTCGGGATCTCCTGCCAGCAGTCGGCAGATGAAGCACGGCCCGATCAGGGCCTGCTCGGTGTAGGCGGCCGTGTCCATCGGCTGTCGCTTCAACGCTCCCCCCTCCTGCGTGCCGCCCACCCACCTGTAGGTGCGGGCGGGAGCCGGTCGGCGCTCACAAGACCTCCCAGGCCTTGCGGTCGCCACCGGTCAGCAGCGGACCGGAACCAGCCTGGCAGCCGGGACGGTCCGGGTGACGTGGTTGTCAGTGAACGACCGAAACTCACCGCCTCCGGTCAGCCGCCGCCAACAGGGCGCCCGTCCAGAGCGCCGCGGGAACTGCAGCGACCTGATCCAAGGGGTGGTGGCCGGGCCGATGGCGCAACGGACGATCGGAGTCGTGGCGCCGGCGCTCTCGTGGCGCAGACGCAGTTGGTAGCCGAGGTCGCAGCCGCTGCTGCATGGACCCGAGGGGCTTAGCAACTGCCCCGTGGCAGCGACGTTGGGACGGTTGCCACCGAGTGGGGAGAAACGATCCCGTTCAGCGGGCCATGAAGCGGCTCAGCTCTCGGGATGCATCCCGGAGCTGCTCCAGTCGGACGCACGCGCTGATGCTGTTCGAGGCTTCGCCCGGCACCTGGAGGTCTCTGCTGGTGTCATAGGTGGCCTGGTCATCAGCTGGCCAGGTGAGCTTGATGTCGGCCCGCTCGGCCAGGACGATTACGGTCGCAAGGAAGCCCTCTGATAGGGCGATCACGACCGCGTGGCCTGTCCGGCGATGACGCTCCAGCAAGGCTTCGACAAACAGCTTCAGCGTCGCGGGGTCGATCTGGCATTCGTCCTCGCTCATCGGTCCGATGCCGGACGGCAAACCGAGCTCCGCCTCAAAGACGGAGACCTGCCTCAAGAACAGTCCGGTTGCTCCGTTGGACGGGTTCCAAAGTGTCCGCTCGCCCAGATCGAAGTACTGACTCACCGCTTCGCCTGCCCGTCGCCCGGCTCGAAATCTGTTGCACCGACGTTGATCGACGACTGGCCGCACATCTGCAGGAGCTTGGTGAATGCTTCCTCGGCGCAGTCGTCCGGGAACAGGTGAGCGACAGCGGTGCGGTCCGGTGTCGTGATCGCATAGTGGGTGGCGAGGTAAGCGAGATCCCCCCGGGTCTCGCGGGCGTGAAGGCGCATCAGGATCTGGCCGCATCGGGTGCAAAGGATCCAAGGCACCTGGACGAGCCCCGCGAGAGCGCCGTCTGTCAGGGCCATGTCGCCGCTGACAGGAACATCCTCCTGCTCGATCAGGGTCACGTCGCAGGCTCCTTGGCCGTCGTTGCGGCACTGGCGAATTCGGGGTGTGGGCGCTTCCCGCTCACCCCAAGCCTCTGCGAGCACCGAGAGTTGGGCACGGACCCCTTCACTGATCGTCACGCCGTGAGCCAGGATGCCGGAAACGAGCAGGCCCAGTCCGGCCTCCTGCTCGCCAATGGTCCAGCACTCTCTGAACTCATGGGCCTCCACTGGTGGCAGCAAGGCCGCGAGTTGATGCCAGGTGTCAACGACATTGGTCACCCGCCAGAGGCTAACCGACGATGCACTGCACGTCTTCTCCTGCCGCTCCAGGTTCTCCGGCCTCGCTGTCGCAACCTGGCAAGCTCGGCAAGAGCGCCTCTACGGTCACATGGCGTTGCCTTACGGACGCGTGTCGGACAGGGATGAGTTTCGACGCGACCGTGAACCGAGGCGGTGGCACCTCGCTGTGCCGGTGACGCCTCTTGGGTTTCGGAGAGATGGCTGTTCAGGCTGGAGGATGCACCGGCTGCGACATGGTGGGAGCGGGCTGGCTCAAGCGCGCTCTGGGAGCGCAGCAAACCAGGTGAACCTCTGCGGTTGGAGCACTAGCCTTGCGTGGCTGCTGTGCTCAGTCAGCAGCCTTATTTCCAAGGGGGGTTGCGATGCTCCGACCAGGCCGCGTCGTGTCCGTGGCGCTGGCGACCTCGGCCTTGCTGGGCTCCGGCATGGCCGCCGCGCACGCGGACAGTCCGACCGATTCCACATCCGTCATCTATGTCGACGGTTCGAACACGAGCTGCACCGACACCGGCGCAGGCGCGGGCAGTGTCGCCGCGCCATTCTGCACGATCCAGCCCGCGGCCGACGCCGCCGTGGCCGGCGACACCGTCGAGATCTCCAAGGGTGTCTACCGCAACGCGGTGAATGTCACCTCCACCGGCAACGCCGCGGCGCCCATCGTCTTCCACGCGGTCGGCGGGCTGGCCTCGATCGTCGACGGCACAGGGCAGACCGGCCCCGCCCTGACCCTCGACGGCGCTTCCTACGTCACCTTCGAAGGCTTCGAGGGCGTCGGCCCGACGCAGTCCCAAGAGCTGAGTGTGGCCGGGGTGCAGATCAAGGCCTCCGACCACATCACGCTCGACGGTGCCGCAGTCCTCGGCGCGACGAACTCCAAGTCGGGCGCCGTGTACGTGACCGGAGGCTCGAGCGACGTCACGGTGAGCCGAAGCATCATGACCGGGTTCACCAACGGCGGGATCCTCGTCGACGGGGGCGGCTCCGGCGATGTCTTCTCGACGAACTCGATCGAGGCGGCCGCGTTCGGGATCTCAGTCAATGGCGCAACCGGAACCGCCATCACCTCGAACAGCTTCTACGCTCAGAACGCCGGCGGGGAACCGATAAGCCTCGCTTCCGGTGCCACCGGAGCAACGATCGAGAACAACATCGTCTCCGGCCTGTCCGGCACCGCATCGACGAGCACATCGTCGATCGACGTGGCCGCCGACTCGAGCGCCGGCACCGTCCTCGACTACAACGTCGTCTTCCCGGGCAACTGGGACGGCGTGGGCGTGATGCAGAACGCGTACTCGTGGGGCGGGGCGGCCTACTCCGGCGCTGCGGCGTTGTTCCAGGCCACCGGGCAGGGCCAGCACGACCTGAACACCGATCCGGAGACCTCGAACATCCTCTCCGTGAAATCCCTCGCGGTCCCGCAGTGGAACTCGGCGAACGGTTCCGCTCCCGGGATGCTCGCGACCGACCTGTACGGCGATCCGTGCACCGGCAACTCCATTCTCGCCGTCACCGGCAGCGGGACGCCCGCCTACTGCGCGCGCGGCGCCTTCCAGCCGAACTACACCGTCACCAACGGCCTGCAGGTCCTCGAGGCCGTCGGCGCGCGCAGCGTCGACCTCGCCAGCTATATGGGGCAGACGTTGACCGACGGGACCTCCCCCGGCAGCGTGCCCGGTGGGCCGACGCCCGCGGTGTCGTACACCATCAACTGGGGCGACGGCATCTCACAGACCGTTCCGGCCTCGAGCGCCTACGTCAGCACGGCGACGCTTCACACCTACGCGAAGCCGGGCACCTATACGATCACCCAGACCTCCCACCTGACCGTCGGCGCGAGCATGAGCGCCACGACTTCGTTCACCACGGTCGGGTCGAACTACACGCCGATCAATCCGACGCGGCTGCTCGACACGCGTAAGGGCACCGGCGCGCCACTGGCGAAGGTGCCCGCGGGCAAGAACGTGACGGTCAAGATCGCCGGGCTCCACGGGATCCCGGCGGACGCCACCGCCGTGGCCATGAACCTGACGGTCGCCGACGCCACCGGCAACGGCTACCTCAGCGCAGCTCCGGGCGGAAGCAGCACTTCGACCTCGAACGTGAACTACACGGCCGGTCAGGTGGTGGCGAACAGCGCGATCGTGCCGTTGAAGAACGGGTCGATCACGATCTACAACAAGGGCACCGGTTCCACCGACGTGATCGCGGATGTCTCCGGCTACTTCGCGCAGAGCGCGGGTGGCGGATACGCGGACGCGACCCTCAAGCGCATCCTCGACACCCGCAACGGCACCGGCGCGCCGGTGGCGCAGATCGCTGCGAACACCGGCATCCCGGTCACCGTGGCCGGGGTCGACGCGATCCCGTCCGGGGCGACCGCCGTAGCGGTCCACGTCACCGTCGCCGACACCACCGGGAACGGCTGGATCGCGGCCGAGGCGAACGGCGCCGGCACCCCCGGCACCTCGATCCTCAACTACGGCAAGGACCAGATCGTCTCCAACACCGTCATCGTCCCTGTGGCGCCCGACGGCAAGATCGAACTCTACAACGGCGGCGGCCACACCCCGGTCGACCTGCTCGCCGACGTCTCCGGCTACTTCACCACCACCGCCCCCGGCTCATACGTGCCCATCACCCCGACACGCGTATGGGACACCCGCCAACTGCCCGGTTGGACCATCCCGGCCGACGGAACCGCGCCGGCGTTCCTGGAGGGCGACAACGGCAACGCCGAAAGCCCCTTCCCGGCGAACGCGACTCTGGTCCTCAACACCACGGTCACGAACACCAAGGGCAGCGGATACCTGACCGTCTACCCCTACGGAACGGACGGCTCCGGCCGGCCCACCGTCTCCAACCTCAACTTCGACCCCGGACAGACGATCGCGAACCTGGCGATCCTGCCGACCTCCTGGACCCACCAGGAAGTCGCCGTCTTCAACGGCTCGACCGGGACCGCCGACGTCGTCTTCGACGTGTTCGGGTACTACGCGAACAGCTGAGCGTGCGGGTCGGCCGCCGTACACGGCAGCCGACCCGCACTGGCTGAGACGGCCGCACCGCCCTCCCAGGGCGGTGCGGCCGTCTCAGCGACGTCAACCGCCCAGACCACCCCTTCGTCCAGAGTCAGAACGTCAGCAAGCAAGGCCAGCAGTACCGGCGCGCCATCCACCACCCACCGGCACAGCAGTCGCTAGGCGTCACCGTCCAGGACGACGCAGCGGTGACGGGTCATGCCGAAGGCGCCAGCGTGGTCCTACTCAGCGATACGCCCGCAGACACCCGCAGCGCCAGGGCCAAGGGCAGGGGCCTGCTCCCGTCCCCAGGGGAATGGCGGGAACAGGCCGGCAGCGGCTGGTGTGGCGGCGTGCTGGGTGTTTACCTCAGCGGCTGGGGTGTCGCCTCATGGCTTCCGTAGGGACGCGTGATGATTTCCATGCCGTGGCCGGCTGGATCGAGGAAGTACAACCCGCGCCCACCGTGGTGGTGGTTGATCTCGCCCGGCTGTTTCATGTGCGGGTCGGCGTAGTACGTGATCCCGGTCTCCTGGATCCGCTTGAACGCTGCGTCGAACTCGTCCTCGGAGATGAGGAAGGCGTAGTGCTGCATGGTGATCGACTCGGCCGGGATGCTGGCGAAGTCCAGGGTGACGCCGTTGCCGGTGGCCACCGGGATGAAGGGGCCCCACTCGACGCCGACCTCAAGATCCAGGATCATCGCCAGGAATTCGGCGGACTCCCGGTTGTTCCGGGCGTGGACGATGGTGTGGTTCAACTCGACTGACATGTGCGGAATGCCTCCGTAAGGCACCTCGCGGACACCTCCATGCCTCACCCAGCCGGTGACCGACACGCGATGCCGCGCCCCGACCCTATGCGGCACAGCGCCCATCGTCGAGTGGCACTCGCCGCCCACCTTCGCTGGCCTGCTCACCCCGACCGCGGACAACGACGCCAAACTCACGCTCTGAATCAGCGATGTCCGCGCGCCCGACCTTCCCCACCTGTACCCCTCCCGCATCCGGTCGGCTGCGCGCTCGCGTCAGGTGGGGCTAGCACTTTGTTGTTGATGCCTGTGGCCCACTCCGGGCCGCTGTTGCTCGGGCCGTAGATCACGAAGTTGTCGTCGTTCTGTACGTAGGCGTACGCGTTCGGGTTGACGCCCCCCTTGATCCAGGCGAATCTCTCGGTGGCCGTGTCCTGGATCCCAATGGCGCCTCCCGAGAAGATCAACGTGACGTGAGTGTCGCCTGCGGTGTTGCTCGCCCACAGCAGGGTGATCGGACCGCGGGCGATCAGTAGCCCCGACGACGCGGCATGCGGGTTCCTGACCCGAAATCAGCCCGCACCCACATCGTGTTCCCTGCGACCGCGTTCAGGACCGGACGGGTCTCGACCAAACAGCGGCCCGCTGGCGGATTTATCCGACGCAGCTCAGACATCCTTCACCTACCAACCCCTGGGACACCCCCGCAGGCACGGTCTGGAACTGCGGCTCGCCGCTTCGGAGACCTGGTTCGTGCCCGCGCTGGTGACCCTCAACGCCACCGACCGCTACGGCAGCCCAGGCCCAGGCCTGAGACCGGGTCCACCCCCCGTTGACCCACCGCTCCTCCTGGCGCGACCACGACGGCGAACTCCCCATCGTCGAAGGCACCCTGATCCGTCGGAAGGTCGACCGTCTGCCCGGTGACCGCGACGCGCCACCCCTGTGACTCTGGTTCTTCGAAGACACAGGCGCCACCAGCCACTTCGAGTCGATCTGCGAGTCGTGCACGTTCTTCGTCACCACGATCGAATTCCGGCCCACCCTCGAACGCCAGCGGGACGACGCGGCCGCCAAGGGCCAGGTCGCCCGCGAGCAGATCTTCGACGGGCTCATCTCACGGCTGGACGAGCAGACCGGATAGTCAGTCCTCCGCCAGGCGCTGTTGGAACTCGTCCCATATCTGTGACTCATGGACGAACCAGCAGAGCAGCGCATCGGCCAGGTCGCGGAGCGATCGGCCCTCGGCTATGGGCATGACCAGGGTGAAATCGTCACTGCCCTCGACCTCGACCCCTTACGGCACGGATCACCTCTGCGACCGCCGTCACCACCTGGGTTGCGTCCTGGGGAGTGGTGTACGGGTTTCCACCTGATCCGGGGGTTTGTCACCGGATCGGTTGGGAGCGCGCATAGTTGAACGGCCATCGGCTGA
>NZ_JOEH01000053.1 GCF_000719095.1 Streptacidiphilus jeojiense | reverse complement strand
AGCCGATGGCCGTTCAACTATGCGCGCTCCCAACCGATCCGGTGACAAACCCCCGGATCAGGTGGAAACCCGTACACCACTCCCCAGGACGCAACCGGGCAACGTGCCATCTCGACGATGGAGTCAGCAAGTACCGCACGGTGCCCAGTTATCTGACAGATGCGTTGGGGGATCTCGTTGCTGGCGCAGGTGGCCTCTACACATCCGACGCTGTTCAGAGGTTCTCCTTCGAACTGGAACCGCAGGAGCTGAGGTGGGTGCTACGACGGGAAGGAGCACTCGCCGAGGTGACGATCTACTCATTTCCGGACTCGACTGCGAGCTATGCGCTTCCTGACACTGCTGGGACGATCAGGTGGGCTTCCAAGCCAGCAAGGAGTGTCTTCGCGCATGCGGTCGTGGAGGCCGCTCAAGCCGTCCTGGTTCAGCACGGTGAGGAGGGCTACAGAGAGAAGTGGATAGAGCACCCCTTCCCGACTGCCGCACTCCAAGACTTGCTGCGACTGCACCTGAGTGAAGATGACTGCGAGCTCGTGCACTCCTAGGACGTGCCCCAGCAGTTCGCATCGTCGAGCGCCAGATTGCGTGCCCTACGCGTGCCCTAAGGGGCAGAGTCGGGCGGTAAATCACGGTGAAACCGACGCCTGTGCAACCAACGGGGCAGCCTTCATGGCTGGGTCGAACGAGCAGGTCAGGGCTGGTCTGGCATGGTCATCGGTGCAATGCTTCCCAAGCTCAGAGCACGAGTTCGATTCTCGTCACCCGCTCCAACGCAAAGCCCCCAGGCCAACACCCTGGGGGCTCGCTCATTGGCTAGATCAACTTCGAGGCCCCGCACCACAGCCGAACTACTCGACCGGCTCAGTCTCCAGGCGTGCGGCGAGTCCTGCGAGGTCGGCGAAGCCCAGTTCCCGGCCGCCGGATCCCGGCAGGAGGACATGGAGTGGGTGTGTCCAAGGCGCGGGTATGGCGTCCAGCCCGTACACCGCGCCGGCGAGGCCGCCGGTGACGGCGGCGACGGTGTCGGTGTCGCCGCCGAGGTCCACGGCGGTGCGGAGGGCGGCGTCGAAGGAGGCGGTGGTGCGCAGGGCCCAGACGGCGGAGCCGAGGCAGGGCCAGACGGCGCCGTTGAACTCGGTGGCCTGGTCGGGGTGCCAGTCGGGGTGGAGGACGATGGCGTAGCGCTCGCGCTGGTCCGGGTCGATGAGGGGCAGGATGTCGGGCGGGGCGGTGAGGGGGTCTCCGCCCTCCAGGGCGATCCTGACGAGTTCGTGGAAGATCGCGGTGCCTTCCCAGGCGGCGGGGTCGCCGTGGGTGAGGGCGGCGATGCGGCGGGCCGCGTCCATGGTGGCCTGCTGTCCGGCGCGGGCGAAGTAGACGGCGGAGGTGGTGGCCCGCATCAGGGACCCGTTGCCGGCGGCGAGGTGGTTGGTCTGGAAGTGGATGGCGGCGGCTAGGTTCCAGGGGTCACCGCTGGTGAGGACGGTCTCCGTCTGGAGGCCGATGTCCATGGGGTCGTCGGTGGCCCAGCGCTGGAAGCGGTCGAAGATGTCCGGCAGGTCCAGGCCGCCGCGTTCGAGCAGGGACTCAGCGAGGTGGACGGCCATCTGGGTGTCGTCGGTGGCCTCGCCAGGCTCCCAGCTGCCGCCTCCGCACATCTCGTTGTCGGGGTCCGGTTGCGGGAAGCGCGTGGAGAAGGTGCGCTCCCTGCTGAACTCAAAAGGCGCGCCGAGCGCGTCACCGACCGCCGAGCCGACGACGGCACCTGTCACCCGCTGGTTGCGATCCATGGCGGCAGCCTAGATGCGGTGGGCAGGGGGCGGCATGGGGGTTTCTGACACAGGCCGGTGTTCAGTGTGGGCCGAGCGTGGCGGCCCATGCGGCGAGCGCGGTGAAGTCGTCCGGCAGCAGGCCGCAGCTGGGGTCGATGCGTCGCAGCAGGCTGGGGCCGGGGTGCCGGGCGGCTGCCCAGGCACGGTCCGCGTCGGTAATCTCGTCGTCCACCCAGGCGAACGGGCGGCCAGCTGCATAGGCCAGCAGCGGGCGCGTCTTCCAGTGCAGTGCGCCAAACTCGTCGTCGTACGAGGGGTCTGGCCAGTCCACCACCGGAAGCTGCGGCAGTCCGAGCCGGGGCGCGACGCACTCGTTGGCGTCGGCCATCCAGGTTGTTGCCCACACCAGCTCATACGGCAGAGCCGCCAGGAGCGGGCCGAGCGCCGGGTCGATTCTGGCCAGGAGTGGGTTCGCGCTGAGGCCCCGTAGTTCGGGCGGGGTCTGGTAAATCGGATACCCGTCCGGGAGTTGCTCCAGTGTCGCCCCGAAGGGGATGAGCGGTCCGTCGACGTCGAGGAAGAGCAGTGGGGGCTGCGTTGGGCTGGTCACGGCTGCACGGTAGCCGTTCAGCGGTCTACGTGCCGTCGGACGTGATGATTGAGCCGTCGGGATTGAAGCGGAGGATCCGAGGTGGGCCCATGGATTTCACGGCCCGTTCGAGAGCGGCTCGCGTCATTGCTGGATCGGGGGCGTGGGGGTCGGTCACCCGGTAGCCGTTCAGTGGGACGATGTGCGGGTCCACGTCGTTTGGGTGCGGCCAGCCCTCCAGGATGAATCCGGCCAAGGCGCGCAAGGCGTCTTCGCCGAGTTCGAGGGGATGGAACGGCAACGGATACGGCTCCTCATCCTCCCAATCGGGATCGAGTTCCACCGGGTGCTTACCGGCCCAGTACGGCGCTTCGAACGCGTAAGGCGTACCGATGTTCTCCACGATTCCGCTGTCGGGGGACAGGCTGAGCGAACGGACGAGCCGGCCGTCCTCCCAGGCCGCGAAGGTGAGTGCGTCCACCACGCTGTGCATGGCGTGCAGGACGAGTCTCCGACCGGCGCTCGCCTTGACAAGGTGAGTGGGCAACTCGGACGGGAGGTAGTCCATCCACTGGCGATCGCAGATGACCTCCACGTCCTCAAAGGCGGCCAGGTAGGAGACTCCATCGGGTGGGTAGGTCCCGTCGCCGAGGGTGCTGCTGTCTGCGGACTGAATTTCCCAGCCCGGGTAGACGCGGGCAAGAAGTTCGGCCGTGCGGCGGTCGTCCACCGTTGTCGCTCGCCGCAGGGCGTCGGCCGCCGCACCGTGCGAATAGATCAGCAACCCCGTTTTCGCGCCCATGAACTACGCCTTCCCCCAGGAGACTCACGCGCAGCCGCACGTGTTAGCCACAAGCTATCGAGTAGGGCTGACAGCCAGGGGCGCCCCTTCCGTATTGACCCTCCCTGAAGCTCGGCCCACCACCTGCGCACCGGTAGGAGCGATACGCAGGAGGCAACAGTAGCCATGGCCGACCCCTGCTCGCGGGGATGTGGTGGAGGCTATATCGCCCTGACTTGGGGAAATACGGTCAAGGATCTTGGGATTCACAAGCTCGGAGCGCGAGTTCGATTCTCGTCACCCGCTCCAGCGCCAGGGCCCCTGCGGCCTCATCGTCAGTCAGTGGAGTGAGTATAGCCAAGGCTGGGATTTCTAGGCGCCGTAATTCAGCCATGGGATCGGGGCATCTTTCATTCGGGCTGGAAAGCCTGACCAGTCATCGAGGGCGCCCTGCATCAAACTTTCCAATTGGGACTTCCCCTTCTCCTTGAGGACGTCTTGCAGGCACGCACAATCAGCAAGCTTTCGCTTGTTGACGAAGCAGACGTAGATTCCAGCTACCTGCAGCCCTCGTGCTGCCGCAGAGAGCTTTGCGTCGATGGGCAAGGGGATTCTGCGTGCCAGCTCGTAAGCGAAGACTCGTTCGATTGGCGATCGCCCCAAGAGGCCGAATATCCCACCGGCCGTTTGCCCAATTGCGCGGTGCAGCCTTTCCTTTTTGTCGAGAATATTGCGGGCGAGTTCGGCGATATCATCGCAATTTCTTCTCCGATGATGCTTGGCCAGAGCCTTCCAGGTCTCATCGGAGACATAGCTTGTAGCACGGTCTGCGATAGTTGCAGCGCCGCCGGTGCTAAGCAGATCGACGCAGAGGGCAGCAGCGTATTCCTGCCCCCGGCGATCAGGAGCGGCCCTGCCCGGTTGCCTAGGAGTGGCGGGAATTGTAGTTCTTCGTTGAGCGATTACCCGAGGTGCGCGTGGCTGTGTTGGAGTACGTCGAGGCACACGTTTAACTGGCGTATTGATGCGACCCGCAGGTCTCCCGAGGTGCTGATAGCACCTTGTGTCAGGCCTGGTTACGTGCCTCTTGCAAAGAGTGCCGTCCTCGGTCTGTGCCCGGCATTTGTAGACCATCTTGTGAGTGTGGGCCGTGTACTGCTGTCCGGCAATGGGTTCTATTCAGCCAATGCGGCGAGCTTGTTAATTCGAGCCAAGTCGATAGCTCTCTGTGTGCCACAGCGGAGCGTGGCCAGATATGGGGGGAACGATGATGCAGGTGGGGCGGACCTTGGGAGGATTCCCCTTGACCATCATCCCTGGGGTTCAGGCTTGACCCTGCGGTAGCCTGCCGCTGGCGCAAGGTACAGGGGGGAAGGCGTGGCATCTACTAGTGACCTTGAGGGTTGGTTTGGTCCCGGCCGTGGCTACTCGGGAGCCGACGCCTGGGAGGAACTGGAGGCAGCAAGCGGGCCGTTGCCAGCCGAGTACAAGGAGTTCGTGGCAGCGTATGGGCCGGGCGTCGTTGGGAAATTCTTGAGCGTGCTGCATCCGTGTTCTTCAAGGCTGGGCATGTTCGGGACCATCGGACAGATGGCTCCGCTGTATCAGGAACTTGTGCCGGAGGCGATCCCGTACGACGTGTTCCCCATGGAAGGGGGCATGGTGCAGTGGGCCCACACGGTGGAGGCCGACGCTTGCTTCCTGGTGCCTGGAACTGAGGGCACTTGGCGCATAGGAGTCTGGTTCCGTCAGTGGGCGCAGTGGGAGGAGTACGACGACAGTGTCCCGGACTGGCTAACCCGTCAGGTTGCCGGCAGTCTGGTCATCCCAGGGCTGCCGCTGAGGATTCATGGTGGCTTCGTGCCGATGGAGTGACGAGGACACTCGTGCCCCAACAGACGGTTCCGGGCGGTAAACCACGGTGAAACCGAGGCATGCCCAAGCAGCGGAATCACCGCCCCGGTGACGCCGAAGGAGCAGGTCAGGACCCATATGCCAAGGTCATCGGGCCAATGCTTCCCAAGCTCAGAGCGCGAGTTCGATTCTCGTCACCCGCTCCACGCAAAACCCCCATGCCAGTGGCACGGGGGTTTGTTATCTAGACCAATTCAGGCGTCGCGCACCAGATGCCTTCCCGCCCCGATCTGGCGGCGACGTATGGCGGATCTTCCGCACCGCATCGTCGATGCCCGACGCGATTTTCTGGTCCCGCTCCGCCGTCGCGTGCTGGTAGATCATCGCGGCCCGGACCGAGGACTGCCCCATCCGCGCCATCAACTCCTTGAGGCTCGCACCGGTCGCCGCAACGAGGGTGTTGCCCGTGTGCCGGAGATCGTAGAACCGGAAGACGGGCAGCCCCGCCTTGTCGCGCGCCTTGCGCTAGATCCGACCGAAGGACGAGCGCCGGAACGCACCATCACCTGGACACCAGGGGCAAGGCTGCTCCACCGAGGTGTGGGACGACGGCAGACGGGATGGCAGCGGGGAGGGTTGTGGTTTCCGTGGAGGCTACTGCGACCTTAGCTCGACAGGGCGGAGTCAGTGAGATTGAGTCGCCAGTCGTTGCTGCACATAAAGGTGCCGCTGCCAGTCGGGTACTCGAAGTCGCACACGCCACGGAGGGTGAAGCCAAGGCGGCGACAGAGGGCGTTGGAGGAGGCGTTCTCGACCGAGGGGAAGGCGTGCAGGCCTCGGATGACTGACCGGCGGGTGGCGTCACGCACAACGGCAATCAGGGAGGAGCCAGCAGCGGCAGCGATGCCACGGCCCTGGTAGGGCGGTAGGACGTTCCAGCCAGTCTCGTAGATTCGCTCGCCCTGCCAGTCACGGAGCTGGTAATAGATACTGCCAACCATCTCGTCACCACTCACCACAGCGAACATGCAACCACGGCCGGTCCCCGGCATGGAGAGGTAGCGACGGTGCCGGTCAAGCAGCTTCTCCTCCGATTCTGGGCCACCGACGTGGAGACGCATCTGCGGGGTGTTGATCTGCCGCAGGAGGCCGACTGCGGATTCCGACCAAGGCTGAAGATGCACGTCCATGCACGGCAGCCTGCCAGGCCCCAGGGCGATCTAGCATCCCAATTTCAGCGCGATCAGCCCAATGAGCGAGCCTTGCGGCCCCCAGTTCATGCCCCACCTGGCCCGGCTCGAACACGGCTGGCCCCCTCCACAACGGATCGGCGCTTAGATGTCGTCGTGCCGAATCGACGCAGGTCGACAAGAGTCGAGTGCCGCATCAAGCAACCTTTACCCTGCGTTGGCTGACACGGACCCGGGCCGTCAGTCATTGCGGGTCAGGATCGCTTTCTCAACGAGATGCACCGGCTCGAATCCGACCGCGGTCAACTGCCCGTTTGTGACCATTGCTCCGGCGCGTTCGTGCAGGGCCACGACGGGCCGACGGGCCTCTCTCGCCCAGTTCTGCGCACGTGAGGTCAGAGCATAGCTGAGGTCGCTACCTGCTTTGATTTCCAAGCCCAGAGCGCGACTTCGGGGCCCTTGATCATCTGAGCGCCACCCTGCAATATTTGCGTGTGAGCAATCGGCGTGACTCCTGGCTGGGCTATATGAGCATCTTCATGATGTTCGCCACGAATGCCGTCCTGCACCACTTCAGTGACGCATGGTCGTGGTTCGTGCCTCAGCTCATCGCGAGTCTCGCTGTTGGCCTCACCGCCCGGATGCTACTAGCAACCGCCCTACGCGCCAGGGACCGTGGGCGCGCCTCACGACCTCAGGATGAGTGACTAACTGCGTGACAACCGCAGCTCGCAGCGGCGGACGACTACGGACACTCTCGAACCGTCAGCACAGGTGGGAGATACAGCCACCTCTGTTCGAGGGGTTGTCCGAATTGCTTCGGGACGAAGAGGTCACGGTCCCAAGCCGTCGCGGCCTCCAGCAGCAGGAGCATCGTGTACCCCGCCGGCACGTGAGAGGGGTGGGTTTGAAGCTACACGAAGCCCCGGAGCGCTCGGCTCGGGAGCCGCTTCTGAGCCACCCCTCTTGATCGCGGTGCACCTCAATGAGGTTCCAGTCCGACCCAACGGCGATGAGGCTAGACCAGCTCACCGACAATGCTGGGTCCGTGCCAGCAGTGCAGCAGCGAAGTACCGCAACCGTGGCGATCGTCGCTGACCTCAGTCAACTCCAGTGGGCTGCTTGACCAGGACGAGAGACCTCAGCGACCGAACTGCCGGTAGTTCGCATCGAGGGGTACCGCGCGATGGATACTGGCTCGGTGGCGAACTCTGCATCAGGTCTGATGATCAAGCTGGACGAATTCATGCAGGCCCTCACGGAATGCGGGTTCCAGGGTTGGGCTGACTGGATGGAGCTCGCCAAGGGTGAGATCGCAGCAGGGGACCTCCACGGGATCGAGAGAGTACTCGGAGCGTACGGAGGCATGGGAAGCATCAGCGATCTTCCCCTCGCCTACGATCACCGCGTCATGGTGCTGAGCGCCGAGGTGCACAGTCTTGCTTCGTGGATGAACTCGGGCCGCCGTTGAGCGGCAGATCTCGTGCCCTACGCGTGCCCTAACGGGCGGAGGCGGGCGGTGAATCACGGTGAAACCGGCGTCTGTCCGACCAGTGGGGTGAACCCTCATGGCTGGGTCGAACGAGCAGGTCAGGGCTGCTCTGGCATGGTCATCGGCGCAATGCTTCCCAAGCTCAGAGCGCAAGTTCGATTCTCGTCACCCGCTCCACGCAAAACCCCTGGCCAGCGGCCCGGGGGTTTTGTTATCTAGACCAACTTCAGGAATCGCACCGCTTGCGCACCAGTAGGAGCGGTCGGTCGGGGGCAGCGACGGGCGCCCTCGGAGCATCGTGGTCACGGTCCTGGTGGTGGTAGCAGTTGGCGTAGTAGACGGCTCGGGGCTCCCCGTCTGCGTAGATATGACACCAAGCGCGCTCTATGGGCTCTTTGCAGCAGGCGCATTCAAAGGTTCGAGTGTGCCGCTCAGGGCCAAAGGTCAGTTGCATGGCGCACATCTTGGCGCATTGGGGGACCGTCGGGGCTGTCGGATACAGTCGGGGCATGTGCTGCTGTGCCGTGAACATCCGAACCGCCGCCCCGCGGCGGTACTGAGGCTGCCGTAGCTGCGGCCTCCTTCACCTGCCCCTTCTTCCAAGGAGGGGGTACCGCCGGATCGGTGTCCCGCCGACAGCCGTGCGCGCATTGCCCTGTGCTGTCGGGCCGTCCTGCCTGACCAGGGAAGTCATGTCACAGTCACAGCAACTCAGTTCAGCCTGCCGAGCACCGTTCCCGGCCCCGTCCACCGTGGGAACCGTCGCCACCCTGTTCCTGATGGTCGGGCTGCCCGGAGCCGGGAAGACCACCCGGGCCGCAGAACTCGCCGCCGCACACCCCGCGCTGCGGCTGACCCCCGACCACTGGATGGTGCCGCTGTTCGGGGATTCGATGGCCGACGGCAAGCGCTGGGTGCTCGAAGGCCGCCTCATCTCGCTCGCGCTGCAGGCGCTACGGCTGGGAACCAGCGTCGTGCTGGACTACGGGCTCTGGGGCCGGGACGAACGCTCGGCACTGCGCTGGCTGGCCCGGTCGGCCGGTGCGGCGTGCCGGACGGTGTACCTGCCCGTGGACAAGGACGTCCAACTCGCCCGTATCGCAGACCGTCAGGCGACGACGCCCGATCGGACCTTCCCGATGAGCGAGGCCGACGTGGACGCGTGGCGCGAGCAGTTCCAGGCCCCCGATGCTGCCGAACTCAACAGCGGCGAGATTCCCCCTCCGCCGCCGGGTTGGCCCGGCTGGCCGGAGTGGGCAGCGGACCACTGGCCCTCGTGCACCGAGAGTTGATTTCTCCATCTCCCCTTTGCGGCTCAACTCCCGGCCGGGTGGTCAGCGTGCGCTGCCGAGGCCGCGGTCGGCTGCGGTGCCCTGGAGCATGAGCGTGGTCTCCTCGATCCGGTTGAAGCGGCCGTCGGGGGCCATCTCGGCGAAGACGTAGACCTCCATGCGCACGGTGTCGCCGTCCTGCTTAGTGACCTCGACCGTGTGGCGGTCGGCGTAGGTCGCGCCGTCGCACAGCTCGTCGTGGACCTGGACGGAGCCTGCGGCCACGACGGTCCGCAGGTGTTCGATGTGGTCGACGAAACCGGCGCGGTCGGCCCACTCGCCATCGGTGCGCTGGCGGAAGTCCGGGGTGAAGTGGCGCTCGGTGGCCTGCTCCACGGTCAAGGCCGGGTTGAACAGCAGGTCGGTCAGAGCGGTGTGGATGTCGGTGCGGTGCATGGCGATCCCTCCTAAATGCGTGCGCCGCGCACGCTTCACTCTGACTGTAGCACCGGATGCGTGCGTCACGCACGCTATTGTTGGGGCATGGAGAACCCCGTAGGACACGAGATCGCAGATGCCCTGGGCGTCCTGCTCGGGCGCAACACACGCGCCCGACTGCAGCGGGCGCTCACAGTGGGCATGGGCGAAGCCGTGGACGAGCTGACCTACCCGATCCTCAGCGCCCTGGCCAGGACCGGCCCCCGCAGCGCCGCCGACCTGGCCCCGGACGCCGGGCTGGACCGCTCCGTGGTGACCCGCCGCGCATCGCAGCTGGAACAGGCCGGGCTGCTGCGGCGTGAACCCGACCCCCACGACCGGCGCGCCACCCTGCTGGTGCTGACCGATGAGGGCCGCACCGCCGTGGGAGAACTGCGCCGACGCCTGGCCGCCGCCATCACCGAGAGCCTCACCGCCTGGCCGCCCGGCGAGGCCGAGACCTTCGCCCGCCACCTGCACCGCTTCGTCACCGAAGGCCCCTTCAGCTGACTGCCGCCGGCCGATCCCAGCGGGGCCGCCCAGCGCACGGGGTGCGCGAGGTGCGCGGTGGTCAGTGCTTGGTGGCGACGGCTCCGTACCAGGTGATGTCCTGGGGGCGGGCCCGGCGGTCGAGGTCGTTGTCCGGGCGCCAGCGGTTGACCAGTTGCAGCCCTGGCTCGGCGAGTTCCAGGCCGTCGAAGAAGCGGAGCACCTGCGCTGCGGTGCGCAGGTGCAGGTTCACACCGGAGGCCCGGTAGGCGCGGAGCGCTTCGGCGCCGGCCTCGTCGGAGAAGTCCTCGGTGCCGTGGGTGAGGATCAGCCTGCTGCCGCTGGGGCAGGCGGCCAGGAGTTCGGACATCAGGCCGTAGGGGTCCTCCTCGTCGCCGACGAAGTGCAGGACGGCGACGAGCATCAGGCACACCGGCTGGTCCAGGTCCAGGACCTTCAGCAGGGAGGGGTGCCCGAGTATGGTGGCGGGCTCGCGGATGTCCGCGTCGATGTAGGCGGTCCGCCCCTGCGGCGCGCTGACCAGCAGGGCACGTGCGTGCGCCAGGACCATCGGGTCGTTGTCCACGTACACGACCCGTGACTGCGGGGCAGCGGCCTGGGCGACCTCGTGGGTGTTCGGCGAGGTGGGGATGCCGGTGCCGAGGTCCAGGAACTGACGGATGCCCTGGGAGGCGACGAAGTCGACCGCCCGGCACATGAAGCGACGGTTGGCCTGGGCGGCCAGGGCCAGGCTCGGCCGCAGCGCGAGCACCTGCTCGGCGGCTTCACGGTCGGCGGGGAAGTTGTCCTTGCCGCCGATGAAGTAGTCGTAGATCCGAGCGCTGTGGGCGATGTCGGTGCGCATCGGCGACGGGGACTCCCAGTCCGCCCCCACCTGCATCCAACCGTCCGACCGCGAGCCCTCCGCCATGGCCTTCCCTCCCGGATGACACGACCTCAGCGGTCATGCTAGGTCAGATGATTGACGGAGGGACGCACATTCGTTCACTTGTTCAGCGCGGGCCGTGCGCGGCGGACCGTGTGGTCGGGTGGGGCGGGACTACGGTGGGCCAGGGGACGGGGATTCGTGGTGTTGTCTCCGTTCCGGGGACAGATCGGGCAAGAGCGGCTGCGCGACAGTGGAGGACGACGAGTGATGGAACCCGAGCAGATCGCACAGGAGCTGGCCGACGCCCACGAGTTGTTGGGCCAGGCGTCGATGGCGCGGTTGGCGTACATCGGACTGGACGGGCGGCCTCGCGTCGTCCCGATCGGGATCTTCTGGACCGGTGACGAGATCGTCATGGCCACCGCGGCCACGGCGCCCAAGGTGGAGGCGCTGTCGGCGCGGCCCGAGGTCGCCCTGACCATCGACGCCGGCGACAGTCCCGGTTCGGCGAAGACGCTGTCGGTGCGCGGCGTCGTGCACCTCACCATCGTGGACGGGGTGGTGCCGGAGTACCTCGCGGCCGCGCGGAAGAACTTCGACGCCGAGTACGCGGCCGAGTTCGAGCGGAACTGCCGGGCCATGTACGACCGGATGGCGCGCATCGCGGTCGAGCCGCAGTGGGCACGCTTCTACGACTTCGGTGCCGGCCGAATGCCGCAGTTCCTCGCCGACCTCGCCAGGAAGCTGGGCTGACGGCGTCGCCACGGGGACTGTGAGCGCGTGAACCAGGCGGAGCCTGTGCTCTGCTTTCAGCCCGACGGCTCGACCGTCCCGGCCGGGCCGGGGGGTATCGGCCTTCGGCCTTCGGTCGAACTGGACAGTCCCAGTGCGCATACGGCGCCCAGCGCGCAGACCACGGCCGTCACCCGGAAGATGTCGCTGTACTCGGTGTGCAGTGCCACGCGCAGCGCGTGCTGGTAGGCCGGCCAGGCCTTCGCGAAGGTGCTGGTGCCGGGGATCGGCATGTCGAGGTGGGCCGTCAGCGTCTGGAAGCGGTGCAGTCCCCAGGCCGAGAGTGCGGCCACGCCGACCAGCATGCCGATGGTCCGGGAGATCACCGCTGCGGCCGAGGCCGTCGTGTGCTGGCCGGGATCCGTCGAGTCCAGCACCGCCCCGGCCACCGGCGCGATCACCAGGCCCAGGCCAAGACCGGCGATCACGAGGTCGGTCTGTGCCAGCGGCAGCGGGCCGAGACGGGCGGTCAGGGCCGCCAGGGGCCAGGCCGCGATCAGGAAGTAGCCCCCGGCCGCCACGGCCATGCCGACCGCGGCCACCACCGAGTGGCCCAGCCGACGTCCGGCCAGGCCGCCGATGACGGCACCGACCGGCAGCGCCGTCAGGAACCACATCAGCAGCAGTGCGCCGCCCACCGAGCTCCTGCCCAGCAGCGACTGGGCCACCAACTCCCCGTCCACCAGTGTGACCAGCAGCGCCACACCGGCGCAGAAGCTCGTCGCCATCGCTGCGGCGAAGGGGCGCCGCCGCATCCGCCGGGTGTCGATCAGGCGCGTCCGGCTGCGGCGCTCCCACAGCACGAAGGCCGCCAGCGCCACCGCGCTGCCGAGCAGCAGCGGCAGGCCCCAGCTCGGCAGCACCGACTTCTGCGGATCCTGGTTGTCCAGGGCCGCCACCAGCAGCGCCAGCGCCACCGCGAGCAGAGCGCCGCCGACCAGGTCGGTGCGCCGGCGCCCGGTCGGCCCGCCCTGCTCGGGCGACGCCGTGGCGGGCACGGTGAACTCCATCACCACCGCCGCGACCAGCACCAGCGGGACGTTGACCCAGAACACCCCGCGCCAGCCCGTGAGCGCCGCGATGCCGGCCCCGTACAGCGGGCCCAGCACGCTCCCGAGTTCCTGCGCGGCTCCCACCGAGCCGAGCGCCACGGGTCTTGCCCGGCCCTGGAACAGACGCCCGGCCAGGGCGAGCGTGACAGGCAGCAGCGCACCCGCCGCGGCACCCTGCAACAGCCGTCCAGCGACCAGAAGTTGGAGGCTGTGCGCGCTCGCGGTGAGCGCCGAGCCGGCCGCGAAGACGACCAGGCAGGACTGGAGCACCCGCCGCGGCCCGAACCGGTCCGCGCTCTGCCCCAGCAGCGGCATGGCAGCGACATAGCCGAGCAGGTACGCGGTGACGATCGGCGTGGCCCGCTCCAGATGGTTCAGCGGGATGCCCAGGTCATTGGTGATCGAGTTCAGCAGGGTGACGATGACGTACATGTCCAGCGACCCGAGCAGCGTGACCACTCCGGTGACGCCGAGGACGGCGTGCCGCCCCGTGAGCGGCGCCGTCCCGGTGTCGACTGCGGTCACGACGATGGAGCGGTGATCGTGGCAGGCGCGTCGAAATCGGAGAACGAGGCGGTCACCGAGCCGCTGCCCCCCGATGTCGTCTCCACCGGGAACGCGACCTTCACGAGCCGCGACGAGGACACCGTCAGCCAGAGATCGCCCTCCTCGCTCTTCGAGTCCCCGGGAACCAGCGTGGCCAGCACCGGCTGCGCCAGCAGCGCCTTCACGTGGTAGACCGACTGCCCGTCCAGGGTCTCCCGGTCCAGCGTCCGGGCGCCCGTCGCCGTCTGCAGCAGCTTCACGACCCCCTTGTTCGGGTCCAGGATCGCCTCGGGGTCGTAGACCGCGGTGGCGACCTGGAGCGGGACCTTGCTGTAGCCGCCGGTCGCGCCCTTGATGTAGGCGGTGGAGCCGACGATGACGAAGTTGATCTCCACCAGGGCACCGGCCTCCGACACGGACGCGCTGCCCTGTGCGTTCCCGGCCCGGGTCAGCTGGCCGGTGGCACTGCGCAGGGCGAGGCCGGCGATCTGGCCGCTCGCGTTGATCGAGAACCGCACCGACTGCACCGCGGTCATCGCCGTCGCACCACTGCTCAGCAACTGCGTGGCAGCCGGGAGGTTGCTGGTCTCCTTGCCGGCACTGCCGTTGCCGCTCCCGCTGCCGCCACTGGAGCAGGCGGAGAGCGGGAGCGCGATTACGGCCATGGCGGCCGCTAGGGCCCGGGGGTTTCGCATAGTCGGATGCTAGACGTCGGGCGAGGTCGGCGGCAGAGGTTCCAGGGCACAACAAGCGACTAACTGACGGTGTATCACTTGGCGGAGCCGCCGGCCCCGGCGAATTCCTTCGCCGGGGCCGGCAGCCGCTTCGGCCGGGAACGGATCAGTTGTTCTTGTAGACGCCGAAGATGTCGATGATCAGGTCGTTGCTCATCGGCGACTGGTTCCAGAAGTCCACGACGCCGGTGGTGCCGGTGCTCGCCTGCACCATGTTGGGCACGCTCTGGCCCTTCTGGAAGTTGAGCGTGGAGCTGCCCGGCGCCTTCTGCTGCGCATTGAAGGTGCCCTTCTGGTACGAGGCCCAGGTGTTGATGTCCGGGGCCACGGCCAGGTACCCGGCAGCCTTCGCCGTCGGCACGGTCACATTGAGGACCACCGCGGCGGCGTTGGCGTCGACCCACTCCCAGAACGGATAGAGGTCGTAGTAGTAGGGCTGCATCAGGTTCTCGACGTTCGGGTTGCTCAGGTCCCGGGTGTCCATCAGCCGGGTCGGCTGGAGCGGCTCGAAGGCGCCCGTGCCGCTGACGCTGTAGTAGCCGGTCACGTCCACGACCGCATCGGCCTTGGTGCTGCCGGCGATGCGGATCTTGCCGTCCGCGCCGACCGGTACCACGACCGCGTTGGCGATGTTCTGTCCGGGGCCGAAGTTGACGTTGGACGCGGTGGGCATGGCCGCCCCGTCCGGGTAGGCGGTCAGGTAGCCGCCGGTGGCCTCGTTGGTGGCTGTGACGTTCAGAGCGACCGCGGTCACCCCGGAGGCGGGCATGCCGGCCTTGCCCGCGATCTGCACCGCGATCGACCCGCCCGCGGTGAGCTGCGCCTTCGGCGCGCCCAGACCCGAGCGGGTGTCCACCAGCCGCGAAGGCGCCACCGTGGTGTAGCCCGAGGCCGCGGTCTGGCTGAAGTAGCCGTCGATGTCGGCGATGAGGTCGACCGTGCCGCTGCTGTGGTTGTACAGGTCGACGTAGCCGCTGGTACCCACAGGCACCACGGACAGGTTGGGCACCGTCTGGCCCTTGACGAAGTTGACGTTCGAGCTGCTGGAGGACCCCCCGTCCGGATAGGCGGTGATGTATCCCGCGCTGGAGGGGTTGGTGACCGTCAGGTTCAGTACCGCGGCGCTGGCTGTGGCGGAGATCCCGCCATTGCTGTCGATCTTCACCCGGACCATGCTGTTGGGTTTGATCGGCCCGATGGGGCCGCCGGTGCCGTGGCGGGTGTCCAGCAGCCGGGTGGGGCCGTAGGCCGTGTAGTCGTTGCCGGCCAGCAGCACGGTCACGGTCTTCACCACGGTGGAGACACCGTCGGTCACGCTGAGGCTGAGCTTGTGCTCGCCCACCGTGCTGAAGGTCTGCCTGAGCACGATGGTGCCGTCGCCGGCCTCGGTGACCGCGGCCGAGGGCACGCCGTCCCAGGTCGGAGTGGCGCTGACGGCGCCGGCCGAACCGGACACGCTCACATTGAGTGCGGCGTCGTACAGACCCTTGTTGTCACCGCCGGTGACGCTGACCGACAGCGTCGAGGCAGCGGCTGAACGGCCGGTGACGCCGGCCCGGGTGGTGCCCGGCACCAGGATCTGGTGCGTCAGCGGCTGCATCGTCGCGGGGGCGCCCGCGGCAACGGCTGCGGCCACCGGCGCGGCGTGCGCGCCGCCCGCCGCCTCGGCCGTGCCGGAGACCATGAGCAGGCCGGCCGCGCAGCACGCGGCCAGGGTTATCGGAGTTCGAGAGGACACGGTGCTCCCGGGGAGAAGAAGACTTCTGTGCCGTAGCGGCGGCTCAGGGTACCGACGGGCTCACAGCGTTCTCACACGACCCCCGTGGTCGCGGAAACGATCTTCATCACGACGCCCACTGATCCGAGTACTCGGCCGAGGGGGCCGCCCGGTATCGCCGCTCAGGTGTTCTATAGCATGCGCACAGCCTGTTGGGCTCCTGAGCTGCAACTACCCCGTGACCTGGTGTGCGGGGCGTACTGGGGGAATCATGCATTCAGTCCGGCGTGTGGCGGCTCTTGCCGCGACGGCGGTCGCGGCGGCCCTGCTGGTCGCCCCGGCCGCCCGTGCCAGTTCGGTGGACGACAGCGGCACGCTGTATGTGGGCATGGCCCACTGCAGTGACACCGACCCGGCCGCGGGCAGCCAGGCAGTGCCGTTCTGCGGTGTCCAGGCGGCCGCCGACGTCGTGGATCCGGGCCAGACGATCCTGCTGGAGGGGCCGCCCAGCGGGACCACCTATGCGCCGTACTACGGCCCGGTCACGCTCAGTCGCTCGGGGACGTCAGCGGCCCCCATCACGGTCACCGCGCAGCCCGGTGCCGCCATCCATGGGACCCTCACGCTGTCCGGTGCGCACTACGTCGATGTCACCGGGATCGACCTCTTCAACAGTGATGCCGGGGACGGCATCACGGTGAGCGGCAGCAGCAACGTCGTGCTCGACCGGGACACCGTGGAGATGGAGAAGCTTCTCAAGGACGAGGGCAGCGGCCCCCTCGGCCAGACGGGGGTCAGCATCGACGGTGGCTCCTCGACGGTGACCGTGTCCCGGAGCGAGATCGACGCCTCCTTCGGCTACGGGATCCAGGTCGGTGCGGGGGCGAGCGGCGTCACCCTGACGACGAATGCCCTCTACGGTGCGGACGCGGGCGGTGTCGAGGCCGAAGGCGTCCCGGACCTGAAGGTCACCAGCAACACCGTCTACCAGAGCTGCGGCGCGGCCATCGCCCTCCTGGACGGGACCTCGGCGTCCGTCGAGAACAACGTCGGGGGCTGGTTCTCCTGCACCGCGGACCCCGGCTACACCCACCCTCCGACCGGGCCGTCCCTGCTGGTCGACGCCGCTTCGGCGGCGGGCGTGACCAGCGACTACAACGCGTTCACCAACAGCTCCGCCGGCATCGCCCCGTACTCCTGGGCAGGTGTCCAGTACTCCACGGTGAGCGGCCTGGTGGCCGGTACGGGGCAGGGCGCGCACGACATCTACGGGGCGCTCGGGGACACCGGCCTCGGTCTCACCGCGTCGTCGCCCCTGATCGATTCGGCCGACTCCGGCGCCGCGGGTGAGCTCGCCGGCGACAGCAGGGGCAATCCACGGGTGGACGATCCCAAGGTCGGCAACACGGGCACCGGTGCCAACGCCTACTACGACCGCGGCGCCTTCGAGCTCGAGGACAGCTTCCGTTACGTACCCAACGGTGACTACCCCGCACTGACCGGGGTGGCGACCGTACCGCTCGACGTCGAGCCGGGCACCGCGCCGAACTCCCTGTGGGGCGAGAAGCTCACGACGACCGCGGACTTCGGCGACGGCAGCGCCACGCAGACCGTGCCGGCCGGCACCAGCATCATGCACACGTACCAGCAGCCCGGGACGTATGCGGGCCGGATCACCATCACCAACGCGGACGGCTACTCGGAGACCCGTGCGGAATCGGTGACCGTACTTCCGGTCACCGCGCCGGTGACCATCACCGCGGTGCCGCAGCTGAACTCGGCCAGTGGTTCCGGGACGGTGCTCTTCTCCGTCGGCGGGCTCACCGGGGCGCCACTGTCGAACAACTGGGTCATCGAGACCGGTGACGGCGGGTCGGTCCAGTCGAACCAGGTCGGCGGCGCCTACTACACCTACACCCGGCCGGGCAGCTACACGGCCACCATCTCGGGCACCGACGCGCACGGCCGCTCCATCACCGGCAGCGGCAAGGTCGTCGTGGGTGATGAGTACCAGCCTCTCGCGGGCGGTCCGAAGCGCGACTACGACAGCCGCACGCACGGCCGTGACTCGGTCCCCGCGCACGGTTGGATCAGCGTCGCGGTGTCCTCCCTGCACGTTCCGCTGTACACCCAGGACGCGGTGCTCCTCAACGTCACGGTGACCGACCCCGAGGCGGCCGGATATGTGACCGTCTACCAGGACCACACCGCCATGCCCGGTACGTCCAATGTGAACTTCGCCGCGGGCGAGACCGTGGCGAACCAGGTCACGGTCACTGACGGACAGTTGTACGTGGACTTCTACAACGGCAGCAGCAAGCCGATCGACCTGGTGGTGGACACGGTCGGGACGTTCTCCAACAATGCCCGCGGTCTCCTCTACCACCCGGTCGGACCGGTGCGGGTGCTGGACACCCGGACCGGCAAGCAGGTCGCCGGCCGCGGGACGACCAGCGTCAAGCTGGCAGGCACCCACGGGATCCCCTCGAACGCGTCGGCCGTGGTCCTCAATGTGACGGCCGCCGACGCCCGCAGCGCAGGCTTCCTGACGGCCTTCGGCACCGGGCAGCCGCTGCCGGGGGTGTCGAACTCCAACTGGTCGACCGGGCAGGTCGTTCCGGCACTGGTCACGGTGCCGTTGACGAACGGTGCGGTGTCGCTGCACAACGGCGGAGCCGGCGCCGTCGACTTCATCGCCGACCTGGTCGGCTACTACGACAGCAGCAGCACCGGTGCGGTGTTCATCCACAACGCGCCGGTCCGCCTGCTCGACACCCGCAGCGGTACCGGTGCGCCGAAGCAGCAGCTGGGCGCGGGGCAGACGCTGCGGCTGCGGATCGGCACGGCCGTCGCTGCCGCGCTCAACCTGACCGTGACCGGGAGCAGGGGCGGCGGCTACCTCACCGCGTTCCCCGACGGCACGTCGCTGCCCACGTCGTCCGACCTCAACTACACCGCAGGCCAGACGGTGGCGAACATGACGGTCACGCCGGTCGGACCGGACGGCTATGTCGACATCCACAACGGCGGCGGAACGCCGGTCTCCGTGATGGCGGACCTGTCGGGGACGTACTACAGCTACGGCTGAACCTGCATGGCGGTGCCGAAGCCGACCCGCCGCGGCGGAGGAATCCGCTGCGGCGGGCCGGACGGAGTCAGCCGCCGTAGTAGCCGAAGACGTCGGCGATCACGCCGACACTGCCGGAACTGGTGACGCCGAAGTTGAGCTTCCCGTTGACCAGGCGCACCGTCACCAGGTTGGGGATGGTCTCGCCGGTCGTCCAGTTGAGGTTGGACGCGGTCGGCTTGGCCGTGCCGTTCGGATAGACCGTCAGGTATCCGCCGGCCTTGGGGCCGGTCACGGTGACGTTGAGCACCACCGCGGTCGCGCCGGCCGGGACGGTCGAGCCGTTCACGGTCAGGGTACGGGTGGAGTTCGCCGGGACGGCGCCGCTGCCGACCGCGTCCATCAGCCGGGTCGGGGCGGTGCTGTGGAAGGCGGAGCCACCGGTGCTGAAGTAACCGAGCACGTCGGCGATCAGATCGACGCTGCCGCTGCCGGAGGTGGCCAGGTCGACCTTGCCGTCGGCGCCGACCGGGACCACCACATGGTTGGGGATGGTCTCGCCCGCGGTCCAGTTGATGTTGGATGCGGTCGGCTTGGCCTTCCCGTCCGGGTAGACGGTCACATAGCCGCCGGCCTTGGTGTCCGTCGCGGTGACGTTGAGCACCACCGCCGAGACGCCTCCGGCGGGGAGGCCGCCCTTGCCCGCGACCTGGAGCGCGACCGTTCCGTTGGCGCGGACCGGTGTTTTGGTGGCAACGCCGATGGCGGCGCGGGTGTCCAGCAGACGCGCTGGTCCGGCCGCGGTGAAGCCGGTCCCGGTGCTGTTCGAGGTGTAGTAGCCGGAGATGTCGGCGACCACCTGGGTGCTGCCGGGGCTGTGGTTGGCGAAGTCGATCTCGCCGTCCGCACCCACCGGAACGATCACCTGATTCGCGATGGTCAGGCCTTTGGTCCAGTTGAGGTTCGAAGAGCCGGGGCTCGCTGTCCCCTCCGGGTAGAGGGTCAGGTAGCCACTGGCGGTGGGGCCGGTGACGGTGACGTTCAGCACCACGGCGCTGACCCCCGTGCTCGGCACTCCGTTGGCGCCCTCGACCGCCAACGGCAGGATCCCGCCTGCGGCGAGCGCGCCGGCGGCGGGAACCCCGGTGCCGGCACGGGTGTCCAGCACACGAGTCGGACCGGTGGCGTGGAAGGTGGAGGCCGCGCCCGGTGAGGTCGCCCGGGTGGGCTGCTGCGTCACCCAGGCAAGGCCGTTGGGGATGACCGTGTCGGTCTTCGTCGCCAGTGTCAGGTGATGGCCCACCGTCGCCTGGGGGGTGGTGCCGGGGTTGGCGTTGTAGTCCATCCCCAGGCCGTCCGGTGTCCACTTGGGATAGGTGTGGTTGGTCGAGCCGCCGGTCACCTGCAGGGCGGACCCCGTACCGTCCGCGGCCTGGGTGAAGATCTGGTCGTAGCCACCCACGGCCCGGACGAACGCGACCGTCGAACCGTCGGGCGAGAGGTTCGGCTGTCGGCCGTCCGCGATGAGCAGCCCGGCGGTGTGGTTGCCGTGATCGGTCCAGATGTCCGTCGCGCCATTCGCATCGTGCTCGAACAGAACGGCTCCGGTCGCCGTGGACACCGTGGGATAGGAGTCGTCGCCGCCGGTTGCCGACGCGAACCAGGGTTTCATGTCGCTCGCGGGAGGAAGCCCCGTCGGCGCCACATAGGTTGACGGGATGTATCCCAACTGCTGAGCGTCACCCCAGACCGCGATGTTGCCCACAATGAAGTCGGCCCCGTCGGGTGTGTACGTGGGAGTCGAGTCCATACCCCAGTCGACACACACCGTGTTGGTGCCGCTCGGTGTGTAGGTGCACATCGCCGGTCCCGGGGACGACGTGAAGATGATGCGCTTGCCGTCGGGGGACCAGGCCGGATTCTGACCGTCGTCCTGGCCGCCCCCGGGCGCGGTGTCGACCAGGCGGGAACCGTCCGGGTTCTCGGTCGAGGTCGTGGGCATGCCGTTGACGAACTTGGTCCCTGCCAGCAGCCCCGGGGCAGTTGACGGCGCAGCCGACTCCGGGGACACCGCCCGAGCGGTAGGAGCCGCCAGCGCTGAGAATCCGATGGCGACCACCGAAGCGGCCGCAAGGTGTGCAATTCGCCTCAAGTTTATTCGATTCATCCCAACTCGCCTGACTGGAAAGGTATGCACGGCATGATCGTAGATCAAAGGCGATACACAGGTTTGGACTGCGGCACCTTTCCGGAAAAGCAAGAAAACGCGAGCGGAACCGGACGGGTCCGTTGCCCGGAGTCGGGGCACGCCGACGGGGGCGGCGTGCCCCGACGCGGTGTCGGTGTACGCCGCCCCCGGGGCGGGTCGGTTGCGGGTGGTTGCCCGCGCCGGCATGGCGGTTACTTCGGGTCGCGGTTGAAGAGGGAGGTCGACCAGCGGTAGCCGAGGACGGAGAGTCCGAAGCACCAGAGGATCGAGATCCACCAGTTGTTGCCGATGCCGGTGCCCAGCAGCAGGCCGCGCAGGGTTTCGATGGTGGGGGTGAAGGGCTGGTACTCGGCGATGGGCCGGAACCAGCCGGGCATGGTGTCGGTGGGGATGAAGGCGCTGGAGATGAGGGGCAGCAGGATCAGCGGCATCGCGCTGTTGCTGGCGGCCTCGGCGTTGGGGCTGGCCATGCCCATCCCGACCGCGATCCAGGTCAGGGCCAGGGAGAACAGGGCCAGCAGCCCGAGGGCGGCCAACCACTCCAGGGCGGTGGCGTCGTGGGAGCGGAAGCCGATGGCCACCGCGACGGCGCCGACCAGGACCAGGCTGGCCAGCACCTGCAGCACGCTGCCGACGACGTGTCCGATGATCACGGAGCCGCGGTGGATGGCCATGGTGCGGAAGCGGGCGATCAGGCCCTCGTTCATGTCGGTGGCCACGGACACCGCCGCTCCGATGACGGTGCTGCCGATGGTCATCATCAGGATGCCGGGGACGATGTAGGCGATGTACTGGGCGCGGTCGGCGTGGCCGCCGGCGATGCCCGCGCTCATCACGTCGCCGAAGATGTAGACGAACAGCAGCAGCAGCATGATCGGGGTGAGCAGCAGGTTCAGGGTCAGTGAGGGGTAGCGGCGGGCGTGCAGCAGGTTGCGGCGCAGCATGGTGCCGGAGTCGCGGGCGGCCAGGGTCAGGGTGCTCATCGCACGGTCTCCTTGGAGGTGTCGGTGCTGGTGAGGGCGAAGAAGACGTCGTCGAGGTCGGGGGTGTGCACGGTCAGTTCGTCGGCGTGGATGTCGGCGGTGTCCAACTGGTCCAGCAGGGTGCGCAGTTGGTGCTGGCTGCCGTCGTTGGGGATCTGCAGGGTCAGGGCCTGGTCGTCGGTGGTGGCGTGGGGCAGGGTGTCGGTGGCGCGCTGGTAGGCGGCGGGGTCGGTGAAGCGCAGGCGGACATGGCCGCCGGGGACGATGCGCTTCAGCTGTTCGGCGGTGCCCTGGGCGGCGATCCTGCCGTTGTTGAGCACGGCGATGTGGTCGGCCAGTTCGTCGGCCTCCTCCAGGTACTGGGTGGTGAGGAGGACGGTGACGCCGTCGGCGACCAGTTCGCGGATGATGGCCCACATGGTGTGGCGGCTGCGCGGGTCCAGGCCGGTGGTGGGTTCGTCCAGGAAGATGATCCGTGGGTTGCCCACCAGGGTCATGGCGATGTCCAGGCGGCGCTTCATGCCGCCGGAGTAGCTGGACACCGGCTTGTTCGCGGCCTCCACCAGGTCGAAACGCTCCAGCAGTTCGGCCGCGGTGCGTCGGCCCTCGGCCCGTGGGAGGTGGTGCAGGTCCGCCATCAGCAGCATGTTCTCCGTACCGGTGATCAGCCCGTCCACGGCGGAGAACTGACCGGTCACACCGATCGCAGCGCGTATCGACTGGGGGGTGGTGGCCAGGTCGTGGCCGCCGATGCGGATGTCGCCGGTGCCCGGGTCGGGGGTGATCAGCGTGGACAGGATCTTCACGGCGGTGGTCTTGCCGGCGCCGTTCGGGCCGAGCAGGGCGAAGACCGTTCCTTCGGGGACGGCCAGGTCGATGCCGTCGAGGACGACCTTGTCGTCGTACGACTTGCGCAGCCCGTTCGCCGCGATGGCCAGGTTGGTCATGATCGGTGCTCCTCAGAGGCTGCGGGCGGTGATGTCGCCGTGGGAGGTGGTGGCCTGGATGGTCAGTGCGGTGGTGCCGTCGTTCTTCAGGGAGTTGTGGACGCGGCCGTGGCCGGTGCCGG
>NZ_JOEH01000052.1 GCF_000719095.1 Streptacidiphilus jeojiense | reverse complement strand
CCGACCGAAGGGCCAGCACCGGACGCCGCGTCAACCATCGCCTCGCCCCCGAAGACCAGGGCGTCCATAACCCCATTCTCCCCCACCACCCCCAACCCCCACCATCACCCCCAAGAGGGAAACGTCAGTGCTCCAAATTGACGATCGGTTGTTGATCGAGGTCAGCTGGGCGGGAACGGGGTGGCCCAGGATTCCTCGTCGAGGAGGAGGCCGTTGGCCAGGTAGCTGATGGTCCGGTACCAGCCGGTCAGCACCAGGAACTCCAGCAGCTGGGCCTCGTCGTAGTGGTTCCGCAGGGCGGCCCAGGCCTCGTGCGAGAGGTGTGCGGTGTCGTGCAGCTCGTCGACAGCGTGCAGCAGTGCCTCATGCCGTGGCTGCCAGGTGGCGTTGGTTGTCGGGTCCGTGTCGGCGGTCGCCCGCAGCTGTTCGGGGCCGAGTCCGACCTGGCGCGAGAAGCCCGCGGCGTGCACGCCCCATTCGTAGGAGCAGCCGGCGCGGGCGGTCGTCCGGGCGATGACGATTTCCCGGTCGAGAGCGGGGAGCAGGCCGTGGCTCAGCAGCCCGGAGCCCACGGCGAACATGCGGGAGGCCAGCTCCGGATTGCGGTGCAGCACCCGGAACAGTGCGAGTGGCTCGTGCGCCACGCCGGGCGGCATCCATCTGCGGAGGGCTTGGCCGATCTCCGTGGAGTACGGCGGTTCGAGCGGTTCGATGCGCGGCATGCACCTCTCCTCTGCTTCGGTTATCGAAGCACTATGCTGCTTCGACAACCGAAGCGCAAGGATGGGTGCATGGACAGCAGAACGCCGCGGCCGGGCGTACCGGTGCGAGGGTCCGAGTCGGGCCGTCCCGTCATGGCCGCGCTCGACCTCCTCGGGCGGCGCTGGGCGCTGCGCATCCTGTGGGAGCTCAGCCAGTCCCCGGCGGGCTTCCGCGAGTTGCAGCGTCGATGCGAGCGCATGTCCTCCAGCGTGCTCAACACCCGGCTCAACGAACTGACCGACGCCGGCCTGCTGACCATGCACGGTGACGGCTACCAACTCACCCGACTCGGCGAGGACCTCGTCGACGCACTCCGCCCGCTGAACGCCTGGAGCCAACGCTGGGCGGACGAGAACGCCGCGTCAGTTCGGGTCCGCCCGTAGGGCTCAGTCGCGGAGTTCGCCCTCCAACAGGCCCATGGTGAACACGTCGTACCACTGGCCGTCGCGGCGGAAGACCTGGCGCAGTCGGCCTTCGTCGACGAATCCGACCTTCTGGTAGATGTGGTGGGCGGCGTGGTTCTCGGTGACGACGGTCAGCACGATCTTGTGCAGGCGCATCTTCTCGAAGCCGTAGCGGCAGATCGTCCGCATGGCGTCGGTCGCGTAGCCGCGTCCCCAGTAATCCTTCTCGCCGAGGTAGATGTCGAGCTCGGCGCATCCGGTCTCGGGCTCGGCGTCGCCCACGTGGACCAGGCCTATGAGCTGGGCCTCCTCAATGGTCTCGATCCCCAGCAGCAGGTCGCCGTACGAGTTCCTCGGCCGCTCCTCCAACCGCTTCCTGACCTGAGCCAGCGGCTGGGCGTATCCGTCCTGCATCCAGCGCATCACCTCGGGGTCGTGGTTCCAGCGCCACAACGCATCGGCGTCCGACGGCTCCATCGGCCGCAGCTTCACCAGTTTTCCAAGCACCATGACGGCCGTCCCTTCGGGGTTCCATGATCGGCGATCGCAGACCCGCTAGCCTGCTCGTTTCACTTGCGACTGTGTCCGGAACGTATTGGGGAAGCAGAAGTACCTTCTGACCTTGACGATCAGGCTTGCCCGAGGTCTGTACAGCCCGAACTCAGAGGCACTTTCCGGGTGCGGGTTCCGGGCTCGGCATCCCCGCTCTCATGCCAGTGGCGCCGCTGCAAGCCGCCTCGTGGCTGCGCCGCTGTGCTGTGGTGCTCAGGACGGCCGGGTTACTTGGCCTTGGCCAGGTGGATCTTGAAGAAGTCGGTGAGCTTGGAGACTGCGGGGCTGACGTACTGCTCTTTGTCGTAGAGGTCGACGTGGCTGGCTCCGTCGATCCAGTGCAGTTCTTTGGGGCTGCGAGCGCGCTGGAACGCCTCCACGGCCATCCAGGACGTTACCGCTTCGCTTCCGACGATCATAAGCAGCGGGCGGGGCGCGATCAGGTCGACGAAGCCGAAGGCGTCGAAGGTGGTCATGCGGTCGACGCTGGACCAGGTGAGGGACGTCGCTGAGCGTGGGTGTCGGGCGCGGTCGGTGCGGTAGTACTCGAAGCCCTCGACGCTGTGTCGGCCGCCCAGGGCGCGGGCCTGCTCGGCGGTGTCGGGGAAGAGCTGGAAGCTCGGGACACCTTCGCCATGGGCTTCGGCGGTACGCGCGGTTGCAGCGGCGTCGAGCATGCCCTGGATGACGGCGGGGTCCTGCGCACCGTCAGCGCCCAGGCGGAACTGGCGGGCGATGTCGACGGCGCTGACGGTGCCGGCGGCCTTGATGCGGTGGTCGGTGGCGGCGGCGGGAAGCACGTACCCGCCGGAGGCGCAGATGCCCAGCGCCCCGATGCGTTCGGGGTCGACCTCGTCGCGGGTGGTGAGGAAGGAGACCGCGGACTTGATGTCCTCCACCCGGTGGGCCGGGTCCTCCAGGCCGCGCGGAACGCCCTCGCTCTCGCCCTGGTAGGCGGCGTCGAACGCGAGGGTGACGAAGCCCTGCTCGGCCAGGCGCCGCGCGTACAGGCCGGCGGCCTGTTCCTTCACACCGCTGCCGGGATGCCCCACCACGATCGCGGGGCGGGGGCCGCCGGTGTCGTTGTCGGGGGTGTAGAGGTGGCCTGCGAGCTTCAGGCCGGCGCTGGGAAAGGTGACGTCCGTCTTCATGGTGGTGCTCTCCGGTCAGGGAAGGGGGCGGGCCCGCTCCTGGAGCGGGATCCGGTGACCGCATCGAGTCCGTCGGCCACCTCCACCACCGTCGCGCCGCCCGGAACGAGATGCCAGGGAGGGTCCTGCCTGTGCAGACCAGTACCAGGCACGCGGCTGCAGTCTGCCGGACACTGGGAACCATGGAAAACCCCGGCAGTCCTCCAGGCGGCAATGACCTGGGCGAGTTCCTGCGCGCCCGCCGCGCCGCCCTGGACCCGCACTGCTGCGGTTTTCCCGACGACGGCCGCCTGCGCCGGGTACCAGGCCTGCGCCGGGAGGAACTGGCCGAGCTCGCACACGTGAGCATCGACTACGTCGTACGACTGGAACAGGGCCGGACCCGCCGGGTCTCCCGCCCGGTCCTCGACGCCCTCGCCGACGCACTGCAACTCGCCGCGGACGAACGCGCGTACCTGTTCACCGTCGCCGACGTCACGCAGGCCGCCCCCGCCCGACAGCCCGCCGGGCAGCGGGTCGACCCGCAACTTCAGCAGCTGCTCGACGGTATGCACGACATCCCCGCCATGGTCCTCAACCGGCGTATGGACGTGCTGGCCTGGAACCGGGGCGCGGCGGCCCTACTGACCGACTTCGCCGCACTTCCCGCACCTGAGCGCAACCTGATCCGGCTGACCTTCCTCGACGACGCCTACCGGTCCCTGTACGCGGACTGGCCACGTGCTGCCCGCGAGTGCGTCGCGGTCCTGCGGATGGAGGCCGGACGCAACCCCGACGACCGGGCGCTCACCGCCCTGGTCGGCGAACTCACCGTCCGGGACCCGGACTTCCGGACCTGGTGGGCAAGCCACCAGGTCCGCGGGCCCAGGCAGCTCACCAAGACCTACCGCCACCCGGTCATCGGCACCGTGACCCTCGACGTCCAGCAGTTCGGCGTCGACACACAGCCCGACCAGCAACTGGTCGCCTACACGGCCCCACCACACTCCCCCTCCCAGGAAGCACTGCGCTTCCTCCTCCAGTGGTCCGCACAACCGGACGACCACACCACGAACCGAAGCCGCCACTATTAGCCCGCGCCGCACGCCCGCAGCTGTGCCCGAATCATGATCGAAAAAGTAACAATGCCTTCTGAACTGGGACGATAGGGCCCTTCCAAGGTCTCCGTAGTACCGGCATGAAGGCAATCTCTGCGTGCACGCCCCTCGGTCACGTCCCAAGCTCATAGTCTCGTCCGACGGCCGCGGGGTGGTCAGCCACCCTGGCTCGCGCCTGCTCGCGGACCTGGCCGACTCCACCGGCCTCACCGGCGCCTTCAGTAACGCTCTGCGCCAACTGCGCCCGCGCGGCACCGGGCATGATCCCGGCCGCGTGACCGTGGACCTGGCGGTCATGCTCGCCGACGGCGGCGAAGCCATCCGCGACCGCCCTCGCGACGACGAGCACGGCTCATTCGACCCCAGCTGAAACGCGGAGGCTAGTAGCAGCACACTCACGATGATCAACGGTGGCTGTACCCGTCTCCGTACCCGCCCCTACACAGCACATGATGATCGTGCGGTGGCCGCGCTATGCCCGGCCGCGACACACCGTCCGATCGCTTACCCGGCAACGGTTTTGTCGAAGAGCCGGTTCCGACCTGGCGGCTGGGGTGGGTTCAGTCGCGAGCGCCGATCGTGCGGCCGGTGGCGTGGAACAGACCCATCGGCAGCGCACCGACGGCCATGCCGAGCAGCGCCCAGCCGGGATGCCGCACTGGATGCGCGCCCCAAAGACATAGCCCGGCAAGCGCCAGGCCCGTCCAGCCGGCGAGCACGTTGACCACCGGGGAGGATCCGAAGACGGTCGGGAACCGTTCCGCCGCGATGCCCTTGGCGAAGTGAGGATACGCGTTGGCGGCCAGTGTGCCGGCCAGGAACGCGAGTAGTACCGCCTGCCACATGCCGGTCCCCATCCCGTTGCTGTGGAATCCGTTGACCCTGGAATCGGACTTGTGACTCCGATTAGAGGATACGGACTGACCACTCCGGTTGCAAGGAGTGGCCGATGACCACCGCCACTAGGCACCCGAACATTCGCAGGGCTGCGCCTCAGCGGTAGTGGCGGGTGAGTTCGTTGGCGTAGTGGCGGCCCAGGGTGGGGCCCTCCTGGCGGAGCCAGGTGCTGAGGGGGGTGGTGCCGGTGGCGGGGCCGGCGGTGTCGGCCAGGCCGTCGGACATGGCGTGGTACTCGTCGGTGGTGAGCAGGCGGTCGCGGAGCAGCAGGCCGAGTGCCGTGGACACTGGCGTGAGCAGCGCGCCCGGGACGTGGACGATGCGGGCGCGGCTGCCGACCGCTTGTGCGGTGCTGCGGACGAGTTCGTCGAAGGTCGGGCGCTCCGGTCCGACGGCGTCCAGGACCGCGTTGCCGGTTCGGGCGCCCTCGGTGACGCAGAGGCGGGCCAGGTCGTCCACGTGGATGCCGCGGATGCGGTAGCTGCCGTCCCCGCCGACGGCGAACACCGGGAGGCGGCGCAGCAGCCAGGCGATGTTGTTCAGCAGGACGCCGGAACCGCCGAAGAGGATGGCCGGCCGCAGGATCGTGTGGGGCAGACCGGTGTCGACCAGGGCCGCTTCGGTCCGGGCCTTCTCGCGGAAGTAGCTGTACGGCGAGTCGGTCCCGGGGTGGGTGATCGACAGATGGACGACGCGTTGCACCCCGGCGTCGGCAGCGGCCTGGAAGAGGACCTGCGACCGGGCGGTGGCCGTGGCGTGATCGAGGGCTCCGCGCTGGAAGCGGATCCAGTAGGTGTTGTAGAGGGTGTCCACCCCGCGCAGCGCTGCGGTGAGTCGGGGGCGGTCCTCGAAGTCGAGCGGGCGGACCTCGATGTCGGTACCGGCGGGCGCCCGTCCGGGGTGGGCGGTCAGGGTGCGTACCCGGCGGTCGGACGCGCGCAGTTGCGCGGCGATGGCTCCGCCGGAGTAGCCGAAGGCTCCGGTGACCGCATCGAGGGGCAGTCCGGTGGAGCTGTCCGGATCACTCACGGTCTCTCCTCGCAGGGCGGGGACGGCGCGCCCCGGGGGCGCGCCGTCGGTTTTTCAGCCGTGGGTCGCCGAGACAGTCGCTTCGGCGGTACTGGACGCCTCCTCGCCGCCGGTCGCACTGGGCAGGGGGAAGCAGACGTACCACGTGTGCGCGCTGTCGCAGAGGGATACCCGGAAGGCCGGATTGGCGGATTTCGGGTCCTTGTTGTCCTGACACTTCTCGTTGGGGCGGGCAGTGTTCGTGCCGTTCTTGGAGACCGGTCCGGAACTGCAGATTTCTCCGGTCAGAATGACGGTCGCCGCGCCGCCTTTCGTGGCGACGGAGCCGACCGCCAGATTCTGTGTCCGGAAGGAGCCTGCGCCCAACCCGGCGAACAAGACCTTGATGATGTTTCGGTCGCTGGGCAAGACCAGTGAACTCGCCTGGTTCAGATTACCGGTGAAAAGGTATTCGGTGTAGGCGAGGGCGACGGCCCCCGGAAGCTGCGGGGCGCCTGCCGCAGCGGAACCGGACGCGCCTGCGCCGGACACGGCGACACCGGGCGCAGCCACCGCCGATGCGCAGCCGGCGGAGGCGGCCAGAAGGACGGAAGCGATGAGGGCGCGCGCCCCCGTCCACCGCGGGGTGCGGCGGCGGAAGGGGTGCGGCCTGCGGGGCAGGTGCATTCCTACGACGTCCAGCCGTATCCGACCGAGTCCCGGTGGTGCACCAGGTTCGAGCAGCCGCCGGACCTGGTGTCGTACCAGCTGTAGCCGTAGCCACCGCTCTTGTAGCCGTAGACGTGCACGCTGTGCTTGAAGACGGCCGTTGCGGTGCTGTAGCCGCAGGCCGCCCAGCCGGCGATGCCGAAGGTGGCGAGGACGTAGTACTCGAAGTCGTTGTTCTTGAAGGTCTCGGCGGCGCTGGTGGTCCAGCCTCCGGAGACGGCACTGAGAACCGGTGACGGCGTGCCGGAGGTCGACCATCCGTCGTACTTGAACTTGTACGCGTTGTTGCGCCCGGTCAGGGATCCTCCGGCGCCGTACAGCGGCCACCGCAGGTTGGTGGTGAGCGAGGTGATGGTGATGTTGACCGGGTCGATCCAGGAGGTCTTGGTGTGGGCGGAGCTGTAGTGCGTCGTGCTGGCGTCGGCCCCGTCGGTCTGGGCCGTGCCGGCGGTGTCGTACGGCGGAGCCAGCGCGGAGACGGCGTCGCCGGCAGCCTCGGTGTCGGTCGCCGTCTGCGGTGACTCGGCGACCGTGTTGGTGTCGTCGGGGGAGACCAGGGTTGCCTCGGCCGCGGTGGTGATGGACCCGGTGAGGATGCGGTCCTGGCAGGTGGTCGGGTTGAACCCGACTTCTTCCTGGTAGGTCGAGCCGGCCGCGGTGCTCGTCGCGGATTCGTCGAAGTTGCAGGCTCCGTCGGCGTCCACGGTCCCGTCGATGGTGGTCACCGTGGAACCGGTGACGCCGAGTGCGGTGGCCTGGCCGTCGGTGTAGGAGATCCAGCCGTCCGATCCGACGCTGACGCCGGCCACGGTGGAGTCGGTGGCGCTCGGGGTCGGCAGGGGTGAGAGGCTGGACGAGGCGGTCGCGCTGGCGCTGGCGCTGGCCGACGCCGTGGCCGAAGCCGTGGCCGAACTGCTGCCGCAGCCGGGGGTGGCGTCGGGGCGGACGGCGTTGACGCAGGCGGCCGGCGCGAGCACCCGTGCGCTGGCGGCGGGGCTCCCGAAGGCGAGGGTGGACAGCACCACCGCGATGGAGATGGTCGGAACTCCGACGGCGAGGGCCGCGCGACGCTTTTCCCGGGTCCTGACGGCCGAGGAAGGTGCGGCGGGATCGGGGTTTTCGGACCTGTGCATGGTTGCTCCCTATTCGAACGAGGCGAAGTGCGGAGTTGAACCCGTGCAGCGAAATCCCGAGAAGGACAGCAAAGGGTGAATTGAGCGCGGCATGCCTCATAGAGGCAGCGAATCCCCGAAATCCCCCGTAATCCCCCGTGTTCCCCCGGAATCTCTTCGGTGATCGTAGGGCCTGGACGTGTATATGACAAGAACTGGATGAGAGTCACGCCGGGCCCGATTTCACTGTCGGCCCGTCTGTGCCGCTACTGCTGCCTAAATCCCTTTTGGCATGGAAAGGCAGTGAAAAGAGAAATCGGCACCCATGGCGGTGCGTCAGGCCGGGCCCAGGTCCACGCAGATCGCGCCCCTGGCCTGTCTGAGCACTGACCGTTGCTCGGGGGAGGGGTCGCCGGCGGAGGCGGTGACGATGAAGTCGATCTCCTCGGGGCCGGCGAAGACGCTGAGGGCGGTGCGGCCGCACTGGGCGGCGGTGGCGAGGACGCAGGTCTGGGCGGCGGCCTGGACCAGGGCGCGGCGGGTGTCGCTGTCGGCGAGCGAGTCGGTGCTCGCGCCGTGCGGGCCGTCGAGGCCGGCGCAGTCCAGGAAGGCCAGTTCGAGCCGCATGCTGCGGAGCACCAGGGCGGACACCGGACCGTGCAGCAGGTCGTTGTCGGGGGTGCGGTAGCCGCCGGTGAGGATCACCGTGGGACGGGCCCGGCCGCGCCCCGAGCGGGTCAGGATGGTGGCGGTGACCAGGGAGTTGGTGACCACGGTCAGACCGGGCAGCTCGCGCAGGTGTACCGCCAGCTTGTGCACGGCGGTCCCGCCGGACAGGCCGATGGTCATGTCCGGACGGGCCTGCCCGGCGGCCGCCGCCGCGATGGCCTCCTGTTCGGCCTGGGGGTGGGTGGCCGTTCCGCTCGGGGCCGCCCTGGGGGCGGGGGCCGCCGCGCGGCGCAGCGGCACCGGGTGCCCCTGCCGGGCCAGTACGCCGAGGTCCCGTCGTACCGTGGCCTCCGACACGCCGAGCCGCATGGCCAGTTCGGCGATGTCCACCTCCCCCCTGGCACGGAGCTCGTCCAGGATCGCTCCTTGACGCTGCCTGGGCAGCACCTTTCGCCCCCCGTCGCATTCGGTAACGGCTCTGGTGGTGGTGGCGGGTCCAGTGGGTCCGGTGGCGGCTCTCGCGGCGGAAGCGGTGGCAATCGCGGTCAACCCTTGCTCGAACCGAGCGACAGCCCCGCGATGAACTGCTTCTGCAGCAGGATGTAGACCACCAGGGTGGGCACGGCCGCGATCATGGCTGCCGCCGCGATCAGGTTCTGGTTACTGACGAACTGGCCCTGGAGGTTGGCCAGGGCCGAGGTGACCGGGCGCTTGTCGCCGGACGACATCAGGGTGATGGCCCAGAAGAAGTCGTTGTAGATCCAGGTCGTCAGCAGGGTGGCCAGGGCCGCCAGCGCCGGACGGCACAGCGGTACCGTCAGCCGCCAGAAGCGGGTCCACAGGCCGGCCCCGTCGACCAGCGCCGCCTCGTACATCTCCTCCGGGATCGACTTCATGTAGTTGCTCAGCACGAAGACGCAGAAGCCCAGTTGGAAGGAGACGTTGATGACGACCAGGCCGGTGATCGAGTTGTACATCAGGCCGCTGTCGCTGAGGAACGACGGCAGCGGGATGAGCAGGTACAACCGGTACAGCGGGGTGATGATGACCTGCTGCGGCAGCAGGTTGCCGGCAGTGAACAGGATCAGCAGCGCCACGTTGACCTTGAGGTTCACCCGGGTCAGCACGAAGGCGACGCCCGAGGCCAGGCCCAGCACGATGACCACGGCCGGAACCGTGATCAGCACCGAGTTCCAGAAGAAGTGCGGCATCCCGGAGGAGCTCCAGGCGTCCGTGAAGTTCTTCAGCGTCAGCGAGTGCGGCAGCGAGACGTAGCCGTACTTGGTGGTCTCCGAGTACGGCCGCAGCGCGATGTAGAGCGCGAACAGGATCGGCAGCAGCCACAGCACCGAGGCGCTGATCAGGAACACCTGGGAGGCGATCTGGCCCCAGGGCCGCGGCTTGTCGCGGCGTCCGGCGCCGCTCGGCTGCGCGGCCCTGACCTGGGGGAGGCTCCCCGAAAGACTGGAGTCGGTGGTCATGACTGCCCCTCACGGCTCTCACTGCGGAACGTCTGGAACAGGAAGATGCAGATCGGCACCAGGGAGATCACCAGCAGCACCACGCCCAGGGCCGAGCCGAAGCCCACCCGCTGGGTCTCGCCGACGATGTTGGAGGTGACCAGTACCGAGAGCAGTTCCAGGCCGTTGATCCCCTTGTTGGTGATGTAGACCAGGTCGAAGGCGCGCAGCGACTCGATGACGGTGACCACCATGATGACCACGTTGATCGGCCGCATCACCGGGAAGATCACGCGCCAGAAGGTCTGCCAGGCGTTGGCGCCGTCCACGACGGCCGCCTCGCGCAGGGTGGGGTCGACGGCCTTGAGGCCGGCCAGGTAGAGCACCATCACATAGCCGGCCTGCCGCCAGGTGGCCTCCACCAGTACGGCCCACAGGTTGAGGTGCGGATTGCCGAGCCAGTCGATGGCGTTGTTGTTGCCGTTGCGTCCGATCACGGTGTTGATCAGACCGAGGTTCTGCGAGTAGACGAACTCCCAGATGATCCCGATCAGCGCCAGCGAGAGCATCACCGGCAGGAACAGGATGCTCTGGTACATCCGGCTGCCCTTGATGCCGCGGTCGATGAGCACCGCGAACAGCATCCCCAGCGGGGTGGCGAAGAGGATGAAGACGGCCAGCCAGATCAGGTTGTGCCGGACCGCCGGCCAGAACTCCGGGTAGATGGTGACGGCCTGGTGGTAGTTCTGGATGCCGTACAGGCAGCCGTTGTTGAGGATGGACGGGACGTTGGGCAGGCAGGCTTTGTTGTGCAGGTCGCCGACGCCGTTCCACTTGGTGAACGAGAGCAGCACGGTGGCCAGTGCGGGGAACCACACGAACGCCAGGTCGAGCAGCAGCGGGATGCCCAGCAGCAGCCCCACCACCACCCGGTCGCGTCCGGAGAGCCTGCGTGTCGGTCGCAGAGCTCATGAGGTGTAGATCGACTTCGCCTGGGCCTCAGCACTCTTCTGCAGCGTGGCGATGTTGCCGGTGCTGGGGTCGTCGATGAACTTCTGGATGATGGCGATCATCGCGTTGGCCATCGCGGGGTCGGAGTCGCGGTCCATGAACTGCGCCACGGACTTGCACTTGCCGATCTCGGTGACCGACTTCTTCTGGATGGCGTCGTAGGTCGGCGCGGCCAGGCCCTGGGCCAGGCCGACGTCCCACTGGTCGGTCTTCAGGAAGTTGGCCTCGGCGGCGCCGGTGCCGATGTACTCCAGGATCGCCTTGGCCGCGTCCGTGTTCTTGGCCTTCTTGCTGAGCATGAAGCCGTCGGTGGGGGCGTCCATGTAGTCCTGGGCGTACGTGGGGTTGATCTCCGGGAAGACGAAGAAGTCCAGGTCGGCCAGGTCCGCCTTGTCGGTGACGTACTGCGCGGCCACCTGGTTGGTGCCCTGGAACATCATCCCGGCCTTCTTCTGCTCCAGGGTCTTCGCCGCGTCCTGCCAGATCCGGCCGTTGGCCCCGGTCTGCATGTAGGGCATCAGCTCGGCCCAGTGCTGGAAGACCTGGGTCACGCCCGGGTCGGTCCAGGGGATCTCATGCTTCATCAGCTTGATGTGGTAGTCGTACCCGTTGATGCGCATGTTCAGGATGTCGAAGGTGCCCAGGGCCGGCCAGCCGTCCTTGTCGGCGAAGGCGAACGGGATGAGCCCGTCCGACTTCATCTTCTTGGCCAGCGTCAGGTACTGGTCCCAGGTGGTGGGGACGGTGTAGCCCTTCGCGGTGAACACGCTCTTGTTGTAGAAGACCACCCACGGGTAGTTGTACAGCGGCACCAGGTACTGGTGCCCGTCCAGGCCGGTGGAGAGCGCCTTGGCGGCGGCGTTGAAGTTGCCGCCGATCTTCTCCCAGACGTCGTCGATCGGCTGGGCCAGCCCCTGCGCCGCGAAGTACTGCATGCGGTAGCCGGCGAACCAGGTGAACAGGTCGTCGGGGGTGCCCTGCAGGTAGGCGGTGATGTCGGTCTGGAAGGTGTTGTGGTCGACCGTGTTGATCTTGATCTGGGCCCCGGTTGCGGCGGTCGCCGCGGTGCACAGCGCGGCGAAGGCGGACTTGACTCCGGGGTCGGAGTAGTTGGATCCGAAGGACACGGTGCCGCTGACCGCTCCCGAGGAGCCCGACGATCCGGTCGAACTGCCGCTGCTGGGTGTACCGGAGCCCGAACCCGAGGAGCTGCAGGCGGAGACCAGTCCGCCCGCGACGGATATTCCGGCGACGCCGGCCAGTCCCCTGAGCAGGGTTCGACGGCTTGGTGACATCCCTGCGTCCGACATGGTGCCTCCATGAGTGGTGGGAGTGCTGCGTGGCATGCGGAGAGGCGAAAAGGAACACAAACGCACAGCGCCTGTGTCCATCGGCGACGACTGTGGAGGGGGTGTGGAGGGAGTTGGGGAGAGCTGCCTGAATCGACGGACCTGATCAGCCCGTTAAGGCCGATCGGTTTCTAACATAAGTCACCAGGATGAAACTTGTCTCGACCGCACGGGTAGTTCTACGGCAGTTGGTCAGGGGCGTCAACGCCCCGTTCCGGATGCGTTGCGAGACCGTGATGTGCCCAGTGGATGAATGGGCTGTCAAACGGGGATGAAGGTATGAACAAGATCAAACGCGTTGGCGCACAATGCACCAACGCGTCTGCGGTCCGATCCTGCTGATGCGGACTCAGTCGGACGTCCCCCAGGGGTCGTTGGCGGGACGCCGCAGCAGTGCGGGGCGCAGCCCCGCGTCGGGAGGGTCATAGGTGCGGTGGAAGACCGGAGTGGCCGAGCCGGACAGGGGCGGGACGATCCAGCTCCAGTCGGCGGGCACGGCACGGCCGTTGCGCCGCTCGCGCTCGATGTGCGCGAGGAAGCGCGCGGACTCGGTGTGGTGGTCGGCCATGGTGACGCCGGACTCGTGGAAGGAGTGCAGTACCGCCAGGTTGAGCTCCACCAGGGCGCGGTCGCGCCAGAGGCTGCGGTCGCTGGCGGTGTCCAGGTCGAACAGTGCGGCCACGGAGGGGAGCAGGTCGTAGCGGTCGCTGTCGCCGAGGTTGCGCGAACCGATCTCGGTCCCCATGTACCAGCCGTTGAAGGGAGCCGCCGGATAGCTCACCCCGCCGATCTCCAGCCTCATGTCGGACACCGCGGGAACCGCGTACCAGCGCAGGCCGAGTCCGGCGAAACCGGAGTGGTGCGGATGCCGCAGCTCCACCTCCAGCAGGGCGTCCTCGGGGAGTTCGTAGTACTCGGGGGTGCGGTCCGGTGCTGCCTGGACCAGCAGCGGGAGCGGTTCGAACTCCTCCTTGCCGCCCTTCCAGCCCAGGTTCCGTGCCAGGGTGAGGCGTTCGGCGCTGGCGGGGTCGTCGGCGTAGCGCACCAGCTGCTCGCTGAGCAGCCTGGCTCCCGGGCGGCCCGGCCGGTCGGGCGCGAAGACGCTGATCACCGGACGGATCCGGCCACCGTTGCCGGCCAGCCGCAGATGCTCGAAGCTCTGCTCGGCGATGTCGTCCGGGTGCCGCAGGTGCCGCAGGTCGCGGACCACCAGGCTGCGCCAGTACAGCCGGCCGATGCAGCGGGCGGCGTTGCGCCAGGCGACCCTGGCGCCGAACACCAGCTCGTCGGTGGTGTGCTCGTAGGTGCCGTAGGACTCGATCGCCCTGCGGACCTCGCGCCGGCGGCGTTCGGGATCGCCCGAGTCGGGGTTCTCCTCGGCGAACTGCCTGATGAAGGCATCCGCGGCGTGGACGCGTTCGGCCAGAGCGGGCGGGCGGCGCCGCCCGACCCCGGGGTGCGATGGAATGGTGCGTTTGAACAGCAAGGAACATCCCTCCCGCCTCATGGGTACCTCAAGTGACCGGCTGGACGCGGAGAGTGTGCGATTGTCCGTACGGAGGGACGTTTCAGCGGCTAGGGTGCTGTCCGAAGTGGCCTCCCCGCCGTGACGGCCGGGTCCGGTCCCGCTCGGCCGTCCTGACCTGCGATTAAGCAGTTGGCTGCGGTCCGGGATCGATGGTCGTATAGAGGCCATGACCAAGATGGACCATGACGAGGTACTCGCCCTGTTCGACCGCCGGATGCGTCGGGAGGCAGCGCCCGACAGCCCCGGCGCCGTCGTCGAACGGGTCGGCGACGTGCTGCGCCAGACCGGCGGCGGGGCGGACACCTGGGCCGGTGTGCTCTGGTCGGACCTGACCGGGTCCACCGCCGACGCCGCCATCGCCGAGCAGGTCGCCCACGCGAAGCGGCTCGGCCGCGAGTTCGAGTGGAAGCTGTACGGGCACGACGGCCCGGCCGATCTGGGTGAGCGGCTGCTCGCGGCCGGATTCGAACCCGAGCCGACCGAGACGCTGATGGTCGCCCCGGTGGCCGGGCTGCCCACCGACGCCCGACTGCCGGAGGGGGTCGAGCTGCAGCGGGTCACCGACGCGGCCGGGGTGGAACAGGTGGTGCAGGTGCACGCCGAGGTGTTCGGCGGCGGCGCCGACCGGATGCGGGCCCGGCTGCTGACCAGGCTGGCCGAGGACCCCGACACCCTCAGCATGGTGGTCGCGGTGGCGGAGGGGGAGCCGGTCTGCGCGGCGCGGATGGAGCTCTACCCGGGCACCGGCTTCGCCGGGCTGTGGGGCGGCGGCACCCTGCCGGCCTGGCGGGGCAAGGGCATCTACCGCGCCCTGGTCGCCCATCGGGCCCGCGAGGCGGCCGCCGCCGGCTACGAGTACCTGCAGGTCGACGCCTCGGACCTGAGCCGTCCGATCCTGCAGCGGCTGGGATTCGCCGCGCTGAGCACCACCACCCCCTACCTGCTGACCCCGTGAGGCCGGGGCACCCGACGGAGGGTCAGGGCGCCAGCACCCCCAGCAGCCGGGCCACCTCGGCGGCCACCGCGTCCCGGGCCGGTCCGAGCCAGCGGCGCGGATCGACCAGGGCCGGGTCGGCGGCCAGCGCCTCCCGTACCGCCTCGGTGTAGAGGCGGTTGAGGTGGGTGGAGATGTTGACCTTGCGCATCCCCGCCGTCACTGCCGCCGCCATGGTCGCGTCCGGCACCCCGGAGGAGCCGTGCAGCACCAGCGGCACCGGGACCGCCGCGCGCAGGGCCTCGATCAGCGGCAGGTCCAGCGCCGCCTCCCGCACCGTCATGGCGTGCGAGGAGCCGACCGCGACGGCCAGCGCGTCCACCCCTGTGGCGGCGACGAACGCGGCCGCCTCGCCAGGGTCGGTGCGGACCCCGGGGGTGTGTGCGCCGTCCTTGCCGCCGATCTCGCCCAGCTCGGCCTCCACCAGCAGGCCGCGGTCGTGGCACCAGTCGGTGATCTCCCGGGTGGCGGCGACGTTCTCCTCCCAGGGGAGGGTGGAGCCGTCGAACATCACCGAGCCGAAGCCGCAGGCGGCGGCCTCCTGGATGAGCTCGAACCCGGTGGCGTGGTCCAGATGCAGGGCGGCCTGGGTCGGACAGGCCCGGGCCGCCGCCCGCACGGCCGCGGCGATGGGGGCCAGCCCGCCGTGGTACCGCACCGCGTTCTCGCTGATCTGCAGGATCACCGGGGCCTTGGCCTGCTGCGCCCCGGCCAGGATGGCCTCGGCGTGCTCCAGTTGGATGACGTTGAACGCGCCGGCGGCGAAGCCGTCGCGCTCCGCGGTGCGGAGTATCCGGGCGGTGGGTGTGAGCGGCATGCGGTCGAGCCCCCTGCTGTCTGTTCTGATCAGGTCGGTTCAGGTCTGCGTGTGCGTCAGCGGTCTGCGTGAAGGCCCGGGTGAGGGCCTGAGTACGCGTCAGACGCCTTGAGTAGTTCGCGGTAGAGCGCCGGGTCGTAGTCGCCCGCGAGCGGAGCGGCCACGGCTGCGGCGGCGAGGGCGGCGGCGTCCGCGGTGGCCCTGGCCCAGGGCAGTCCCTCGGCCAGGGCGATGGCGAGCGCGGCGGTCGCCGCGTCCCCCGCGCCGGTCGGATTGCCGTGCACCCGGCGCGGGGCCGGGGTGTGCCAGCGCGATCCCGCGGTGCTGCCGAACAGCCCGTCGGCCCCCGCGGTGACCACCGCCGTCGCGGCGCCCAGCTCCCGCAGCCGGTCCGCCGCGGCGGCTGGGTGGACGGCACCGGTGGCCCGGCGGGCCTCCTCGGCGTTGGGCTTCACCAGCGCGGGGCGTCCGGCCAGACCGGCCAGCAGGGCCTCGCCGTCGGCGTCCAGCACCGCCGGGACGCCCAGCTGCGCGGCGCGGCGCAGCAGCAGCGCGTAGGCGTCCACCGGAACCCCCGGCGGCAGGCTGCCGGAGACCACCACCACCTCGGCCTCCGCCAGCGCCGAGGGGAAGTCGTGCTCGGCGAAGCGGCGCCACTCGGCGGCGCTGATCTCCGGTCCCGGCTCCCAGAGCCCGGTCACCTCGCCGTCGTCGGCCACCACGGCGACCGTGCGCCGGGTGGCTCCCTGAACCGGTGTCAGCCGGTGTGGCAGGCCGGAGGCGTCCAGGTCGTCCCGCAGCGCCTGCCCGGAGGGGCCCCCGGCCAGTCCGGTGACCAGTACCGACCGGCCGCGGGCCGCCAGCACCCGGGCGGTGTTGACGCCCTTGCCGCCGGCCCGCTGGGCCACCGAGGCGACCCGGTTGGTGTCTCCGGGCCTGAGTGCGTCGAGCCGGTAGGTGGTGTCCAGCGCGGCGTTGAGGGTGACGGTGACGATCATCAGGCGTCGGCTGCCGCGTCGGCGAGCACCACCGACCGGGTCAGGTGCTGCGGGTTGTCGACGTCCCGGCCCAGCTTCCCGGCCAGCGCGACACCCAGCCGCTGCACCCGGACCAGTTCCGCCACCGGGTCCAGGGTCGGCTGCTCCAGGTGCGCACCGGTGGCCGCGACCTGCTCGGCGAGGCCGTCCGGCAGTTCGCCGAGGCTCCACACGGCGCGGCCGGGGCGGGCCACGCTGATGGGTCCGTGCCGGTACTCCATCGCCGGGTAGGACTCGGTCCACCAGGCGGCGGTCTCACGGACCTTCAGAGCCGCCTCGCGGGCCAGGCCGTAGCTCCAGCCGCGGCCGAGGAAGCTGATCTGCTCGGCGTCCAGCAGCTCGGGTGCGATCGGTGCGGTCAGCGCGGTCGCGCCGTCGGCGACCACGGCGTCGGTCTTCTCGCCGAGGTGGGCCCGGAGCAGCAGCAGCTGGGTGGTCGGGAAGCGGGTCTGCACCACCGAGCGCTCGTCGGCGAAGTCCAGCACCACCAGGTCGTCGGCCAGGTCGACGACCGGAGTGGCCGGGTCGGCGGTGATCGCGGTGGTGGCCACCGTGCCGCGCACCTCGGCGAGCAGTTCCAGCACCTCGGTGGTGGTCCCGGAGCGGGTCAGCGCCAGCACCCGGTCGTAGCGGCGGGCGAAGCCGTGACCCAGCGGGGCCTCGGAAGCGGCGAAGGCGTCGGTCTCGCCGTGGCCCGCGGTCTCCCGCAGCGCGGCGTAGGCCTGGGCCAGGAACCAGGAGGTGCCGCAGCCGACGACGGCGACCCGCTCGCCGTGGCGGGGGAGCAGCGGTGCGAACTCGGGCAGCCGGTCGACGGCCTGCTGCCAGCAGTCGGGCTGCGAGGCGATCTCTTGCGCGGTCCAGGACATGTGGGCGGGCCCTCCCCAGAGAGAACAGCTGATCAATACTGCTCATTGATTGCTTGTTTCAAGCAGAAATGAGCATACAGGTGCAGCCCGGAGACGGGAACACCCCGCCCGGCGCAGTGCCGGACGGGGTGTTCCCGCAGGGGTTCTCTCGGAGGGGGCTACCGCTCAGAACGGCGCCGAGCCGTCGGTCGGCGCCGGTACGTCGGCTGCCCGGGTGGAGACGGCCGCGGCCCGGGTCGTGGAGCCGCCCAGGTCGCGGTGGACCGCGAGGGCGACCCGCTCGATGGTGGTCTCGCCGTAGGACATGGTGCTGTTGTTCTGGGTCAGCACCGCGAGCCGGTAGTCGCGGCCGTTGCCGGTGACCGTGCCGATGCTGTGCACCCGCCAGCCGTGGGTGGCCCGGGGCAGCCAGCCGTTCTTGTTGGAGACCAGCGTCCCGCCCGGCGCCCCGTACGGGACACCCCACCGCTGCGACGGGGTGACCTGGGACATCAGCTTCAGCGCATAGGCCCGCCAGGTGGCGTTGAGCGCGTCGTGGTGGTCGGTGAAGGCGTCCAGCAGATGCACCTCGTCGCGGGCGGTGATCTGGGTCAGTCCCCAGAGGTCGCCGGAACCGGGGTGGGTGCTGTGCATCTGGGCGAGGTTGAGGAACGCCTGGAAGCGGGTCCGGCCGACGCTGTTCCACAGGTTGGTCGCGGCGGTGTTGTCGGAGTGGGTGATCATCGCCCTGAGGTTGGAGCTCTCCCAGGAGGTGAGCCCGCGGTGCTGCTCCTGGGCCCGGCGCAGCACCGTGCCCATGATCGCGGCCTTGACCACGCTCGCGGAGTCGAAGTGGGTGTAGGCGTTGTAGGTGCAGAAGACGCCGGTGTTCTGGTCGTACACCGAGATGCCGACCTGGTCGCTGCGGCCTGACAGGGCTGACTTGATGTCACGGGAGAGCTTGGCGGCCACGGCGGCGTGCTTGGCCGGCGCCGTGCAGATGGGAGCGGCGGCCGCGGCGGAGCCGGCCGCGGCGAGCGGCAGCAGCGCAGCGAGGGCGGCGCTTCCCACCAGGGCGGCCAGCAGTCGCCGGGAGCGGGACGGGCGGGTCGGGGGTGCAGAGGCTGACGGCACGGGGGCTGACGGCGCAGAGGATGGGGGCACAGGGGTTGAGGGCACAGGGGTTGAGGGCACAGACGGGACCCTTCTGTGAAGCCGATGGGAAGAACTGGTGATCAGTCTGCTCGCATTTTCTTCCAGGATTGTGCAGACTCGGCCAAACAGTCCTTGATTCCCGGCCTCTGACGGCGCGCCTGCTGACGGGCCGTCCGATCCCGTGCGCAGAGCACGCCCTGACGGGCACTCGGATCCCTGGGTGCCTAGGTCAGTCCTTGCGGCCGGTGATCGCCACGGTCAGTCCCAGGCCGATCATGGCCAGCCCGCCGGTCCCGCCGACCAGCGAGAGCCGCCGCGGCGAGCGTGCGAACCAGGAGCGCGCGGTGGAGGCGACCAGCCCCCATAGACTGTCGGACACCAGTGCGATACCGGTGAACACCAGCCCGAGCAGCAGCAGTTGGATGGTCACCCGGCCGCTGCTGCGGTCGGTGAACTGCGGCAGCACGGCGGCGAAGAAGACCATTGTCTTGGGGTTGGCCACACCCACCACGAAGCCCTCCCACACGGTCCGCGGGCCGCCGTGCGGTGCCGGGGCGTCGGCCTCGAAGGCTTCACGCAGTGAGCCCCGGTGGCGGATCGCCTTGATCCCGAGGAACACCAGATAGCCGGCGCCGGCCAGCTTCAGCGCCGTGAACAGCAGCACCGAGCGCTCCACCAGCGGTCCGACCCCCATGGACACCGCCACCACCAGCACGTACGCGCCCACGGTGTTGCCCAGCACCGACAACAGCGCGGTGCGGCGTCCGTGCGCGAGGGCCCGGCCCACCACGAACAGCACGCTGGGGCCGGGTATCACGATCAGCAGCAGCGACACCGCGGCGAACGCGGCCAGCCGGTCGACGGACGGCACAGGAACCTCCCGGAAGGGCCCCTGGCGCGGCGCACCGCTGCGTACCTACTCCGGGGGCAGCTTGTCCATGTACTTCATGGCGTTCACCACGTCCAGAACGGTGAGGCTGTCGGCGGGACCCACCGGCGCGAACACGTACACCGTGCCCGAGTTCGCGAAGTTCAGGTTCAGCTGGATGGTGTCTCCGGCCTTGGGAACCCGCTTCAGGTCGCTCAGCAGCATGTGGTCCGCGGTGGCTTTCAGCGTCACCGACCCGTGCGCGGGGACGGTGATCCACGGTAGCGAGGCGGGCGAGGAGGCGTCCACGAGATTAATCGTCCCGGCCCACGGGCTGGACGCGCCCACCAGCCGGTCCGGCGTCCCGCCGTTGTTGCGGATCGTCACATAGGCGGAGAGCGTGGTGGCACCGGCTGCCGGGACGTCCAGGTGCGCGCTGCTCATCCCGATCAGCGCGGGCGAGGCGACCGCGGTGGCCGCCGTGGCCGGCTGGGGAGCGTTGCGCCCCCACAGCAGCAGCACCACGGCGAGCGCCACCAGCACCGGGGCCTGCAGCTGGAGCAGCCGCCGCAGCCGCGCCGCCCCGCCGCGCTGCCGGCGGCCGCGGGCCTCCAGCAGCGCGGCCTCCTGCTCGAGCGCGGCGAGTTCCAGCTCCTCGGCGTCTGCCTCGGCGTCCATGCGCGCTGCTCCCTGCTCGGTCGTCCTGCCCGGTCGTCCTGCCCGGTGCGTCGACTGCTCGCCCGACTGACTGCCGGGTCCGACTAGTAGCCCGACGGCCAGGTGAAGTCCTTGTACGGGGTGACGGTACCGACGTCGAGCTGGATCTTTTCGTACGCGGTCAGCTTGATCGCGGTCGGGTCGCCGGTGTACTTCTTGCCGTCCACGAAGACCGTCACGGTGCCCTTGTTGGGGCCGACCTGGGTGGTGCTCAGCGGCTGCTTCCACAGGTCGAAGAAGTTCCCCAGGGTGTACTCCTGCTTGCTGGGGGACTCGACGTGGATGACGCCGGTCTCGTCGTGCGTGTGCAGGAAGTAGAACTTGCTGCCGCCGCTGACGAAGGCCGAGGAGCCCGAGCCGCTGAGCGAGTACGGGGGCATGATGCCGACGCCGTAGGGGATGTTCTTCTGCACGCCGTTGACGTAGATCTGCAGGTGGGCGTGGATGTGGTAGACCGTGGTCTCCATCGAGTTGCTCTTGACCACACCGTCCACGGTGTCACCGGTCGACTGGTCCGCGGTGGTGGCGAGCAGGTTGCTGCTCTTGTCGATCGACGGGTCCGACGCCTGCTTGGCGACCGCGGCCTTGGCGTTGTCCTTGTTGGTGCTGGAGATGGCGAAAGTGGCCGCGGTTCCCGCACCGGCGAGGACGACCACTCCGGCCACGACCCACGCGATCGTGATCCTGCGCTGGCGACGGGCCTCGATGCGGCGCTGCTCGGCGATCTTCGCCTGGGCTATACGGCGCCGGTCGGCGTTCGACGGCTTCTTCTGTGTCATCGGTCCTCAGTAGCTTCCGGCTTGCCCTGGAAACAGCGTGTACGGTCCCCGCGGCGGTCACGTTAGTAGGTGCGCTGCTTAGCGTCCCGTAAGTGTGCAGCTCAAAGCTGAGACGATGATCTTATTTTGTACCGATATGCACCATATAAGAAAATTACAGCTTGGTAACGGCGCGAGGAGATCGGCCGCCCCGGCCCGCCCGGCGGCTCAGGTAACAGGACGGTGAGAACTTCCGTGCGGGTCGGCGCAGTGGCCCGGGGACGGGCCGTCGGCTCCCGGCTTTCCCAGCACGCCGAGTTGGAGCAGTTCCGGGGTGGCGTGGTCGACCTGCAGGGTGCTGTGCTCGATCCGGTGGTGGTCGCGCAGGGTCCGCTCCAGCCGCAGCCGCACCGCGTGGCAGTCCTGGTCGCCGCGGACCAGGACGTGTGCGGACAGGGCGGGGTACCCCGAGGTGATCGTCCAGACGTGCAGATCGTGCACCTCCACCACGCCCGGCACCGCCGCCAGCTCCGCACCGATGGCGTCCGGGTCCAGCCCCGGCGGCGCCGCCTCCAGGAAGATCCGTCCGGACTCGCGCACCAGCCCGTACCCGGCGTGGAACATCAGCCCGGCCACCACCAGCGTCGCGATCGCGTCGGCCCGGTTGAAACCGGTCAGCATCACGACCAGTCCGGCCAGGGCGGTGGCGATGAAGGCCCAGGCGTCGTTGAGGATGTGCTGGTAGGCGCCCTCGACATTGAGGCTGCTGCGGTTGGCCCGGGAGATCAGCCAGGCGGCCAGGACGTTGACCACGATCCCGACCAGCGCGGTGACCAGGACGATCCCGCCCTCGACGGAGGGCGGGCTGATCAGGCGGCGGATCGCCTCGTAGGTGAAGACCGCGCCCAGGCCGAGCAGGGTGATCCCGTTGGCCTGCGCCGAGAGGATCTCCGCGCGCTTGAAGCCGAAGGTGAGCGCGCCCTTGGCGGGCCGCGCGGCCAGGCTCATCGCCACCAGGGCCAGCACCAGCGAGGCGGCGTCGGTGAGCATGTGCCCGGCGTCCGAGATCAGCGCCAGCGACTTCGCCAGCACACCGACGATCACCTCGCCGAGCATGAAGGCGGCGATCAGCGCGAGCGCGGCCTTCAGGTACCGCCGGTCCGCGTCCGCGGAGACGCCGTGGCTGTGGCCGGCGTGACTGCCGTTGCCGGGCCCTTCGTGACCGTGGCTGTCGTCGTGCTCGGGGTCGTCGTGATCGTGTGCCCGGCCGTGGGCGCCGCCCTCGGCATGACCGTGGCCCGGCTCCTGATGCGCCTGCTCGCGGATGGGGCTCACCGGTTCCTCCTCCGTTGACTTCGATCACCACGATACCCGAACATATGAAAGATCCTTCATGTGTTGCCTGGATCCGCGTGTTGCTCCGCCGTAGTGTCTGCCCATGCTTCTGTGGATCAACGGCCACTTCGGCGGCGGCAAGACGCAGACCGCGCACGAACTCCACCGGCGGCTGCCCGGCAGCGTCATCTGCGACCCCGAAGACGTCGGATTCGGACTGCAGCGGATGATGCCGCCGCAGCTACGAGGGGATTTCCAGGACCTCGCGGCCTGGCGCGAGGGCGTGTACGAGGTGCTGGACCTGGCGTTGAGCAAGTACGACGGCACCGTGATCGTTCCGATGACGGTGGTGGAGCCCGTCTACTTCCGGGAGACCGTCGGCCGCCTGCGGGAACGAGGGCATGACGTCCGGCACTTCGCACTGCTCGCCGAACGGGAGACCGTGCTCCGACGATTGCGGGAGCGTGGCCTCGGGCACGCCCTGCAACTGGTGGCGGGCAAGGACGCTCCACTGCGGAGGGAGAGCTTCGCCGTCTCCAAGATCGACGTGTGCCTGGAGCGACTGCGCGGTGAGGAGTTCGGCGAGCAGCTGTGGACCGATCACCTGTCGGTCCGCGAGGTCGCCGAGCACATCGCCCGGGTGAGCGGACTCTCGCTCATTCCCGACACGGGCAGCCAGCTACGGGGGCGTCTGCGCCGGGCCTGGGTCAGTGCCAGGCACATTCGCTTGGACTGAGGGGCTGAGGGTCGCCTCCGGGTCAGGCCAGCGGGGGAGTGACCGGCTGCGTTGCACCTGCCGCTGGAGCCGCTGTCTCGGTAGTGGTGCTGGTCTGGAGGGCTCGGACCGGCGAGGCCGCGCGCAGGACCCGGACGTCGCGGACGGCGAGCATGGCCAGGGTGCTCAGCATGATGATTCCGGCTGCGCCCAGGAGCGTGCCGCGGACGCCGAAGGCCGAGGCCAGCGGACCGACCGTGACCTGGGCGAGCGGGATGGCGACGAAGGAGCCCAGCATGTCGTAGGAGTAGACCCGGGCCAGGCGGTCCGCCGGGATCTCCTGCTGGAGCGAGGTCTCCCAGGCGATGCCGAACTGCTCCAGGCACATCCCGCACAGGAAGGCGGCCACGGTGAGGGCGTAGACCGGGACGCGCAGCGCCAGTCCCAGCGGCAGCGTCACCTCGGCCGCCACGCAGACCACGCCCACCAGCAGCAGCCGACGCGGGCGAAGCCTCAGCGCGACCAGTCCGCCGACCACCATGCCCGCCGTCTCGGCGGCGAGGACGCCGCCCCACCAGGAGCGGCCGAAGGTCGCGTCGGCGACCGACGGCCCGAGTACGGAGGTGGCACCGACCAGCGCGGCATTGATGAAGCCGAAGGCGACCACCACCACCCACACCCAGGTCCGAGCCGTGAACTCCTGCCACCCTTCCCGCAGTTCGCCGATCAGGCTGCTGCCCTCCGCAGGCCGGGCCGAACCCCTGGGCACCCGTACCCGCAGGAAGAGCAGCGCGGAGAGCAGAAAGCTCAACGAGTCCGCCGCGAGCCCCCAGCCAGGGCCCACGACGGCCACCAGCACCCCGCCCAGGGAGGCTCCGACGATCTGTGCGGCATTGCCGGCCATGCTGTTGAGTGCGTTGGCCGACTGCCGCAGCTCCTCCGGAACGGTCTGCGGCACCAGGGCGGAGGAGGCCGGTAGCGCGAACGCGGCGAAGGTGCCGTTCGCGGCGGAGAGCACGAGCAGGGTCGGGATGCTCGCCGAGTGGGTGAGTACGAGCGCGGCGACCGCCGCCTGGCTGGCCGCGCTGAGGACCCCGGAGCCGACCATCACCAGGTGCCGCGGGAGCCGGTCGGCCACCACGCCGCCGAAGAGCAGGAAGACGACATTGAACAGCGACCGGGTGCCCACGACCAGCCCGAGGTCGTTGACCGATCCGGTGAGGTCGAGGACGGCGAACGCCAGCGCGATGGGGGCGACCCCGCTGCCCAGGGTGTTCACCCAGCGCCCGGCGACGAGGAGGCGGAAGGCGGGATGCCGGAGCGGGGCGAGGGCGGAGCGCGGGTCGACGGGCATCCGGGCACGATGGCCCGGACCACGGACGGACGTCAATGGGATATCGCCGGAACCCGGCCTTCAGCCGCAGGTCACCCATTGACGCCCTCCGGACCCGCCGATACCTTCGCATCAACAAACTGTTGAAAGTGTGGAGGGCTACGCGATGGCGCGTCATGACGACCCGGCGAACGGTGCGGGGTACGGCACGACTCTTTCCGACGCGGTACGGGAGGAGGTCGACGGCGCCCTCGCCGAGGTCGACGCGGAGCTCTCGCGCCGCTACCCGGGCGAGCCGAGCACCCGTCAGCCCGTCCACACGGTGTACGTCCCGGCCGACGCCCTCGCCGGGACGGGGGTGGGCGAGCTGGTCGACGACTGGGGACGTCAGGCCCTCGCCCTGCTCGACCGGTACGCCCCCGACGCGGCCACACTGGCCGGAATCGTCGGCCGCCCCGCCGACCAGCTCGCCCAGGAGGTCTACGACCGGGTCCGTGCCAAGCTCGAACGCGAACCCGTCGAGGACCTGCGCATCGACTTCGAGGACGGCTACGGCCCCCGCCCCGATGCGGAAGAGGACGCCGCAGCGGTACGGGCGGCCCGAGCGGTGGCGGCGTCCGTGGCGGACGGGACGGCTCCGCCGTACGTCGGCATCCGGATGAAGTGCATGGAGGCGGCGGTCCGCAGCCGCGGTATCCGTACCCTCGACCTCTTCCTCACCGAACTGCTGGCCGCAGGCGGCGGTCGACTGCCGGAGGGGCTGCTGCTCACCCTCCCCAAGGTCACCTACACCCAGCAGGTCGACGCCATGGTCAGGCTCGTCGAGGACTTCGAGCGGGCGGCCGGACTGCCGGCCGGTCGCATCGGCTTCGAGATCCAGATCGAGACCACCCAGTCGATCCTCGGCGCCGACGGCCGGGCGACCGTGGCCCGCATGATCGACGCCGCGCAAGGCAGGGCCACCGGACTCCACTACGGAACCTTCGACTACAGCGCCTCCTGCGGCGTGGGCGCGGCCTACCAGAGCATGGAGCACCCGGTCGCCGACCACGCCAAGGCCGTGATGCAGGTCGCCGCGGCCGGGACGGGCGTCCGCCTCTCCGACGGCTCCACCAATGTGATCCCGACTGGTGACGCCGCCCAGGTCCGCGACGCCTGGCAGCTCCACCACCGGCTGGTCCGACGCTCGCTGGAGCGTGCCTACTACCAGGGCTGGGACATGCACCCCGGCCACCTGCCGACGCGCTACGCCGCGGTCTACTCCTTCTACCGCGAGGGCCTCGACCAGGCCGCCGCCCGCCTCAGCGCCTATGTCTCCCGACAGGGAGGGGACGTCATGGACGAGCCGGCAACCGCCAAGGCGCTCAGCAGCTATCTGCTCCGCGGCCTCGACTGCGGCGCGGTCGACACCGCCGAGGCGGAGAAGGCCACGGGCCTGGACCGTCAGCAGCTGAACGCCCTCGCCGGCCGCTGAGGCCGAGCCACTGGGGCGGATTTGCAGTGGGGCTGCCGCTGCCGTAACGTTCTGCGAGTTGCCCTGCGGACAGCGGTGGCGGCGAAACCCCTGATGAGACGGCATGGCTCTTCTTTGGCATGCCGTTTATCGGGAAAACTGCGGAATTGGCTCGGACCGAGAAATTCCGCTAGAGTTTCACTCGTCGGAACGGGCCGGAAACGGTCTGGTACGGTGGAAAACGAAGGAAGCGCCCGGAG
>NZ_JOEH01000051.1 GCF_000719095.1 Streptacidiphilus jeojiense | reverse complement strand
CGAGGCCTTCGCCAAGTCCAGTACCGGCCCGACCTCATCGACGGATGCCTCGCCGGCACCGGACTCACCATGACGACACCACGCCTACAACCTCAGTAGTGCCCTTGCTCCCGTTGGTCGGGTCGGCCGGGGCCGGGTTGCTGACCGCTCCGGCCAGCAGGGTGTGCGCAGCGTGCGCGACGTGCAGAGGAAGAGACATGTGGGCTCCAAACGCAGCGGATCGGTAGAACCGCCCCGGATCGGCCCACGCCGGTCCGGTCGGCCACCCCCGCGCCGTGATCTTGCTGACAGGAAAGCCCGTTCGTCCCACAGTGCGCCCGACTGGCGTGTTCACTCTGGCTAATGAGCTGTGGGCAAACAATAGTCAGAAATAAAGATGTGCCGTCAACTGGAATTCGTGTGATCGAGGTCACATCTATACAAAGCGTAGTCCATGGCGGGTGGCCATCACTGTGCGCAACGATGTCCCGATGGCGATCGAGGGGAGAAGAACGCCGACCATGACCACAGAGGACCAGGAAGACTTGCGCGAAGACGGCAGCGAGCACGGATTTCTTGCCGCGAAGCTCAACCATCTGTTCAGCAACGTGCACCCGAAGGACCAGAAGCCGTACACCAACCCCGAAGCAGCGAAGCGCATGAACGACCGCGCCGGCCGCTCGGTCATCTCGCCCACCTACCTCTGGCAACTGAGGACCGGGAAGCGCACGGACCCGACCTTGAGCCGGATCACGGCCATTGCCGCCCTGTTCAACGTGCGCCTGGACTTCTTCAACGAGGCCAGGCAGGAGGCGCCCTCACGCGCCGAACTGCACTTGGCCCAGGCGCTCCAGAAGCCCTCGATACGCGAGCTTGCCCGCCAAGCCGACGGCCTCTCGCCCGCCAGCAGCGCCGCCCTGCTCGACTTGGCGCGGTCCCTTCGCAGGATCGAAGGTCTCTACGGCGACGAGGACGAGCCAGAGCAGTCCGGATAGAGTCCAACTTGCCCACTATGTCCGTTTGAATGTTTTTGTCGAGGAATACGTAGAGCCCCCCATCTGGGGGGCTCGTCTGTTTTCAGATCGTTATCGCCCCGCCCCGCCGCCCGCTATCACTGGCCTCCGGCCACGCAGCGCCACTATCACCAGTGGTGCAATACGGACATTGGGCTCCATTTCAATCCCCCGCTGCTGAACACCAGCGCATGGAAGTCCACATTTCGAGAAACTTCAGTTGACTTCTCTGTTCGCATCCTGCCTATCTTTACTGCCCCACGCCTTAGCTGTGGTGAATCAGGCTGCGCCACTCCACCAAGGCGGTGGGCGTGCGTGGCCTGGCTGTGAAGGGGGGCTCATGAACAAGGCTGCGCTCGGCATCGGGGCCGGGATCGCAACGCCGATCGTGTTGGTGATGACGATCGCGCTCGCCGCGGGTGGGGCGACAGCGGTGACCCCTGCCGCCGTGGCTGGCACGAGCAACTGCTCGACACCGGTCACAGTTGGATCGCCCGCGGCCGGCGGCGTCAGCCTGACCAGCGAGCAGGTCAGCAACGCCCAGATCATCTACCAGGTCTCCGCCGACCTAAACCTTCCCCAGCAGGCCGCGGTGATCGCCATCGCCACCGCCATGCAGGAGAGCAGCCTCGTCAATCTGCCGAGCGGCGACCTCGACTCCATCGGACTCTTCCAGCAGCGGCCCAGCCAGGGGTGGGGGTCGCCATCACAGCTGATGGACCCGGTGTACGCGAGCAAGGCGTTCTACAGCCGCCTCGTCCAAGTCTCCAACTGGCAGAACCTGCCTGTGGGCCAGGCAGCCCAGGACGTGCAGCAGTCTGCCTATCCCGACGCCTACGCCAAGTGGGAGTCCCTGGCGCGCCAGCTGGTCGCCGCAGCCAGCGGCGGAGCCACGAACTGTTCCGGCGGCGACGGTGACGGCAACGGCGGAGCGATCACCAATCCCGTCAGCCTCCCCGAAGGGTTCACCCTGCCGACCGGCACTCCCGTCGCCGTGGTGACCGCCATCAAGTTCGCCGTCTCGAAGCTGGGCCTGCCATACCAGTGGGGCGGCACAGGAGACCCGAGCTACGACTGCTCCGGCCTGATGATGATGGCCTACCAGGCCGCAGGCGTCACGATCACCCGTACCACCTACACACAGGTCAACGACGGCACGCCGGTCTACAACGCCTCCGACCTCAAGCCGGGCGACTTGATCTTCACCGCCGGCAGCGACGGCACGCCGACGAACCCCGGTCACGTCGGCATGTTCCTGGGGGATGATCTTGTGATTGACGCCCCCCGGACTGGCGAGAACATCGAGATCACCAAGTTCGATGACGGCTACTGGAACAAGGAAGCCGTGGCCTTCCGGCGCATCGTGCAGTGACGAGAACTGCGGGTGGGCTGGTGCCGCGGGGCCGAACTCACACGCCCTTCGACGCCCACTTGTGGGCTTCCGCCAGGCTGACCGCGACTCCGCCCGGCTGGTAGGCGAAGCCGTCCCATTCGAGCAGCAGCCTGGCTTCGTCGGGACGGACATGGCTGGCGCCGCCGTTGATCGGGTGGTGGATTCTCCGTCCAGCAAGCGGGGGTCGGCGGCGCCGGATGTAGGGGTAGAGCAGCGCCTCGTCGGCCGGGTCAACGTCGTCCGGCAGTTCTGACTCGTTGCGCGGGTCCGGCCGGGAGTGCTTGCCCATACGCGCCAGACTAGCGGCGGCGTACCGTCACCCGCGGCGCGTTGCCCGGCGTGCGGAGGCGCGAAGTGGGGGTGAAGCTGATGCTGTGGACGAGCAAGGAACCCAGGACGCCCCGACCGACCCGCCGGTGGTTGTTCACCCTGTCCAGCCGCACCCGACGTTCGGCGAGCGCAGCGCGCGCCGAGTCGAGGTCCGGCACCAGCTGGTGGGGTACGCGTTCCAACGCGGCGACGTAGAGGAGTTCCTGAGGCGAGCCGGGTTGGACGACCCAGACATCACCGATCCGGAATTGGTTCGCTGGAGGAGTGGCGGTCCCGAGGTCTGGTGACTTCAACCGCTCAACCTGAACCTGGCAACTCGACCGCGAGCCCTCAACGTGGCAGCGAAGCGATCACGAACGGGATCAGGGCGATCTCAACCTCCTTGGCAGCATCGACGGGCGACTGCACCACGACGTTCACCTGCCTTGCGTTCTCGTCAACGGACCCCACCCGCAGGAAAGCAGAGTGCTGCTCCAATGCGGAGACCGCCTTGGCCACCGTCTCTCCAGGGTTGCCGGTGCGGATGAAGATCAGCAGTGCAGCATGGGTGTCAGCCCAACTCAGGTAGCCCAGAAGCTGCGTAAGGGCATCGAGTACGCCCTGCCGCCCGCGCCAGACCTTGCACTCAGCGACCAGAACGTTGAGGTCTGAGATCCTGACCAGGATGTCGGTCTTTCCGCGGTGATTCGTAGTCTCGCCCGTTGAACGGCCTTCGAAGTGACCGTTCAGCGCCACCAGCAGAACGTCTCGAATCAGCTCCTCGTCCAGCAGCTCGGTGAGTCGTGGGCTGCGTTCGATCTGGTTCCGAGCGTTGCGCAGGATGCGCAGCGCGGAAGCATACGATTCGCCGGCCGACGTCGCGTGTTCGGGGCGCTCGGCTCCAAACCGGAGAATCTGAAGCCCTTCGGTGATCTGGTATCCGTCCTCGGCGAAGGCACGGCGCACCTCCTGGAAGTCATCCACCGAACGACCTTGCTGCCGGTCTTCTCCCCTTACTTTGCGGAGCATTCGCTCGAACACCAAGAGGGCAGCCGCTACCTGGTCCTCATCCGACCAGTTCACTGCGCCGGCATAGGCATCGAACGCGCGGCTTCGTACGCGTTCACCGGCCTCTACAGCGTGGGCCTTCTCGAATCCCCCGCTGGCCCAGCAGACCTCGATGTCAGCCACTTTCAGGCTCGCAGAGCACTTGGCTCGGATCGCACTGCGGCTTTGGAGGCTCACCACGTTCGTAGTTCTCACCCGTCGATGCTACGGACCGTTCGGCTGGCCGAGGTCGTGGTGCGAGCCAACAGCCGTCCGCAGCTGCGTGGGCCAGAGGCAAAATGGCGCCGCCCGCGAGGGCACCCCCACCCATCGACCCACAAGCAGGAGGCGGAGGCTCTGGGGGCCGCTCTCCGCCCTCTGCTCATGGCCGGTCACTCCTTGGCGGCCTCACCGGACTCCAAGTGCGCAAGGATGCTCGCCCACTGCTCCGGGGTCCACGCAGGGGATCGGGCGATGTGCTCCTCCACCCAAGCGTCAATCTCCGCTTCGAGTCCATCACCGCTGGTGCTCACGTCGCTACCTCCTGACATAACGCCAGGTCAGAAGCTCTTGCTTCTGTACGTACACTGGCACCAGGTACAACTCGCATATCCCACAGACAGCAAAATCGGGACATCTCGCCTCTTTGCCTCGGCGAACGCCTCCGGGCACCAGGGCCACCAGTCGATCGGGTTCCCGGCGTGCTGTTGCAGATATGGCGAGCTCATGGCCCCAAGTCGGTTCACAGGGAACAGCGTTGCACACTCGCCTGTTGCAACCACCGCACCGCGACCGTACCAATCCATGCGGCAACACCGACGCTTCCCAACGCACTGCGCCATCACGTGGTCGGAGCCATCTGCCCATGTTTGCCCGAATCACGCAGTCCACAATGAATTGATCACTCCCTACGCCTCGCCGCTCGAATCCTCGGATTGCGGGGTTCGATCGGGTGGAGCAGCAGGAGTGCCAGGGCGCGTCTGCCGTCGCGGCGCTGGGAATCTGTCTTGGCGAGGCAGGCGACCAAGGTGGCGACCACGATGCAGGTCACGTAGGCGCCGCTGAAGACGGCACTGGTGGCAAGGATGTGGATGAGTAGGCCCACTAGCGGCTCGCGCACGAGCACCCGGCGTACGCGCGCGCATCCTCCTGCGGAGTGCGGTCCCTTCAGGGCACGGCTCGCCGCCACCGGGCCGGCTCGCCGGACAGCCAGCCGCCGCTACCACCAGCGCACCAAAACTCCCGGCACACCAGGGTCTTCCCCTCGACGGTTAGCCCCGCACCCTCTCTGCGCCGGAAGCACTCAACCACTGCGGCGGGTTTGAGTACCTCTGGGAAAGAGAGGGACGCTCACTTCGAGTCTGCCAGGGCCGAGGCAGAACGAAACTGATGATCAGTCAATAAAGCTGGCGACCGAACACCGCTATGCACGGACGGCCGGGAGAGCTGGGGGTACACGTCACAGCCAGCGGGGATGGTGAGGATGTGGCGAGCGCGACCATGGAATGGGCAGTTCAGCCGGTACTCCCCTGCTCGCTGGGCGCGGTCTGGCCTTGGTTGGCCTCGGCGTTGGTGGTGGCTGCCCAGGTGGCTAGGAGTTGCAGTGTGTCGTGGTCGGGGGTGCCGGGGGCGGCGGTGTAGGCGCTGAGGGTCAGGCCGGGTTGGGCGGGTAGTTCCATGGCGTCGAAGTCGAGGGTGATCTCGCCGACGGCGGGGTGGTGGAAGGACTTGCGGCCGGTGTAGTGCAGGCGGACGTTGTGCCGGGCCCAGACGGTGCGGAACTCCTCGCTTCGGGTGACGAGTTCGCCGATCATGCCGGTCAGTTCGCTGTCGTGCGGGGTACGGCCTGCCTCGGTGCGCAGCAGGGCGACGGTGGTGTTGACGGAGGTGTCCCAGTGGGGGAAGAAGTCGCGCCCTTGGGGGGTGAGGAACTGGGCGCGGGCGATGTTGGTGGTGCGGGCGGTGGTGTCGGGGAACAGGGGTGCGTACAGGGCGCGGCCCAGGGTGTTGGTTGCGAGGATGTCGAGTCGGCCGTTGCGGATGAAGGCGGGGGCGTCGGTCATCGAGTGCAGGACGCGCAGGAGGCTGTCCGGGATGGGTCCGCGGGGGCGGCGGGTGGTTCGTGTGGGGCGCTTGGCGGCGGCGCGGGCCAGGTCGTGCAGGTGTGCGCGTTCGGCGTCGTCGAGCTGGAGGGCGCGCGCGACGGCGTCGAGGACTTCTTCGGAGGCTCCGGCGATGTGTCCGCGTTCCAGGCGGACGTAGTAGTCGATGCTGACGCCGGCGAGCAGGGCGACTTCCTCGCGGCGCAGTCCCGGCACGCGCCGGTTGCCGCCGTAGGCGGGCAGGCCGGCCTGCTGCGGGGTGACCTTGGCTCGGCGGGAGGCCAGGAACTCGCGGATGTCGCTCTGGGTGCTCACGCCTTCCAGGCTAGGTCGGACCGCCCGCGGGTGGGGGGTCCTGTCAGTACCTGTAAGAGCAGACCCTCCCCCGCCCTATCCATCTGGGGTTTCATCGAAATCGGAGCACCTGGCTCCCAGAGGGCAGCTCGCCGGCACCCGTCGCGGTCCGTCCTGCTCGCTGCGCTGAACGAGGAGATGCGCCGTGCCGAAGATGTCCGCGCCGAAGGAGCTGGCCGCGATCGCGCCCAAGCTGGTCGAGGTCAGCAACGAAGTCCTGTTCGAGGACATGTGGCAGCGCCCGGGGCTCTCGCCGCGGGATCGGAGCCTGGTGACGGTCAGCGCGCTGGTCGCCCTGTACCGGGGCGAGCAGCTGGGCTACCACCTGGGCCTGGCCCTGGACAACGGGCTGAGCGTCGAGGAGCTGTCCGAGGCGATCACCCACCTGGCGTTCTACTCCGGATGGCCTACCGCGATGAGCGCGATCACCCAGCTGAAGCGGATCACCGAGGAGCGCGCAGCCTCCTGACCTCCGCTCGACCCCGAACCACCTGCACGAGGAGAACCGCACCATGGAGCTTTTGAGCAAGCAGCCGACGCTCAAGCTGCCGGAGAAGATGTTCACCGGCGACGCCTGGGCTGACGTGATCTACCGCGGCGAGGAGCCTTCGCGGGCCCGCGCCAACGTGGTGCGCTTCGCGCCGGGCGCGCGGACCGCCTGGCACTCCCACGGCCTGGGCCAGACCCTCTACATCGTTGAGGGCATCGCCCTGATCCAGTCCCGTGACGGCGGCATCCTCGAAGCCCACCCCGGCGACGTGGTGTGGACCCCGCCGGGCGAGGAGCACTGGCACGGCGCGGCCCCCGACCGCTTCATGGTCCACATCGCCCTGTGGGAGACGGACGACGTCGCCTGGCTCGACCACGTCACCGACGCCCAGTACACCGGCCCCCGCCACAGCACCCGCACCCCCTGAGCCCCCGACCGGAAGGCACCACCATGCGCGGAGCAGTCCTGTACGCCCCCGGCGACGTGCGCTTCGAGGAGCGCGACGAGCCGCAGATCCTCAAGCCCACCGACGCGGTCATCCGCACCGTCGCCACGTGCGTGTGCGGCTCGGACCTGTGGAACTACCGAGGCATCAACCCCACCGACCAGCCCACCCCCTTCGGCCACGAGTACGTCGGTGTCGTGGAGGAGGTCGGCGACGAAGTACGCGCCATCCGGCCCGGCCAGTTCGTCGTCGGCTCGTTCTTCGCCAGCGACAACACCTGCCCGAACTGCCGCAACGGCTACCAGACCAACTGCCTGCACCGCGAGTTCGTCGGCGCCGGCGGCTGCCAGGCCGAACGCATCCGCATCCCGCTGGCAGACGGCACCCTGGTCGCCACCCCGGAGCCGCCCTCCGCCGACCTGGTCCCCAGCCTGCTGGCATGCTCCGACGTGATGGGCACCGGCTGGTACGCCGCCGCAGCCGCCCACGTGCAGCCAGGCGACACCGTCGCCGTGGTCGGCGACGGCGCAGTGGGCCTGTGCGCGGTCATCGCCGCCAAGCAGATGGGCGCGGAGCGCATCATCGCCATGTCACGCCACGCCTCCCGCCAGTCCCTGGCCCGGGAGTTCGGCGCCACCGACATCGTCGCCGAGCGCGGCGAGGACGGCGCGGCCCGGATCAAGGAGATGACCGGCGGCATCGGCGCGGACCGCGTCCTGGAGTGCGTCGGGGACGCGAACTCCATGCGGCAGGCACTGCGCTCGGCCCGACCCGGCGGCAACGTCGGCTTCGTCGGCGTTCCCCACGGCGTGGAGATCGAGGGCACGGAACTGTTCTACTCCCACGTCGGCCTGCGCGGCGGCCCCGCCCCCGTACGCCAGTACCTGCCCCGGCTGATCGACCTCGTCCTGGCCGGCGCCATCAACCCCGGCAAGGTCTTCGACCTCCACCTGCCGCTGTCCCAAGTCGCCGAGGGCTACCGGGCCATGGACGAGCGCCGCGCCATCAAGGCCCTCCTCACGCCCTGAGCCCACCGGCACCGCCCCTCCCTACATCCCCGACCACCTCAACAAGGAGTTCCCCCGTGCACACGCGCACTCTCGGCCAGGGCCTGGAGGTCTCGGCCATCGGCATGGGCTGCATGGGCATGTCCCAGAGCTACGGCCCCAACCCCGGCGACCGCAACGACATGATCAAGGTCCTGCGCGGCGCCGTCGACCAGGGCGTCACCCTCTTCGACACCGCCGAGGTCTACGGACCCTACGTCAACGAGGAACTGGTGGGCGAAGCCCTCGCCCCCGTCCGCGAACGGGTAGTGCTGGCGACCAAGTTCGGCTGGCGCATCGAGAACGGCACCTCCGTCGGCCTCGACAGCCGGCCCGAGCAGATCAAGCGCGTCGCCGACGCCTCGCTGCGCCGCCTGCGCACCGACACGATCGACCTGTTCTACCAGCACCGGGTGGACCCCGACGTCCCCATCGAGGACGTCGCCGGAGCCGTTGCCGAGCTGGTCGCCGCCGGAAAGGTCCGCCACTTCGGACTCTCCGAGGCATCGGCCGCAACGATCCGCCGCGCCCACGCCGTCCACCCGGTCACCGCGGTGCAGAGCGAGTACTCGCTGTGGACCCGCGACCCCGAACCCGAAGTCCTGCCCACCCTAGCCGAACTGGGCATCGGCTTCGTGCCGTTCAGCCCCCTCGGCAAGGGCTTCCTCACCGGCACCGTCGACACCACCACCGCCTTCGCCGACGGCGACGTCCGCACCACCATCCCCCGCTTCAGCGAGGCCAACCGCGCCGCCAACCAGGCCCTGGTGAACCACGTCGCCGCCCTCGCCCACGCCAAGGACGCCACCCCCGGACAGGTCGCCCTTGCCTGGTTGCTGGCCCAGCACCCGGCCATCGCCCCCATCCCCGGCACGCGCCGGCTGGCCCGCGTGCAGGAGAACGCCGCCGCCACCGGCGTCGCCCTGTCCGCCGACGATAAGGCCGACCTCGACCAGGCCGCAGCCCGCCTCGGCGTCCAAGGCGAGCGCTACAACGCCCACCACATGAGCCTGGTCGGCAAGTGACCCAGCACCGACCGCATCCGCCTGCGGGCTGCTCCTCACACTGAAAGGGGTGAACCTCCATGGGGGCGTCACCAGTTGTCCGCCGACTGCTCATCCCCGCGCTGCGCTCCCCCGCAACCGACGGTGGTCCCACATCAGCGAAGCTGGAATCGGACGTGATCAGGCGCAGTGCCAGAACGGTGCGGCCGGGGGCCGCGCTGGCGGCAGCGCTCCTGGGATTCTTCGTCATCACGCTGGACGCCCTGGTCGTGAACGTCGCGCTGCCCTCCGTCCGTCAGGACCTGGGCGGTGGGATCACCGGTCTCCAGTGGGTGCTCGACGGCTACACCCTGATATTCGCGGCGCTGCTGCTGTCGGCCGGCTCCCTGTCGGACCGCATCGGGGCCCGCCGCGCGTTCGCGCTGGGGCTTGCCGTGTTCGTCGCCGCATCGGCTGTCTGCGGGCTCGCCCCCTCTCTGCCCGTCCTGATCGCGGCGCGAATGGTGCAGGGGGCCGGGGCCGCGGCCGTGATGCCCACCAGCTTGGCGCTGATCCGCGAGGCGTACCCGGACCCGGTACGCCGCGGGCGGGCGGTGGCGCTGTGGGCGGTGGGCGGGGCGGTCGCCTCCGCTGCGGGGCCGGTCGCCGGCGGCGCGGCGAGCCTGATCAGCTGGCGGATCATTTTCTTCATCAACCTGCCCGTCGGCGCACTCGCCCTGACGCTGCTGGCCTTCACTGCACGCTCATCACGCCACCGCACGCCTTACGACGCCCTGGGCCAGAGCAGCGCGGTGGTCGCTATGGCAGCCCTGACCTTCGCCGCCATCGGGGCCGGGTCCGAAGGACCGAGCTCCCTACGGGTATGGGCAGCAGCACTGCTGGCGCTCACCGCAGCCATGGTCTTCGTCCGCACCCAGCGCCGGGCCGCGCACCAGATGGTCCCGCCAGCGCTGCTGCGCACGCGCACCGTGCTGGTGGCCTGCGGCACCGGCTTCGCCTTCATGGTCGCGTTCTATGGCATGGTCTTCGTCTTCAGCATCTACCTCCAGCAGCAGCGCGGCCTGTCACCGCTGGCAACCGGTCTGGCGTTCGTGCCCATGACGATCCTGTCCGCGTTCGTCAACCCGCTCTCCGCCCGCGTGGCCGAGCGCTACGGACACCGGCTTCCGATCGTCACGGGAATGTTCCTGATGACCGTCGGCCTGGCGGTACTCGCGCTGACGCCGTCCTCAACACCGACCTGGGTACTGGCACTGCTCATGCTCCCAGTGGGACTTGGCGGCCCGCTGGCCATGCCCCCGACCACCGCACAACTGGTTGACAGCGTGCCTGCCCACCTGACCGGCACCGCCAGCGGCGTGTTCAACACAAGCCGCCAACTCGGTGGCGCACTCGCCGTCGCTGTGTTCGGCGCACTCATCGCCAACCAACACCACATCCTGGCCGGCCTGCGCACCAGCCTGGCCATCGCCGCCTTGACCACCCTGACCGCCGCCCTCACCGGCCTACGCCTCGTCATGCCGGACAGAGCTGCCTTCCCGTTGGCCGCCCATACAGCCGTACCGCGGAAAACCAATGCCATCACCCACAGGAGATGACTAGCCTCACAGCGTGAACACTCTGCAATCTGCCGAGGCCGTTCAGGCGAAGCTACCCCCATGGCTCTGGGGTAACGACATCCTCGGGTTCGCCCACACGGCCCAGCTGAAGATCACGCCGGTCGACGTGGACAAACAACGCTGGTCCGTGCAGGCCCTGGAGCGCCATGAACACCGAACCGCCCGCCTCGTGCGGTTGATCGAAATTGCCCCGCCGGGAGGCGGCCCCCAGTGGGAACGGCTGCGGCGGTTGCCGGCGTCCAGGGTGCCCAACACCGTGTCCCCTGAGCTCGTGGCACATAAGCGCCACGAGCTCGTGGAGAGCACCTCGCCGGAGAATTTGCTGGCGCGGTTGAACTGGTTGCATATGAGCCTGACCCTGGCCCGCGACGAGGAGTTCATCTCGGCTGCTGACAGCGCATTTCAGAGCCTGAAGAGCGTGCAGACCGACGAGGCGAAGCCGTTGTTCCCCGATCTGGCCGCCTACTTCGTCAGCTTCGACCCAGCAGTGTCGTGGCGCTCCGGACTTGCTCGCGTCCTGCTCCGAATAGAAGAAGAACCCGCCCTGCTGGCTACACCGCCGACGCCGACGGGCCAACTTGCCTTCGGTTCAGGGACCATGCTTCAGACGGACATCCAAGTCACCCGCGACGCCTACCTGGCACCGCTGTTCCTGTGCCACAGCCCGTACCTCTGGTCGATCGTGGGCCCCCGTCAGCAAGGCGTCACCGTCCTCAGCCTGGGCAAGCCGCTTGGCGGTCAGACGCCCGACCCGGCGGAACTCATCCAGCAATTCATGCCCTCCGGTCCCAGCAATTTCCCCGCCTGCCCACCGATCGCTGCAACACAGATCAGTTCCACGTTGGCCTGGTGGGCCGACCACCTCAACGAACTGCTGTCCGTGGCGACAGACCCTGCGACTTTCAGAGATGCCGCTGGCGCCTACCGCCCGCGACGCCAGTTCGAAACGCTCCTCAGCCTCGAACAGGCAGGAAAGCGCGTTCAAGCGGTGCTCGCGCACCAGCGAGACCCCGCGAGCAGGCGCTTGCTCGCCTTCGCTGCCCTCGACACCCTCGAAGGGCTCAAGGTCGTCTCCAGTCTGGAGAACGCCTTCGAACTGACCAAGGCGGAGCGGGTCCTGCACGCTCTGGAGGGCGCCCTGCCCGCAGAAGTAGCAGCAGTACTGCTCCCGTCAGCACGGCGGGCCGTCGAAGCCCTGCGTGAGTGCCAGAACGGATTTCTCCCCAGCAGCCATGTCTCCGGCGGCGGGGTGGCCATCCCGAGCAAGAACGGCGGAGCCGTCACCGTCTCGCTGGAGAACGCAACCAAGCAGTACCTTCGCGTGCTTCGCAATACCAGCCACGGATTCGGCGGCAAGGACGATGCTGGACGACGACGCGACGAAGTCCTCCTGATGTCACACACCGGAGAACTCCCCCACGACTTCGCCCTCCTGCCATACCTCTACTGGCTGGACTGCATCGCAAACCCCCAGCGCCTACGAACAAGACTCACCGGCCGCCAATGAGCCACACCGAAACACCCCCGGCCCGCGACGAGCCCGGATGCGGGGCACAGGTGGGTTGCACCAGCGGCGGGGCCAGGGGTCGAGCCCCTGGCCCCGCGCGGCCAGACTGCCTTTGCCTTAACGCATCACGCCTCTTCCCCATTGCCGAGGATGGCGAGGATGCTGGCCCACCGCTCCGAGGACCAGGCCGGCGAACGAGCGATGTGCTCCTCCACCCAGGCGTCGATCTCTGCTTCTGGCCAACCTCCCACGGGCGAAGACCGTCCCCTGGTCAGTACGGCGGGCGCATGAACACACCTGTTGCATCGGTATCGAGCGCCACTCTTCCTCAGCCACTCCAAGCTTGTCGGCGACGGGTGAAAAGTGGACCAGTAGCGACGCTTGAAATGTGACCCCCTTCGAGGGCCTGGATCGTTGAACCAGGCCGGGAGGAAGGGTGATCAGTGTGGAGGACTGGGCGGAGATCCGGCGTCTTCACCGGGCCGAGCAGATGCCGATCCGTGCGATCGCACGGCAGTTGGGGATCTCGCGGAACACGGTGCGGCGGGCGGTGGCGGACAACGAGCCGCCGAAGTACCGGCGCGCGGCAAAGGGCTCGATCGTGGATGCGGTCGAGCCGCAGATCAGGGCCCTGCTCGAGCAGTGGCCAGAGATGCCGGCGACGGTGATCGCCGAGCGGATCGGGTGGGAGCGCTCGCTGACGGTCCTCAAGGAGCGGGTGCGGGACCTGCGGCCGGTCTACCGGCCCACGGACCCGGCCTCGCGCACCACCTACGAACCCGGTGAGCTGGCGCAGTGCGACCTGTGGTTCCCGCCGGCCGAGATCCCGCTGGGCTTCGGGCAGAGTGCCAGTCCGCCGGTGCTGGTGATGGTCTGCGGCTACTCGCGGTGGCTGTCGGCGCGAATGGTTCCCACCCGCAGCGGTCCGGACCTGATCGCCGGGCACTGGCGGCTGCTGACCCAACTCGGGGCGGTGCCACGGGCCCTGGTCTGGGACAACGAGGGAGCGGTGGGCTCCTGGCAGGGTGGGCGCCCCAAGTTGACCGGCGACTTCGCGGCCTTCGCGGGCCTGCTGGGCGTCAAGGTCGTCCAGTGCCGACCGGGTGATCCGGAGGCCAAAGGCCTGGTCGAGCGGGCGAACGGCTACCTGGAGACCTCGTTCCTGCCCGGGCGGGTCTTCGCTTCGCCGACCGACTTCAACATCCAGCTCGCGGACTGGCTGACCCGGGCCAACCGGCGCGTCCACCGCACTCTGCAGGCCCGTCCCGCCGACCGCCTGGAGGCCGACCGGGCCCGGATGCTGCCCTTGCCCCCGATCTCCCCGCCGGGCTGGTGGAAGGCCTCGCTCCGGCTGCCGCGGGACCACTACGTGCGTGTGGACACCGTCGACTACTCGGTGCACCCGCTCGCGGTCGGCCGCCGCGTCGAGGTCGCCGCCGACCTCGACCAGGTCATCGTGACCTGCGAGAACACCGAGGTCGCCCGCCATGCCCGGTGCTGGGCCAGGCACCAGAGCATCACCGACCCGGCCCATGCCGAAGCCGCCAGGACCGCCCGGGCCCAGGCCCACCGGCCGCGCTCCACCGGCTCCCAGGGCATCGACCTGGACGTCGAAGAGCGTTCGCTGGGCGACTACGACCGGGCCTTCGGTGTGATCGAGGGCGGCCGCGGGCAGGGTGTCGCCTGATGGCCGCAACCGCCAAGCCCAGCCGCGACACCGCCTCCGAGATCGCGTTTCTGACCCGTGCGCTGAAGGCCCCGGCCCTGCGCGACTGCGTGGAACGCCTGGCCCAGCGCGCCCGCGCCGAGGACTGGAGCCACGAGGAGTTCCTGGCCGCCTGCCTGCAACGCGAGGTCGCCGCCCGCGACGCGCACGGCGCCGAGGGCCGCATCCGCGCCGCCCGCTTCCCCGCCCGCAAAGCCCTCGAGGAGTTCGACTACGACCACCAGCGCTCCCTCAAACGCGAGGCCATCGCCCACCTGGGCACCCTGGACTTCGTCACGGGCAAGGAGAACGTGATCTTCCTGGGGCCGCCCGGCACCGGCAAGACCCACCTGGCCACCGGACTGGCGATCCGCGCCTGCCAGGCCGGTCACCGCGTCGCGTTCGCCACCGCCGCCGAATGGGTCACCCGCCTGGCGGATGCCCACCACGCCGGACGCCTGGCCGACGAACTCACCCGCCTCGGGCGCATCCCGCTGATCGTGGTCGACGAAGTCGGCTACATCCCCTTCGAACCCGAAGCCGCCAACCTGTTCTTCCAACTCATCTCCGGACGCTACGAACGCGCCTCGGTGATCGTCACCTCCAACAAACCCTTCGGCCGCTGGGGCGAGGTCTTCGGCGACGACACCGTCGCCGCCGCCATGATCGACCGCCTGGTCCACCACGCCGAAGTCATCAGCCTCAAAGGCGACAGCTACCGACTGCGCAACCGCGACCTCGGCCGCGTCCCCGCAGCCAACACGCAGGACTGACCAACATCAACTGACGCAGTGGGGGTCAACCTTCACCCGCCGATACTGGGTCACGATTCACCCGTCGCCGACACAAGCTGTCAAGATGACATTTTTCCTTGTCAAATGGACAGAGACTTGAGGCTTACCCTGGGCCTGCCTGCGTCTAATCCCGACCTCGTCAGGCAGCTTTGACCGCCAGGCAGACGCCGACGGTGAGCAGCCAGAGGTTCGTACTGACCAGGAATGCTCGTTCAAAGAGTCCGAAGGTGCCCCGCAAGCGTGGGAGCAGGGTCACGACGAGGAGGACGAGCGAGACCAGGCATGCCCACTGGAGCGCGTTGAGGAGGACGTGTGCGGACTGCCAGGGCGCGAGAGGAGTCAGGTCCGGGGTCATGCCGGAGATCGCAGCGTAGGTGAAGCCGAAGGCCGCGATGGCGAAGAGGTAGTGCAGGCGGCCGGTGGGGGTGAGTTTCTCGCCTTCGAGGTCGGTGGGGAAGAGGATCATGCCGACGCGCATGGCGGGCACTAGGTAGAGGAAGACGAGGCTGCTCGTGGCGAGCGGCGGAGCGCCGGGTTCCCAGGTGAGGCCGAGGGCGAGTATGAGGACGGCGAAGGACGACAGCGCCAGGGCCTTGCCGAACAGGGACTTGGAATCGCCTACGGCGTAGTCGCTCACGGCATGCCGGACGGGGCTGTATCCGGTGGGCAGACGGTGCAGCGCGACGAATAGTCCCAGGTAGCCAACGAGGCCGGCGATGCTGATCAGCGCAAGCGTGAGGACTCCTGGTTGCATGTCGTATCCGCTCCCTCGCGTCCCCATTGCCGTCTGTTCGGTCGATTGGGTGATCTGAACTGACTGCATAGAGTCACCATCTTCAACCTGAGTGTCATGGTAGGTATCCCGTGCAGGGGTCGCAGCCGCGGACGTCCGTATGGCCTAGCGGAGGTGGGTGTTCTGTGCACTTGCTCTGGCGGATCATCCAGTGGGTGATCACAGCCAGCCTCGGCGGCAGGCTTGCATGGCCAGCTGGAACCTGGTGGGGGCGTGGAGCTGCTGCTGCAGCCGGTGCAGGCGGCGCTGCATCGTGCGGTGGCTGATTCCCAGGGCGCGGCTGATGCTGTCGTCGGGCAGGCCAGAGGCGAGCATGGCCAGCAGCCTGCGGTCGTCGTCTCCCGGTCGGCCGTCGGCGCCGTAGCCGGTGTCGAAGGTGCCGGTCAGGTTCAGCGGGATCGCGCGGGCCCAGACGGACTCGAACAGTTCGGCCAGGGCGTCGAGCAGTCCGCACTTGCGGATGAAGAGCATGCCGGCCCTCTTGGTCATGTCGCTCTCCAGGGGTGCGAGGGCGAAGGTGCGGTCGGAGATCGCGAGCTTCAATGGGGCACGGTCGATCACTCGAGCCTCTTCGCCGGAGCTGATCATTTCTTCGACGACCTCCAGGTAGCCAGGTATTTCCAGGCTCCTGCTGTCGTAGATGGACCGGCATCTGACGCCCTGGGCGAGCAGTTGGAGCTCGTGGGGGTTCGGCACTGAGGTGTTGGCGTGGTGCGGTGGTGCGTCGATGCCGAAGAACTCCGTGCGCGTGCTGCTCACCATGACCTCTGCTCTGCTGGCGATGGCCTCGGAGCCGTGCAGGATCTCGACCAGTTCATGGGAGGAGTCCCTGGCCGAGCTGAGCCGGTAGCGGTTCTGCAGGTCGACGATCGCTCGCCTGGCCCGGTGCAGTTCTGTCTCGCGTGCGTGGGCGAGATGTTCGAGTGTGATCTCAGGTGGGGAGGCGGTGACCTGTCGGGGAATCCCGGGGAGGCGGGTCACCAGCCCCTTCGCCACCAGCGTCGCGAGGGTACCGTCTTCGCCGTCGGTGGGCCCGAGACCGGTGAGCCGCTCGATGAACTCCTCCTCCGCGGTGGGGCCCCGATCCAGGAGCCAGGAGTATGCGGCCTCCTCTGCCGTGCTCAGTCCCAGAGCTTCGAGCATGATCCAACTTCCATGTGCCAGCGGAGAAAGCAGCGACGGCTTGTTCATGCGTCCCCTCGCCCGGGGTCCCGGTCCAGAGTGCTGTGCTGCCGGTGGCCGGGGCGCTGGAGTGCGCCTCGGCCGCCGGTTCATGCGGTGTTGGGCTTGCTCGTCAGCACGCCACGTTCGGCTTCAAGGCGAAGTTCTTGACGAGGGTCTGCTGTTGCCGGACGGTGAGGCTGGCAGCCTGCGGCTGCCAGCCGTCTCGCGAGGCGATGACGGTCAGCGGGTTCTTGCTGGCGGGGAGCCAGAGAGCGTACGTCCCGTTGGCGTCCGTCTTGAGGGTGTAGCTGGTCGCTCCGGAGGTGATCTGGACGGTGGCTCCTGCCAGGGGCGTGGTTCCGGCACAGGCGAGTCCGGTGATGGTGCCGGTGATCTTGCCCCAGGTCTTGGGCGGGGTGGCGTTCATTGTCACCTTGACTCGCTGGCCGGCGTAGGGCGTGTCGTCGGTGACGAGCAGCTGCGCCGTGTAGGCGCCCGGCTGGGACACCGACTTGCCGGCTGCGTTCAGCTTGAGGGTGACCGTGACGGACGCGCCCGGGTTGACGGTGAAGCCGTCCTTGCTCTGCGTCAGCCACGAGACCTGGGAGGTCCCGCAGTCGGCGTAGCCGGGAAGTTGCTGTGCGGTGTTGACCGGGGCCATGCCGCCCAGTGAGCCGCCGATCCGGTAGAAGCCGCACGCGCCGCCGCCGCGGTAGACGGTGGTGTTCGCGTTCGGCAGCGCCGCCCATTCGCCCAGCGCGGCGTCGTAGGCGTAGCCCTGGTTGGTGACGGTCGAGAACCCGTTGGTCACACCGCCGGACAGCAGCAGCTTGCCGTCGGCCGCGGTGTAGCTCATCGCCCACAGGTCCATGGGCAGCGAGGCGATCTGGGTCCAGCGGTCGGTGGCCGAGTTGTAGGTGAAGGCGTCCGTGGTGTCCGCGGTGGTGTTCGAGCCGCCGGCGCAGTAGATGCGGCCGCTGATGGCGCCGCATCCTTCCCAGGCGATGGACTCGGGGTACCTGGCCGCGCTGCCCCACGTGTTCGTCAGCGGGTCGTAGATCTGCACGTCGGTGTGGCCGCAGTTGTCCGGGTCGCAGCCACCGACGACGTACAGCTTGGCGCCCACCACGGCGGCCGCCGCGCCGGCGTACGGTTTGGGGTTGTTCGCGCCGGTGGACCAGGTGTTGGTGGACGGGTCGTAGATGTCGACCTGGGGGATGGTGATGGTGTGGATGTCCCAGCCGCCGACCACGCTCCAGCCGCCCACGACGTACAGCTTCCCGTTGATGAACGCGGCCTGCGCGGCCTCCCTGGTGTGCGGCATCGGCGGGAGGGTCTTCCATGCCTTGGTGGCCGGGTTGTACGCGTAGGCGGCGTCGGTGATGAACAGGCCGTCGTAGCCGCCGACGGAGTACACCAGGCCGGTGGCCGGGTCGGTGGCCGCCGCGTTGTCCATGATGGTGGTGGGGTGGTTGCCGAGCGGGGTCCACGGGGTGTTGTAGGGCTGTGCCGAGGGTGCCGGCGTGCTGGTGGGCTTCTTGAGGCGGGAAGCGGGCAGCGGGCTGAACGTCCCGCTGATGCGCTGGACCGGCGCGCCGTTCACGTCGGGGTTGGCACCGAGGACGGTGACGGTGCCGGGCGCCTGGTAGAGCTTGACGTGGACCGGGGTCTTGCCGGTGTCGGTGAGTTTGATCGTCTTGGTGGTGCTGCTGCCCATGGCGACCGTGGCCTTGACCGGTCCGGAGACGGTCAGCCGTCCGGCCTGCATCGTGAGGCTGACCGGGGTCGCCTGGTCCGCGGCCAGGATGCCGGTCGCCTTGCCCGTGACGTAGTGGGTCTTCGCGGCGGTGAACTGCTGGCTGCCGGTGGCCGGGAGGAACAGGGAGAACGAGCCGGCCGCGGGTCCGGCTCCGGTCGTCGTGCTCTGTCCGGCGGCCGTCACGGTGGCGCCGTCGACGCCGGCCCCGGTGTTGCTGTCGTGCACGGTTCCCTCGGCCAGGCCGCCCGCCGTCGGGGTGCACGTCCGGTTGCCCAGGAACACGTTGTCGAGCTCCCAGTACACGCCATTGATGCTGTAGTAGTGGAACCTGACCTGCACCTGGCTCTTGCCCGCGGCCGTCGGCAGCGGGATCACCACTTGGTCCGGGCCCGGGGCGCCTGCGTCGCCGGTCTTGGACCACACGCTGGTCCAGGTGGCACCGCCGTCCACGCTGAGGTCGGCTGACTGCTGGTCGTAGAAGCCGCCGAGCAGGTTGGAGTCGAACTGCAGGTAGGGCGAGGAGTCCTTGCTCAGGTCGGTCACCGGTGTGGTCAGCTCGGTGTCCTCATTGCCGGCGGGGCCGTAGTTGAGGCTGGTGGCGATCGCGAAGTTGCCCGATCCGCCGGTGTTGTTCTGGTTCTTCTCCGGGTTGTCGAACTCCCAGCCATAGGTGGTGCCGGTCGCGTTGGCAACCGACCAGCCGGACGGCGTCGAGGTGGAGTCGAAGGTCTGCGTGGCCCCGTCGTAGGACAGGTGATAGCCCGCGGCGCTGCACGTGTACGCGTCCACCGGCACGCTGACGTCCCTTGCCACGCCGGCAGTACCGACCGTCACGTCCGTGGTCGTCTGCTGGTAGCCGGTGTAGGCGGGATCCACGACGATCTTGTAGGCGGCGTTGTCCGGGAGGGTCAGGGTGTAGCGGCCGGTCGCCGGGTCGGTGTAGGTGGACGCCGGGGTACCCTGGACGCTCACCTTGGCTGACAGCGGCCAGCCGTGCCCGGATCCGTCGGTGACCTTGCCGGTCAGCGTGGTGCTCTTGACGGCGCTGACCGTGATGTTCCGGGTGGTGGCCGCGCCGTTCTTGACCACCACGCCGCCGACGGTCCGGGTGGCGTACCCGAAGTCCTTGACCGTCAGGCTGTAGCTGCCCGCTGGCAGGGTGAGGGTGTACTTTCCGGCGGCGTCGGTGACTGCGGACTGCTGCCCCGCGTCGACTACCGCGCCAGTGATCGGTTTGCCTGTGGCCGCGTTGGTGACCGTCCCGGTGACGCTGCCGTGCGGCCCGGTGGTGAGCGCGGCGACGCCGTTGGGGGTGCCCAGGCCGGTCGGACCGTCGTAGCCAGCGCCCGCGGTGCACAGGTAGGCCGGGGTGCAGGTGCCGTTGAGGCCACCGGTGACGTCGAACAGGGCCTTGGTGTTCGCGTACGGGTAGGAGGCGGGGTAGGTGCCGGCGACGGGGGTTCCCGCCAGCGCGTAGGCACCCGCGACGATCGGGGCGGAGACGCTGGTTCCGCCCACGACGGCCCAGCCGCTGGTGTAGAAGCTGTCGTAGATCGCCACGCCGGTGTTCGGGTCGGCGACGGCCGACACGTCCGCCACGGTCCTGCCGGGACAGCCGGTGTCCTTCTGCCAAGAGGGCTTGGTCACGTATTCAGAGCATCCGCTGCCGCTGCCTGACCAGGCTGATTCGTGCCAGCCCCGGGCGGCCGAGGTGTCGGGGGTCAGCGAGGTGCCGCCGACCGCGGTCACGTACTGCGAGGCGGCCGGGTATTCGACGCCATAGGCGTTGTCGCCGCTGCTCACGGTGAGCGCGATGCCCGGGTGGTTGTAGTAGCTGTTCTCCGCGGTGACATCCGCGGGGTCCTCGCTGCCTCCGTAGCTGTTGGACACGTACTTGGCGCCCAGTGCCACGGCCTCGTCGACGGCGGCGCCCAGGCTCGGCAGCCAGCTGTCGTTCGCCTCGACCAGCAGGATGTGGCAGTTCGGGCAGGTGGCCGAGACCATGTCCAGGTCCAGGGAGATCTCCATCGCCCAACCGGAGTTCGGGGCCGGGTAGTGCTTGCTGCCGTCCTGCGCGACCTTGGTGAAGCAGCCGCTGTCCGTCGTGCAGGGAGGCAGGCCGTACTGGGACCGGTAGGTGGCCAGGTCCGCGGCGGCGTTCGGGTCGTCGTAGGCGTCCACGACCGCGACCGTCTGCCCGGTGCCGGCCGTCGATGACGAGGGCAGCTTGTAGGCGCTGACCAGATCGGCCGGACCGTAGCCGGCGACGCTGTCCGTGGCGGCCGACGGGCCGATGTGTCCCTTGACGTCGGTGCGGACCTCGGCGAAGCAGCGTGCGAATCCGGTCTTCGGCGCGGTGTCGCACGCGTTGCGCACCGGGTGCTGGGTGATGCCTTGGTCGGCAGTGGTCTGCGCCGGGGTCTGGCCTTGGGCTGCCGAGTACGGGGAACCAGCCGCGGGGGTGGCTGCGGCGGGAGTTGCGGATGACAGCGGCACTATGAGCGCTGCCAGTGCGGCAGCGGCTGTGGCCACTGCGCGCAGGGTTCTTCTTGCACGCACGTGTGGAACCTCCGTGGGGGGACGCGGTACACGTCGTGCACCGGTACCGGAGGACGGTAGGGACGGCTGACTTTTCGGGGCAACGGCTGTGACTGGCGCTTATTGGCCATGTCGTCAGGGCGTCACCGACCGGGCGGTTTTCCGGCATGCCAGAAACAGCGACGGGCCCAATTCTTGCGGGAATTCCCGAACAGGGTGTGTTGGTGACGCTGCGGACGAAAGGCACTGCGAATTGCGCACCAGCCTGCCCGCCCCCGATGCCGCGCGCGTCCACCTCTGGTTGCCACACGCATACCGCGCCCGCGGTATGCGTGACTCTGCGGCGTACCGCGAGCGCGGTGCGCGTCCGCCAGGTGCGGCACGCACCTCACTGCGTGAGGTGCGTGGGCCGGACCAGTCCGGTCTCGTAGGCGATGACCACGAGTTGGGCACGGTCGTGGGCATGGAGCTTGGACATGGCCCGGTTCACGTGCGTCTTGGCGGTCTGCGGACTGACGTCGAGTCGGGTGGCGATGTCCTCGTTGGACAGGCCCGCGGCGACCAGGACCAGGATCTGGCGCTCGCGTTCGGTGAGCGTCGCCAGACGCTCCAAGGCCGGGTGAGGGGTCTGTTGCAGCTCCTGTCGGGGCAGCAGCCGGGTGATGAGCGATCTGAGCGCGACCGGTGTCAGCAGCGCGTCGCCCAGGGCGACGGTGTGGATGCCGTCGATGAGTTCGCGGTGTCCCACGCTCTTGCCCAGGAAGCCGCTCGCTCCGCTGCGCAGGGCCTGGTAGACGTAGTCGTCGGTCTCGAAGGTGGTCAGGACCAGGACGTGGACGTCAGCCAGGTCCGGGTCGCCGGTGATCATGCGGGTGGCGGCGATCCCGTCCAGTTCGGGCATGCGGATGTCCATCAGGACCACATCCGGCCTGCTCTGCCGGGTGAGCCGGACGGCCTCGTGGCCGTTGGCGGCCTCGGCGACGACATCCATGCCCGCAGTGGCGTCGATGAGGACCTTGAAGCCGGCCCGCAGCAGGGCCTGGTCGTCGGCCAGCAGCACGCGGATGCTCATGAGCGGCCCCCGGCCGACGCGAACTGCTCGGCCGGGTCGGGCACAGGGGAGAGCGGGAGCGTGGCGCTGACGCGGAACCCGCCTGCGTCGCGGGGGCCGGCGTCGAGGCTGCCGCCGATGATCTGCGTGCGTTCACGCATGCCGCGCAGGCCGTGGCCACGTCCCTCGTCACTCTGGTCGCTCAGCGGCCCAAGCCGCTGGCCCTCGTTGTCGACGACGATGCGCAGCCGTCCGGGCTCGTAGGTCAGGCCGATGGTGGTGCGGACGGACCCGGCGTGCTTGCACACGTTGGTCAGCGCTTCCTGGACGATTCGGTAGGCCGTCACGTCCGCAGCCGATGCCAGCGGTCCCGGCCGGCCCTCGCGGCGGCACTCCACCGGCAGGCCGGATGCCTGGAAGGTCTCGACGAGCTCGTCGAGGGCGTCGAGACCGACCGTGGGCTCGGTGGGCCGGATGCCGTCGGAGGGCTCCCGGAGCAGGCCGACGGTGTCCTTGAGCTCCTCAAGCGCGGTCTTGGCCGCGTCGCGGATGTGCGCGAGGGAGGCCCGGACCTGGGCGGGCTGCTCGTCCAGGACGTAGTCGGCCGCTCCGGCGTGCACGTGGATCAGGGCCAGTTGGTGGCCGACCTGGTCGTGCAGGTCGCGGGAGATCCGTAGCCGCTCCTCGATGAGTAGGCGGCGTGACTCCAGGTCCCGCTCGTGTTCGGCGCGGTGAGCCCGCTCCTGGGCCGCGGCCAGCACGGCCCGACGGCTACGCGTGGCGTCCCCTGCGGCGAGGGCCAGCAGCGTCAGCGCGGTCACCGCCAGGATGATCGGGTCGTACCAGACACCGGGACGCAGCAGCCCGACCGAGCCCACTAGGACGGCCACCGCCGGCAGCCCGTAGACCAGGGCGCTGCGGCGGTCGAAGGTGGCCGCGAGGTGGTAGAGCGCGATCATGGGGGCGATCAGCAGGGTGGGCGGAGAGCCGCGTCCCGCCAGGTAGACGGCCGCGCCAGCGGTGGTCACGGCGACCACAGTCAGCGGTCGGCGCCGCCGCCAGGGCAGCGCGACGCAGGTGACCAGGATGACGGCCAGCAGCCACCCGGTCAGGTGCGTCGCCTGACGGGTCGGGCCGAGGGCTTCGGCTCCACCGGTGGCCTTCGCGGCGAGGGCACTGACCAGGAGCAGGCAGGCGACTCCCGCCGCCCCGGCGATGTCCCGGCTTCGCTGCCGGGCGCAGCCAGCGGCGGGGGGAGCAAGTGGCCTGCGGGTGGAACCGTCCATGGCACCCACGCTAAACGGCCGGCGGGCCCCGGGCTTCATGCCGTGGTACCGGTCACGGCACCACGGTGGGGGTAGCGCGTGACAGGACCCGATACCGCGGTCGCGGTACGGGCAAACCGACCTGAGCGGGACGCGGGCCCCGTCGGCGCCCGGGCAGGGTTGAGCACAGCCTGCTCGCCTGCGCTCCGCCTCCTTGGTCCGTCCGGTTGCGCGGGCGTGCAGGCGTACCGCCGCGACCGCAGCGGCGACGCCCCGCCCTGGGGGATTCACGACGAGGAGAAACACCTTGCATTCCGTCTTCCGCGCGATCGGCCGGTTCTCGGTCCGGTTCCGATGGCCGCTGGTGGCCCTGTGGGTCGGCGCGGCCATCGCGGTGGTCCACCTGCTGCCGTCGCTGTCCAGCGTCACCCAGAACGACAACACCAGCTTCCTGCCCGCCAACGCCCCCAGCCAGCACGCCGCCACACTCGCCTCGAACCTCCAGCCCAGCAACCTGACCTCGATCACCGTGATCGTGGCCCGCGACGGCCAGTTGACCGCAGCGGACGAGAGCGCCATCGCCGGCCTCCAGCAGAAGCTGGACAAGGAGCCGTCGGTCCACCAGGTCAAGGACACCGGCAGGTCCGCGGACGGTAAGGCCGAACAGCTCCAGGTGCTGGCCAACCTCTCCGCCACCGGGGGGCAGAAGCAGCAGGAGGAAACCACGATCGTCGCAGACCTGCGGTCCGCGGTGTCGGCGACCTCCCTGCCCAGCGGCCTGCAGTCGCACCTGGCCGGCCCCGTGGCCACCGACGTGGACAACAGCAAGCAGTCCGGCAACAGCAGCAGCCAGACCCAGGGGCTGTCCCTGCTGCTGATCATCGTCGTACTCGCCTTCGTGTTCCGGGCCGTTCTGGCCCCGCTGGTCACCCTGCTGCCCGCGCTGCTGGTCGTGCTGATGTCCGGCCCGCTGATCGCGGAAGCGGCGGTACACGGCCTGAGCATCTCCTCGCTCGCCTCGGTGCTGCTGGTGGTCCTGGTCCTGGGAGCCGGCACTGACTACGGGCTCTTCCTGGTCTTCCGAGTCCGTGAGGAGCTGCGCGCCGGCACCGCGCCCAAGGAGGCCGTGGTCGCGGCGGTGGAGAAGGTCGGCGAGTCCATCACCTTCTCCGCGGGCACGGTGATCGCCGCCCTGCTGTCACTGCTGGCAGCCAGCTTCGGGGTCTACTCCAACCTCGGCATCCCGCTCGCCATCGGCATCGGCCTGATGCTGCTCGCCGGGCTGACCCTGCTGCCCGCGCTACTTGCGATCCTGGGCCGGGCGGTGTTCTGGCCCAGCCGGATCCGGCCCGGCATCCCCAAGACGGGCCTGTGGGGCCGGATCTCGGGGAGCATCGTGCAGCGCCCGGTGGCGACCCTCTGCATCGGCCTCGCCTTCTTCGGCGCCCTCGCGGCCGCCTCCACCGGCTACACCCCCGCGGGCTTCAGCGGCGGCACCAGCGCACCCGCCGGCACCGACTCCGCCCAAGGCCAGGCTCTGCTCACCGAGCACTTCCCACGGACCACGGCCAACCCGACCATGCTGGTCTTCCAACTGCCGCAATCCGCCTGGGCGGACACCACCGCGCTCGCCGACGCCCAACAGCAGCTGCAGTCGGCCTCGCAGTTCAAGAACGTCACCGGACCGCTCTCCCCCAACGGCGTCAACCTGACCGCCGCCGACTACACCGACATGCACACCGCGCTCGGCCCCGCGGACAAACTCTCCCCCACACCCCCGCTCCCAACCCGCTCGACAGCGGCGAACCCGGCCGGCGGCAACAGCTCACCCGCCGACACGAAGGCCGGAGCGGGAGCGAAGGCCGCAGGCGGCACGGGCACGGGGGCCGCGCTGATCGACGGCAAGTTCACCGTGGCCCAGTACCAGGCGTACCGCTCCACCGCCCAGTACGTCAGCCCTGACGGCACGACCGTCCAGTTCCGCGTGGAACTGACCGCCGGCTCCCCGGACACCTCGGCAGCTATGAACGCCGTCCCCGACCTCCGCGCGAAGACCACCGCCGTCGCCCAGAAGATCGGTGCCACCGACAGCGGTGTCCTCGGACAGGCGGCCGGCCTCTACGACGTCAGCGACACCTCCAGCAACGACCTGGGAAGCGTCATCCCGATCGCCATCGCCGTCATCGGCCTGCTGCTGATCTTGGTCATGCGCAGCCTCGTGGCCCCGCTCTACCTGATCGCGTCGGTCGCACTGTCCTACTTCTCCTCGCTGGGCCTGGCGGTGCTGCTGTTCATCAAGCTCGACCACTCCGGCGGCCTGGTCTTCATCCTCCCCTTCCTGATGTTCGTCTTCCTGCTCGCCCTCGGCGAGGACTACAACATCCTGGTGATGACCCGCATCCGCGAGGAGGCCCACCACCTCCCGCTGCGCGAGGCCGTATGCAAGGCCCTGAACGCCACCGGTACCACCGTCACCTCCGCCGGACTGGTCCTGGCCGGCACGTTCGCGGTCCTGGCCATCAACGGCGCCAACAACGGCAACAACCAGCTGCGCGACGTCGGCACCGGGCTGGCGCTCGGCATCCTCATGGACACCTTCCTGGTCCGCACCCTGCTGGTGCCCTCCGCCGTGCTGCTGCTGGGCCGATGGAACTGGTGGCCCTCCAAGCTGGTCCACCGCCAGGCGACACCAGCCCCCGAGGCCGAGCCCGCGCACAGCTGACCACCGACGCGCACCTGCGATGTCGCGTCCGGCAAGGAGCCCCCTGCTTCTCTGCCGGACGCGACCTCGGCAGCCGGCCCGACCGCCTCAGCCAAGAGGCCCGCGGCGGGCCCGGCAACGCACCGGGCCCGCCGCCTCCCGACCGTTGAAAGCCGCCCAGTACCCCTCGAAGCGGAGTGCCCTCCATGTCCCCCGCCGCATCCCGTCCTCACCCTGCAGGCGCTCCAGCCTCCCGACCCCGCCCCCGGTCCCAGGCGCGCCGCACACCCCCACGCCGCAGGCCGGCCCCGGCCCTGTTGTGGCGCAGCGCCCTGGAGGGCGCGGCCGCGTCCTTGTGCGCGGTCACCGCCATGCTGTTCCTCTCCGTCCTCGCCCTGTCCCTGGTCAACGCGGGATCTGTGGGCTCGACCCGGTCCCTTGCTCTGGCCGTGACCGCCATGGCCGTCGGAGGCGCCGTCAGCGCTCACTCCACCGCGTCGAGCACAGGTTCACAGGCCACCGGGATGGGGGGCATGTTCGGCGGGGGGATGAGCCCGACGGTGAGCGGAGCCGTCGACCTGATGCCGCTGGGAGTGACGTTGCTCGGCACACTCGTGCTCTGGTTCGTGTTCTCCCGGCGGCTACCTCAGCTCAGCGAAAATGAGCTGGCGGTGCGCATCGCAGGGACAGTGACCGCGGCGAGCATCAGCCTCACCATCGTCGCCGGCCTCGCTTCGGGCACGCTCAAGCTCCCCAAGTCGGCGATGAGCGGACTGGGCGCCGGTGGTTCCGCAACAGGAACTACCGGTGGCGGAAGCCCCCTCAGCGGCCTCCTCGGCAGCGGAGCGAACGGACTCGCTGTGGGCTACCACGTGGACCCGGTATCGGCCATGTTCGGCAGCGTCCTGTGGTTGGCAGTCGTTCTCACCGTGGGGTGTCTGATCAGCCGCCGCGTCAGGCTGCAACTCGGCGGTCTACTGGACCGGCTCCGACCCCACTGGGCGCCTGGGCTTTCCGCTCTCCTGCGCACCCTTCTCATCCTGGGAGCCGCTCCGCTGCTCGTCTTCACCCTCGTCGGAATCGTGGCCGGCGGCCGGGTGCAGACCGCGGCTGGAGCCGCTCTGCTGCTCGCTCCGAACGCCGTGATCGTGCTCCTGACGCTCGGCCTCGGCTCCCCGTGGACAGCCAGCACGCACCCCGCCAGCCCCCAGGGCGGCAACCCGATGGCCGGCATGATGGGCGGCACGGGAGGCAGCCCGTTCGCAGGGCAGCACGACCGCACCCTGCACCTGGACTCCCTGACCACAGCCGGATGGCCGCTGTGGCTGGCCGCCCTCGCGGTTGCCCTCGTTGCACTCCTGGGCTGCGCCGCGGTCGCGGCTCGCACCGGCTCGACGACCCGCCCGCGCAAGCCCCGCCAGGATCTCCTCGCCGGTCCCCTCGGGCTGCCGATCAAGTTCAGTGTGACCACCGCTGCCGTTCTGGGAGCGGTGGCGTGGATGGCCACCGGCCAGGTCCATCTCAGCCTTGGCCTGTTCGGCATGCAGATGGGCGGAATACGGGCCGGGGTGAGCGACAACGTCCTGTGGACGATCACAGCGGCGTTGCTGATGGGCGCACTGGCCGGATGGGCCGGGCCGGTCCTGCAAACGAAATTCCTCCCCAAGGGCCGCATCCGGTCGGCGAGAGAACCTGGTGTCGGCGAACACCACCCCAGGTGGACCAGGGTGTAGCGGCACGGGGGATGCGCGGGGGCGCTGTTGGGCATCACCTGGCTCATAGTGAGACAGCCCGAGTTGCTCGGCGCGGGTCAGTTGTGCGGCGGGACGTCCGGTCGGACCAGCCCGGTCTCGTAGGCGATGATCACGGCGTGGACGCGGTCCCGGGCCCCGATCTTCCCGAGGATCCAGCTGACATGCGTCTTAATGGTCGACTCCGAGAGCACTAGGCGTTCGGCGATTTCGCTGTTGGTCTGCCCCTGGGCGAGGGCTTCCAGGACTTCGTGCTCGCGTTTGGTCAGGACCTCCAGCCCCACGGCCCTCTGCCCAACGGAGCGTCCCTGCCAGGGTGTCGGACCGTATTCTCAGGCGGCTCACTACGACCTGTCAGCGGCAGCAGGTGTTCCGCCGGTGGCGAGGCGCATCAGGTCGGAGTCGAAGTCGATCCCTGTGAACTCGGTGTCGGCGGGCGAGGCCACCTGCGCCTCGGCACCGGTAGGCTGTGCGATGCTGTCGAATTCGTGCTGGTAGCGGGTCCAGGAGCCGTCAGCGATGGTGGTGGCGACCCCGCTGTGGATGAGTGCGGCGAGTTCGGTCGCCGCCCTCTCGATCCGGGTGCCGAGGGCGCGGTCGGCCCAGTCCTCGGGGGCGGCGAACAGGGCGGTGGGAATCACCAGCGCGCGCAGGAAGGCGAACAGTGGGCGCATCTGCTCGTCGGGGACCAGGGCGTGCCGGGCACTGCCGGCGGTCGCGGTGACAGCGACGGGCTTGGCGATCAGGAGGTCGTTGTCGAGCAGGTCGACGAAAGACTTGAACAGGCCACTGACGCCTGCCTTGTACACCGGGGTGGCAGCGATCACCGCGTCGGCGGTAGCCAGGCGCTCCACAGCGGGGCGCAGGTCTTGCCCGATGAAGCCGGATACGGTGGCCCTGCCGATCTCCTGCACCAGGTCACGCAGTTCGATGGTTGCGACCTGTGCCTCGACGCCGCGCTCGCGCAGCAGGTCGAGGGTCTTCTGCGCGAGCCGGTCGGCCAACAGCTTGGACGAGGACGGATCGCCTATGCCCGCGCTGACCACGACGATGCTGCGTACAGAGGTGCGAGGAACGATGTGGTTCACCGTAGTGGCGGTCATGAAGTGTGGTGTCCCTTCTCGGTTGCGGGGGATGCGGCTTCAGCGGCTGCGGTCAGTGCGGTACACAGCTCTCGCAGTTGCCTTAGCTGGTCGGGGTCCAGGGCGCGGGTCATGGCCCGAATGACGTGCCGTACGTGTCGGCGGCCGACCCGGCGCTGCAGTTCGCGGCCAACCTCGGTGAGCCGGACTCGCTGCGCGCGGGCGTCATCGGGGTCCGGCTGCCGCTCCACCAGTCCTTGTTGCTCGAGACGGGTGACCAGACGGGAGATGCCGGGCTGAGTGAGCATCACCTGCCGGTTGATCTCCGTCATCCGCAGGCCCTCGGGGGCCTTGGCCAGGGTGTACAGGATGTCGTAGTCGCCGCGTGGGATCTCGTCCCAGGTGTCCTGGGCTGCGAACTCCCGTCCCAGGACCACCTGGGCGCGGAACAGGCTCTCCCACGCCTCGTCGGCGAGCCGGCCGGTGCCGGTCACAGCGCCGGCTGGACAGCGGCCTTGGCCGGGTCGCTGTCCTGGTAGGGCGAGGTGCCGGTGGTGTTGTCCCCGCGGTTGGGGTTGGGACGCGGCTGCCGGGCGGGCTTGTCACCGTACTTGGCGCGCACCAGGTCGGCGTGGGTCGGCGCCTCGGGGACGCCCGGGGCACGTCGCGCCGCCAGTTCCTTGCGCAGCACCGGGACGACCTCCTCGGCCAGCAGGTCGATCTGCTTGAGCACTGCGGACTGCGGCAGCCCGGCGCTGTCCACCACCCACAGTTGGCGCTGGTAGTCGCCGAAGATATCGTGGAAGCCCAGGGTCTTGTCGATGACCTCCTGGGGGCTGCCCACGCTGGACGGGGTGGCCGTCGTCCAGTCCTCCAGCGGGATCCGGATGCCGTGCGGGTTGTTGTCGAAGTACGGGCGGTACTCGGCGTAGGCGTCCTGCGAGCGCTTGGCGATGTACGCCTGGCCGCCCAGGCCCACGATCGCGTCCTGGGCGCGCCCGTGCCCGTAGTGCTCGTACCGCTTGCGGTAGAAGTCCACCAGCGGCTTGAAGTGGCCGTTCGGCGCGAGGATGTTGTTGGCGAAGAACCCGTTGCCGTAGTAGGCGGCCTGCTCGGCGATCTCGGGGGTGCGGATCGAGCCGTGCCAGACGAACGGGGGGACGTCGTCCAAGGGCCTCGGGGTGGAGGTGAAGCCCTGCAGCGGGGTGCGGAACTCCCCGTCCCAGTCCACCACGTCCTCGCGCCACAGCCGGTGCAGCAGGTTGTAGTTCTCCAGCGCCAGGTGGACGCCCTTGCGGATGTCCTTGCCGAACCACGGATACACCGGGCCGGTGTTGCCGCGGCCCAGCATCAGGTCCAGGCGGCCCTTGGCCAGGTGCTGCAGCATCGCGTAGTCCTCGGCGATCCTGACCGGGTCGTTCGTGGTGATCAGCGTTGTGGAGGTGGACAGGACGATGTTCTTCGTGGTCGCGGCGATGGCGGCCAGGAGCGTCGTGGGCGAGGAGTCGAAGAACGGTGGGTTGTGGTGCTCACCGATCGCGAACACGTCCAGTCCTGCCTCGTCGGCGTGCCGGGCCATCTCGACGACGTTGCTGATCCTCTCGGCCTCGCTCGGGGTGTACCCGGTGACCGGATCGCGGGTCACATCACTCACGGAGAAGATCCCGAACTGCATGATGGGTGGCCTTTCTGTGCCGAGGAGCGGTCGTACTACTTCCAACTTGCATGACTAATCATGTATTCCTGAGATACGCTAGGCCCCCCACAGCGGCAGCGATTGCACGCGCCTCTGCGGCGGCCCGACCGTCAGCCTGTGGCGTCGGCGGTTCGGGGGTGGCGGATCCGGTGGGTGGCGATGATGGCGACCACGGCGGCCATGAGGCCCACCGCGGTCTCCAGGCAGCGGTCGACCAGCAGCGTGGACAAGGGCACTCCTGGTGTGGTCAGCGCCATGGCGATGGTCATGGGCGTCAGGAACACCAGGGCGCCCGCGTAGTTCCGCGTCACGAACGCCTCGGTGCATCCCATCAGTGCCACCACCAGCAGCAGCAAGACCAGCTGGCTCATGTGGATCTGGAAAAGGAGCGCCGCGGGGATGACGCCGGCCAGGGTGCCGACGAAGCGGTGGCCCGCTCGCGAGAGCTGTGCGGACGTCGTGGATCCGATGATCGGGATGATGGCGGAGACCATGGCCCAGTAGGGCCGATCGATGCCGAGCGCGGCCGCAGCCAGTCCTGCCGCGAGCCCCGCTCCCAGGCATGCCACCGCCTGCGCGGCGATGATGCGGCCGGGCAGGGGTCCGGGTATCGGAGTGTCGGTATCGCTGGCGTGCTTGAGCGGCGCATCCAACGCGGTCACCAGCAGGACGGTCACCACAGAAGCCGTGGAGAGGGCCAGTGCGACGGCGACGTCGGCCAGATCGGTGCCCGGCAGACTGGCGCAGACGGCGAAGCCGAACAGGAAGAACAAGGCCCCGGGAGGATTCCACCGTCGGATGTCCGCGAGAGCCGCGGTTGCGGCGGCGACGAAAGCCGTGCAGACCACCAGCAGCCAGGGAGCCGGCCGGGCGAGGGCCAGCGCGGCTCCGCCGACGATCACCAGCACCTGGGCGGCAGCAACCTCTGCCTGGACTCGCAGCCGGGTCCGGGGCGGGCGCCGCCGACCGTACACGGCCACCGTGGAGGCCAGCAGAGCATAGGGAGACCACTCCAGCCGCCCCGCCGCAGCGAGCGCGAGGACCGGCATCAACGCCGAGACCGCCAAACGTATGGAAACCCGGTGCGCCCCATCGTTGGGACCGACCTGCACGAAGTCGACCAGACGCGGAACCGCTTCTGCGATCGGGAGACCCTGCTGTGCGCGCGACGACACGTCACCCACCTCCTTCACAAGGAGACTACTTCGCTGGAGAAGTTTTTCCTTCGCTAGTACAGCACTTTCTTCCCATCCGAAGTAGATTGGGGGCATGGCAGACGCGATCGACATCATTCGAGCCCAGTGGGCAGCGGCGGAGCCGGACGTGGACACCAGCCCGGCAGAGGTCGTCGTGCGGGTGCTGCGCATCGCCCGGATCCTGCAGAAACGCAGCGATGACGTACTGGAGCGCCTCGGGATGACCCGGGCCGAGTTCGACATCCTCTCGCTGCTGATCCGGGCGGGACGGCCGGTCAGCCCCACAGAGATCTGCGACCAGCTGTGGACCTCGGCTGCCGGGACGACCAAGCGGCTGCACAAGCTGACCGACAGGCGGCTGGTCGTGCGTCGGCCGAACCCGCAGGACGGCCGCAGCATGCTCGCGGAGGCCACCGAGGCAGCGCGGGAGCAGGTCGTGCCGGTGCTGCACGAACTGACCCGCTTCGAAGGACAGCTCATCGAGCGCTTGGGGGGCTCCAAGGACTCCGTCGTCGACGCCCTGCGCACCCTGCTGGCCGCGGTCGAGGACGACCGCGCCGAGCCGGATCCCCGGGCTCTGCTCCGCGCAACGGCGCTGCGCCGCCCGCCCCCCGGGCGGGCGGCCACCTGATTCCCGTGGCCCCGGCCATGGCGCCCTACGGCGCCGGCTCCCGAAATCAAGCGTTGGCTCGCGGCCCGACGGGGAGGCGTCAGGCCGCGGGCGCGACTGGTGCCGCCGAGAACGCGATGGCCGGCTATTGCGATGACGAAGCGGGGCCGACTAGGTGCAGAGCCGTTCCTCGGCGCTCAAGGGGGGCGCCACCGGCATCAGTCCCGCTCCTTGGACGGCGCCTGACGCAGCGTTTGAGGTTGCGTGAAGCCGCCTGCGAGCAGCACCTGCTGAGTGCGCCGGTAGTGCTCGGCCAGCAGTTCGGCCGCGAGGTCCGCATCCCGGGCCACGGTGGCCTCCATGATCGCGAGATGCTCGCCGCCGACGTCGCGCTTGGCCGACAGCCTGGCGGCGGCCGGCCCCGACCAGCGCCGGTACAGCTCGGTGGCTGCGCGCAGGGTGTGGCAGAAGTCCAGCAGGAGCGGCACTTGGCACGCGCTGATCAGCGCCTCGTGGAACGCCGCGTGCGCCGCCGCCCACTCCTCACCGGTCCGCTCCGGGTCGTCTGCATCGCGCATCGGGGTGCGCGCCAACCGGTGGTGGGCCGAGACGACCTCGCTCTCCCAGGACAGATCGCCGCGTTCGATGGCCAGCCGCAGTGCCCTGGCCTCCAGGTCGATGCGGACCAGGGTCAGATCTCCCAGTTCCTCGGGCGACAGGGTGACCACGCTGAAGCCCTGGCCGCTGCGCGCCGACACCAGTTTCTGCTCGGTCAGCTTCGTCAGTGCCTCCCGGATGACCCCGAGGCTGACGCCGAAGCGCTCGCGCAGCTCGGCGGGACTGAGTTTGTCTCCCGGGTGGAGTCGCCCAGCCAGGATGTCGCCGCGGATGCGCCGGTAGATGTCCTCGTTCAGTGTCACCGCTGTGCCACGCCTCGCCATGGGCGCAGTCTAGCTGGAGACGACTGCAGAACCAAAAGACGTTTACCTATTGACGAATCGATTTTTGACCCATAGAAACGATCCTGTAAACGCAATGAGTACAACGGAGGCAGCGATGCGCTTGGTCACCTTCCGCCGCAACGGGCGGACAGGCTTCGGACGGCTTACTGGCGACGGTGACGCCGTCATCGACTGTGTCCCCCTGCTGAACCCCGAGCTCGGTTCGGTGCGGGCCGTTCTGGCCGCCGGAGCTCTGGAGCAGGTCCGTGAGGCCTCCGAGGGCCGCACCGGCGATGTGAAGCTCGCCGACGTCGAGCTGCTGCCGCCGGTCCCCGATCCAGCGAAGATCCTGTGCGCCGGGGTCAACTACCGCACGCACCGGGAGGAGACCTCGCGTCCCGAGAGTGCGTATCCCACCGTCTTCCCCCGCTACGCCGACTCCCAGGTCGGCCACGACCAGCCGCTGGTGCGGCCAGCCGAGACGGAGACCTTCGACTACGAGGGCGAACTCGCGGTCGTCATCGGTACGGGCGGACGACGGATCCTGGCCGAGGATGCCTTCGCGCACATCGCCGGATACGCCTGCTACCAGGACGGCAGCGTCCGGGACTGGCAGCGGCACTCCGGTCAGTGGGTGCCCGGCAAGACCTTCCCGGCCACCGGTGGTTTCGGGCCCGCCCTGGTGACCGCAGACGAGGTCGCGGATGTCGCGGCTCTGGACCTGGTGACCCGGGTGAACGGGGAGGTCCGCCAGTCGGCCTCCGTCGGCGACCTCATCTTCTCCATCCCGGAACTCATCGCCTACATCTCCACGTTCACGCCTCTGGCCCCTGGCGATGTCATCGTCACCGGCACCCCGGGCGGTGTCGGCCTGTTCCACGAGCCGCCGGTGTTCCTGCAGCCCGGCGACGTGGTGGAGGTCGAGATCTCCGGGATCGGCACGCTGCGCAACCCCATCGCTGCGGAAGCCTGAGGAAGGCGCCGTGAAAGCGATCACGGTCTGCCAGGCAGGCGGCCCCGAACAGCTCGCATGGGCCGAGGCCACGGCTCCCCGGCCCGCTCCGGGCGAGGTCGTGGTGCAGGTGGCGGCCGCCGCCGTCAATCATGCGGACCTTCGCCAGCGGCGCGGCCTGTACCCCGTGCCGCCGGGCACCTCGCCCATCCTGGGCCTGGAGTGCGCGGGAGCGGTCGTCGAGGTCGGACCCGACGTCCAGGGCGTCGCCGTCGGGGACCGGGTCTGCGCCCTGTTGGACGGCGGCGGCTACGCCGAACTTGTGGCTGTCCCCCAGGGGCAACTCCTGCCGATCCCCGATGGGCTGGACTTCGCCGAGGCTGCCTCGCTCCCGGAAGCGGGCTGCACCGTCTGGCTCAACCTGGTGATGTTGGGCGGACTCACGGCCGGGCAGACCGTGCTCGTCCACGGCGGCACCTCCGGCATCGGCACCTTCGCCCTGCAGGTCATCCGCGAGCTCGGCGCCCGGGCCGTGGCCACCGCCGGCTCCGCCCGCAAGACCGACTGGTGCCGCACCGCCGGGGCGATCGCGGTCGACTACCACCGCGAGGACTTCGTCACCGCCGTCCGCGACGCCACCGAAGGCCGCGGCGCCGATCTGGTCCTGGACTGTGTCGGCGCCCCCTACCTCGCCCGCAACCTGGACGCCCTCGCCGACGGCGGACGCCTCCTGGTCATCGGGCTGCTCGGCGGCCGCAGTACCGAGATCGACCTCAACACCCTGCTGCGGCGCAACCTCACGCTCACCGCCGGCACCCTGCGCGCCCGGTCGGCAGCCGAGAAGGCCCGCATCGTCGGCCAGGTGCGGGAGCACCTGTGGCCCCTGATCGACACCGGGCGGGTACGCCCCGTCATCGACCGCATCCTCCCCCTGCCCGAGGCCGCCGAGGCCCACCGGGCCCTGGAAGGAGACGGCCACATCGGAAAGATCGTCCTGACCACCCCGCGATCTGACCCCCTCTCACTTCACCGCGCCCGAAAGGACAGCCGACTGCCATGAGTCTCCACACCCTTCGCCACATCGCCCTCGGCGTCCCCGATCCGACTCCTGTCGCGGAGTTCTACACCGAGTTCGGCCTGCACCCACTCGGACAAGGGCGCTTCGCCACCCTCGACGGCGGTGAGCAGCTGCGCCTGGTCACCCGCCCCACCCGGCGCCTGGTCGCAATGACCATCGGCGCCGACAACCAGGACGACCTCGGACGCGTCGCATCGAGCCTGCACGCCCAGGGGTTCACCGCCGAGCGTCAGGAAGCTTCCGTCAGCGCGGTGGAACCGGTCACCGGCGTCACCGTACGCGTCGAGATCGCCGCCCCCATCAAGCAGAGCGACGACGGCCCGCTCGTCGAACCCAACGCGCCCGGCCGGCCGCTACGTGTCAACGCCCGCGCCGAAGCCCTCTCCCGGACAGCGCCGGTCACGCCGCGCAAGCTCGGGCACGTCGTCGTCGGCTCGACCGACCTGGCCACCTCGATGCGCTTCTTCATCGACGGCATCGGCTTCAAGGTGAGCGACAGCATCAAGGACCGCGGTTCGTTCCTGCGCTGCTCCACCGACCACCACAACCTGCTCGTCCAGAACACCCCGGCCACCTTCGTGCACCACAGCTCCTGGCAGGTCGAGGACGTCGACGAGGTCGGACGCGGCGCCGCGGCCATGCTGGAGGCAGACCCGGCACGCCACGTGTGGGGGCTGGGACGCCACCACGTCGGCTCGAACTTCTTCTGGTACCTGCGCGACCCCTCCGGCACCTTCGCCGAGTACTACAGCGACCTCGACGTCATCGTCGACGACGACCTGTGGAAACCCGAAGTCTTCAGCGGCCGCAACGCCCTCTACCACTGGGGCCCGCCACCACCCCCCTCCTTCATTCGCCCCGACGACCTGGCCGAACTCATGACCGGAGCGCACCAGCCGCGTGGCTGAGTGCCGCCACACTGCACCCAAAGGAGTCGCACCATGACAGGTAGAAGAACGACCAGAACCGGCGAAATCACCTGGTGGCGCCTGTGGGCCACCCGCCACCGCCTCGCCGCTGCCCTGATGGCGGGCCTCGTGGCCACCCAGGTGGCGACGATCTTCGGCTACTGGTTCCCCGGCGTGGGCCTGCCCCGTCTGGACTGGAACACCGTGAACGGCCTGGTGTACGTGCCCTTCGCGTCTGCCCTGGAGAAGTTCGCCGTCGGCGGTGTCTTCCACTACGCCGATGGCATCGTCTTCGCCGTGGTCTTCGCGTGTGCACTGCACCCCCTGCTTCCCTGGCGCAACACTGTGCTCGGCAACATCGCCAAAGGACTGGCGTTCGGCACTCTGCTCGCCATCGTCGCCGTCGCATTCATGACCCCGCGCGTCTACGGACCCGCCATGGGCGCCGACCCCGGGTTCCTGAGCCTGCACCTGGGGTGGAAGTACATTCTCGCGGTCTTCGTGTGGCACTGGGTCTTCGGGCTGCACCTGGCCCTCCTCTACAACCCCCTGCCTGCCGACGCCGGCACCGAGACCGCCCTCGCCCATACCCCCCAGGGCGTCGTACCCGCTGCCACCAGGCAGCAGGCCGATCTCGCGGAGATCACCCCGGGTACGGCCGCCTAGGCTCCTGCGCCGCATTGACGCGCACCCCGACCCCATCTACGCGGGCCAGGAGACCGATACCGTCCTGCCCCCACTCGAAGGACAATCGATGAGCACAGCCCCACACAGCGTCCCCTCCGCCGAGGAGTTCGACACGGACGTCCTCGTCGTGGGCACCGGTCCGACTGGCGCCACCTGCGCGCTCGCCCTGGCCACGCTCGGTATCCGCGTGCGGGTGGTCACCAAGTGGAACTGGCTGGCCAACAGCCCACGTGCACACATCGCCAACCAGCGTGCCCTGGAGGTACTGCGCGACCTCGGCGTGGAACAGGAGGCCACCTCGGTGGCGACGCCGTGGAACCTGATGGGCGACACCCTTTTCACCACGAGCCTGGCCGGTGAGGAAGTCGCCAGGCTGCGCACCTGGGGCACCGGCGAAGCCCGGACCAGCGACTACCTGCTGGGCAGCCCCTGTCCGATGTTGGACATACCGCAGACCTACATGGAGCCGGTGCTGGTCAAGAATGCCGCAGCACGCGGCGCCGAGATCGTCTTCAACGCCCAGTACCTCAGCCACGTGCAGGACGACTCCGGCGTCACCTCCACGGTCCGTGACCGGCTCACCGGGCACGAATACACCATCCGCAGCCGCTACCTGATCGGTGCGGACGGCGCCCGGTCCACGATCGCGCAGGAACTGGGCCTGCCCATCGAGGGCGTCATGGGGCGCGCCGGCACCATCTACACCCTGTTCAGGGCAGACCTCACCCGGTACGTCGCCCACCGACCTGCCGTGCTGCACTGGATCATGACCCCGGGCGCCGGATACGGCGAGATCGGCATGGGCACCTTCCGCGCCGTACGCCCCTGGAACGAGTGGATCGCCGGCTGGGGATACGACATCGACGGCCCGGAGCCGGACACCAGCCCCGAGGCTGTCCTGCCACGGATCCGCGAGATGATCGGCGATCCGAGCGTGGACATCGAGATCGAGAACATCACCACGTGGCAGGTCAACCAGGCCTGGGCCACCCAATACTCCAAGGGGCGGGTGTTCTGCGGTGGCGACGCCGTCCACCGCCACCCGCCGTCCAGCGGACTCGGCTCCAATACCTCCATGCAGGACGCGGCCAACCTCGCCTGGAAGCTCGCCTACGTGATCAAGGGGTGGGCCGGGCCCAAGTTGCTCGACTCCTACTCCGAGGAGCGGGCTCCCGTCGGTGCCCAGGTCGTCGCCCGGGCCAACCAGTCCCGCATCGACTACCGCCCCGTCAACGAGGCATTCCGTACCGAAGGCCAGGCCGATCCGGTCACCGCCGGCCTCGCGAAGATCCGCGACACCAGCCCTGCCGGGGTGGAGGCCCGTGACGCGCTCGTCGCTGCCATCGAGAGGAAGAACACCGAGTTCAACGCCCAAGGCGTAGAGCTCAACCAGCGCTACCGGTCCTGCGCCGTCATCCCTGACGCCGAGGTTGGCGAAGAGGTCTGGCGGCGCGATCCCGAACTCTACCTACAGGCCACCACTCGGCCCGGCGCCAAGATCCCGCACGTCTGGCTGGTCGACGAGAGCGGGCACAGGCTCTCCAGCCTGGACGTAACCCAGAGGGGCGCATTTTCCCTCATCACCGGTCTGGCGGGTCGGGCATGGGTACAAGCGGTGCAGAAACTCGACCTGCCGTTCCTGCACACCGTCGTCATCGGGACCAAGGGCGCCGAGGACCCCTACCACGACTGGCACCGCACCCGAGAAATCCACGAAGCCGGGGCACTGCTCGTCCGCCCGGACGGCTATGTCGCCTGGCGCCATGGCCACCCTGTCTGGGACGACGAAGAGGCATTCCACCTCCTCCAGAAGGCCCTGCTCGCTCTCCTCGGCTGACGTGTGCCCCCATTCCCGTGGCGGTGTCCCGCGACAGGCACGCACCCGTCGCAGGGCACCGCCACGGGCCCAGGTGCCTGCTCGGGTTTCGTCGTCAGTTGGCGCCGATCACCTTGAAGGTCGAGTCCTCGAAGATGTGATGCATGGTGGTGCCGATGTCGTGGACCTCGTAGCCGCCGTCGGAGAGCTGAACGACCCGGTCGATCAGGCCGCCCGGGTACTTGGCCAGTGCCGCGGCCACCGCCTGGTCGGCGGTGGCCGCGCCGACGATGGTGCCCTGCCCCGTCACGGTGAACCCTGTCCCGGACACGCTGCTGACCGTGCCCGAGGTGCCTCCGGGCTCGTTGACGGAACGGGCATTGGATCCCGACTCACCCGCACCTAGGGCCCCTCGGCCCTTGCCGCCCTTGAACCCCGAAGGGGCACTGGCCGTGGTGTTCGACGAACCTGCGCTGACCACCACTCCGATGGCGATCCCGCCGCCCACCGCGAGCACCGCCGCCCCGGCAACGACCGCGATGTTCCGCCTGCGGGAGAAGAACCCCCGCCGCCCGGGCGGATCCACCGGATCCACCGGATCAGGCGGCATCAGCTGCGCGAGCACGGGGTCCGGCTCGCCAGCCGGCGCACCGTCGTCCCCGGGCCCGCTGTGCGGCGTGTCGCCGCCGTCCTCGAAGCCGTTCATGGTCGGAAATCCTCTCTGCGACTACCTGCACAGAGAGTCTGGACGCCCGGCATGTGCCGGGCCGGGGGCGAAGGTGGGAGTTCCCTGACATCGCATCGCGTCGGCGGCATCCCGCCATCGGTCGCGATCACCCGTACCGGGTGACGTGGCCTAACCCGGTCGCGGCCAAAGCTGTAGTGGCAATCCCTCCGAGTTCGTCACCCGTGCTCCACCGCTCCTCGGCAAGGAGGCAACCATGGTCCGTCGGATCGTCACCGGTATCAGCGAAAACGGCAGGCCCAGGATCGTCAGCGATGCGGAGGTTCCGCGCTCGCCGAAGTCCACCATGACCCCCGGTTTCGCGAACTGCCTCGTGTGGGCCACCCAGGTACCGGCCTCGCCCGGGGCCGACCCCACAATGTCGCTGCGATCCTGGGTTCCTGGTCCCGGCGAGACGATCGCGTTGACCGTCACTTTCCCGCCCGACAGCGTCTACGCCGACCCTGCTTTCGATCCGGCGGCCGCTGCCGCCGAGCAGTTGGAGGGCACCCCCGGGCTCGCTGAGCTGTTCGAGCCGGACAACCCCGGTATGCACACCACACCGACCGTCGACTACGGGGTAGTCCTCGACGGTGAGATCACTCTGGATCTCGACGGGGAGACAGCCGTCTTGGGACCGGGCGACATCGTGGTACAGAACAGCACGCGCCACGCTTGGCGCAACCCGGGCAGTAAGGCCGCGACAGTCTTCTTCGTCATGATCGGCGTGCCCGAGGCGTCGGCCGTCCCTTCCCGGAAGGCGGCCGAGGTCTGATGCTCGTCGAACTTCGAACACTCCAACTGAAGATCGCGGCAGGGCCCACGGTCGCCGCCTCCTTTGCCGAGGCCCTGCCGGCGCGCACCGCACTGTCTCCACTGGCCGGCTTCTTCGCAACGGAGGTCGGCACACTCAACCAGGTGATCCAGCTGTGGCCGTACCAGAACGCCGCCGAGCGAGAGTCGGTCCTGGCCAGGGCGGAGAACCTTCCCCAGTGGCCACCAGAGATCGACGAGCAGGTGATCGAGGAGCAGGTACGGCTACTGGAGCCGCTGCCGTTCTCGCCACCACTCGAGCCCGGCGAGTTCGGGGCCATCTACGAGATCCGCACCTACACCTACGGGGTCGGCTTCATGCCGGAGGTGATCGAACGCTGGGCCGAGAAGATCCCCGAGCGGCGCAAGCTGTCACCGTTCATCGGCGCGTATCGGACGACCACCGGCCGACGCGATCAACTGGTACACGTCTGGGCCTACCAGGATGCGGCTGAGCGCCAGCGGATCCGCGCGCGGGCGATCGAGACCGGGGCCTGGCCACCAAACACGCACGCCGAGGGGATGCTCCTCCGCCAGGAGAACATCCTCACGATCCCGGCTGCGTTCTCCCCTCTTCGCTGACTGAACCATGTCCGAAATACTCCGATCCGGGTGACGTGCACTAACCCCGCCGCGTCGCAGTATTTCCGTGCAGCTTTAGTTGAAAAGGGAGGATTCCATGACTTCGACTCCCCTTGTCCCGAGCGATATCACCGCGCACGTCAAGAGCACGTACTTCCGGGTGATCCTGCCGCGTTCCGAGGAGAAGCCGCTCACCCAGCGCTACACGGACAACCTGAACGGCCGTGTGGCCTACGCCTTCGACTGGCCCGCCATCAACACCCGGGTGGTCGGGCTGGAATCCCCGTACGGGAACGTCTCGGCCATGTTCACTGACGATCCCGAGTCGTTCGACCAGTGGCGGAAGGACACGAAGGTGATGTTCGAAGTGGACGATGTTCCCGTCGTTCTGGAAGCAGCCGAGCGCCACGGCCTCAAAATCGTCCAGAAGCTGGGCCGCACCCCCGTGGCCATGCAGGGCCGCTTCGAGCTCGTCCCCGGCTTCGTCGTGGAGCTCATCATGTTCCTGCCCTCCGAGAATCCCTGAACGGAGCGCTGCCATGCCGAGCGAAATCCGGAAAGTCGTTCCCGCCGATCCCAGTGCGGATGACCACGCGACCGTTGTGATCAGTCGCACCGTCCGATCGGGTCACGAGGAGGAGTACATGGGGTGGCTGAGCCGGCTGATCAGCGCAGCAGAAGCCTTCCCCAACAACCTCGGGGCGGTGGTGCTCACCCCGGAGCCCGGCGAGTCGAACGTCTTCCACATCGTTCACCGCTTCGCCGACGAGGCTTCGCTGCAGGCATGGGAGGACTCCGAGATCCGCCGTAGCCTCTCGGTCGAGGCTGACGCGTTCTCGACCCTTCAGCGCCAGGAAGCGACTGGGATGGAGACCTGGTTCGCGATCGGGTCCGCTGCCAGATCGTCAGCACCCAAGAAGTGGAAGATGGCCAGTATCACGTTTGTCGTCGTCTACTGCCTGACGGCGGTCATCATTCCACGAGAGATGGCGTGGCTGCCCAGGTCATGGTCGTTCTACGTGACCAATATCTTTACCAACGTCATTGTTGCGACTTTGATGACCTATGTGCTGATGCCCGTCCTGGCGCGCGTTCTGAAGCGATGGCTGTACACGTCGTCATGACCTGTGAAATACCCCGTCCCGGGTGATGTGAGCTAACCCCGTAGCGGCGCAGTGTTCTTTCAGAAATCCCGACTGCAAAAAGGAGCCAATCATGGGCCAGCCGAATGGCATGTTCACCTACGCGAACTCGGCGCTGGTACTGATCGACTACCAGCCCCCGATGTTCGCCGCAATCCGCTCGGAAATCCCCGCCGAGGTGGTCGAGCTCAATGTCCGCGCCCTGATCAAGTCGGCCAAAGCCATGGACATGCCGGTCGTGCTCAGCTCGGTCGGCGTGCGGAGCGGCACGAACGCCGCCACGCTCGAGTCGATCGCCAATGAGCTCCCCGACTACCCGATTCTCGATCGCTCCACGATGAACGCTTGGGAGGACACGGCGTTCAAGGACCAGGTCGTGGCGACGGGTCGCCCTCGGCTGATCTTCGCCGCGCTGTGGACCGAGATCTGCCTGGTCTACCCGGTCATCTCGGCACTGGCCGACGGCTACGACGCCATGGTCGTCGTCGACGCCGTCGGCGGCACCTCCCAACTGGCGCACGAGACCGGCATTCAGCGCCTCACCGCCGCCGGCGCCGCACCGACCACCACACGCGCCTGCGTCGACGAACTCTTCCGCGACTGGCGCACTCCGCAGGGCGCGGCCTGGCGCGACGAGATCCTGAAGCCCTGGTACCTGCCTGCGCTGCAGGAACTGAGCAAGGCGCACCCGGACGCCCGCTGGGCGGTCAACTGACCATGGGCCGGTTCTCCAGCAAGCGGGTCGTTCTGACCGGCGGTGCCACAGGTATCGGCCGAGCCACTGCCCTCGCGTTCGCGCGCGAGGGCGCGGCGGTGATGATCGGCGACATCGACGACCGGGCCAAGGAAACCACCGAGATCATCATCAAGTCCGGAGGGGCGGCTGTCTTCCAGCGCACCGACGTGTCTGATCCAGTTCAGGCGGCGGCACTCGTCCAGCGGTGCATCGAAGAGTTCGGCGGCCTCGACGCCGCGTTCAACAACGCCGGCGTGCTCCCACCGACCAAGGCCTTCCACGAGATGTCGCAGGAGGATTTCCATCGCGTCATCGATGTGGACGTCAAGGGCGTGTTCAACTGCATGCAGGCCGAGCTCAGGCACATGCTCGGGCACGGCGGAGGCGCAATCGTCAACACCACCTCGGTGGCCGGCCTGATCGCCGACCCGGGCATGGCGCCCTACGTCGCGGCCAAGCACGCGGTTGTCGGCCTGACCAAGGCGGCAGGTGTCGAGTACGCGCGCAATGGGATCCGCGTCAACGCGATCGCCCCTGGTCTGGTGCACACGCCGATGACCGACCGCTGGCTTGCCGACGAGGAGTTCACCAAGGCGTTCCTCGCCGCGAGCCCGATCGGCCGCCCGGCGGAGCCCGAGGAGATGACCGGCCTGGTGCTGCATCTGTGCTCGGACGAGGCGACATTCACCAATGCCCAGGTCTTCGTCATGGACGGCGGCCAGACGGCGCACTGAGGAGCCGCTCATGAACGACCCGCTCACCTTCCAGGTCGTCGCCGGCGACTACGGCCTGTCCGGCAATCAGCCCGCCAACTACACGCTCGTGCTGGGTGAGCGCGAGGCCCTTCTGGTGGACGTGCCGTTCGCGCGCTCCGACGCGCACCGGCTGATCGCCATGATCCTGGACAGCGGCCGTGAGTTGAGGACCGTCTTCATCACCCACGACCACCCCGATCACTTCTTCAGCCTCGACCTCCTCAGGGACACCTTCCCCGAGGCCGCGGTCGTCGCGCATCCCGTGGTCGTCGCCGACATTGGGCGCTCGATCCCGCTCAAGTTCGAGCGCTGGGCCGAGGGGATGGGGGCCAACGCTCCTCAGCGCGGTGTCGTGCCGACCCCATGGGTGAAGGACGAGATCGAGGTCGAGGGCCGCACGCTCAAGATCCTCGGACCGATGCAGGGCGACCACGTTCACGCGACTGCATTGTGGGACCCCGGCTCCCGGACGCTGGTCGCCGGTGACCTGCTGTTCAACGGGGTCTTCCTGTTTCTGGGCGAGCACCGCCCCCCGCAGTACGACGACTGGCTGAAGAGCCTGGACGACCTGGAATCGCTGCAGCCCGTACGCATCATCGCCGGGCATTCGAAGCCGGGGCTGCCCGACGACAGCCGCGCGATCGACTGGAGCCGCCGCTACCTCAACGAGTTCAAGAGAGCGGCCAAGGCCGCCACCTCATCGAGGGAGATGGCCGACCTGCTGCGCGTCGCCTTTCCCGACGCCGTCGGGTTCCCCGGCACCGAGTTCCTACTCGACGTATCCACCCAAGTCGCCACCGGAGAAATGGAGCCCTGGGATGAGTGACAAGCCCGCGTACCAGGACGAGTTCGAGTCGACCAGACCGGATGAGATCGCCCCTCTGATCGGCAAGCACCTCATCTACACCTACGACAACGGCTGGGGGTACGAGATCTACATCCGCAATGAGCGCGCGTTCGACTACCGCATCCACGACGGCCCGTTGGCCGGCCGCTGGGTCAACAACCAGGCAGCGCACATCGTGCGACTGGCCGACGGCGTCTACAAGTGGTCATGGGACGAGCCCACGGGAACCATCGTGAGCCTCGCCGTCAACCTCAACGAGCGCGTCTTCCACGGGGCGACGTTCTTCCCGGCATGGATCCCGCTGAACTACGACAAGATCGCACTGCACCAGAACGAGCATCTGGACGCAATGGCGCATCTGCGGGACCAGGGGCCCACATACCCGAAGCTGGTGATGGACGAGTTCGCCCAGATCACCTTCATCGAAGACCGCGGGCGCGACAACGACGAGGTGATCGATCGCCCGCCGAGCGAAGTGCCCGAGGGCTATATGACGAGGCGCAACTAATGCCGCGGGTGGTCGTCGCACGGGACTACGGCGAGGCAGAGGTCCTGGGCGTAGTGAAGGTGCCTACCACCCCGGTCGGAGCGGGCGAGGCACGAGTTCGGATCATGGCCGCCGGCGTCAACCCGATCGACTGGAAGCAGTACGCACCCGCCTTCTACGGCGGCGATCGTGACAGGCTGCCGCTGCGGCTCGGCTCCGAGGCCGCGGGCGTCGTGGTCGATGCCGCATACGGTGCAACCGGACCCGCAGGCCTGGTAAGGACCGGTGACGAAGTGATCGTGTTCCCCGTGGGCGGGGCGTACGCCAGCGAGGTCACCGTCTCTGCTGCCGCCCTGGTCCCGAAACCGGCCGAGATGACCTGGGAGCAGGCGGCGAGCCTGATGCTGGCTGGCACGACCGCCATGCACGCCGTCGTCGCAGCCAGGCTGCGCAAGGACGAGACGGTATTGGTCCACGCCGCCGCCGGCGGCGTCGGGCAGATGTTGTGCCAGATCGCGGCCGCCTGGGGTGTCAAGGTGATCGGAACCGCGCGCGAGCGCGACCACGAGATGCTCCGCGGCTGGGGCGTCGTGCCCGTGATGTTCGGAGACGGGCTGGCCGACCGCGTCCGCAAGCTCGCCGCCGCCGCCGGCGGAGTCGACGCAGCAATTGACCTCATCGGCACCCGGGAGGCGGTCGAAGTCTCGAACGGATGCCTGCGCGACAGCGATCGCCTGCTGTCCACCGTCCACAACGACGTCACCTCCGAGCTCGGTGTGCGCGTCATCGGCGGAGTGGGCCCCGATCACGGCAACGACATCCGGATGACGGCGCGCTCCGAACTCGTTGCACTCGTCGAACGCGGGCAACTGCAGGTCAATGTCACGCAGACGTTCGCCCTGGACGATGTCGCCGATGCACACCGCAAGAGCCGAAGCGGCTCGGCACAGGGCAAACTCGTCCTGCTTCCCGAGCACGGGTGAAGGTGAGGTCGAGGAAGGGGCCACCCGGCCGCCAGCATCGTCTGGGCGTCTTCACCGCGCCCGCGCGGACGGCGCGAGGAGTCTGAGCGTGCGGGCGCGCTCGACGGCCTCGCGCCGGCTGTTGACGTCGAGCTTGCCGTAGATGTGGCGAAGGTGGACCTTGACCGTGTTCGGCGACACGAACAGCTCGCTCGCGATCTCGCCGGTCTTGAGGTGCGAGGGCAGGTAGCGCAGGACGCGCAACTCGGCATCCGACAGGGGCTCGGGCATGGATGGCGCGCGCAGGCTCTCCCGTTCGCGTGAGGTACCCGCCAACAGGTCGAGGATCTCTGAGAGGGCGTTAAGTCCGTTTTTGGTAGATGCCTCGTCCGGGTTGGGTGAGGACGCCTTGGCGGACGAGTCGGCCTAGGCGGCTTCGGGTGGTGCTC
>NZ_JOEH01000050.1 GCF_000719095.1 Streptacidiphilus jeojiense | reverse complement strand
GGTCGCGGGCTCCGGGGATCACTTCGGTGCGCCAGTAGTTGCGGCCCTCGAGTCGGTAGTGCTCGTACTGGGCGCGGGCGTCGCGGCGAACCGCGTCGGGCCGGCGTCGGGTGCGGGTCCAGGCGGCGGGGAGGGCGGGGGTGGGGGAGTGGTGGGCGGTGGTCGCGGGCTCCGGGGATCACTTCGGTGCGCCAGTAGTTGCGGCCCTCGAGTCGGTAGTGCTCGTACTGGGCGCGGGCGTCGCGGCGAACCGCGTCGGCCCGGCGTCGGGTGCGGGTCCAGGCGGCGGGCAGGCCGAGGGTCGAGCCCCAGGCGGTACGTCCGGTGGCTAGCAGGGTGCGGCCGCCGCGGGTGGTGATGAGCCGGTTGTGCAGCCGCGATCCGACGGGGAGTCCGCCGCCGGCCCCGGGGCGGATGCGCCGGCGTTCGAACTCGGCGGGGCTCAGTTCGCGGCCCCGCCACAGGTGGCGGGCGCCGCGTGCGGCGCCGGTGAGCGGGGCAATGCCGTGGGCGGCTTCGCGCCGGATGTCGCCCAGCAGCCGACCTGGGTGCAGCGGGATGCCGGGGACGTCGGCCAGGTGGTGGGCGGTGGACAGCAGGTGGGCGCGGCGCTGCAGGTGCGCGTGGACGGGGGAGCCGGAAGCGAACCCAAGCCCCAGCCCCCGCGTGCTGCCGGCGCCGTGGCCGCCGGAGGAGAGGGCGCCGGCGATGACCTGTCCGGTGCGGGTGGCGTCGTCGCCGGAGCCGGCGCCGCCGATGCGGGCCCACCGCAGCCGGTTCGCCAGCCGGGACCCGGCCGCTCCGGCTCCGGCCATCAGCCGTCGGTGGAAGCCGAGGGCGGCCAGCGCCAGGATGTCGACCATCGCCAGGCGCGGCACCAGTCCGGTGCCGGCGCCTTCCAGGAACGCGGAGACGGCGACCCCGAACAGGGGCAGGAACACCGCGGCGACGAACAACACCAATGCGGAGGACACGAACGAACCGACCCAGCGCCACAGCACGGCCCGGCTGGGCCCGGGCAGGGTGGCCCACACCAGCGCCGCGTAGGAGCAGGAGGCCAGGGCAGCGTCGGCGAACTGGGCGGAGAACATCGCCAGCACCATCGCCAGCACCATCACCGCGACTACCAGGACGGCGAACAGCAGCAGCAGGGCGCCGATCACCCGGTCCCAGGACGGCGGCCCCACATAGGCGGCGATCGCCGGGTCGACCTTGCTGAAGCCGTTCGCCAGGTCGGTGTAGGAGCGCACGTTGCCCGTGCTGGAGCCGTTGCCGGACTCGCACACGGCAAGGCCGGTGCCCACCAGCCCGGAGCAGTTGGGCTTGGAGGGAGCGCCCGCTTTGCAGTAGGCGTCGCCGCCGGGGCCGGGCAGCGGGATGCAGCCGGCGGCCGGGTTGGCGTGGGCGTCGGTGTTGAACGGTCCGATGGTGACCGCGGCCTTGTAGGCGGGGTAGGCCGGGTCGCTTTCGGGGATCAGTCGCCCGAACTGGAGCAGCTGGTAGGGCTGGACGACGAAGGTGGTGGTGAGGGTGTTCTGCAGCGGGAGGGAGATGTCGCTCGCGGTCACGTCCGCTGCGGGTGGGGCGCCGTGGTTGGTGGTGATGGCGGCGACCTCCAGGCTGGCCTGGTGGGTCTGGTCCAGGAGGCCGCCGCTGCCCAGGATCACGTCCGGGCGCAACAGGGCGCTGGAGGCGACCGCGACGATGGTGAAGGTCAGGCACAGTTCCCCGAAGCCGCGGCCGGTCCTGCCGCGCAGGATCATGACCGAGCAGACCACCACCGCCCACGCGAGGAGCATGCCGGGCAGTTGCAGCGGGGCGATGACGTCGGCGCGGTAGGCGTCCGAGAGCTGCTGGGCGGTGCTGGCCACGGACTGGACCAGGGGGAAGCTGTAGGCCCAGTGGATGAGCCAGCACTCCAGGCCGACGACGATACGGACCAGGGCGAACAGGCCGGACATCAGGTAGGACTGGGCCTCCTGCTGAAAGCTGGTCACCCCGCCCGGGTCGGACACCAGGGCGTAGTGGTCCAGGGGGATGTTCTCGGCGGAGGAGACGTTGAAGGGTCCCAGGAACCCGCCCCCGCCGGCCGCCGCGCCGCCCGGCGTGGCAGCGGAGGCGACCTGCACGCTGGTAACCAGGAACAGCAGCACGGTGACGCTGACGGTGCAGACCTCCCGCCGCCCGGGACGCGCAGGCCGCCAGCCCACCAGTCGCCCGAACACCCGTCCGCGGTGCCGCCCGGGCCTCATCGCCCACCCCCCTGCACCTGCTTGGCCTTGGCCAGCGAGGCGCCTGCCGGGGGCAGCTCCTGTGGGCGGGTGGCTGCGCGTAGCGGTGCGGGGCCGGAGGGGGTGGTGTGGATCTTGGCACGGATGCGGGCCACCGGGGGGATCATTACCCGCATCCGGCCGGTGCGGCCGCTGGAGTCGCGCAGGAGGCACTCGCCTTTGCGGTCGTCCTGGTTCCGCGGGGACAGGCCGGTGACCTCGTCCTGCAGCAGGGTGTCGGTGTCGTCCAGGCCGAGGAAGGTAAGGCCGCGGCGGGCCAGTACCGGGTCCGTGTGCCGCATGAGGACCTTGTAGCCCAGCAGTCCGCGGGTGGTCTCGCTGCCCAGTTCCTCGGGGTCGTGCGAGCCGAGCAGGACCCCTGCTTTGTGCTTGCGGCCGTCGTGGACGATCTCGTGGACCAGCTGCGCCCCTTCGGTGGAGGCGGTCAGCCAGTAGCACTCGTCGAGGGCGATCAGGCAAAACCGGGACGGGTCGGTGAAGGCCACCTGCCGGGCGACGGCGGCGACCAGGTAGAGCACGGCCCGGCCGATCAATGCCTCCAGGGGCTGCTGGCGCAGCAGTTCGGGCTTGGCCAGAGCCGCGGTGGAGGGCAGGGTCAGGCCTGCGGTGGTGACCACGACCATGTCGCCGTCCAGGTCCTGCCAGCGCAGCGGCGGAAGCCCGGGGTCGAAGACCATCGCGCCCAGCCGGTCCTGGGCCACGATCCGCAGCATGTCCGCCAGGGTGGCCGCATGCTCGCCGCGCACCCCGGGCACATCGCTGTCCGCGGCCATCGCCTCCAGCATGGTGAGCACCGCATGCATGCTGGGATCGGATCCGGCGGCGACTTTCTGCACCACGTGGGACAGCAGCGCCCCGGCCGGGGTCATCGGGCCCACGCCCAGCTGCAGGGTCAGGTAGCTCATCGCCCAGCGGGTGCCGTCGCCGGCCGGGAACAGCCGCAGCGGGTCGATGGACACCGCGGCGGCGGCCGCGTCGACGATCTGCGCGCGGCCTGCGGTTGCGGCGGTGGCGAACGCGGCCCACTCGCGCAGCGGGGTGCGGTCCACCACGATGGCCTGACCGCCGCGGTCCACCACCGCGCTGGACAGGGCCTTCTCGAAGACGGACTTGCCCGATCCCAGCTCGCCGACCACGCCCATGGACGCGGACACGTCGCGGTTCGGCGCCCCGGCCAGGTCGATCAGCACCGGGCGCGCGGTGCCGCAGTCCATCGAGAACCCGGCCAGGGCCCCGACCGCGTCGCCCAGGTCGATGCTGGTTCCCGCCCCGCGCATGGCCCAGTCCTCGGACAGTTCGACCTGCCGGAACTCCCGCAACCGGGGTGCTGCCGGCGCACCGGGCAGACCGAGCGCGAACAGCGACTCCTGACCGCCGATCGGCCGGATCACCTGATAGTCCCCGCCCTCCAGGGCACCGGCCAGGGTGCGGGCGCGCTGCTCACACATCGACGGGGTGTCCGCCCACACCGTCAGCGCCGTGACCGCCTGGACCTCGACCTCGCTGGCGGTCTGCTCCAGGCGCGCACTCTCCTCGCCCAGTTCGCCCGCCGCGCTGAACATGGCCTCGGGCAGGCCGGAGGTCTCCGCGCCGTACTGCTCGGCCTGGTCGACCAGTTCGCGTTTCTTGCGGCGTACCGAGACCTTCGCCTTCTCGGCCGGCACGATCTGCAAGTCCACCACGTAGTCCACCGGGAACGGCAGGGCTTCCAGCTGCGCGAGCACGTCGGCCGCTTGCGCGACCACGGTGCCGGGCTGCTGGCCGATGACGAGGTGGGCCTGGTAGGAGCAGCCCTGCTCGCTCTCGACCTCCAGCCATCGCCGCAGCACCGGGGAGGTTCCGTCCCGGCGCTTCCACCAGGCCCGTGACCCGTCCTTGTCGGGCGTGGCTGCGGCGCCGAGTTGACCGCCCTCGGCCAGCCGGACTTGGCCCAGGCCCTGGTAGGAGGGGGAGTGCAGTGTGTCCCCGACCACCCGGCCCCCGCCGGTGGTCGCGGCCTGGGCGGCGACCAGCAGCGGTTCCTCAAGGCCGCGGTGGACCGCGTGCTGGACCATCCACACGATCTCCGCCGCCTTCGCCGGGCGCAGCACCGGTCCGCCGGCCAGCTGCGCGGACAGGTTCTGGGCGCGCCGGCGGTAGGCGTCGACCTCACCCGCGCTCACCCGCCCGGGCGCCAGTCCCAGCAGGTCGCCGACCTCGCTCCAGGCGCTGGCCACGGTGGCCTGCAGTTCGGCCACCGCCGAAGGCGCGCGCAGCGGGATCGCCAGCCAGTGGGTGCGCCGGTACATCTCCGCGCCCCACAGCATCGACAGCGACGCGTCGGCGACCTCCTCCCACGCCGGGCGCTGGCCCAGGTCGACCCCCTCGACCATCCGCGCCACCACCTCGCCCTCATCGACCTGCGCGCACAGACCGAACCAGCGCGGGGACCCGGACAGCTGACGCACCATCGACGTCAACCGGCCCACCAGCTCCCGGCGGGTGCGGGCCGGCACGAACCGCGAGGCCACCGGCGTCACCTGATACACCGCCCACACCGTTCCGTGCACCGTCCAGATCAAGTTGTCCACCACATGCCGCATCGGAACCCGCATCGCTCCTCCTTCAACCACACGTCGACTGGATTGCCCCTACTGATCGCGCTGGGCGGCGAGCAGCCGCTGCAGCGCCGTCTGCACACCGACCCCCTGCGCGGACTGCGCAGTGCTGCGCACCGGCGCCGCGTCGGTGCGCGCGCTCTGCGCAAACCGCTGCGCATGCGGCGCCGCGGTGACCGCGCGCCGCGGCAGCACTGCACCGGTGACGGTGTCGGTGATGTGGAAGCCGCCGAGCAGATCCGCTCGGGGCCGGTCCCGGGCGGTGCGTCCCGCGATCCGCCCGGCCCGCGGCTGCGCCAGGGCGAGGGCGATGCCCCACAGGGCGGCGGCCGGGACCCGGCCGCCGATCCGCGCCGAGCGCGCCGCCCACACCGCCAGCCCCAGCAGAGCAACAGGGAGCGGGCCCAGGACCGGGGCCCACCAGGCGTAGCTGCGGATCAGCACGATGGTGCCCACCCCGGCCACCGCCAACTGGGCCGGGGTGTAGGGGCCCAGCGGCAGCCTCAGCTCGCCGAGCTTGCCCAGCACCCACGGCCACCGCCGCGCGCGGGTGTAGGAGCGCGCGACGACCAGCTGCTCGCCCGCGCTCACCGGCCGGCGCCCGACGGCAACCGGACCACGCTGTGGCCCGGCAGTGCGCCCAGGCCGTTGGTGGTGGAGGCGGACTGGATCTGGTTGGTGAACACGTTCGCGATGTTGTTGCGGTCCTGGAAGATCGCCAGGACCAGTACGAAGGCGATCAGGGCGCCGATGCCGGCCTTGAGGCTGAAGCGCCGGACCATCGTCACCACGACGATGACCGCCCCGGCGGCCTCCAAGGCCCCCGGCGCCCAGCCGGTGAACATCGCGATCAAGTTGTTGCCCAGGTTCTGCAGGGCGCCGGCAGCCAGGTCGACAGATGCATGCATGGTGGTCTCCGGATTCACGAGGCGGACGGTGAGGAACTGGGGGCGGCGCCCGACGGCGCCGTCGACGGCACCACAGACGGAGCAGTGGAGGGGGCGGCCGGTGTGCTGGCCAGTTGCGGGCCCGGTTCCAGTGCGGCGACCTCCCAGCGGCCGGCCCGCGCCCGCATCCGCAGCGCGTACTGCAACGGCCACTGCGTCCCGGCCGGATCCGTGGCGGTGACCTGCACCCACACCTCGGCCACCGTCCCGTCCGCAGGCACCGCCCCGTCCAAGCCCGAGCGGTCAGCGCTCACCTGCACCACCTGAACCCCGGCGTACGGGGCCACCGGCAGCGAGGCGAGCTGCATCCCCGGGGACAGAAGCGGGGAGAGCACACCCGACCCGGTCAGGTACGCCGACAAGAACGCCGTCGTCGAAGCGGCCAGCGCCGAGTCCGAGGCGACCGCGGCCGGGTACCTGGTCTGTGGTGCACTGCCCGCCGCCGCAGGCCCGACCTCGGCCGGCGCGGCTGCCACCGTCAAGGACCCCAACGCGCCGGTGCCCGTGCTGGAGGCGACCTGGACCGGCACCGCGAAGTAGCGCAGCTGCACCGCCGACCCGGAGTCCAGTTCGACGCCCACCACCACCGACCAGTAGCCCGGAGCGATCTGCGCACTGCGCACCGCTGCGCACTGCTCGACCGTCCGCGCACCCTGCGCGTTCTGCGCATCCGTCAGCAGCGCGACGCCGGGGGCCATACTGCGCAATGCGCGCGCACGCGCGTCATCGGTCGAGGCGTCCGCGCGCAGCCACAGCGACACGAACATCTGCGCGAAGCCAGCCGGGTCCAGCGCGGCCGTGGCGCGTGCGGTCGGTTGCGCCGTGCGCACGGCAGCCCCCGGGGCGGCGTTCGCAGAGCACGATGCGAACAGAGCAAGGGGGCCGGCGGCGATCGCCGCCCACACGCCGACCCGGACCAGGAGTCCGCGGCCGTGGGCCCGGCCGGTGCCGGCGAGGGGCGGGGCAATGGGATCGGGTTCCGTGTCACGGACGGGCGCCGGAGCGGGTGATCGGGGCATGGGGGGACCTTCCAGGGAAGCGGCGGATCTACTGCCCTGACTCAACCCCTGGCCGGTCACCGCCCCGGTGACCGGATTCACCCGGCCACCATCACAAGACGACAACGGGGCACTGGTGACAGCTCAGTAACCGGGCCCCCGGCCCCCTCGGCGTGGGACAGGCTGCGGTCCGGAATACCGCTCCTGACCTGCACTGGGTACAGAACTGGTTACTCAGTCACCAGCCCTGACCGGTCTTCAACCCAGAGGCGACCGGAGCCGCTCTCGGCGGCTCCATGACGGAGTACCAACGCAACTGCGGTGTGCCTGCTACGGGGCGTCCGTCCTCACCCGCCGCTGTCCGCCGTGTACGGGGACACGGCACTGGATCGATCTCAGGCGATCACCCAGATGACCGACCGGCTGCTGCCCCGGTCCCGGTCGCCCACCGGCGCGGTCGCCGAGCCTGACCCCTCGGTCGGCATGGAACCCGAATGGGTGAGGCTGACAGCGGGCACCGTTGCCGTCATCACGGACACAAGAAGGGACCGGACCCGAAGTCCCCGCAGGCGACCGATACCGGACGTGGTCAACAACACGGTGAACCAGACGCGCGAGCGCGTGATCCACGACGTGGCCGAGGGCATCCCGGTGCCCGAATGTTCACCGGGCCAGCGCCGAGCGCGGTGCGCATACCCCGTGCGCAATCGCACCTGCGCACCGCGCCGCAGGCACAGTGCGCATCGTGCGCGCGTTCCGTGCGCACTGCGCAAACGCCAGCTCGCTGCGCGCCGCGCACGCGCGCTGACCGCCGGCTCCGGACATCCCGGGTGATGCGGATTGCGCAGGAGGCGGGAGCGGTGGGAACCGGAGACGATCAAGGCATGGCGAAATTGAGCGGCACCCCATTTCATCAAGGACAGGCGGTTGCGCGCCGGGACGTGTTCGGCGGCCGGGTGTGGACGGCTGCCCCATACCGGGTCCTGGCCGACACCGGCGAGGCGATGGTCCTAGCCCACTGGGTGGGGCTGGAGAGCCTGGCGCCGAGCCCGTGGCTGGAGTGGTCCCAAAGCGGTGATGCTTCGGCTCGAGCGCGCGCGGTCGAGGCCCTGGCCGCCGGGCAGTGGGAGCTCGGGACGTGGACATGGCGGCAGACCTCGCTGGTGACCGAGACCCGGGCTGGTGACTTCTTCAGCGTCGGCCGGTTCTACGACGCCGGCCACCGGCTGGACCGGCTGTATGTGAACTTCCAACGCCCCTTGCGGCGCACCGAGATCGGCATCGACACCTTCGACCTACTGGTGGACTTGGTGGTTTCGCCGGACCTGGCGAAGCTGAAGTGGAAGGACGAGGACGAGTATGCGCACGGCCGTCGCCTGGGCGTGGTCACCGAGCGGGAGCACCAGCGAGTGGAGGCCGCCCGCGAGTACGTCGTCGGGCTCATCGAGGACCGCAGCGGTCCGTTCGCCGGCGCGCCGCAGACCTGGCAGCCCAATCCCGGGTGGCCCCGGCCCGCGCTGCCGGCCGGTGCGCTCACCGTCCCAGTCCGGGAACGCAGCTGACGGCCAGGGGCAGCGGCGGGTTTGCCCGGCCGCACGGCCGACCCCTACCTAGAGGACATCGATGTTCGCGCCGGACAGCCGGTTCCGACAGTCGAGTACATAGGGTGCGTGCTCACGGATCGCCTCGTAGTCGAACCCCGAGTGGTCGGTGAGCAGCACCACGGCATCGGAGGCAGCGATCTCCTGCGCAGTCGCCGGCACCCGCGTCAGGCGCTGGTCGGCGCTGGTGGCGTCCTCTACATTCGGGTCGGCGCCGCGTACCTCGGCGCCGAGGTCGAGCAGTAGGTCGGCGACCCGTGCCGACGGCGACTCGCGGGTGTCGGAGGTATCGGCCTTGTAGGCCAGGCCGAGGAGCAGGACGCGGGATCCGCGGACGGACATGCGACGCTTGTTGAAGGCCTCGGTGAGCCGCTGGACCACGTAGTTGGGCATGTGGTTGTTCACGTCGTTGGCCAGCTCGACGAAGCGGAACGAGCGGCCGAGCGCTCGTTCCACCCGCCAGGACAGGAACGAGGGGTCGATGGGCAGGCAGTGACCGCCAACGCCTGGGCCAGGGGTGAACCTCATGTAGCCGAAGGGCTTGGACGCGGCCGCGTCGATCGCCTCCCAGATGTCGATGCCCAGCTCGTGGGCGAACACTGCCAGCTCGTTGACCAGGGCGATGTTCACGTGCCGGAAGGTGTTCTCGATCAGCTTGGTCAGTTCGGCCACCCTGGTTCCGGACACCGGGACCGTGGTCTGCACCAGGCCGTCGTAGAAGCCCCTGACCACCTCGAGGGAAGCGGTGTCGATGCCGGAGACCACCTTGGGTGTCTTGTCGAAGGGCCACTGCTGGTTGCCCGGGTCGATGCGCTCGGGGCTGAATCCGACGTGGAAGTCCAGGCCGGCGACCAGGGCGGACTCCTTCTCCAGGATCGGGACCATCAGTTCCTCGGTGGTGCCGGGGTAGGTGGTGGACTCCAGGACCACGGTGGCGCCGGGGCCCAGGTGCGCGCCCAGCGTTCGGGCGCAGGACTCGATGTAGGTCAGGTCGGGCACGCCGTCGCGCAGCGGGGTGGGCACGGTGATCACCGCGATGTCGAAGCCCGCCAGGGCGGTGGCGTCGGCGGTGGCCGAGTAGGCCCCGCAGGCCAGCTGGCTGCGGAGCCGCGCGGAGGCGACGTCTTCCACGTAGGACTGGCCGGCGGCGAGCTGCTGGACACGTTGGGGGTCGGTGTCGTAGCCCACGACACGGTGTCCCATCTCGGCGGCGCGCACGGCGAGCGGCAGCCCTACGTAGCCCTGGCCAGCGACGACAACCTGCATGACGACTCCAATCGGTAGACTTTCCAGAGCTCGGACCGCCGCCTCTGGCCTGACGTGGGAGAACTTCTGTGCCGCTGGTGTCTGTGGTGATGCCCGTCTACAACTCGGCGAGCACTCTGGGTGCGTCGATCCGGTCGGTGCTTGCGCAGACGCATGCGGATCTGGAGCTGCTGGTCACCGACGATGCTTCTTCCGACGACTCCATGGACCTGCTCATGGAGTTCGCCCGGCAGGACGAGCGCGTGCTGCCGCAAGCGGCACCGGAACGGGGCGGTGCGGGCCGCGCACGCAACCTCGCGATCGAACGGGCCCGCGGGGACTACGTCGCCTTCCTGGACAGTGACGACCTGTGGCTCCCGGACAAGCTCCAGCGGCAGATCGCCTTCGCGGCGACGGCCGGTGCCCCGCTGACGTTCACCTCCTACTACAAGGTGGACGCCGAGCATGACGGTGAGGGCGCCGATTTCATCCCGAACGGGCGCGTGGTGCGGGCGCGGGAGCGTGTGGACTACCGGGCGATGCTGACCCAGGACCACATCGGCGCGCTGACCGCCATGTACGACCGAACCGTCCTCGGCACCAGGCTGATGCCGGAGATGCCCAAGCGGCAGGACTACGCCCTGTGGCTGTCGATCCTGCGTGACGGCACTGCCGCCAGGGGCCTTGCCGAGCCCCTGGCGGTGTACCGGTCGCGCCGGGCCGGATCGCTTTCCTCGAACAAGCTGTCGCTGATTCCGTACAACTGGGCTCTGTACCGCGAACACGAGGCACTGTCCGTCTCCCGGTCGTCGCGGGCACTGGCCGGAGCGGCGTGGCACTCGCTGCGCAAGTCGCGGATCTAGAGCCGCTGGCGTTCCCGCAGGAACAGTTGGAGCAGCAAGCGGCGGTCCTGGGGAGCAACCTCGCTCTGGCCGGTGCCGAGCGGTTCGCGGCCGTGGACATAGCGGTGCTGGTTCACGATCAGGAAGTCGCCGCGCTGGAGCGTGAAGGAGACCTGCCCGGCGATCATCTGCTCGGCGAGTTCCCGGGCCGCGCGTTCGTGCGCTTCGTCGATCGCGGACTCGGTGAGCATCTTGGCGGTGAACCGCACGAACCCCAGCGGCGCCGGCTCGCTGTCCAGGACGGGGAACGGGGCGTACTCCGCTCCGACGTCGGACAGCTCGAAGAACGATCCGTAGCTGTAGGCCGCCTCGCTCAGCAGGGCCCGACTGGAGGGCGACAGCCGCGACACGGCCGCGCGGGCATCGGAGAGGATGCTCGCCCCCGCGCCGAGCGCGTCGGGCCGGATGCACAGGAGCGTCGTGTAGTCCGGCGGCTGCGTCGCGTTGACCAGGTCCATGTGGAATGCGTTGTACCCCGTGCCGGTGGACAGCCCGGGGTTGGCGTTGAGGTCGACCCCGATCTCCTTCCACAGCGGCCAGCGCTGGAAGGGCTGAAAGGGCTTCGCTACCTCGGCGAGGATCGCCGTCGCCAGACGCAGGAACGGCTCCCCGGTCCCCAGCGCCTCGGCGATGTTTCCCAGCCGCACCACGGCGTATCCGGCGCCGGCCACGCTGAGCGTGGCGAGCAGGGATTCGACCGTCTCGGTGACCAGCGGGACCGAAGCCAGTTCGGATCGGTACCGCTGGACCGTGGAGTCGGCCAGGAACGTACCCTCCATACCCCATCGGGGAAGCGTGCCCCCGATCTTGATCAGAGCCTCTTCCAGCTCTGGGGGAAGCTCGATGAACCCGTCCCGGTCAGTGCTCGTCAGTGATCCCATGCCGCATTCCTCCGCCTTCGAAGTCGCTGGGGTGGGAGCGCGCTGCGCCGCAGGGTCTTGCCGGTCGACGCCGAGGCGGAGCCACCTCCGGCCCTCGGCGTAACACATCGCGTCCGCCCCGTTACTCTGGGAGGGTTGACGCCGGGTCGGTAGGGGTCCACGCGGTGCGCTCACGGTGCTCTCATCAGCACCCCATGAGCACCCGTCAGCTGGCTTCACTCCACCGGCCCTCCCCGGCTACCGTCGCCGGGAGTCTGTCCGCAGCCGCGACACGAGGACGGTGGCCGATGCATCCGTTGGAGCGAGCCCGTGCGGCCCGGGACTGGAGCCGGCCGGACTTCGCGAGCATGCTCCGGGAACTGGGCCAGGCTCGGGGCACCCACGTCGGCACGGGCAAGGACGGAGTGCTCCGCTGGGAGGCCGGACGCCGCCCGGACAAGGCCACCCAAGTTCTCATCGCCGAACTGCTGGGTATCCCCAAAGCAGCCGTCCGCACGCGGGAATGGCCCGGCTGGCTGGCCTTGGACCCCCTCCAGCAGCCCGTCTCCTACCGATGGGACGCGCCCGGCGCCATCCAGGCGCTCCACGAGCTGACTGGGAGTGACGTGGAGATCAACCGAAGGGACTTCACCCGCATCACCGGCACGACGCTGACGGCCTCGCTCCTGGCCTGGCTGACCGCCGACCCCGCCGCCGCGGGCCAACTCACCCGCGGCCAGCGGATAGGCGAGGCATCAGTCACCCATATCGAGCGCCTGGTCCGCGACCTGCGCCAGGCCGACGACAACGACGGCGGAGGCAGACTGATCGAGGAAGCCTCCTCCAGCCGCCGCCTGGTCCTCAACATCCTCAAGAACCGCAGCTACAGCGACGCCCACGGCAAGAGACTCCACGCCGCAGCCGCCGACCTGGCACGCATGCACGCCTGGGCCACCTTCGACCTCAACGACCAATGCGACGACAAGGCATTCAACGCCGCACTCCACGCCGCCCACGCCTCATCCGACCCGGCCCTTGGCGCCCACGTGCTCGCGTTCTGGTCGATCGCCGCACACAACTGCGGCCGGCCCGCCGACGCCGAAGCCATGGTCGCCGCCGCCCTCGCCGCCGCCCGCAGGACCAGTACCGCCCGCGTCGAGGCCATGCTGCTCAGCCGACGCGCCCGCGCCCGCGCCCACCAGCGCGACAGCACCTGCTGGAACGACCTGGGGCGCTCGGCCGAACTCCTGGCCGCCAGCGAGGGCACCAGCGGCGACGACCCGGAGTGGGTGTACTGGTTCGACCACAGCGAACTGCTCGGAGCGACAGCCTCCACCCACCTGGACATGGAACAGCCCGCCCGCGCCGAGCAGGTCTTCGCAGAGGCGGCCGCCCTGTTCCCTGCCGACCGCACGCGCACCCAGGCCCTGTTCCTGGTACGGCAGGCCAACGCGCAGCTGCGCCAGAACGACGTGGAACGCGCCTGCGCCACCGCGGACAGAGCCCTGGACCTGACCGCGGAAATCAGCTCGCACCGCAGCATCGCGCCGCTGAGGGAACTCGCCACCCAGATGGACGGACACCGGCACCTGCCCGCCGTCCGAGACTTCCGCGAGCGGGTCGCCACGGCCCTGGCCTGAGCAGCATCCCGAAGCGACCCGGAGTAGCCACCGAACGAGTGGGTCCCACCGGTTCGCACGTGGACCGGTACCGCCCAGCCCGATGCCCCCCACCGCGCCTGCAGCCACGTTCACCAGGCTGATCCCCTGTCAGCGCCAGCACCGGGACGGTGCGGCCTCCGCGGCGGTCCCGGCCAGGTGAGCACCCATGGCCCGGATCCCAAAGGGGCCCTGGCGGCGCCCTTCGGGGAAGGGCGCCGCCAGGGCAGCCGCAGGGTCGCCCACGGGTGACCCGTCCTATCCTCCACATGGGACGACCAGTACGGGTGATCCCGATGATTCCTGCCCCTGTGTGCTTACCGGCTGGTATGACGCAGCGGTCAGGTGTTCGCTGCCGCTGAACCCCGTCGTATCAGGCTGTCAGTGCTTGACGGCCACGCCCGCCCAGCCCGAGGCGCGCTCCGAGCCCTGCGGGAGTGCGCCGTTCGGCCGCCACCAGGGGAGTTGGACAAGTCCGGGGTCGACCAGGTCCAGGCCGTCGAAGAAGGAGGAGACCTTGGACTTGCGGCGGTCGATGAAGGGCGAGGTGGCGCGGTCGTAGACGGCGCGGTGGACGGTGAGCGAGTCGTCGGGCATGAAGTCGCCGGTGGCGTGGGAGAGGATCAGCATGCTGCCCGAGGGCAGCGCGTCGAGCAGGGTCCGCACGATCTCGCGCGGCTGCTCCTCGTCCCGGATGAAGTGCAGGATGGCCACCAGCATCAGGGCCACCGGCTGCTGGAAGTCCAGCACCTTCTGTGCCTCGGCCAGGATTTCCTCGGGTCGGCGCAGGTCGCCCAGCATCACCCGGGTGCGCTTGCGGCCGTCGGCCTGCGCCATCAGCGCGTCCGCGTGCCGGAGCACGATCGGGTCGTTGTCGACGTAGAGGATCGCCGCGTCCGGGGCGACCTCGTGGGCGACCTGGTCCGTGTTTGCCTGGGTGGGGATGCCGGTGCCGATGTCGAGGAACTGGCGCAGGCCCTGGTCCGCGGCGAAGCGGACGGCGCGGCCCAGGAACGCGCGGTTGGCCCGGGTGGTCTCCTGGATCGCCGGAAAGGCCCGAATCACCTCCTCCGCCGCTCGCCGGTCGACCTCGAAGTTGTCCTTTCCGCCCAGGTAGTAGTCGTACATGCGCGCCGAGGACGGCACGTCGATGCGCAGATCGGCCGGCGGGCCCGCCGGCTCATGCTGCTTGATCCACTCGAAATCGTCCACGTTGCTCTCCCATCGACCACTTCCCGCACCCCGCACGCCAGATCCAGAGCCTAGCGAGCGCTGTCGACTGCCGGTGATCCGCCCGGGGCGTCGGTGGCGCGCCTGCCGGCCTCGGTGAGCCGGGCCACCCAGCGGCGGCCCTTCCGGTCACGCTCCGGATGATCTTCTATGGCGGCCAGGCCGAGCTTCTGCAGGGACTTGACCGTGGCGAGGTGGATACCTCCGGGCTGCCGGGCTGCGGTCAGACCATGGTCCTCAAGGCGTCGGAGCTCACCCAGTGCCTCCCAGCCGCGTGCGGACAGCGCGCTGGTGTCGACGGCGCCCGGACCTCTCTCCGCCTCCGGCATCAGGCGGCCCTCGGCGGCACGGCGCTCGGATGCGCACTCGGCTGCCACGCTACGGGCCTGACCTCGGTCTCGAGCACGGCGTCAACGCAGATCAGCGCCGTGGCCTCGGCGCCCAGCAGTTGGCGGTGGGCCAGCCCGAGGGCCTGTTGCAGCACCGCTGAGGAGACTGGAACCGTGATGGCGGACTGCCTCCATAGTTCGAAGACCACCCAACAGGTGCCGCCAGGGTTGGCAGTCGTGCGGACGATCCGGGCAGGGGAGCGCACGGTGCGCGGTGACGGGATGGACATGGTGCTCATCCCCGGCTGCGCGGCTGGCCGCCGCGGTTCCTGAAGTCCACCCCGGCCTCCGCCAGAAGCGAATGGGTTGATCCGTAGCTCTTCTGGATGCCGGCCGCGAGTTGACGGATCGAGGCGCCGTCCTCGTAGGCGGTCTTCAGCTGTCCTCGCAGCTTGACGCGGGCGACCCCGGTGATCCGGGTGGCCTTCGCGGTGGGTGCGTCCATCGGGCGCGTCCCCCTTATCTCTGCACACGATCGGTAGTAGCGCGTCATCATCGCGCACCAGCGGACGTCCGAACCAGCGGAATCCTTGTATCTGTGCAGTTCGTATGCCACGAACTGCATCCCCACGCTTCGGCTGATGCCGGACAGGAGGCTCTGGACCGTGCGCGGGTGGGGGTGCATGGACAGCGACCCGCGCAGGCACCCGACATCTGTCCGGTGATGAGACGGACTCCGGCAGTCGGCCTCAGGAACCGGGATGCCAAGCCAGGGCGTGGGCTTCGGCAAGGGTGGATCGGACCTGGTCACGGTAGCGGGCGGCCTGGGCCGGGTCGCTCTCGGTCAGGGCTGCCGCCGCGAGGGCCGCGGCCGAAGTGGACCAGGCCAACAACCGGACCGCGTCCTGGCGCGCGGCGTCGCCCAAGGTCTCGTCGGGCAGGTCCGCCGCATGACGGGCCAGCAGTATCGACAGCACACGAAGGTGGGTACGGGTGGCGGCAGGAGGCGGCAGGGGGTGAGGTGCATGACAGCCCACAGCGGGGACTCCCGCCTACGCGACGCAACGTCTACGGACGACCATCTTCACGTATGCGTGCTTGGTACGCGCATCAAAGTCGGTGAATTGTTGGCGGCGCTGGAACACGCGTGCCAGCCCGGAGTTGCCGGCTGTGCCGTCGCAGCCGCCCCCCCGGGGGTCCGTGCCCCAGGTGCAGTGTTGCCGGGGCCGTCAAGGTCGGCGGTTCGCCTCGCGCCGCGCCAGGCGGCACCCCGTTCCCCGACACCCGTCGCGGTAGGCGGCCGGGGTCGAGCAGCGGGCGTCCGCGCGCCCGGCGGCGCACAGCGACCACCCGGCCTCGGCCAGCTCTGCGGCGAACTCCTGGTCCCGGCTGGCCACGCCGTATACCCGCTGCGCGCTCACCCCGACTGCCGCGGCAGCCTCGGAGGCGGGTGCCCCGGCGGCGACGGTAGCGAGCAACTGCCGGCGGATGTCCTCGGTGAGCACGGTGTCCGCCAGCTGGCGGCGGCGGTCGCGGTCGCGGTCGTTGTGCGCGGCCGTGCACCGTTCGCAGCGGCACCCGAGCCGCCAGAGCGTCAGCGGACTGAGGTCCTGGTGCGGGAGGCGGCGTCGGGTGTCCATCCGCAGCTGGGCGGCACGCAGGAGGGCGCGGCCGGTCCAGGCCCAGCGCACGCCGCCACCGGGAGCCGTCCTGCGGCGCCCGCCGGGCAACAGGTGTCCGCCGAGCAGGGAGTGCACGGTCGAATCGGAGACGCGGAGCAGGTCGGCGATGTCGCGTGTGGTGTAGGAGCCGCGCGGATCGATGCGGTCCACGACGGTGGCCAGTGGGTGCAGCTGCATAGGGGTCCTCAGCGGGGGAGTCGTCTCACCTCCGCCTGCGCGGAGAACCTGACGGCAGCCTACCGAATCGCGGCTCCGCGGCAGGGTGTGACGCCGAGGCTGGAATGTGGATGAACAGGCGGGGAGGCCGGAACCGCCCCGATCGTGTGTTCAGTCGCGTGCCAGTTCGGCGCAGTCGGGCAGCGGTAGGGGCCCAGCGACGGGTCGGTCCGGCGACCGGTGGTGGGGCGGATGGTCCGTTGATCAGCGGGTTACCTGTCCTGCGTGGTGGTTGCGCTGTGCGGCGGTCACGGCGATCCCGTAGAACAGCAGCAGAGCACCGAAGACCGAAAACGCGAAAGTGATCCACGTCAGCGCCCGTGCCGATTCGTGGGTGACGTATTGAACGAAGCTGCCGCTGCTGCGAAGCGCCTTCGGCCCCCAGACCTGGTACGGGGCCGCGACCAGCGCCAGTCCGGCGCCGGCGACCGCGCGGCGGACGCCGGTCGGCATCGTGCGCAGAGCTCCCCGCAGCAGGGGTGCTCCGATCGCCAAGCAGATGATCAGTTGTCCCCACCAGTACGCCTGTGACATGGACTCCTCCCTCTCCTCGAGCCGGCTCGGCTTGAGGCTGCTTGATGACCGTATCGGTGTCCAGCCGAGCCTGTGGGGCATACCCACGGTGCACCCGCCCATTGCGGCCGACGTGCCGAAGCGAGGGAGTCCGGACTGTTCCGCCGAGCCCGGATGCGAGCGCCTCGGGGTCCATGGTGAGCTTGACATTCACCCGCGTGCCAGTTCGGCGCAGTCGGGGCAGCGGTAGGGGCCCAGCGCGGCGTGGGGGTCCTGGTAGCGCCAGCCGTCATCGCAGTTGCCGCACCGTACGGCCAAGCGCTGCCTGGCTGTACTTGATCGCCGTAGTGGCGCGCCTTGCCCTTCGAAGGTGAGGGCGTCCTCGAATCTGGACCAGGTGGGTTTGACCCGTCCCATCCACTGGGCGCGGGAAGCGAGGAAGTCGGTGTCCGTCTCACCGGCGGCCAGGAGCTCGGCCGCCTGGTGCCGGATCGAGGCCTGGCGACGGGGCATCAGACTGCCGCCGCCGACGCGCAGTCCGTCCGCCCAGGCCTGCGCGATCCGGACCGCCGCCTGCTCGGCCCCGTCCACGGGCGGGGCGTAGCCGTTCTCTCTCTCGCCCTGTGCCGGGGCCACTGCGGGCCCGCGCCGGACAGAGAGAGAAGAACTTCTTGGAAAGACTTCTTTGGGGGCGTTGTCATCGCAGGTCAGCGGCTTGGAGTCGCCGGAAATCCGGCTGGGCTGGCCGGAATTCCGGCTGCGGCCGCCGGATTTCCGGCCATCGAAGTGACCTGCGGTTTCCCTGTTGCGGTCCAGGTCGGCTCGATAGCCGGAATTCCGGCCCTCGAGGCGTCCACCGGGGTCCTCGGGACTGCGCCGGGTGCTCGGCGCGGGCGGGTCCTCGCGCCAGCCGGGGTGGTAGGCGTCCAGCTTGTCCCAGGCGTTGCGCCAGCCGTCGTAGGCGTCCGGAGGAAGGTCGTGCACCTGGTACCGGCGCAGGGTGGTCTGGATACCGTTCTGGCCACTGGAGGTGACGAGCCGTCCGTCGGGGTTCGTGACCAGGCCGAGCCGGGCCAGGACCTGCAGCGCGTCCTTGACGGTCGACAGGCCCGTGGGCTTGCCGTTGATGCCGGGCAGCAGCCAGCACAGCTGGTCCAGGCTCATCCTCCGCAGCGCCCCGGGGCGCTTCTCGGTGACCATGGAGCGCAGCAGGCAGTACAGCAGGTAGGCGGTGCGGGTCATCTGCGGGTGCAGCATGATCCAGTCGCGGACCTGGGTGTGCGACCAGAAGTCGCCGATCGTCCCGGAGAACTCCAGGGCGTCGTTCGCGCCGGTGCTTGCGGGTCCGCGGGCCGGAGCTGTGGGCCGGCGGACAGCTGGGGGGTGGGGCACTGGTGGTTCTCCCGCTGGGTCGGTGAGGTTCGCGCGGCGGCGCAGGGTCCTGTCGAAGGCCGGCTTGACGGGCAGGCGGATCCGCCCTGGGGCGCTGCCCCGTCGGAACCCCGGGCTGCCGCCGCGGTGGTGCGGTGTGCGTGTCCCGGGCGCTGCCCGGGACCGGTGCTGACCCGTGGTAGCGGCCGGCAAAGGCCGGCCACCACCACGGCCCGGTTACAGCTGCATCCACCCGCACGGCCGGTCGCGACCGTCCAGGGCGGTCCAGACCGCGGCACTGGGCCCGTGCTCCTCTATGTCCTCCAGCCGGGCCACGCCGACCGGGACCTTGCGCACCAGATTCACCGCCAGGGGGTGCCCGGACGCCATGGACTTCAGGTCCTCTATCCGGTTGCGCAACCCGAGCCCGCCCACGTTCGTGATCACGAACAGCACCCGTGGGAACAGCGGGTAGCTCTTCTGCCACAACGGCAGCGCGCTCTGCGTCTGGGCGGCGCTGCGCCGCCCGACGGGCAGCGGGGTGTACTCCAGGAACCTGCCGTAGCTGATCAGCTTCGCCGCCAGGCGTTCGCTGCTCATGGTGGCGCGGTCCACCTCGACGAAGGCCCGGAACTGCGCGCGGCCGCCGCCGTCCGCCGCGGCGGTGTAGCGCAGCAGGGCGTCGGCGATGACCGCGTCGTCGTGCTGGTCGGTGAGCTTGTGGTGGCGTTCGGGGATCCAGTCCAGGACCCCGTACTCGTCGCCGCGCCGCCGCGCGTCGGCGAGGAAGGCAAGGTGGGCGCGGAGCACGGTCAGGGTGTGGGCGGTGCGCAGCCGCACCGCGACCGGATCGGTGGACACCGCCGGTGGGATGGGCAGTTGGCGCAGTTCGGGCCAGTCCGCGGCCACGGTGCGGCTGTAGTCGGTCAGGAACCACACGTGGCTCCGGCCGGGCGGCAGAGCGATACGGTCGGCCAGGCCCTGCCGGCGCAGCACCGTCAGCTTCTTGGAGATCCACTGCTGGGAGCGGGCGGGCGCCAGCAACTGGTGGAGCTGGGTCTGGGTGGCCATGCGGTGCTGGTAGAGCACGGCGATCGCCTGCGTGGCCAGGGCGGCGTCGGTCGCGGTCACTGGTGCCTCGATTCGGTGGTACGGCTGCCGGCGTCAGTGCGCGCGCCGCTGCCGGAGCGAGAGGGGGAGGGGCGCCGGGGGCCGGACGGCGGCTTGGCCAGGGTCAGATGCGGCTGCTCCGGCGGTGGCCCGCCGTGCGTCAGGAACCGCAGCACGACCTCGTCCTGGCGCTCGGCGATGGCCAGGCGCTGCACGATGGGTAGGGCGCCCAGGGCGGTCAGGGAACGGCGGGCCAGGTCGGCGGTCTTGTCCGGGGTGCGGATCTTCCGGAAGACCTGTTTGACCTGGGGGCCCTCGATCCGCAGCGGGCCGACGCGCTCGCCGTCCACGGTCAGCGACAGGAAGTGGTTGAACCGGGGGAGCTCGGCGACCAGCGCCGGGTCCACCGCACCGTGCCACTCATCGGTGATGATCTTGATGGCGGCGGCGGATCCGGCGGTGCTGGACAGGATCGACGCGTTCTGGATCAGGCTGTCGCGGGTGGTCTGCTGCACGCGCTGCAGCAGTTGGGTCATCGCGTGCATGCGGATCCCGAACTTGCGCAGTTCCTCGGCGATCGCGGCGATGGTGCTCGATGCGGCGCCGTCCAGGGTGATCAGCTCGTCCAGCCAGACGAAGAAGGGCTGGCGCCGCTTGGCGTCCAGGTCGCGCCGCGACAGGGCGGCCCGGTGCAGATCCTGCATGATCAGCGAGACCAGGAGCCGGTCGGTGGGACCGGTGCCGGCCGGGGAGACCCACACCACCCGACGGGTGTCCATGGCCGTACGGACGTTCCAGCCGCCGGTGGGGGTGCCGAGCAGCGCGTGGGCGACCCGGTCCGCGGCCAGCCGCTCCAGCGGGTTCAGCACGACAGCGAAGGCGTCCTCGCCGTAGGTGGTGAACGTCGTCTCCCACCAGCGGGCGTCCTTGCCGGACAGGCGGCCTACCGCTGCCTGTCGGAAGGCGGGGTCCTGGAGCAGGGTGGGGATCTGGAACACGGTGGCCTGCGACTGCGGCAGGCCGGCGGCGACGGCCGCGGCGTTGACGGCGACCAGGACCTGGACGCACTTGGTCAAGATCGTGAGCGCGCGCGGGGCGGCGATGTCGTTCCAGCCCATGACGGACGCGAACGCGTTGACCGCGGCGGCCGCGACCTGCGCCGGGTCCTGACCCTTGTCCACGGCCAGGGGGTTCCAGCCGCCGACCCGGGCCGCGTCGTGGGGGTTGGTCAGGTCCAGGCGCCAGACCCGGGGGCGGATGCTGTCGTGGGCCAGGTAGGGCTCGGCGGCCCTCCACGAGTCGTTGTGCGGGTCGATGAACAGCACCCCGTGGCCGCCGTGGGCCACCGCGATCGCCTGCACCAGCGAGCGCTCCGTCTTGCCGTAGTTGGCCTTGCCGACCGCCACCCCGAACAGGCTCTCGGACAGCGGGCTGGCGATGAGCCGGCGGGTCCCGTCGGGGGCGGTGTGCCAGCCGTGCGGCATCAGCTCGGCGCTGCCCAGCTCGTAGCTGGGCACCTCGCTGGCCAGCACCGGCACCCGGCAGTGGACGGTGGGCGGTTTCAGCAGCCCGGCCAGTTCACCGATCCCTACCCAGTTCTCCCCGCGCGGCGCCACCAGACCACCGCTCCAGCGCCGGTCGAAACTCCGGGCCCGCCAGGAGGTGTTCGCATCCACCCGCCACGGACCCAGCCGCCACGCATCGACCCCCAGGCGCGAGGACCCCGCAGCGAACACGTCCATGGCGGCCACCAGCAACTGCATCTGCAACTCCGCGCGGCCCACCGTTTCGGAGCAGCAGCGCACCAGCACCTGGACCCGGACCACGCCGTGGTCACTGTCGAGCCGTCCCAGGGTCTGTTCGCGGGAGACCGGCCGTGGGCGGGCGGCCATCGGCAGACGAAGTGAGGTACCGCGGCCCTGGCCGGAGTCCAGCAGACGGCCCATCTGATGGAACCAGGAGTCCTCGAGATCGGCGGCGTCGATTGCATGCGTCCGCGATTCGCGCCGTGCGGCCGCACGGGCACGCTCGCGGGCCCGCGCCATCAGTTGCCAGCGCCGCATCCGCATGCGCCAGCGCGGCACCGGCTGCAGGTCCACGACCACCTCGGCCAGATCGCCCAGATCGGCGCGCAGCGCCGCGACCGCGTCGACGATCGGTTGCAGCGGGTCGGGATCCAGCGGCACCTCGCGCAGAACCGCTGCGGGGTTGCCGCGCACGGTGAACTCCGTGCGCACGGTGTGCTTGCGGTCCTTGTCACGCACCTGCGGTACCTGGGCCACGGTCGCCTCGGCGAAGGGGGTGCCGGCTAGCAGCAGGCCGGCGGATGCGGCGCCTTCCATGCTCCACTCCAGCGGGGAGGAGCCGTCGGCGCGCAACCGAAGGCGCACCGACCTCGCCTTCATCGGCGCCCACCACGGACCCGCGTTCGAGGCCCGCAGCAGCAATGCGGCCTGACGCCAGATCTGCTCCGCTGACGGGTCGAACCGCCTGCTGGGCGTCAGCGTGAACCGGGTCCGCTCCCCGAATGCCTTCACCGCCAGCCGTTCGCGCACCGCGATGCCGGACCCCGCCAGCACGGCACCGGACAGGCCGACGGCCACCGTGTTGCGGGCCAGCCACTGCCCCACCGTCCAGGCATCCGTGGCGATCGACAGCGCCGTCTGCACGACCACGACGCCCAGGCCGGCGCTCACTGGTACCACCGCCCGGCCAGGGCCCGGCCCGGCGTCAGCGCCGGCGCGGGCCGGCCCGGCCCTGGGGTTGAACGGTAGTCAGATACGGTTTCCACGAGGGACCTCCACGATGATCGGCAACGACCATCTGAGAGAACCCCGGGGCGATCACCAGCCGGATCACCAAACCCACCCGGTGCGCATCACGAACACGCATCAACGGCCCACCAGCGCGTATCACCGGTCACCAGCCAGTCACCAGTGACCTGTGACAGCGAAGGTGGACGGGGTGCCACCGCAGGTGGACCGATGGCTGTTCGTGGCAGCGAAGATGGACCGACCAGACTCAGGCCTGGTCAGTGGCGGCCTTGAGGCGTTCAAGCATCTCGCGCTTGGCGTCGAGAGCAGCTGCTTTCGCGTTGATCTCGGCAGCCCAGGCCGCGAGTTCCTGCGCCAGGTCAGATACCGGCTTGCCGGTGTTGAGGTTGTTAGCCCGGTACTGGGCATGGACCCCGTAGCCGTTGCCGGCGCCGTAGGCGAGTTCGTTGTAGGAGTCCGCGATCCCCATCATCGCGCCGCCGAGCCCGCTCACCGCCAAGGAGATCTCCTCAGTCAGTGCTTCGATCATGGTCTTGTCGTCGCTGTCGCTCATGACTCAATGCTTGCAGTTGCCCCTGCACGTCACGGTGGGTATGCCCGAAAACCCCCGAACCGGCGAACTCGGAGTCAGCCCATCCTCGCTGCCACGAACAGCAACCGGTCCACCTTCAGTGGCACCCCGTCCACCCTCGCTGTCACAGGTCAACCAGTGATCCTGGTCTGATTGCTGCCGAAGACGGACCGCCGCAGGTCAGGAGTGCAGAGCCCCCGCAGCACGGTCGCTCAGGTCCAGACGCCCTCGGCGACCTGGCTGGCGGGCTGCCCGGCCAGCCCTGATGGGCCCGGGGGGGAATCCTGGCCGCTGGCAGGGTTACCTCTGTGAATCCGGCTCGTTTTGCCTGGGTGTGAGCGACAAGGAGGTCCCGCTGGACGGCGGCACGATGTACGCCGTCGACGCCGGCAGTGAGCCGTTGCGGCCGCTGGGCATGCAGGCGTGGGCCGTCGACGCGCAGCGGGCCCAGGTGGTCTTCGCGGCCTCGCACCGGGTCGAGACGTTCGCGTTGGCCGGCGGCCGTGGGCCGGATCCGTACCTGGTCGGACTGGCGTCCGGCGGGTGGTCGCGGTTCGAGGACTTCGAGGGTTGGGCGGAGCCGGCTGCTGATTGGTCGGCCGTCCTGGACGTGGCCGGCGACGTCCTCACGGTGACCAGCCGGGACGGCGTCTGCTTCTACGAGGGCGGCCTCAATTGCCCGCGCGCCTGGCGCCGCACCGCGCGCCGTCACGGTGTCTTCGTCGCCCTGGCCGGCAGTATCACCGGCCCCCGGGACATCGCGGAGGCACAGCTGCGGGGGGAGATGTACGCGCTGTTGTGTCCGGTGGTGCTGGTCTGAGCTGGGGCGTGGGGCGTAGTTGTTTCGACTCCGGTGTCGACCATCCCCGCTTCACTGTCGTCGGTCACCAGCCCGAACGGTGCAGCGCCTGCAGCGCGCGCAGACGGTCCTCAGTCGACACGGTGGCCGTTGCGGCGTGGCCGGCCACCAGCCGCAGACACGTCACCAGCGGCACACCGGTCCGAAGCGCGACCTGGTCGGAGGCGGACAGCCACGCCGCATAGGCATTGCGCAGGGCGGTCCGCGCTCCCGGATGGTCGACGCCGTAGTGCCAGGCACGGCGCCCGGCAACATGCACGTTCAGGCTCACGCACCGGCCCTGGTCCCCGGCCAGGTGCGCGACATGCGCCAGCAGTTCCATCGCGTCCAGGACCCGCGGGTGGTCCGGACCGCACCGCACCGCGGTCTCGTCGACCAGTGCGCTGGCCAGGAACACCGCGTCCACCAGGCGCTCCTGCTCGCAGGCCGCGACCAACTGGGCAACGGCACGGGAGAAGTCCGGTCCAGCGCCGAAGCCGTGCGGGACCCACCTGTCCTGCTCCGCACTCGGAGCCACGATGCCTGCGCCCGACAGCGCGTCGGCGGCCGGATTCGAGCGCTCCGGCTCCGCCGTACCCCGAAGCCAGCCGGGCACCGCCGCGAAGCGGCGCCGGATCGGGCCACTGAACACCACCCGCAGGAACGGTCCGACCGGCCACAGCAGCAGCGCCAGAGCCAACACCACCGCCGTCCAGGCGGCCCGGTCCACCAGGCGGATCTCACCGTCGATGTGCTCGGGCCGCATCCGCTCGGGCAGATCGGTGCCGGCCAGCGCGAGGTAGCCCAGACCGACGCCGGCATACGCCACGGCGGCCACCAGAACCGGGGGCAACGGGCCCGGAAGGCCGGGCAGGACCGGAACGGACATCGGGAACCTCCGGGACGAGGGACGGGTGTGCCGTCCAGGCAAGCCCCACCCCGTCACCGCTCAAGCCACCAGTCCCGGGTCACACGGTCACGAGTACGCCTCAAAGCCCTGGTGACCGCACTGGTTACCCACCCAACCACCACCACCGGCGGCGGCCCCTCGACCGGCACAGTGACCGCGGTGTCGACCCGTACCCTCCCCACGGCACGGTACCAGCGGTACTATCGGTGCCATGGCAGATGACAAGGGAAGTAAAGCCCTGAACCTTCGCTTCAAGGACGCCCAGCAGCACCAGGCCATCACCCACGCCGCCCGCGCCGCCGGCGTCAGCGTCCAGGACTACATCCTGGAAGCCGCGCTGCGCCGCGCCTTGGCCGTCCAGGACCGCTTCGTCCAAGCAGCACTGGACGCCCACCGCATCACCGCCGACGCCTTCGCCGACCTCGACCCCCAGGACAGCCGGCCCGACACCGAACTGCGCAGCCGCGAACACGCGGCATCTCGCAGCCTCCACACCGACGCGGACCACCGCCGGGGCAGTGCCGCGTGACCCAGTTCGCCGAAGTGCCCTACCTGCTCCGCCTCGCCGAAACGCTTCACGGCGATCCTCAGGTCGACGACCTCGGACCCTTGTATGCCGCCGTCGCCCGCCACCAGGCCGCCGCGTTGGGCCAGGATGTCTACGGCAGCGACTGGCTCAAGGCCGCCGCTCTGCTGGACACACTGGCCAGGCTGCCCAGCCTGGAGCACAGCAACCGCGCCTTCGCCTGGGCCGCCGCCATCGGCTTCCTCACTATCAACGACCGCACGCTGGACTACAAAGCCGCCGATGCCGTCACCCTGGTCAAGGACGTCTCCAACGGTCTGATCGGGGTCCAGCAGACCGCCTCGATCCTCCGGTCCTGGCAAGCCGGCCACTGACTCACCATCGATGCTGCTCGGGGCCCGCCCCTACTCGTGCTGGACCTACGCGCGAGCGCGCGCGAGAGCGGATCCGTCAGGAGCTGCGTTCGAAATCCAGGATGCTCAGCTCTCACCTGCACCGCAGCGTGGTCCGGTCCCGCTGGTGCACTTGAGGCCGCCTTCGACGCAGCAGCTGCGACCGCACAGCAGCACTGCGTTCGGGTCCTTCCAGTACGGCACCTCACGTGCGCAGCACCCGCACCCACAGACACGGACGCCATCGCTGTTCACAGGCTGGTAGTCAAGCTGGTCCACGCACTGCACAACGAAGCACTGGCCTCCTCAGTGCCGCCGCTCCAGAGAGATCAAACGCAGCTGCTCAGGCCACGTCGCGGACTGCGTAGGCCAGCAACTCCTTGAGGGCAGCGTCCTCCGACGCCGGCGGACGCTGTTGCCAGGCGGCCATGGTGGCTTGGACCGTCTCGGTGACCGCTTGGACGCGGCTGGTGAGGTCGTCGTCCAGGGCAGTGCTCATGCCGTCGTCGTCGCGCCCGGTGACAACGACAGTGCCGTAAAGCTGGTACGGCAGCGGAATCCTGCGCCAGGCGCTCGCAAGGGTCCAGGCGGTCAAGTTCGCCACCAGCCCTTCCCGTTGGCCGTTGTCGTGCACCCACAGCAGCGATCGCTGGTGATAGACGGCCTGGTCCGGGGTCCCGCCCAGGATGCCGCGCAAGGCAGACCGAAGGTCCGCGGTGCCGTCGGGGAGCTTGACCACGGTCGCTTGGCCGTCGGTGTCGATACGGATCGCGTTCGCCAGCACGATGAGCGCCTCTCAGATCAGGTGAGTCCGAACAAGGATGCCACCGGGTGGGTGGACTACGAACGCTGCCTCCGAAGGAAATACTCAGACCTGCAAGGTCCGGATCGGCGCGCTGGCTCTGGTCTAACCCCCGCCGGGGCGGACCAAGGAGCGCGGCCCCCAACCGCGCGCCCCGGCCTACCCCGATTCCCGTGCCCTCCCAGCCCCGGCCTGGGAGGATAGCGCGGTGGACTCCGTGGACGAAAGCGACGAACTGCTCGAGAACTACGACCTGGCCAGGTCGTGGCTGATGGGTGCGATGCACGGCCTGTCCGACGCCTACCGCGAGCTGGGCTCCGGAACCGGGCGCGGCTTCGGCCCGATGGCGGAGTACCGGGAGAACAACCTCAACACCCGCCGACCAGTCGCGGAATTCGCCCAGGAGTTGGCGGTGCAGGCCGCCGTCATTGCGAAGAAGGCCGGCGAGCTCGACGCGATGACCGAGGCGCTGCAACGCCGTCAGGCCCAGGACGGCTGACCGCCCAGCCGCTCCCGGCTACAGCCGCGCCTTCGCGAGCTCTGCGGCGAACTTGGCCAGGGGAACGTCGTCGGGATCGTAGTTGCCGAGCCACTGCCGGGTCTCCCGGCATTCGGTGCACTGGTCCTCGCCGCCTTCTTCCTGCTCTTGCTCGCACCTGTCGCAGGTGGCCTCGGGGTCGAAGAACTCCAGCAGCTCCATGAAGCCGTCGCAGCCGCCGGCGTCCTCGGGCGGGCAGGCGCGGCCGCCGTCCAGCAGCAGCACCTGGCGGCTCGGGTCCCCTCACGACCTGCTCCACCGTCAGGCGGTGCCGCCAGCAATCTCCGAAGTCGTATTCGTACACCAGTTCCCGACCCGGGCGCAGTACCTCACCGACGCTGGTGCCCTGGTGATCGAGCAGCTCCAGCTCGCGGTCCTCGACGCCGAAGCAGCGCCCGTCGTCGGCGATGAACTGGTGCATGTGGCAGTTCCACCAGCCCATGGCGATCTGCAGCACCTTGTGCAGCCCAGCTAGGCTCAGCGAGGACGCACCTGCAGGCTGCGCCAGATCACCGGTTCGATGTCCTGCAGCTCCACCCGCACCTGGTAGGACTCGCTCACCGCGACCTTGGGCGTCTTGCTGCTACTCATGGCCCCTATGCTCCCAGCGGTGCGCGTGACCCGGTCGGGGATTCACCCGATGCTGACCGCCTCTCGGACGGGATGCCCTCGGTGGACCTCACTCGCCCGCAGTTGGGGGGCCTGGCCGAGTGGTCGGTCGAAGCCGACCGCACCGGACTGCACTACATCCAGCGCAACGGCACCGGCCGCTGGTACCAGCCGCCCGTGCCGTGGACCCCGCCCGCGGACTGGCTGGCCGCCGCGCACTACTTCGAGACGTTCTTGTTCCTGACTGCGCCGGCGGACTCGATCCCCACCCAACGGCTAGAGACCGCCGCCGGCGACCTGTCGGACCTGGTCGCGGTCGGCCGCCGCGACGTCCTGTTCGGCGGCATCATGTCGATCAACGGCCTCGCATGAGCAGGCCCGAACCCCCGTGCTGGGTCGAGGCCCTGGCCGTCTACGGGTGGGCCGTCCAGCACGGCGGCCTCCCCTTGGCGTACGCCGCCGACGTCCTGGCCGACCACGGCCTGCTGACCCTGGACGACAAGCACAGCCGCAGCCAGCGGCTGGAGATCGCCCGCCAGCAACTCCAGGACTGGGAGGACGCTCTGGTCTGGATGGAGTGGCCAGGGGACGACGCCATCGACCGAGAGCGCTGGGACCAGGGCGCCGACTGGGAACTGCGCGAAGGCGCCATCCGCAGCCTGCAGCAGGCCGGACTGCCCTACCAGGACGATGAGAGCACCAACGCGCTGCTGAGCAGGTACGCCAGCTTCCGCGCCGCCCAGTGCCGGGCCCGGGCCCGGCTGCAGCGGCCGAAGCAGCGCCCCGGGGGAGTCACCGGCCCGGAGTAGCCGCCAGAACTGGGAAGGGGTCGACCGCCACGGTGGTCGTCCCCTTCGCCGTACGCGCCCAGCCCATCCCGGAGAACCCGCTGAGTCGACCCCGGGCGTGGAGGGACACTTCACCCATGACTCAACCCAGCAACGCGCCGAACGAGTTCGAGACCCAGCAGGCCCGCGCCGCCGGGGACGCTCTACGCACGGGCGACACCGACCGTTCCGAGCGCCTGGCCCGTCACGTCGTCGCTGAGGGAGCCACTAGCCCGGAGGAGGAGCTGGCGATGTCGGAGACGCTGCGGGCCGCCGGCCTCTTCCAGCGGGCGACGATGGCAGCCGAGGCGGGGGACCGGGCCGAGCATGACCGGCTGCTGGACGAGATGGCGAAGACCTGCCCACCCAGGCTCATCACCCAGACCCTGGCCGCCGCCATGCTGCAGGCCGGACAGCGCACGGGCTGGCTGACCGCCGCCCAGCACGACCAGCTCACCGGATGGATGACTCAGCTGGGCATGGGTCCCGAGATCATGGCCATGGTCGCTGCGATCGAGCGGCGCTGACCGCAGGTCAGCCCTCGCAGAGACAATCCCGGGCCGGTGTCGAGCTGCCCGGTCAGGGCCAGGGTCGGGGGCTCCCAGAAGCTCAGCGCAGCGCCGTCGCAAGCTCCGACGTGCGCCCAGACCCGCCACTCCTCACCCATACAAGTACAGGAGAGGGGCTCACAGAGGGGGTTGTCGGGATTCCCCGATGGCAGTAACCAGCGCTCCCACCTGCGGATTCATCCAGACACTGGTAGGAGTCGGCGTTCCCAGTCACTACCCCCGCCACTACCCCAGTCACTACCCCCGGTACAACCGCAGTCACTACCCCCGTGCGTGCCCCACCAGGTCGCCGCCGCCCTCGCAACTGCACTCCGACACCGCGTAAGGGCCCCCGCCCGGAGGCTCCACCGGCCTCCGCGCGACCCCGATCTGACCGGGCAGGGCGCTGGTGCTGAGGGGCGCTGGCACACTGGCGGGGCCGTCCCGTCGACCAAGGAGTTCTCGTGCCGCCCAAGAAGAAGTCCACCGCCGAACTCGCCGTCACCGCCCGTGACCTCATCGAGCAGCTGAACCGCGACGTCCTGGACGACGCGGGGACGCTGACCGCACCGAACATCCATGACACGACGCGGGTGCTCATGTCGCTGGTGGACCGGCTGCCGCAGGCCTTCGAGCAACTGCGGGCTGCCGCCGGCGACGCCCAGGCGCTCGCCCACCGGCTCGCCGCCCCGGCCCGCACCCTGTTCTCGATGGGCCACAACGGCTGACCGGAGGCGCCCATGGGACCCCCCGAAGAGACGGACCCACCACCCACCGCCGCCGGACGAGCAACAGACCGTGCAACCGAAACGGCTCCCCAGTCACTCCGGCCCTCGCCTTGACCGACGCGCTACGCCCAGCGCATACCCAGTTCGGTCAGTGCCTGGGCCCGCTTTACAGGGATGGAGGCCCTCCTGGTCCGGCTGTTGGTGATGAACAACCCCAGGCTGACCTCCACCTGGGTGCCGTCGTCCAGGACCAGCGTCTCCTTCTTGCCACGGGGTACGTTCAGGTGCCCTTCCCGGGCCCGGAACTGAGCTGCGGCCAGCAAGTTCCGGCGTTCCGTCTCCGCGTGCGACACCGGCCCCTTCGGACGCTGCTCCGGGGCCATCGGAGCCAGTCCGAGGACGTGCTGGCACATCCACTGCTGGGCCGGCCGCAGTTGATCCCAGCCGAGCTGCTGGTCGCGCCCCCAGGCTGCGAGGTCCACACCCTGGACGGCGACCGTGCCCGGCCGCGCCCCGGCGAGCTGGCCGCCGCCCTGGACGAACCGGCGAGCGAGGGTGAAGGAGCGCTGCCACTCCAGGGTCCAGCCGGTGGGGCACCAGGCCGGGTCGATGGCGTCCAACGCCGCCTTGCGCTCCGCGGTCAACGCGCCGGTCCAGTCCAGGTCGGTCTCTCCGGCTTCCTGACGTTGCTGCAGGTTCTCGGTGCGACGCTGGGCGGTGCGGGCATTCTTCATGATCACGCCGACGGGGCGGCCGTGGAAGACGGCGTCGTTGGGCGGGCAGGCGTGGCCGTGTTCGGCGGCGTAGGCGGTGACGGCGACCAGATTGTCGGTGAACGCGGTGTCGAACACGGACCACACGAAGCCGAGCTCGTCCAGCAGGGCGGTGCGTTCCTGGTCCAGGACGCCGGCGGCCTTGTACCGGCGCTGGTCCGCGACCCACACGCCCAGCCGGTACCCGTCCGCGGCCTGGTAGGCGTAGGGAACCTTCACGTCGCCGAACTCGGCCTTGTAGGTGAGCAGGTACTCCAGGCCGCGCCGGAACGCTTCCTGCTCCGGCTCCAGGACCCGGGTCTTGACGAAGGCAGCGATGACGGCGGGGTCGCGTTCGGTGGAGAAGTGCAGCAACTGCTGCTCGCCCTGCGCGGATGCCTCGGTGCCGGGGGTGGGGGTGCGTTCGGGCCGGGTGTCGGACTGCGGCAGGGTCAGGCGCTCGATCGCGGCGGCGTCGTGGGAGCGCAGCGCGAGCAGGATCTTGGACAGGCCGTCGTAGGCTCGGGAGGACAGCAGTTCGCCGCCGGTCTCGCCGGGGGCCAGCAGGATCGGGACCACGATGCTGGCCACCTTCCCGCTGCCGGGGCGGATCCGCAGGGCGCGGCCGATGGCCTGGACCAGGTCGACCATGGAGCCGCGCACGTCGGCGAAGTAGACCGCGTCGCACTCGAAGGTGTCCATGCCCTCGGAGAGCACCTTCACCGAGGTGAGGATGTAGCGCAGGAGCCGCCAGCCGTCCTCGCCGATGAGGGTGGTGAAGGTGCCCATCACCTGCCGGCGCTCGCTGGAGGTGTGCTCGGCCTCCAGCCACGCGGTGCCGATCAGCTTGGGGTCCGGGTGCAGGGACGGGTCCTGGGCGTGCAACACGGTGGCGACGTCGTGCAGGCCGGTGCTGGTGGCGCGGGCCTCGGGAACGCGGTGGTGGAAGGACAGCACCCGGGCCAGGTCCCATTCCGCCGCCGCAGTGAGCACAGCGGTCTGCAGGGCGGCCAGGCGGGCGCCGCGGTAGGCCACGGAGCGCTCGTCCACACTGCGCTGCTGCAGGCCCTGCAGCACGGGGTCGGCCACGTCCACGCACACGATCCGGTAGGGGGCGATCACGCCGTCGGCGATGGCCTGCCCGAGCGGGTAGTCCGCGGCGATGGGGCCGAAGACCTCCTCATCATCCATCGAGGCGACAAGCTCCGGTGCCTCCAGGCCGGCCGACGCCGCCTTCTTCCGGTCCTCCTCCTTGAGTCCCCACAGCCTGGGCGTGGCCGTCATGAACAAGCGCCGGTCCGCCGGGATTCGACTGTTGTCCAAGATCGCCGCCCAGGGCCGGTCCACCACCCCGGACACCCGGTGGGCCTCATCCACCACCGCGAGCGTCCAGGCCGGCAGTCCCAGCCGGTGTGCCTCCTCCAGCAGCCCCAACCCCAGGCTGGAGTAGGTGGCGAAGACCGTGACCCTGCCCTTGGCCCGCCTCACCCACTCCAGCAGCTCCGCCGGATTGCTGGTGCAGGGAACCCCTGCCGGCTGCTCCCTGCCGCGCAGCGAGCAGAGTCCGAACATCCGCCCGCCGAACCCCTCGCGCTGCCACACCTCCGCCGTCTGCTCCAGCAGCGGCAGCGAGGGGACCACCACCAGGTTCAGCTCCGAGTACAGCCGCATGGCCACATGAACGGCCGTCAGACTCTTGCCCGATCCCGTCGCGGCCCGGATCTGGCACCGCAGACCTCCCAGCGGCACGATCCCGGACGCCGGGATCGTCAGAAGTCGTACGGAGGCATCACACGCCTCCTCCTGGTTAGGACGCAGCTTCTTATGCCGCTTCATCATGGCGACCCCTTCCCTTTTCCGAATTCATGCGGCCTGACAGCATCGGGTGCCAGACTGGTCAAATGAGCCGCGCTATTCCGCGAGCAGAGCGCCGTCCATGGCGGCGTCCAGGACGTGGTCCCACAGGAGCCGGGCCCTGCGTAGGTCCGCCCACGCCGCGTGCCAGTGCCTCGACTTGCGCCCCTGGGTGCGGATCAGCAGCATCAGCGCTGTCTCCCGGGCTTCCAGCACGTCCAGCGCGGCCTTCTGCTCCACCGTCAGAGCCACGGCGTCGCCTCCGCGGACGGCACAGCCGGCGGAAGGACGGCCACCGCGGGGACGTGGACCAGGCCCGCAGCGGCAGCCTCGACATGCTCGGCCAGGAGCACCACTACCTGCTCCGGGCTCACCCCCAGCTCCCGCGCCAGCGCCTTGAGGCGACGCGAAGCCGGGCCAGGAAGGCGAACATACAGCTCCAGCTCCTGACCCTGCTCCCACCGATCACGCTCCAGGCGCTCCTCCTGCTCCCGCCTGGCCAGGAGCAGGGCCTCGCGCTCTGCGATCCAGGCCTGCGCCTGCACATCGCGGTCCGCGTCGTAGGCTGGCCACTCCTGGGTGCGGACGAGGTCGGTAACCCGGTCCCACTCCCTGGCCTCGACTGCGGCCAGCCAGCCGGACTCCTCATCCCGGCCGGCGTGCCGCTCCCAGTCTCGGGCCCGCTCCAACTCTCCCCCGAGCGCCTCCAGGCCCTTACCTCGCGCCAGCCGCTGAACCCGCACCCGCGTTGAGAATTCCAGACCGTCCACACTGTCCTCCATCAACCTCTCCTATGCATTTTCTCTGCCACTGTTCCGGGAAATGATACGAGGCGCAATCTCGCACAATTCAGAGGCTTTATAAAATTCCCCGGAACCTTGCCAATAACACAGACTCTAGCGCAGATGCATCTTTGATGCAGCAGAACGACCGAACCCGAGTGCACGTCACCCAAACGTGCGACCCTGGCAGGTGACGGTCCATCATCAAGACGTCCGCCAAGGCGCGAAGCGCCCACCATCCGCCAATCCGCCAGACTCAACACCCTGAACCCTGATCAACTCCGCAGCGAAGCGCAGGAGTTGATCCCATCAGTCCCAGCC
>NZ_JOEH01000049.1 GCF_000719095.1 Streptacidiphilus jeojiense | reverse complement strand
ATCAACATTTGGCGTTGACTTTTGGCACGCTGTTGAGTTCTCAAGGTACGGACGCTTCCTTCGAGCGGCTTTCACACCAGCCCTCCGGGCGCTTCCTTCTGCACTCACCTTAGCAGATTCGTTTCGTCCGGGCGAACCGTCCGAATTTCGTTTCTGCACCCCGTTGAGCTGGGGTGTCGCATGGCGACCGGCGTTACGCTACCGCATTTTCCGGATACCCGGAAATCGCGGTTGCTAATTCGCACGACAAAGCGAACCGGCCCGAATCCGACGCAGGCGTCGACTCGAACAGTTCAGTTTCGAAGTGGCGGATAAGCTTGGCAACTTTGGTCACGTGAGGACTGGTGCGGCGAGGCGAAGCCCCGTACGACGTACCGGCCCGAATCAGGCGACTCGGCCAACATTAGACGACCCTGAGGCTTACGTCAAACATCGGAGGCGAAGATCCTTTGGAATCTTCGCCTCCGATGCTGTCGGTGCAGGTCAGGCCGTGCGGACGAGCTCCACGGCGGCCAGGCTGCGCTTGCCGCGACGGAGCAGGAGCCAGCGGCCGTGCAGGAGGTCGGCCTCGGTGGGAGCGGCCTCCTCGTCGGTCACCTTGGCGTTGTTGAGGTAGGCGCCACCCTCCTTGACGGCCCGTCGGGCGGCGGACTTGCTGGGGACCAGGCCGGTGGCGGCCAGCAGGTCGACGATGCTGGCGAGTTCACCCACCTGGGCCTGCGGGAGCTCCGCGACGGCGGCGTCCAGGGTGGCGGCGTCCAGCTCGGTCAGGTCGCCCTGCCCGAACAGCGCCTTGGACGCGGCGATCGCGCGGTCGAGCTGCTCCTGGCCGTGCACCAGTGTGGTGACGTCCTCGGCCAGGGCGCGCTGGGCGGCGCGCGCGGCCGGCTTCTCGACGGTCTGCCGCTCCAGCTCCTCGATCTCCTCCTGCGAACGGAAGGTGAAGATACGGAGGAAGTTGGCGACGTCGCGGTCGTCCGCGTTCAGCCAGAACTGGTAGAAGGCGTACGGGGAGGTCATCTCCGCGTCCAGCCAGATGGCGCCGCCCTCGGTCTTGCCGAACTTGGTGCCGTCCGCCTTGGTGATCAGCGGGGTGCCGAGGGCGTGGACCGACTTACCCTCGGCCTTGCGGATCAGCTCGGTGCCGGCGGTGAGGTTGCCCCACTGGTCGCTGCCACCGGTCTGCAGGGTGCAGCCGTAGCGGCGGTTCAGCTCCAGGTAGTCCATGCCCTGGAGGACCTGGTAGCTGAACTCGGTGTAGCTGATGCCGGCGTCGGAGTTGAGCCGTCGGGCGACGGCCTCCTTGGCGATCATGGTGTTGACCCGGAAGTACTTGCCGATGTCACGGAGCAGGCTGATCGCCGACATCCCGGAGGTCCAGTCCAGGTTGTTGACGACCCGCGCCGCGTGCGGGCCCTCGAAGTCGAGGAAGCGCTCGACCTGGCCCCGGAGCCGGAGCACCCAGGCGGCGACCGTCTCCGGGTCGTTGAGGGTGCGCTCGGAGGTGGGGCGGGGGTCTCCGATCAGCCCGGTGGCGCCGCCGACCAGGGGCAGCGGGAAGTTCCCCGCGTTCTGGATGTGGCGCATGGTGATCAGCTGCACCAGGTTGCCGATGTGCAGGCTGGGCGCCGTCGGGTCGAAGCCGCAATAGAACGTGACCGGACCGTCCGCGAATGCCTTGCGCAGTGCGTCCTCGTCGGTGGACAGGGCGATCAGCCCGCGCCACTTCAGCTCGTCGACGATGTCCGTCACGGTGTCGCTTCTCCTTAGCTCCGGTGCCGGCGGTGGTCCGCACAGCGTGACCGAGCCTACGCGGTTCCCGCCACTCGATTCCTCTCGGCTTGGGCGTGCAGCTGCTCCGACTCGGTGAGGCGTCGGCCCAGGCGCCTGGCCGTGCTGGGTGCGGCGATGACGGCGATGACCGCGGCGAGCAGCCAGCCGCCGGCGACGACCGGGAACCAGTGGCCCGGCCCTGAGGAGGGGTAGGGGACGACATTGCGGTAGATGGTGTAGCCGAGCAGGGCCAGAGCGGCGAGCGGGATGACGATCTGCCACATCGGCACCGGCATCCGGCGCTGGACGAAGATCAGCCGGATCGCGCCGATGGTGGTGAGGGCGTAGGCGACCAGCAGGATCAGGGTGCCGATGGTGCCGCCCCAGACGAAGGTGTCCTCCGGGACCGCGGAGAAGGAGACGATGCACAGGCCCAGCACCAGCGCCATCGTCGCGCTGACCAGCACGGCGGCGCGGGCCGGGGTGCCGTAGCGGGAGACCCGGCCCAGGCCGCGTTCGCCGAAGCCGTCCCTGCTCATCGCGTAGAGCAGCCGGGCCGAGCCGACGGTGCAGGCCAGGCAGCAGCCGAAGGCGCTGACGGTGGCGCCCAGGGTGACCAGGTTGCCGACCCAGGAGCTGAGGTAGCTGGAGCCGAGGTCGCCGATCAGCGAGGACGAGGAGCCGAAGGCGGCGACGCCGCTCTTGCCGGCGCCGAAGCCCATCATCTCGACAGCGGTGACCACCACGAAGAAGGCTCCGCCGAACAGGGTGGTGCCGAGGATCGCCCTGGGGATGTCGCGCCGGGGGTTGAGCGACTCCTCGCCGAGGGTGGAGGCAGCCTCGAAGCCGGCGAAGGAGAGGAAGCCGAAGACCACGCCGAGGAACAGGGCGGACGGGGCGGTCCCGGGCGGGACCGAGAAGACGGACATGGTGAAGCCGTGTCCGGCCGGGGCGTTGCCGACGATCAGCCGGACCAGCACCACGGCGGTGACGATCAGGATCAGCGCGACGGTCGCGCCCTCCACCGTCAGCAGCACATTGGTGCCGCGGCGGACCGAGGCGATGGTCAGCCAGCAGGCGAGCAGCAGGACCACGCCGGTGAGGATGAACGGGGCGTCCACCGGCGGGTTGGACCAGGCGCCGGTGCGCTGCAGGAAGGAGATGCCGAAGATACCGACCACGGAGGAGGTGGTGACGCCGTAGAACAGGTAGGTGCCGACCAGGCCCCAGCCGGCGACCACGCCGCTGCGGGGGCCGAGGGTGGCGCCGACGAAAGCGTACACCGAGCCGGCGTGCTGGAAGTACTGGCACAGCCGGACGAAGACGTAGGCCACCAGCAGCACGCCGACGGCGGCGATCAGGAAGGCCAGGGGGACGGCGCGGCCCACGCTGGGCGCCGCTGCCTGGGGGTTGATGTTGACGGCCATGCTGGGCGCCATCAGCGCCATGGAGAGTCCCACGGCCTGCCAGACATTGAGGCTGGGGCGCAGTCCCCGCTGTTCGGGACGGTCGGTGGGGGTGGTCAGGGTGGAGTCGGACATGTCAGGTCCTTCCGCCGGGAGCGAGCGTCACGTCGTCGCGCGGTACGTAGTGTGCTCGCGGCGTGTTACGGGCGTAAGGGGGCCTGCGTATAGAGCCTGGTGGCGTTGGCGGCACCGATGAGGTCGGCGATGCGGGCCGCCTCGGCGGGCCGCAGGCCCGCGTCGTGGGTCCAGCGGGTGATCGCGTCGCGGAAGGCGGTGGCGCCGACGAGGTGGAGCTCTGGGATGCCGTAGGCGTCGGTGGAGAAGAGGACCTTGCCGAAGGGGGCCAGTTCCAGGGTCTCGGCGAGCAGGCGGGGGGCGGCCGGGCCGGTGTACGAGAGGGTCAGCCCGACGTCGCAGTAGACGTGCGGGAACGCCTGGGCGAGCCAGGCGGCCTGACGGTGGTACGGGTAGCAGTGCAGCAGCACCAGCGGGGTGCCGTGCGGCTCCACGGCTCGGATGAAGTCGGTGAGGAGCGACGGGTCCGCGCGATGGAGCGTCAGATCGGGGTCGCCGAAGCCGGTGTGGATCTGGATCGGCAGACCGAGGTCGACCGCGGTCCAGAGCAGGTGGCGCAGCAGGGTGGGGTGGTTCAGGCGGGGGTTGCCGCTGCGGGCGGCTTCGGCGAGGTGCTCGCCGGCGGCATGCGCCACTTCGGCGGGGGCGGGGCGGGCCGGGTCGATGTCCAGGCCGTGGCGGTAGGCGAGGACGGATTTCACCGCGATGGCGTCGGCGGCTCGGACGGCTTCGGCGATGGCGGTGCGGGTGGTCTCACCCCAGTGCGCGGCGGTGGAGGTGGTTGCGGCCTGCTGGGCGACGTGTTCCAGACGGATGACCTCGCGGACGCGGGTGCCGGAGAGGGCGGCGAAGGCGGGGAGGTCGAGGAGGGGGGCGCCTGCGGCGGTCTCCAGGCCGGTGTCGACGAAGCAGGAGTCGATGGCGGCGGCGTGGAGGAGGCGGCGGGCGGATTCGGTGGGGCCGAGGGCCGCGCGGGCTTCGAGGTAGGTGTCGGGGGTGGGGTGGCGGCCTGCGTCGAGGGTGGGGCCGCAGGTGCGGAGGACGGCCAGGCCGAGGGCGGAGTCCCAGGGGGTGGTGCCGGGGGGTGGGGGGCGGTCGGACTCGGTGAGGAGGGAGGCGAAGGCTTCGGGGGTGAGGGGGTGGTGGGGGGTGGCGATGCTGTGGGTGTGGTGGTCGATCAGGTGCACGGGCCCTCCCGGCGGGTGGGGGCTGGGGTTGGTACGGGGGGTGCGGGTTGTGAGTGGTTGATCGCGCAGTTCCCCGCGCCCCTGGGTGGGAGGGGGGTTGGGGCGGTGCATGAGTGCGGGTCTGTGGTGGTTGATCGCGCAGTTCCTCGCGCCCCTGGGGTGGGGTTAGTAGCGCCAGCGGGTGGCTTTGGTGATTTGGGTGGGGGTTTGGTCGGCGAAGAGGGTGGATTCGGCTTGGCGGACGGAGTGGATGGCGTGGAAGAGGGGGTCGCCTAGGGCCTGGTGGAGGGTGGTGGAGCGGGTGAAGGCGGCCAGGGCTTCGGGGGCGGTTTCGGGGAGGCGGGGTGGTGGGGTGGGGAGGTGGGCCGGGTCGCCGTTGACCTCGGCGGGGAGGGTCGCGGCGGCGTCCAGGCCGGCCAGGCCTGCGGCGATGGTGCCGCCCAGGGCCAGGTAGGGGTTGGCGGCGCCGTCGAAGCACTTGATCTCGGCGTTGGCGGAGCGGCCGGAGACCAGCCGTAGCGCGGCCTCGCGGTTCTCCGGGCCCCAGCAGTGGTAGGCGCCGGCCCAGTGCGAGGGGACCAGGCGGAGGTGGCTGGCCGGGCTGGGGGCGCCCAGGACCAGGAGTGCCGGGAGCTCGTCCAGGATGCCGGCCAGGAAGGACTCGCCCTCCTTGGTGAGCTGGTGGCGGCCCTCGCCGCCGGTCATCAGGTTCCTGCCGTCGCGCCAGGCGCTGAGGTGGAGGTGGGCGCCGTTGCCGACGGTGCCGGGCTCGAAGGAGGGGGCGAAGGAGGCGCGCAGCCCGTGCCGGGCGGAGACGCCGCGGACGGTCTGCCGGACCAGCACGGTGGTGTCCGCGGCGGCCACCGGCTCCTCCGCGGCGACTGAGACCTCGAACTGGCCGGCCGCGTACTCGGGGTGGATCTGCTGGACGTCCAGGCCCTGCGTCTCCAGGGCCTGGAGCAGGTCGCGGAGGTAGTCGGAGAGGTCGGTGAGGCGGTGCAGGCCGTAGGCCGGGCCGTTCTCTGCCGGGTCGGTGCCGTCCGGGCGGCGGAGCACCCACTCGACCTCGTAGGCGGCCAGCAGGCTCAGCCCGCGGGCCCGGGCCTGTTCGGTCATCCGGCGGGCGAACAGGCGCTGGCAGGCCGGGTGCGGGGTGCCGTCCTGGGCGTAGCGGTCGGCGGGGGCCCAGGCCCAGCCCGGTTGCGCGGCGAGCGGGACCGCGCGTTCCAGGTCGGGGAAGAGCCGCAGGTCGCCGTCGGGGCCGCCGAGGAAGCGGCTGGTGGTGGTCGAGTCGTCGACCAGGAAGACGTCGAAGACCGGGGACATGCCGACGCCGTCGCGGACCGCCTGGTCCAGCCGGCGCAGCGGGACGGCCTTGGTGCGGGTGATCCCGGCGTTGTCCACCCAGCTCAGGGCAAGGCCGACGACGCCCTCGGCGGCGAGTTGAGCCCGGGTCAGATGGGACTGTGCCAACAGTTCATCGTCCATAGGAGCTCCATGGTGCCGGGTGGGGGTCCGGTGGCGCGAGAGGGCGGCACACGCTCGGAGTGACGGTGGTCACCCGGGCGGCGACGGCCTTGGGCTTCCTGGCGGCTTTATGTCATCATCCGAAGACATCACTTGATGACAACCTCCGGGAGAATGCCGATGGATGCCCGACACGCCGCGCCCGGCGCTCTGCGAGAACGCGCCCTGGTGCCGGTCCTGGTCTTCCTCGGCATGGTGGTCGCGGTCATCAGCAGCCTGGGGTCGCCCCTGGTGCCCACCATCGCCTCGGTCGACCATGTGTCGCTCTCCGACGCGCAGTGGTCGCTGACCATCACCCTGCTGGTCGGCGCGGTCGCCACGCCCACCATGGGACGGCTCGGCGACGGGCCGCACCGGCGCCGGGTGATCATCGGCGCCACCGCCGTGGTGCTGCTGGGCAGCGTGCTGGCGGCGCTGCCGCTGGGGTTCGGCTTCCTGATCGTCGGGCGCGGGCTGCAGGGCCTCGGGCTGGGACTGACCCCGCTGGCCATCGCCACGGCGCGGGACGCGCTGCCGGCCGAGCGGTCGCGCCCCGCGGTCGCGCTGCTCTCCATCACCACCGTGGCCGGTGTCGGCCTGGGCTACCCGCTCACCGGGCTGATAGCGGAGTCCTGGGGCGTGCACGCCGGCTTCTGGTTCGGGGCGATCATCAGCGCGCTGGCCCTGACCGCCGCGGTGCTGGTGGTGCCGAACGCGCAGGGACGGGAGAAGCGTCCGCTGGACGCGCTCGGTGCGGTGCTGCTGGCCGTCGGGCTCGCCGGGCTGCTGCTCGCCCTCAGTGAGGGCGAGATCTGGGGCTGGGGCTCGTCCCGGCTGATCGGTCTGACCGCCGTCGCCGTGGTGCTGCTGGTCTGGTGGGCCGTCCACGAGCTGCGCACCGAGCACCCGCTGGTGGACCTGCGGTCGCTGCGGAACCGGGTGGTGCTCACCGCCGACGTGTCCGGTCTGATCGCGGGCGTCGCGATGTACATGTTGATGTCGATGGTGACCCGCTTCGTCCAGACGCCGTCCTCGGCCGGATACGGCTTCGGCACCTCGGTGCTGGTCACCGGGCTGGTGCTGCTGCCGTTCTCGGCGGCCAGCGTGGCCTCCAGCAAGCTGGTGCCGCTGCTGGCCCGGCGCACCTCCACCGCGCTGGTACTGCCGGTCGGCTGCGCGGTCTCGCTGCTGTCGATGGTGATGTTCCTGTTCGCCCGCAACAGCCTGTGGGAGCTGTTCGTCATCATGGGCGTGGCCGGGCTGGGCGTCGGCTGCACCTTCGCGGTGATGCCCGGACTGATCGTCAGCTCCGTCCCCGCGCACGAGACCGGCAGCGCCATCAGCTTCAACCAGGTCCTGCGGACCGTGGGCTACTCCACCGGCAGCGTGCTGAGCGCGGTGATCCTGGAGGCGCACACCCCGGTCGGTCGGCTGCTGCCGGAGAACAGCGGGTACCAGGCCGCCGCCTGGCTGGGTTGTGCGGTCTGGGTGGTCACCGCCGTGGTTACCATCGTCCTGCCGCGCCGGGGAGCCCCGGCGCGCGGCACGGTGACCGTGGACGAGGAGCTGCTGATGGACGAGAGCATCGCCGACGCCGAGACGGCGGAGGACAGCGTCACCGCCCCGGCGGCCGGGCCGGCCCCGCGGTGAGCACGCCCAGGCGACGGGACTCCGCCCGCAGCCGCGAGCTGCTGCTCACGGCCGCGAGCGAGCTCTTCGCCGAGCGCGGCTTCGACCGCAGCACCATCCGGGACATCGGCGAACGCGCCGGCGTGGACCCGGCTCTGATCGCCCGCTACTTCGGCGGCAAGTCCCAGCTGTACCTGGCCACGCTCATGCTGGACCCGTTCAACGCCAACCCCGACGACCTGCTGGAGCCCGAGCGGGTCAGGGCGCTGCTCGACACCGTCGCCCAGCGCGGCCCCGGGCCGATCCACCGGGCCGCGGTCGCCCCGCACGAGGATCCCGAGGTGCGGGCGGCGGCCGCCGACCAGCTGCACCGGCGCCTGGTGGACCCGCTGCGCGAGCGGTTCGTCCGGGAGGGTCTGGACCGCCCGCAGCTGCGGGCGGAGCTGGCCACGGCCGCCTTCGTCGGGGTGAGCCTGTCGCGGAGCAGCGGCACCTTCCCGGCACTGGCCGGGGCCGACACCGAGGAACTCGTCGAGCTGGTGGTGGAGTTGCTGACCCCCCGTCACTGACCCCGTCACCGACCGGTCAGCCGGCCGGCGTGCGCCGCTTCTTGGGGACGTGGCGCCGGTAGGGGCTGACGGTGGGGTCGTCGGCGATCCAGAAGCGCCAGGGGATGTCGGCGGCCGAGGAGACGCCGGTGCGCGGGCCGGCGGAGACGGCAGCGGCCTCCGGCGGGCTTCCGGGGAGGATCCGCACCGGGGTCCCCGGCGAGCAGGCGTCGACGCCGTTGACGGCGCGGTCGAAGCCCAGCGCGGAGGCCAGCCGGGCCGGACCGCGGGCCAGGTCGACGGCGCTGCGCGAGCTGGGACGGCGGCGACGGGCCAGCTCCTCGCCGGAGCGGATCTCACCCGCACGGAGCAGGACGCCGGAGGCGGTGGTGCCGGGCCCGGTCACCAGATTGGCGCAGAAGTGCATGCCGTAGGTGAAGTAGACGTAGACATGGCCGGGTTCCCCGAACATCACCGCGTTGCGGGCGGTCATGCCCCGGTAGGAGTGGGCGGCCGGGTCGGCGGAGCCGCTGTAGGCCTCGACCTCGGTGATCCGCAGCTCCACCGCTCCCTCCGGGAGGTCGGAGACCAGCGTGCGGCCGAGCAGGTCGGGGGCGACGAGTTCCGCCGGGCGGTCGAAGAAGGCGCGGCCGAGGGCGGCGGGGGCAGGGCGGGGCATGGGGTCGAGGGTACGGGCAGGCGCGTCGGCCGGCGCCGCCGCGGGGGCCCGGCGTCCGGCCGGCACGGGTAGCGTTGGGGCCGACTAACCAGCGCTACGCAGGAGGTTGCACAGATGTCCGCAGCAAGGCGGCCCCTCCCCCACGACTTCCACCCGCCGGTCCCGGAGCTCGCCGTCAGCAGCGAGGACTTCACCGACGGCGGTGTCCTCCCGGACGACCACGTCTACAGCGAGGGCAATGTGTCCCCGCAGCTCAGCTGGGCCGGGGCACCGGCCGGGACCAAGAGCTACGCGGTCACCTGCTACGACCCAGACGCTCCCACCGGCAGCGGGTTCTGGCACTGGTCGGTGTTCGACATCCCGGCGAGTGTGACCGAGCTGCCCAGGGGCGCCGGCAGCGGCGACTTCAAGGGACTGCCGGAGAGCGCGGTCCAGGTCCGCAACGACTACGGCACCAGGGACTTCGGCGGCGCCGCGCCGCCGCCCGGGGACGGCGCGCACCGCTACGTCTTCACCGTGTACGCCGTGGACCAGGAGAAACTCGGTCCTGACGCGGAGGTCTCGCCGGCCGTGGTCGGCTTCAACCTCCGCTTCCACACCCTGGCCCGCGGCCAGGTGATCGCGGAGTACGCGGCTCCGGAGGGCTGAGCAGCCGAAATATTGCGTTGTTCCGGGGGTGCTCCGGCCCGCACAGTGGTCTCGCGTACTCCGAGGGGAACGGCCCTCGGCGGCGCGGCGCCGCCGTGCGGGCGGGGCAGATCCTGTACCGCCTGGAGGTGGCCGGAATGCGCAACACCCTCGTGCTGAACGCGAGCTACGAGCCGCTGTCGACGGTGTCGCTGCAGCGTGCCGTGGTGCTGGTGCTCCAGGACAAGGCCGTGGTCGAGCACGCGCACCCGCTGCGCCGGGTCCGGGCCGCCTCGGTGGATCTGCCGCTGCCGCGGGTGGTGCGACTGCGGCGCTACGTGCGGGTGCCGTTCCGACAACGGGCTCCGTGGTCACGCCGCGGGGTGCTGGTGCGGGACGGGTTCCGCTGCGCCTACTGCGGGCGGCGGGCGACCACCGTCGACCATGTGCTGCCACGGTCCCGCGGGGGTGGGGACACCTGGCTGAACACGGTCGCGGCGTGCGCCGCCGACAACCACCGGAAGGCCGACCGGACGCCGGAGCAGGCCGGGATGGTGCTGCTGGCGACCCCGTTCGAGCCGACCCCGGAGGCCTCGCTGATGCTGGCGCTGGGGGCGGACCAGGACGACCTGCCGGACTGGCTGCCGCTGCCGGCCTGAGCAGGGTGCAGCGGGGGTGCAGCCGGGGGTGCAGCGGGGGGTGCAGAGCTGCCGTCGGCCCGGCGCGGGGGACCGGGCCGACGGTGGGGGGCTTTCGGACAGGCTCAGCCGGCTGCGGTGAAGCCGGTGGCGGCGGTGCTGTAGGTGCTGGTGAACTCGGGCAGGGCGACCACCAGGTTGCCCTGGTAGAGGATTCGGCCCGAGGTCAGCAGCGAGCCGGTGTTCTGCGGGAAGCCGCCGCCGGGGGTCTCCTTGCCGGTGGTCAGGTCGAAGTGGCTGAGCCGGGCGGTCTGGCCGATCCGCTCCTCGGTGGCCACCACCGCGTCGTTGCCGTCGACGCCGACCAGCGCGATGTTGCCCTTCTCCTGCGGCGTCGACTGCCACAGCTGCTTGCCGTCGGCCAGGGTGAAGGCGGTGAGGACTCCCCCGCTGCCGGCGGCGGCCTTCGGCGGGGCCAGCTCGGCGACCATGGTGGTGGGCGTGAAGAAGAGCGCCGGGTCGGGGTCGAAGCTGCCGTGGATGGAGTCCAGGGTCCCGGCGGTCTGCGAGACGTAGATCGTCGCCTGGGTGTCGCCCTTGCTGCTGAAGGACATGATGCTGTCCTTGGTGGCGTCGGACATGTGCACGGCCACGACGGCGGGGGTGGCCGACAGCACCGTGTAGGAGGAGGCGCTCGCGGGCAGCCCGCGCCACCAGGCGAGCTTGCCGGTGTCCGCGTTCAGCGAGATCGCCTGCTGCTTGGGGTTGCTGTCGGCGCAGGTGCTCTGCACCAGCAGGGTGCTGCCGGTGCCGCTGCCGCTGATGCCGCCGCAGTACTTGCCCGGGCCCGCGTAGGTCCAGCTCTGCTTGCCGGTGGCGATGTCGTAGCCGACCACGCCGGAGTCGCCGACCGCGACGGCCCGGGTGTCGTTCACCATCACCGAGGCCCCGTACGCGGAGGTGGTCTTGGCGATGGTCGCCTTCCACTTCTGCTGTCCGGTCGCGGTGTCGACGGCGACGAGCTGGGTGCAGGCCTGGCCGGTGCCGGCCTTGGCCTGGAACAGCACGGCGCCGATCCCGGCCGAGTTGACGGTGGCCGACATGGCGCACGGGACGGCGCCGGCGCTGGGCGGCGCCACCGTCCAGAGCTTGCTGCCGCTGGTCGAGTCGTAGGCGGTGACCCCGGTGCCGTCGCCGCGGACCAGTGCCTTGGTCAGCAGCCAGGAGCCGAGCAGACCGTCGTTGCCCTGGGCCGCCCCGGCGTCGGCCGCTGCCGCCCAGGCCTTGGTGTGGCCGCCGGCCAGATTGGCGGTGGCGCCGCCGCCGGCCGCGGTCTTCTTGCCGCTGCTGCCCTGGCCGGCCACCACCACACCGGCGACCACCACGACGATCAGGGCGACCACGCCGACGGCCGCGCGCAGCAGGAACTTCCTGCGGTCGGTGCCGGGTGAGCGGCCGGTCGCGGCGGCCAGCAGCCGGGCCGAGAGGGCGGGGTCCTCCGGGGCGTCGTCCTCGTCACGGGTCCCGGTGTCGGCCTCGGCTCCCGCGCCGGCTTCAGGGATGTCGGCGGCAGAGGAGTCGGGCTCGGGTTCCGGCTGGTCCGCGGCGGGCCGGGGGTCGTACGGATACGGCTCGCCCGCGGACTGGGACGGGACGCCGTAGGCGTCGGCGGCCGGGTAGTAGCCCGAGGGGTCCGGATAGGGCTGCTGCTCGGGATAGGGCTGGTAGCCCTGCTGACCGTAGTCCTGCTGCCCGTAGTAGCCCTGTGCGTACTCCTGCTGCGGGTACTGCGGCTGCTCGTAGGTCTGCTGCGTCTGCTGCGTCTGCTGCGTCTGCTGCGAGAAGTCCTGCGGCGGGTACTCCTGCTGCTGCCCGTACTCCTGCTGCGGGTACGGCTGCTGGGGGTAGCCCTCCGGCGAGTAGAACTGCTGCTGCTCCTGGGCGGGGTAGCCGTAACCCTCCGGCTGCCAGTACTGCTGCTGACCTTCCGGCGTCGGCCACTCGGGGTTCACCTGCGGATACCCAGGGTCACTGCCGGCGAAGGCGCTGTGACCGTGTTCGTGCCCGTAGTCCTGGCCGTATTCCTGGACGTGGTCCGGGCTCTGGCCGGTGCCGGTTGGGTCGTGTGCCATGGGTTCCGTCAGCTCCCGCCTTCACGATGCGTGCGCCAGCATCTCATGCGGAACTGAGGAATCAGGCGTGCGTACCGGTCGCTGCCGCGAGGACGGATTCGATCGCGGTGTCGATGACGGCGGCCAGCCGCAGGTCCAGGACGGTGATGCCGCCGGCGTCGTGGGTGCTGAGCGCGAAGTGCAGGGTGCGCCAGCGGATGTCGATGTCAGGGTGGTGGTCCATGGCCTCGGCGGCCTCGGCGACGGCCACGACCATGCCGATTCCGGTGGGGAAGTCGGGCGCCTGGAGCGTGCGCAGCAGGGCGTCCCCTTCGCGGTGCCAGTTGGGGACGGACTTGAGGCCTTCGGCGATCTGTTCGTCGCTGAGACGTACGCGGGACGGGCTCATGGGCTTGCTCCTGGTCGGCGGATGGGGTTCAGGTTCCGTTCCCGCTGCGCCTGCGGATATGCGCGGATCCACTGGAAGATGTTGTGACGTTGCGTCAAGTCTCTTGTCAGAGCAGGAGTTTGGCCACGGCGACCAGGCCGACCACGACGATCAGGCCGCGCAGCGCGACCGGTGGCAGCCGGCGGCCGACCCGGGCGCCGATCTGGCCGCCGATGACCGATCCGGCGGCGATCAGCAGCGCCGCGGTCCAGTCGATGGAGGCCGCGAAGAGGAAGAACACCGCGGCGACGCCGTTGACCAGCCCGGCCAGGACGTTCTTGGTGGCGTTGATCCGCTGCAGGTCGTCGTCGAGCAGCAGGCCCATCAGTCCGAGCAGCAGCACGCCCTGGGCCGCGCCGAAGTAGCCGCCGTAGACCCCGGTGCCGAAGACCCCGGCCAGCAGCGCCACCCCGCCGTCGGCGCTGTCCGGGCCGCGGCCGCGGGCGGCCAGGTAGCGGGCCAGCCGCGGCTGCAGGACCACCAGCAGCAGGGCGATGCCGATGAGCACCGGGACGATCGCCTTGAAGGCCCCGGACGGGAGCACCAGCAGCAGGATCGCGCCCAGCAGTCCGCCCAGCAGCGCGGCGCCGCCGAGCCGCAGCAGCCGGGGACGCTGGCCCTGGAGCTCGGCGCGGTAGCCGAGCGCGCCGCTGAGCGAACCCGGCACCAGGCCGAGGGTGTTGGAGACATTGGCGGTGATCGGCGGCAGGCCGACGGCGAGCAGGACCGGGAAGGTGATCAGGGTGCCCGAGCCGACGACCGTGTTGATCGTCCCGGCGCCCGCGCCGGCGGCGAAGACGCCGACTGCTTCCCACGGTGACATGGTTGCGCCCCTCACTCCCGGTTCGTGCCCGGTCCGATCATGCACGATGCGCGGAGTGGAGGGGCGTCGGCGTTTGGGATGTGGGACGGAGGCGGGACGGGGCCCCGCCGGAACCGCCGCCGCCGGCCCTACTCCGGGTCGATCGAGGGGTACTCGCGGCGCTTCTCCATCCGCGGCGAGGGCACCGTGGAGCCGTTGCTGTCGGACGGTGCGTCGCCGCCCCTGGGCGCCAGTCCGCTGAAGGCGCCGCCGAGGCCCTTGAGCGCGTCGCCGACCTCGCTGGGGATGATCCACAGCTTGTTGGAGTCGCCCTTGGCGATCTCCGGCAGCGTCTGCAGGTACTGGTAGGCCAGCAGCTTCTGGTCGGCGTCGCCCTCGTGGATGGCCTCGAAGACGGTGCGGATGGCCGCGGCCTCGCCGTCCGCGCGCAGCACCGCGGCCTGCGCCTCGCCCTCGGCGCGGAGCACCTCGGCCTGCTTCTGGCCCTCGGCGGTGAGGATCTGCGCCTGCCGGGCGCCCTCGGCGGTGAGGATCGCGGCGCGCTTGTCGCGGTCCGCGCGCATCTGCTTCTCCATCGAGTCCTGGATGGAGGTGGGCGGCTCGATGGCCTTGAGCTCGACCCGGTTGACCCGGATGCCCCACTTGCCGGTGGCCTCGTCGAGCACCCCGCGCAGGCCGGCGTTGATGGTCTCGCGCGAGGTGAGGGTGGACTCCAGGTCCATGGAGCCGATGATGTTGCGCAGGGTGGTGACGGTGAGCTGCTCGATGGCCTGGATGTAGCTGGCCACCTCGTAGGTCGCCGCGCGGGCGTCGGTGACCTGGTAGTAGATCACCGTGTCGATGTTGACGACCAGGTTGTCCTGGGTGATCACCGGCTGCGGCGGGAAGGGCACGACCTGCTCGCGCAGGTCGATCCGGTTGCGGATGGTGTCGATGAACGGCACCACGATGTTGAGGCCCGCGTTGAGGGTGCGGGTGTAGCGGCCGAACCGCTCCACGATGGCCGCGCTCGCCTGCGGGATCACCTGGATCGTCTTGATCAGTGCGACGAACGCCAGCACGACCAGGATGATCAGGACGATGATCACGGCATTCACGGGGACTCCACTTCCAGAACTACCAGACTGCCGGGGGACCTTGGGGACGAGCGGGCTGCGGACGAGTGGGCTGCGGGACGAGCGGGCTAGAGGACGAGTGCGGTGGCGCCGTCGATCTGGGCGACGTTCACCTGCTGGCCCGGTGCGAACACCTGGCCGGGATCCAGGGCGCGCGCGGACCAGACCTCGCCCTGGAGCTTGATCCGGCCGCCGTGCTCGTCCACCTGCTCCAGGACCAGCGCGGTGGCGCCGGTGAGCGCCTCGATCCCCATCCGCACCTGGGGCCGGCTGCGCAGGCTGCGCATCGCCACCGGGCGTACGAAGACCACCAGCAGGACCGAGACGGCCAGGAAGACGACGAACTGCGCGACCGTCCCCGCACCCAGGGCGGAGGTGAGCGCGGCGGCACCCGCCCCGATCGCGAACATGCCGAACTCCGGCATGGCCGTGATCACCAGCGGCACGCCGAGGGCGGCCGCGACGATCAACCACCACATCCAGTTCTCCACAGCCTCATGGTAGGGGCGGAGAGGGGTGCGGGGAGAGGGCTTTGCGCAGGTAGTCCGGATGTTGACGTTGTGAAGGAAGGGAGTGGCGCAGGGTGCGCGGCCGCTGTCGCTCCCCGGACCGTCAGCCCATGGGGAGGCCGCGGGCGGCCCAGCGGTCGCCGTGGCGCTCCAGGGTGAGCGGAAGGCCGAAGCAGAGCGAGAGGTTGCGCGCGGTGAGGGTGTCGTCGATGGCGCCCGCGGCCAGCACCCGGCCCTGGCGGATCATCAGGACGTGGGTGAAGCCCGGGGCGATCTCCTCGACGTGGTGGGTGACCATCACCATCGCCGGGGCCTTGGGGTCGCGCGCCAGCGCGCCGAGGCGGCGCACCAGGTCCTCCCGGCCGCCGAGGTCCAGGCCGGCCGCGGGCTCGTCCAGGAGCAGCAGTTCGGGGTCGGTCATCAGGGCGCGGGCGATCAGGGTGCGCTTGCGCTCGCCCTCGGAGAGGGTGCCGAACCGGCGGTCGGTGTACTCGGCCATGCCGAGCAGGTCGAGCAGCAGCCGGGCCCGGGTCTCGTCGGAGGTGTCGTACTGCTCGCGCCAGGTGGCGGTCATGCCGTAGGCGGCGGTGAGGACGGTGTCCAGCACGGTCTGCCGACGCGGCAGCTTGTCGATCATCGCGGCGCCGGCCAGGCCGATCCGGGGACGCAGTTCGAAGACGTCGACGCTGCCCAGCTTCTCGCCGAGGATCGCGGCGGTGCCGGTGGAGGGGTACAGGTAGGAGGAGGCGATCTGGAGCAGCGTCGTCTTGCCCGCGCCGTTGGGGCCGAGGATGACCCAGCGCTCGCCTTCGGCGACGGACCAGGACACCTGCTCCACCAGCGCGCGTCCGTCCCGGACCACGGATACGTCCACCAGCTCGAGCACGTCGCTCATGCGTACGCCTTCCCCACTGCCTTGTCTTGATGCCTCTGTGTATGCGTCGAGGGAAAACCTACGCCACGGAAGTGTGCGAGTTCTCCGTAGGCTTGCCCCATGGCGCAGAACACCGGCGAAAGCCGTCCCGATGACCGATTCGACGAGCCCCGGTCGGGGCGTCTCGTTGCCTGGGGCAACGCCTGGCTGGGCGGCTTCGCCTCGCCCGACCACGCCGGCGAGGGGATCAGGGGCCGGGACGACGCCCATACCGTGGAGGGGATCGAGGGGGCGGCCGGGTCCGGCCTGACCCTGGCCCTGGGGCGGCTGCGGGCACAGGGGGTGACGGGGTTTCGGCTGGCGCTGCCGGCGCCGGGGCATCCGGTCGGGCTCACCGGCCCGGCGTCCTTCAACGAGCGGGCGCTGCCGGCCGGGGAGGCGGTGCTGACCGTCGGGGAGCTGTCGCTGGGCCTGGTCCCCGAGGTGGTGCGGCACGGACCGGTCGGCGACCAGCTGGTCCGGGTGGTGTGGCACGCGTCACCCGTGGAGCCGGGGATCCCCGCGGACGTCCCGCAGCTGCGGGACGCCGAGCGGGAGCTGGCGCAGACCCTGCGGGAGGCCACCGAACTGCTGCTGCGGCTGGACGTGGCCGGCGCCGGCCCCGAGGTGCAGCGGGCGCTGGAGGCGTACCGCCGGCGGCGCCAGCCCGAGCTGCTGGCGCCCGGCTACCAGCCGCGCGCGGTACGGGTGCTGCAGTCGGCCCGGCAGGTGCGGGCGGTACTGGACCTGGCCGCCACCACGGACGGGGCGGCGGTCAGCGCCGGCGAGATGGCGGCGCGGGAGGCCGCGATGCGCCCGCTGGAGCGGGCGGCCCGGCGGGCGGCGGTGGCCGCCTACAACGCCATGGTGGACGAGCCGGCCCGGGATCCGTTCTAGCCCGCGACCCGTTCCGGGCGGCGGTACGACGGCACCCGCGCCCCGCGCGGAGGTTCGGCCTGCGGCGGGGGCGCGGGTGCCGGCGCTGCGTCAGTCGTTCTGGCAGCAGTTGCCGTGCGCCGGGTTGAGCAGGCCGATCACATTGACGGTGTCGCCGCAGGCGTTCACCGGGATGTGCACCGGGACCTGGATGGTGTTGCCGGACACGACGCCGGGCGAGCCCACGCTGTGCCCGGCCGCGACGGACTGCGCCGAGGCGGCGCCGGCGCCGGCCAGGACGGCCGCACCGGCGGCGGTGGCGACGAGAGCACCCTTGCGAACGTTCATTTCTGTGTCCTCCTTGAGCGGGCCCGGCGCCGCACTTCGGCGTCGGGCACTTCGTCGTGGAGGCTAGGGACAACCCACCGGTGAGTTCACCTTTTGACACTCTTTCGGGTTGATGTGACTGTTGCGCAGCTCTGCCGCTCACTCCCCCATTTGCCACGTTCGCGCCCCTCGCGCCGTGGCGTTCGTCCGATGGTCCTACCGGGTTGCCCCGTTGCGGACCGCCCAGAGCGCCGCCTGGGTGCGATCGGCCAGGTCGAGTTTCATCAGGATGTTCGAGACATGGGTTTTCACCGTCTTCTCGGACAGGTGCAGCGCCCGGGCGATCTCGCGGTTGGAACGGCCGTCCGCGATGTGCCCCAGCACCTCCTGCTCGCGCTCGGTCAGGGTGCCGCCCCGCCCCTGCGGCCCGCGCGGGGACTCGTCCGCGAGCAGCGCCCCGGCCAGCTCCGGCTGCAGCAGCACGTGTCCGGCGTGCACCGAGCGGATCGCCCCGGCCAGGGCCTCCGGGTCGACGTCCTTGTAGACGTAGCCGGCCGCGCCGGCCCGCAGCGCCGGGACCACGGTGCGGTGCTCGGTGAAGCTGGTCACCACCAGGACCCTGGCCGGGTTGCCGCGCTCCTTGAGGATGCGCAGCGCCTCGATGCCGTCGGTGCCCGGCATCTTCACGTCCATCAGCACCACGTCGGGGTGCAGCTCCTCGGCGCGCTCGACGCCCTCGGCCCCGTCCGCGGCCTCGCCGACCACCTCGATGTCGTCCTGCACCTCCAGGAAGGTGCGCAGCCCGCGCCGGACCACCTGGTGGTCGTCCACCAGCAGGACGGTGATGCGCTTCGTCCTGTCAGCCACCGGGTACCTCCAGTACCACCACGGTCCCCCGACCGGGGGCCGACTCGATCCGCAGCGTGCCGCCGACGCCGGCGGCACGGTCGCGCATGGACACCAGGCCGAGGTGCCGGCCGGCCCGCCGCACGTCGTCGGGGACGAAGCCGGCCCCGTCGTCGGTGACCGTCAGCACCGCGCCGCGGCCCGCCCGGCCCGGGTGCAGCTCCACCCGTACCGCCGTCGCGCCGGAGTGGCGCAGGGCGTTGTGCAGGGCCTCCTGGGCGACCCGCAGCAGCGCGGCCTCCTGGGCCGAGGGCAGCGCGCGGACCCGGGTGTGGGTGAAGCTGACGCGCGCCGCGTGGGCCCGGTCCAGCACCTCGATCTGGGAGCTGAGGGTCGGCAGCAGCCCGTCCTCGTCCAGCGCCGCCGGACGCAGCTCGATCACCACGCCGCGCAGCTCCTCGGCGGCCTCGGCGGCGAGCCGGGAGACCTCGGCCAGCTCGGCGCGGGCCCGGTCCGGGTCCCGGTCGATCAGGGCGGAGGCGGCCTGGGCGGTCAGCCGCAGCGAGAACAGCTTCTGCGAGACCGCGTCGTGCAGGTCGTGGGCGATCCTGGCGCGCTCGCCGGCCAGGGTGAGCTCGCGGCTGCGCTCGTAGAGGCGGGCGTTGGTGAGGGCGATGGCGGCGTGCGCGGCGAGGATGCGCAGCAGGTGCTCGTCGTGGGCGGTGAAGACCTCGTCGGCGCGGCTCTTGTTGGCCAAACTGTGCTTGTTGGCAAGAAACAGGGCGCCGATGATGTCCTCGCCGTCCAGGATGGGGACGCCGAGGAAGGCGCTCATGTCCGGGTGGGCGTGCGGCCAGCCGCCGAAGCGGGGGTCGTCGCGGACGTCGGCGAGGCGCTGCGGGGCGGTGTCCTTGAGCATCGCGGCGAGGATGCCGTGCTGCCGCGGCAGCGGGCCGATGGCCCGCCACTGGGCGTCGCTGATGCCGTCCACCACGAACTGGGCGAAGCCGCCGTGGTCGTCCGGGACCCCGAGGGCCGCGTACTCGGCGCCCACCAGGGTGCGGGCCGAGGCGACGATCCGCTGCAGCACCTCGCGCACCTCCAGGTGCCGGCTCATCGCCAGGACCGCGGAGCTGATCGCCTCGATGCCGCCCAGGCAGGGCTCGTCGGCCGCCGCGTGCGCGTTCGGCTGCTCGCTGCTCGGCTGCTCGGTGCTCGGACGTTTGGCCATGCCGTCACCGTACCGCCGGGGTGATCGCCGGGCATCGGGCGGAGGAGGTGGCGGAGCAGGGCCGAGGGACTAGGACCAAGGGCCCGCCCCGCCGCTCCCCCACGGCCGAGGTACCGCCCGGGCGGTGCTGCCTACGGTCGAAGGCAGCAGGAGACGACGGATCGAGGAGTGGGACATGGCTGTCGCAGTGGTGACCGGAGCTTCGCGGGGACTGGGCCGGGCGCTCGCCCGGGCGCTGGCCGAACAGGGCTGGTCCCTGGTCCTGGACGCCCGGGGTGCGGAGGCGCTCGGCGCCGTCGCGGCGGAGCTGGACGGACCGGTGGTGGTACTGCCGGGGGATGTGGCCGACCCCGGACACCGGGCCGAACTGGTCTCGGCCGCACGCGGGTTGGGCGGGATCGACCTGCTCGTCAACAATGCGAGTGTGCTCGGCGCCGAGCCGCTGGTGCCGCTGGCCGAGCAGTCGCTGGCCGGTTTCGCCGAGGCGCTGACGGTCAACACCGTCGCGCCGCTGGGCCTGGTGCAGGCCGCGCTCCCGCTGCTGCGGGAGTCCGGCGGGGCGGTGCTGAACATCAGCTCGGACGCGGCGGTCGAGGCCTACGAGACCTGGGGCGGCTACGGGGCCACCAAGGCGGCGCTGGACCACTGGTCCGCGGTGCTGGCCCAGGAGGAGCCCGCGCTGCGGGTCTGGTCGGTGGACCCGGGCGACATGCGCACCGCGATGTACGCGGCGGCGGTGCCCGGCGACGACGACAGCGGGCGTCCGCTGCCGGAGCAGGCTGCCGTCCCGGCGCTGCTGGAGCTGATCGGCAGCGCGGCGGGCAGCGGGCGGTACACGGTGTCGGGCCGGACGGTGAAGGAGTGGACGCGGTGAGCGCACAGCGGCGGACCGGGGAGGTGGCAGTGGCGGTGGAGCGGATCGGAGTGCCGCCGTTCCCAGCGGAGCGCCCGGGGTCCCGGCAGGACCGCAAGCGGCTGGGCAGGCGCGGGGACCGGGCCGGGCACCTGGCCGCCCCGGCACCGGCCCCGACACCGACGGCGGACCTGACGACGGACCCGGTGGCGGCGCTGGAGGGGTTCGGCCTGGACGAGTTCGAGCTGCCGGACGAGCTGGAGGCGACCGCGCCGCCGGAGGAGCGGGGCCGCTCGGGCCGGGACGACGTCCGGCTGCTCCTCGGCGCCCGGGGCCCGGAGGGGGAGCTGACGGTGGGTCACCATGCCTTCCGGGAGCTGCCGCAGCTGCTGCGCCCCGGTGACGTGCTGGTGGTGAACGTCTCAGCGACCCTGCCCGCCGCGGTCGACGGACGGGTGGCCGGCACCGACGCGCCGGTCGTCGTGCACTTCTCGACCCGGCGGTCCCGGCACCGCTGGGTGGTGGAGCTGCGGACGCCGGACGGGCACGGCAGCACCCGGGAGCGCGGGCAGGCGGACGGCGCGGCCACCGTGCGGCTGGCCGGCGGGGCGTCGCTGCGGCTGCTGGCGGGTGTCGGGCCGCGGCTGTGGGCGGCGGAGTTCGCCGTCCCGGACCCGCTGGCCTACCTGGCGGCGCACGGGCGGCCGATCCGCTACGCCTACACCGACGCGGACCGCCCGATCGCCGCCTACCAGACGGTGTTCGCCCGGCCGCCGGCCGAGGTGCGCGGCGGGTCGGCGGAGATGCCCAGCGCGGCCCGCCCCTTCACCGCCGAACTGGTGACCCGGCTGGTCAGCCGGGGCGTGCAGATCGTGCCGATCACCCTGCACACCGGGGTCGCCTCGCTGGAGTCCCACGAACCGCCCTACGCGGAGTGGTTCGAGGTCCCGGAGCCGACGGTACGCGCGGTGCGGGCGGCCCGGCGGGCCGGATCGCGGGTGGTGGCGGTGGGGACGACCGCGGTGCGGGCGCTGGAGTCGGCCGCCGACGCCGACGGTGTGCTCCGTGCGACCTCGGGCTGGACCGAGCTGGTGATCACCCCGCAGCGCGGGGTGCGGGTGGTCGACGGACTGCTGACGGGGCTTCATGAACCGCGCGCCTCCCATCTGTTGATGCTGGAGTCGATCTCCGGACGGCCGCTGCTCGACCTGAGCTACGCCGAGGCGCTGCGCGAGCGCTACCTCTGGCACGAGTTCGGCGACCTGCATCTCATCCTCTCCCGGTGACCGGACGCACACGGAGCGTATGATCGCCGTGTGAACGAGGAGTCGGGGCAGTCAGGGCAGTTGAGGCAGTCGGGGCAGGAGCCGGAGCGGTCGGCGGCGCTGTTCGCGCTGTTGGGGAAGCGCTGGACGCTGTCGCTGCTGGCCGCGCTGGGACGCGGGGACGACCGCTTCGACCAGTTGCGGGCCGCGGCACCGCGGTTGACCGCGCGGATGTTGTCGTCCCGGCTGTCCGAACTGGTCGGCGCCGGGCTGCTGGTACGCGAACTGGCGGCCGGGCCACCGCCGTTGGTGCACTACCGGCTGACCGCCACCGGGGCCGCGCTGGGTCCGGCGCTGGCGGGCTTCGACCGCTGCCTGGAGCGGGCCGCGGCCGCGACGCCCGGCGAGGAGGCGGCCTGATCCCCGGCCGTGGCTCAGCGCCCGCGGAACTTGCCCTCGAACAGGTCGACCTGGATGCGCTCCTCGGAGACCGCCATCCGCTCCTCCCGTTCCTCCCAGCCCTCCTGCGGCGACATGGCGACGGTGATCGCCGCCACGGTCAGGAACACCACGATGCCGACCGCCACCGGCAGGATGAAGTCCCCGGCCGGGACGCCGTCCGTGGGCGCCGTCCCGGACAGCCGGACCTGAACCGCCTGCATCGCCGTGTAGTGCATCGCGGTCACCGCCACCCCGGCGACCAGCGCGGACACCAGCGACGCCCACAGCTTCCTGATGTTCAGGGTCATCCACAGCGCGGCGGTGGCGGCGAAGACGGCGATGCCCACCGAGAGGATCACCACCGGCACGTTGTAGTCCACGGTGCCGTTGAGCTCCATGGCGTACATGCCCATGTAGTGCATCACGGCGACACCGCTGCCGGTCAGCACCCCGCCGACCAGCAGGGTGTTCAGGTCCGGCGGGCGGTGGCCGACGTAGAAGACCCCGATGCCGACCACCACGATCGCCAGCAGCAGGCTGGCCAGGGTGAGCGGGATGTTGTAGACGATGGTGGCGCTGGTGACGGAGAACCCCAGCATGGCGATGAAGTGCATGGTCCAGATGCCGCAGCCGATCGAGCAGGCGGCCAGGAACAGCCAGCCGCGGCGGCGGTCCTGGGGCAGGTCAAGGGCCCGAACGGTGCAGCGGAGGCCCAGGGCCGCACCGATCACGGCCACGACGTAGGCCAGCAGGGGGTTCACCCAGCCGTAGGTGAAGCCGTCCATGTGTGCCATGCGGGTCGTCCCCGTTCAGTTGTCAACACCTGTGATTCCTGTGAGGTACGCCGGAATGCTATGAGTCGGCGGAGATCCTTTCTCGGGATTGGCGATCGCGGTCGCCGGGGTTACCAATTCGATGCCTGGTGCACATGCCAAGGAGCCGCCCGCCTGTCAAAACAGGCGGACGGCTCCTTGGTCGGACACCGAGTTCGGACGCCCGGGTCGGGCAGCCGGCTCAGCGCTGGCGCATCACCTCGGGCTCGTGCCGGCGCAGCAGCCGGACCACCAGCACCGCGCAGACCACGCCGAGCAGCACCAGGGCGCCGGTGTCGACGGACCACTGGGTCAGGGTGTGCTTCCACAGCGGGTCGTCGGCGTGCGCCGGGTCGCCGATGTGGGCCAGGTCGATGGTGGAGGCCACCGCGGCGACCGCCCAGCGCGAGGGCACCAGCCAGACCAGTTGGGCCACGCCCGGCTGGGTCAGCTTGACCAGCACGCCGCAGAAGACCACCTGGAGGATGGCCAGCAGCACCAGCAGCGGCATGGTCTTCTCGGCGGTCTTGACCACGGCCGACACCACCAGGCCGAGCAGCATCGAGACGATGCCGAGCAGGGTGAAGACGATCACCATCTCCGGCAGCGGCGACGAGGAGAACACCAGGCCGTGCGCGGGCAGCTTGTTCGGCAGGATGCCGATCACCGAGAGCACGATCGACTGCAGCGCGGTGATCAGGCCCAGCACGATCACCTTGGACATCATGTACGCCGAGCGGGACAGGCCGACCGCGCGTTCGCGCTCGTAGATCACCCGTTCCTTGATCAGTTCTCGGACCGAGTTGGCCGCCCCGGTGAGCACCACCCCGACGGCGATCACCAGCAGCAGGGTGCCCGCGTCCGAGTTGGGTTTCTGCGGATCGCCCGTGCCCACCAGGCCGGCCGAGGTGCCCAGGGCCAGGCTCATCGCGCCCATGATCAGCGGTAGCGCGATCAGCAGGCCGACGAAGCCCTTGTCCGCGCCGATGACCGTGAAGTAACGGCGGATCAGCGTGGACAGCTGGGAGCCCCAGCTCTGCTGCTTCGGCGGCTTGGACTGCTCGTGCTGTATCTGCACGGACTGGGCCTGCACGGCTTCGACGTCGGCCGAGTACATCTGGTAGTGTACCGAGCCGCGGAAGCGTCCGGCCCAGTCGTGGTCCGGGTAGTTCTCGAAGGCCTGGAAGACGTCGGCCCAGGTCTCGTACCCGAAGAAGTGCAGCGCCTCCTTGGGCGGGCCGAAGTAGGCCACCGCGCCGCCCGGCGCCATCACCAGCAACCGGTCGCAGAGCGCGAGTTCGGCCACCGAGTGGGTGACCACCAGGATCGTGCGGCCCTCGTCGGCCAGGCCGCGCAGCATCTTCATGACGTCGCGGTCCATGCCCGGGTCCAGACCCGAGGTGGGCTCGTCCAGGAAGATCAGCGACGGCTTGGTGAGCAGCTCCAGGGCGACCGAGACGCGCTTGCGCTGGCCGCCGGAGAGGGCGGTGATCCGGTTGTCGGCGCGCTTCTCCAGGTGCAGCTCGGTGAGCACCTCGTCCACCCGGCGGGCCCGCTCGGAGGCCTCGGTGTCACCGGGGAAGCGCAGCTCGGCCGCGTACTTCAGGGCCGTACGGACCGTCAGCTGGGAGTGCAGGATGTCGTCCTGCGGCACCAGGCCGATGCGCTGGCGCAGCTCGGCGAACTGCTTGTAGAGGTTGCGGCCGTCGTACAGCACGTCGCCGTTGTCGGCCGGGCGGTAGCCGGTGAGCGCCCGCAGCAGCGTGGACTTGCCGGAGCCGGACGGGCCGATGACCGCGACCAGCGACTTCTCCGGGACGCCGAAGCTGACGTTGTTCAGCAGGATCTTCTCGGTGCCCTTGTGCTGGACCTTGACCAGCAGGTGCCGGGCCGAGAAGGAGACCTCACCGGTGTCGACGAACTCCTCGAGCTGGTCCCCGACCAGGCGGAAGGTCGAGTGGCCGACGCCCACGATGTCGTTGGGGCCGAGCAGCTGACGGGAGATCGGCTGGCCGTTGAGGTAGGTGCCGTTGTGGCTCTCGAGGTCGACGATCTCGTAGCGGCCGTCCTGCAGCTGGCGCAGTTCGGCGTGGTGCCGGGAGACCGAGAGGTCCGAGACCACCAGCTCGTTGTCCAGCCCGCGGCCGATCCTGATGGTGCGCAGGCCGCCGGCCAGGTTGCGGACCATGGTGGGGTTGCGCGAGCCGTAGACCGGCTCGGGCGCGGGCTGCGAGGGCTGCGGGGCGTAGCCGCCGCCCTGCTGCGGCGGCACCGCCGCGCCCCCGCCGCCGCTGTACTGCTGCTCCCACTGCGGGGCCTGCTGGGCCTGCTGCGGCTGCTGCTGGACGTAGCCGGCCTGGGCGGCGGACTGGGCGCCGGGGTTGAAGCGGGCCGTGCCCTGGTCGTGCCAGGCGTCACCGCCGACCGGCGCGACCGGGCTGGGCAGGCCCGCGAAGGAGAGCCGAGGACCGCTCTCGGCGTTGCCGAGGTTCACCACGGTGCCCTGTCCGAGCTGGACCTGGTTGGCCCGGTGCCCGTTGGCGAAGGTCCCGTTGGTGCTGCCCAGGTCCTCCATGACCCAGCCGTTGCCGTGGTACGCGATGGTGGCGTGGCGCCAGGAGACCCTGGCGTCGTCCACCGCCACGTCGGACTGCGGGTCGCGTCCGATCGAGTAGCTCCGGCCCGGTTCCAGAGTCCTGCGTTGTCCGTTGAGTTCAAGTACCAGCTGCGGCACTGTTGCCTGCCCCACGATGTAGTCCCCCGAGATAGTCCCCACTCTTGACAGGGGAAGTTTAGGGATGCCGAACGATGGGGGGAATCATTCCAGCTCGATCGACGTACGGGGAACCGGACCCCACTACCGTGACCCTGTGGCAACCTGACGGCAGAGCAGCAGTTCGCATGGGGGCGGTTAGACGATGACGGTGTACGGGCACCAGCGGCCGGCGGCGGGCGCGGCCGGACCGGGCGGCAGACTGCGCGACGGAGCCCTGTACGGGGCGGTCTCCGGTCTGGTGGCGGTGAGTTGGGCCTTCGCGGCGATGGCGGCGGTGGCGGCACTGGGGATCCACCTGCTGGGCCTGGACACCTATGCCTCGCTGGGCTCGCTGACCGCGGCCCTGGTGGCGATGGCGGTCGGCGGAAGGATCAGCCCCTCGGGTGACGTCTCGTTCTTCGGAATCGACGCGGCGGGTGCCCAGGGGGCCATCGGGATCATCCCGCTGGGCCTGAGCCTGGTCGGCGCGGTGGTGCTGGCCTGGCTGTTCGTCAGGCCGCTGCGCCGCTACCCGGTGCTGGACCCGGGGCCGCTGCTGGCCCGGGCCGGCGGCGCGGTGGTCGGCTTCATGGTGCTGCTGGCGGTCGGGGCCTGGGCCGGCAACGGCACGGTGGCCATCAAGCTCAACTCGCTGCCCGGCACCGGGAGCGGCAGCGGTTCGGGCTCCGGCAGCGGCGATCCGCTCGGCGGCCTCGGCGGCCTGATCGGCAACAACAGCTCGGGGTCCGGGTCGGGTTCGGGCTCCGGCGGGATCGGCGGTCTGCTGGGCGGTGTCGGCAGCGTCCTCGGCGGCGGCACCGATCCGACCGTGGGCTTCAAGGTCGACCTGGCGCCGACGCTCGCCCTCGGCCTGCTGTGGGTGCTGGTGGTGCTGGCGCTGGCGCTGGCCGCCTCCAGGCGCTGCCCGCTGCCGGTCGGCTGGGAGCCGCTGCGCCGGACCGTCCGCCCGGTCGCCTCGGCCGTGGTGACCGTCCTGGTCGGAGCGGTACTGGTGGGCGCGGTGTCCGGGATCGTGGTCGGGCTGATGGGCAACGGCGGGGCCAAGACCGTGGGCGCGGCGCTGCTGGCTGCGCCCAACGGGGTGTTCCTGGTGGTGGTGCTGGGCATGGCCGTCCCGTTCAACGGCAAGGCCAGCGGTCCGCTGGCGCAGTTCCTGCCCTCCCCCGTCGACCAGTTGCTGAAGGGCGGCACCGGGCAGAGCATCACCCTGTCCAAGCTGGCCCAGCTGGACGGCCGGGTGTGGCTGCTGCCGGTGGCCGTGGCACTGATGCTGCTGGCGGTCGGCGTGGTGGCGGCGGTGCGGACCCCGCGTCCGGTGCTGCCGCAGAGCGGGGCGCGCGAGGCGGCCGGAGCCGCGCTGCGGCTGGGGGTGGGCATGGCCGTGGTCACCCCGGTGCTGCTGGTGCTGGCGGACGTGTCGGTGAACGCCAACCTGTCGGTGTTCGGCTTCAACGCGGTCGGCGCCGGGCTGAGCATCAGCGGGAACCTGCTGATGGGAGTGGTGCTGGGGCTGGTCGAGGGAGCGGTGTTCGGCTTCCTCGGCGCGCTGCTGGTGGCTCAGTTCGCCTCCGCCAAGCGGGTGTCGACGGCGCCGTCGCTGCCGGGCGGCGGTGCCGGCCACGGCGACTACGGCGACTCGCCGGGCCGCACCGCGGAGTACCCGGCCGGTTACCCCTCGCCGTACCCCGACGAGTACCCGGCGACCCGGCCGCAGCCCTACCGGCAGCCGCCGTCCCAGCCGCAGCAGCCGCCGCAGCAGCCCTATCTGCCGCCCGGCGGGCGGCCGCCCGCCCCGGCGCCCGACAACCCCTACGCCACTCCCCCGGCCGCCCCGCCGACCCCGCCCCCGGCCGGGCCGCCACCGGTGGCACCGCCGCCCGGCGGCTACAACCCGTACTCGGGCGGCCCCGCACAGACACCTCCGCCGCCCACGGCCCCACCTGGGAGGTAACGACTCCGGGCCGGCTGTCCGGTGGGCGGGACGGTACGCGGAGCGGCGCCCGCGGCCGGGTAGCGTTGGCCGCATCATGAGCGCTCAGTCCCCGGCCCCCGAGGCCGCCCCCGCTGCGACGTCGGACGCCCCCGCACCCCGGACTCTGCTGGTCAAGGTGTTCGGCAAGGACCGCCCCGGTATCACCACCGGCCTGTTCACCACCCTCGCCGAGTACGGGGTCGACGTGGTCGACTTCGAGCAGGTGGTGACCCGGGGCCGGATCGTGCTCTGCGCCCTGGTGACCGCCCCGCCGCAGGAGGGCGAGCTGCGGGCCACCGTGCACCAGTGGGCCGACCGGCAGCACCTGCAGGCCGAGGTCATCTCCGGCACCGGCGACAACCGTCCGCGCGGCGAGGGCCGCTCCCATGTGACCGTGCTGGGCCATCCGCTCAGCGCCGCCTCGGTGGCCGCGCTGAGTGCCCGGATCACCGACTGCGGCGGCAACATCGACCGCGTCTTCCGGCTGGCCAAGTACCCGGTGACCGCGGTGGAGCTGGCCGTCTCCGGGGTCCCCACCGAGCGGCTGCGGGCCGAGCTCGCGGCCGAGGCGGCGGTGCAGCGGGTCGATGTCGCGGTGGTCCGCTCGGGCCTGCAGCGGCGGGCCAAGCGGCTGATCGTGATGGACGTCGACTCGACGCTGATCCAGGACGAGGTGATCGAGCTCTTCGCCGCGCACGCGGGCTGCGAGGCCGAGGTGGCGGCGGTGACCGCCGCGGCCATGGCCGGCGAGCTGGACTTCGCCGAGTCGCTGCGGGCCCGGGTGGCGCTGCTGGCCGGCCTGGACGCGGAGGTGGTCGCCAAGGTGCGCGCCGAGGTCCGGCTGACGCCGGGGGCCAGGACGCTGATCCGCACCCTGAAGCGGCTCGGCTACCAGGTCGCCATCGTCTCCGGCGGCTTCACCCAGGTCACCGACGACCTGGTGGAGCGCCTCGGCCTGGACTTCGCCGCGGCCAACACCCTGGAGGTGGTGGACGGGAAGTTCACCGGCCGGGTGGTCGGCGAGATCGTGGACCGGGCCGGCAAGGCCCGGATGCTGGCCCGCTTCGCGGAGGCCGCCGGGGTCCCGCTGGAGCAGACCGTCGCCATCGGCGACGGCGCCAACGACCTGGACATGCTCAACGCGGCCGGCCTGGGCGTCGCCTTCAACGCCAAGCCGGTGGTCCGCGAGGCCGCCGACACCGCGGTCAACGTCCCGTTCCTGGACACCGTGCTCTACCTGCTGGGGATCTCCCGCGAGGAGGTCGAGGACGCCGACGGCCCGTCAGCGGCGCACTGAGCCGCCGGGGCCGGGGGTACGGCCCGGGGGCGTGCGGGAGGACCCGCACGCCCCCGGGCCCGGAGACGGACCTTCTGCTCAGTCCTTGGGCGACCAGAAGGTGGTGAGGTGGGCCACGCCCGGCTCGACGGCCTTCCAGGGCGTGTCCAGGGTGAGCACGGCGACCGCGGAGGTCGGGAAGCCGCTGCTGCGCAGCCGGGTCAGGGTGTCGCCCTCGAAGCCGCCGGCGAGCACCTCGGTCAGGCCCTGCACGCCCGGGTTGTGGCCGACCAGCAGGACGGTCCCGACCTCCTCGGGGACCGCTTCCTGCACGACCTCGATCAGCCGGCCCGGGCTGGCCTCGTAGAGGCGCTCCTCGTAGACCGTTCTGGGCCGGGTCGGAAGCTCGTGGGCGAACAGCTTCCAGGTCTCCCTGGTGCGCTCCGAGGTGGAGCAGAGGACCAGGTCGGGGATGATGCCGGTGCCGGCGAGCCAGCGTCCGGCGACGGGTGCGTCCTTGCGGCCGCGGTCGGCCAGCGGCCGCTCGTGGTCGGGCACGGCGGGCCAGTCGGCCTTGGCGTGCCGGAGGACGATGATCCTGCGGGACGAATCGACGCTCATACCTGCCAGCTTCCCAGAATTCCCGGGGCCGGGTACTGGGAGCGGGACCAACTCAGCCCATTGTGGTGGCGAACGAGGCGATGACCCCGATCACCACCAGGATGGCGAGGATCAGGCCGAACATCTGCAGCAGCTTCTTGTTGCCGCCGGTGGGATTGGGGTCGAGAACTGGCATGCCGACGAGTCTGCCACCGGGTCCCGGATGAGAACCGGCGGGGTCCTGCCTCTTACCCTCGGCCGGGGCGGGGCGCCGTTTCGTCCGCGATCCCGACTGCGATCCCGTCCGCGATCCCGACTGCGATCTCGTCCTCGATCTGGCGCGGACGGGCCGCCCGGCGGCCGACGAAGGCCTGGACGCCCATCAGCACCGCGAGGAAGGCCAGCGGCCCGTACCAGCCGTGCTCGCGCTGGTAGAGGACGCCGATCAGGATCGGTCCGGGCACCGAGATCAGATAGCCGACGCCCTGGGTGAAGGAGGAGAGCCGGGTCACGCCCTCCCCGGTCCGGGAGCGCAGCCCGATCATGGTCAGGGTGAGCGGGAAGGCGCAGTTGGCCAGACCGGCCAGCAGCGCCCAGATCCAGGGGGCGGCGGCCGGGGCGAAGGCCAGGCCGGCGTAGGCGGCCAGACCGGCCACGGACAGCGCGATCACGATGGCGCCCTGGTCCGGACGGCGTGCGGCGTAGGCCGGGATGACGAAGGAGAGCGGGGCGCTGACGACCATGGTCACGGCGAGCAGCAGTCCGGACTCGGAGTCCGAGATCCCGGCGTCCTGGAAGATCTGCGGCAGCCAGCCCATGGTGGCGTAGGCGGCGGTGGCCTGCAGGCCGAAGAAGACGGCGAGGGCCCAGGCGGTGCGGCTGCGGGTGATCGGCAGCCTGACCCGGACGGCCGCCGCGACGGCCGGACCGGAGGAGCCGGAACGGTCGCGGCGGGCGAGTCCGAGGTGGGCCAGCCAGACCAGCAGCGCGGCGGCCGCGGTCAGCGACCAGATGCCGAGGCCGACCCGCCAGCTCCCGCCCAGGGCGTTGGTCAGCGGGACCGCGACCGCGGCAGCGGCGGAGGTGCCGAGGGCCAGCGACATCGAGTACAGCCCGGTGACCGGGCCCACCCGGTCCGGGAAGTAGCGCTTCACCAGCACCGGCATCAGCACGTTGGAGACCGCGATGCCGCCCAGGGCCAGGGCGCTGAGCAGCAGGAACAGTGCGCTGTCCGGGGCGATCGACCGGGCCGCCAGGCCGAGCGCGATGGCGCCCATACCGGCGCAGACGGTGGTCGCGGGACCGACCCGGCGCGCCAGGGTCGGTGCCAGCAGGCCGAACAGGGCGAAGCAGAGCGAGGGCAGCGCGGTCAGGATGCCGGCCACCACCGCGCTCATCCCCAGCGTGCCGCGCACCTGGTCCAGCATCGGGCCGAGCGCGGCCACGGCGGGACGCAGATTGAACGCGGCCACCGCGATGGCCACGGCAAGCAGCCAGCGGGCGCGCTGGGGGGTGAGGACCGGGGAGGGGGACGGGGACGAGGGCGTGGAGGTGGATGCGGGCGTGGGTGCGGTGGTCTCAGCGGCAGGCATGGCACCATCATAGAATGATGGGATGACTTCAGGTCACGCCTTTTGCTCCAAGCCTTTGGCGATCGAGAGGCGCGATGATGGGATCACTCCACACACCTCGACAAGGAGAGTCCATGGCACTGACCTCGCCCCGGCGTGAGCCGCTGGCCGACCAGGTGATCGCGCAGCTGCGGATCCAGATCACCTCGGGCGAGTGGCCGGTGGGCTCCCGCATCCCCACCGAGGTCGAGCTGGTCGAGCAGCTGGGGGTGGCCCGCAACACCGTCCGCGAGGCGGTGCGGGCGCTGGCCCACAACGGGCTGCTGGACATCCGGCAGGGCTCGGGGACCTACGTCCTGGCGACCAGCGAGCTGGCCGGGGTGATGCACCGGCGGTTCGCCGACGCGGAGCAGCAGCAGGTCGCCGAGTTGCGGGCGACGCTGGAGTCGTCGGCCGCGCGGTTGGCCGCGGGGCGTCGGACGGCGCAGGACCTGGAGCTGCTGGAGCTCGCCAGTGAGCGGCGGGAGGAGGCATGGAAGGGCGGCGACACCGAATCCTTCATCCAGGCGGACGCGGCCTTCCACCAGGCGGTGGTGGCCGCCAGCCACAACGAGGTGCTGGCCGCGCTCTACGCGGACCTGGGCGAGGTGCTGCGGGCGCACCTGCGCAACGACGTGGGGCCGGTGCTGGCCGCGGACCGGTATGTGCCGCATGCCGACATCGTCGAGGCGATCAGGTTGCGGGACGGGGCACGAGCTGCGGAGCGGGCGGCCTGGGTGGTGGGGCGGTGCAGCATTGAGGAAGGCGCCTGAGGGGGCGCGGGGAGCTGTTCGGGCGACCGTGCACCTTGGGTGGTGGTTGGCCGCGCAGTTCCCCGCGCCCCTGAATTCAGCTGCGCTGAATCAGGCGCCGATGGCGTGGAGGCCGCCGTCGACGTGGACGATCTCGCCGGTGGTCTTGGGGAACCAGTCCGAGAGCAGCCCGACCACGCCGCGGCCGGCCGGCTCGAAGTCGGTGACGTCCCAGGGCAGCGGGGAGCGGACGTTCCAGGTGTCGGCCAGGGTGTCGAAGCCGGGGATCGACTTGGCGGCCATGGACTTGAGCGGACCGGCCGAGACCAGGTTGCAGCGGACGTTCTGCTTGCCGAGGTCACGGGCCAGGTAGCGGGAGGTGGCCTCCAGCGCGGCCTTCGCCGGGCCCATCCAGTCGTACTGCGGCCAGGCGATGGTCGCGTCGAAGGTCAGGCCGACCACCGAGCCGCCCTCCGCCATCAGCGGCAGGCAGGCCATGGTCAGCGACTTCAGCGAGAACGCCGAGACGTGCACGGCGGTGGCCACGGACTCCCACGGGGTGTTCAGGAAGTTGCCGCCCAGGGCGTCCTGCGGGGCGAAGCCGATGGAGTGGACCACCCCGTCCAGGCCGCCCAGCTCCTCGCGGACCTTGTCGGCCAGCCCGGCCAGGTGCTCCGGGTTGGTGACGTCCAGCTCCAGCACCTTGCACGGCTTGGGCAGCTTCTTGGCCACGCGCTCGGTCAGGGTGGGGCGCGGGAAGGCGGTGAGGATGATCTCCGCGCCCTGCTCCTGGGCCAGCTTGGCCACCTGGAACGCGATGGAGGTCTCCAGCAGCACGCCGGTGACGAGGATGCGCTTTCCTTCGAGGATTCCACTCATGTCGGTCAGTGACCCATGCCCAATCCGCCGTCGACGGGAATGACGGCTCCGGTGATGTACGCGGCCTCGTCGGAGGAGAGGAAGCGCACGGTGGACGCGATCTCGGCCGGATCCGCGTAGCGGCCCAGCGGCACGCCCGCGACGATCTCGGCCCGGCGCTCGTCGCTGAGCACCGCGGTCATGTCGGTGTCGACGAAGCCGGGAGCGACCACATTGACGGTGATGTTGCGCGGGCCGAGCTCGCGCGCCAGCGAGCGGGCGAAGCCCACCAGGCCGGCCTTGGAGGCGGCGTAGTTGGCCTGGCCCGGGGACCCGGTCAGGCCGACCACCGAGGAGATCAGCACGACGCGGCCCTTGCGCGCCCGCATCATCAGCTTGGAGGCGCGCTTCACGACGCGGAACGCGCCGGTCAGGTTGGTGTCCAGGACCGAGGTGAAGTCCTCCTCGGACATGCGCAGCAGCAGGGTGTCCCTGGTGACCCCGGCGTTGGCGATCAGGACCTCGACGGGGCCGTGCTCCGCCTCGACCTCCTTGAACGCCTGGTCGACCTGCTCAGCGTCGGTGATGTCGCACTTGACCCCGAAGAAACCCTCCGGGGGCTCACCGGAGCGGTAGGTGACGGCGACCTTGTCGCCCGCCTCGGCGAAGGCTCGGGCGATCGCGAGGCCGATGCCCCGGTTGCCTCCGGTGACGAGAACCGAGCGGCTCAACGGTCCACCTCTTCTCTCCTGGGTGACAGCTACTGGCTACTGGCAGGACCAGCCAACGCATGAGTACGCAGGCCTACGCATGGCGACGCTCCTTCTGACTTCGCGAGTAGCGGGGACAGGATTTGAACCTGCGACCTCTGGGTTATGAGCCCAGCGAGCTACCGAGCTGCTCCACCCCGCGTCGTTGTGTCCACACCGTACCCCGGCCGCCCGGATAAAAGCGAATGGGTTGTGGCGGGCGTAGGGCAGGATGCCGAACGAGACCCCATCATCTGGAGGAGTTTGATGACGGACACATCACCGTCCCTCGATCCCGCCTTCCTGGCGCTGCCGCTGCGTTCGCTGGCCGATGCGGCGCTGGCGCGGGCCGCCGAACTCGGTGCCAGCCATGCCGACTTCCGGCTGGAGCGGGTGCGCAGCGCGTCCTGGCGGCTGCGGGACGCGCGGCCCGCCGGGACCTCGGACACGCTGCAGCTCGGCTTCGCCGTGCGGGTGGTCCACGGCGGCGCCTGGGGCTTCGCGGCCGGGGTGGACCTGACCCCGTCGGCGGCGGCGCGGGTGGCCGAGCAGGCCGTGGCGATGGCCCGGCTCTCGGCCGGCATCGGCGCCGCCTCCGGTACCGAGGACCTGGTGGAGCTGGCCGAGGAGCCGGTGTACCCGGACGCGACCTGGGTCTCCTCCTACCAGGTGAACCCCTTCGAGGTCTCCGACGCGGAGAAGACCGCGCTGCTCGCCGACTGGAGCAGCCGGCTGCTGGGGGCCGAGGGCGTGTCCCATGTGTCGGCGACGCTGCTCACCGTGCAGGAGAACAAGTTCTACGCCGACAGCGCCGGGACGGTCACCACCCAGCAGCGGATCCGGCTGCACCCGGAGCTGGAGGCGGTCTCGGTGGACGAGACCACCGGGGCGTTCGACTCGATGCGGACGCTGGCGCCGCCGGTGGGGCGGGGCTGGGAGTACCTGCGCGGGACGGGCTGGGACTGGGAGTCCGAGCTGGCGGAACTGCCGGTGCTGCTGGCCGAGAAGATGAAGGCGCCGAGCATCGAGGCCGGGCGCTACGACCTGGTCGTCGACCCGACCAACCTGTGGCTGACCATCCACGAGTCGATCGGCCACGCCACCGAGCTGGACCGGGCGCTGGGCTACGAGGCCGCGTACGCCGGGACCTCCTTCGCCACCTTCGACCGGCTCGGCAGCCTGCGCTACGGCTCAGACGTCATGCACGTCACCGGGGACCGCACCGCCGAGCACGGCCTGTCCACCATCGGCTACGACGACGAGGGGGTGCGGACGCAGTCCTGGGACCTGGTGAAGGACGGCACCCTGGTCGGCTACCAGCTGGACCGGCGGATGGCCAGGCTCAAGGGCCTGGGCCGGTCCAACGGCTGCGCCTTCGCCGACTCCCCCGGCCATGTGCCGGTGCAGCGGATGGCCAACGTGTCGCTGCAGCCGGCCGCGGACGGACCGGACACCGCGGGGCTGATCGCGGGCGTCGAGGACGGCGTCTACATCGCCGGGGACCGCTCCTGGTCCATCGACATGCAGCGCTACAACTTCCAGTTCACCGGGCAGCGGGCCTACCGGATCCGGGGCGGGCGGCTGGCCGGGCAGGTCAAGGACTTCGCCTACCAGGCCACCACCACCGACTTCTGGGGGTCCATGGAGGCCGTCGGCGGCCCGCAGACCTACCAGCTGGGCGGCGCCTTCAACTGCGGGAAGGCACAGCCGGGCCAGGTCGCGGCGGTGTCGCACGGCTGCCCGTCGGCGCTGTTCCGCTCCGTCAACATTCTCAACACGCAGCAGGAAGCGGGTCGCTGATGTCTTCTCCTTCGGAGCTGGTCGAGCGGGCGCTGGAACTCTCGCGCACCGACGGCTGCGTCGTCATCGCCGACGAGGAGTCCAACGCCAACCTGCGCTGGGCCGGGAACGCGCTGACCACCAACGGGGTGACCCGGGGCCGGACGCTCACCGTGATCGCCACGGTGGACGGCGGCGAGGGGACGGCCTCCGGCGTGGTCTCCCGCGAGGCGGTCACCGCGGACGAGCTGGAGTCGCTGGTCCGGGCCGCGGAGGCGGCGGCCCGCGAGGCGGGCCCGGCCGAGGACGCCCAACCGCTGGTACGGCCGGGCGGCCCGGCCTCGGCCGACTTCACCGCGGACCCCGCCGAGACCGGCGTGGACGTCTTCGCGGCCTTCGCCCCGGCGCTCGGGGAGTCCTTCGCACGGGCACGGAAGAGCGGCCGGCTGCTGTACGGCTTCGCCAACCACTCGGTCACCTCGACCTATCTGGGCAGCTCCACCGGCCTGCGGCTGCGCCACGACCAGCCGACCGGCACGGTCGAACTCAACGCCAAGACCGCCGACCTGTCGGACTCGGCCTGGGTCGGCGCCGCGACCAGGGACTTCACCGATGTGGATCCGGCCGCCCTGGAGGAGCAGCTGGCCCAGCGACTGGTCTGGGGCGAGCGCCGGATCGACCTGCCGGCCGGACGCTACGAGACGCTGCTGCCGCCCTCGGCGCTGGCGGACCTGCTGGTCTACATGAGCTGGTCGGCGGTCGGCCGGGACGCCGCCGAGGGCCGTACGGTCTTCTCCAAGCCGGGGGGAGGAACCCGGATCGGCGACCGGCTGGCGCAGCTGCCGGTGACGCTGCGCAGCGACCCGACCCACCCGGGCCTGGAGACGGCCCCCTTCGTGGTCACCCGCTCCTCCGGCGGGGACTCCTCGGTCTTCGACAACGGGCTGCCGATCGGGCCGACCGACTGGATCAGGGACGGCGAGCTGACCAACCTGCTGACGACCCGTCACTCCGCAGGTCTGACCGGGCTGCCGGTCCGGCCCGCTCCCGACAACCTGGTCGTCGACGCGGGGGGCACCGCCTCGATGGAGGAGATGGTGGCCCGGACCGAGCGCGGGCTGCTGCTGACCTGCCTCTGGTACATCCGCGAGGTGGACCCGGCCACCCTGCTGGTCACCGGGCTCACCAGGGACGGCGTCTACCTGGTGGAGAACGGCGAGGTCACCGGGGCGGTCAACAACTTCCGCTTCAACGAGTCCCCGGTGGACCTGCTGGGCCGGATCACCGAGGCCGGACGGACCGAGCGTTGCCTGCCGCGCGAGTGGGCCGACTGGTTCACCAGGGCCGCGATGCCGCCGGTCCGGGTGGCCGACTTCAACATGAGTTCGGTGAGCCAGGCGTCCTGACGGGCCAGCGGGACGGCCGGGGCGGCCGGTGGGAGAATCCTGGGAATCTCCTGCAGAAACCGGGTGCCCCGGCCACGATGCCGCACGTGGCGCGGCGTACCGTGACGGACATGGGGAAGTCCAAGGGCAAGGTCGAGGTCGTACGGATCACCGGGGCTCGTTCGAGCCTCAGCGAGGACGTGCGCGGGCGGCAGCGTCGCTACATGATCGCCATGGCGGTGCGCACGCTCTGCGTGATCCTGGCCGTGGTGCTCTGGAAGGAGTCCCGGATCGTCGCGATCATCGCCCTGGTCGGCGGGATATTCATCCCGTACCTGGCCGTGGTGATCGCCAACGCCGGCCGCGAGAATTCCCCCGGCATGCCCGACACCTTCATCGGCCACCAGCCCCAGCCGATGCTGGAACCCGGGACCGAGATCCCGTTCCCCGCGGCCGAGACCAGCGCTGCTCCGCCACAGGCCTGAGCCGCCGACAGCGGACCCATAGGGTCCGGAAATACGCACACATTGAATTCACCGTCGGCACGACCGTCCCGAACGGATGTCGACGGTCTTCTCCGTGCCCCTGCCGCTGACCTGATCTGCGAATTCATCGCCGCGAAACAATTCTCACTGATCGTCATTCCGAGAATTGATCTGCGGGGCCCGGAAAGGATCATTTCGGATCCGTTGACATGCCCCGGGGCCGAGCCTAGCTTCAAACCCTGTCCGTACACGGCTCACCAAACATGTTTGGAGGCATGATGCAGGGCACAGTGGAACAGGACATTTCGACGGAAGTGGCCGATCTCGACGAGGTCTCCCTGGAACTCATGGGGGCTTCCGAGGACCTGGCGTTCTCGAAGATCGTGGAAAGGATCGTGCCGACGTACACCCGGGTCGAGCGTCTGAAGGTGACCGCCTTCCAGAGCAAGATCAAGGGATAGGGACACGGCGGCTGCGGCGTGCGGACAGCCGCGCACCGCAGCCGTCGCCCGCACCATGCGCTCTTCCCGATCACAACGCCGAGGACTGCCGTGGACTCTCCGCCCGTCCCCTTCTCCGACTTCATTCTCAAGGTCCACAGCCGCTGCAACCTGGCCTGTGACTACTGCTACGTGTATGAACACGCCGACCAGAGCTGGCGGACCCGCCCGCTGGTGATGAGCGAGACCACGATGGCAGCGGTGGTCGGGCGCATCAGGGATCATGCACAAGGCCACCGTCTCTCCCGGGTCAGCATCGGCATGCACGGTGGCGAGCCGCTGCTCGCCGGTCATGACCTGATCGAAAAGCTGGCGGTCCGGTTACGCGACTCCCTGCAGGGAATCTGCGATCCGGAGTTGTGGATCCAGACGAACGGGGTGCTGCTGGACGAGCGGTTCTGCGAGATCTTCCTGGCCCAGGGCATCGAGGTCGGCATCTCCCTCGACGGCGGAAAAGTCGCGAATGACCGGCACCGGGTCCATGCGAACGGGAAGAGCAGCTTTTCCGCCGTTGTGCGCGGAATCTCACTGCTGGCCTCGGAGCGCTATCGCTCCCTGTTCTCCGGCCTTCTGTGCACAATTGACACACTGAATGATCCCATAGCTGTCTACGAATCGTTGGCGTCCTTTGATCCACCGGCCCTGGACCTGCTGCTACCGCATGCGAACTGGGAGAATCCGCCTGCACACCAGGACGGTCCGGGCACCGCGTACGCGGACTGGCTCATCCGCATCTTCGACCGATGGAATGCAGACCTCCGCCCTTTCCCCATTCGCCTCTTCGACTCGATCATCGACACCTCGTTCGGGGGCTCCAGCGGAGTCGAGACGATAGGTCTCGGCTCGGCGGAGATGGTGGTGGTGGAGACTGACGGCACCCTGGAGCAGGTGGACCATCTGAAGTCGACGTTCGAAGGGGCCGCCTACACCGGACTCGATGTCCTGGAGAACTCCTTCGACGAGGCGGCAGCCCATCCCGGGATACGCGCCCGACAGGTCGGACTCGCAGGCCTGGCTGCGGAATGCCAGGCCTGCCCCCTGGTCACCAGCTGTGGCGGCGGCCTCTACGCCCACCGGTACCGGGCCGGCTCGGGCTTCGACAACCCGTCGGTCTACTGCGCCGATCTCTACAGACTCATCGAGCACATTCGCGTGTCCATCGACGCCGATGAGCACACCCGCCCCTCACCGTCGGAGCGGGTGCACCGGATTCCCCGCTCAAGCCTGCGGCAGCTGGGGCAGGGTCACGGGGACCGTGCCGCGATCAATACCCTCAGAGCCGGTCAGCGCAGCTTGGGCCGACTGCTCATCGCCTCCGTCTACCACGCGACACCGGCAGAGCCTGCCGCTCGTCGGGCCTGGCTGGCGCTGACACGCATCGAGCGGCACGCTCCCGCCGAACTGGCTGCCGTCCTTGCTCATCCCTACATCAGGATCCGCGCCACGGACTTCCTGGCCAGGGCAGCAGAGCAGAGGGCAGGGAACGGGAACAGCACCGAGAGCGAACTCCGCACGCTGCAACGTGAGGTACTGGTCGCGGTGGCGGGCGCGGCCGCCGCGCGCACGGGGACCGTCCTGACTCTCCCGACGACGGTCGACGGGCACGACCTCTACCTGCCGACCCTGGGCCTGGCCCGGTTTCCCTCCCGGGGGCAGCCGACGGAAATCACCCTCACCTCGTCACCGCAGTCGCTCACCATCGACGCGGATGACGGCTCGGGGCTGGTCCTGGAGAGGGGATCCGGTGGTGTGACCGCCGTCCGGAGCGACGGAGTCCACTGGCAGCCGACCCGCAGCAGGACCGTCCAGGGAGTCATGGTCGCCCTGGTCGACGACGACCCCTACCGGAACGTCTACGCCGAGGAGCCGTTGCCCCCGGTCTCCGACGCCGAAGCGGCCCTGTGGTGGGAGCTCCTGGATGGAGCCCTCGACCTCATCCGGCGCGAGTTCCCGGCCTACTGGCCCGGAGTGACGGGGATCCTGGCGGCGATCACCCCGCTCCGCCCCCGTCACGACGGAGCCCAGGTCAGCGGTACCTCCAGAGATGCTTTCGGCGCCGTAGGAGTCGCCGCACCCGACGGACCGGAGACGCTGGCCCTGCTGCTCCTGCACGAGATCCAGCACGCCAAGCTCGGGGCACTCATGGATGTCGTCGACCTCTACGACGAGCAGGACTCCCGGTTGTACCCGGCCGCATGGCGGGAAGACCTGCGCCCGTTGGAGGGCCTGCTCCAGGGCACCTACGCCCACATCGCCGTGGCTGACTTCTGGAGGAGCCGGAGCAGCCGCCCGCACGAAGGGGCCGACGGCGTCGCACAGCGCGAATACCTGCGCTGGCGCAGGGGGACGGACCAGGGCATCGAGATCTTGGTGGGCTCCGGTTCGCTCACGGAGATCGGTCTGGAACTCGCGCTCCAGATGCGGTCCGCCGTGCAGGGGTGGGCGTGATGGCCGCCACCGGGTCGACGAACTACCGGCTGCTCTACGCCGCCAACGCGGTGTCCCGAACCGGGTCGACCTTCTTTCCGGTCGGCCTCGCCTTCGCCGTACTCGATCTCACCGGATCGGCCGCCGACCTCGGCTACACCCTGGGCGCCTCGGCCCTGGCCGAACTCGGGTTCCTGCTGGTGGGCGGTGCGGCGGCGGACCGGTGGCCAAGGATCCGGGTGCTGCTCATATCCGCCCTGTGCTGCGCCGTGATCGAGGTGCTGACCGCGACCGCACTCCTGCTGGGGTCGATCCACATCTGGGAACTCGTGGCCCTCTCGGCGACAGCCGGCCTGTCGGGCGCGTTCTCCCGCCCGGCCGCACAGGGTCTGATCCCGATGGTGGCGCCGGCCGGGAGGCTCCAGCGGTCCATCGCCCAGATCCGGCTGGCCAACAGCACCTGCTTCATCGTCGGGCCCTCCCTGGCCGGACTCCTCGTCGCGGCGACCGGTCCCGGCTGGGCCATCCTCATCGACGCGGTGAGCTACGCCGCCGCCCTTCCGCTGCTGCTGAGGCTGCGGAGCCGACTCGGCCCCGTGGAACCGGAGGAGGTCGAGGACTCCGCCGGGATCTTCGGCCAGATCCGGGAGGGGTGGACAGAGTTCTGGAGCCGCCCCTGGCTGTGGACAGTGGTCATCCAGAGTGCATTTGTGAACATGGGTGACTACGCCGGGTTCTTCCTGCTCATGCCCGTGGCCACGCGCGAACTCTATGCGGGTGCGTCCAGCCTGGGATTCCTGATCTCGGCGACCGGTGCCGGCTTCGTCATCGGGGGGCTGGTCGGGCTCTCCTGGAAACCGCGGCGTCCCCTGCCTGTCGCCGTGGCCTACCTGCTCGGGTGCGGCGCGCCGCTGTTGGCACTGGCCCTGGAGCAGCCGTTCTGGGTGGTACTGCTGGCGGCCCTGGTCGGCGGATTCTGCTCGGAGCAGCACGGCGTCCACTGGGACACCCTGCTGCAGCGGCACCTGCCCCAGCGGATCATCAGCCGGGCCTACGCCTACGACCAGCTGGGGTCCGAGCTGTTCACCCCCATCGGCTACTTCTTCGGCGGAGCCATCCTGGCAGCCATCGGCCTGGTTCCGGCCCTCTGGACATGCGTCGGTCTGATCGCGGTGCCGACGGCTCTGGTGTTCTCCTTCGCCGTGGTCCGCGGGGTGTCCGACCCCGGCCAGGAGGATCCGATGACGGAGGAGCCGGCGTTGGACTCCGTCGCATGACCCTCCTCGGGAGCGATCAGGGTTCTCACGGGAAGCTCCCAGGCTCCTCCCAGCCTTAACGGAGTCCTAAGAGCAGGTCGTCGGGTTTTCTCGTTTCCCCCTCTCAGAGGGCGTTTGCGCATGCAATACTTCATTCGCGTTCCGGACCTTTACCGGAACCGAAGGACCGATGCCGGGCAGCTCCCCCCGTGGCTGCCCGGCATCTTCGTGCGGTGAACCGGTGCGCCGTCACCCGGTCCAGTCGGCGAACGGGACGACGTCCTTGAGGAAGCCCCGCAGGTCCAGGAACTGTGAGAGGTGCTCCTTGTGCTCGTCGCAGGCGAGCCAGGTCTTGCGGCGTTCCGGGGTGTGCAGTTTGGGGTTGTTCCAGGCCAGGACCCAGACGGCGGGCAGGCGGCAGCCCTTCGCGGAACAGTGCGGGATCTCCTCGGTACTCATCCCTGGAGTATCGCCCGCTCAGCCGCCGATGGCGGACATCGGACGGTCCGGCTGGTGGAACGAGGGCTCGTCGATGCCGGCGCCGGCCTTCTTGCCCCACATGGCCTTGCGCCACAGCTCGGCGACGGCCTCGTCGCCGGCGCCGTCGCGCAGGGCGGCGCGCAGGTCGGTCTCCTCGGTCGCGAACAGGCAGTTGCGGATCTGACCGTCGGCGGTCAGCCGGGTCCGGTCGCAGGCCCGGCAGAACGGACGGGTGACGCTGGCGATCACTCCGACCCGGGCCGGGCGGCCGTCCGCCCCGGTCCGGCCGTCGACCAGCCAGCGTTCGGCCGGGGCGGCACCGCGCCGCTCGTCCGGCTCCGGACTGAGCGTGAAGCGCTCGCCGAGGCGGGCCAGGATCTCCTCCGCGGTCACCATGTCGGCGCGGTCCCAGCCGTGCTGGGCGTCCAGCGGCATCTGCTCGATGAAGCGCAGCTCGTAGCCGTGGTCCAGGCACCAGTCGAGCAGGTCGGCGGCCTCGTGGTCGTTGACGCCCCGCATCAGCACGGTATTGATCTTCACCGGGCTCAGCCCGGCAGCCTCGGCCGCGGCCAGGCCGGCCACCACGTCGTCCAGCCGGTCGCGACGGGTGAGGGTACGGAAGGTCTCCCGGTCCAGGGTGTCCAGGGAGACGTTGACCCGGTCCAGGCCGGCCTCGCGCAGCGCGGCGGCGGTGCGGGCCAGGCCGATGCCGTTGGTGGTCAGCGACAGTTCGGGGCGGGGGTCCAGGGCCGCGCAGGCGGCGACGATGCCGACCAGACCGGGGCGCAGCAGCGGCTCGCCGCCGGTGAAACGGACCTCGGTCACCCCGAGACCGGTGACGGCCAGCTGCACCAGGCGGACGATCTCCGCGTCGGTCAGCAGTTCGGGCTTGGGCAGCCACTGCAGGCCCTGCTCGGGCATGCAGTAGGTGCAGCGCAGGTTGCAGCGGTCGGTCAGCGACACGCGCAGGTCGACTGCACGGCGTCCGAATGTGTCGATCAACATGGCGACCCGCTCCCCTTGACTGTCTCCCAGGGTAGGACCTGGGACGGCCCACCAGCCTCAGCACTGCTGCCCCGGCACTGCTCCGGCACTGCTTCGGCACCGTTGCCAGGGCGCTTTGTCGATGAATTTCTCTACCGATGGCAGCCGCTCCGGCCGATACCGGAGGCGGGGGTCCGTCGTTGTCCCCTGTGAACCCCTTCGAGTGCGCACCGTCCCTGCGGGACAGCTGCGGAGGTCTGCCATGCCCAGGCGCCCCACATCCCGGAGCCGCGGCTCCGAACCCGAGCCCGGTGCCCAGCCCGGTGCCCAGCCCGGACCGGTCCGGCCGCCCTTCGGGACGGTCCGGCTGGAGCGGGCGATCACGCCGGTGCCCCCGCCGGCCACGGTCCGCCACCCGCCCGGGCTGCCGCTGGGCCCCTCGGTGCCGATGCCGGTACTGAGCTTCGCGGCGCTGCGTCGGCTGCCGTAGCCGGGCCGCCCTCCGGTGCTGACGGCGGAGGGCGGCCCGGGGTCGGGCGGCGTCAGAAGGTGATCTTGACCTTGAGCGCGGTGCGCTCGTCCATGGCCTTGTAGCCGCCGGGGACGCCGTCCAGGCCGACCACGGCGTCGAAGACCGGGGAGGGGTCGATGGTGCCGTTCAGGATGTCGGCCAGCAGTTCCGGGATGTAGGCGCGGGCCGGGGCGACCCCGCCGCGCAGCGCGACATTGCGGTCGAACATCTGGCCGATGTCGACCCCCGCGCTGCCGCCGTGCGGCACGCCCACGTAGCCGACGGAGCCGCCGTCGCGGGCGATGGAGATCGCGGTGCGCATGGACTCCTCGGTGCCGACCGCCTCCAGCACCGCATGCGCGCCGACCCCTCCGGTCAGCTCCCGCACCGCCTCGACGGCCGCCTCGCCGCGCTCGGCGACGATGTCGGTGGCGCCGAAGGTCCTGGCGATCGCGGTCCGGTCCGGGTGCCGGCCCATGGAGATGATCCGGTCCGCGCCCAGGCGCCGGGCGGCCAGCACCCCGCACAGGCCCACCGCGCCGTCGCCGACCACCGCGACCGTCCGCCCCGGGCCCACCCCGGCCCCCAGGGCGGCGTGGTGCCCGGTCGCCATCACGTCGGACAGTGCCAGCAGCGCGGTCAGCAACCGCTGGTCGCCGGCGGCCTCCTGGGGCAGCTGGACCAGGGTGCCGTCGGCGAAGGGGACCCGGACCGCCTCGCCCTGGCCGCCGTCCGAACCGGGGGTGCCCCAGAAGCCGCCGTGCGGGCAGGAGGTCTGCAGCCCCTCGACGCAGAACTCGCAGACGCCGTCCGACCACACGAACGGGGCGACGACCAGGTCGCCGGGCTTGAACCCGCGCACCTCGGCGCCCACGGCCTCGACCACCCCGAGGAACTCATGACCGATCCGCTGCCCGGGCTGGCGCTGAGCGACGCCCCGGTAGGCCCACAGGTCACTGCCACAGATACAGGCCAGCACGGTCCGCACCACCGCGTCCGTGGGCTTCTGCACCGCGGCGTCCGGGACCTCCTCGATACGGATGTCGTTGGGGCCGTGGATCACGGTGGCACGCATGGAGGGATCCCACTCTTTCGGGTGACAGGGGACGAACAGGCTTCGAACAACCTACGGACCACGATATTCCGTTTCCCGGAGGCGCGGCTGCCGTGGCCCGAGCTGTCAGAGCGGGCCCGTATTCTGAACGACCATGGAACCGACCCGCCTGGACGACATCGACGCGCAGCGCGCGGGCCGCGACGCAGTCCGACCCGCGGTGCACCCCTACCCCCAGGGCGGCTGGGCCGTGGTGGACGTCGAGACGACCGGCCTGGGCCGGACCGACCGGATCGTGTCCGTGGGTGTCTACCGGCTCGACCCGGTCGGCGAGGTGCTGGACCACTGGTACACCCCGGTCAACCCCGAGCGCGATCCGGGGCCGGTCTGGATCCACGGTCTGACCAGCGAACACCTGGAGGGCGCGCCCACCTTCCCGGAGATCGCCGACCGGCTGGCCGAGCAGCTGTCCGGGCGGGTGCTGGTCGCCCACAACGCGCTCTTCGACTGGTCGATGATCTCCCGCGAGTACGCCCGGATGGGCGGTCGGGCCCCGGTCGAGCAGCGGCTGTGCACCATCGTGCTGGCCCGGGACCTGCGGCTGCCGCTGGCCAACCACCGCCTCGGCACCCTGGCCGGACACTTCGGGGTGATCCCCCGTCAGGCGCACCATGCGCTGGACGACGCCCGGGTGCTCGCCGAGGTGTTCCGGCCGAGCCTGCGGATGGCCGTGGAGGCGGGTCTGCCGCTGCCGTTCCAACCGTGCGTGGCGCCCGCGCTGGTGGACCACCTCGCGGACGACGCCGACGCCGCACCGCCGAATCGCGGCGGATCCGGATCCCTGCGGTCCGCCGGCTGGAGCCCCTACCGCCCGGCGCGGCGGCGCCCGGCCTGCCCGTACCCCAACCCGGGCCGGTGGGAGCCGGAGCAGCCGCTGGTGCAGGGGATGCGGGTGGCGATCAGCGGCGACACCGCCACCGACCGCGAACTGCTGGAGGACCGGCTGACCGAGGCCGGCCTGCACGTGGCCGGCTCGGTGAGCAGCCGGACCAGCCTGCTGGTCACCAACGAGCCGGGCGGCTGGACCACCAAGGCGCGCCGCGCCCGCGAGGTCGGCACCCCGGTGGTGGACGAGGCAGCGTTCCTGCACCTGCTGCAGGGCGTGGTGCCCCAGCAGCGCCAGGCCTGACGCCCCCTCCGGCGCCAACCCGGAGCCCGCCGTAAGCGGACAGATCGGGCGGGGGTACCTTCAATGGGTGCTGCGCATCCTGCTGACCCGGCGCTGGGTGATCCTGACTCTGGTCTTCTTCGTGCTGATCCCGGTGATGTACCTGCTGGGCATGTGGCAGTTCCACCGCTACCAGCAGACCAACGTCGGCAACCAGCTGATCTCGCAGAACCTGTCGGCGAAGCCGGTCCCGATCGGGTCGCTGAGCCGGCCCGGGGCCACCGTGCCCGGCAGCGAGCGCTACCGCAGCGTCACGGCCACCGGCCACTACGACATCGCGCACCAGTTCGTGGTGCGGCACCGCACCGACGCGGCCGGGGACACCATCGGCTACTACGTGGTCACCCCGCTGATCACCGCCGACGGTGACGCCGTGCTGGTGAACCGGGGCTGGGTGGATCCCGGCAACACAACCGGCGACCAGTACCCCAAGGTGCCCGGGGCGCCGTCCGGCACGGTCACCGTCACCGGGCTGCTGCAGCCGGACGAGACCACGGCCGTCAGCGGCATCCGCGACGTCAAGGGGCTCCCCGACCGGCAGTTCATGCTGATCAACAGCGTCCAGCAGGCCGCGCACCAGCCCGAGCCGGTGGTGGCCGGGTACCTGCAGCTGGAGAGCACCAGCCCGAAGGCCCCGGCCGGCGACTCCGCCGAACTGGTGCCGCTGCCGAACAACAACGACAGCAGCAGCATGGCGGTGGTCGGCAAGGGCGTGCACCTGCCGTACGCGGTCCAGTGGTGGTTGTTCGCGCTGCTGGTCCCGATCGCCTGGGGCTCGCTGCTGCGCCGCGAGGTCAAGGACCGCGAACGCAAGGCCGTGGTCGCCGAGAAGAAGGCCGCCTTCCTGGCCGCGCAGCAGGCCAGAGCCGGACGACCTGCCGGACGACCTGCCGAAGTACCGGCGGAATCGGTGTCGGACACGCCCGAGGAGACGGTTGGCGCCCCCGCCGGGGCGACCGGGGAGTAGCGTCCGGGCCAGGAGCCGCAGGCCTTTCGGAGTGAGGGGGACGCACACATGCCCGGACGTATCGAGGACTACGCGCTGATCGGGGATCTGCAGACAGCGGCCCTGGTCGGCCGGGACGGCTCCATCGACTGGCTGTGCCTGCCCCGGTTCGACTCGCCCACCTGCTTCGCGGGTCTGCTCGGCGACAAGGAGCACGGCAGCTGGCGGTTGGCGCCCGAGGGCGCCACCGAGTGCACCAGCCGCTCCTACGTGGGCGACAGCCTGGTCCTGGAGACCGTCTGGGAGACCGACACCGGCACCGTCAAGGTGATCGACTTCATGCCGCAGCGGGACCGCACCCCGGATGTGATGCGGATCGTGGTGGGCGTCTCGGGGTGCGTGAAGATGCACGCCGAGATGCGGCTGCGGTTCGACTACGGCCGGGTGGTGCCGTGGATGCGGCGCACCGACCACCACCGGGTCGCGGTGGCCGGCCCCGACTCGGTGTGGATGCGCGGGCACTCGGCGATCCGCACCTTCGGCAAGGACTTCACCACCTTCGGCCACTTCGAGGTCAACCCCGGCGACCGGATCCCCATCGTGCTGAGCTGGCTGCCCTCGCACCACTCCAGCCCGCCGCGCCAGGACGCCGAGGCGTCGCTCCAGGAGTCGCTGCTGGGCTGGCAGGAGTGGTCCGCCGTCAGCAAGTACCGCGGACCGTACCGGGATCCGGTGATGCGCTCGCTGATCGTGCTCAAGGCGCTGACCTACGAGCCGACCGGCGGCATCGTCGCCGCCGCCACCGCCTCGCTGCCCGAGGAGATCGGCGGCGAGCGCAACTGGGACTACCGCTTCTGCTGGCTCCGCGACTCCACCATGACCCTGTCCGCCCTGCTGCGCAGCGGCTACGTCGAGGAGGCCTCGGCCTGGCGCGAGTGGCTGCTGCGCGCCATCGCCGGCGACCCGGCCGACCTGCAGACCATGTACGGGGTGGCCGGCGAGCGCAGGCTCACCGAGTTCACCGCCGACTGGTTCCCCGGCTACGAGGGCTCGGCGCCGGTCCGCTTCGGCAACGCCGCCGTGGACCAGCTGCAGCTGGACGTGTACGGGGAGGTGATAGACACCCTGTACCTGGCGCTGACGGCGGGAATACCGATGGAGCGTCATGTCTGGGCGCTCATCAACTCGTTCATGCGTTTCCTGGAGGACCACTGGAGCGACCCCGACGAGGGTCTGTGGGAGGTGCGCGGCGGCCGCCGGCACTTCGTGCACTCCAAGGTGATGTGCTGGGTCGCCTTCGACCGCGCGGTGAAGATGGCCGAGATCACCGGGATGCCCGCGCCGCTGGACCGCTGGCGCGAGGTCCGCGACGAGATCCACCAGGACGTCTGCGCCAAGGGCTTCGACGCGGAGCTCGGCAGCTTCACCCAGTACTACGGCGGCAAGGAGCTGGACGCCTCGACCCTCTTCGTGGTCAAGACCGGCTTCCTGCCCGCCGACGACCCCCGGGTGGTCGGCACCGTCGACGCCGTCCAGAAGGGCCTGGACCACGACGGCTTCGTGCTGCGCTACTCCACCGGGGAGCCCGAGGACTCCCAGGTGGACGGTCTGCAGGGAACCGAGGGCGCGTTCCTGGCCTGCTCGTTCTGGCTGGCGGACGCGCTGATCGCGATCGGTCGGGTGGAGGAGGGACGGCAGCTGTTCGAACGGGTCGCCGCCATCTCCAACGACCTGGGGCTGATCTCCGAGGAGTGGGATCCGAAGGCCGAACGGCAGCTCGGCAACACCCCGCAGGCCTTCACCCATGTCGCCCTGGTCAACACCGCCTTCGCGCTGGAAGAGCCGAAGAAAGCACGACAGGAGGAACTCTGATCCATGGACCTCGGACTTGAGGGACGCGTCTACGCCGTCACGGCCGCCAGTCGCGGCCTCGGCTTCGCCAGCGCGGAGGCACTGGTCGCCGACGGAGCCAGGGTGGTGGTCACCGGACGCGGCCAGGCCTCGGTGGACGAGGCCGTCAAGCGGCTGAGCGGCCCCGCCTCGGCGGTCGGCGTGGTCGCCGACAACGCCGCACCGGACACCGCGGAGCGACTGATCGCCGCGGCGGAGCAGCACTTCGGCCGGATCGACGGGGTGCTGATCAGCGCGGGCGGCCCGCCGGCCGGATCGATGCTCTCCGCGACGGACGAGGAGTGGGTCGGCGCGTTCGAGTCGGTCTTCCTGGGGGCGGTGCGGATCGCGCGGCGCTTCGCGGCGGAACTCGGCGAGGGCGGCGCGATCGGGTTCGTGCTGTCCGGCTCGGTCCGGGAGCCGATCGGCGGGCTGGCGATCTCCAACGGCCTGCGGCCGGGGCTGGCGATGGCGGCGAAGACCCTGGCGGAGGAGCTGGGGCCGCGGGGCATCCGGGTGTTCGGGCTGCTGCCGGCCCGGATCGACACCGAAAGGGTCCAGCATCTCGACTCCCTCGGCGGCGACCCGGAAGGCGCCCGGGCCCGTGCCTCGGCGGGGATTCCGCTGCGGCGCTACGGGAGGCCGGAGGAGTTCGGGAAGGTGGCGGCGTTTTATCTTTCCCCGGCGGCGTCGTATTTGACCGGAGTCATGGTGCCGGTTGACGGCGGTGTGCTGAAGGGGATTTGAGCGAGGGCGGATTGCGGGTGCGGGTGGTGCATGGTTTCTGTTCGCGCATGCAGTTCAACAAGCACAGCCCCGCGCCCCTAAGGGATTAGGGGCGCGGGGAACTGCGCGAACAGAAACCCCCACAAACGGTCACTGGACCCTCGGAACCGAACCGGATTCCACCCGCACCCGCGCCTCCGCCGGCAGCGACACCCCCGTGGTGCGCCGTGCGTCACCGAGCGGTCCCGCCGCGAGCTCGTGCAGGACGGGCCCCGGCGCCGCCCCCGGGGCCAGGGTGAGGGTGATGCGGGCGCGGGGACGGCGCGCGCGGCCGAGGATGCGCACCCGGGCCCGGGACACCCCGGGGATCTGTTCGGCCCCGTCGGCGACGGCCTGCGCCAGCGCCCCGCCCCGCAGCCGGACCGGGACGTCCGCCGCCGCCGGCACGGCCACCCGGTCCGCCGTCCCGGTGCGGAGTTGGGCCAGCAGCCACCACAGCGACAGCAGCGCGACCACCCCCAGCGCGGCGAAGACGCTCGGCCACCACCAGCCGTCGCCGCGCCAGCGCACCCGGTCGGCCGGGTCCAGCACCGCGTGGTGCGGGTCGGTGACGGTCCAGTCGGACGGCAGGCCCAGGTGCCAGCGGTGGTTCAGGTCGAGTCCGCCGGCCAGCAGCAGCAGTCCCCCGGCGAGCAGCACCAGGCCGACCAGGGCCAGCAGGGTGCGGTTGACCGCGGTCCGGCTCATGACCTCCTCCTGCCCTTGCTCTGCGTCCTGACCTTGACGTTCACCATCGGCGGCCGGACCAGGCCGAGCCGGCCGCGCTCCACCGACAGGTGCTCGGCCAGGGCCGTCTTCACCTCGCCGGGGTCCCCGAAGCCGACCACCGCGCGGACCCGGGCCCGGCGCCGCCCGACCTTCACTCCGGCCTCCCGCACCCCCGGCGTCTCCAGGGCGGCGCGGCGCAGCATCGCTGCCGCCGCGCGGCGGTCCAGGGCGGCCCGCAGGCCGCCGGTGTCCTCGGTGGCCAGCGGCAGCAGCCGGCGCAGTCCCGGGGTGGCGGCGAGCAGCAGCAGCCACAGGCCCAGCGCGCAGACCACGGCCGAGCCGGCGATCACCCAGGCGTCGTCGAGGTGACGGTCCGCCAGTTGGTCGCTGATCCAGGTGCGCCAGGCATGGGCCCGGTTGCCGCTGCGGATGTAGATCTCCTCGTACAGCAGCGCGCCGGCCGCGGCGACGGCCACCAGCGCGGCGAGGGCGGCGGCGTTGCGGCGGGCCGACCAGAACCGCCGTGCCCGCACCGCGTCCGGTCGGTCCGGCGCATCTGCGGCAGCCGGGGCGGGCGCCGTTCCGGCCGGCGAGGCGACGCTCATCGCAGCCTTCCGCTCGGGGCCGCCGGGACCAGGCGTTCCACCACCAGGGCGACCCTGGGGTCCTCGGAGCCCGCGAGCTGCACCACCCGCTCGGTGACCCGGTGGTGGACCGCGCGGGTGACGGCGGCGAGGTCGAGGGGGTAGGGCAGGTCGAGGCCCACCCTGATGCTGACCCCGTGCCGCCCCTGCGAGGCCTTGGCCCGGGGGGAGTCGATCCGGTCGGGGTCGGCCCCGTCATCGGGCAACTGGTCCGCGAGGGCCTCGGCGGCCGCGCGGGCGGCGATCCGCTCCAGCACCCGGTCGGCGAGGCGGATGCTGCCGCGCTCGCCGGGGGCGGGCAGGCCCGGGGCGGGGACGGCGCCGTAGGCCATCAGCTCTTCCGGTCCCTCGGCTTGGTGCTGCGGATCAGGTCGCCGAACTCCAGGTCGCCCTCCAGCAGCCGGCCGGCCACGAAGCCGACCGCGCCCAGCGCCGCGACCAGCAGGAACGCGGCGAAGCCGCCGAAGTAGCCGGCGAAGCCAAGGGCCATGCCCACGGCCAGGCCGATCAGTGCCATGCTCACTGGACCCTGCTCTCGGTGGTTTCGTCGTCGTCCTGCTCGTCCGGCAGGTGCACGTCGTTGACGGCGATGTTGACCTCGACGACCTGGAGACCGGTGATCCGCTCCACGGAGCTGATCACGTTCTTCCGCACCACCGCCGCCAACTCCGCGATGGGGACGCCGTACTCGACCACCAGGTCGATGTCGAGGGCCGCCTGCCGCTCGCCGACCTCGGCCTTGACGCCCTTTCCGACATTGGGCCGGTTGCCCGGGACCCGGTCGCGGACGGCACCGAAGCCGCGGGATCCGCTGCCCAGGGCGTGGATGCCCTGGACGTCCCTGGCGGCCATGCCGGCGACCTTCTCCACCACGCCGACGGCGATGGTGGTGCGGCCGCGCTCACCGCTGGGGGCCAGTTGTACCGTCTCGCGCTGGCCGGGCTTGGGGGCGCTGGGCTTGGTCACATCAGTCATGGTGTGGGCTCCCTGTCGGGGTGCCCGGTTCAGCAGGACGTTTCTGCATATACCGGGCATATCATCTCGACCCTAGGGGAGCCCCACGACACGCACACCGCAGTGGAGTCGAACGGGTGAGCCTGCCGCCCGGCGGCTACTCGCCGAGTCCGGCCAGGTCGCGCAGCCGGCGCAGCTGGGCGGCGCGCTCGGCCGCGCGCTGCTCGTCGTAGTCGCGGCCGCCGGCCCCCTGCAGCAGCGCCTTGGTCTCCACCAGGGCGTCCCGGGGCGCCGCGAGCAGCGCCCCGGCCAGGTCCGCCGCGGCGGCATGGAGTTCGTCGGCGGGCAGTGCGGCGTTGGCCAGGCCGATGCGCACCGCCTCGTCCGCGCCGACCCAGCGGCCGGTGCCGCAGATCTCCAGCGCACGGGCCGGGCCGACCAGGTCCACCAGCGGCTTGGTCCCGGCCAGGTCCGGCACCAGGCCGAGGGCGGTCTCGCGCATGGCGAACTGGACGTCCCGGGAGACCAGTCGGAGGTCGCAGGCCAGGGCCAACTGGAAGCCGGCGCCCACCGCGTGGCCCTGGACCGCGGCGATGCTGACCAGGTCGGGGCGGCGCCACCAGGTGAACGCCTGCTGGTAGCCGGCGATGACCTGGTCGCCCTCCTCCCCCTTGGCCAGGTCCAGCAGGCCGCGTTCGCCGGGGATCCCCTCGGGGGTGAAGGCGGCCCGGTCGAGACCGGCCGAGAAGGACTTGCCCTCGGCCAGCAGCAGCACCGCGCGCACCGTCCCGGGCAGGCTGCGGCCGACGGCCGCGAGCGAGCGCCAGAGCGCGGGCGACTGGGCGTTGCGCCGTTCGGGTCGGCACAGCGTGACCGTCGCGACGGCGCCGTCCTCGGCGAGCTCCAGGCGCAGGCCCGCCTCCCCCCACTCCGAGGGGTCGGCGCCGGGGCCGGAGTTCATGGTGGGCGCGGAATGGGACACGAGGACCTCCAGCAGCAGTGGCGAAGTCAAGCTACTGAAGGGTAACCACTACGGACGCGACGATCGGCGACCGGGTGGGAGACCTGTGCTGCGGGACTCCCCCAGCCGCCGAAGCGTCAGGGATCTGACGTGCTGATGGGTCGTACTGATGGATACGGTTCAGGACGTGGCCGCGGCGGTCGCCTTGGCCTTACCGCGCGTGGCGCCACCGCGACCGCGGAGGGAAACTCCGGACTCGCTGAGCATGCGGTGGACGAATCCGTAGGACCGGCCCGTCTCCTCCGCCAACGCCCGGATACTCGCACCGGAGTCGTACTTCTTCTTCAGCTCGGTCGCGAGCTTCTCCCGTGCGGGGCCCGTTACCCGGCTGCCCTTTTTCAGAGTCTCGGCCACCCGTGCCTCCTCGTAGCAAGTGCTCTGTCGGAATCCCATGATCACCCATGGGTGGCCTCCTGGCCACCCATTCCGCAAGGTCGGCAACGGAAATCCCGGCGGGTAGTGGCGTACCGCGCAGCTGACCAGCGTGCGGTTTGCTGTCGCACGCCCGGGGATGTCGCCGTGACATGGCGTGAAAATGCTGATCAGCAGCGGTGAATGGGCAATGCACGGGATTCCCGAATGAGGAGAATCGGTGTCAGTTCACTCGTACAGGTGGTGGCCTCGGCGATATGAACTCTTCTGGTCCAGATGCATGATCCAGCGACTACACCGCCCGGTCAGACGGGGGTCCGCCGGGGCTCAGGCGAGGGAGACCAGATCGGCGTAGCCCTCGTTCCACAGGTCCTCGATGCCGTCCGGCAGCAGGATGATCCGCTCCGGCTCCAGCGCCTGGACCGCGCCCTCGTCGTGGGTGACCAGAACGACGGCACCGGTGAAGGAACGCAGCGCGCCCAGGATCTCTTCCCGGCTGGCCGGGTCGAGGTTGTTGGTGGGCTCGTCGAGGAGCAGCACGTTGGCGCTGGAGACCACCAGGGTGGCCAGGGCCAGCCGGGTCTTCTCGCCACCGGAGAGCACCCCGGCGGGCTTGTCCACGTCGTCGCCGGAGAACAGGAACGAGCCGAGGATCTTGCGCACCTCCACCAGGTCCATGTCCGGGGCGGCCGAGCGCATGTTCTCCAGGATGGTGCGGTCGTTGTCCAGGGTCTCGTGCTCCTGGGCGTAGTAGCCGATCTTCAGCCCGTGGCCGGGGATGAGCGCTCCGGTGTCGGGCTCCTCCACCCCGGCGAGCATCCGCAGCAGCGTGGTCTTGCCGGCGCCGTTCAGGCCCAGCACGACCACCTTGGAGCCCTTGTCGATGGCCAGGTCGACGTCGGTGAAGATCTCCAGCGAGCCGTAGGACTTGGACAGCCCCTCGGCCATCAGCGGGGTCTTGCCGCAGGGGGCCGGGTCGGGGAAGCGCAGCTTGGCGACCTTGTCGCTGACCCGGACCGCCTCCAGGCCGGACAGCAGCTTCTCGGCGCGGCGGGCCATGTTCTGCGCGGCCACCGTCTTGGTGGCCTTGGCGCGCATCTTGTCGGCCTGCGAGTTCAGCTGCGAGGCCTTCTTCTCGGCGTTGGCCCGCTCGCGCTTGCGGCGCTTCTCGTCGGCCTCGCGCTGCTGCTGGTAGAGCTTCCAGCCCATGTTGTAGACGTCGATGCAGGTGCGGTTGGCGTCCAGGTAGAAGACCTTGTTGACGACCGTCTCCACCAGGTTGATGTCGTGGGAGATGACGATGAAGCCGCCGCGGTAGGTCTTCAGGTAGTCGCGCAGCCAGATGATGGAGTCGGCGTCCAGGTGGTTGGTGGGCTCGTCCAGCAGCAGGGTGTCGGAGTCCGAGAACAGGATCCGGGCCAGCTCGACCCGGCGGCGCTGGCCGCCGGAGAGGGTGTGCAGCGGCTGGGCCAGGATGCGGTCCGGCAGCCCGAGGCTGGCGGCGATGGTGGCCGCCTCGGCCTCGGCGGCGTAGCCGCCCCTGGTGACGAACTCGGTCTCCAGGCGCGAGTACTTCTTCATCGCGTCGTCACGGGTCGCGCCCTTGCCGTTGGCCATCTTGTCCTCGGCGATGCGCATCTTGCGCAGCACCTCGTCCAGGCCGCGGGCGCCCAGGATGCGGTTGCTGGCCAGGACGTCCAGGTCGCCGGTGCGGGGGTCCTGCGGCAGGTAGCCGACCTCGCCGCTGCGGGTGACCGACCCGGCGGCCGGGGCGCCCTCACCGGCCAGCACCTTGGTCAGCGTGGTCTTGCCGGCCCCGTTGCGGCCGACCAGGCCGATCCGGTCGCCCGGGGCGACCCGGAAGCTGGCGGACTCCAGCAGGATGCGGGCACCCGCACGCAGTTCGATGGCGTTGGCGGCAATCATGGCGAAGTAACTCCCGGGACGGCGAGGCGCTGGCGCGGGCCGTCGAGCGGGGCCCTGCTTGAGGCGGAGGCTTCCAGTCTAACGGGGGCCGGGCAGCTGCCTGATCGGCAAGGTGAGCGCGGGCTTGCCGGTGAGGCGCTGGAGCACCTGGGTGCTGAGCCAGGGGACGTCGCGGACGCCCACCGTGGTGGTGCCGGTGGCGACCGGCCGGGCCAGCGGGCTGGACGGGAGCTGCCAGACCCGGCCGCTGCCGTCGAAGGCCTCGACGGTGCTGCCGTGGTCGCAGGGCCGGGCCAGCACCAGCAGGTCGTCCAGGGCCAGCGCCTGGGCCGGCGCGTAGGAGCAGCCGACCTGGGGCAGGGTGTCGCTGCGGATGGAGCCGTCGGCGGTGTTGTACTCCATCACCACCTGCGGGGTGGGCACCAGGAAGACCTTGCCGCGGTCCAGCGAGGCGACCAGCACGCCCACGTCGGCGGGGTGCTGGCGGAGCCGGTCGGCCAGGCCGGGGACGAAGCGGTGCCAGGCCACCGCGGCCGGATCGGTGCGGACGCCGGTGAGCATCCCGTCGTTCCAGACCGCCACGGTGATGCCGGCGAGCGGCACCACGCTCACCGGCTCGGCGCCGGGCCGCTTGTAGGACCACAGGGTGTGACCGCTGTCGCTGCCCCTGGTCGCGTACAGCTGCACCGAGCCGTCGGCGCCGATCCGCAGCACGCCGCCGTCCTCCTTGGAGACCGTGTCGTTGCTGTGGACCACCACCGAGTCGCCGAACGGGGCCGGCCGGTGGTCGCGCGCAGCGGCGCCCACGCCGATGGCGGCGAGGATCACGATGAGGGCTGCGAGCGCGGTACGCATGTTCACTACCGTAGGTCGACGGGGCGGGGAAGGGGTGCAGGGTCGGAAAAATGGCGGTCCCAGGAGCGTAACGTTTCTCCATTTGGACACCGGTCGGGGCCCTCGGCGGCCCGCCTCAGGCGCGCGGCTGGTAGACGATCAGCGCCGCTCCCAGCAGGCAGACCGCGGCGCCGGTCACATCCCATCCGGTGGGGCGGAAGCCGTCCACCGCAACGCCCCAGGCCAGCGAACCGGCGACGAACACCCCGCCGTAGGCGGCCAGCACCCGGCCGAAGGACGCGTCCGGCTGCAGCGCCGCCACGAAACCGTAGGCGCCGAGCGCCAGCACGCCGCAGACCGCGTACGGCCAGCCCCGGTGCTCCTTCACCGACTGCCAGACCAGCCAGCAGCCGCCGATCTCGGCGAAGGCCGCCAGTACGAACAGCAGGATCGAACGCGTGACGGTCATTCCCGCACGATATGACGGATCACCGGTGAATCAGCCGCAGCCCCAGGTGTGTCCCGTCACGCTGGACGGTGCCGGGACCTAGCGTGGGCCGGAACCGGTCGAGGGAGGATGTCATGCTGCGCCGCCGTGCGGTGACGCTGCTGGTCACGGCGGTGCTGGTGGTCGCCGCCGGGATGGGGCTGCTGTGGTGGTCCGGGGGCGGCGGCAGCGGCCGGGGGCCGGTCGCGGACCCGACCGCGGTGCCCCCGCACCAGGTGCCGTTCGGCGCCTTCCTGGGGTCGACCGAGTCGGACGACGCGATGGGGCAGCTCTCCGCCTGGCTGGGCGGCGCGCCGATCCGGGTCGGGCACACCTACCTCCCCGGCGGCTCCTGGTCGGACATCGAGGGCAGCGCCACCCTGCTCGGCCCGTGGGCGGCCTGGCGGGACGCCGAGCCGGACCGGCTGCTGGTGCTGGGGGTGCCGATGCTCCCCGACAACGAGGGGCAGGTCCCCGACGACCAGGTCCGGCAGCTGCTGGAACAGGGCGCCGCCGGACGCAACGACGCGCACTTCACCGCGCTGGCCCGGACCCTGGTCGCACTGGGCGCCCCCGACACCGTGCTCACCCTGGGCTGGGAGATGAACGGCACCACCTACACCAGCCGCTGCGGTCCCGACCCCGCCGCCTGGAAGCAGTACTGGCGCCGGATCGTCACCGCCATGCGCGCGGTGCCCGGACAGCGCTTCCGCTTCGAGTTCGCCCCGACCAGGGGCGCCGACGCGCACCCCTGGCCGGACTGCTACCCCGGGGACGACGTCACCGACGTCATCGGCATGGACAGCTACGACATGGCCGGCTCCGATCCGGACCGGACCGCACCGTTCTCCAGTTATGTGGCCGAGCCGTACGGCCTGCTGGCCCAGGTCCGCTTCGCCGCGGCGCACCGCAAGCCGGTGTCCTACCCGGAGTGGGGGATGTACGACCGGGGCGACGACCCCGCGTACGTCAGGGGGATGCTGGACTGGGCCGCCACCCACGACACCCTCTACCAGACCATCACCGACTACTGCCCGCACGGGGTCTGGCGCTGCACCGGCAATCCCCGTTCCGGCCAGGTGTTCCGGCAGGCGCTCAGCGCGCGGTGAGCTCCCTGAGCCTGGTGCGGAGCGGGGCCAGCCAGGGGGCGCGGGTGCGCAGCGAGCGGACCGCGCCGGCGCGCAGGCCGATCGCCGCCGCGTACAGGGCCACCGCCGGCCCCCCGCCCAGCAGCAGCCGCTCGTTGCGGGCCTGCTCGGGACGCCAGCGCTGCTTGTAGGGCTCGTCGCCGCGCAGCAGGCTCAGCTCGCCGCGACCGGTGGCGGCGGCGTGCGCCAGGCTCTCGCGGAACAGTATTCCGGCGACGTCCACCCGTTCCCGCAGGTCGGGGTGGACGCCGTAGACGTAGATCGCGGACAGCCCGCGCACCTGCAGGGTCAGGTCGCAGGCCACCAGCTCGCCGTCCAGGCGGTACTGGCGGACGGCGGCGCGGCCGGCCGCGGCCATCCGCTCGGCGGAGCGGGACAGGTGCTCGGCGAAGCGCGGGCGCAGGTGCTCGGGGGTGACGCCCCGGCCGCGCCACTGCAGTTCGTGCAGGGCCAGCAGCTCGCCGAGGGCCCGGGGCACGTCCTCGACCGGCACCAGCCTGGTCTCGATCCCGGCGGCCTCCAGCTTGCGCAGCTTGACCCGGCTGCGCTGCGCGGTCCGTCCCGGCAGCCGGGACAGCAGTTCCTCCACCGGCACACCGGGCAGGTGCTGGCACAGCGAGTCCGGCAGCCGCCGGGCCGCTCCCGGCCAGTGCTCGGCGATCCGGTGCGCGGCCGAACCCTGGCGCAGCTCGCGCAGGTCCAGCGCGGCCCAGGGCCGGCGCAGGCCGAGCTGCACGGCCATCGCCCTGGCCAGCACCGCCGCGGTCTGCTCGGCGTGGGCGTCGTCCAGCAGCACGTCCAGGAAGTCGGTCAGCCCCTGGCCGACCCCGGACAGCAGCGGCAGCCCGCGCCGACGGAGCATCAGCGGGGCCGCGCCCACCAGCACGCCGTCCCGACGGACCGTCACCACCCGCAGCCGTCCCGGCCTGCCGTAGCTGCGCCACCAGGAGGAGAGCCAGGCGTGGCTCTGGAACGGGGTGGCGGCGGCGCACCGGTCCACCAGCGCGTCCCAGTCGTCGGCCAGGGCGTCGAAGGCGGTGGCGTCCCGGACCGTGCGCACCTCGGTCACCGGGGCCGCAGCCTTCGCGGGCGCCGGTGCGGCGCCCGCGGGGACCGCAGCGGTGAGCTGAGGTGCCGTCATCGACGGGCCCTGGCCGCGGACTGCCGGGCACGGTCGGCATCCGCCTCGGAGCTCGCGGCCGCGGCCGCGCCCTGGGCGGGAGCGGGGGCGGACGCCGGGGCGGGGGTCCGGTCCGGCGTCCCGGCGGGGGCCGGGTCGGCCGGGAGCCCGTCCGCCGGGGCGTCCTCCGCGCTGCTGTCCGAGCGGGGCTGCGGCAGCGCGGAGGGCGCCGCGCCGGCGCCGGCCCGGGACTGCCGGGCCATCATGGCCAGCCCCCCGATCAGCAGGCCGGCCGCGCCGCCCACCGCGACGTCCAGGGTGCGTGAGGGCGAGCTCGGGGCGTCCGGCCTGGCCGCGGCGGCGAAGGTGATCAGCTGGACCCTGGTCTGCTTGGTGACCGCGTTGCCGAAGGTCACCAGCGAACGCGCCACCGCGTTGGCCTCCTGGGCGGCCCGGGCGGCGGTGGGCGCACTACCGGTGATCTGCACCATCGGCGCGTCCGGCGAGGTGGTCGCCTGGATCAGCGGGGCCAGCTTCGCCAGCGGGACGCCGGTGCTCACCGAGGCCTCCAGCAGGATCTCCGGCTGGGTGATCACCCGGCCGTAGGCCTGGGCGAAGTTGACGGCGGTGGCGCTGTCGCCGGTCGCCTGCGGCACCACCATCACATAGGCGTTGGCCTGGTACTGGACCGGTGCGGCCAGCGCGTAGGCGCCACCGCAGGCGGCGCCGAGCGGGACGGCGGCGAGAACGGGCCAGCAGCGGCGCAGGATGCTGCGCACGGCGTTGCGGCTACTGTCGGACATGGCTGCGGGCTCCTTGGGTTATCGAGAGGTTTTCGCCGGGGCAGCGGGCGCATGCGGTTGCGGTTGCGGTTGCACCGGAACGGTGCGGGTGACAGGGGCAGTGGGGCCGGCCGGTACCGGGCCGAGCCGGTCGTAGACCTCGGCGACCAGGGGGGCCAGCCGGGCGATGTCGTAGTGCCGTACCGCCGCCGGCTGCGGCAGCGGCGTCCGGCACTGGCGCAGTCCGGCCAGCTCGGCGGCGTAGGCGGCCGGGTCGGAGCGGACCCGGACCGCGCCGGGGGCCGCCTCCGGCGGCAGCTCGGAGAGCGCGGGTCCGGAGGACCAGCGCACCGGCAGGCCCGCGGCCAGCGCCTCGATCAGCGCCATGCCGAAGGTCTCGGTCCGGGACGGCGCCGCCAGCACGTCCATCGCCGTGAGCAGGTCGGGGACGTCGTCGCGCTCCCCCGCGAACACCACCCGGTCGGCCACGCCGGCCGCGCGGGCGCGCCGCTCCAGGGCCGGGCGCTCCTCGCCGTCGCCGACCAGCAGCAGCCGGGCCGCGCCGGCCCCGGCGGGCATCAGCGCCAGGGCGTCCACCAGGACGTCGAACCGCTTGCCGGGGACCAGCCGGCCGAGGCCGCCGACCACCAGCGCGTCCTGCGGCAGGCCCAGCTCGGCGCGGAGGAACTGGCGGGTGGCGGCCCGGGTCGGCGCGGGCTGCGCGTAGCGGGCCACGTCCACGCCGTTGGGGATGGTCACCACCCGGTGCGCGGGGACCCTCCAGCCGGCCAGGTGCTCGGCGACCGGGTCGGACACCGCCACGGTGCGCTGCCCGAGCCGCTCCGCGGCCAGGTAGAGGGCCCGCACGCCGGGGGTGATCCGGCGCCCCTCGATGATCCCGGGCAGCAGCGAGTGCTCGGTGGCGACCACGGCGCCGACCCCGGCCAGCCGGGCGGCCAGCCGCCCGTAGACCAGGGACCGGTAGAGGTGGCAGTGCACCAGGTCGTAGCGGCCGTGCCGGATCAGCCCGGTCAGCCGGGGCAGCGCGGCCAGGTCGCGGTTGCCCCGCATGCCCAGCTCGAACACCCGGACGCCGTCCTCGCGCAGGCCCTGGGCCACCGTGCCCGGGTTCTCCAGGGTCACCACGTCGCAGTGGTGACGGTCCGGCAGATGCCGGAGCAGCAGCCGGAGCTGCTGCTCCGCACCGCCGGCGGCGAGACCGGTGATCACCTGTAGCACTCTCATCGGGCGTCCTCTCCGTCGACCCGGACTCGCAGGCCGCGCAGCCGGTGCCGGGCGCGCTTGGCGCGCAGTCGCAGTCCGTTGTCGCGTTCGCCGACGTAGGAGCGCGGCAGCGCCCAGCGGCCGGTCAGCGGGCCGTGCGCGATCGCGGCCCCGTAGTGGTAGCCACTGTCGCGGACCGCGGCGGCCGCGGCGGCGTCGACCGCGCCGTAGGGGTAGCAGAATCCTCCGACCGGCTCACCGAGGAGGTCCCGCAGCAGCTCACGGCTGTGCCCGGTCTCCTCGGCCAGGGTCGCGGCCGCGATCCCCGGCAGCGAGCGGTGGTACATGCCGTGCGAGCCGATCTCGACCCCGCAGTCGTGCAGCCGGAAGATCTGATCAGCCGTCAGCAGCGGCTTGCGCGGCCCCTCGTCCCAGACGTTGTGGCCGCCGAGGCGGCCGACCACGACGAAGGCGGTGGCGCTGAAGCCGTACCGCTGCAGCACCGGCAGCACGCCGCGGGTCAGGTCGGCGTAGCCGTCGTCGAAGGTCAGCCCGACCAGGTCGGCCGCCCGGCCGGCCGCGTGCGCGCGCAGCAGCTCGCCCAGGCCGACGCCGCGCAGGCCGCAGGAGTGCAGCCAGGCCATCTGCCGGGCGAAGCGCCCGGGGGTGACGGTGACCTGGTGCGGGTCCTCGGTGTAGTGGTCCACCGAGTGGTACATCAGCGTCCAGGGCGAGTCGGCGGGCCGGACCGCGGGGCCGGTGAACAGCTCGTCGGCCCCGGGGGCGCCGCGCGGGGGCCCGGGGTGGACCGGGTCCGTGCGCACCGGGGCCGGGGCGGCCGGGTCGGTCCCTATCGGGCCGGGGGAGCACGGCGGCTCGGCGGCCGGGTCCGTGAGGACCCTCCGTTCCCGGTGCAGCGGCTCAGCCGCCATGGCGTCCCTCCCCTTCGTCCTTACGGCCACGGGTCCACAGCCGGGCCGAGAGTGCTGCGAGCGGTCCGCTCACCACCGGCGCCCTGAGCGCGGCGGCGGCGAGTACAAAGGCGGCGACGCCGACCACGGCGCCCAGGAGCACCGAGGGCAGCGCCTGGGCGCCGATCGGCCGGGCGGCCAGGTAGGCGGCCAGGGCGGCGAACCCGGCGGCGGCCAGCAGCCGGGCCTGGTCCAGCAGGACCGTGCGCAGCCGCAGGGCCACCCCGCGGGTCCTGATCCCGACCAGCAGCAGAGCCGCGGTCAGGGTGATGCCGGTGGCGTTGGCGGCGGCCAGCCCGATCGCTCCGTGCCGGCCCACGGCCGCCAGTCCGATCCCGGTGGTGACCAGCAGTCCGAGCGCCATCGCGGCCAGCGGGAACCAGTCGCTCCTGGTTCCCGACCTGGCCGGGGCACTGCCGAAGGCCACCACCGGGCGGGTCGAGAAGAACGGCCGGACCAGTGCGCCGACCATGGCCTGGCCGAGCAGGCCCAGGCTGTAGACCCGCATCACCGCGGCGGTGGCGGCGGTGTCCTGGGCGGTGAACGCCCCGCGCTGGAACAGCAGCGCGACGATCTGCGGTGCGCAGGCCATCAGCACCGCGGTACCGGCCAGGACCAGCGCACCGATCAGTCCGAGGTCCTTCTGGACCCGGTCCCTGGCCGCCTCCAGGTCGCCCTCGGCCAGCGCCCTGGCCACCACCGGGAAGGTCACCGTGCACACCAGCACGCCGAGGGTCATCGCCATCTGGGCGACCTTCTCGGCGTAGTTGAGGTGCGAGATGGTGCCCGGGGCCAGCGAGGAGGCGAGGTAGCGCTCGACGAAGACCTGGGACTGGCGGGTGAGGGTGAACAGGGCGATGGGGAGCAGCGCGAGCGGGCTCAGCACCAGGGCCGGGGCGGTGGCGGCTGTCGCCGCGGTGGCCGTCGCGGTCGCGGCCTGGCGCCGACGGAGCGTCAGGCGGGTGCAGTGGCGGGTGAAGGGCGGTAGCAGGACCGCCGTCATCAGGACGCTGCCCAGGGCGACGCCGGCCGCGGCGGCACGGACTCCTAGGGAGCCGTGCAGCAGGATCATCACCAGCAGGATGCCGGTGTTGTAGGCGATGTAGACGGCGCCGGGGGCGGTGAAGCGGCGGTGTGCGCGCAGGCCGGCGCTGAGGTAGCCGGTGAGGCCGAACGGGAGGATGGTGAGGGCGGTCAGGCGGGTGCAGACCACGGCGAGCCCGGGGTCCGGGAGGCCTGGGGCGAGGAGGTGCACCAGGGCGGGAGCGCCCAGCAGCGTTGCTGCTGAGACGGCCGCGAGGAGGAGGGCGAGGGCGGGGAGGGTGGCGGCTACCAGGTCTGAGACGGCGGGGGTGGGG
>NZ_JOEH01000048.1 GCF_000719095.1 Streptacidiphilus jeojiense | reverse complement strand
GGTAACATCCCGAACCCGGAAGCTAAGCCTCACAGCGCCGATGGTACTGCAGGGGGGACCCTGTGGGAGAGTAGGACGCCGCCGAACAACCATTAACAGGAAGCCCCCTGACCACCGGTCAGGGGGCTTCCTGCATTCCCCGCCAGTGCGGTGGGGGAGCCGGCCGCCACCGCGGGCCAGCGGCTACTGCAGGTGGCTTACATGGCGCCACCGATGCCGAATGGCGCGTCCGTGGCTTGTTGCTGTTGCTCGGCTCCGCCTCGCGGGCCAACTACAGCGGAGAAGCGGTGCCGGTGCCGGGCGCCGTTGCCGGGTGCGGGTGTGCAGAAACGGTTCTGTGGCCGGGGCTCGCGGGAACCGGGGTCGATTTCGGGACGTCGGGTCACTCGTGGTACGCCAGGGCCGGGTCAAATGGGGCATTACGGCATGATCAAGTGACACCTTGTCCCGAAAGTGACCCCGGTTCAGTCCAAGGCCCCACCTATCGGGTCACTCCCTCGACGTCGAAACCGGACATTGCAGGCAGAAAGCGTCGGACCAGTGACCCCAAAACCGCGCACGCCTCGGCAGGAACGTTTCTGCACCGCCCCCACCCCCCGCCGCCCGGCAACGGGCCCCAGCTGCCACCCCTCCCCGCCCTTGTCGCCGCGAGCGTAGCGAGCAGCAGCAACAAGCCACGGGCGGCGGAGGGCGGCATCGGACCCGCCATGTAAGCCACCTGCAGTTGCCGCGACCCGCGTTGGAGCTCGGCCTCCCCTGTCGCCGTACGCATCCCCAGCCCCACGCGCTCGCCCTCACTCCATGGGAAGGTAAAGTCCCTGTACAGCCGTACCCAAGGCGGTACCCAAACCCGTAGCCATACCCATGCCCGCTTCGTACATCGTCCGATCGTCCGTTCGTCCCAGGAGGCTCCCGGGTGGAGGTTCAGGAGACGCGAGTCCAGACCGACCGCGTGCTCACCATCCCCAACGTGCTCAGCATGGCGCGGCTCGTCGGGGTGCCGGTGTTTCTGTGGTTGGTGCTGTGGCCGGAGTTCGGGGGGCCGCACAACGACGGCTGGGCGATTCTCATCCTGATGGCGAGCGGGGTCAGCGACTACCTGGACGGGAAGCTCGCTCGGCGGTGGGGGCAGATCAGCCGTCTGGGTCAACTGCTCGATCCGCTTGCTGATCGGCTGTTCGTGCTGTCGACGATCGTCGGGTTGACCTGGCGGGGCATCATGCCCTGGTGGCTGACCGCGCTTCTGCTGGGGCGGGAGGTGTTCATCGCCTCGCTGCTGCCGGTGCTGAGGCGGCACGGGTACGGGCCGCCCGGGGTGAATTTCCTGGGGAAGGCGGCTACGTTCAATCTGATGTACGCATTCCCGTTGCTTCTGCTCACAGAGAGGAGTGACTGGCTGGGGAGTGTGGCATTCATCATCGGATGGGCGTTCGTCTGGTGGGGTACGACGCTGTATTGGTGGGCAGGGATCCTGTACGCGGTTCAGACCCGTCGTCTGGTACGGACGGGCACCGCGGTCGACTGACCGCCGGGTGGCCCTTGGGCGCCCGTGGCGGGGTCGGCCGTCGGATGACAGCTCCGCCAAGGCCACAAGGAGGAACCACCCGACATGAAGGCCGTTGTGATGGCCGGAGGCGAGGGCACGCGCCTCCGCCCTATGACCTCAAGCATGCCCAAGCCCCTGCTTCCGGTCGTGAACCGACCGATCATGGAGCATGTGCTCCGTCTGCTGAAGCGACACGGGCTGACCGAGACCGTTGTGACTGTGCAATTCCTTGCTTCGCTCGTCCGGAACTACTTCGGGGACGGCGAAGAACTGGGCATGACCCTTACCTACGCGAATGAGGAGACCCCGCTCGGGACCGCTGGAAGCGTCAAGAACGCGGAGGACGCGCTCAAGGACGATTCCTTCCTGGTGATCTCCGGTGACGCGCTCACCGACTTCGACCTGACCGAGCTGATGGAGTTCCACCGCTCCAAGGGCGCGCTGGTCACCGTCTGTCTGACCCGGGTCCCGAACCCGCTGGAGTTCGGCATCACCATCGTCGACGACGAGGGGCGGGTCGAGCGCTTCCTGGAGAAGCCGACCTGGGGCCAGGTGTTCTCGGACACGGTGAACACCGGCATCTACGTCATGGAGCCCGAGGTCTTCGACTACGTGGCCGCGGACACCTCCGTCGACTGGTCCGGGGACGTCTTCCCGCAGCTGCTCAAGGAGGGGAAGCCGATCTACGGCTTCGTCGCCGAGGGCTACTGGGAGGACGTGGGCACCCATGACAGCTACATGAAGGCACAGGCCGACGTCCTCGAGGGCAAGGTCGACGTCGACATCGACGGCTTCGAGATCTCCCCCGGCGTCTGGGTGGCCGAGGGCGCCGAGGTGGACCCCGAGGCGGTGCTGCGCGGGCCGCTCTACATCGGCGACTACGCCAAGGTCGAGGGCGGCGTCGAGCTGCGCGAGAACACCGTGCTCGGCAGCAACGTCGTGGTGAAACGCGGGGCGTTCCTGCACCGGGCGATCGTGCACGACAACGTCTACATCGGTCCGCAGACCAATCTGCGCGGCTGCGTCATCGGCAAGAACACCGATGTGATGCGGGCGGCGCGGATCGACGACGGCGCGGTGATCGGGGACGAGTGCCTGATCGAGGAGGAGTCGATCATCGCGGGCAACGTCCGCGTCTACCCGTTCAAGACCATCGAGGCCGGCGCGGTCGTCAACACCTCGGTGATCTGGGAGTCCCGCGGCCAGGAGCACCTCTTCGGCGTGCGCGGCGTCTCCGGGATCATCAATGTCGAGATCACGCCCGAGCTGGCGGTCCGGCTGGCCGGTGCCTATGCGACCACGCTCAAGAAGGGCGCGACGGTCACCATCGCGCGTGACCACTCCCGCGGTGCCCGTGCGCTCAAGCGCGCCATGATCTCGGCCCTGCAGGCCAGCGCCATCGACGTGCGCGACCTGGAGAACGTGCCGATGCCGGTGGCCCGGCAGCAGACGGCCCGAGGCAGCGCCGGCGGCATCATGCTGCGGACCACGCCCGGGGTGCCGGACTCGCTGGACATCCTCTTCTTCGATGAGCGCGGCGCGGACCTCTCCCAGGCGGGCCAGCGCAAGCTCGACCGGGTCTACGCCCGCCAGGAGTACCGCAGGGCGTTCCCCGGTGAGATCGGCGACCTGACCTTCCCCGCCAGCGTCTTCGACTCCTATGCAGGAACGTTGCTGCGTGCCGTGGACACCAGCGGGGTGCCCGAGGCCGGGCTGAAGGTGGTCATCGACGCCGCGCACGGCAGCGCCGGCCTGGTCCTGCCCAGCATCCTGGGTCGGCTCGGGATCGAGGCGCTGACCGTCAACCAGGGCATGAACGAGGCCAGGCCGACCGAGTCGGCCGAGGAGCGCAGGGCCGGCCTGGTGCGGCTCGGTGAGCTGGTGGCCTCGTCCAAGGCGGCCTTCGGGGTGCGCTTCGACCCGGTGGGCGAGCGGGTGTCGTTCGTCGACGAGCGCGGGCACCTGATCGAGGACGACCGGGCGCTGCTGGTCTTCCTGGACCTGGTGGCGGCCGAGGGCCGCAGCGGGAAGGTGGCGCTGCCGGTGACCACGACCAGGATCGCCGAGCAGGTCGCCGCCTACCACGGCACCCAGGTGCAGTGGACCACGACCTCGCCGGACGCGCTGACCAGCGCCTCGTCCGCGGAGGGCACGATCTTCGGCGGGGACGGCCGGGGCCGCTTCGTGATCCCCGAGTTCAGCGGGATCTTCGACGGCGCCGCCGCCTTCGTCCGGCTGGTCGGGCTGGTGGCGCGGACGCAGTTGACGCTGAGTCAGATCGATGCGCGGATCCCCAAGGCACATGTGCACCGGCGCGACCTGGCGACGCCGTGGTCCGCCAAGGGCATGGTGATGCGCTCGGTGGTGGAGGCGGCCGGTGACCGGCACGTGGACACCACCGACGGGGTGCGGGTGGTGGAGACCGACGGCCGCTGGACGATGGTCGTCCCCGACCCGGCGGAGGCCGTCACCCACCTGTGGGCGGAGGGTCCCGACGACGTCTCCACGCAGGCGCTGCTGGACGAGTGGAGCGCGGTGGTCGAGGCCACCGACCGCGAGTAGCCGCGAGGCGCAGCAGGGGGATCGAGGGGCCGGTGCCGCGACGGAGAACGTGACACCGGCCCCCGGCGCGTCCGGGATTTTGTCACGATCCTGTGCCGGGTTGGCGGCGTGCGGCGCGAGTTGTGCCGGTGTCGGCGACGCGACGTGCGACGATGTGGCGCATGTCGACGACAGGGGCGGATGGTGAAAGGGCTGCGCGATCCGCGGGGAAGTGGAGTTCGCGCCCCGACGCGTCCATGTCGTTGCTCACCAATGTCATGGAGCACGCCCTCGACGACGGCTACGCGGACGCGGCCCGCAGCCGCGGCCAGTACGGCACCAGCCGGATGCCCGGGACGCTGCGCGGCAAGCTCTTCCTCGGGGGCGGGCTGCTGCTCGCGGCGCTGGTGCTGACGGTGGGGGCGGTGCAGGTCAGGGCCTCCGCGCCGGTGGCCGCCCAGGAGCGGCAGGAGCTGATCGCCCGGGTGGGCACGGCGCAGGCCAACGCCGACCAGGTGCAGCAGGAGATCGACAAGGACCGGGCCCAGCTGAAGCGGCTCCAGCAGCAGGCGAAGGCGGACGGTGCCGGCGACGGCGGGAGCACCGCGCAGCTGCAGCAGTTGCAGCTGGTCACCGGTGTCGGCGCGGCCTACGGACCCGGGATACGGCTGGTCCTGGACGACGCGGTGTCGGCCGGGACCGACGGCGGGGACAACCCGCGTACCGCGGCCGGGTTCAGTGACACCGGCCGGGTCCGTGACCGCGACGTCCAGTTGGTGGTCAACGCACTCTGGCAGTCCGGCGCGGAGGGCGTCGCGATCAACGGCCAGCGGCTCACCGCCCTGTCGGCGATCCGCGCGGCCGGCGACGCGATACTGGTCGACAACCACCCGCTGGTCCTCCCCTACACCGTGGATGCCATCGGAGGCAGCGGGATGGAGAGCGGGTTCCAGCAGAACGTCGACGGCGGCGTCTACCTGGAGCAGCTCAAGGCGGACTACGCCATCAGATACAGCATCAGCAGTGAGGACCGGGTGGATCTGCCTGCGGCGGCCAGGAGCGGCCTGCAGTACGCGACCCCGTCCGGCAGGGGAGGAGCAACACCGTGATCGCCGTACTGGGCCTCGTGATCGGGGTCGTCGTCGGGCTGGTGGTCCAGCCGGGTATCCCGGCGGGGCTGGTGCCGTACCTGCCCATCGCCATCGTGGCCGCGTTGGACGCGGTCTTCGGCGGGATCAGGGCCATGCTCGACGGCATCTTCGACGACAAGGTCTTCGTGGTCTCGTTCCTGTCGAACGTGGTGGTCGCCGGACTGATCGTGTTCCTGGGCGACCAGCTCGGAGTGGGGTCGCAGCTGTCCACCGGTGTGGTGGTGGTGCTCGGTATCCGGATCTTCTCCAATGCCGCGGCGATCAGAAGGCATGTGTTCCGGGCCTAGGGGCGCGGGAGTTCCGGGCTCGGCCCGGGCATGAGGCGGGTGCACCCGGTGCTCCGGCCGGGTAGGACGGATGGCAGGATGATCGGCGCAGGTCGGAAGCGGCGGGAGTGACAGGTGGGCCAGCACGAGAGAGCGTCGGGGGAGCAGCCCCCAACGCCGCTGACGCCTGCCCCGGACCAGCCGGCGGACCAGCCGACGGGGCACCAGCCCGCGCACCACGCGGCGGATCCGTCAGGAACGAAGCCGGCGGCCGAATCAGCGGCGGCCGAATCAGCGGCGACCGAATCGGTCGTGTCGGACCAGGCAGGGCAGCCGGACCGTCTGACCGGGCGTCAGCGGCTCGCCGCGGCGCTCTGGCCGCCGCGGCTGTCCCGGCCGCAGATCGTGGTCGCGCTGCTGCTGTTCTCGCTGGGGCTGGGCCTGGCCATCCAGGTGCGCTCCACCAACACCGAGTCGCAGCTGCGCGGCGCCCGCCAGGAGGACCTGGTCCGGGTGCTGGACGAGGTGGACGCCAAGCAGCAGCGGCTGCAGGACGACCGCCAGCAGCTGCAGGAGTCGCTGACCACGCTGCAGAACAGCTCGCAGCAGGCGGCCGAGGCGCAGAAGCAGACCCGGATCAAGGAACAGCAGTTGGGCGTGCTCGCGGGCACGGTCGCGGCGACCGGGCCGGGGATCGTCCTCACCGTCAACGACCCCGACGGCAAGGTGCAAGCAGATATGCTGCTCAACACTTTGGAGGAGCTTCGCGCAGCGGGGGCGGAGGCGGTGCAGATCAACGATGTACGTGTGGTCGCCGGCACCTGGTTCTCCGACGCCGACCCCGGGACCGTCGTGACCGGCGGTACCAAGATCACCCAGCCCTACCGGTTCACCGTCATCGGGAACTCGCACGACCTCGACGTCGCGCTGGGGATCCCCGGTGGTGTGGTCCAGTCCGTCGACAAGCTGCAGGGGGCGAAAGCCACCGTCTCCGAGCAGAAGTCGCTGTCGGTGACGGCCTTGATCCCGTTGAGTGCCCCTGGCTACGCTCACTCGGCGCAGCCATGAGGTTCCGCCGGGTCGCCCACGGCCCTGTCGGCAGCAGTTCTCAACTATCGTCCATGATGGCTTCACCCTGCCCCTCGGGCAGGCTCGTGTCACGCAAGGGGAATCGTCCGTGAGTCTGTTCTCGAAGCTGTTCGGTCGTAAGTCCCCTCAGGGCGCGGTCGAGGCGCCCACCGCACGCCACCGGGCGGTACCGGGCATGCGCGGCCCGGACGAGGGCGACGCCCTGGCCCCGGTGCAGGAGCGTCCGATGTACCGGGAGGACCAGCGACACGCCGGTTTCGGCGGTGGGGCGGGCATAGCACAGGGAGCGGTACCCTCAACCTCAGCTGGAGGGTTTGGTACCGATCCGTATGCGCAGGCTCAGGCAGGCGATCCGCGACAGGAGGCCGCAGGGATGACGGTGTGCACCCGGTGTGGCAGCAGCAACCCCGAGGCCAGCCGGTTCTGCTCCAACTGCGGCGCGCCGCTGCGGGCGCGCGGCCAGGCGGAGGGGCCGTCGGAGCAGACGTCCACCATCTCGATCTCGGGCCTGGAGGCCTACGACCCCGAGGTGACGTCCACCCAGGCCACCCCGATGATCTCGCCCGAGGCGCAGGCCGCCGTGGACGCGCTGCCGCCGGGCTCGGCCCTGCTGGTGGTGCGCCGCGGGCCCAACTCGGGCAGCCGGTTCCTGCTGGACACCGATGTGACCACGGCGGGCCGGCATCCGGAGAGCGACATCTTCCTGGACGACATCACCGTCTCCCGGCGCCACGTCGAGTTCCGCCGCACGCCCGGCGGCTTCAGCGTGGCCGACGTCGGCAGCCTCAACGGCACCTACGTCAACCGTGAGCGCATCGACGAGGTGCCGCTGAGCACGGGTGACGAGGTGCAGATCGGCAAGTACCGGGTGGTCTTCTTCGAGAGCCGCCGGGGGTTCTGAGCAGGGGGATGTTCCGCCGGGACCGACTGCGGCCGGGCCCGGCGCACAACGGAGGAGCGATCCTGTGCAGGGCGACAACGGCACGTCTCACATCGGCACGGCCGAAGCCGGAACGGCCCAGGTCGGTACGGCCCAAGTGGCCACCGCCACGGCCGGAGCCGTCGAGGCCGGCAGGCAGCTGCTGAGCATCGGCGCGGTACTCGGGGTGCTGCGGGACGAGTTCCCCGAGGTCACCATCTCCAAGATCCGCTTCCTGGAGGCGGAGCGCCTGGTCGAGCCGCAGCGCACCCCTTCGGGCTACCGGAAGTTCAGCCGCGCCGACGTCCACCGGCTCGCCCAGGTGCTGCGCATGCAGCGGGACCACTACCTGCCGCTGCGGGTGATCAGGGAGCACCTGGACGCCCTGGACGCGGGCGAGGAGCCGCCGGCGCTGCCGGGCGGCGGCGAGCCGCACGCGATCGAGCCGCCCCAGCCGGAGGCGTTCGTCCCGGGCCCGCGGCTGGGACGGGCGGAGCTGCTGGCGGCGGCGGGCGTGGCCGAGCAGCAGTTGGCCGACTGGGAGTCCTACGGGCTGGTGGTGGCGACCCCCGAGGGCGGCTACGACCCGGAGATGCTGCAGGTCGCCCGACTGGTGGCGGAGTTGGGCCGGTTCGGCCTGGAGCCGCGGCACCTGCGCGCGGTCAAGGCGGCGGCCGACCGGGAGGTCGGACTGGTCGAACAGGTGGTCGCGCCGCTGCGCAGGCACCGCAACCCGCAGACCCGGGCCCATGCCGCCGCGCTGGCCCGGGAACTCGCCACGCTCTCGGTACGGCTGCACGCCGCCCTGGTCCAGGCCGGACTACGGGCCCGCCCCGGGCTCTGAGCCTGCACCCGAGCCTGCTCCGACCCCCCTCCGAAACCAATCAGAACTGGAGTATCGGGGCGGTGCGCCCTAGGGTTGCGAGTGTGAACGAGCTAGACGTCGTGGGTGTCAGGGTGGAGATGCCGTCGAACCAGCCGATCGTGCTGCTGCGCGAGGTCGGGGGCGACCGGTACCTCCCCATCTGGATCGGACCGGGGGAGGCCACGGCCATCGCCTTCGCGCAGCAGGGGATGACCCCGGTGCGCCCGCTCACGCACGACCTCTTCCGCAATGTGCTGGAGGCGGTGGGCCAGCAGCTCACCGAGGTGCGGATCACCGACCTCCGCGAGGGGGTCTTCTACGCCGAACTGGTCTTCGCGAGCGGCGTGGAGGTCAGTGCGCGTCCCTCGGACGCCATAGCGCTGGCACTGCGGACCGGTGCGCCGATCTACGGCAGCGACGGTGTGCTGGACGAGGCCGGGATCGCCATCCCGGACGAGCAGGAGGACGAGGTCGAACGGTTCCGGGAGTTCCTGGACCAGATCTCGCCCGAGGACTTCGGCAGCAGCAGCCAGTAGCCTGCAGCGCGCAACCGACACCCCCTACCCGCCGTCAGGACACGCCAAACCACTCATCGGGGCGACATCACCCGCCATGCCCAGCGTGGCGATCGTTGACGCACGTCGGCCAACTGCCTACCGTCGGTTGTGGACGTCCTGGGTGCACCACCTTGCCCTCAGCGGCGGATCCGGAGGACAAGTGGAACGGAGGGCCGTGTGAGCAGCACCGGTGACGGCACGGCCGCAGGTGGTTCCTGTCCGCTCCACCCGGCGAGACACGCCCCGCAGCGGTCGATGCGGGCGGCGCGCGGCGGCTGGGAGGCCCTTCCGGCCGTCGTCCCGCAGCAGGGCGGTGCCGGGCCCGAGGGGCCCGGTCACGCGGCGGACGGACCGGAGGAGACCGCCGACCCGGCCTCCGGGCTGATCGGCTACCGCGGCCCCACCGCGTGCGCGGCGGCCGGCATCACCTACCGCCAGTTGGACTACTGGGCCAGGACCGGGCTGGTCGAGCCCAGCGTCCGGGCCGCGCAGGGTTCCGGCACCCAGCGGCTCTACGACTTCCGCGACGTGCTGCTGCTGAAGGTGGTCAAGCGGCTGCTGGACGCCGGCGTCTCGCTGCAGAGCATCCGTGCCGCGGTGGAGCACCTGCGGACCTGCGGGATCGCCGACCTGTCCGGGATCACGCTGATGAGCGACGGCGCCTCGGTGTACCAGTGCACCTCGCCGAACCAGCTGGTGGAGCTGCTCCAGGGCGGTCAGGGCGTCTTCGGCATCGCCCTGGGCGCGGTCTGGCGCGAGCTGGAGGGCTCGCTGGGCCGGCTGCACGGCGAACGCGCCGACACCGGGGAGACCCTGGTCGGCTTCGACCCCGGCGACGAGCTGGCACGACGGCGCAACCGCGCGGGCTGACCGCGCGTCCGCAGTGATCAGAGCCCCGGGGAGGGGCTCGGGGAGCTGTGGGGTGGCGGATGGCGCTGGGACGGTTGCGGGAGCGGTCGCGGTCGGGGCTGCGGGCAACGGCACGGGCGCTGCGGACCAGGCGCGGGCAGCGCTGGGCCTTTCGGATCGTGGCGGCCGCGGTGTTGTTGGCGCTGCTGCCGTCGGCCTGGCTCTACGTCGAGGAGGGGCAGCGGCTGCGCACCGTCGCCGACGCCCCGTCCGAGCCGGTCGCGGTGGTCTTCGGGGCGGGGCTCGACCAGGGCGTCCCCTCGCCCTACCTGGCGCACCGGCTGGACGCGGCGCTGGCCCTCTACCGGGCCGGGAAGGTGCAGGCGCTGCTGGTCACCGGCGACAACGGGCGCACCGACTACGACGAGCCGGACGCGATGCGGACCTACCTGCTGCAGCACGGGGTCCCGGCCGACCGGGTGGTCCGCGACTACGCCGGGTTCGACACCTGGGACTCCTGCAGCCGGGCCCACCGGATCTTCGGGGTGGACCGGGCCCTGCTGGTCACCCAGGGCTTCCACGTCCGCCGCGCGCTCAGCATGTGCCGTGCGGCAGGCATCGACGCCTACGGGATCGCCGTGGACGAACCGCATGACGCCACCTGGTACTACGGCGGGGTCCGGGAGCTGCCTGCGGCGGGGGAGGCGGTGCTGGACGCGGTGCTGAAGCCGGCGCCTTCGTTGCTCGGGCCGAAGGTCACGGCGTTGGCGCGGTGGCGCTGAGGGGTTCTCGGGTGCGGCGTGTGCATGGTTTGTCGCGCAGTTCCCCGCGCCCCTGAGGTTGTGCAACTGAGCCAGTTGCAGCCCCCTAGGGGCGCGGGGAACTGCGCGACAAACCATCTACGGCCCGCAGGCAAGATCAACGCTCCGTTGTCAGTGGTGTCGGCGACGATAGGAGCATGCGGTCCGTGCCATCGATCCTGCACCTCGACATGGACGCCTTCTTCGCTGCGGTGGAGCAGGCGTCCAAGCCGAGCCTGCGCGGAAAACCGGTGGTGGTCGGCGGCCTCGGCGGCCGCGGGGTCGTCGCCACCGCCTCCTACGAGGCGCGGGTGTTCGGGGTGCACTCGGCGATGCCGATGGCGCAGGCGCGCCGCCGCGCGCCCAACGCCGCCTACCTCATCCCCAGGTTCGAGCTCTACCGCCAGGTCAGCGATCTGGTGATGGGCCTGCTGCGGGAGCTCTCCCCGCTGGTGGAGCCGCTGAGCCTGGACGAGGCCTTCGTGGACCTGGAGGCCGGCCCCTACGGCGAGCTGCTGCGTGAGGGCTCGGTCGAGGAGGGCGTCGAACTGGTCCGCGCCCTGGGCGAGGACCTGCGTGCCGACATCCTGGCCGCGGTCGGCCTGACCGCCTCGGTCGGGCTCTCCGGCACCAAGTTCCTGGCGAAGATCGCCTCCGAGCAGGCCAAGCCGGACGGACTGGTACTGATCGAGCCCGGCCGCGAGCGGGAGATACTCGATCCGCTGCCGGTGCGGGCGCTGCCCGGGGTGGGTCCGGCGACGGCGGAGACCCTGCGCAGGCTGGGACTGACCCAGGTCTCCCAGATCGCGGCCACCCCCGAGGACGAACTGGTACGGCTGCTGGGGCGGGCCCACGGGGCCGGCGTGCACGCGCTGGCGCTGGGGCGGGACGAGCGCGCCGTGGTGGCCGAGCGGGACGCCAAGTCGGTGTCGGTGGAGGACACCTTCGAGGTGGACCTCGGCGACCGGGAGCTGATCCGGGCCGAGCTGGACCGGCTGGCCGACCGCTGTGTGCGGCGGCTGCGCGCGGCGGCGCGGTCCGGGCGGACCGTGGTGATCAAGGTGCGGCTGTTCGACTTCACCACGCTGACCCGGTCCGAGACGCTGCTGTCGCCCACCGACGACCCTCTGGTGATCTCGGCGATCGCCCGGCGGCTGCTGGAGCAGGTCGAACTGACCGGCGGAGTACGGCTGCTGGGCGTCGGCGTGTCCGGTCTCGCGGACTTCACCCAGGAGGACCTGTTCGCCCAGGCCGAGCGGGAGGCCGCCGAGGCCGCGGCGGCGGGCTACCCCGACGGCGGTTCGGAGCAGGATCCGGAGGCGGCTCACGGGGCGGAGGCCGCTTACGGGGGCCCGGACGGGCCACGGGCGTTCCACCCGGGTTCGAGTGGCGGAGAGCGCTCGTCGCTCCCCGGGGGATCGGAGCACCCGGGCGGCGTCGGCACGCTGCTCACCGTGCGGCGCTGGATGCCGGGCCAGGACGTCCGGCACGCCGAGCTCGGTCACGGCTGGGTCCAGGGCAGTGGGGTGGGCCGGGTGACGGTGCGCTTCGAGACGCCCTGGGGCGAGCGGGGGCCGGTGCGCACCTTCTCGGTCGACGACCCGGAACTGGAGAAGGCCGACCCGCTGCCACTGGTGCGCGGGTCGGCCCTCGCCGACGGGACTGCCGAGGTCTGAGCGGGCGTCAGGCGCCGATGGCGTGGCCCGGGAGGTCGGGACGGCCGGGCGCGGGCGGAGGCGTGGAGGGGGCGGCGGTCGGGGCCTGACCCACCGGCGCCTGGCCGGGGGCCTGCCCGCCGCCGGGCACCGGGGTCGGTCCGGCCGGGCGGGTGCTGTCCTGCACCTGGATGTGCTCCCGGTGCAGCTCGTCCCGGACGATCTCCTCCTCGGTGAACCGCTCGGTGACCAGGCGGATCCGCTCGACCGGGACGACCGCCTTGCGGACCACCACCCGCTGCTCGTGGAGGGTGACCTCCTCGGTGCTCTCGGTGATCTCCTGGTCCGTCAGCTGGGCGCGCTCGTCGGCGCCGACCGGGACCCGCTCGACCCGGATCCGCTCGCGGATCACCGGAACCCGGCGCTCCACCTGCTCGGCCGTCACGTACTTGCGCAGCCGGGCCTTGCCGAGGACGCGCCACTCGGTGGAGATGTCCAGCCGCTCCTCGCGGCAGACGAACTCGATCGGCTCCGGGACGCCGGCCTGGGCGGCGCGGGTCGCGGCCGCCGCGGTGCCCGGCAGCGGACCGGTGAGCGGGTCCGGCTGGTCGGCGCGCTGGTCCGTCTTCTGCAGCGACGGGGCCGGCTCGGCGGGGACCGAGGGCCGGGCCGCGGCGGCACCGGACGCACCGGTCGCTGCCGCGGTGGGCGGGACCGAGGTGGTCTGGGCCGGCGGCGGGGCCATGAACGCCGCGGTGCGGCTGGTGTCGGCGGTGGGGGTGGACCCGGTCGCCGTGGTGGTGGCCGCGGCGGCTGCGGCGGCCGTCACCACCGGCATGGCCTGCGTGGCCGCGGGCGCGGCGGGGGGCACGACCGGAGAGGCCGGGGCAGTGGGAGTCGCCGGGGCGGTGGGAGCCGCAGCCGCAGGGGCCGGGTCCTTAGCGCCGCCGGAACCGGAGCCGGAGCCGCTGCCCGAACCGCTGCCGCTGCCGCCGCCGGGGACCTCCAGGCCGTAGTAGCGGTAGAGCTGCAGTTCCTGCTCCGGCGAGAGGTGCTGACCCACGCCGAAGTCCGGGGAGTCCTTCACCTGGGACTTGTCGTAGGGGATCCGCAGCTCGTCGCTGACGAACTCGCTGGTGGCCAGCGGCACGAAGGCGTCCCGACCGAACAGCCCGGTGCGGACCGCGGCCCACTCCGGCTTGCCCGTCGCGTCGTCGAGGTACACCTCGTCCACGGTGCCGATCTTGTCGCCGTTGCGGTCAACGGCCTTGTGGCCGATCAGGTCCCTGGGGTCGATCTCGGTCTGCACGGGCGCGTCCACTCCTCGCGGCGGAAAGATGACATATGCGATCAACTCATACGAAAAGGCATAAAGATCGATTTGTCGAATGCCTACCGCCGTTACGGGTGTGTCACTGCTCCATTCGATGCACCCGGGGATCACGCTGATAGGCTGACGGCGACCGGTCGAGTGCGCGCGGGAGAGACCGTGCACCTCTGCGGCGCCGAAGGAGCAACTCCTCCCCGGAAACTCTCAGGCATCCGTACCGCGCGCGCGAGGTCACTCTGGAAAGCGGGGCCCGTCCGTGAGGGTCCACACCGACGGTGAAAGCCGGCTGTCCCTGGCCGGTGAAGCTCTCAGGTTCCATGACAGAGGGGGAGGTCGTCCCGGCACGCCCATCGTGCCAACCGGGTCCGACCAGGAGGCTCTCCCGCCATGACGTCCCCCTTCCACGAGCGGCCCTTCGAGCAGCGCCATATCGGTCCCGACGCCGACGCGCAGGCCAAGATGCTGGCCCAGGTCGGCTACAGCAGCCTGGACGAGCTCACCGCCGCCGCCGTCCCCGCGGCGATCCGCAGCCTGGAGGCGCTGGACCTGCCGGGTGCCCGCTCCGAGGCCGAGGTGCTGGCCGAGCTGCGGGCGCTGGCCGGGCGCAACCAGGTGCTGCGCCCGATGATCGGCCTGGGCTACCACGGCACCTTCACCCCGCCGGTGATCCTGCGCAACGTGCTGGAGAACCCCTCCTGGTACACCGCCTACACCCCCTACCAGCCGGAGATCTCCCAGGGCCGGCTGGAGGCGCTGATCAACTTCCAGACCGTGGTGTCGGACCTCACCGGGCTGCCCACCTCGGGCGCCTCGCTGCTGGACGAGGGCACCGCCGCCGCCGAGGCCGTGGCGCTGGCCCGTCGGGTCGGCAAGGTCAAGGGCGGCGTCTTCGTCATCGACGCCGACGCCCTGCCGCAGACCATCGCGGTGATCCGGACCCGCTGCGAGCCCACCGGCGTGGAGACCGTGGTCGCCGACCTCAGCGACGGCATCCCGGCGGAGGTCGCCGAGCGCGGCGTCTTCGGCGTGCTGCTGCAGTACCCGGGCGCCTCGGGGGCCGTCCGCGACCTGGCGCCGGTGATCGAGCAGGCCCACGGTCTGGGCGCGGTCGTAGCCGTCGCCGCCGACCTGCTGGCGCTGACCCTGATCGCCTCGCCCGGCTCGCTCGGCGCCGACATCGCCATCGGCACCACCCAGCGCTTCGGCGTCCCGATGGGCTTCGGCGGCCCGCACGCCGGCTACATGTCGGTGCGCGCCGAGTACGCCCGCAGCCTGCCCGGACGCCTGGTCGGCGTCTCCGTCGACGCCGACGGCAACCGCGCCTACCGGCTGGCGCTGCAGACCCGCGAGCAGCACATCCGCCGCGAGAAGGCCACCAGCAACATCTGCACCGCGCAGGTGCTGCTCGCCGTGATGGCGTCGATGTACGCGGTCTACCACGGCCCGGACGGGCTGAAGGAGATCGCGCTGCGCACCCACCGCTACGCCGCCGCGCTGGCGCAGGGTCTGCAGCAGGGCGGCGTGGAGATCCTGCACGACGCGTTCTTCGACACCGTCACCGCGCGGGTCCCCGGCCGCGCCGCCGAGGTCGTCGACTCGGCCCGGCTGGCCGGGGTGAACCTGCGTCAGGTCGACGCCGACACGGTCGGCATCAGCTGCGACGAGACCACCACCGCGGCCGATCTGGCCGGGGTCTGGACCGCCTTCGGCGTGCACGCCGCCGCGGGTGACCTGGAGGCGCTGAACTCGGCCGCCGGCGAGGTGCTGTCCGGCCCGCTGCTGCGCACCGACGACTACCTGACCCACCCGGTGTTCCACGGCCACCGCTCCGAGACCGGCATGCTGCGCTACCTGCGCAGGCTCGCCGACAAGGACTACGCGCTGGACCGGGGCATGATCCCGCTGGGCTCCTGCACCATGAAGCTCAACGCCACCACCGAGATGGAGGCGATCACCTGGCCGGAGTTCGCCGACGTCCACCCCTTCGCCCCCGAGCACCAGGCCGCCGGGTACCTGACGCTGATCCACGAGCTGGAGGACCGGCTCGCCGAGCTCACCGGCTACGACAAGGTCAGCCTGCAGCCCAACGCCGGGTCGCAGGGCGAGCTGGCCGGGCTGCTCGCGGTCCGCGCCTACCACCGCGCCAACGGCGACACCGGCCGCGACGTCTGCCTGATCCCCTCCTCCGCGCACGGCACCAACGCCGCCAGCGCGGTGATGGCCGGGATGCGGGTGGTGGTCGTGAAGACCCTGGTCGACGGGGACGTCGACGTCGAGGACCTGACCGCCAAGATCGAGCAGCACCGGGACCGGCTCGCGGTGCTGATGGTCACCTACCCGTCCACCCACGGCGTGTTCGAGGAGAACATCGCCGACATCTGCGCGGCCGTGCACGACGCCGGCGGCCAGGTGTACGTCGACGGGGCCAACCTCAACGCCATGGTGGGCCTGGCCAAGCCCGGGCGGTTCGGCGGCGACGTCTCGCACCTGAACCTGCACAAGACCTTCTGCATCCCGCACGGCGGCGGCGGCCCCGGCGTGGGTCCGGTCGCGGTGCGCTCGCACCTGGCGCCGTACCTGCCGAACCACCCGCTGCAGCCCTCGGCGGGTCCGGAGACCGGCGTCGGCCCGATCTCGGCGGCGCCCTGGGGCTCGGCGGCGATCCTGCCGATCTCCTGGTCCTACGTCCGGCTGATGGGCGGCGAGGGGCTGAAGCGGGCCACCCAGGTCGCGGTGCTCAGCGCCAACTACATCGCCAAGCGGCTGGCGCCGTACTACCCGGTGCTCTACACCGGCCCGGCCGGGCTGGTCGCGCACGAGTGCATCATCGACCTGCGGCCGCTGGCCAAGGCCGCCGGGGTGAGCGTGGACGACGTCGCCAAGCGGCTGATCGACTACGGCTTCCACGCGCCGACGATGTCGTTCCCGGTGGCCGGGACGCTGATGATCGAGCCCACCGAGAGCGAGGACCTGGGCGAGATCGACCGCTTCTGCGAGGCGATGATCGCCATCCGTGGGGAGATCGACAAGGTCGGCGCCGGGGACTGGCCGGTCGGGGACAACCCGCTGGCCAACGCACCGCACACGGCCGCGGTGCTGGCGGCGGGGGAGTGGGAGCACCCGTACACCCGTCAGGAGGCGGTGTTCCCGGGCGGGTTGAACCCGGCGGAGAAGTACTGGCCGCCGGTGCGTCGGATCGACGGGGCCTTCGGGGACCGGAACCTGGTGTGCTCGTGCCCTCCGCTTGAGGACTACGAGGGGTAGGACGCACGGCAGGGGCGCGGGGAGCTGTTCGGCCGGCGGGTGCACCTTGGTGCGTGGCTGGTCGCGCAGTTCCCCGCGCCCCTTTGGGGCGCTGCTGCTATGCCGCTGCGGCGAGGGTTCGGTGGGGGGCGATCACCCGGCCGTCGGGGAGGATCTCGCCGGTGTCCTCGAACAGGAGGACCCCGTTGCACAGCAGGCTCCAGCCCTGCTCGGGGTAGCTGGCCACGACGACGGCGGCCTCGCGGTCGGTGGAGTCGGCCGACGGGCACTCAGGACGGTGCTGGCACATAGCTCGTACCCTCGATTCGCAGTTGCTGGTCACCGCGCGGTCCGCTTCGGAAGGTGTGAACCGCCTGCTTCCCGGGTAGAAGCTGAAGCCGCCCGCGCTGGTTCCCAGTGTCGACGGACGGGGACGCTCCCGCAGCCATTTGGTGACATGCGTCACCGGACTCGGGTACGGACCACCCTTTCGGACGCCGGGACGCACCGAAGTGACCATGCTCGGCATGGTCACTTCGGGTGAGAGGCGGGGGAGCCGGTACTCAGGTGGTCACGGTGAGCAACCGACTGCCGCCGAGGGAGAGCAGCGACAGCAGCTCGTCCGCGTCGTGCGGCAGGTGCGCGGTCACCCCGAGCGGCGCGGGGGCCAGCGGGATCAGTACGTCGGCGCTCTGTGCCCGGTCGAGCACCGGGTGCAGCCAGAGCGCCGTCATGTAGTGGCCGGGCACGGAGAGCAACCGGGGCAGGAACACGGTCGGTGACCCCGCGGTGTGCTTCTGGGCCTGCCGCAGCGCCCGCAGGGTGGCCAGCGGGTAGGGGCCGCCGGCGAAGTGCGAGAAGGTGTGCCCTCCCTCCGCGACGCGGGTCTCGGCCGCCGCCACGACCTCCTCGCCGTCCATGACCAGGAAGCGCCAGCCGGTGCGCGTGGTCTCGGCCAGGGCGTCGGCGCTGGGCGTCGCCACCGTCGCGGTCGCCGGATCGAGGAGATGGACCGGGAGTGCGTGGGAGGCCACGAGGACGCCGCCGCGGCGGCGTCCGGCAGTGCTGTGCAGCGCGCGGACCGTGGTCGGGGAGTCGATCGCGGCGCGGACGGCTCGCAGGGCGGCGGCGGGGGGCTGGGGCATCGTCAGTGGCATGAGGGATCGCCTCTCAAGGCAGAGACAGGCGGAGCGGGGGACGTACGGCGGAACCTTCGGTGCGGAGGGGAGGGCACCGGGCTCCGGGAGTGCTTCAGACGCTGTAGCGGTGATTCGATCGTGTGCTCGATGCGGACGAGCGGTTCGGACGAGCTTGCGGACAGAGGCATTCGTACTCACCCGTGGGGGCGATTCTATACGAACGGATGCGCGCCGTGACTCTTCTACTACCCACCGTGTGTGGCCGCAAGGCGGGTTCGAGAACGTTCGTACACACAAGGTGAGGTTGGCACATGCCCCGTCTGCGGGCTATCGATCTCCAGGCTGGGCATGATGCCTGCGCTGACGCCGACCGAGGAGGACACCGCGCATGGGGGAGAAGGTCGCCGCCGCCGGCTCTGATCTGGCGGACCGCCAGCTCTACCGGAGGAAGCTCCGACAGTGCCTGGAGGCACTGGAACTGATGCTGGGTGAGCGGCGCTTCGACCGTCCGAGAGCGGTGATGGGCCTGGAGATCGAGCTCAACCTGGCCGACGAGTCCGGGCACCCGGCGATGCTGAACGAACAGGTGCTGGCGGCCATCGCCAGCGGCGACTTCCAGACCGAGCTGGGCCGCTTCAACATCGAGGTCAACATCGCCCCGCACCGGCTCGGCGGCCGGGTGCTGGAGACCCTGCGCGAGGAGATCGACACCGGGCTGCGCTACGCCGACCGCAAGGCGGCCGAGGTCGGGGCGCGGATCGTCACCGTCGGCATCCTGCCCACCCTGACCAGCGACCACGCGGTGCTGGACAACATGTCCAGGGGCGACCGCTACCAGCTGCTCAACGACCGGATCCTGGCCGCCCGGGGGGAGGACATCGCCCTGGACATCGACGGGGTGGAGCGGATGCGGGTCGACTCGGTCTCCATCGTCGCCGAGGCCGCCTGCACCTCGCTGCAACTGCACCTGCAGGTCACCCCGGACCGCTTCGCCGCGGTCTGGAACGCCGCCCAGGCGCTGGCCGGGCCACAAGTGGCGCTCGGGGCCAACTCGCCGTTCCTGTTCGAGCGGGAGCTGTGGCGGGAGACCCGGCCGATCCTCTTCGAACAGGCCTGCGACACCCGTCCGGCGGAACTCAAGGTCCAGGGCGTGCGGCCGATCACCTGGTTCGGCGAGCGCTGGATCGACTCGCCGCTGGACCTGTTCGAGGAGAACCTGCGCTACTTCCCCTCGCTGCTGCCGATCTGCGACGACGAGGACCCGCTGAAGGTGCTGACCGCCGGCGGCATCCCGGCGCTGCGCGAGCTGAGGCTGCACAACGGCACCATCTACCGCTGGAACCGGCCCGTCTACGACGTCGCCGAGGGAGTACCGCATCTGCGGGTGGAGAACCGGGCCCTGCCCGCCGGTCCGACGGTGGTGGACACCCTCGCCAATGCGGCCTTCTACTACGGACTGGTACGTGCTCTCGCGGACCAGCCGCGACCGGTGTGGAACCGGCTCCCCTTCGCGCTGGCCGCGGAGAACTTCCACCAGGCGGCCCGGTACGGCCTGGACGCCGCGCAGTGGTGGCCGCGCGGCGGACGCTTCGGGGCGCGCGGACCGGCCGTGCGCGCCGGGGGCGGGGTGTCCCAGGTGCCGGTGCGGGAACTGGTCCGCGAGGAGCTGCTGCCGCTGGCCGGGCAGGGGCTGGACGCCTGGGGCCTGGAACCGGTGGACCGGGACCGCTACCTGGGGATCATCGAGGACCGCTGCCGGACCGGGATGAACGGGGCGGCCTGGCAGAGCGCCGTCTTCCACGACTTGCGGGACCGCGGCGGGCTGGACCGCAGGACCGCGCTGGAGCGGATGACGCTGCGTTACATGGAGCTGATGCGGCTGGGCGAGCCGGTGCACACCTGGCCGGTGCGCTGACGGCGGCAGGCTCAGTCCGCTGTGCGATGATCGTCCGAATCGACCGTTCAGCCAGCGCCCGCGTGGGAGACGACACCCCGTGACCACTCCGCTTCGCCTCGTAGAGCTCGCCCGCATGAGGATCGCCGGCTGGGGGTCGCACGGGGATGCCGGGGGGCGTCCCCCGGGGGGTTGGAGCAACGGCGAGGACAGCATGCCCACCCAGCTGCCCGCGCCGGTCCGGCTCACCCGCAGGCTGATGGGGCTGGAACTGCTGATCGTGCTGGGGCTGTCGTTGGGCGCCAGCGGTGTCAGCGCACTGATCAGCTTCATCGGGTCGCTGACCGCGCCGGCCGCGCTCAACACCCAGACCGCGACCCTCAACGGTTCACTGGCCCCGGGGCGTCCCTGGCTGGACCTCAGCTGGCAGCTGTTCGACATCGCCACCCCGCTGGTGCCGGTGGTGCTGGTCGGCTACCTGCTGCTGCGCGAGGGCGCGTCGCTGCGCTCGCTGGGCTTCGACCTCACCCGGCCCGGCTGGGACTTCGGCCGCGGGGTGCTGATCGCCGCCGGCATCGGCGGCTCCGGGCTGCTGCTCTACCTGGGCGCGCGGGCGGCCGGCTTCAACCTCACGGTGATCCCCAGCTCGCTGCCGGACGTCTGGTGGCGCATCCCGGTGCTCATCCTCTCCGCCGCGCAGAACGCGGTGGTGGAGGAGGTGATCGTGATCGGGTACATGATCCGCAGGCTGAGCATGCTGGGCTGGTCCTGGCCCGCGATCGTCGCCGCCAGTGCGCTGCTGCGCGGGTCGTACCACCTCTACCAGGGGGTGGGCGGCTTCGCCGGGAACGTGGTGATGGGCGTGATCTTCTGCCTGCTCTACCGGCGCTGGCGCCGGGTCGCGCCGCTGGCGATCGCGCACACGCTGATCGACACGGTCGCGTTCGTCGGGTACGTGCTGCTGGCCGGGCACGTGAGCTGGCTGCCTACCTGAGGCGCACTGCCGTACCTGTTCGCTGACGGCTCATCGCCGCTCGGGTCAGAAGCCTTGGCCAGACCTTGTAATCATGTAATGGTGATTTCATGACTGGTAGCGGCAAGACCGGGGAGTCGGTGGCGGCGTGGTTCGCCGAGCGACTGCCCGAGGGGCTGTTCGAGGAGGCGCCGGAGATCCAGGCCGACCGTGAGGAGATCACGGTGGTGGGCCGGATTCCGGCAGGGGAGTCCGCGGAGCGGGCGGTGGGCGAGTTCCGGGAGCGGACCCGGGGCGAGCGGATGTCGGTGGCCAAGGAGGCTGAGCGGCGCTACGGGCGCAAGGTCTCCTGGGGCGTGCTGCACGGGGACCAGCGGGTGATGTTCACCCACCTCGCCGTGCCGGCGATGACCCGGCTGCGGCAGCCCGAGCGCCAGGTGCTGGACACCCTGGTGGCCGCGGGCGTGGCCCGCAGCCGCAGCGATGCGCTGGCCTGGTGCGTCCGCCAGGTCGGTGCCAACGCCGACGCCTGGCTCGGTGACCTGCGGGACGCCCTGCGGCACGTCCGCGAGGTGCGCGAACAGGGACCCGATGCGGCGGGATCCGGCGCGGCGGGACCCGACGCGGCGCCGGAGGCCGAGGCTCCGTCGGACACTCAGGCGGAGTGAGACCAGGCGCACCGATCGAGCCGCCGGCGCTGTCAGCGCCGGCGGCTTTCCTGTGGATTCGGGCAGGCGTCAAGCTGCGACCTGCGATGTCATGAGATCGTCAAGAATCTTTAACCCACGAGACCTATCCACCGTCGGGTCTACGCGCGAATACTCCGAGTCTACGCGCGGATACCCCTGTCCGACGCGTCGTCAACTCCAATCGGAGGAAGCACTCATGACGGGTGTTGGTAAGGACCGGCGGCTGGTCGCCGTGTTCGCCGCAGCGATCACGATCGGTGCCGGACTGGTGGGCGTCACCGTGGTCGCCCCCACCGCGCACGCGGCCACCAAGTACAACGTGCTGTTCGACGACGGCCACGCGGAGACCGCGGGCAACGCCGACTGGATCATCAGCACCAGCATGCCCGACCCGTTGGCCCAGAACACCAGCCCGTCCGTCGAGACCGACTGGACCGGGGCCCTCTCCAGCTGGGGCGTCGCCCTGCAGAAGACCGGCTCCTACAGCCTGAAGACCACCACCAGCGCGCTGACCTACGGCACCAGCGCCTCCCTGGACCTCAGCAACTTCAACGAGGTCGTCATCGACGAGCCGAACACGCTGTTCACCGCGGCGGAGAAGACCGCGCTGATGAACTTCGTGAAGAACGGCGGCGGTCTGTTCCTGATCTCCGACCACACCGGCAGCGACCGCAACAGCGACGGCTACGACTCCCCGGCGATCATCAACGACCTGATGACCAACAACACCGTGGACAGCACCGACCCCTTCGGCTTCTCGGTCGACCTGCTGAACATCGCCTCGGGCACGCCCAAGGCCATCAGCGACTCCACCAACCCGGTGCTGAACGGCAGCTTCGGCACGGTCACCGGCAGCGACTTCTACAACGGCACCACCTTCACGCTCACCCCGGCCGACAACTCAGCGGTCAAGGGCCTGCTCTACCGCAGCGGCTACAGCGGCAACACCGGCGCCTTCTTCGTCACCAGCGGCTTCGGCTCCGGCAAGGTCGCCATCTGGGGCGACAGCTCGGACGTCGACGACGGCACCGGCCAGTCGGGCAACACCCTGTACGACGGGTGGAACGACACCACCGCCACCAACGCCGCCCTCGCGCTGAACGCCACCGCCTGGCTCGCCGGCGCGAGCGGCTCCACCTCCACCGCCTCGGCGAGTGCCTCGGCCAGCGCCTCCGCGAGCACGTCGGCCAGTGCGAGCGCCTCGGCGAGTGCTTCGCCCACCTCGACCGGTAGTTGCGCCTCCAGCCAGCTGCTCGGCAACCCCGGCTTCGAGACCGGCTCCGCCTCGCCCTGGACCGCCAGCACCAGCAGCAACATCTACAGCGGCACCAAGGAGCCCGCCCGCACCGGCAGTTACGACGCCTGGCTGGACGGCTACGGAACGACCACCACCAACACGCTGTCCCAGTCGGTGACCCTGCCCAGCGGCTGCTCCAGCTACGCGCTCAGCTTCTACCTGCACATCGACACCGCGGAGACCACCACCAGCACGGCCTACGACACCCTGAAGGTGCAACTGCTGAACAGCTCCGGCACGGTGCTCTCCACCCTGGCCACCTACTCCAACCTGAACGCCGCCTCCGGCTACACCCAGCGCAGCTTCAGCCTGGCCTCCTACGCCGGACAGACGGTCACCCTGAAGTTCACCGGTGCCGAGGACAGCGTCGACCAGACCTCGTTCGTCCTGGACGACACCGCCCTCAACGTCGGCTGATCCCGGTCGGCGCGGGCCGTGCCACTCGGTGGCCGGCCCGCGCCGGAACCCCAGACAGGACCTAGGCGTCGGTCGTCGCGGCGCCGGGGGAGATCAGGCCGGTCTCGTAGGCCAGGACCACGGCCTGGACCCGGTCGCGCAGGCCCAACTTGGAGAGGATCCGGGCCACATGGGTCTTCACCGTGGTGGCGCTGAGAGTGAGCCGGTCGGCCAGTTCGGCGTTGCTGAGGCCGGTGGCCAGCAGTCGCAGCACCTCCAGCTCACGGGGTGTCAGTTCGGACAGGTCGCGGTGCCGGGTCGCCTTGACCTCGTCCCGGGGTGCGAAGCGCTCGATCAGCCGGCGGGTGATGGTCGGGGCGAGCAGGGCGTCGCCGGAGCGGACCAGGCGGACCGAGGCGACCAGGTGCTCGGGGGTGACGTCCTTGAGTAGGAAGCCGCTGGCGCCGGCGGTCAGCGCCGCGTAGACGTAGTGGTCCAGGTCGTAGGTGGTGAGGATGAGGACCCTGGTCCCGTCCGATCCACCGGCCATGATCTGCCGGGTGGCCTCCAGGCCGTCCAGTTCGGGCATCCGGATGTCCATCAGGACCACGTCCGGCCGGGTGCGCCGGACCGCGGCGACGGCGTCCGCGCCGTTGGCGGCCTCGGCCACCACTTCGATCCCGTCGGCCGCCAGGATCATCCCGAAGCCGGTGCGGACCAGCGCCTGGTCGTCGGCGATGACGGCGCGCAGGGGCGGTTGGGTCACGCGGTGCTCCTCATCCGGTGTGCCTCATGCCGTGCTCGAAGGGGTGTGTTCCAAAGGGATGCGGGCCTCCACCCGGAAGCCGCCGTTGATCGTACGCCCTGCGTCAAGCGTGCCGCCGTAGACGGCGAGCCGTTCGCGCAGGCCGAGCAGGCCGCGGCTGTTTCCGGTCAGCGACTGGAACCCCGGGGTGCCGCCGGTGTCGACCACCTCGATCTCCAGCACCCCGGCGGAGTGCCCGATGGTGACCGAGGAGGCCGCGCCGACGGCGTGCTTGATGGTGTTGGTCAACGCCTCCTGGACCACCCGATAGGCCGTCAGATCGATTCCGGACAGCAGTGGTTCGGACGGCAGCGACACCGACACCGAGACCGGGGTCCCGGCCGCGCGGACCCGGTCGACCAGCGGGGTGAGCTGGCCCAGGCCCGGCTGCGGCACCAGCTCCTCCGCGGTGGGACGGCCGTCCCTGAGGTCCTTCGGCCGGCCGCCGGTGCCCGAGGCCGCCAACAGGCCCATGACGTGCCGGAGTTCGGCCATCGCCGCGCGCCCCCCGGCCTCGACGGCGAGCATCGCCTCCTTGGCCATCTCCGGGGAGGTGTCCAACACGGTTCGGGCCGCTCCGGCCTGAATGACCATCACGCTGACGTTGTGGGTGACCACATCGTGCAGCTCGCCGGCGATCCGGGAGCGCTCCTCCTCTACGGCCTGGCGCATCGCCGTCTCCTGGGCCTGCTGGATCTCGGCGATCCGGAGCTGGGTGGCGGCCACCCGGGCCCGCCAGAACCGGGCGGTGCCACCGATCAGACCGAGGACCAGCATCAGGATGAGCATCGGCGGCACGGCCGTGTCCGCGTTCTGGAACATGGTGGTCGCCAGCAGCGCGGCCAGCAGGAGACTGCCCAGCACCGGGATCTGGTTGCGGCTGTGCAGGACCGCCGCGCAGATGGCGATCCCGCTGATCAGCAGGGTGACCACGACCGGCAGGAAGTAGTCGCTGCGCAGGGCGATCAGCACCACCCAGAAGGCGACCAGCGGGTACCGCCGCCGCGCCGCCAGGGCCAGGGCGGCCACCGCGCCGGCCAGGTAGTGGTGCCAGTCCGGGGTGAGCGGGACGGCCGTCAGGTCCACCGGCTGCGGCGGGACCGGAGCCGTCGGTGGGAACGGATACGCGGTGACCGGCCCCTGCCAGGTGATCACGGCGTGGCGCATGGAGAGCAGCACGAGGACGGTGAGCAGAACCGCGAACACCGCGTCGGCCCGCCGGGACCAGCGCGGCAGCCGGACGGCCTGCCCCTCGGGACGCAGTACGGTGCGCAGATATCGGCGCAGGTCGCGCCCTCCTACCAGTTCCATGGGGCCATTCTGCGGCCGTTCCGGCCGCGGGCGCATCCGTCTTGCTGATCACCCCGGACGCCGGGGGATGTACATCGCAGGGATGACCCCGGGTGGAGTCGTCCGCGTGGCCGACGAAAGGTCGCTTCGACGGCCGACGCGGCCCGACTGCCCGCGCTCCTAACGTCGTTGCCGCCGGGGGAGAGCCGCGGCGACGACAACACGGACGAGACGACAGGGACGGGCCCGGCAATGGCGAATGTGATCGAACTGGAAGGCGTGGTCAAGCGTTACGACAGCGCCGGCGCACCGGCACTGGGTCCGGTGACGCTGACCGTCGCCGAGGGCGAGGCCGTGGCGGTGACCGGTCCCTCGGGCAGCGGCAAGTCGACCCTGCTGAACCTGGTCGCGGGGCTGGACCGGCCTTCCGAGGGCCGGGTGTCCGTCGGAGGGCTGCAGATCGACGGACTCGGCGAGAAGGCGCTGGCACGCTTCCGCCGCGAGCGGATCGGGATGGTGTTCCAGTTCTTCAACCTGCTGGACGACCTGACGGTGCGGGACAACATCCTGCTCCCGGCCCAACTCGCGGGCAGCGCACGGGGGAAGGCCGCCACCAGGGCGGCCGAGCTGATGGGCGTGCTGGGTATCGCCAAGCACGCCGACGCCTACCCGGGCCGGCTGTCCGGCGGCGAGCGGCAGCGGGTCGCGGTGGCCAGGGCGCTGGTCAACCGCCCGGCCCTGCTGCTCGCGGACGAGCCGACCGGGGCGCTGGACACCGCGTCGGGGCACGAGGTGCGGCAGTTGCTGGTCGATCTGCACCGCAGCGGCCAGACCGTGGTCCTGGTCACCCACGACCTGGTTCTCGCCGAGGCCTGCGCCGAGCGGACCATCCAACTGGTGGACGGGCACGTCGCGGTGGACCGCAGCAGGAACGCGGAGGTCGTCCGATGAGCGCCGGGTGGATGCGGCGGGGCCGCAGCGGCAGCGGAGGCGGGCGGATCAGGCTGGGCCGGGTCGGCCGACGGCGGGTGCAGACCATCGTGATGACCCTGTCCGTACTGATGGCGGTGGCCTCGGCGGTGGTCGCCGGGTCGCTGATGGCGAGCGCGTCGGCACCGTTCGACACCGCCTTCGCCCGGCAGCACGGAGCGCAGCTGACCGCGCAGTTCGACGAGGGCCGGGCGACGGCCGAACAGATCGCGGCCACTGGGCGGCTGGCCGGGGTGACCGCTAGCTCGGGCCCGTACCAGGTGGCGCAGATCGACCCGCCCGGTCCGGACGGCGCCGACCTCCAGCAGACCGAGACCGTCGTCGGACGGGCCACGGCCGGTGGCGGCGTCGACGACGTCACCCTGCGGTCGGGGCGCTGGGCGTCCAAGCCGGGGGAGATCGTGCTCTCCACGGACGCCAACTCGGTGGGGCCGGACACCAGGCTCGGCACCACGCTGAAGACCTCCGGTGCGGCCGGCAGCCCCACCCTGACCGTGGTCGGCCTGGCCTCGTCGGTCACCGACAGCGCGGACGGCTGGGTGGTCCCCGCCGAGATCGACGCGCTGCGCACGGCCGGTGCGGCGACCAGCGCGCAGATGCTCTACCGCTTCAGCTCCGCGGCGACCACCGCCGAGGTGAACGCGGACCGGGCCGCGATCGCGGCGGCCCTGCCCAAGGGCGCGATGGTGAGCGCACAGTCCTACCTGGACGTGAAGCTGGCGGCCGACGAGAACACCGCGCTGTTCGTGCCGGTGATGCTGGCCTTCGGAGTGCTCGGCCTGCTGATGTCGGTGATCATCATCGCCAGCGTGGTCAGCGGGGCGGTGGGCGCGCAGATCCGCAGGATCGGCATCCTGAAGTCGATCGGACTGACGCCGGGTCAGGTGGTCCGGGCCTATCTGGCGCAGGCGCTGATCCCGTCCAGCGTGGGCGCGGTGATCGGGGTGGTGCTCGGCAATGTGCTGGCGATGCCGCTGATGGGCGACACCGCGCAGATGTACGGGGGCAGTGCCTCCGCGGTGACCTGGTGGATCGACCTGGCCGTGCCGGCCGCCGCGCTGGTCCTGGTCGCCGTGGCGGCGCTGGTGCCGGCCCTGCGGGCGGGCCGGCTGCGTACGGTGGAGGCGCTCGCGGTGGGACGCGCGCCGCGCACCGGCCGGGGGCGCTGGGCGCAGCGCCTCGCGGCCCGGCTGCCGCTGCCCAGGGCGGTGACGCTGGGACTGGCCGCGCCCTTCGCCCGACCGGTCCGCTCGGCGGCGCTGCTGGCCGCGGTGGTGTTCGGGACCACGGCGGCCACCTTCGCCATCGGGCTGACCTCGTCCGCCAGCGCGGTGACCACCGCGCGGCACCCGCAGGGCAGCATCCCGGTCTCGGTGTTCCTCGGCGGTGACGGACCGGCGCCGGTCGCCGCGGGCGGCAGCGCTCCGGCGCAGGCGGATCCGGCGAAGGTACGGGCGGCCATCCTGGCCCAGCCGGGCACCGCGGCGGCCATCGGGCAGAGCCAGGGGACCGTCAGCGTGGCCGGCGGCACCGGGACGATCCGGGTCCGGCTCTACCAGGGGCCGTCCTCCGCCGAGGCGTTCGCCCTCATCTCCGGCCGCTGGTTCCACGGCCCCGGGGAGATCGTGGTGCCCACGCACTTCCTGACCACCACCGGTACGAAGGTCGGCGACACCGTCACCCTGGTCGACCAGGGCGTGCAGGTGCCGGTGCGGATCGTCGGCGAGGACTTCGACCCGGGCAACGCCGGGCTGACCATCAACACCGACATGGCCACGCTGGCCGGGGCCCAGCCCGGGCTGCACCCGGTCTTCTACGACGTGGTGCTCAAGCCGGGCACCGAGGTCGCGGCCTACACCAGCGGGCTCCGCACCGCCCTGCAGTCCAGCGGCGTGCAGGTCGAGGCGAACGAGACGGAGCACGTGAGCCCGGTCGTGGTGGCCTTCGACGCGATGTCGGTGCTGCTGACCCTGATGCTGGTCTCGGTGGCCGGGCTCGGGGTGCTCAACTCGGTGGTCCTGGACACCCGGGAGCGGGTGCACGACCTGGGGGTGTGCAAGGCGGTCGGGATGACGCCCGGTCAGACCGTGGCCCAGGTGCTGTCCTCGGTGGTGGGGGCGGGGCTGGTCGGTGCCGCGCTCGGCGTCCCGATCGGGCTGGCGCTGCACGACTACATCATCCCGGTGATGATGCGGACCGCGGGCAGCGGCACCCCGTCGCAGATCGAGGACGTCTACGGACTGCTGGAGCTGGTCCTGCTGGGCGTGGGCGGGGTGGCCGTCGCGGTGTGCGGGGCGATGCTCCCGGCCGGATGGGCGGCGAAGGCCCGGACCGCCACGGCGCTGCGGACCGAGTAGAAGATCTTGAGATTCGGCCTTGCCGAACGACTACTACCGATATATCGTTGAGGCATCGAGACCACTCGATAGAAGTCGTTCATGAAAGGACGAAGATCATGCGTACAGGAAATCCATTCGAAGAAGGCGCGCAGCCCGAAGGCCGACCCGGCCGGGGCGGGCGCGGAGAACACGGTCACCGGGGGCGCGGTCCGCGCGCCGAGTTCCGTCAGGCGTTCGGCGGGTTCGGCCCGCCCCCCGGAGGTCCCGGCTTCGGTCCGGGACCGTTCGGACCCGGTTTCGGCCCCTTCCGGGGCGGAGGCCCCGGTGGGCGCGGCGGCCGTCACGGCGGCCGGGCCCGGCGCGGCGACGTCCGCGCATCGCTGCTGGCCCTGCTGAAGGACCGGCCGATGCACGGCTACGAGATGATCCGCGAGATCGCGGAGCGCTCGGGCGGCAGCTGGAAGCCCAGCCCTGGATCGGTCTACCCCACCCTCCAGATGCTGGAGGAGGAGGGACTGATCAGCAGCGAGGAGACCGGCGGCAAGAAGCTGTTCCAGCTCACCGACACGGGTCGGGCCGAGGCCGACAACGGCCCGGAGGCCCCGTGGGAGGGGGGGGGGGCCCCACCTTTGCCCACGGGGGGGGGAGCGGGGGGCCGGGGCCCGGGCGGACCCGGAAGGACGGCGGCCCGCCCCGGGCCTCGCTGTCCCGCAGCACGGTGTCCGGGATGAGGTCGTCGACCCAGGCGAAGGGCCGGCCCGCGGCGTGCCGCACGATCGGCAGCCAGTCGCCGCCCGCCCGTCGGCCCACCGGTACGAACGGCAGCTCGGGCAGTTGCAGCAGCGGCGCGATGCAGAGATTGGCGTAGGCCTCCCAGGTGCTGGCCCAGACGAGCTGGTAGACCTCGGCGAGTTCGCGCAGCCAGGTACCGTGCCGGGCGGATATCAGCACCGTGCTGCCCTGGATCCGGTAGATCGTGAAGTCGCCCTCGGGGCGCGGGCAGACCGGGTTGAGCACGCCGTCGACGTCCAGGTACAGCAGCGGCTTGTCGGTGCGGGCCGGTCCGCCGGCCGGGGATCGGCCGGCGCGGCGCGGCGCTGGTAGGGGATCGATGGAGGGCTCCGGGAACGGCGGCGGCGCGGCACGGGTGTGGCCGTTGTGGTGTCCGACGTGTCGCGGACGGCGGTGGTTGCGGTCGATCGGGGGCGCGGAGGGTCCTCGCACGCCTGGTCGTGCAACCGCGCGCCGGATGGCGAATGGCGGCGCGTAGGGTGGCGGACGTGTGGAACAGGGCAGTTGGGGGGCGGTCCCGGAGGCCGGGACTCCGGCTGCGGGTCAGCTGAAGCTGGGTGTTCGCTGTGGGACGATCGTATCTGTGGGTTGACTCCTGCTCACGCTGCGCAGCAGACTTCGACGTGGCGACCGGCAGCCGGCCGCTGCTTCTTCTGCCCCGTCCCTGCTGACGATGTGGTGGACCACGTGTTCCCTGACCTCTATGGTGCCGAAGACGTTCACAGCGAACGCGGGCGCCGACTCCCCGAGCCGGCAGGTGTGCTCGCGCCGGTGATGGCCCGCGCCCGGCGGCGCGCCGTCCGCGCGGGTGACGCCGAGATCGACAGCGGGCACCTGCTGCACGCCCTGCTCGAATCCGACGAGCAGGTGCTCGGCCTGGCCGCCCCGCAGCCCACCCAGGCGACCCGGCTGATGGGGTACCTGGCCCAGCGCAGCATCGGTTTCGGTCGCGACTGGCAGCAGGGGGAGGGCGAGAGTGCGGACGAAGGGGCCGGCATACCCAGGCAGCGACTGGCGCTGCAGCCGGGGTTGAGCGATGCCGCGGAGGCCGCGGTCGGCCGGGCCCGGGTCGCCGCCCTGGTACGGGACGCCGGGGAGGCGGACCCGCTGGACCTGCTCGCCGAACTGGCCTCCGACCCGGGCAGCCGGGCCGCCAAGATGCTCAAGGGCGCCGGCGCCGACCCGTCCGAAGTGGCCGTCCGGGCACGGCAGCGCTGAGGCCGGTCCGGTGCGACGGCCGACGGGTTGGGGACGAGACGGGGTGGGGGACGTGACGAGACCCGGGAGCGGTATCCATCTCCCGGGCCTCTGGTGATGCCACCCAATTGCTGGCGCCAGCACGTTGAAGAGTTGCGGATCATTCTCAAATCGCCGTGTTCTGCCTTTGAACTACCCCTGCGCGCTGGAGCAGGGGGCCGGACTTGAACCGGCATCCGACGATGGTCGTCCGCACTCGCTCGATCTGGCGCTCGGCGGCGAATACTGAATCTGGAGCGAGAGTCTGAGATTGATCGCGGCTGCCTCTGCCTGCTTGGGCTACCCCGGCCCGCTGGTGCCGGGGGGAGGAGTCGAACCTCCACTGGACCGCGTCGGTCACGACAAGCTTCAGTTTCAGCTTGCGCTCCTTGGCGCACCCCGCCCGAGGACGGGGGGTCTGTGGGGCTACCCGAAGAGGTAGCCGAACACCTTTCCGCCGACGCGCCGGTCGCTGACCTCCGCGCCGTTGGCCTCCTCCCGGGCGTACTTGACCGCCTGCTGCAGCTTCTCCACCCGCTCCAGCAGGTCGTTGACCCGCTTCGCGGGCAGGGCCCCGGAGAACTTGACGGTGGTCCAGTAGCCGACGGCGACGTCCTCCGTGTAGACCTCGACCTGTGCCGGGTGCTTCTCGGTGGCCTCGGCCTTGACGTGGTTCCGCATCACCTTGCGGGTGCGGATGGTCCGGGTCGGCTCGGTGCGCCAGGAGTCCGTCGACTCGTCCCGCGACCAGGCCTCCGAGGCGTCCAGCACCGGCAGTTTCTTCACGAAGGTGTGCAGGTCCACCAACTGCTTCTCCAGGAACAGCAGATAGCTGACCGGTGCACCCTCGACGATGACGTCGCCGTCGACCACGACGTCGGCCTTGGCCGTGCAGTTGGCCCAGTCCTTGGTCGCGGTGACGTCGAAGAGACGGGTCAGCGTGGTGGCGGTGGACCTCAGCACGTCCTCGGCCTTCACCTGCACCCGGGTCGACTCGGGCGGGAACTGGTCGCCCTCCTCGTCCTTGGGCTGGTAGGTCCGCGAGATGCCGGCCAGGAGCGCGGTCTTCTGGACGTCGTGGTGCGCCTGGGTGAGGTCGGCGAAGGACTTGGACTTGACGCCCTTCTCCACCGCGATGATCTGATTGAGCTTGGTCACGCTCACTCCCTTCGAGCCGGGTCGAACGCTAGCACGGAGATCGCGTGGGGCAGTTGGGATTTATCGGGCTTCCCGTCCCGTCGGCGGGCTTCCGGTCCGGTCAGCGGACCTCCTCCCCGCGGGCCGGCTCCCGGACGAACGCGCGGATCAGCCCGGCCAGTTCGGCCGGCTGGTCCAGCGGGATAAGCGTGCGGCTGTCCGGTACCTCGACCAGCCGCCCCTGCGGCAGCAGTCGGGCCAGCCGCCGGCCGTGCTCGACCGGCATCACCCGGTCCCCGTCGGCCCAGACCACCAGCGCCGGTCTGTCGAACGACGGCAGCGACTCGGCTGCGCGGAGCAGGAGTTGACGATCCGTGAAGGCCGCCCGGAGCATCCGCACCGCGTCCCTCCGGATGCCCTGCTGCCCCATCGCCGGTCGGACCCAGCGGGCGGTGGCGGCGTCCCCGCGCCGGGTGAGCCACCCGAAGGCGATCGGCAGCCGTCGCAGCGCACGCAGCCGCATCTGCTGCATGAACAGGCCGAACAGCCGCGGCGGGAGCCTGCCGGCGAGCGCGAGGGTCTTGCCGGTCAGCCCCGGTGGAAAGTTGTCGAACGCCTCGCAGGAGACGAGCACGGCCCGGTCCACCCGGGGGTTGCCCTCGCCCATCAGCAACTGCACCAGTGCGCCGCCGGTGTCGTTGCCGACGAGGGTGACCTGTTGAAGGTCGAGCCGCTCCAGCAACTCCGCCACCAGCGAGGCGATCCCGGGCAGCGAGAGGTCGGCGTCGGCGTGCACCGGATGCAGGTGCGCACCGAACGGCAGGGTCGGCGCCACACAACGGTGGTCGGCCGACAGGTCGGTGACCACCGCGTCCCACAGCGAGGCGTCCATCAGCATCCCGTGCAGCAGCACGACTGGCGGACCGTCACCACCGGTGTCCTGGAGGGCGATCGTCCCGGTGGACAGTTCGATACCGGTCATGGCAGATGCCGGCGCAGGAAGGACAGTTCGGCCTCGACGGCCTGCTCGTGCGACTCCAGGAACGGCGCGTAGTGCCGGCCGGGGAGCCGGACCAGCTCCCCGGCCGGGGCCAGCGCGGCCGCGCGGACGCCGGGCTCCGGGAGCACGCTGCTGTCCTGGTCGCAGACGACCACCAGCAGCGGGCAGCGCACCTGCGCGGCCTCGAGCCCCGGCCGGTAGCGGCCGACCTGGAGCGCGATCCGGGCGGCGACCGTCTGCTCCCAGTCGGGGTGGCGGTGGTCGGGGTCCAGCGCCCGCTGGCCGTCCATGGCGTCCGGGGTGGTCAGCGACGCGACCGCACCGCGCACCCCCGCTGCCGGCACCAGCAGCGGCTTCCGGCCGACCAGCGCGCCGAGGGCGTCCGCGACGGCCAGGCCGGTCAGCCGCAGCAGCGCGAGCGGGGTCATGCTGTGCAGCGCGTTGGGCGCGGCGGCCCTGCCGTCGGCGAGCGGTGTCTGCGCGATCACCGAGGCCAACTGCGGGTTGTCCGCGGCGATCCGGATGACATGGCCGCCCGACAACGAGAAGCCCCAGAGCGAGATCGCCGCCGGGTCGACGTCGGGGAGTCCGGCCGCGAAGCCGATCGCGGCCTGCCAGTCGGCGAGCTGTTCGCCGATGTCGACGACCTGGCGGGGAGCGCCCCCGCTCTCGCCGAACCGGCGGTAGTCGAAGGCGAGGACGGCGAACCCGGCCTCGTTGAACCGCCGGGCGAACAGCTCGCTGGCCGGCTCCTTGGTGACCGAGGTCCCGCCGGCCATGATCACGCAGCCGCCGTTGGTCCCGGGGTGGTGCAGCGCGGCGCACTCGACGCCGCCGCTGGCGAAGCTGACTTTCTGCGGTCGGACGGACACCCTCATGGAGACCTCCATCGTCTGGTGCTGAGCCATCCCTGTGAGAAGTGAACCACGTGGCTCACTATTGCGTCAGGACTTTCGGTGCGATCGGGCGACGTCCTCGTCGCGATCGGCGGGCCTGGCATCATCGGTCGGGTCGTGCACCCACTGCGAGAGAGGACGTCCGACCATGGACGCTGCCGATACGACGGCCGGTTATCGGCGCTCGACGGGATCACGGCGCGGCGAGGCCAGGCGCCAGGACCTGCTCCGCCGGGTCACCGACGACCTGGCGGTCAACGGCCTGGCGGACTTCTCGCTGCGCCGCGCCGCACGGTCGGCCGGCACCACCCACAAGGTGCTGCTCTACTACTTCGACGGCGTCGAGGACCTGCTCAAGCAGGCGGTCTTCGAACTGCGCGGACGGCGGATCGACAATGCGCTGACCGCCGCCCAGGGCTCCGGCCGGCCGGCCCCGCAGACGCTGGCGGACCGGGTGCGCGCCATCTGGCCGATCCTGATGGGCGAGGAGACCGGGCTGCGGCGCGTCCTCGACCAGGCCATCGGCCTGGCGATGTACGACCCGGTGCGCTACGCGGAACTGGGGCAGGGGGCGACCAAGCAGTACCTGCCCTCGCTGCTGTCGCTCTGCCCGGAGGGCTGGTCCGACCAGCGGAAACTCGAGGTCGCGGAGATGATCCTGGCGACCCTGCGGGGTTTCGTCGTGGACCGGGCGACCGGCAACGGGGACCTGTCCGGGGCCGACGCCGGGTTCGAGGCGCTGGCCCGCGCGCTGGAGCGGGAGGAGGCCGCGGACGCGTAGCGTCCAGCTCGGGTTACGCAGGTTCGGCAGGCTGCGCGGGCACAGGGTCTGTGGACTCAGGCTTTGTGGGCACAGGGTGCGTGGGCTCAGGGTTTCCGGGCTCGGAAGGATCGGCAGGGCGGACCGGCCCGGCGGTGCCGTCGCCGATGAGCATCGAGAAGATCAGCACGACGATGCCGCCACCCAGCACCGCCCCGGCCCAGCCGCCGCGCGTGATCCTGGCCGAGGCACAGACCTGGCCGGGGGCGCCGGAGTACCCGCCTCCGTCCTTGCCCAGCACATCGTCCCCGGACGGTGAGACGACGGAGCCGCAGTGCAGGTAGACGGGGGAATCGAGCTGGTCCGACTGGGCGGAGCTGAGCGTCGGGTCGACGGGCAGGAACAGCATCACGACCGCGGCGACGGCGGCGAGCAGGGTCAGTACCGCTCCCACCCTGACCGCCGTCGGCAGGGTGCCCACCGTCGAGCCCGGTCGTACGGCTGATGGTGCGGTCGTGTCCGTGGCCATGGTCATCCCCCGGTGATCGGCTCTCGAAGTGCGTCACTCTATCGGGGCGGCCGGGGGGTTGGGCTGAGGTTCGGTCAGGGGTTCGGTCAGGGGTTCGCGCGTGGGTTCGGGCGGGGCGGTCAGCGGACGGTGAAACCGTGTTTGCTGCCCAGTCTGGCGAGGCTGGTCTGGCCGGGGATGCCGTTGGCGTCGGGGCCGGTGAAGCCGAGGCGGCGCTGCCAGGCGGCGTAGGCGGTCACGGTGTCGGTGCCGAAGGAGCCGTCGACCCGTTGCGCGGGGAGCAGCCCCTCGGACTGCAGGGCCTGCTCGACCGGGAGGACGTCCGCGCGGTGCGCGGCGCTGCCCTGCGGGGCGGGGCCGTCGCGATGGGCGGAGTCGATGACATTGGCGAGGCTGACGGTGACGCTCCGGCTAGACGCGGAGGACCAGCGCCAGGACGTCACCGCCAGGCCGCCACGGTAGTCGTGCGGATCGGCGGTCGGCGGGCACTGCCCGTCCGGGAAGCGCGGCGCGAAGTACCCGGTCACGTAGGAGCTGGTGCGCGCGTGCGAGTGGCTCCACACGCCGTTGCCCTGACCGTTGTCGCTGGCACCGCTCTGGATGCTGTTGCCGCCCTTGGTGTAGACGTCGGTGGCGTCGAAACCGACGACGATCTCGGTGTGCGCGCCGTTGCCGAAGTCGACCTCGGCACCGACGCTGGGGTACTCCGACCACTGGCCGTTCGCCTTGGCATGGGCGGCGATCGCGGACACGTTGTCGAGCTTGGGCACGATGGCACTCAGCCCCACGTCGTTGAACATGTCCCAGTCAAAAATCGCGCACCAGCTGACGCCGTCCTCGCCGTACTCCTTGCCGAACTGGGTCCGGTTGTCCCAGCCCTCGCCGCTCACCCAGGTCTCGTAGACCCGCTCCGGGATGGACATGACGTGGTCGACGAGCTGCTTCCACTGCGGTGTGGCCATGCTGGCGACCTCCCGGGCCGGTGCGGCGAGCCGGGCGGCCGCACCGCCGCCCGGTCAGGGAAGCGTTTCGAACTCCGACCGGGCCGGTCGGCAGTGACCCGCAGTTGTTCGGCAATTGCCCGGAGATGCAGGTGAACTGATCAACCATTGAGCGTTTTTGGGCGTGACCTGAGTGGTTGTGATTCAGGGGATGGTCCGGTGCGCCGCTGCGGGCGCCTCGGCGGCCAGGGCCAGCAGGTCGTCGACCGACCACTGGTCGCCCGCGTGTTCGCCGTACTTGCAGGCGGCGATGCGGCCGTCGGTCGTGATCAGGAAGTCCGCGGGCAGGCCGAGGCGGCCGCCGGAGGGCCTGGTGGCGGGGAGGTGCCCCCGACGGCGCAGGACCGCCCACAGGCCGCGGGCCACCGCGTTCAGCACGATCGGCCAGGCGCGGGGGTCGAGCAGCGCTCGGGGTGCGGACTCGACGCCGAACTCCCGGTAGAGCCGCTTCCCGGGGTCGCCGACGACGGCGAAGGGCAGGTCGGCGACGTGCGGGAGCAGTTCCGGCGCGCCCGCGTGGAAGACCGCCACCTCGCGGATCCCGGCTGCACGGAGCTCCTCGTGGCGCACCGCGATCGAGCGAAGGTGCAGATTGCAGATCGGGCAGCCGGCGAACCGCCGGAACTGCAGGTGCGTCAGCCGTGCGCCGGAGTCCGGCAGCAGGCTGACGGGTCCGCCGTTGACGGTGTCGAGCGAGCGCTCGGCGATGGCGTCCCCCGGCTGGAACTTCCTGTCCGTGGTGCCGCTGGCTTCCCTGGACATGTTGCCGCCCCCTTGTAGGTGTATGGCGTACGCCTACGACGCTATGCGCGTATGTTGTACGCTGTCAAGCCATGCCCCGCCCACGCTCCCTGACGCACGATCAGATCGCTGCCGCCGCGCTCGCGGTCATCGACCGGGACGGACCGGCCGGCCTGTCGATGCGCGCCGTGGGCAGCGAACTGCGGATGAGCACCATGGCGCTGTACCGCTACGTCCGGGACCGCGAGCAGTTGGAGGGCCTGGTGGTGGCCGGCGTCCTCGCCTCGGCGGAGTTGGCCACCCCGCCGGAGGCGCCCTGGACCGAACGGCTCACGCTGCTGGTCGAACGGGTCCGCGCGGCCGTCGCCGCACACCCCTCGGTGGTGCCGCTGCTCCTGCTGCACCGGCACGACTCGGCCGCCTCGTTGGCCTGGGGCGAAGCCATGTTGGGGGTCCTGACGGAGGCAGGCTTCTCCGGAGTGCAGCGGGTGGTCGCCTTCCGCGCCCTGCTCAGCTATCTGATCGGCGCGCTCCAGGTCGAGCACCTGGGACCGCTGTCGGGAACCGGCACCGTCGCGATCGCCGGACTGCCGTCGGCGGACTACCCGCACCTGGCCGCCACCGCGCGCGACGCCCGGTCTGTCCCGCCGGAGCAGGAGTTCGGGCAGGGCCTCGCCATCCTGCTGCGCGGGCTGGAGTGCGGTCCCCAGCCCCGGTAGGCCGGTAGACCGATAGGCCGATGTCACGGATTCCGCGGCCGGGTGCACCTAGCTGTGTGGTCGGTGCTGTGCCGTCCTGGGGAGAAGGGAACTGCCGGGGGTGACCGAGGAATCCGTGTCCGATGAGGACTTCGTCCTGCTCTACCGGCAGCAGCGTTCGGCCCTGGTGTGGCACGTCCGAAGCCATGGCGCGAGCGAGGCGGAGGCGTGCGACGCGGTCCAGGAGGCCTTCGCGTCCGCGCTGCGCGCCAGGGATCGGATCCGCGACCCGGGCGCCTGGCCGGCCTGGTTGCGGACCGTCGCCGTGCGCTGGTACCTGCGATCGCTGCACGGGTCCGGTGGCCGTGCGGGCGGCGGTGGCCGGTCGCCGGTCGAAGTCGTTCTGGTGGCCGACCCGCCGGATCTGGTCGAGGCAGCGGGGACGACCGCTGACGCCGTCGACGCCGTGGAGGCGGGCCGGCAGCAGGAGTTCGTCCTCGCACTGCTCGCGGCGCTGCCGAACCGGCAGCGGCAGGTCTTCGGACTGCACTACGAGGGCTGGAGCACCGCCGAGATCGCCGCGTTGCTCGGAATGGAGCAGGCCGCGGTCCGGCAGAACATCGCCCGGGCCCGCCGCACGCTCAAGGAGTCGATCAGGGAGAGGTTGAAGGAGGGGAGCTCGGATGACCGACGATCAGGTGCACGACGACGGGTTCGACGAGACGGATGAGTTCGTACGGGGCGTCAGGGACGGCTACATCGCCCGCTCGGACGCGGTGTTCGACTTCGCCGCCGGGCTGGCCGACGTCCATCGGCGTGCCGGTCTGACGGAGGGTGACCTCTGCGCTCGGATCGATGCGCTCGCCTCCCTGCTGGACGCCGTCGAACGGCTTCAGGGTCCGGCGACCGGTGATGTCCGACGGGCGCGTGAGGGCCTGTTCGCCCTGCGCCACGCCGTGACGGCCCGGCCCCGGCCCCGGGCCGAGGTCGAGCAACTGCTCGGCACGGTCGCCGACCACCTCGACCGTGCCGATCGAGTCCTCCGGGACCGCAGGGGTATGTCCCTCGACGGGATGATCCGCCAGAGCCTCGGCGATGTGCTCGACCGTCCGGTCGACACCGCATCCGAGTTGCGCACCCTGCGCGGCCGGATCACGGCCGGGTTCGGCCTCCCGCAGGACGGCGCCTCCGCCAGGCCGTGGACCCGCGGCGGAGCAGCGCCGGAGGCCGGCGGCAGGCATCGGTCGTGAGAGCAGGCGTGTTGCGCGGCCCTGAGGGCCGTGATTTCCGTACCTTCTGGGCTGGATACGCCACCTCGCTGCTCGGTACGGCGATGTCGACCCCCGCGGTCGCCTTCGCCGTGCTGGACGGCGGCGGCGACGCAGCCGACCTGGGTTGGGTGATGGCGGCGGGGATCGCGCCCCAGGTCGTCTTCCTACTGCTCGGCGGCGTGGCCGCGGACCGGTTCGGCCGACGGCGGGTGATGCTGGGCGCGGATGCGCTTCGGTGCGCGGCGCAGGCGGCCTTCGCCGCCGCACTGCTGCTCGACCACGGACGGCCGCAGATCTGGCTGTTCGTGCTGCTGGCGGCGGTCCGGGGAACGGGGGAGGGGTTCTTCCGACCGGCGCTGAGCGCCCTCACCGTCGAGATCACCCCGGTCGACCGGCTCGGCGACGCCAACGCCCTGTTGGGGCTGGCGCGTTCGGCCGCCGCGGTCGCCGGTCCGGCGCTGGCCGGCCTGCTGATCACGGTCGCCGGCCCGGCGGTCGTCATCGCCGTCGACGCCGCCTCCTACGGGGTGAGCGTGCTGGCCCTGGGGCGGCTTCGCATTCCGGCATCGTCGCTCGTGGCGGCAGCGAGCCGATCGCTGCGCCGCGACCTCGCGGAGGGCTGGGCGGAGTTCCGGGCGCATTCCTGGCTGGTGGTCACCACGGTGCAGTTCACCTTTGTGAACCTGGTGGTCTGGGGGCCTTTCCTGCTGCTCGGGCCGGTGCTGTTCGACCGGCGGCCCGGCGGCGCCGGAGCCTGGGGCCTGACCATGGCGGCGTACGGAGCGGGGGCCGTGGCGGGCGGGCTGCTGGCGCTGGGCCGTCGGCCCGGGCGCCCACTGGTCGGCGCCACCGTTGCCACGCTGGGGTACGGCGTCCCATGCGCGCTCCTGGCCGTGCACGCCGGGGTGGCGCTGATCGCCGCGGGCGCGCTGGTTGCGGGGGCCGGCTCGGCGCTGGCTGCGGCCTTCAGCGGTACCGTCCTGCAGCAGCAGGTCCCCGCCGGGGCGCTCGCGCGGGTCAGTTCCTTCCAGACCTTGGGCAGCTACTCGGCCGGCCCGTTGGGGCTCGCGGCGGCCGGCCCTGCGGCCGCTCTGTTCGGCGCGGGCACCGTCCTGGCGTTCGCCGCCGCCTGGGCGACACTGAGCGCACTGGCCGTCCTCGCCGCACCCGCCGTCCGACGGATCACCTGGCCGCCGCCTCCGACGGGGACGGGTGCTGACGCACATCCGTCAGACGGCTCCGCCGCCGTGCCCGGAGCCGTGACGCGGCGGCGACGAGGGCGAGGGTGACGGTTGCAATGCCCGAGGCGGCCAGCACCTGACGGGGGCCCAGGGCCACGGTCAGCGGACCCCCGAGGGCGGTGCCGACGGGTGCGGCGGTGAGCAGCGCCGCACCGCGGGCGGCCAGGACCGTGGTGAGCAGGGCCGCCGGGGTGCGGTCCTGGAAGAGGGTGAACGTCAGCGCCGTGAACGGCCCGTAGATCGCACCGCCGACCCCGAAACAGACGAGTGAGACGCTCACGGACGCACCAAGGCCGAAGGGCACCAGAGTCAGGCCCCAACCGGCGACGATGGCGAGGGTGACCGGCCATAGCGGCAGCTTGCGCAGGGCGGTCGCGGACAGGGCGCCGAGAACGGCCCCCACTCCGAAGAGCGTCCAGTACAGACCGAGGAGGTCCGCGCCGGAGTGCAGATCCTGGGTGACATGCAGCGGGAGTGCCACCTCCACCGGCCCGTAGAGGAAGTTGAAGAACCAGGTGAGGGCGAGGATTCCGAAGAGCTCCGGCTGGCCGCGCAACACTCGCAGGCCGGCCTTCGATCGGCCGGTGTCGGGCGGCTCCGCCGTCGGTGTGGGCCCGTTCGGGTTGCCGAGCCGGCCGGTCTGGAGCGCGAGGACGGCGAAGCTCACGGCGTCGAAGCCGATGATCCAGGCAGGGCCGACTGCGGTCGCCAGTAGTCCGGCGAGTGCAGGCCCGACGATGACGGCCGCGGTGGCGCTCGAACTGATCAGCGCGTTCGCGGCCAGACGCTGCTCCGGTGGCAGGATCTCGGCGAGCAGAGAGTACTTTCCCGCGCTTCCCCAGGCGTGCAGCATCGAGGAACCGGCCAGCAGGGCGATGTAGAGGACCGGATTCAGCACACCCGCGGCCCACGCCAGCGGCACCGAGCCGAGCAGCAGTGCACGGAGCCCGCTGTCCGCGGCCAGCAGGCGCCGGGCCGGGAGGCGGCGCAGCCAACGGCCGAAGACCAGCGCGCCGAGCGCCCCGGGCAGGGCGTAGGCGGCGATCGCCGCACCGACGACCAGGCCGGACTGCCCCGGCGGCGCGATGACGACCGCCAGCCAGGCGACGGCGACCACGCTCATCCCGTCACCCAGATCGGAGGCGGCCAGTGCGGGCAGCAGCCGTCGGAGCTCGACATGGGCGAAGAGCGGCCGGTAGGAGCGCGGCAGCATGCGGGTTGTCGACGGGAGGGCCACCCGTTCAGACTCAGGGTTCAAGCACGCTTGAAGTCAAGTGACGTCGAGGGGGACGGATCAGTGCGGGAACTGGCCATCGGGGACCTCGCGCGGCAGGTCGGGATGCGGGCTTCCGCACTGCGGTACTACGAGAGCGTCGGCCTGCTGCCTCAGGCGGCGAGGGTCGCGGGGCGGCGGGTCTATCCGGTCAGCACCGTTCGGCGGATCGCGTTGATCAGGATGGCCCAGCGAGCCGGGTTCACGCTCGCCGAGATCCGCCAGTTGCTGAGCGCCGACGGCGACCACGGTGCCACTGGGCAGTGGCGGACCCTCGCCGAACGCAAGCTCCCCGAGCTGGACCGGTCCATCGAGCAGCTGCGAGTGCTGCGGGATGCCGTCGCCGAGTGTCTGCTCTGCGGCTGCATGAACTTCGAGAGCTGTCGGCTGCTCGCCCCGGGCGCCGACCAGGATGTTTGAGGACTACCGGCTGATTACACTGCGTGGCCTCCAGTGTCCAGATGGTGACGGTCCGCTGGGTCGCGAGGAGCCCCGCGCCGTCGGATGATCGGGGCATGGACGACGTGAGCGGTCGTACCGCGAAGGTGTGGATCAAGGATGAGGTCGAAGGTGAGGCCGATCCGAAGCATGTCGTGATGCAGGTCTACGACCCCCGGAAGCACCCCCTGAGCGCCGAGGTCGTGGTCCGGACCAGGCACGACGTCATCGCCGTCGCCGACGAGTACGGGGTCCGGCTGGACCAGGTGCGGTTCGTCGGCGACAGCGCGAAGACCGTGGACGAGAACTCCGGTCCGGCGCGCAGCTGACCCGGACCGTCGCCCGTCCGGCCGAGTGACCTTCACCCAGGAGCGGGAGGCCGCAGTGGACCGCGAAGAGCTTCGAGCGCAGTTGGAGGCCGAGGGCTTCCGGAGCAACGCCTACTGCCTGGACGGCGGACTGCCCGACAACGCCTACTGCCTGGACCGCGACGGCGCCGACTGGATCGCCTACCACTGGGGCCGCGGCAGTTGCTCCTGGCTCCGCCGCTTTCGCGCCGAGTCACCTGCCTGCGAATACCTGCTGGGCCTGATCCGTGAGGACGCCCGGGCCCGAAAGGCCGCGCATCCCCAGTGATTCACGCTCCCCGCCGAGGATTCGAACCTCGATCTTCGCTTCCAGAGAGCGATGTGACTGCCGATTGCACCAACGGGGATCGAGCGGAAGGTGCGGGAGTTGAACCCGCAGCGGTATCACCCGCCACGCTTTTCTGGAGCGCTTGGCACGCCGATGCCGGACCTTCCAACGCGGAGGATGCAGGATTCGAACCTGCGCAGGCGTCAACCTGACGACGGCTTAGCAAGCCGCTGCCTTACCACTCGGCCAATCCTCCGTAGCGCTGACAGGAGTCGAACCTGCAACCGACGGTCCCTCAGACCGCCCCCTCTGCCAGTTGGGGCACAGCGCCTTGTTGCTTTGCGTAGCGTCGGTGCGATTCGAACGCACACTGGACCGGTCCTGAACCGGCTCCCTCTGCCGTTGGGGTACGACGCCTTGTTGATGCAATTGCCGTGCGCTGCCGAGGAATCGAACCTCGCAAGCCCGAAGGCGCAGGGGTTACAGCCCCGCTCGTGTCCCAGCACTCAACGCTTGGTGGCGGGTACGGGATTCGAACCCGTGACCTAAGGCTTATGAGGCCTTCGCGCTGACCCGCTGCGCCAACCCGCAGCACCAATCGTAGGAAGCAAGTAATTCAGGAGCTAATGGTTTTTGCGCACCGGCGTGCGCCCCGACATACCGTCACCCCGACCACGTCCGCGGCCGGTCCACAGCCACCGGCTTGCGCAGACCGACATGCTCCTGGTGTCGCACGAGGGTGTAGCCGGGGCCGGCATCGCGCTCGATCTCCCCGACGATGACGCCGTCGCACACCCACTCGTCGCACCAGGTGCACACGCCCGCCGCCCGGCCAGCGGCCGGCTCCGTCTTCTCGCTCATGCCCGCACGGCCTGTTGGGCAAGTCGGAAGCAGTTGGTGTAGCCGTATTCCTCACCGAGGTGGCCCATGTCGACGTTCTTGCCATCCGGGCCGATCGGCAGGACCGGGCCGGTTGAGCTCGGCGGTTCGGTGCACATGTCGCAGCGGACCGGATCGGGCTGGGCGGCGGCGCGAGTGCGCCTTGCCGCCTGCTGCTTCGAGGGAGCGTCCGTAATCACTCGGATGCCTTTCGTCGCTGTCCTGAAAGCGACGTTAGGGATGATCCGCGAGGGCGGTTCGTGCTCTCAGCACGGCCGTGCCCACAGCACGGGTCAGAGCATGTCCATGCGTCCGGCCAGTTGCTCCGCCTGGCGGGCCTGCATCGCCCGCGCCCGACGCATCAGCCCGACGACCATGGTTCGTGCCAGCTCAGCCCGAGACAGGTCCTCAGGGGCCAACTGCTCCGCCTGTAGCAGGTGCAGCAGCACTGCCGGATCCTCGCGCCGCAGGTCGTGGCAGCGCGCAACCTCCAGCAGGAACGTGAACCTTCGCTCCAGCGACGGCAGCCGGCTGGTGTCGATCTGGTCGGCGTCGTGCAGAGCCTCGCTGGCCTCGCCTGCCTCCATTTCGATGCTCATCGCATGGAGCGCGACATTAGTCGGACCGAACACGGTCCACATGACATTGCCCTCTCCGGCCTGCTTAGCTGCCGGGGCCGCCGCGCTCCGCAGTCGGTCCCGGGCAGCCCACCAGTCCTTGCGGCGGGCCGAGGCCATCACCGTCACCAGCTGGAGCGCGCCGGCCATCGCCGCGCAGTCCGCATCGCCTCCCTGCGCACGGTGCTTCAGTTGTTCGCTGCCCTTCCGTGCGACTTGTTCGGCGGCGTCGGGGTCGCCGGCGGCGAGGAGGGCGTGCCCGAGATTCCACTGTGCGGCAGCGATCCTCAGCGGGTCGTCAGCGTCCTCAGCTGCGCGTACGGCCCGGTCGGCAGCCATCATCGACAGGTCCGTGCGCCCGGCTCGCCGCAGGTAGGAGCGCAGCAGGAAGTACAGGTCCGCGGAGACCCGCAGTGTTTCGCGCCGCCGCTCGCTGTCACCGGTGCGGTGTGCTCGGACGGCATGCTCAGTGTCGGTGATGAGGTCCGGCAATACGTCAGCGGCGTCCGTGAAGCGGGTCGGCGAGGACTGCCAGGATCGCCACGCGGCCTCGACGCGCTCGCGCAGTACTTCCGGCCCCGCGGGATCCGTGGACCGCGGAGGCCCGAAGCCCATCAGGGCCCGCGCGATGGACGGGGCGGCCGTGTCCTCGGCTGTGACGGTCACGGTGGTGCCTTCGGACAGCAGAGCGGCGACGGGCACTCCGAGTTCCTGGGCGATCCGGTGAAGGACTGCGATTGTGGGGATCCGCAGTCCGCGCTCGATTTGCGAGTAGTAGTCCACGGAGATTCCGGCCAGCCCGGCGATGACGTCCTGCTGGCGGGTGCCGCGGAAGTGGCGCACCCGGGCGCCGATGGGTAGATTCACGGCCGCCTCCGCTCTCGCCCTTGTAGCCTTGTTTGCCAGCCTAGGGCGGTCAATGACGCAGCGTCCCCTCTCCGACCACTCGTGTGACAGGGTTGGGTTCTGGCCGATGGGACGGAGCGGGCTATGGCGGGGTACCGGCTGGTGCTGTGGGATGTGGACCACACCCTGATCGCCTCCGGTGGCGTAGGGAGTTCAATCTCCCAGCAGGCCTTCCTCGCGGTCACCGGCCGCCGTCAGGAGTACCACCCGAACGTGTCCGGGCGTACCGAGCGAGCGATTCTCGCCGAGTCGTGCCGCCTGCACGGCCTGGACCCCGACGACTACCGGTTCGACGACTACGCCGACGCCCTTGCTCAGGGCTACCTACGGCGCGCCGGCGAACTACGCGAGCGAGGCCAGGCCTTGCCCGGTGCGACGAACATCCTCGCTGCCACGGCCAGGCTCGAAGGGGTACGGCAGACTGTGGTGACCGGCAACGTTCGCCGCGTTGCCGAGATCAAACTCCAGGTCTTCGGCTTGGACCGGCACATCGACTTCGACCTCGGCGGTTACGCGGAGGACTCCGATGTCCGCGCGGACCTCGTCCGCACCGCATATGCGCGGGCCACCTCCGCCGATGGGCTGGCCTACGGCATTCAGGAGTCCCTCGTCATCGGCGACACGCCGTCAGACATCGAGGCTGCTCATTTGGCAGGCGCCGTCGCCCTTGGGGTGGCAACGGGCAGGACCAGCGCGGCCGAGCTCCTGGACGTCGGCGCGGATGCCGTAGTGGTGGACTTGGCCGATACGGACTGCGTCGTCGAGATGATCCGCGACGGCGTCGAACCTGCGGCTTCGTGAACCCCCGATCGGCTCAGCGTCCTGGTCAACGACCCGAGGGGCGGCCGGCTGGTCGGCTCTGCTTGGGGCGACGGCAGACGGTGATGGGTGGCGGTGGTTTCTCGAGGCGGGGGCCGCCATGATTCCTACGGACCTGAACGGCTACGCTCGCGAGGTCCGAACGTCACGCCTTGGAAGCAGAGCGACGTTGAATTTCGTTATAGGTAGCGCGATCTTCGGCGCTGGATTGGCGTGCATCATTCGCTCTGGGCGCACGATTGACAGTGCCAACCCGCCATGGACGCCACGCGAGCGGCGATGGGTTCTCGCCGGGCTCGTTTTGATGTTTACCGGCCTGATCGTTCATCACTCGCTTTCCCCTTTCTGGGAGAGCAGAGCGTCGGCCGTCCCGGGTACGTGCCCAGGGCGGCCAAGGTCGCATGACAATGACAATCGTCCGGCCGTTCCCTCGCAGATTATTGGAGCGATCGGCTGCTTGTGCAACAAGAGATATCGTCACGGCATGTCCGACGCTCTTGACGTAGGCGCAGCGCTGCAGGGCGGTCTCCGCGATCGTCATCACGCCTGGGAGTTCATCCGCGCGTTTACCGCGGCGTGGACCGGTCGGGGCGTTCAGGACGCGGACGGTGTCAGCGAGGCGGAACTGTCCACGGCAGAGGACGAACTCGGTGTTCGTCTGCCCGTGGCGGTCCGGGAGGGCTACGCCCTGCTGGGCCGCAGCCTCGCACTGACCTGCGTTCAAGACCCTCTGGTGCCAGCCACCGGCCTGTTCGTACTGGACGGCAACCTGATCTTCCGCCGCGAGAACCAGGGCTGCGCCTTCTGGGGCATCCCACTCGATCAGATCGATCTGGACGACCCACCCGTCGTCGTCCAGACACACGACGGCTGGATGCCCTTCCTGGACCGAATGTCGACGGCATGGGTCGAGCTCGTGCTCAGTGAGTCGATGTTCGCCGGTGACGGCCCCGATGCGCTCTACGACGCCTGCGAACTCCCCGACGCGCTCCTGCCGACCCTCCAGCAGCGATACACGCGAGTCGACCTCCCGGACCATCCCATGTGGGCCAGCGCGGATGACTCTCCACTGCGCTGGTACGCCGCACCAGGCCGACTTCTCCGACACGACGGCACGCAGGATCACAGCTGGCTCCACGCCCGTGGTCACACGGTGGCGGACCTCGAGGACATCCGTAACGACCTACCAGGCGGATGGGTCCGCTGATCCAGCCGGAGCGGCGTAGGCGGAAGGAGTTGGGCGCCCTGTCGGCGGCGATGCCGCCGTGGCAGGATGCGCCGGTCGGGCGGGAGCTGGCCGGGGCCCTCGCTCCTGCACTGGAGGCGCCGTGAGCGAGCCCGTAGCCCTGACCGAGGACGAGATCGCCGAGGCCCTGAGCCGCGTGCCGCAGTGGGAGCGGAAGGGCGACAGCATCACCCGCCTGGTCAAGGTCCGCTACCACGCGGGGGTCGCGCTGATCGTCCACGTAGCAGACGTCTCCCGACTCACCCACCACCACGCCGACGTCAACCTGACCTTCGACGGCGTCCGCTTCACCGTCACCACCCACGACGCGGGCGGAGTACTGACCGAGGCCGACTTCACCCTGGCCGAGCGCATCGACGTCATCGCATCGGGGCACGCGGCCCGGTGGGACCTCGAACCGGTGGAGTGATCTGAGGCGTTGGACGAGTGACTGTGCAACGAGGGTCCATGGTCGGCGCTCCCCGGAGACTCCCCAGAGGCGCACGACAGGGGCCGCTCTCCACCGTGGAGATGCGGCCCCTGCTGTTCGGGAGTTGTTGCTCAGCCCATGGATTCCAGGGTTCGGCCCTTGGTCTCCTTGATGAAGAAGTAGACGAAGGGGATGGAGAGCAGGGCGAAGCAGGCGTAGATGACGTAGGTGGCCGAGAGGTTCCAGTCGGACATGGTCGGGAAGCTGACGGTGATGGCCCAGTTGGCGATCCACTGGGCCGATGCGGCGACGGAGAGGGCGAGGGCGCGGATCTTGTTGGGGAACATCTCGCCGAGCAGGACCCAGACCACGACGCCCCAGGAGAAGGCGAAGCAGAGGACGAAGACATGGGCGGCGACCAGGGCGACGGTCGCCTGGGTGTTGGGGAGGGTGGCGGTGGTGCCGGTGCCGTGGCGGTAGGAGAAGGCCCAGGCGGCCACGCCGAGGGCGACGGCCATGCCGGCGGAGCCGGCCAGGGCCAGCGGGCGGCGGCCGATGCGGTCGACCAGGGCGATGGCGATGACCGTACCGACGATGTTGACCAGTGAGGTGGAGACGCTGATCAACAGCGAGTTGCTGGCGTTGATGCCGACCGACTGCCACAGCAGCGAGGAGTAGTAGAAGATCACGTTGATGCCGACGAACTGCTGGAACACCGAGGCGCCGATGCCGATCCAGACGATCGTCTGCAGGCCGGCCCGGCCGCCCAGCAGGTCGCTCAGGCTGGCCTTGTGCTCGGAGGCCATGACCTGCTGGATCTCGGCGATCCGGGCGTCCGGGTCGCTGTCCTGGCCCTCGACGTCGCGCAGCACCTCGCGGGCCCGGTCCATCCTGCCGACGGAGATCAGGAAGCGCGGCGACTCGGGGATGGCGTAGGACATCAGGAAGTAGATCAGCGCGGGGACGGTCTCCACACCGAGCATCCACTGCCAGGCCTGGATGCCGGCGATGTGGTCGTTGGGGTTGCCGCCGGCGCCCTCGTTCAGGGCGTAGTTGACCAACTGGGAGATGAAGATGCCGAGCACGATCGCGCCCTGCTGGAACGAGGCGAGCCGTCCGCGCACAGCGGGCGGCGCGACCTCGGCGATGTAGGCGGGGGCGATGACGGAGGCCATGCCGATGGCGACACCGCCGACCACGCGCCAGACGCCGAGGACGAAGATGTTGGGCGGGAACATCGAGCCGACGCCGCTGATGGCGAACAGCACGGCGGCGATCTGCATGACCCGGATGCGGCCGATGCGGTCGGCGAGCCAGCCGGCGCCCATGGCGCCGACGGCCGAGCCCAGCAGCGCGACCGAGACCACCAGGGCGGTCTCGCCGCTGCCCACGCCGAAGTGGTGCTGGATGCCGGTGACGGCGCCGCTGATGACTGAGCTGTCGTAGCCGAAGAGGAAACCGCCCATCGCTGCTGCGGCGGCGATGAAGATGACGTGACCGAGGCTGCCCTCGCCGGAGGCTGGTTGCTGAGATGTCGCTGAACTGGTCAGTGTGGGCTCCCGGGAGTGCGGCGGGCCGCAGCGGAGGCCGCGTCCCCGAACTGATGGTCCGTCCGGCCAGCCTAGGAACGCGGGCCGACCGGGGACGGATGCCAGGCCGTTCCCTGGGCCGTCCGGGTGGATGCCTGCCCCGGACGGCCCACGGCATTCGGGGGCCGGTTGGATCAGTGTTCGACCGGGCAGTCACCAGGCTCGGCGAGCCGGGCGGCCCGGCGGCGCAGCAGCTGGGCGCGGGCGCCGGGGTCGGCCGGGCGGTCGCGCAGCAGCAGTTCCTCGGCCACCGCGGCCTGGAAGTCGGTCGTCTTCTTGTCGTCGTACTTGAACTTGGGGCGCACCTCCTCGATGTGCAGCCGCAGTCCCCGGATCGCGGACAGCATCCGACCGAACGGCGGTTGGCCGGGGACGATCGGACGGTGCGGCACATCCGGCTGGAAGTGCGCGGTCTGACGGTCCAGCAGGGCGGCCTTGGCGGCCGGGTCGTCCACCGGCTCGGCGGTGCAGACCAGGTGGACCGAGGCGTAGTAGGTGGTGGGGACGCCGTCCTCGGGCGGGGTGTCCGCGGGGGCGCGCCAGGGGCCGGGGACGAAGGCGTAGTCGTCGGTGACGGCCAGGGTGAGCCGGGGGTTGGCCTCGATGGCGGCCCAGACCGGGTTGGGCCGGGCCAGGTGCAGCACCACCTCGTCGCCGCCCTGGTAGACGAACTGGGTGGGCACCAGGATCGGGGCGGTGCCGTCCGGGCCGTTGGCGGCGAGTACGCCGAAGTCGCGGGTGGAGAGCCAGTCGCGCCACTCGTCGTCGCTGCCGCGGTCCCAGGGGTTGATCAGCATGGTCCAGACACCTCGCGTTACGGTCGTTGCGTCGCAGTCGACAGAAGTTATGCACTAGTGCATAGTGTTCTTTGTGCTAGGAGATTATCGGATCACGGGACGCCGGGCCACTGAGATCGCGGCCGACATCGAACACGCGGTCACCTCGGGCGCGCTGGAACCCGGGACGGCGCTGCCGCCGCTCCGCGATCTGGCCGCCGACCTGGGCGTCAACCCCAACACCGTGGCCGCCGCCTACCGGCTGCTGCGGGACCGCGGTGTGATCGAGACCGCAGGCCGGCGCGGCAGCCGGATCCGTTCCCGGCCCTCGCTCACCCCCCGCGACGCCTCCCGGCTGGCGGTGCCCGCGGGCACCCGCAACCTGTCCGACGGCAACCCCGACCTTGCGCTGCTGCCGGACCTGGAGGCGGCGGTGCGCGAGGCCGCGCTGGCCCACGCCGCCGATCCGGTGATGTACGGGGGACCGGCCGTCGACCCCCGGCTGCGCGCCCTGGCGCAGGCGTCGTTCGCCGCCGACGGCATTCCGGCCGGACCCGTCGGCGTCGCCTCCGGGTCGCTGGACGCCATCGAGCGGATCTTCCTGGCCCGGCTGCGCCCCGGTGACCCGGTGGCGGTCGAGGACCCGGGCTGGGGCAGCCTGCTGGACCTGCTGCCGGCCCTGGGGCTGAAGGCCGTCCCGGTCGCCGTCGACGACGAGGGGCCGGTCGTCGCGGACGTCGCCAGGGCGCTGGAGCAGGGCGTCCGTGCGCTGGTCGTCACCGGTCGGGCGCAGAACCCCACCGGCGCCGCGGTCGGCGCCGAGCGCGCCGCCGCGCTGCGCGGGCTGCTGGCGGCCCGTCCGGGGGTGCTGCTGGTCGAGGACGACCACGGCCACGGCATCGTCGACCTGCCCTTCCACCCCCTCTGCGCCGGGCCGGACGGTCGGCCGACCACCACGACCTGGGCGGTGCTGCGCTCCGCGGCCAAGTCGCTCGGCCCGGACCTGCGGGTGGCCGTGCTCACCGGCGACCCGGAGACCATGGACCGGGTGCGCGGACGGCAGCGCCTGGGTGCGGGCTGGGTCAGCCATCTGCTGCAGCGCACCGTCGCCGCGCTGTGGCAGGCCGAGGACAGCGCCCCCGCGGCGGCCTCCTACCGGGTCCGGCGGGACGCGCTGCTCCGGGGACTGGCCGAACGCGGGGTGCCGGCCCGGGGCCGGAGCGGCCTCAATGTCTGGATCCCGGTGCCGGACGAGACCGCGGCCGTCGCCGGGCTGCTCCAGCGCGGGTGGGCGGTGGCGCCCGGGGCGCGGTTCCGGCTGGGTTCGGCGCCGGGCGTCCGGCTGACGGTCTCGCAGCTGACGGAGGACGAGATGCCGGGGCTGGCCGAGGACGTAGCCGCGGTGCTGCGGGGCAGGGACGGGGACGTCCGGGGGGTGTGACGCCCCCGGACGCGCCCGGACGCGCCCGGCCCGCCGCGAGGCGGCGGCTCAGCCGTGCCGACGGCTCAGCCGATGAGCAGGCCCTGGGCCCTGGCGCGCTGCAGCCAGTTCGGGTACTCGGCCGTCATCAGGTCGTACAACTGCTCGTCGGAGAGGTTCGCCGGGTCCTGGACGCAGAAGAAGTCGGCGTTGTCGATGAAGCGGCCCGGCAGGTCGTCCAGCTCCTCCAGGAAGCGGAAGGTGCCGTCGCCCCAGTTGGACGCCATCGCCGAGAACCTGCGGGCGAAGCGGGACTGCTTGCCGGGCGGCGGTGCCGACTCGGCGACCTGCGGGGCGTCGACCGACTTGGAGGACCGCCCTATTCCCATGAACTGCCAGAACAGCGGTTCGTAGCTGGAGGAGAGGACATGGGCCTTGGTGGCCGCCTCGCTGGTGGTGTGACCGTCCGTCACGAACATCACGTAGACCGGCTGGCGGTCCGAGATCGGGCTGTGGCGCGGGTCGGCCGAACCGAAGTACTGCTGGCGGATCAGGTGCATGGCGGCGGCGTAGTCGGTACCACCCTCCAGCCGCCACTGCTGCAGCATCCGGTCGGTCCAGCCCTGGTAGCTGTCCATGCCGACGCTGCCAGCCTCGTGGCCGCGGGCGCCGAACAGGAACACGTCGACCTCGGCGTTGTCGTCGAAGCGCAGACCGAGGGCGAGGACCCGCTCGACCAGTGACTGCACCTTGCCGGAGCGGTAGAGGCCGCCCATCGAGCCGGAGATGTCGAGGCAGAGCGCGACCCGGGCGGTGTGCTCGGACAGGCCGCGCTTCTCCAGGGTGACCGCGGCGCGCTTGGTGAGGTCGAGCAGGTTGCGGTCGCCGCGGTCGGCGAGCTGCTTCTCCAGGTTGATGAGCTTCTGCTTCTTGAGGCTTATCGGAGCGCCCGGTGCGGACCCCGCGGGGGCGGGGGCAGGCGGCGCGGGCTGCTGGTACTGCTGGGATTGCGGTTGCTGGGGTTGCGGCTGCTGGTACTGCGGCTGCTGGTACGGGGGTTGAGCCTGCGGCTGCTGGTACTGCGGCGGGGGCGGGCCGAAGCCCACCGGCTGCTGCGGCGCCGGCGGCTGGTAGGGCTGCGGGGCGGGTGCCGGGGCCGGCGGCTGGTACGGCTGCGCGGCCGGAGCCGGGGCCGGTTCCGCGTCGCCCTCCACGGAGATGCCGAAGTCGGTGGCCAGTCCCTCCAGGCCGGAGGCGTAGCCCTGCCCGACCGCGCGGAACTTCCACTCCCCGGCCCGCCGGTAGAACTCGCCGAACAGGAACGCCGTCTCGCTGCTCGCGCCCTCGATGTCGAACTCGGCGACGCTGCCGCCGTCCTGGGTCATCACCCGCAGCCGCAGCCCCGGCACCTGGCCGAAGGTCCCGCCGTCGGCGGAGGCGCCCACCACGATGCGGTCGACCGCCGGCTCGATCGCGGCCAGGTCCAGCAGCACGGCGTCCATCATCTCGCCGGGCTGCGGCCGCTTGCCCTCGTGCCGGACCGCTCCGGAGGCGTGCTGGGGCTGGTTGTAGAAGATGAAGTCGGCGTCCGAACGGACCTTGCCGGAACTGTCCAGCAGCAGCGCGGACACGTCGACGTCCGGTGCGGGCGCATCGGTGCGCCAGCTCACCACCGCGTGCAGGGCGGTTGTCGGTACGGGGCAGTTGGAGCCCTTGCGCATCGAGGTCATGCGGACATCCTGCCTCCTGCGGCCCGTCTGACAAGGCATCCGTACCGTTCTGTGACGACCTCGCGTCGCTGCCGGGGCGGAACGGGAGCGGGGCGGTGACCCGACGGCCACCGCCCCGCTCCCGTTGTGTCTCCCTCGTGCCCGGAGCGTCAGCCGCTCTTGCGGCGGAAGTCGCGCTGTCCGCCGGACTTGCCGTGGGCGCCGTGGATCTTGGATGTCTCGGCGCTCCCGCCCGCGGTGGCGGCGTCGGCGTGCTGGCCGCTCTTGCGGGCCAGCGCCTCACGGAACTTGCGCTTCACATCCTCTGCCGGGTCGTTCGAGCCGTTCGCAGTCTGCTGCTCGGACGCGGCTTCACTCTCAGCCTCCGGCGCTGCCGCGTCGCCGGGGGTCTTGTCGGCCACTGCGTCTTCAGCCATGGGGGCCTCCTATCGTGGATCAAGCACAGCCGGATCGGGTGCGTGCCCAGTCTGGCACGGCTCGGCGGCCGGGTTTGATCAATTGTCGGCGACCGGGGTCCCGGGATCGACGGCCCCGCCGGTGACGGCGTCCAGCCGGTCGGTGAGGCGCTGCAGCATTCCCTGCAGGACCTGGAGCTCGGCCGGATCCAGGCCGAGGCTCGCGGCGCAGGCACGCAGGGCCCGCTGGGAGTCCGTCGACCGGGTGGCGCCCTTGGCGGTGAGCTTGACGTCCACCGAGCGCTCGTCCTGCGCGCTGCGGGTGCGCTGCACCAGGCCGGCCGTCTCCAGCCGCTTCAGCAGCGGGGACAGGGTGCCTGAGTCCAGCCGCAGCAGCTCGCCGATGCGCTTCACCGGGAGCTCGCCGTGCTCGGTCAGCGCCAGCAGGACCAGGTACTGGGGATAGGTGATCTGCTGCTCGCGGAGGGCGTCACGGTAGAGGCTGCCGAACGCGCGGGAGGCGGTCTGCAGGGCGAAGCAGACATGGTGCTCCAGGCGGAGCAGGTCTTCGGCGGTTGCGGTCGGCTGCGTGGGCATGTCTCAAGGGTACTACTTAGTTGTGCACAATTGAATTGTGTGTGATGCTTATGGGGCAGGGAACGGGAACCTCCGAGCGCAACCCATGAGGAGACATCGATGGACGCCATCTACACCGCCGCAGCCACCGCCAACGGACGCGAGGGCCGTGCCGTGAGCTCCGACGGGCAGCTCGACCTCACCCTGGCGATGCCGCCCGCGCTGGGTGGCGACGGCAAGGGCACCAACCCGGAGCAGCTCTTCGCGGCCGGCTACGCCGCCTGTTTCGCCAGTGCGCTCGGTCTGGTCGGCCGTCAGGCCAAGGTCGACACCAGCGAGGCGTCGGTCACCGCCGAGGTCAGCATCGGCAGCAACGGCGAGGGCGGGTTCGGCCTGGCCGTGGTGCTGCGGGTGGAGCTCCCCGAGGCGCTGCAGGGCGAGACCGGCAAGAGCCTGGTCGAGCAGGCGCACCAGGTCTGCCCCTACTCCAACGCGACCCGCGGCAACATCCCGGTGGAGCTGGTGGTCGAGTAGTCGCTGCCGCACCACCCACCGCACTGCATCGTCAGGCGGCCACCGCGCACGTGCGGTGGCCGCCTGACTGCGTGTCGGTGCCCTGTCGTTAGGACAGGTCGTCGGGTGAGCGTTCCTCGGCGTCTGCGAAGCGGCGCAGCAGGTGGAGGAGTTGGGCGCGCTCGTCCGGTTGCAGGCAGGTCAGCAGGTTGTCGTTGGCCGCCTCGGCGCGGCTGCGGACCTCGGCCAGTACCGCCAGCCCGGCCTCGGTGGGCTGGATCGCGTGGGCCCGGCGGTCGGTGGGGTGCGGTCGGCGCACCGCCAGTCCGCGTGCCTCCAACTCGTCGATGTTGCGCACCATCGTGGACTTGTCGCTGCCCAGCAGGGCGATCAGGTCGCGCTGGGTCACCGGCTCGTCCCGGGCCAGCTGCAGCAGGACCCCCGCGTGGCGGTTGTCGATGCCCAGGGGTTGGAGCTGTCGGCTGAACTCCCTGGCGGCCCGGCGGTGCGCACGGCGTAGCAGCAGGCCGACGACGTCGGTCCCGGAGGGCTGCTCCTCGGTGTCGGGGTGGGAGTTGGCGTCCATGGAGCGCGAGTATATGCTCCGACTGAGATAGTTCCACATGGGACATTCTCAAGAGGGACTTAACTCGGTGCGGGGGAGGAAGGCTGTGGAGAAGAGCAGGCCGGGGGTGCGCCTGACGGCGCTGCGGGTGCTCAGGGGGACGGTGGTACTGGCCGGGTTGCTGGCCTTCGGGCAGCCGGTGCTCGCGGGCGGGTTCCTGCAGGGGCACTACCCGCTGCTGCAGGCGCACGAGGTCGCCGCGATGATCCTGGCGGCGGTGGTGCTGGTGTCGCTGGTGGTCGCGCTGCTGGCGTGGCGTCCGGGCGGTGCACCGGGTGCGCTGGCCCGGGACCAGCTGATCACCCTGGTCGTCGTCGCGGTGCAGATGATGCTGGGCTTCAGCCGCGAACTGATCATCCATGTCCCGCTCGGGGTCGGGGTGTTGATCCTGGTGCTGAAGAACGCCGAGCGGGTCTGGAAGCTGCCGCTGCGGGCCCCGGCCGCCGGCGCCACCGAGCCGTCCGAGCAGGCTTCGACGGCGGGGGTGGACGCGTGAGCCGGCCCGCGCTGAGCCGGCGCCGCTTCCTCGGCATCGGCGGCGGCGTGGTCCTGGGTGCCGGCGCGATCGCGGCCGGGGCGCCGTACCTGGGCGGGCTGCTGACGCAGGGGCAGCCCGGGCTGCTGCTGCGCAGCGGGGTTCCGCTGCCGCGCCCCTACCAGGTGCGGCTGCCGCGTCCGCAGGTCCTCGCCCCGGTCCGCAGCGACGCCACCGCCGACCACTACGAGATCACCCAGCGGCCCGCGCTGCTGCGGATCCTTCCGGGGCTGGACACCGAGGCCTGGACCTACCAGGGCAGCTTCCCCGGCCCCACGCTGGTGTCCCGGTCCGGGCGCCGCACCGTGGTGACCCACCGCAACCAGCTGCCGCACCCCACCGTGGTGCACCTGCACGGCGGCCACACCCCGGCCGACAGCGACGGCTATCCGACCCAGCTGGTCCACCCGGCGGGCGGAGCGGCGACCCCGGGGATGGCCGGAATGCCGGGGATGGACGGCATGACCGGCATGACCGGCACGATCGGTGCGGCCGCGATGGACAGCGGCGACGGCGGAACGCAGCGCACGTACACCTATCCGCTGGAGCAGCGGGCCGCCACGCTCTGGTACCACGACCACCGGATGGGTTTCACCGGGCCCAACGTCTGGCGCGGCCTGGCCGGGTTCCATCTGGTCACCGATGACGAGGAGGCGGCGCTCCCGCTGCCGCGCGGCGAGCGGGACCTGCCGCTGCTGATCTGCGACCGCTCCTTCGCGGCCGACGGCTCGTTCGCCTACCCGTCGCTGGACGCCGCGCAGACCCGGCCCGGGGTCGCCACCCGCTACATGGACGGGGTGCTCGGCGACACCGTGCTGGTGAACGGCGCGCCCTGGCCGGTGCTGGACACCGACCGGGCCCGCTACCGGCTGCGGATCCTCAACGCGTCCAACGCCCGCCGCTACCGGCTCGCACTGGACCCGCAGCCGCCGGGCGGCGGCGGGCTGGTGCAGATCGGCAGCGACGGCGGGCTGCTGGCGGCGCCGGTCGCGCACGACAGCATCGACGTCGCCCCGGCCGAGCGCTTCGACGTGGTCGTCGACTTCTCCCGCTACCCGGCCGGGACCAGGCTCCGGCTGGTCAACCGGCTGGGCAGCGGCGGCACCGCCGAGGTGATGCGGTTCGACCTGGGCGGCCGCACGGTCGCCGACGACTCCCGGATCCCGGCGCGACTCTCCACGATCGCGGCGCCGGACCCGTCGAAGGCGGTGGCCACCCGCTCCTTCCTGTTCCAGAAGTCGGCCGGCGGCTGGACCGTCAACGGCGAGGAGTTCCGCCCGGGGCGCTCGCTGGCCGCGCCGCGGCTCGGCACCACCGAGGTCTGGCGCTTCGTCAGCGACTTCCACCACCCGGTCCACCTGCACCTCAACCACTTCCAGGTGGTGTCGCGCAACGGCGGCGCCCCGGGCCCCTTCGACGGCGGCTGGAAGGACACCGTGGACGTGCAGCCCGCCGAGGCGGTCGAGATCGCGGTGCGGTTCGAGGACTACCCGGGCCGCTTCATGCTGCACTGCCACAACCTGGAGCACGAGGACATGGCGATGATGGCCGACTTCACGACGCGCTGAGCCCGGCCAGCAGGTCCGCGCCGGCCGCGCGGACCTCCTGGACCAGCACTGCCAGGTCCGCCTCGGTCACGGCCGGGTTGATCAGGCAGGCGCGGACCGCCTCGTGCCCGTTCAGCAGGGTGCCGGTGACGAAGGTGCGCCCGCGCCGCTGCACCTCCACCGACAGTGCGCTGTTGACCTGCTCCAGCAGTTCGTCCGACACCCCGTCAGGGGCGAAGCGGAAGGCGGCGATGGAGCTCTCCACCGGGGCCATCAGCTGCAGTTCGGGCTCGGCGGCCACCAGCTCGCCCAGGCGGCGGGCCATCGCCGTGCAGTGCGCGACGTCGCTGGCGATGCCCTCGCGTCCGGAGGCGGCGATGGTGGCCCAGACCTTGAGCGAGCGGAACGGGCGGGTCTGCTCGATGCCGTACTCGGAGAACCAGCCCAGGCCGCCGGCGTTCTCGTCCCTGAGGTAGGAGGGGACCAGGCTGAAGGTGCCGCGCAGCTCCACCGGGTCGCGCACCAGCACGCAGCCGCAGTCGACCGGGACGCCCAGCCACTTGTGCGGGTCCAGGGCCAGCGAGTCGGCGCGGTCCAGGCCGGTGTAGCGGTCGGCGATCACCGGGTCCAGCAGGCCGAAGGCCCCGTAGGCGCCGTCGACGTGCAGCCACAGGCCCTCCTCGGCGCAGACGTCGGCGATGGCCGCCAGGTCGTCCACCGCGCCGGTGTTGACGGTCCCGGCGGAGGCGACGGCGAGGAAGGGGTGCAGCCCGGCCGCGCGGTCGGCCTTGACCCGCAGCCGCAGGGCCGCGGGGTCCAGGTGCCCGGCCGGGTCGGTGGGGACGGTGCGCAGGCTGCGGCTGCCCAGGCCCAGCAGTTCGACGGCCTTGCGGACGCAGGAGTGGGTCTCCGCGCTGACGTAGCCGACCAGCTGCGGCAGCGCCGCCAGCCCCTCCTCGCGGACGTCCACGCCCAGCTGCCGGGCGGCCCGGCTGCGGGCGGTGCCCAGCGCCACGATGGTCGCCATGGACGCGCCGGAGGTCAGCAGTCCGGCCCCGGGCAGGTGCGGGAACCCGGCCAGCTCGGCGATCCAGCGCACCACCGTGCGCTCCAGGTGGACGTCGGCGTGGTCGCCGCCGGCCGAGCTGGGGTTCATCGCGGCGGCGGCCATCGTCGCCAGCACCCCGGCCGGGGCCGGGGCGGCGTTCACCCAGCCGAAGAACCGGGGGTGCCCGTTGCCCATCGGGTAGGGGAGCACATCGGCGCCGATGTCAGCGACCAGCTCGGGCAGACCCCGTCCGCGCTGCGGCAGCGGCAGGGTCAGCAGCCGCTCGCGGGCGGCCGGGTCCATCTCCTGCCAGACCGGTCCCTCGGGGAGTCCGCCCAGGTAGTCGGCCAGCAGGTCCACCGCGGCGTGACCTGCGGTACGGAAGTCGTTCATGCCGACGATCGTACGGGGAGGCGGTCCGGCTTCGATTGTCGGACCCTCGTGGCAGGGTCTGCACCAGGACCGGGGAGGCAAGATCGGCGGCTGCTGAAATCCCTGGTCCGCGGTCAGAGCGCCGCCCTACCATGGGGCGTCATTCCGCCTGTGCGGCCCACCGGTCGCCACCACCCGCGCGGCCACGCCCGTGCACCCCTTACTCCATGACACCTGAAGCTCCCCCTGCCGCCCCGGGCGGCGCCGAACCGTCCGCCCACACCTTCCAGGTCGACCTGCGCGGCCTGGTCGACCTGCTCTCGCACCACCTCTACTCCAGCCCGCGGGTGTACGTCCGCGAGCTGCTGCAGAACGCCGTCGACGCGATCACCGCCCGGCGCCTGGACGACGCGGCCGCTCCGGCCGTGGTCCGGCTCCACGCGAGCCCCGGAGAACTGCGGATCGAGGACAGCGGCATCGGCCTGACCGGCGCCGATGTGCACTCCCTGCTGGCCACCATCGGACGCAGCTCCAAGCGCGACGGGCTGGAGACGGCGCGGCGCGAGTTCCTCGGACAGTTCGGCATCGGACTGCTGGCCTGCTTCGTGGTGGCCCAGGAGATCCGGGTGGTCACCCGCTCGGCGCGGTTCCCCGAGCAGCCGCCGGTGGAGTGGGCGGCGCGCGATGACGGCTCCTACACCGTCAGGGAGCTCGCGCAGGACGCGCGCACCGAGCCCGGCACCACCGTGCACCTGACCGCGCGCCCCGGCGCGGGGGAGTGGCTCGCGCCCGCGCGGGTGCTGGAGCTGGCCCGCGACTTCGGCTCGCTGCTGCCCTACGACGTGGCGGTGGTCGGCCCGGACGGGGTCGAGCAGCCGGTCACCGACCTGCCCCCGGTCTGGGCACGCTCCTACCCGACCCCGGCCGCGCGCAGGATCGCCCTGGCCGGGCACTGCGCCTCACTGCTCGGCTTCGAGCCGCTGGACGTCATCGACCTCGACGTTCCGCTGGCCGGGATCGGCGGCGTCGGCTACGTGTTGCCGGCCGCGGCCAGCCCCGCGCAGCGCGGCGGCCACCGGGTCTCGCTCAAGGGCATGCTGCTCACCGACCGGGCCGAGGGACTGCTGCCGGACTGGGCCTTCTTCGTCCGCTGCGTGCTGGACACCGACACGCTTCGGCCCACCGCCTCCCGCGAGAGCCTGTACGAGGACGAGACCCTGGCCGCCGTCCGCGAGGCGCTGGGCGTCAAGGTCCGCGACTGGCTCGGTACGCTCGCCGCCGGCGATCCCGATCGGCTGGCCCGCTTCCTGGCGGTGCATCAGCTCGGAGTGAAGTCCCTGGCCCGGCACGATCCGGAGATGCTGAGGCTGATGCTGCCCTGGCTCACGGTGGAGACAAGCGACGGCAGGACCGCGCTGGACCGCTTCGCCCGCGACCACGGCACCGTCCACATCGCCGCCACCGTGGAGGAGTTCCGCCAGATCGCCCCGATCGCCGCGGCCCAGGGCATCGGCGTCGTCAACGGCGGCTACACCTACGACGCCGACCTGGTCGCCCTGCTGCCGCAGGTGCTGCCCGGCACGGTGGTCGCCGACCTGGACGCGGGCACTGTGACGGCGAGTCTGGACCCGGTCGACCCGGCCGTCGAGCTCTCGCTCGCCTCCTTCCTCGCCACCGCCCGGACCAGGCTGGACCCGCTCGGCTGCGACGTCGCCCTGCGCACCTTCCAGCCGGTCGGCGTCCCGGCGCTGCACCTGGACGACCGCGAGGCCCGGCACGAGCGCGCCCGCGCCGAGACCGAGGAGAGCGCCGACGCCCTGTGGGCGGGCATCCTCGGCGCCCTGCGCGGCAGTGCACCGCGCGCCCGGCTGGTGCTCAACCACCACAACCCGCTGGTCCAGCGGATCGCGGCGATAGCCGACCAGGAACTGGCCGGCACCGCCGTCGAGGCGCTCTACGGGCAGGCGCTGCTGCTGTCCCGCCGACCGCTCAGCGCCGCCGACTCGGCGCTGCTGAACCGCTCGTTCCTGGGACTCCTGGACTGGGCCACGCACCACACCACCACTGGCACCACTGGCGACACCACCGAGGGGGAGGGCCGATGACGGGCGGGGAGACGCCGGGCGGCGAGATGGCGGGTCAGGGCGACGAGGAGGCGCGCATCCGCGCCGCGCTGTGGGAGAACCACCGGGCGCCCAACGGCGCGCAGCGCAATGCGCGCGGCGAGGAGCTGGTCGCCGCGGCCGAGGCCACCGGGGACGCCGCGCTGCTCCTGGACACCCTGTCGCACCTGATCACCGCGTACGAGTACAGCGCCGAGCGCAGCAAGATGTTCGTGCCCTTCGCGCGGATGCTGCGGATGTGGGACGAGGACCCTGCGGTCTTCAACGACCAGTCGACCTACGAGCTGTTCTGGCGGTTCAAGTGGGTCACCTCCAGCATGCTGGATTACCCGGAGATCCCGCTGTCCTCCATCGAGGACTGGCTGGTGGAGATGGAGCGCCGCTACCGGATCGCCGGCTACAACGCCCGCACCGTCCGGGTCCAGGACTTCTACGTCGCCAGGCACCTCGGTGACCTGCCGCGGGCCGAGGCGGCCTATGCCGACTGGCTCGCCGGGGAACGCGACCGGATGAGCGACTGCCACGCCTGCGAGGCCTGCAACCAGGGCTGCTGGGAGGTCCGTCAGGGCCGGGACGAGGTCGCCCTGGACCGCTGGGCCGAGGTCCTGGCCGGGCGGCTGACCTGCGCCGAGGAGCCGCACCGGGTGCTCGCGTACTCCCTGCTGCCGCTGCTGCGGCTGGGCCGGGTGGACGAGGCCAGGACCAACCACCTGCGCGGCTACCGGATGGCGCGGGGCAACGAGAGCCTGCTGCCCTCGGTCGGGCGCCACATCGAGTTCTGCGCGCTGACCGGCAACGAGGCCCGCGGCCTGGAGATCCTGGCCGAGCACGCCCAGCACCTCACCGGGGCCGGGAACCCGGACAGCGTCCTGTCGTTCGCGGAGGCCGCGCTGGTGCTGCTGGACCGGCTCCTGGTGCTCGGGCTGGCCGAACAGCAGGTGGTGGGGCCGGCCGTCGCCGGTGGCAGCGGCGGCGGTGGCGGCAGTGACTGGACGGTCGCATCGCTGCGTGAACACGTCGAGACGCTGCGGGTCGGCCTGGTGCAGCGTTTCGACCGCCGCAACGGTACCGACGCGGTCTCCCGCGAGAGCGCGGAGCGGATCGCCGTGCAGCCGCTGCTGGAGCGGATGCCGCTGGGGCTGAGCGCGGTGCTGCCCGGCGCCGCCCGCCCGGCCGTGCCGGCACCGCTGCCGACGCCGGCGGCCGGTTTCGACGAGCAGCTCGCCGAGGCCCGCCGACTGCGCGACCTCGGCCACCCGGCCTCCCGCCAGGCCTGGCTCGCCGTCGAGGTGGCGCTCCGGGACGGGGCGGGGTCGGGCGACGGGGCGGGGCCGGGGGAGCAGACGGGCGCGGGGGACCGTGAGCCGGAGCCGCTGCTGCGCGCCGAGCTCGCCGCCCAGCGCGGCATCCGCCACGGCAGGCAGGACAGCGCGGCCGCCCGGGACGCCTTCGAGGCGGCGGTTGCCGCCTACCTGGAGGCGGGCCGGCCGGGGGACGCCGCCGTCAACCAGGGACGTGCCGCCGTCGCGCTGGCGCTGGCCGCCGACCGGAGCGACGGCGACGGTGATCTCGACCGGGCCCGGGCTCTGGCGGACAGCGCCGTGGCCGCGGCCCGGGCCGCCGTCGCCGACGGTTCGGCCAACTCCCGGCACCTGGCGTCGGCGCTGCTCAACCGGGCGAAGGTGCACACCGTCGAGGCGCTGGAAGGCCACGCCGAGTCCGCCCGGACCCCGGCGCACGCGGCGCTCGACGAGACGGTCGCGCTCGCAGCCGACGAGCAGGTTCGGGCCGCGCTGGACGAGGCCGAGGCCACCCGGATGGTCTGCGTGCTCGCCGACGCGCGGCACAACCGTGCCGCGCTTTTCGGGGACCGTCCGGAAGCCGCTGCGGCGGAACTGCGCGCGGCCGCCGACGGCTACCTCTCCGTCGACCGGCCCTGGAACGCCGCCGAACCCCTGGTCCCGCTGGCCAGGATCCAGGCCCAGACCGGAGACCTGACCACGGCCGAGGCCACCGCGGTCGAAGGGCTTGCCCACGGCGGCGACCTGCTCGACGTCGAGGAGGCCGGCCTGCTGCACCTGCTCCTCGCCGACCTGCTCGGGCACCGGGAGGCGTATGAGGAGGCGGTCCGGCACGCGCTGGAGGCCACCCGCAGGCTGGACGAGGCGGGGCTGTCCGCCGGCCCCGGCGCCGGGGCGCGCTACCGGCTCGCGCGCTCCTACCAGGCGCTCGGGCGGCATGTGGAGGCCGCGGAAGTCCTCCAGGCCGCCCTTCCGGACCTGCTCGCGCACGGCGACCAGGCAGCCGTGACGGCCCGTCAGACCCTGGCGGAATCGCTGACCGAGCTGCGCGAGCACGCCGCCGCGGCGGAGCAGTACGCGCTGGCCGCACCGATCGTGGAGGGCTGGGGCGAGCCCTTCCCGATGGCCCAGATAGCCTCGCGGGCCGCGGAGGCGCTCAGCGCCGCCGGGCGTGCCGAGGAGGCCGAGGCCGCCTACGTCCGGGCCCAGGCACTGTGGCAGCAGGCGGGGATCGCCGGCATGGTGGTGCGGACCCTGCGGGCGCGCGCCTGGCTGACGTTCCGTCATGGTCGTACTGCCGAGCAGGGCCGGGCCCTGATGCTGGAGGCCGAGCAGACCGCGCGGCAGGCCCTGGCCGAACCCGACCTCGATCCGGAGCGCGCCGAGGAGCTGCGGCGCGAGCACGCCGACACCTGGCGCCAGCTCGGCGGCCTGCTGCGCGATGTCGCCGAGGACGACGGCTGGGACGGCCACGAGCTGGACACCGACCAGCAGACCGCCCTGTTCGCGGAGGCCTGGGAGTCCTTCCGTCGCGCCGCGGACGCCTTCGCCGACTGCGGCGAGTCCGCCCTGGGCCAGCACGCGCAGGCCCTGCTCGACGCCGCCGCGATACGCATCGGCCAGGGCGAGCACGAGTCCGCGGCGGTCGAGGCCGAGGCGGTCCGGACGCTCGCCAAGGAGCACCCGGGGGTACTGGACCCGGTGGCCCAGCGGGCCGAGGCGATGCTGTCCTGGCTGGAACGTCAGGAGGGCTGAACCGGGCCGGGCGCGCGGTGCTGCGGAACCGGGCGAGGTACCGCTGATGTCCTCCGCAGGGTCGGGTGGCCTCGGGGTGGGGGAGGGCGGATGTTCCGTCGCAGATGTCCGGTCGGTGAGGACGAACGCGTCTGGATCGAGGAGTCCTTGCACTGGCTGACCGGCCAGTTCGGTGAGGAGGTGCTGCGGCGCGAGGTACTGCTGCCGCAGGACACCCGCTTCCCCCGTCCCTACCGGGGCGGCGGCGCCGAGGTCGAGCAGGTGGTGCGACTGCTGTTCGCCCACCTCGGGGTGGACCGCGCGGCGGTGTCGGTCGAGGTCGAGGAGGAGGACCCGGGGGAGCGCGAACTGCTCGCGAACCTGCCTTCGGCGGCATGGCGCTCCCAGGGGGCCGCAGGCCACTACCAGCGGTCGGCGGACGGCTCGCCGATGATCACCCTCACCGGCGAGCTCAGCTCCGACCCGGTCGCCCTCGTCGCCGTCCTGGCCCACGAGCTCGGCCACCACCGGCTGCTCGGCGAGCACCGCATCCCGGCTGCGCGGCGTGACGGCGAACCCCTCACCGACCTGCTGACCGTGTTCTTCGGCACAGGTCACTTCAACGCCAACGTCGCCCACCGCTTCAGCCAGCACGCCGGAGGCTGGCAGCGCCGCAGGCTCGGCTACCTCACCCAACCCATGTTCGGCTACGCCCTCGCCCGCTATGCCTGGCTCCGCGGCGAGACCGAGACCGAACCCGCGTGGGTCCGCCTGCTCGACACCAACCCGCGCGGTGTGCGGCAGCTGCGGGTGGCTTACGTGGCGGGTTCGTTGCCGCCCTCCGCCGTCCGTGGCTTGTTGCTGTTGCTCGCTGCGCTCGCGGGCCAACAGCAGGGAGGGGGCTGCTTGGCCGGTCGCCGTAGGCCCGTGACGGGGGCGTGCGGGGCGGACGGGGGGCGTGCGGTGGGTCGAGTTGTCGGAACTGGGGTCACTTCTCGTACATCGGGTCACTCGTCGTACGGAGATGTCGGACATATCCGGGCATCCGTGTAGATCAAGTGACCCAGTGTCCGAAGAATGACCCAACGTGTAGAGGGCACCTACCTGGCGAATCGTTTCTCCAGCCGCACCGCCGACCGCCCCGCCGCCCGGCAATGGCGAGACCCCGCACCCCTCCCCGTCCTTGTCGCCGCGAGCGGAGCGAGTAACAGCAACAAGCCACGGGCGTGCCACTCGGCAATGGTGGCGCCATGTAAGCCACTCGCAGTTGCCGCCAACGACCCACTACGCCGCTCGCGATGGCGCCGTCCCGGCCTGTGATTTCGCTGTGATTCCAGAACGTACACAAACGGAGGGACGCGCGTAGACAAAAGGACATGACAAGTTAACCGGACGCCTCTTCCCTCAGTTCTACGCGCGTGGTTTTCTGGTTGGCGCGCCAGTCCGCCGGGGCTGACGAACCCTCAAGTGTCCAGGGAGACACGATGATCCGGACCACCCTGCGCCGCGCCGGAACCATCCTCGCGGCCTGCGCGGCAGCGCTGGGTACCGCCCTGCCGGCCCACGCCGCGAGCAACTACACGGCGTTCGCCTTCTCGCTCACCAGCACCGAGCCGACGATCTACAACTTCATCAACTCGGCCACCAGCACGCTCGACATGACGATGTACGAGCTCAGTGACACCACCGCGGTGGCCGACCTGGTGGCCCGCGAGAAGGCCGGGGTGACCGTGCGGGTCATCCTGGACCGTCAGCAGACCTCCACCAACGCCTCGGCGTACTCCACCCTCAAGGCGGCCGGCGTCGGCGTCGTCTACTCGTCCTCGTCCTACGTCTACACCCACCAGAAGACCATCACGGTCGACGGCACCGAGTCGCTGATCCTCACCGGCAACCTGACCTCGAAGTACTACACGACCAGCCGTGACTACGGTGTCTTCGACACCGACAGCACGGATGTCGCGGCGATCGAGAAGGTCTTCAACGCGGACTACGCCCACACCGCGATCACCCCGAGCGACGGCGACGACCTCACCTGGTCGCCCACCGACTCGCAGACCCGGCTGCTGAGCGTGATCAACGGTGCGACCAAGACCCTGGACGTCGAGGAGGAGGAGTTCAGCGACACCGCCGTGGTCAACGCCATCGTGGCCCGGGCCAAGGCCGGGGTGACGGTGCGGGTGGTGCTGGAGTACCCGTCGGACTACTCCTCGGAGGTGTCCGCGGTGAAGGCGGCCGGCGGCACCGTGCGCGGCTACTCCTCCAGCACCGGTTACTACATCCACGCCAAGGCGATCGTCGCCGACTACGGCCTGTCCACCGCGAAGGTGGAGGTCGGCTCCATGAACATCACCAGCAACTCGCTCAGCAACAACCGTGAGCTCGGGATCATCCTCACCGACACCGGTGTGGAGGGCGTCGTCGAGACCGCCTTCGCCTCCGACTACTCCGGCGGCGCTGCGGCCTGAGGCCGGATCAGGAGGCCGGATCAGGTGGTCGTGCGGGACCACCGAGGGCAGCCCGGGGTGCGCTGGCGCGTCCGGGCTGCCCTTTCCGTTGTCGGCGGCCTGCTCGGCGCACTCCGCCTGCTCGGCGCGCCCCGCCCGCTCAGCCCCGGGGTTCGGGGAGGGCGATGGCGTCGGACGGCGGGCCGGGCTTGGGGCGGCGGGGCTCGCGGTCGCCGGCGGAGGGCGGGTTGCGGCGCGGTCCCTCACCCCGGCCGCCGGTGCGGTGAAGGCGGTCGGCGAGGTAGCGCATCGGGGCGCTCAGGGCGATGACCACCGAGTGGTGGGTGACCACCCAGAGGAACTGCCGGGGGCCGTCCATGCGTCCGCCGTACTCGATCAGGGCCACGCGCCGCCAACGGGTCGGCGTGTTGGCCCGCTGCAGCGGGTAGGCGATGAACGGCCACAGCGGCAGCAGGGCCACGACGGCGAGGTTGACCGTCAGCGCGCGGACCGGGTGCCGGCGCCGGCGCGGGGCGCGGTAGTGGCTGCGTCGGGCCAGGTCGTTGATGTCATGGTGCGCCCGTGGCCTGCGGCGCCGTGCCTGACGCAGTGAGATGTGCAGCGGCCGTGGAAGTGACGGCATATCAGCCTCCCTGTCTCCAGGGTGCCCCAGCGCTGCGCCGATCGGAAGCGGTTCCCGTGTTCGAGGTGCTGATCAGGGGGAATGCGTCGAGACTGGGAGTGGTGACTGAGGAGAGGGATGCAGGTGCACAGTGTTGCGGGGAGGGGGGCCGACGGTGACCGGGCCGGGAGGCGGGCCGAGGGGGACCGGGACGGGCGGGGCGGCCAGGCCGTGATGACGAAGGCCGAGGCCGACGCCGGTCCCGCCGCGGAACCGGGGCGGCTGCGCCGGCTGGGCCGCCGTTCGCGGATGCCGCTGCTCGCGGCCGGGACCGGGGCGCTGCCGGTGCTGGTCTTCCCCACCGTCGGCTGGTGGTGGTTCGCCTATGTCTGCCTGGTGCCGCTGATGCTGGTGCTGCGCACGGCCCCGACCCGGCGCCGGGCGATGGTGCTGGGCTGGTGGGGCGGGGTGGGCTTCCTGGTCGGTGTGATGAGCTGGCTGATCCCCACCCTGAGCGTGGCCATCCTGGTGCTGGCCGGGCTGCTCGGGCTGTTCTGGGCGCCCTGGGGCTGGCTGGTGTGGCGGCTGCTGCGCGGCAGCCCGGACGCGGGGCGGGCGGCTGCGGCGGTGGTCCTGGTCCCGTGCGGCTGGCTGGCCATCGAGACGATCCGCTCCTGGCAGTACCTCGGCGGCCCGTGGGGGCTGCTGGGCGCGAGCCAGTACCAGCAGCACGCCGCGCTGGTGCTGGCCTCGGTCGGCGGGGTGTGGCTGGACAGCCTGTTCATCGTGGTGGTGAACACCGCCGTGGTGGTGCTGATCGCGGCCTGGGGCCGCTCCGCCGTGGCCTACGGCACCCTGCTGGCGCTGGGCGGCTGCACCCTGGCCGCGCTGGCCTGGGCCCCGCAACCGCGGCTGACCGGGGCGACGGCCACCGTCGCCGTGGTGCAGCCCGGTGGCACGGTGGACCTGGACGACCGCACCGAGGCCGGCGAGGAGCTGACCCGCACCCTCATCGGCACCAGTCCCGACCTGGTGGTCTGGGGCGAGAGCAGCCTCGGCTACGACCTGGGGGACCGGCCGGACCTGACCGCCCAGCTGGGCGCACTGTCCGCCCAGGTCGGGGCGGACCTGCTGGTCAATGTGGACGCGCCGCGGCCCGAGGGGGGCATCTACAAGAGCTCGGTGCTGATCGGCCCGCAGGGGCTGACCGGGCAGCGCTACGACAAGATCCGCCTGGTGCCCTTCGGCGAGTACATCCCGATGCGCCCGGCCCTGGGCTGGATCGCCTCGCTGTCCAAGGCCGCCGCCGTCGACCGGCGCCGGGGCACCGAGCCGGTGATCATGAGCGTGCCCGAGCCGGGCGGCGGGACGCTGAAGATCGGACCGCTGGTGTGCTTCGAGTCGGCGTTCCCCGACATGAGCCGGGCGCTGGTGAACCGGGGCGCGCAGCTGGTGGTGGTGCAGTCGTCCACTTCGACCTTCCAGGACACTGCGGCGCCCGAGCAGCACGCCTCGCTGGCGGCGTTCCGGGCCGCCGAGACCGGCCGTCCGGTGGTGCAGGCGACGCTCACCGGGGTCAGCACCGCCTACGACCCGTTCGGCCGCCAGGTCGGCCGGGCCCTGGGCACCGACGACCGGGGGACGTTCCAGTACCGTATGCCGCTGGCCACCGGCTCCACCCTGTACGTCCGCTGGGGCAACTGGGTACCGGCCGGGTGCTGCCTGCTGCTGGTGGCCGCGGCGGCCGGCTGGGTCCTGCTGGAGCGGCGGAACCGGCTGGTCTGACAGCGGAGGGACAGGAAAGCGCACCCGTACGTGCGAGATCCTGCCCGATTTCGGGCAGGATTCTTGGTTTCGACGGTGGGGATGCGTAGGGTCACTCCTTGTGTCCAGTCCTGCCCGGTCCGCCGCGTCCGTACCCGACGATCTGCTCGACCACCTGGCCCGCACCACGGCCCTCGGGCCGAACGAGGCGGCGCGGGTGGTCGCCGACGTGCTCGCCTACTTCGCCGAGAGCGTCGAGGAGTACGTGCGCCGCCGGCACGGCGAGCTGCAGGCGCGCGGGCTGACCAACGACCGGATCTTCGAGCGGATCGGCGCGGAGCTGCCGCACCGGCGGGTGCGCGCGCCCGAGCTGTCCACCAGGCAGCTGCGCCGCCTCGTCTACGGCTGAGCGCCTCGTCCGTCCGCCCCTCACCCTCGCACCCTCACCCTCGCACCCTCACCCTCGCACCCTCACGCTGAACGAACTCTGAACGAGCTCTGAACGAAGGAGTCCTGTATGTGCGGAATCGTCGCCTACATCGGTCCCAGGGACGCTGCGCCCATCCTGCTGGAGGGTCTCCAGCGCCTCGAGTACCGGGGGTACGACTCCGCCGGGGTGGCCGTCGCCGCCAAGGGCGGGCTGAAGGTCCGCAAGAGCAAGGGCCGGGTCGGCGAGCTGGCCGCGCTGGTCCCCGCCCGCTTCACCGGCAAGGCCGGGATCGGCCACACCCGCTGGGCCACCCACGGCGAGCCCAGTGACGCCAACTCGCACCCGCACCTGGACGGCGCCGAGCGCATCGCCGTGGTCCACAACGGGATCATCGAGAACGCCGACGAGCTGCGCGCCAAGCTGATCGCCGACGGCTGCGTCTTCACCTCGGAGACCGACACCGAGGTGCTGGCGCACCTGATCGCCGGCCTGGCCACCGAGGGCGTCGAGCTGGAGGACGCCGTGCGGGCCGCCCTCAAGCGCGTCGTGGGCACCTACGGCATCGCCGTGCTGGACGCCGAGCAGCCCGACCGGATCGTGGTGGCCCGCAACGGCAGCCCGATCGTGCTGGGCATCGGCGAGAAGGAGATGTTCGCCGCCTCCGACGTCTCCGCGCTGGTCCGCTACACCCGCCAGGTGGTGCACCTGGACGACGGCGAGCTGGCCACGGTGCGCGCCGACGGCTTCAACACCTTCACCCAGGAGGACGCCCGGGCCACCGCCAAGCAGCCCTCCACGGTGGACTGGGAGGAGTCCTCCTACGACACCGGCGGCCACGCCCACTTCCTGCTCAAGGAGATCCACGAGCAGCCCACCTCGGTCGAGCGCACCCTCAGCGGCCGGGTCGACGAGCGCTTCTCCACCGCGCACCTGGGCGGCCTCAACATGGACGCCCGCGAGGCGCGCGCCTTCACCCGGGTGAAGATCCTCGGCTGCGGCTCCGCCTACTACTCCGGCGAGCTGGGCGCCCAGCTGATCGAGGAGCTGGCCCGGATCCCGGCCCACGCCGAGCCCGCCTCCGAGTTCCGCTACCGCAACCCGGTGATCGAGGCGGACACCCTCTACATCGCGGTCAGCCAGTCCGGCGAGACCTACGACACCCTGGCCGCCGTGCAGGAGATCAAGCGCAAGGGCGGACGGGTCCTCGGTGTGGTCAACACCGTTGGCAGCGCCATCGCCCGGGAGTGCGACGGCGGGATGTACCTGCACGCCGGGCCGGAGATCTCGGTCGCCTCCACCAAGGCGTTCACCTCCACCTCCATCGCCTTCGCGCTGATCGCGCTGCACCTGGGCCGGGTCCGCGACCTGTCCCCGGCCGACGGGCGGCGGATCTGCGCCGGCCTGAAGGCGATCCCGGACCAGATCCGGGAGATCCTGGCGCAGGAGAAGGAGATCGCCGAGCTGGCCGGCAAGTACGCGGACCACCCCGGGATGATGTTCGTCGGCCGGGTGCGCGGCTGGCCGGTGGCCCGCGAGGGGGCGCAGAAGCTCAAGGAGGTCTCCTACGTCCACGCCGAGGCCTACCCGGCGAGCGAGCTGAAGCACGGCCCGCTGGCGCTGATCGGCCCTGACCTGCCGACCGTCGCGGTGGTGCCGGACGACGAGCTGCTGGAGAAGAACCTCACCACCCTCGGCGAGATCCGGGCCCGGCGCGGCCCGGTGCTGATGGTCGGTCACACCCGCCCGGACCCCAAGCTCGCCGAGGACGCCATCCTGGTGCCCAGGAACGAGCCCGAGCTGGACCCGATCCTGCTCGGCATCCCGCTCCAGCTGTTCGCCTACTACGCGGCGGTGGCGCTGGAGCGGGACGTCGACAAGCCGAGGAACCTGGCGAAGAGCGTCACCGTCGAGTAGCCGGCCGAGTAGCCGGTGCCTCAACGCTCTCGTGGGCGAGGTGGGCGGTGATCACCAGGGTGCCGTCCTCGACCTGGTAGTCCAGCGGGACGCCGAGTCGGCGCAGGGTCGCGATCATGCCGCTGTTGGAGGCGGTGGTGACCGCGTAGACCTCGTCGATCCCGGCGTCCCGCGCCAGTTCCACCAGTCGGCGCACCAGCTCGCTGCCGAGGCCCCGGCGCTGCCGGGCGTCCTCGACCAGGACGGCGATCTCGGCGCTGTCGTCGTCCCACATCAGGTGGGCGAGGGCGGCCAGGCTGCCGTCCGGGGCCTCCGCGGTGAGGGTCTGACCGTAGCGGGGCTCCAGCAGGTGGCCCAGGTAGCGGTCGCTGTCGGCGACCGGGCCGTGGTAGCGCCGGCGCAGGGTGGCGCTGCTGCAGCGCTCGTGCAGGGCCACCGCGGCGGCCCGGTCCGACGGGTCGGCCCGACGCACCGTCAACTCCTCGGCCGGGGCGCCGCCGCCGTCGATCTCGATCACCGAGCGGGTGTCCGGGACCCGCGGGCCGAGCTGCGCGTCCAGCTCGATCAGGGCCCGGGCCCGGGCGAACTCGGTGGGGGTGAACGGCGGTTCGTCCCGGGTGACCAGCAGGATGCCGCCGGAGGGGTCGCGCAGCCGCATGGTGCTGCCGTCCAGCTCGTCCTCGTCGATCCCGCCCGGCTGCGAGCGGATGCTGCAGCGGCCGAACAACTGGCGCAGCGCCAGCGGCAGTTCGGCGGCGTCCAGGGCGGTCCTGGTGGCCAGGTTGAGGATCCTGGTGGGCACGTCCACCAGGTCGTGGGTGTCGGCGCGCTCCAGCCAGACCTCGGTGCCGCCGGCCGCGACCACGGCCCGGGTGATGTCCTGCGCGGCGGTCTGCGGATGCGCCTGCACCACGAACTCGTCGACGGTCTCCTCGGCGAGCGGGTGCGCCTGCATGGAGATGATGTTGACGGGCAGGTCGGCCAGCGCCCTGCACAGCCCGGCCAGGCTGCCCGGGGCGTCCGGGACGGTGGTGCGGATCCGCCACAGCGGCGACTGCGGCGAGTGCGCCGGGAGCGACACCGCCTCGGTCGCCGCGGCCGAGACGATGTCGCCGGGGGCGGGCCCCGGTGGGGAGTCCGGATGGCGGTGCTTCCACCAGCTGTGCCAGGCGGCTGTCGCCAGCAGCGCCAGTGCGGAGGCCACCAGCAGCACCGGACCGTCATGGCCGTGCACGACGACATTGGCGATCAGGTCGGCGATGGCGACCGCCATGAAGACGGCGGACAGCTCGACGGTGTCGCGGCGCCAGTGGTGTCGGTTGGTGCGCCGTTGGTCACGGTTCGTCAATTCAGCCATGCAGGCATCCTGTCGAACCGGTGTTTCGCGGTCACAAACGGATCATGACCAGAACGTTAAGAGTCATTGATTCAATTTTGTAAGGCTTTGTCCGAAATGCGGTTCGGGTGCGGAGCTGGTGTCGGACTCGCGGAGCTGTTCCAGGAGCCCCTGCCGGTCGGCGAGCAGGACGGTGAGGATCCGCCGGGCGCACCGCAGCAGTTCCGCCACATCGCCACCGGCCAGTGCGTACACCACAGTTGGACCCTCCCGGGTGGACACCACGATGCCGGCGCGGCGCAGCTGCGCGAGCTGCTGGGAGAGGTTGGAGGGTTCGACGCCGATGTCCGCGAGGAGCTCGCGCACCGGCCTGGGTCCGTCCTGGAGCAGTTCCAGTACCCGGATCCGGACCGGGTGCCCGAGCATCCGGAAGAACTCGGCCTTGACCTGGTAGAGCGGGGGCTGGGTCACAGGTCGAGCCCGGCCTCGACCTGGTTCAGCTGGCGGCGGGCGAGGGCGAGGTTGGCCCGCTTGCGGTCCAGCACCAGGTAGAGGAAGTGCCCTTTGCCGCTGCGCGAGGTCAGCGGACGGATCACGTGGTACTGGCTGGTGAGGGTGGTCAGGATGTCCTCGATGCCACCGCTCAGGTTGAGCATCTCCATGACCCGGAGCTTGGCGCGGACCACATCGGTGTTGCCCGCGGCGGCGACGGCCAGGTCGAAGTCCTTGCCGCCGCCCATGGTGCCCAGCGCCATGCCGCTGTTCACGTCGACGAGGGCGGCGCCCAGCGCGCCCTCGATCATCATTGCTTCCTTGAGTGCGATGTCGATGTCTGCCATGGCGATGACGCTAGGTGCATGACTGACTACGGCACTGATGAATTGCAGAAGACCGCAACTCGCGGGGCCGTGAGGTGTACCTTGCCCGGCCGGGCCCGGCCGGGGTCCCTGGGGTCAGGCCGGGTAGCGCTCCAGGGTGGGGCGCTTGGCGAGGCGTCCGTCGCCGGAGGACTTCCCGGTCAGCCGGCGCCCGATCCAGGGCAGGACGTGGACCCGGAGCCAGCGCAGGTCGGCGCGGAGCTTGACGGCCCAGGGGATCGGCGGGGCCGGCGGCAGCGGCTCGCGCCAGTCGAAGGCCGGCGGGTAGCCGAGGGCCTGGAGGACGCCCTCGGCGACCCGGCGGTGTCCCTCGGCGGAGAAGTGGAGCCGGTCCTCGGCCCACATCCGCGCGTCGTCGAAAGCGGGGACGTGGAAGAGGTCGACCACGGTGATGTTCTCGCGCTTGCCGAGTTCGCCGACGAAGCGCTTCAGTCGCAGGGTCTGCGGCATGATCCGGGCGCTGCTGCGCATCCGCCGGCTGGGGTCGACGCTGTAGAACATCACCAGCCGGTCGGCGTCGGCGGCGAGGCGCTCGGCGAGGCCGCCGAGGGTGCGTTCGACGTGGTCCAGGTCGCAGCCGGGCCGCATCACGTCGTTGAGGCCGCCGGCGAGGGTGACCAGTTCGCCGTCGAGGGCGACGGCGGCGTCGCCCTGTTCGGCCGCAATCTGACCGATCAGTTTTCCGCGCACCGCGAGATTCGCGTAGCGAAACTCCGCACCGGGCTCGGTCGCGGCTAGTTCGGCCGCGAGGCGTTCGGCGACTCGGTCGGCCCAGCCTCGGTAATGGCCGTTCGGCAGGACGCTGTCGCACATGCCTTCGGTGAAGGAGTCACCGAGCGCGACCATGCTGCGGAAGACGGGGGTCTGGCTCATAGTTTCTGGATCCTAAGCCCTCCCCGCAGCCGCCTTGCAGTCGAGGTCAGCAGGTGTGGCGGCGGTCGTCGGGCGCGGCGCCGCGGATCTTCCGGAGGGCGTCGGCGGACCACGAACCAAGACCGCCCGGGGCGGCCCCCTGTGACGGGTGGGCAAGTACGGTCGAGAGTCGCATTACTGGTGGCATGACAACTAGTAACTCAGGTTGTTATATTCATCGAGTCTGCGGTCCTCGATGGACTGCGGGGGGATTCCGCATGCCCGTCGGGCAGTTGGGCTGCTGCTACAGCCCGGTCCGCGATACGGAGGGAGCCCTGATTCAGGGTGAGTACGAAGCCGAGCAACACCTTTGAGTGGACCGAGCTTGACCAGCGGGCGGTGGACACCGTTCGGGTTCTGGCGGCGGA
>NZ_JOEH01000047.1 GCF_000719095.1 Streptacidiphilus jeojiense | reverse complement strand
CGTCAGCCCACCACCCTGCGGATACCTCATACACCCGGCATACCGCGACAATCACACTCCGTCAGCCCCCAACGACATCACGCTTCCAAAGTCAGTAACCTGCTGCTCAGCTACGCGAAGTGGGGCAGCCTGATCGCCTGTGCCGTGGCGGCCGTGGTCTCCGGCGGCCTCATGGGCATAGGTCACCTCAGCAACCGGCCCGACTCGGCCGACAAGGGCAAGAGGGCGCTGATCTGGTCGCTCGGTGGCGTCATCGTCACCGCGTGCGCCATCCCCATGATCAACACCGTCTTCGGCGCTTCGGCGTAAGCGGCAGGGACTCCACCGTGGCTAACCCGTTCCTTGCGCCCAAGCGGCGACGGATCTTCCCGCGTCTGCTGGCGGCCGTCGTGGCGCTCCTGGCCGCCGTAGCGGTAGGCGTCGCGGTCGAGTCCCAGCTCGGCCCCCGCGCCCCGAAGACATACACCCCGCCGGCAGCGATCCCGCTCCCCGGCGCATCGACCTCGCAGAGCCCGACGCCGACTCCGTCGCCCAGCGCATCGGCCGCCCTCACCGGCGCCCTGCAACTGGTGGAGGGGACCGAGTTGGTCAACGGAGTCAGGCTGGGCTACCCGCACTCCACCGTGGGCGCGGTGTCGGCGAGCGTCGAGTACATGCGGCAGATCGGCTCCACCCTCGACCCCGACCGGGCCGCCGCCGTGGGCCGCCTGGTGGCCGACGCATCCTGGTCCGACGCCCCGCAGCAGCTTGCGCAGGGGCCGACCGCCACCCGCAAGCAGCTTGGCCTCCCCACCAGCGGGCAGGTCCCGGCCAGCGCCTCCGTCGTGCTGGCCCCGGTCGAGTACCAGGTCCGATCTACAACCGCGGACGACGCCACGGTGCTGCTCCTGGCGACCTACACCACGAGCTCGCCGGGCCAGGGCATCTCCACGCGCATGGGGGTGTACCCCCTCGACATGCACTGGTCCGCCGGTGACTGGCACGTCCTCGCCCCGAGCGACAACACGAACTACAGCAACCTGACCGCCCAGCCCGACTCCCCGGACGCATCGGCAAAGGGCTGGCAGGAGCTCAAGCACTGATGAACCACCGAACCACCACCGCGGGGGAATGAGAGATGTCCTGCCTCACCGACCCCATCAGCTGCGTCGCCGGCCCGATCGTCGGCGACGGCGTGGACAGCATCGTCTCCAGCGCCTGGGACAGCATCTGCAAGAGCTTCGCGGACGCCGCAACCTCCGTGCTGACCAGCTTCGCCAAGGCGTTCGTGGCGATCCCGAACGTGGACCTCACCTCCACCGGACTGCGCAACGTCTACGCCATCTCGCTGGGCCTGGCCAGCTTCGTCGCGGTCCTCCTGCTGCTCGGCCAGGTGATCCGCACCGCCGTCACGCACGACGGCTCCGCCCTGGCGACCGGCATTGTCGGGGTCGGCAAGGCAGCACTCGCCTTCATGCTCACCCTGTCCATCGCCTCCACCTGCCTGCTAGCCAGCGACGAGCTCACGAAGTGGATCGTGGACAACAGCCTCGGCGGAACAAAGGCATTCAGCGACAAGATCGCAAAGCTCGTCGCCTGGGACCCCCAGACCAGCGGCAGCCTGCTCCTGATCTTCGGCATCCTCGGCATCCTGCTGACCGTCGTGCTCTGGTTCGAGATGCTGCTCCGCAACGCCGCCATCGCCGTGCTGATCGCCACCTCGCCGATCTCGGCCGCAGGCATGATCTCCGAAGGCACCAAGGGGTGGTGGTCCAAGCTGGTCACCTCCACGGTGCAGCTGATCATCCTCAAGCCCATCGTGGCCCTGGTCTTCGCGCTCGGCTTCAACCTCGCAGGCGACTCCCAGGACCTGGAGACCACCCTCGCCGGGATGCTCGTGCTGCTGCTCGCCGCACTCGCCTGGCCCTCCATTGCCCGGTTCTTCTCCTTCGCCAACATCCAGGCTGGCGGGGGGGCGGGCCTCGGTGCCCTGCTCGGCTTCGCGGGAGGCCGCCTCAGCGCACAAGGCGCTGGCGGCCCCTCCGGCGTTTCCCCGGAGGAGTTCGGCTCCTCCGCCGCGGACCGCACCATGAGCAGCTTCGCCAGCAAGGGCGGCGGCCAGGTCGCCGGGGCGGTATCGGGTGGTGGGCAGGCAGCTGGTGCTGCTTCCGGGGCAACCGGTGCTGCTGCCGCAGCCGGCCCCGCCGGACTGATCGCCGCGGCAGGCGTCCGTCTGGCCCAGCAAGCGGTCAACTCGCTTGCAGGCGGCATGGACAAGATGGCCGGTCACGCCGGAATGCAGGCCGCCCCCGGAGCCCAGCCGGCGGGCTACGTCTCCCGGTACGGCAACCAGGCACCCCTGCCCAGTACCAGCGGCGGCGGTGACGGTTCCGCCACACAGGGACCGACCGGCGGAACACCGCCCCAGCCGCCCGCGGAGGCACCTGGCCAGGAGAACCAGCAGGCCCGCACCGAGGGCACCCCGGAACTGCCGGTCACCGGGACGCCGCAACCAGACGCCATGGGGAGCGAGTCGGCGGCACCGTCCGACCCGCCCACCATCGAGATGCCGGTCGTCCCCTCCGACGTGGAATCGACGTCCGGCCCCAGCCCCGCCGAAGTGCAGGAGGCACAGCCTCCTGCACCAGCCGCTAACCCGGGCTCCACCCCGGGAGGGTCGGCACCAGCCGGGGCACCGCCCGCGGCCTCCCCGGTGACACCGCCGCCCGCGCCCGGAGCACCCCCGACTGGCCCCAGTTCCAGCAGCACCGCGCCGCCACCTGGCCCGAGGCCCAGCGGACCTGACACCAACTCACCCAAGGGAGGAGGAACGAAGTGAGCGACACCCAGAGCACATCGACCTCGCGCACGTACTTCGGCTGGCAGCAGGAGAAGGTGGCGTTCATGTTCGGCATGTCCGCCCAGCGGGCGGCCATGCTCGGCGGCGGCGTCCTCCTCGCCATCTGGCCACTCGCAGCATCCCGCCTTCAAGCCGGGCTCGTGACCTGGCCCCTCTCCCTCCTCCTGGTCGCTCTGGCCTACGTCCGGATCGCCGGACGCACCGTAGATGAATGGGCGGTCGCCTACGTGAGTTTCAGCTTGCTCCGCAACCGGCAGCAGAATCGTTTCCTCTCCGGCCCGTTCAACCCCGCCACCAAGGCCGGGGGCGACGCCAGCCCGAGCATGGACCTGCCGGGCATCCTCGCCCCGCTCACCATCCTCGAAGCCGACACCGGCAACGGCCAGACCATGGCCGTGATCCACAACCGGGCCGACCGCACGTTCAGCGCGGTTGCCCGCATCCGCTTCCCCGGCATCGGTCTGGTGGACTCCAGCCGCCGCGACCAGCGCGTGGCTGGCTGGGGGCAGCTGCTCTCCGGCCTGTGCTCCGAGGGCAGTCCGATCATCCGCGTCCAGGCCCTCCAGCGGCTGGTGCCCGAGTCCGGGGCCGCGCTGCACCGTTGGCACGAGGACCACCTCGCCGACTCCGCCCCGGCCGCGGCAGTCGAGATCACCTCGTCACTGCTGGGCACCGCCACCCTGGCCACCTCCCAGCGCGAGGCGTACCTCGTGTTCACGATGGACTCCGCCCGCGCAGCCGGCCCGATCAAGAACGCGGGCGGCGGCACCGTCGGCGCCGCCGCCGTCCTCGTCCGCCACCTGCGGGCGCTGACCACCTCGATCGGCTCCGCCGACCTCCAGGTGGAGGGCTGGCTCGCCCCCCGCGACCTGGCCGAGGTGCTGCGTACCGCCTTCGACCCGCACAGCGCGCGGATGCTCGCCGAACGCCGGGCCAAGGCCAACGCGGCGGCGGTCCGCGGACTTGAGCCGACCGCCGAGCCCGGAGTCTCCGTCGGCGTCGCCGGTCCGGTCGCCGCCGAGAGCGCACGCGCCTACTACTCCCACGACGGCGCGCAGTCGGTGACCTACTGGGTCGCCGAGTGGCCCCGCAACAAGGTCTACAGCACCGCGCTCGCCCCGCTGCTCGGGGAGGGCGAGCACCGCCGCGCGTTCTCGCTCCACGTCGAACCCCTGACGCCCCGCGCCGCCGAGCGCGAGGTCATGCGGGAACGCACGGCCCGGCACGTGGCCGTCAGCATGCGCCACAAGAGCGGCCAGATCGTTCCCGAGCACGAAAAGGCGGCGCTGCACCGCGCCGAGGCACAGGACGCCGAACGGGCCGCTGGCCACGGGCTGGTGCGGTTCAGCGCCTACGTCACCGTCACCGTCACCGACCCGGCCGACCTCGAAGACGCCTGCTCGGCGCTTGAGGCCGACGCCTCCGGCGCCCGCATCGAACTCCAGCGCCTGTGGTTCGCCCAGGACGTCGGCTTCGCCTGCGGTGCCCTGCCGGTCGGCATGGGCCTGCCGAAGAAGCGGTGGTGACCATGAGCATCCTTACCCGCAAGAAGGCCGCAGACCTCCCTGCCTTCGATCTCGGTCAGGTCCTCGGCACCCCCGCAGCGCCAGCTGCCGCATCGGACACTGCGAAGCAGGCCAAGGAACGGCGTCAGCCGGTCGCGCCGCGGCGCGGATGGGCTCGCCCCTACGGAGGCCGTGCCCCGGTCATGCCGGCCGTTCCGGTGTTCCGCGGCAGCACCGGCCAGGTCCAGGGGCTCTACCCCTGGCTGTACGGTGCGTCGATCCCGCCGGTCGGCGTCTACATGGGCGTTGACTGCCTGGCCGGCGGCGCGTTCTCCTGCCATCCGATCGAGTGGCTGCACCGTGGACTGATCACCAACCCCAACATCTTGGTGACCGGAGTCCCCGGCGCGGGCAAATCCGCGACCCTCAAGGCGCTGTCCACGCGCCTGGCCGCGTACGGCGTCCGCACCTTCGTCCTCGGCGACATCAAGAACGAGTACGCCCCGCTGGCACGGGCCTTCGGCGTCTCCCCGGTGGAGCTCGGCCCCGGCCTCCGCGCCCGCTTGAACCCGCTGGACGCCGGCCCCCTCGGCACCAACCTGCCCACGGACAAGGAGGAGCTGCGCGAGCGCCTGGACGAGATCCACCGCCGCCGCATCACCCTGCTCTCCTCGCTGCTAGTCATGCGCCTGGGCCGGGACCTCACCCCCACCGAGGAGGCCGCGCTCAGCCTCGCCATCCAGCACGCCTCCGGCCAAGCGGTCGGAAACAGCGAGCTGGTGGACCCCACCATCCCCGACGTCTGGGCGCTGCTGCGCGACCCGCTGCCGGAAATGGCGGAGGAGTTGCGTGTCCGCGACGCCAACGTGAGCGAACTGCGCGAGATGATCCGGCCAGCAGCAGACGCCCTGGGCAACATGGTCCGCGGCAGCCTCAGCGGCCTGTTCGACCGGCCCACCACCGTCCGCCCCGACTTCAACGCGCCGATCCAGACAGTGGACCTCAGCCGCATCGACGGCCGCGGCGACGAAACCGTGGCCATGACCCTGGCCTGCGTCAGCAGCTGGGGCCAGGCCGCCATTGACGAGCCGGGCGGTCCGGTCCGCCTGGTCGTCCGCGACGAGCTCTGGCGGGCGATGCGCGTCCCGGCGATGATTCGCAAGCTGGACTCGGACCTCCGACTCTCCCGCGCCCAGGGGACGATCCAGGTCCTCAGCACCCACCGCCTCGCCGACTTCGAGGCCGTCGGCGCGCAGGGCAGTGAAGAGGTCAGCATCGCCAAGAACCTCATCGCCAGCTGCGACGTCCGGATCTGCCTGCGCCAGGACACCGCCCCCTTGGCCATGACCCGCGACGCCATCGGACTGACCGACACCGAGTGCGCGCACATCGCCTCCTGGAGCGGCGAGCAGATCGGCCGCGCCATCTGGAAGATCGGCCGGACCTCCAGCCACGTCGTGCAGACGGTGCTCAGCCCGCTGGAGCGTCAGCTGTACTACACCAACGAGCGCATGGCCGTCTGATGGCGGCTTCCACCAGCAACAGCACGGTCGCCCGGCGCCCGATCCTGGACGGCCCGGCGGACTACCTCATCGTGGTCCTGGTCCTCGTGGTGGTCGCCGTGACGATGGGTACGTGGGCCACCGGCCAGCTCGCCGGGCTGCTGACCCGCGCGGCTTGGCCGCCGGTCAGCTTCGGCTCGGCCTTCGCCATCGCGCGGCAGCTGCCGCACCACCTGGCCGACCCCAAGCAGGCGTGGCCGGTCGCAGCACGCGGTGACCTGCCCGGACAGGTCGGCTTCGCCGTCTCCGCGGTCCTGGTGCTGGCGCTGATGGCGACGGCCGCCGCCTGGGTGATCAGGAACAGCCGCCGGAGCAGGTCGGTGCGCGGCTTCGCCTCGCACAACCAGCTGGCCCGAACGCTCTCCGCGAAGGCCGTCGTGCGGCGAGGCCCGACCGTGCGGCCCTCCCTCCGCGGCACAAAGATGAAGGTCACCGACGTCGCGGTGAGCCTGGGGCGGACGTTGGCCGGCCTGGCCTTGTGGGCGATCGTGGAGAGCAGCGTCCTAGTGCTCGCGGCACCGCGCCAGGGCAAGACCAGCCAGATCATCATCCCCTGGCTACACGCCTGGATGGGGCCGGCACTCGTCACCAGCCTCCGCGGCGACGTCCTGGACGCCACCGCTCTGAGCCGCCGGGCTGCCGGTCCGGTAGCGGTCATGGTGCCCACGGGAATGGTGGACTGGCCGGACATCGCCCAGTGGTCTCCGACCTCCGGTTGCGAGGACTTCGGCAAGGCCATGCAGCGGGCCGACCTCATGGTGCAGATCGGGAAGTCCGAGACGTCCGACAGCAGCGGAGCGGGCTTCTTCGGCGCGACCGCGACCAGCCTCCTTGCTGGCTGGCTGCACGCGGCGGCCCTCACTGGCCGCACGATGGACGACGTCCTGACCTGGGGTTTCAACCCCAGCATTGAGGAACCCATCAAGCTGCTGGCCAACTCGGACCGGGCCGAGCACGGGGTTGCCGCCATGATGGACAGCCTCTACCGGAACCCCGGCGACACCAGGGCGAACCTCTTTGCCACGGTGCAGACGGCGCTGACGCCACTGTTCGCACCGATGGCCCGCGCCACCTTCGCCCCGGCCGTTGGCCAGGGACTGGATATCGAGACGTTCCTCAAGGACAACGGCACCCTCTACCTTCTCGTGGGTGAGCAGGAGTCGCGCTCGCTGGCGCCGCTGATCACCGCCTTCATCGACGAGTTCACCGAGACTGCGAAGCGGCTGGCCGACCGCTCACCCGGCGGTCGTCTCGACCCGCCGCTCGGCATGATCCTCGATGAGGTGGCGAACGTGTCGCCGCTTCCGCATCTCCCTGAACTGCTCTCCTTCGCGGGCGGTTCCGGCATCTTCATCACCGCCATCGCCCAGAACATGGCCCAGCTCCGGAAGCGCTGGGGCCAGGAGGGCGCGGACATGATCTGGGGAGCTTCCACCGTGAAGATCGCCCTCGGCGGCCTAGCCGGTAAGGAGTTGGAGGACTTCAGCCAGCTCGCCGGCATCTACCGCGAGGCACTGACGACCTACCAGTCCGGCAGCCACGGAACAACCATGCAGACCACGCTCCAGGACCGGAAGACGGTTACCGCCGACGAGATCCGCACTCTCAACGAGGAGCGGCGCGAAGCACTGATCATCCACGCCACGACCCCGGCGACGAAGGTCGTCATGCAGCGCCACTACGAAGGCAAGGACGCTGCCGACTTCACCAAGTCAGTCGAGTGGGCCAGGGCCTATCGCCAGCAGGCGGCAGCTGAGGAGGCCGCAGCATGACCGATACCGACTACCAGCCCATCGGCCGGATCAAGGGACACCCCCGAGTCCGCCGCCCCAAGCTGCCCCGCACCCGCACCCAGTTGTCGGCCGGTCGAGGCAAGATCGCAGCCGGCGGCCTGGTCGAGTGGCACGACATGAGCCCCAGCGAGCGGGCTGCCAACTGGGCAAAGCTGTGCAACTGGGTGACCTGGCTCTACGACCGCTACGAGCTCTCCGTCGAGTCCCGCCTCCCCGATTGCTGGGCGGAACACCCCGGCATGATCGAGGAGCTGTGGGCGCTCATGGTGTGGCGCTTTGAGATATACGGCTCCGAGCTGCCCGCCGGGCAGGCAGCGAGGTACTGGCACACCGAACTGCGGGTGGTCACGGCCAACGCCGCTAGCTACTACGCATCCAACTGCCGCACCGGCCACCGCAAGGAGTACGCCAAGGCAGCGGACGACCAGGACCTCCAGAAGAGGTGGAACGAAGCCGACCCGACTCTCGGCATCCCGAAGGAGATGCTGCCCACCGAGAACGCCGCACTGGCAGGGGCACCCGGCACGATGGCCGCCGAAGCAATGCGAGCAGCACTCGCCTCCGGGGCGGCCAGCGTGCTCAGCCCCGCCATCCCCGAGTACGTCCGGCACGAAGGGGCCTGGTGGCTGGACGCGGGAGAGGACACCTGGGTTCTGGTGACGGACGCCGCCTTCGCGGAGAAGCTGGACGCTTCCGCAGCGGCAATGGAGGCAGCGACCGCAGCAACGCAACGCCGCAGGGCAGCCAAGGGGCTTTTCGGGGACGCCCGAGCAGACCATGATCGTGACGCAAGGAACTGACGATGACCCACCCCACCCCTTCCCTGAGCGAGCGGGCTGAGCAGGCTCTCGTCGTCGCCCTCCTTCGAGACCCCACATGGTTCGAGGGCTACCGTCGCGTCCTTACTCCGGACCGCTTCACCAACCCCACCTACGCCGCCATCGTCAACGGCCTCGCCGAACAGGTCACGCAGACTGGCGCCGGCCGAGAAGCCGACTTCTCCTCCCGGCTCGCGGAACGGCTCAACCTGCCCGGAGTCGATGCCGCCTACCTGCGGGACCTGGCTGCGACCGGCCCTGACGCAGCCGACCTCGGGGTGTACGCCCGGATGGTGCAGGAGGCATTCGTCCGCCGGCAGCTGGCTGCGCAGGCCGAGCGGATAGCCGCCAGTGCGGGGCCGGTGCGTGGAGTCGATGACCACCTGGACCACCTGGACCGGCTGGCGAAGGCCGTTGCTCGGCTCGCACCCGCCGACGCCGAGGTGCGCGCGTCCGCAGCCGGTGCTGTAGCGGTGGAGGTTGCAGCGGCCCCCATCGTCGGCAGCCGGCAGTGGCGAGAGGACCAGGTCCTGGCGGACCTGCTGCAGAACGGAGAGCAGGTTGTAGAGGTCGAGGTCTGGTTGACGGCCGACACCTTCGAGGACGGTCCGCGGCGCGAAGTTTACGAGGCGATCGTCACCGTCTCCGATCAGGGCGAGCCGGTCACCGAGCTGACGGTCGCCTGGGAGTTGAGCCGGCAGTACAGCGCCGACGGAACCACCTACGACGCCACGATGGAGGGCTACCTCGCAAGCCTCCTGGCCACAGAGGTCGTTGTCGGCACAGCCGTCGAGATCGGCCGTGACCTGCTCGTGGACACGCTTCGAGCTGACCTGGCCGTGGATGCCGCCCGTGTCATCGCCGACGTGAAGCAGGGGGAGCAGGTCGGTCCTGTCACGGGCACGGCAGCCGAAGGCCCCCGGGCGCGTGCTGCTGAGCAGACGCTCCAAGAGCAGCCCATGCCCACGGCTGTGCAGGCGCCACCTGCACAGCCGACGGTCGAAGCCCAGCCCAAGATCCGGCCGTGAAAGGGGGCGCAAGCATGATCGACAGCACACCTTCCGCGACCACCGCCTCAAGGGGAAGGCAGGCATCCAGTATTAAAGAGGTGAAGGCCACGGTAATGGCTGAGGCTCTGCTCTACGGTCGAGCACAGTACCTCAGTGCGACCATCCGAGACTTCGCCCGATATAACGGTGCATGGTGGCTCTTGGATCGAGACGTATGGTTCTTGGCTGACGATGAGGAATTGATTTCAAGTCTTGATGCCGCCGCCGAGCTAATGAGGAACATGGATGCTGGGATTCGACGCTCGCCTATCGCTTAAATAGTGGCGGCAGCGGCGCAGCATGGTATTTCTTGTAGCAAATGAAGAAAAAGAAGCCAAGGCCAGAGATGAGCATGGCGCCAATGATGGGGGCCGCAAAGACTATATCGCCGGTGCTTCCAAATAGCATCATGCTGATTAGCATGACAAAGATACCGCCAAGGCCAAAACCCAAGCTGAGCGGCTGGCCCTTGGGGGGCATGTGGCCCGCGATGACCTTTACATCAGCCAGAGCTCGCTGGGGGTAGGTGATCTTGGGCTCCCCCTCAAGTAGGAAGGTGACGGAGAGATTTGTGTCTCGGGGATGAGGGTGGGCTCAAAGCTCACAGTCGATTCAGACCATTCGGCTTTCAGGGCCGGTTCATCTGCTGCCGAGGAGAGCTGATCGACGATTTTCGCCCCAAGATCGAAAGTGAGATGCTGCACGAAATCATCCTTCCGAATATCGGCCCGGCTGCGAACCTCGATGACCAAGGTGGCGGCGGTTGGGTCGATGACTGGGCAGTCGCCCCAAGAGGTGCGAAGCTTCTCCGTATAGCTTGAAGCTACGACCAAATGTAAGATTTCGTCCAAGCGGTAATAGAGGCGGGCATCTGGCCGTGCGGCCTTGTAGGCAAACCAGGCGCCAATGGGGATTCCTCCCAAGGCAACAATGAAGGCCGCCCAAGTGAGAGTGTCAGCAAGTGACTCCGACATAGCTAGCTGCATGGCCAAAATACAATCCCAGCCGGGAGGGGTCAGCAGCTGTTTGCGAAATTTGAAGCCTAAGGGGTGGCAGCCTGCTGCTTGGACAGGCACGCCAAGGCGTGGACGGCTTCGAGCCAGTGAATCCCTAGACGTCCAAGCTGGAGACGGGGATACCACCTCGCGTGGCACCCGCCTGCCTCCTTCTCGATCGCTCGGAGCCCTGGGAGGGAGCCGATCGGCGGCCGAGGAGTAGCTGAGCCCGTGCGCGTAGTGCGCTGCCGAGTTCGACCCCCGTCCCCTGGCTGACGGCTTCGAGGAGTTCTGTGATCACCACCAGCTCGGCGAAGCGGCCGGCGGGCGTGTCGAGGTGGGCAGCCAGTTCCGTACGCACGCGCTGAGCGGTCCGCGGCGTGAACAGCGCCGCGATGTGGAGACGGGCGGCGTCGTAGCCGGCGGGTGCTCGTCCCCAGCCCTCCCAGTCGAGCAGGAGGAGGGAGGGGCCGCAGAGGTTGGCGAAGTGGAAGTCGCCGTGACAGGTGGTCCACGCGATGGGGGAGTGCGTTTCGACGCGAGCGCCGAGTAGGAGCGGCATCAAGCGGTCGAGCCGATGTTGCCGGACGGCCTCGCGGTCTGTCTCCACTTCACTGAGGGTGTCGAGGCTCCTCCGCAGGTCTGCCCACCAACGTGCGGGAAGGTCGGGGTCCTCGGTGAGGAAGGTGCTGCTGGCTGCCGCTGGGGGAGTGCGGTCGTAGAGCTCGGCGCGGTACTGCCACCGGCCGTCCGACCAGTCGGTGACGGAATGAAGGGTCGGCCGGGGCAGGGTGAGCGGAAGGCTGCGAGCGGCTGTGGCCCCGTCCCACCAGAAGAGGTCGCCGGAGCCGGCCGGGAGGCTCGCCAGGCGGAGCCAGAGCTGCTGTGGTCCGTTGGTGACGGCTTGGCCCAGCGTGCGGCCTCGCCAGCCCCAGGCGACGGGGACACCGCGGTCCGGGGTGAGTCCGAGGAGAACGCGGGCGCGGTGGTGGGCATTGCGCATGCGGACGGCAGTGTCGGTGTCGGGGCGAGTCATCGGACGGGGGTCCGATCGGTGGTGTGGGTGCTGCCGAGGGTGTCGTTCTTGGCGGCCAGGCAGGCAGCGCGGGCGAGGAGGCCCTGCGCGGGGGTGGCCACGCCGAGACGGTTCCAGGAGTGCAGGACGAGGGTGGCCAGGGTCGCGCGCAGGCCGCGGTCGAGGACGCCGCTCTCGTCGGCTTCGGCGAGGCGCTGCCCGATGGTGCGGTAGGCGGCGGCCCAGGGGGCGGTGGAATCGAGTTGCTGGCCAGCAGCGAACAGGCTGCCGGGTGCGTTCGTGGTGTCCAGCTGCGTAAGTCGCTGGAGGCGGGCCGCGGTGCTGGCGAGTTGATGTGGATTGGGCTCTGGCGTCAGGGGGCGTTGCTGCGTGACCCGGTTCCAGACGTCGGCTCGTTCGAGGGGGTCGAGGCGTGCGGAACGCAGCATCGCGCTGCACAGCACAAGGGAGAGCTCGCGTCGTCCGGGCATGTTCGGGGCTGTGCTGTTGCGGACCAGTGTGAGCACAGCGCTGCTGTCGGCGTGGAAGAAGGCGTGGACGTCGTCGAATACGGCCTCGCCGAACGCGACGACTTCGGGCTCGTAGCGCCCGGCGGTCCATCGTTGGAGGGCGGTGGAGGTTACGGCGAAGTCGAGAAGGTGGATGAGCTGACGGTTGGCCTGCTGGCGGGTGGCAGCGGGGCCGGCCTGGACGCGCAGTCGCCAGTAGGGGTACTTGCGAAGGAACCACCAGCTGCTGATCGTTCCATCGGTGCGTAGCTGTTCCAGCGAGGGGGCCAGCTGTTCAGCTATGTACTGTTCGGCGCCCTTCCAGTCTGTGGGTTGCAGGCGGTACTGGAGCCAGGTGCTGTGCTGTTGCTGGGCAAGCGCGGCGACCCCAGCCGCTCGGTAGACCTCGGCGGCATCGTGCAGGTTCGGGCCTCCGCTGGTGGGCATCGGACGGGGTGGGTTGGAGGCGGCGATGTAGGCCAGCACCTCGTTCTCGCTGACCGCCAGGTGACTCATCGAGGACCGTCCTCTGCGGGCGTGTGCTGTGCGAGGAGGAAGGCGTCCCAGCCGGCGGACGGTTCCGAGGCGTACCGGTCAGCGAGTAGGGCGAGTTGGACACCGGCCTCACCGTTGAGGAATCCATCGTGCTCATCCGTAGGAGCAGCCTTAGCCCGGTCAAGCAGTCGCCCGATGCCGTGATCGAAGAATCCGGCCGGGGCGTCGTCGGCCATGCGGTTGGCTAGGAGTAGCGCACCCGTGATTCCGTGGCAAAGTCCGCTCTCGTTCAGCAGGGCGGTGCGTCGCAGGCCCTGCAACATGGCCTCCTCGGCTCGGCGCTGGCGGTCGGCGTCGCCCAGGGCGAGGGCGGCGAGCTGTTGGGCGCGGGCCTGCCCGGGAACGCCGTAGCACCAGCTGGGGCGGGTGGGGACGCTGTGGTCGGCCGCGGTGCCGTCGTCTTGAATCGTGGTGGTCCACTCGGGCCACCAGCAGGCTGCATCAGTTCCCCGGCGGATGGAGTCGAGCCAGGAGGTGATGCGGGAGATGGCGAGGAGGTGGCCGGGGACGACGGTACCGTCCAGGTAGGCCAGCGCCAGTAGGGCCAGAGGGCCGCTGACGCCGTGGGCAGTTCCCGCGTTTCCGTGCCCCTGGGGGAAGTTCGAGGAGATCCGCCCCGAGGGGTCGAGATCGGTCCACCAGCCGGGGCGGCCGTCGGGCAGTTCCTCGGTGAGACGGACGAGATAGGTGAGCACCACCCGCAGGGCAGCAGGCGCGGTGCCTCGTTGCAGGTGGTAGACCCCCAGACCGGTCAGGCCGTAGAAGAAATCGAACTCACTGAGGCGGGGGGCTGCCCCGCGGCCTATGCGTGCGTGGGCCAGGGCTAGGCGGCGGTGGGTCAGGGCTATGACCTCAGCGTCGATCTGTTCAAGGGCACGCTCATAGAGCCCAGTTGCGTTGTTCGCCGTGTGCAGGGCGAGGCCGACAGCGGGGGCACCGAAGTACAGGGAGGCACCGGCGCTCTCGCTGATGACCAGCGCGGTGGTGCACTCGCGCAGCAGCGAGTTCGCGGTGTTCCAGGGAGCCAGGTCGTGGTGGGCGCGTTCGATGGCGAGTAGGGCGCGGCCGATGGTGCCGCTGGCCAGATTTTGCGCGTGCGTGATCGGGGTGGTGGAGAGAGTGGTTGTCATGAGGGGTGGTCCTGCCGTGAGATCCAGGAGAGGGCAGCAGCGCGGCCGTGCAGGAGCGACGCGTGTTCGGCCTGCTCGTCGGGGCCGGTGGTCCGCATGTGGTGCATGTGGAGCAGCGACGGCAGCACGGTGCTCGTCCGCAGCGTGGCGGACTCCACCAGTCGCATGCGGTAGGTGGCCAGCGCGGTAGCGCGCGACGTCCAGGCGTCGAGAAGTTCCTGACCGCCTCCAAGGTGGCGTATGTGATCGGTGCCGCGCTTGGGATCGGCGAGGTGAAGCGCCTGGTCACGGACACTCCGCTCGGAGTGTGGGGCATCGGTTGTCCGTACGTGGTCGCGGAACCAGGCCATCGCCGCAGCGGTATCGCCGAGGAAGTCGATGGCGAGGTTCACCAGACTCGCTCCGACCACCGCCGACGGAGCCAGGCCGTTGGTCTCGGTGACGAGCAGCTGCTGCACAGCGGCTGCGGAGTCGGCGGCGAACACTGCTTCCGCAGCGTCCAGGGTGGTCCCGCTTCCGTAGCGACCGGTCTCGGGGTGGTCGGTGTCCCAGACGGCGCGGCTGAGCAAGCCGCGTTGCTGGAGGTCGTCCGCCCAAGCGCCAACCGCGATGATCAGGTTGGCGAAGCCGTGGGGGGTGCCGGCGGCGATGCGAAGCCGTAGGTGCGGCTGGGGGTCGCGGTAGCGGATGAACCACCAGGCTGGCGTGGAATCGTTGCTGCCCCACAGGCGCGGAAGGTGGGTGGTCAGCAGATCCTCGAAGCGCTCGGGGTGGCTGTAGAGCTTGAGGAACGCCCAGGAGCCAGAGCCCGGCATGCGGCGAGTCGGCCTGTCGGCCCCGATCACGCGTGCTCGGTGGATCAGCGGGGGCTGGGTGGAGCCGAGAGCGAGGGTGATCTCGTGGGCACGGCCGTCCAACCAGCCTGCCGCCTTCGCCGGAGCGGCCTCTCGCACCGGAACGTGACCGCTGCGGTTGAGCTCGGCGCGCAGCAGATCGGCTTCCGCAGGGTCGGAAAGGTCAAGGTGCAGGGTGCGGTCGCCGCTGCCCGCTTCCACCAGCACCGGAGCATGGGCGCGGTGGCGCCAGCCGTTCAGGCTGGCGCGCCACGCCTCCGGACTGGCCGCAGCGGGGGCGAGCTCGCTCGCGGAGATGCGCCAGGTAGCCGGAGACAGGATCGCTCGGCCGTGCCGGACCCGGGGCACAAAGGGGAGTTGGTCGGCCGCGCCCCAGGCGAACGGACCGAACGCGGCAGTCCGGGCACGCGGCAGCTCGGTGAGGAATCGGGCCAGGGGGTGCGTGTGGTCGCGCAGATCCACCGCACTCAGCATCGCCGGTTCGATCACCTGCCCGCTGTTCAGGTGAACCAGGTACAGCCGTTGCGCATCGCCCGCGACTCCGAGTTCCCTCAGCCGCAGTCCACCGGGTGCCGAACTCTCGCCCACAGAAACCACGTCCGTCAGCACCGGTGGGACGCGAGCGACATTGCCGGTGCGAGCCTTCAACGGGGGGCTGGAGACCTGGACCCGCCGCGCCCCCTTCACCAGCGACGGTGCGCTCGCCAGCGCGCTTGCGAACTGCACGTGCTGTGTTGCCGGGAGAAGGTCCAGGAACCGGCCGGCAGTGGCTCCGGCGCAGGGCGCTATGCCGTTCACCACGAGCCGGAAGTCACCGGTGTCGAGCGCTGCGACCGTGGCGGCCTCCAGGCGGAAGCGCATATCCAGGCTGGGCAGATCCGTGTAGCTCGAACCGGGAACGCGCCCGTCCAGAGCCCTTAGCAGAGCGTCCGTCAGTTCGATCTCGCGCTGCTGCTCCAACGCAGCCGACTGGGCCAGCCACAGCAGGAGGCGGTGCCGATCGCTGAGCCCGGCGGCAGCCCGCGGGAGGGCTGAGCCGCGGTAGCCGGCGGGCAGCCCGATCCCGGTGTCGGGAGCTGTCAGTTCCAGCAACGGGACCACGGCACCGGAGCCATACCGCTCCAGGAAACGGAGGTGGTAGTCCACCCAGCTGCGGGAGCCCTGCGGGAAGGGGGTCACCCGGGCCAGCACGTCGGCCGCGGTCTCGGCCGTCCTCACCACCACACCGGGCAGCGCGAGCGTGCAGTCCAAGCGCAGGTCCACGCTGAGCGGAGGGTCGGCAACCGCGCAGTGGCGGATCATCAAGCCAGTTGCTTGGTGACGCAGGTCGGCGCGGCGGTGCGCTGGTGCCCGGTCGTGGCGGAGGAGCAGGGAGTGCAGGAGGTACAAGTCGTGGAAGACGGCACTCTGGTCGGTGTCCTGCGCTCGTACCTTGGACAGCTGTCGGACCAGGGTGAGCAGCGGCTCGGTGTCGGTGGCGGCTGCCCGTAGCCCGGTGTGGAGAAAGCCGGTGGTCACCAGCTGCTGCACGAGGTTGCGCACCGTCTCGACAGGGACGCCTCCGCAGAGCTGTGCCACCCGCGCCACCAAGACGTTGAAGGGTACCGGCGTGGATGCCAGCTCGGTGACGAGTTGCACGGGACGGGCGTGGCGGACACTCACCTCTCCCGGCGCGGTTCCTGCCACCTCGGAGCCGGGTCGGCACGGAAGGATCAGCCGGTCATCGCGCACGAAGAGGGAGGGCTCGGCTACCAGCGACAGGCGATCCAACAGCTCTGTCGAACTCTCCAACGCGGCGACCACCTGGTCCAGCCACGCCGCGTCCACGCGAGCCCTTGGCCGGTGATCGTCCTGCCAGCACAACTCGGTGCCAACGCCAGCGGGGCCGAGCGCCGCCACGCCTGCGAACAGGCCGAAGGGCGTTGCTCGGTGTTCCCGGCGCAGGCCGTACCGGTGGAGCGCGAGCGCAGCTCGACGAACCTGCTTGGGCCGGACTTCACGCCCGCTTCCGATCTCCACCAGACGCCCGTGAAGCTGGGGCGACGCGACAGCGATGGATTCCATCAGAACCGCGTCCCGCTGGACGTCCGTGATCCAGCCTCGCCACCGCGCGGTGTCCAGGGTGTCGCCCTTCTCTGCCGGGCGAGGCGGCAACTCCGTGCTGCTGGGCTTCGCCACAGCCCGGATCAACCCGGCGTTCAGGGTGCGGTACATGCGGTTCTCCCGTCGCTGGTGCTGTCCAGGAGCTCGCCGATCACGGTGCCGCGGTTGGCGAAGCTGACGTCGAGGTCGAAGTCCTCGGTGCTGTTCATCTCGTCCTCCAGTTCTGGGCGTCGCTGGTGCTGTCCAGGAGCTCGCCGATCACGGTGCCGCGGTTGGCGAAGCTGACGTCGAGGTCGAAGTCCTCGGTGCTGTTCATCTCGTCCTCCAACTCATGGAATGGGATCGAACAGGAGCCGGTGCTGCGGCATGTCCGGCGCAGCACCGGCTCGTGGCTGCGTCAGTCGGTGACACAGCCGGCGCAGGCGCTCGCGCCGGTGCTGCCGCAGCCGTCGCTGGTGCTGTTCAGGAGCTCGCCGATCACGGTGCCCCGGTCGGCGAAGCTGACGTCGAGGTCGAAGTCCTCGGTGCTGTTCATCTCGTCCTCCAGACGGATGAGTTGGGATAGATGGGTGGTGCGCCTGGCCCCAGCTCGGCTCAGCTCGCGCTGGTGGTGCTGGGCCAGGAGATCGTGAAGCGCTGGTGGCGGCGGTCGATGACTCGGCCGCGGGCCAGCTGCGCGTCAGGGGTGCCCGCCGGGTAGGCCCGGATCGTCGGCTGGTCGTCGCGGCGGTCGCCCCAGGCCCGCATGTGTCCGGCCAGCAGCTCTGCGGCCTGCTGGGCACTGGGACCGTGTCCGGTCGCCCCCAGCTCGAACGCGATCCGCTCCGGGGTCGTGGGCCGCATGCACAGGTAGGCGAACGAGTCCTTGCCGTAGAGCAGCGTGGAAAGGCCCATCCGAGACCAGCCGGTGGTCAGCCCGCTTTCGCGTGCCTCCTGGTTGGCAGCCAGCAGCGCGAAGTCGTCCACCAGCGTGGCGAGCCACAGGTCCAGGGTGTCGTAGGGGGCACCGGCGGCAAGCTCCACGCCCGTCCACTCCTGCACCGAGGGCTGGTGCAATGCGGCGGTCAGTGCCTCCGCGTCGGCTGTGATTCCGTCGAGGCGGAGGCCGACCCGTCCCTTCTCGTCGTCGTGCAGGACCAGCAGGTCCTGCTGGAGCTCGCCGGCGCCGCGCATCGGAACGAAGCCGCAGACCTCGGGCTCACTGGCCACCAGGTGATCGACCTCCCGCTCGAACACCAGCGAGCGCGTGATGCCCCGCAGGCGGAGCGGCACGACGACACGGCCGCGGTCAGCCAGCTGCTGCACCCAGGCCGGAGCCAGATCAGCGGCTTCGACGGTGACGAGGATGCGGTCGAACGGAGCGCGGTCAGGCACCCCCTCCTCGCCGTCGGCGACGCGTGCCACGACGTGGCCGTAGCCGGCCGTGGCCAGGCAGCCTTCCGCGCGCTGAATGACGTCCGGGTCGATGTCGATCGTGGTGACCTGTCCCGTGGCCCCGACCATCTCGTCCAGGTAGGCGGCGTTGAGGCCGCCGGAACCGATCTCCAGCACCCGGTTGCCGGGTTCGGGAGCGGCCTGCTCCAACTGGAACGCCTGGATGCGGGCGGCGCTGACCGAGCTGATCGAAACCCCCCGGTGGTCGCGCTTGGTCACCACATGTGCCTGCGGCTTGTACGCCTGCTCCCGCTCCTCCTGGGGCACGAACAGGTGCCGCGGCACTCGCCGGACCGCCTCAGCCACGGGCGCGGTGCGAACCGCGCCCAGGTCCCGCAGTTGGCGGACCAGCTCGTCGCGCTCTGCCTGGGCCTCGTCGGTTGTGGTGGACGGAGAGTTCATAGTCGGGGCCTTTCTGTTGGAGGACGGGTCGGGCATGCTCGCCTCTCCCGCGGCCGGGGATTGTGCTCCCGGCGTTTCCCCCCTCGTCGTTGCCTGCGGGGCAGGCGCACTTGCGGAGAGGGAAGATCTTGAGCGCGATCCGGATTCCGGATACCAGCTGAGGCGTTCCTCCAGCCGCGCCGCCTGTTCGAGCGGCAGTCGGACCGTGACCTTGTCCGGCTCATGAACGCAGCCGTCGTCCCAGGACAGTTCCGCACCGGGGCCAACTGCGGCGGCGAGGAGAAGGTGTAGCCGACGGTGCAAGCGGCGGCGGGCTTTGAAGCTGTGCAGGCCGGCCTTCGAAATCGCCTCCGGTCCGCCGAGCAACACCGCGAGCCGGAGGACGTTGCACGAATCCGGGTCCCAGTCGAAGTCTTCGATCTGCACTACGACGAGCCCAGGGCCACCGTCGTCGACCCGGGCATCTACCCCCGCCAGCGTGAGGCGCGTGGAGAGCAGGGCAGCCGCCTTCCGTGCTGCCTCGCGTGGCTGGAGAATGGCCGCGGTGAGTGCGGCGATGGCCTCTGTGCTGCGCGGCGTGATCTTTAGCAGCTCATCGAACAGGTCTTCATGGTCGTGCGGTGTGACCGTGGCATCCACACCCGCATCGTCCAGCCAGGCAGTGACATTCTCGCGCGAGAAATCGGAGGCCAGGTAGAGACCGTGTCCGTCTCGGAGGAGGAGCACGGGCAGGTCGTCGCCGGGGTTCTGGACGGCGATGCCGCTGAGGCGTGCCGCTGCCACCGCGATGACGAGCCGATGAAGCGCCTCTTCCCTCCCCGATGAGGTGGGCGCCGCTGCGGCGGGGTCCGTCCCTTCGATGCTGTTCATGGCTACCCCCTCCCGGTCGGAGCGAGGCATCTGCCGTCGGGGAGCACCATGCCGGTGTCCTCGAAGACCAGGACACCGTTGCACAGCAGCGCCCATCCCTGTCCGGGGTAGCTGGCGACCACGACGGCAGCCTGCCGATCGGCGCTGCCCGCCGGAGGGCAATCAGTCTCGTGCTGGCACATCATCAGACTCCGAAGGCGCGGGGGACGAAGGCGGGAGAACCCGCGGCAGGGTGCTCGGCCGGCCCTTGACAGGGCTGGGGGAGCCCAGAGCAGAAGTTCGGGGCCGACCGAGGTGCGTCTCCCCGCAGCCGGGAGCAGAGCTCACCGGCCGCGGGGAAGATCAGGCGGCGAGCCACCGCCGGGCGGTGCGCTCCAGCGGCGCTGGAAGTGCCTTCCGGAGCACCCTCCCGTGGCTCGTGCGGGCGAGTCGCACGGCGGTGTCGGCGAAGCGCGACGCGCCATGCAACTCGACGGCGGCCCAAAGTGTGCAGCCAGGGCCGCGAGTCTTCGGAACCACACCCCAGCGGCAGCCGATGCTGTCGAGGGCGAGCAGCAGCTCCTCCGCCAGCTCGGCACCGGAGCGCTCCACCATCTCGACGGTGACCGAGTGTCCCGGCTGGAGGGTGACGTTGACTTCAAGCTGCACGGATTGGCTGCACGACATGGCGGCCCTACGCATCGCGGTGGTCGCCACAGCAAGCTGCATCATCTGCTCCGTGGTCAGCTCGGTCCCCCACCGACGCAGCTGCCGCTCTGTCGCCTCGGCGATCTGGCCGCCCGTGCGGGTGACCGGATGGAACCAGGTCTGGGTTCGCGTCTCCATCACCGTTCTCCGTTCCCCTTCTGAGGAGTTGACTGCGTCGAGGCTCATCGCGGTAGGCGCGGTCCTACCGCGCCCAGCGGGTTCAGTCACAGGTCCCTCACCGCCCCGAGGACCCGGGCCACCATCCGCGGGTCCGTGCCGTCCCTGGGCGCTTCGACGGCCAGAGGGACGTCCGCCCAGACCGCCTTGCCGCCGCTGGGGAGTGGGAAGGCACCCCAGTCCCTCGCCAGTCCGCGCACCACGAGCAGCCCGCGGCTGCCCTCGGCACCCGGTGCTGGCGTTCGGCAGATCGGCATGTCGGAGCTCATGTCGAACACCAGGACTCGGACCGCGGAGCTGGCGAGCAGGTCGAGCGCGACGTCGAAGACGTCGAGGCGGCCCTCGCTCCTGGGGGTGTGCTGGAGGACGTTCGTCACCAGCTCCGTTGCGACCAGGCGCACATCGGGCCGTACGGCGCGCGGTGCCCGCCAGAGGTGGAGGGCCTGGTCGGTCAGCGCTCTGACGAGACGAGGGGCCGTCCCGGTGACCACCAGGCGCAAGTGCTGGCGGTCGAGGATGGGCAGCGCAGGCGGCCGCTTCGCCGCAATCGGCATGTCCTCGACAAGCAATGCTGTGGAAGTCCCCACTGCGCTCCTCCTCTCGGGGTGGCTGAGCCCGCTGCCGGGCAGGTCGGCGGCTCTGTCTCATTAAGCGCCTGGCGCGGCCGAAAGTGACGGGTGTCCAAGCGGACGAGTTTTTCTGTCCGCTACCGCAGCCCATTGCAGGCTCAGACTGGGGTCGCCACCAGGCACGATGCGAACGGATGGCTTCCCGAAGCGGACAGCGGGGACGTTCAAGCGGACAGGTGCGGTGGCGGCAGGTCCTCGGCGGGCGAGAGCGTGGAGGCATCGCCCGGAACCGACCACCTGTCCACCTCGCCCGGCAGGGCGAGGTGGTAGGTCAGGGCGTCCGGGCCGTGGTCGCCGGGAAGCGCGACGACGACGGCGGAGCGGTCCGTGCTGCTGTCGTGCACAAGATCGCCGAGACGCGGGGTCCACGGCCTGGGCGACTGGGGTAACCCGCTCGCCGCCGTGTCCGTCTCATCACTTTCAGTCATGTCCCCGACGGTAGGGGAGCTGGCGCAGGCGAATATGAATCTGGCGAATACGTCTGTTAGTCGTCCAGGTGGAAGCGGTCCGACATGCGGCGCAACTTCTCCCGCGTCCCTGCACGCTCGGCGTAGACGATGGACCGCAAGGTTGAGCGACCGATCGGATGGTTGCGGACCAGCTGCGGCGCCAGACGCTCCGCCTGTTCCAAGGAGGCGAGCGCCTGGTCCCGGTTGCCGTCCCAGAGGTGGGCGCGGGCAATATCCATGTGGTGGTGCCCCTGGCGGGAGTTCGGCAGGGCGGCCACGACGGTCGGATTCGTTCGGGCGTTCAGGCGCAGGGCGCGGGACTGGTCGTGCATCTCCAGCGCGACCGACACCGCGTGGATCTGTACGTTGCCGGCGCTGAAGGTCAGTGAGTGCCGGTCGAACACCTGCGGCCCCGACGACTCCTCTTCGTCCACCCGGTCAGCGGCGACCTTGGCGGACGCAATGCGGCTGTTCGCCTCGGTGGTGTCTCCTGCGCGGGCGGCTGCGACGGCTGCCCGGAGCTGGAGCGAGCCCCATGCCCGCAGCGTCAGTGGCTCACCGCGGTTCCACGCTGGTTCGAGCTCCAGCAGTGCCTTGTCGGTGAGGTCCAGGGAGTCGGCCCAGTCGGCGGTTGCCCACATATCCCAGACCCGCATCCAGTCGGCCACGGCAACGAGGACGGGGTCAGCGGAGTGCTGAGCAGCCCAGGCAGCACGCTCGCAAGCCATGGCCACCAGCTCGGGGTGGCCGAGCACGTGGCCGGCAGTGTGCCCAAATTTGCACATGACGCCGTAGAGGGCGAACGCCTCTTCCCGCTCGTGACCCGAGGAGACCTCCGCCAAGGCGCGGGCTTCCCGCAGCATGTCCGGGAGTACCTGGACGATCGCCTCGTTGGCAGAGCTGTCCCGCAGGCGGTGCAGACGGACCGTCTCCCTCCACAGCGCGGCTGACGGCCGCGGCGTCCCGTCGAAGACCGGCGTCAGGTCGTACCGACGCAGCTCGCGCAGGATTGCCGAGACGTGGACCTGCCATTGGTTGCGCGCCGGCGAGGCCGAGTAAGGGCGTCCGATCAGGTCATTCGGGTGGACGTGCAGCTCGGCAGCGAGCTGGTTGAGCAGACCCACTCGGTCCAGTTCGATCTTCCCGCTCTCCACCCGCGACACCCAGCCCTGGGTCCGACCGAGGGCTGCGGCGAGATCGGCTTGCGGCATCCCCAAGCGGAGCCGGGCTCGGCGTACACGCCGCCCGATCTCCTCGGCCTCCTCGATCACCGGCTTACTCCTGACTCAAGGCTCCAGCACCAGCGATTCCAAGGTACTGACGCTCCGGGGGTCCGTGCACTGCAATCCCGACCGATGCCTCTGCCGATCAGGCAGCTGGGCGGAATCTGGCCACCGAAGGGCAGGTGACGCGGTGTAATAGATCAGAGATCTGCTGCGCCTCTGCTCGGCGCCGCGCCTTGTGGGAGGAGGGGGACGTGCCGCAGCCAAGGAGACCCCTGCAACCGACGCGTTCGGCTGCCGACTGGTTCGGTGCGGAGATCAGGTACTGGCGCGAGCTGCGCGGCCTGACGCCGAAGCAACTGGGGGATGCAGTCGGCCTCAGTGCAGACGCTGTCGAGAAGATCGAGAAGGGTGACCGACTGCTCTCAGTCGAGCACGCCGGAAAGATGGACCAGGAGCTGCGCACCGGCGGCGTTCTGGCCCGATTCCGGCCCTTTGCCAAGGCCGAAGCGGACAGACGGCGCGGGCAAGCGGACAACCACGGCAAGACGAACTCTCCGGCGGCGGCGACCGGCATCCTGGCCACGAGCCGATCACCCAAGGAGCCGTCTGTGAAACGCCGTATGTTGCTGGCCCCCGACTCCTTAGGTCTGGCCAGCGCCCTGGCCTCTCTCGGCCAGGAGGGCGGCCTCGGTCCGCGCATCGGCCCAGCCGACGTCGTCACCGTGGAGGAGACCTCCCGGCAGCTCCGGGAGTGGGGCAACGTCCACGGAAGCTCGGGAGCGATCTTCCAGACCGCTGCCCTCGGGGTGCTCCGGCAAAGCGTAGAGAGAGCGGGTGACTGCCCTCCGCGCCTGCGCCCTCAACTACTGGCTGCTACTGGGCGGTTGGCGCTGACCCTTGGCAGTAATAGATTCGACGCGTTCGACCACGATGCTGCTAAGGCACTTTTCGGTGTGGCCACCACCTGCGCGGAAGAGGCGGACGACTGGGTTCTGCGGGCCAGCGTGCTTAACTGGCGTTCGCGCCAAGCCATCTGGCTTGACCGCCCGGACGCCGCGCTGACCCTCGCCGAAGTGGGTCTGGTGCGTGCTGATCGCATCCCCCCTCGGGCACAGGCGGCGTTGCAGAACTGTCGGGCTCGCGCCTACGCCCTGCTCGGCCAGCAGCGGCTGTCGCTCGCAGCGGTCGATGCCTCCGACGCACTGTTCACCAGCCCATGGGGCGACGACGAGCCGGCGTGGCTGGCGTACTACGACGAGCCGCAGCACCAGGGCGACACCGGCCACGCCCTGCGGGATCTCGCCATCGCCGGGCTTCTGCCGCCCGACCAGGCCGCAGAGCGCCTTCGCACCGCTGTGGCTGGCCATCCCGACGCCTTCCGCCGTAGCCGCGCCATGTCCGTCAGCAGACTCGCTACGCTCCTGTTGGTGACCGGCGACCCGCAGGAGGCGATGATCGTGGCCCACCAGGCACTGGACGACGTAGGCCAGGTCCACAGCCGGCGCGCAGCCTCCGACCTCGGTGAGTTCGCCCGCATCGCCACCCGGCTCCGAGCGCCCGGCACCACCGCCATCCGGGAACGGATCGCGGCGGCGGTCGGCCGGTGACGGCTCCGGCAGTCATGGCCGTAGAGGCAAGCAGGGAACACCTGCGGGCAGCCTGCGACGTAGCGGGTATACCCGGTCAGGCCGACAGCGCAGAGCTGATCCGGCTCGGTGAAAATGCGATGTGGCGGGTGCCGAACCTTGGCCTCGTCGCTCGGATCGCCCGTGACGGGCAGCAGCAGGCTGCCGCCCGTGAGGTGCGCGTCGCATCGTGGTTGGCGGAGAACGGCATCCCCGCGGTGCAGCCGATCAGGGAGCTGCCGCAGGCCCGGGACGTCGGCGGCCGTGCGGTCACCTGGTGGCACGACCTCGGTCCCCACCGCGCCGGGACGGTCGTGGAGCTGGCCGGCCTCCTGCGGCGGCTCCACTCCCTTCCGGTCCCCGCGGGGTTGGACCTCGGCGTCGTCGATCCCTTCGTCCGCCTGGACGACCGGATCGGCCAGACCGATCTTGACCCCATGCAGCGAGCCTGGCTCCACGACCACCTGGCACACCTCCGAGCAACCTGGGCCGCCCTTCCGGCAACCGCTCCTCACGTCGTAGTCCATGGGGACGCGTGGGCCGGCAACGTCGCCGTCACCCCGGACGGCACCGCCCACCTTCTGGACTTCGAGCGCACCGCCGTCGGCCCCCGCGAATGGGACCTGGCCAGCACGGCAGTCGCCTGCAAGACCTCCGGCACCGTCAGCACCGATGACTACCAGAGCTACTGCCGGGCCTACGGCTGCGACGTCACGGACTGGCCGGGGTACCCCACGCTGCGCGGCGCCCGCGAGCTACGCCTCGCCTGCTTCGCCGCCCAGATCGCGGTGCAACACCCTGCTGCCCACGAACACGCCGTGCACCGCGTTGAGTGCCTGCAAGGGCTCCACGGTCCGCGGCCCTGGTCTTGGAGCCCAGTGCCGTAGACCTTTCGGGCTGGCCGAGTTGTGATTGCCGAAGCTGCTACTCCCGGTCCCCTGTCGCTGAATTGTGCGGGAACGGCGGCGGGCATCAAGGGCGCTCCTTCGTCGCGTCGCTGCGCGACCAGCCTGCGGCTGGCCCTTGACCCCCGCCGCCTTGCCCCTGGAACTGCTCTCGGGGGGCCGGGGGCATCCCCGGTCTGCGAAGGGTGGTGGCTGGCCGCCGTCGCCGCCGACCCGTAAGTGATCATGAAAAAGGCCAGCTCAGGGCACCTTTGCAGTTGACCGCAGACCCTAGTTACTGTAGTATTGTTCTTGTTGGAGGGGATGGCACCCCCGCCAGCAGGACGAGACCACGGTGATCACGCTGGAGGAATGCGTTGACTGCAACTATCGCTGAAATCAACCCCGTTGAGACCGATGAGGGCCAGGAGCCCAGCCCGGTGAGCAAGCGCCTCATCCTGGATGTGGACCCGAACGAGCTGATCAGGACCAGCAATGTTCGCCCCGCCGATCTGGACGCCGAACTCGTGGAGTCGATCCGTGAGAACGGCCTGGTTCAGCCGGTCGTGGCGACGCCCTATGAGGACGGGCTCGCCGTCATCCTCGGAAACCGTCGCACCGTTGCGGCGATTGAGGCCAAGCGCACCGTTGATGTGATCGTTCGCTACGACCTCGGCGCGGACGCGCTCCGCATCGTGGCGCAGCTGATCGAGAACATCCACCGCAAGGACATGACGGAAAGTCAGATCGCTGCCGCATATGCACAGCTGGCGATGGATCTCGGTATGAGCGAAAGCGAGATCGCCAAGAAGGTGGGCAAGAAGCGCGAGGCCGTTCGCGCCTCCCTCAAGCTTCACCAGATGCCGCAGACCACCAAGGACGCGGTGGACTCGGGTCAGATGGACTTGGAAACCGCGCTGGCTTTGGGCAGCTTCGAGAGCGACCCCAAGGCGTACAAGCGGCTCAGTGAGGCAGCCGCGCAGGGCAAGAACAAGCTCGATTACCGGCTCAAGGAGGAGGAGAAGAAGCGCGAGCGGGACATTCAGCTTGCCGAGATGAAGGCGAAGCTGCTCAAGGACGGCGTCCAGGTGGTGCCTAAGCCCATCGGGCTGAGCTACAGCAGCGGCAAGGAGGTCCACCTCCACCAGATCGAAGGCCCGGACGGTGAGAAGTTCACTCCGGAGACCCACGCGGAGTGCCCCGGTCACGCTGCCTGCATCGAGAACTACGCCTACAGCGACCCCAAGCCGCTGTTCATCTGCCGTGACCCGAAGCGGTACGGCCACACCGTCACCTCCTACTACACCTACAAGACGCCGGAGGAGGAGGCCGCCGAAGCGGCCCGGAGCGAGGAGGCCAAGCGCCAGCAGGAGGAGCGGCGGCAGGCGCTGGCCATCGCCCGGGAACTCCGTATGGAGGGCATCCAGAAGCTCTGCCAGTCGAAGAAGATGCCGAAGGGCTTGCTGCTGGCCTCGCTCGAAGTCCTCTTCGTCCTCGGTTTCGAGAGGACCGACCGGACCCGCAGCAAGGCGCTGGACTTCCTGGGGGTGGCGAAGCCGGGGGAGGACCAGGGCGAAGACTTCAAGATCAAGGTTGGCCGGATGGCCGAGGCGCGGCAGCCGCTCGCAGCGGTGGCGATGGCAGCCGCAGTGATGGAAGAAAAGATCGACATGGTCGGCCAGGCGTGGGGCAGTGCGCACCGCCCGAACGTGATCTGGTGGTTCGAGGTGCTGGAGAGCGCCGGATACACCCTGTGCGACCCCGAAGCTGAACTACTGGAAACCCTCCGGGAGCAGGAGGAGAAGGCCAAGGCGGAGGAGGCCGAAGCCGATGCGGAGGATGAGGAGGACTGGGACGACGAGGGCGACGACGGCCAGGACGCCGAGGCCAGTGCCGAGCCCGAATCTACGGGCGGTGAGGACGAGGAAGCCGCCGACGAGACGCAGGACGACGAGTCCGGCGAGGTGGTGAGCCTGGAGGAGCTTTACCCGGAGATTGACGAGCCGATCGCCGCATAAGGGCAGCGGGCCGGGGCGCACTCAGCGCCCCGGCCCCTCCCCGCCGATCACCGGTACGTGCTGGAGGGCTCCAACCAGAGCCCTCCAGCACGTGGCCACCGCCACCACGCTCGGAGCCGAAGTGTTCAACCTCCACCCCATTCAGCCTCAGCACCCGGAACTTCCCGCGCCAAGGGTGCGCGCCGATCTCGCCGTTCAACTCCAGGGAAGCCACACCGTCGAGGCGGTGTGCATGGCCCGCAGCGTCCTGCTCGCCATGCCAGCGGCCCGCATCCGGATCACCTGTCCCCAGCCCGCTTACGCCGCCTACACCGCGTGGTCCGATGCGCTCTCCCTCGCCGCGCGGGTGTTCCAGGGCGACAGCTCTGGCGGCAGCAGCCGCGTCCCCGCCGCCGGAGGTGTGACCGCTGGACACCTGCACTTCGCGGCGGAGGTCACCACCTCGGTTGACTGCCTCACCTCCGAGGCCAGCCCCAACCGCGCACCGCAGATCCGGGTACAGCTGGGCGGACTGCTGATCATTGCGGCAGATCACGCCGCCGTCATCAGCCAGGCATCCGCCTGGACCACGGCCTACGGGCACGCCGCCCGAATCTGGCCCGAGCTTCCCCCGCTCGCCTCCATCACCGCTGGGCACGCGGAAGCGCCGTCGCTGCGCATCGCGGCCTGAACGTCAGCCAGGAGGCACTTTGTTCACCGTCCTGACCACCCCTGCCGGGCGTAAGCTCCACGTCTCCGTCTCCCTGGACTGGACCCTTGGAGCCGCCCTCTACCGGATCGCAGAGGTAGACGGGACGATCACCCTCGGGTGGACGTCCGACCACTACCGCTGCGACTGCTGCACCGAGCCATCCATTCAGCTGACCTACGGGAAACCCGCCGAAAGCCCCTTTACCAAGCGCTTCGAGGACCCGCCGACGGTGTTCGGCGTCACCCTCGCCGCGTGGACGGTCTACCGTGCCTCTGCCATGCGGCCGGACCGCGCCAGCGGCTGGCTCGGCGTCCGCCGAGAAGGCACCGGCGGCTACGACCCGGAGGCCCCGGACGGTACCCGCCGCCGGACGGCAGAGATCGTCTACACCATCACGCAGCACTGGCTCGCCCAGCCATGGGCGCAGCAGCTCCACCGAGCGCATGAACAGCGTCACGCTCCTGCCAGGCTCCGGCTGCACGCCGCCGCCATCAGGGAGCTGGAGGAGAAAATCTGCCACCTCACAGCCGAGCTCGCCGAGGAGCTGACAGCGGCGGAGGAGCAAGAGCGGATCATCAGCGCTGGACCGGTCGCCCCGAAGTGGCAGCGACCGGACGGTCTGCCCGCGACGAGCGGGCAACTGGCGGCGTAGGCCCGGCGGCAGTCGGCGCGCGGCGCGATGGCGGGGGCATCGAGCCCCCGCCATCGCGGCGCATCCGGTCGAAGGCAGCGAAGGCCCGGCCGGCGGCTCTCCCGCCGACGATGAACGGGAGCCCAGAGGACCAGGAAGGACCGATGCCCACCCTCTACGAGATCAGCGACGGCGACACCGGCCAGCTCCGAGCCGTCACCCGGACCGGCGTGCCCGAGGCCCTGGACGCCGCCTGCCTCCAGCTCTCCGCCGAGCTGGAGGCAGGCGGCGAAGGCAGCAGCATGATCCGCTACCGCCTCGCGGTGCACCAGGTCACCCCGGACGGCACCCGGACGTGGCGCGGCCAGCGCCTGTACTACCCCGGCGGCCCCCGCCCCCCGCAACAGCAGGAGACGTAGGCGCGGACACCCCGTGACGATCGTCGGGGCACCCACCTAGCATGAGAACGGCTCTGCACCACGGGCCGAGCACGAAGGGCACCACCATGGACAACCACCACAACGACCAGGCCCAGCGCCGGGCCGCGGTCGAGTCGGTCCGCGGCTCACTCGCAGCCGAAGGGCTGGAGACCAGCACCGCCTACGACGACGACGCCGAGCGCTACGTCAGCGGCAGCCTCACCGCCGACGAGCTCGTGGCCCGTGCTGAGCAGCGCTACCGCCGACAGGCCGAGCCGGGCGCCGAATGACGACGACCGACCCCTACCTCGACCCGGAGTCCGGCATCCTGCGGAACTCCCTCGGGATCACCGATGGCAAGGAACTGGCGGCGGCAGAGGCGGACATCACCAGCGCCAGGCTCACCAGGCTGCTGGAACGGCCGATCGCCGGTACCTGGGACCTCGCCCACCTCCAGGCCCTCCACCGCGAGGTATTCGGCAGCATCTACCCCTGGGCCGGCCAGCTGCGCACCGTGGAGATCGGCAAGGACACGGGTTTCTGCCCCGTGCAGAACATCGAGGGCTTCGCTGCGGACATCTTCCGCAAGCTGGCCCGCGCAGACCACCTGCGCGGACTGGACCAGGGGACGTTCAGCGCGAAGGCGGCCGACCTCTACGGCGACGTCAACGCCCTGCACCCGTTCCGTGAGGGCAACGGCCGGACCCAGAGGGCGTTCCTCGGACAGCTCGCCACTGCCGCCGGATACACGATCTCCTGGTCCCGCATGGACCCGGAACGCAACCGGCTCGCCTCCATCGCCTCCTACCTGGGGCAGGAGGGTCCGCTCCGGGCGATGTTCGCCGACCTCGTCACCCCGGCGACCAGCCGGGCCAAGGAGCAGCCGATAGCCGGCCCCGCGGTGGCGGCCGTACAGCAGCTGGTGGAGCGCCCGCCGGCGCTGAACCCCGGAGCGCCGAAGCCGCCGACGTACCGGCTGTAGAAGAACGGATCGAGGTAGCCCCGCGCCCTGGGCTACCCTGAACGACCTACGGTTCTCCCTCGCGGAGCACCGTGGTCTCTGGCCGGTGGACACGTGCCAACGCCTCCTCGGAGGTACCCCTCGCGGGTGTGTCCACCGGCCTTTCGCATGTCGTCGCGCCTTCGGCGCGGCTGTGTTTTCGGGGCGGTGGGGTCCGGCTGCGCCGGGCTGTCTTTTTGGGTGCCTTCGGCCCCTGTCGCGGATGGTCGGGGTGATGCGGCGGGCGTCAAGGGCGCTCCTTCGTCGCGTCGCTGCGCGACCAGCCTGCGGCCGGCCCTGGACTCCCGCCGCCTCACCCCTGGCAGCGCTTTCGGGGGGCCGGGCATCCCCCGGGGACAGGCTTGCGCGGGGCCGGGCGCCGCCGCCGACCGACCCACAGACGATCTTGAAACACCCAGCCCGCCAGTCCTCAAAGGCTTGACGCAAAACCCCTATAGATATAGTATTGAGCTATCAGGTCGAGGGAGGGCAACCCGAGACCGACCCACGAAGGCATCAAGCGAAGGGTCTCAGTTCAGTGACCGAAGTGCGCATCGATAAGGGCCGCGTCGAACTCCCCTCGGGAGAATGGGGAGTTGTCCCCGAGCAGAACCGCAGGGAGCGCGGCCACACCTTCTATCCACCGTTCGAGGACCTGGCGAAGATCCCGGCCCTGTATGCCACCGATGGCCAGGCGGTAGAAGAGAAGACCATATATCTGCACTACTTCACCGGCGGATCTGACTGGTATATAGCGGAGTTGGACCCGAAAACGGGAATGGCGTTCGGCTGGGCGCGCGTCAACTACCCCTCCGGCGAATGGGGTTACGTGAACCTCATCGAGCTCGAAGAACTCTGCATCGCCCCCCGCGCCGTGAGCCAAGGCGGGCGACTGGTCGGCATCTACCCTCAGATCCTCGTGGAGCGCGATCTCCACTTCACCCCGACGCTCGCGCGGGACTGCCTGCCCGACGACTACTGACCCACGAACCTCCCTGGTCAGTCCATACAGTCGATCGGAGAATCCCGTGCAGTCCATCCTGATCACGCCCAACGCCGAAAGCGCCGAGCTCGTTCGCCCAAGTCTGGAGGACTACGCCAGGCGGACCGACAGCATCAGCTTCCAGATGCTGGACGACCCCGACGCCCTGGCCAGCGTCTTGAAGTCCATGATTACCGACCTGTGCCACCTGGCCGACGCCGCCGAAATCCCGGGCGATCGAGAAGAATTGGTCATGCGCGCTTACCGGGAATACCGCACCGAGCGCGCTTATGAAGCACTCGACACCGACGAGTAAAAACGGCGCGTGGGGGCGGACGCCCCGCCCCCACGAACCCCAGGCCGAGGGAGGGCAACCCACGGCCGAGCCCACGAAGCACCAACCGAAAGGCACGCCATGCAGCCCCCGAACGCCATCGTCGCCCCCGACCGCCGGGAGACTCGCCCGGCTGAGTCCTGGGAGATGAACGAAGCGCACGAAGAGAACGACCGGCGCGACGTGGCGCAGCTCCTCGCCGCCGCAGGCTTCCGCCGAGCGGCCCTGGGCCGGTTCTCTTTCACCACCGCGAGCGGCTTCTACGTCCGGACCAACCGCGCCCGTACCGAACGCTGCGGCTCCCACCAGGTCAACATCCTGTTCAAGGTCCGCGACTACAACCCGGACCAGGCAGCCCTGCACGCCAATTTCTGCCGCCGATGGTCCGCCGCAATCGCGGACCACGGAGGTTGGGACGTCAGCTATGACGCCGAGTACCCCGAAGGCGGAATCACCGTCACCCGCCGGTAATCCCCCCCGCCGCCCCCGGTTTCCACCGCCGGGGGCGCGCGGCGGCGGGCGCGGGGGCGACGGCATCGAGCCGCCGCCCCCGCGGCTGCCGCGCGACCCGCCCCGCCTCAGCCAGGTAAGCCGCTCGCCCGATGGAGACCCCGCTCTGAAACCCCTCACACTCCGTTCCCTGTACGCCGCCAGCAGAGACGCCGATGGGCAGCTGTCGCTGTACGACGTCGGCCCCGTGACGCTATGCCTGGACGAGCTGACCAGTGCCGAGCTGACCCGCGAGTGGGGGTGGTTGATAGACGCGTCCCTTCCCGCTGACCGGCACCCTCTGTGGCGCCTGACTGCTCGTGGCTTCCGCGTCCACCACCCGACGGCCGGCCTCCTGGGGACGATGGTCCAAACCGCCGTCACCGCCATCCATGTGGAGTGGTACCACCCCGAGATGGATGACCACCTCTACGTCGGGCAGGCGCAGCGACTGCGCCACGGCGCGGCCTACATCACCGACGCCCGCAGACACCACGGGTATCCCGTGCCAGCTGACCCCCCGCCGGCCGCCACCCCCGCATTCGAGCCGCCTGTCCGACCGGGGCCGGGCGAGGTGGCCCGCTACTGCGGCTCCCTGGCCGAACTGCGCGGCCAGCTGGTGCGCGTGGAGCACTGCTACTGCGACGAGGACTTCTGCGCTGGATACCGTGCGGAGCCCCTGGAGCGCGGCAGGGATGGGGCCGTTCATGTGCGCCGGACATCGTTCGAGGCGGTGGCCGAGGGCGCTCAAGAGAGCGTCGATCCGCACCGAAAGAGCTTGACTTAGAACCCCTAAGGCTATATAGTTGTACTTGTTGGAAGGGGAGGGCAACCCCGACCGGCACCCACGAAGAACCTCCAGTGCGAAGGACCGAAGTGACTGTAACTCTCGCTGCGCGCACCCCCTCCCGCAACGCCTCCCTCGGGGAGCTCGCCGCACTCCTCCAGGACGAGCACCACCGCAAGCTGGACGTGGTGGCCCCCGCCTCCACCATCCGCGCCGAAGACGGGCGGCTGATCATCCAGGGCACCGCCCACGAGCTGAGCCCCACCGGCGTCACCACCCGCGCCGGAGCCTTCCGGCCCACCGGCGTCTGCGAAGCCGGCATCGCCGAGAAGCTGGGCATCCCCGTGGGCTACCTGCGCAAGGTCCGCACCGAGGCCCCGGAGCTGTGGGACGCCAACGTCAACGGATGGCTTGACCGTACCGACCGCTCCTTCATGGTGCGCACCCTGCTCCCGGGCGACCAGGGCGAGGGCGTCGCCCGAGCGATGCTCTCCACCGGCTACCGGATCATCGACAACCTGGACATCCTGACCGCCGCGCTGGACGGTGTGCGCAGCGCCGGAGTTGACGTCCGGATCGACAGCTGCGACCTCTCCGACAAGCGGATGTACGTCCGCATCATCGCCGACCAGGTCCGCGCCTACGCGCCCAAGCTGCTGCGCAACTACCGCTCGCCGTTCACCGGCGACAGGGGAGCGGACAACCCCGTCGTCTTCGCAGGCTTCGAGATCAGCAACTCCGAGACAGGGTGCGGCGCGTTCACCATTACCCCCCGCTTGGTGTTCAAGGTCTGCAACAACGGGATGACCATTACCCGGGATGCGGAGCGCAACGTCCACCTGGGCGGACGCCATGACGACGGTGTCGTGAAGTGGAGCAACGAGACGGTTGAGCGCGTGTTGCAGGTGGTCACGTCGAAGACCGCGGACGCGGTGCGGACGTTCCTGCGCGAGTCCTACGTTCAGGAGCAACTGCACCGCATCGAGTCCACGGCGGGAACGCCGATCACCAACCCCGAAGAGACGATCACCACCGTCAGCAAGGCGCTGCGCTTCAACGAGGACACCCGCGCCGCCCTGTTCAACCACTTCATCGCCGGTGGCGACGTCACGGCCGGGGGAGTGCTGCACGCGGTCACCTCCGTCGCGCAGACCCTGCCCGACGCCGACGAGGCCCACGACCTTGAGGCCCAGGGACTGCGCGCCATGGAGCTGGCGGCAGCTGCCTGACCTTCCGGCGGCGGCACCTCGCGGTGTCGCCGCCGAGCGGCCGGCCCGAGGGTCATTGCCGGGCCGCGCGCCGGTCGGGCGGGGATCGACCCCGCCCGACCGGCCAACCCCGCGGGCCGTCCGGAGGGCAACCGGGCGCACCCGCGCGACACCCACGAAGACCACCCTGCGGAGCGTCACGTGACCACCATGATCAACCTTCTGCACAGTCCCCTGGCGATGCCAGCCGATCAGCCCCTGACCGTCGTCTACTACGAGGACCTTGAGCTCTCCACCGGCGTCGCCTACCGCGCCCACGTCCACTGCAGCGGCCAACAGCTCGGCATCATCGAGAGCTGCGGCACCGGTGAGTCGCAGTTCCTCCCGGCCGACCTTGAGAGCTACGACTTCAACGACTTCCGCACCTTCGTGGCCAGCTGCCTCTTCAAGGGCGAGCCGGCCACCGACCAGCAGGTGCACGAAGCGCTGATCGAGGAGTACGAGGTCTCTCTCGCCATCGCGGCGGCGGCCGAGCGGGGCAGGCTGCTCGCCCGCGAGGTCACCGACGGATTCAGCACGACCCTGACCACCGTGCCCCGGGCACTCCACCCGCACGGCCACGACGAGGCGGCAGCCCAGCTCGCCCGCCTGTCCCACCGTTCATGGGAGATGTGGACGGGATACCGCTGGCAAAGGCTCCCGCAGACGCAGCCCGCCTGACCGGCCGCGGCGCGGGTGAGGCCGCATCGAGCGGCCCCACCCGCGACCCGCCACCGCCGCGCCGCCATCCGAGCAGCGGCGAGCACAGCAACACCGCACCGACGCCGGAGGGCAACCGGCCGAGGCGCGCACCCCACGACGGCACCGCCGAGGAGCAACCGCACCATGTCCAGCCACAGCTGGGAACACTCCCGCACCCCCGACCACCAGAACCCGCTGCCGGTCCGCATCCCCTACCAGCACCTGTCCGCGATTGCGGTCATCGACTGGCACGACTACAACGGCGAGCCCCTGGCCCGCTTCTACGCCCGCCACGGCCACCCGCACGTCGTCATCCCCACCGTCGCCGAATACCTGATGACCTGCCGCCAGCAGGAGTCAGACCCGGAGCCCGCCGAGTTCGAGACCTTCGCCCAGATCCTCGCGCTTCGCATGGACGAGACCGGGACCAGCCGCCGAGACCTCCCCAGCAGCACCCGCTACTACTACCGGCTCGTTGCTCACTGCGACTTCGCCACGCAGCCGGCCGACCCCCTCCACTGGCACGATCCGCAGCGCGGTCTCCAGGTGATCGCGCAGCGCCGCACCGACGGGGACCACCGCAGCGGCTCCGGCGACCGTACCCCTTGGCTGACCGTGCGGACCCTGACCACCCTCAGCGCGGTGCTGGCCGACGCCGCAGACCAGCTACGCCGCCTCGCCGCCGTCCAGCCCAGCAGCAGCGGAGAGGCCAGCCGCACTCTGCTCAAGCACGCCGACCTGATCGTCCAAGCCGCCTGCTTCACCGAGCTGGCCCGCACGCTCGGTCCGCGCCGGTGACGAACACCAGCGCCGTCAGCGAGGCCCCGCACACTGGCGGTGCACCTCGGAACGAGGAGGCCACGGCGACCATCGTGGCCAGCGTCCTCGGTCTCTGCGCGTTCTCGGTCTCCTTCACCCACGTGCAGACCGTCGCGGTGCAGTCCGGCCAAGGCGGGTGGGTCGCCGACGCCATCGCCGCCAGCGTCGAGCTGATGGCCACCGCCGCCATCACCGAGATCCGCCGTCGCCGCCGGCGCGGCCAGCCGACCGGCTGGCCGCGCGGCGTCCTCGTCCTTGGCGTCGCCATGAGCCTGGCCAGCAACTTGGCCACGGCCCAGCCCACCGTCTGGGGATGCGTGATGGCCGCCTGGCCGCAGGTGGCGTTCCTCGCTGTTGCCGCCCTGATCGAGACCCGTACGGAGCCCGTACGGACCGGCCCCGTACGGACCGAGCCCGTACGGACCGAGCCCGTACGGACCGAGCCCGTACGGACCGAGCCCGTACGGACCGAGCCCGTACGGACCGAGCCCGTACGCACCGAGCCCGTACGCACCGAGCCCGTACGCACCGGCCCCGTACGGACCGAGCCCGTACAGCGGCGCGGTGCCCCCGGTTCCTCTGCTGCGCCGCGACAGCCGCGTGGGGCGCGCGAAGGCGTACGGGAGGCGGACGACGGCCGCAGTGAACGGGGTGACGACCGCAGGGCAGGCACCGCGGGGCGCCCCACCCGCGCCGAGGTCGTGCAGATGCTGCAAGCCGAGATCACCGCCGATGAGGACTGGACGCCGGACTACGCGGAGCTGACCCGCACCACCGGCTACGCCCGTTCGTGGTGCGAGAAGCGAGTCGGCGAGGCACGGCGGGCCGTCGAGGACGCTCGCACCCAGCCGTTCGCAGAGGCGATCCGGACCGAGCCACCCACGGGCACCCAGCCCCCCGGCGACGAGCACCAGGACGTCGGAGCGCTCGCATCGGTCACCACCATCCCCAGCACACCCAAACCGGCGCGAAGCACCAAACAGCCATCCTCGCCCGGCAGCACACGACAGAAGGCACGAGCATGATCACTTCATCGACCATCGCCCGCAGGAGAAGGCTGCGCGGTTATGACCACCTGGTGTTCAGCCTCTCCGGAGGCAAGGACGGACTCGCCGCACTGGACAGAGGCGTCGCCCTCGCCGACGACGCAGGGGTGTTGGACCGCGCCGTCGCCCTTCACTGCGATCTCGGTTCTGCAGAGTGGGAGGGCGCCGCGGACCTTGCCCGTGCTCAGGCCGAGCACTACGGCGTCGCCTTCGAGGTCCGCCGCCGCGAGCAGGGGACGCTGCTGGACATGGTGCGCCACCGCGGCATGTGGATGAGCCCCCGGGCCAGGTACTGCACCAGCGCGATGAAGCGGGACGTGGCCCGGAAGTTCTACACCGAGCTCGCCCGCAGCACCCCCACGCCTGGCCGACCGGCCCGGTTGCTGACCGCGCTCGGCATCCGCGCGGAGGAGAGCCGCGCCCGCGCACAGCGGCCGGCGCTGGCGGTGGACCGCACGGTGAGCACCAGCCGGAAGGAGGTGACCGTCTGGCACCCGGTGCTGCGCTATAGCACCGACCAGGTCTGGCAGGCCATCCGGCGCAGCGGCGCACCCTCGCACTCCGCCTACGCCCACGTCAGCCGCCTCTCCTGCCGGCTGTGCCCTCTCGCCTCACGCCGAGACCTGCTGGTCTCCGCCCGGCTGAACCCCGAACTGGCCGCCGAGTACGCCCAGGTCGAGGACGAGATCGGCCACCGCTTCCGCAACGACTGGTCCATGGCCCAGATCGTCGAGGAGGCGCAGGAGCTGCCGCCGGAGGCGCTGACCCGGGAGCACCCGCTCGCCGCCTGCGGCTCCGGCGGGACCTTCCGGTTCAAGGTCGGGTGCGCGGCGTGAGCAGGATGCCGGTCGCCCTCAGCTTCGGCATGGGCATCGACAGCGCCGCCATCCTGGCGCGCTGGCTGGTCGAGCCGGCCAGCCGCACCTTCCCGCTGGAGCAGCTGACCGTGGTCACCGCCATGACCGGGGACGAGCCGGACGTCACCCGAAAGCTCATGGAGCGGCACCTCCTGCCGCTGATGCGCGAGCACCAGGTCCGCTACGTTCAGCTGGCCCGCGCGTCCCAGGCAGGCGGGTATGTCGTCCTGGACGACTCCCGTGCACCGCAGCGAATGATCATGCGCGGGCCGTGGCGACTGTCCGACGAGCTGATGGCGAGCGGCACCGTCCCCCAGGTCGCCGCGAAGCGGCGCCTGTGCAGCTGGCGGGCGAAGGGCGACGTGCTCGACCGCTGGTACGCCACAGAGTTCCGCGGCCAGCCGTTCCGGCACGTCCTTGGCTTCGCCGCCGAGGAGACCCGGCGCGCGCTCCGGGACCAGGACTACGCCACCGCGAACCGGCGGCCCGAGTACCCGCTGATCACCGACTGGTCATGGGACCGCGAGGACTGCGACGCCTACCTCCACGCGCTGTTCGGCCAGAGCTGGTCTCGCTCGGCCTGCGGCTACTGCCCCTTCTCAGCGAGCCGGCGCGGCTTGCCCGAGCTGGTGCAGCGCTGGCGGGCCGAACCGGACGTCGGTGCCCTCGCCCTGGCGCTGGAGCACACCGCCCTCGCCCTCAACCCGCGCTCGCGCCTCTTCGGCAAGCTCTCCGCACGCCAGGTGGTGCAGGACCACGGCCTCGCCGACGTCCAGCGCCGGTTCGAGGAACGCCTCGACCACCCCGGCCAGCAGTGGACGCTCTACGACGTGCGCCGGATCATCCACCCGCGCCGCGACGACCCGACCCGCAAAGGTGCGGCCTGGCGCTCGGTCGGCATCCACCACACCGGGAGCCGCCGGGAAGCGGACGAGGCGATGACCTGGCTGGCCCGCAAGGCGGGCGTGCCGGTGACAACTGACCAGTACGGCATCCGGCGGGCCGAAGTCGTCGCCCGCAGAGCAGCTTTCCCCGCCGTCGAGCACAGCCTCGCGGTGGCCCCGGCCGGGGCGGTGCCGAAGCAGCGCGCGGGGTTCGAGGTCTGGTGGGACAGGCTGCTCTCGGAGCAGCAGCAGGCGCCCCCCAGCGGCTCCGCGCTGACCATCGCCGCATAGCGGCTTCACGACGATGACGGCGACCGGCGGCACGTCCCCCGAGGGGGTCGTGCCGGCCTCAAGGACCGGCTGGGCAAGCCGCCGGTCGCCTCCCACGAGGACACCAGCAGGTGCGATCTCGCAGCAGCTAAATTAGCCCATGACGCAGGTGCCCCGCGGCGGGAACCTGACCAGCTGCATCAGCCCGAAGACGACGATCTCCGGGATGCGGGTCATCCGCCGCAGGTTGCGCTTCGCCACCAGCCCCGAGGAGACCGATCACCATGTCCGCCGAGACCCCGCCAGCGCCCACCACTGCGCGCCTGGACGGGCTCCCCGACGAGATCACCGCACAGGAGATCGCTGGAGCCCGCGGCGTGTCCGTCGCCACCGTGCGGAACTGGATGATGAAGCTCCCCGGTTGGCCCGACTCCGTCGGAAAGCGCGGCAAGGCGCTTCTGTACCCCAACACCGCCGTCGCCCAGGTGCTGGCCGACAACGAAGCCGGCCGCATCGACACCAGCGGGCTCGGCGACGACCCCGCCGAACTGGTCACGCTGCCCACCATCGCCGAGCGCACGGGACTGCCCCAAGGGACCGTCAGCGCCTACCCCGCTCTCTACGGCCCCGCCAGCAACGACCCCTTCCCCGCAGGCGACTCCCTGGGCCGCCGCCGGGTGGGCGACGTGGCAGCCTGGCTCTCCCGTCGCACGACCCTCGGCGGCATCCGCCCCGTGGCCGCCGCCACCGGCAAGAGCGCCACCCCGGCCGCCTCCAAGACCAAGATCACCGAAGGCGATATCGACATCAACGGCATCCAGGAGGAGACCGGGCTCGGGCGCGAGGCCGCCAAGTCCCTTCTGCGCCGACCCGAGCTCGCCGCCATGTCCACCGGCAAGGTCGGGCGCAACCGGATCTGGCCCCGCGCGGCACTGCTCGCAGAGCTCAAGAAGCTGGGCTACAACGTCCGCAGCGAGAAGCCCGCCAGGCTCACCGCTGCGGAACGCGCCTGGCTCAGCGAGCCGCGCAGCGCCAGCGAACTCGCCGAGCACTACAGCGTCACCATCGGGGCCATCACCCACCGGCTGCAACGCGCACGCGAAGCCGGCGCCCAGGTGCCGGAGTCTGTGGACCCCACCGCGACCGTCAAGAAGTACGACCCCGCCGAGTTCGACGGTTTCTGGAAGCGCTGAGCCCACCCGCGCCGAGCGCAGATGTGCCGATGCCCGGCACCAGGTCCCGCAGCGGCCGGGGATGGCACGGGCGGCGCCCGCAGCGCCCGCGGTGACATGAACCCCGCCGCTGACCCGCCACGGACAGCCGTCGCCACAGGTCAGACCCGACATCGCCCACCATGCCAGCGAACCCAGCGGGTGCCCTGATCAAGTTCCTCAACAGCCCCGACCTCATGGACGAGGCCGCACAACTCCTGTTGGCCTGGACCCGCGGAGCGATGTCGGCCTACAGCTGGTACCGGGAACCGGGGTCACCAGGTCGAAAGTGAAGACCATGCTCAATCGGTCTGCGGCGCACCCGCCCCCGTGACCTCCGACGGCGGCAGGGACTTCAGCACCGTCGGAACGCCTTGCGCTCCGGCCCTGGACAGCAACGTGGCCAGTGCATCAGCTTGGACGAAGCGCGTGAGAACGCCGGCTGTCTCTCCGCCCGTCTTGATGTGACCCGCGTTCACACCCGCCAAGAGAACGTCATCGACGTCGCCGGTTGCCACGACGTCCCAGGTCCTTTCCTTCGGTACGAGGACGAGCACCGGGGAACCAGACATGCCGTTCCAGCTGAACGAGTGGCAAAGCACCTCACCGGGAAACTTGCTCCCTCCCACCTCGGCCGCGTATCGGGGGTCCGTAGCAATTACGCCTCGGACAAGGATGGGGCGGTCAGCCACCTCTTGCCCGACTTCTGGGTAGCCCGGCGTCACGACAGTGCTGTTGACCCCCACCCGACCGAAAGTGACGTCAGCGGTAGTCGCCAGCATGGTCACAGGGAGGCTGTTGAACACTCCCGTGCCCGCGAGGCTCTGGCCTGCACGAAATGGCACATCGAGCGGTAGTACTGCCAGGTCCGTCTGCCGATCAGTGGGGAATACCGGCTGCGGGTTGTTGACGGTGAGCTCCTGGGTCTTCGTCCCTAGGAGGTCCATCACGGAGGTCTGATACTCGCCCTTCACCGTTACCGAGGCGAGTTCCCAGCTTCCGGGATCTACGAAGCCACGGTCGAGCACGTGGCGATTCGTGACGAGGTACCGGTTCGTTACAGCGTCGGTAACGATGAAGCCGGAGCCACCCCCGATCCGACCGGTTGTAGCGCCATAGAAGGAATCAGTGATGAGGCGGACAGCTGAGTAGAGGGTCCGCGCATCGATCTTGGCCATGCCGCATCCTCCCATTCCGGCAGCTGGTTGGGCTCATGCAGGCGATGACTCGTCACGGCGTACGTGCTTCCATCGCCGCAGCGGTTACGGCGGGTCCGTCGCGGCCCCGGCCGCAACGGCTGCCCCATCGACGACCGCGACCACGGCAGGCCCGGTGCCAGTGGCGGCCTCCAAAGGCTCGGACGCCTCGTTCGCCACCCGCGCGGTCACCGGATTTCTCTCCGACTCCGCCTCCGCAGTCGCCAGCGCGCCGCGCACGTCCGACAACGTCAGCCCCGTCAGCGCCGCGATCTGATCACGCGGTTCACCCAGGCCGACCAGCATCCGCAGCGCGCGCCGCGCCGCCGCCTCCGGCTGCGCCGCGGCGGCCTCCGCGTCCGCGAGGATCTGCGCCGCCTTGGCCTGCGCCCGCGCCCGCAGCTCCTCCGCTCGCGTCGTCCCCTCGAACCAGTCGGCGAGCGCCGACTCCACCATCTGCTCGTGCGCCAGACGCAGGGCATCCCGCCTGCCCTTGGCTTCCTGTGCTGCCTTTAGCGCCGCCGACCGCGACGCGGAAATTCGTCCACTCATGCGCAGCACCATAACCGCAGAAGCCCAGGTAGAAAAGCCTCTCTGTCGCCTCCGGAGAAACAACGAGAAATGACGAGAAGTAATGAGAAGCGAGCTGCGAAAAAATCTTCGCAGTCGCTCAAGCAGGCCGTCTGAGCTGCGCATAGTCCAGCCGGATCAAGCCATCCAGACACCTCTTGCAGATATTCTGAGCATGGCCCGCTGCGCGGATATAAGCTGCTCCCATGACACGATCGGGAGCAGTGGAAAAGGCGGCGCGAATAGCGTCGTCCCCTCGCTGTATCCCGGCTGAATTGAACCGGCGGTGGTCGCGTTGATGACCATCCACAAGCTCACGTCGGGCACCGGCTACACCTACCTGACGCGGCAGGTCGCGGGCGGCGACGTGCAGCGCCAGCGGGGCCAGTCGGCTGCCGACTACTACACGGCCAAGGGCAACCCCCCCGGGGTCTGGGTGGGCTCCGGCGCCCCGCTGCTGGACCTGGCCGGGCAGACCGTCACTGAGGAGCAGATGAAGCACCTCTACGGTCTGGGTCAGCACCCGGACGCGTCGCGGATCATTGCCGCGTACCTGGAGGCGAACGTCACTGCCGACATGGGCAAGGAGCAGCGGGAGAAGGTCGTCGCCGCCGCGGTGAAGTCTGCGACTCTGGGCCGGCCGTTCCCCGAGTACAAGGCTCTGGCGTCGTTCGAGTCCCGCGTCGCCGACCGGCTGGAGGTGCTGGAGAAGCAGGCGAACCGCACGCCGACCGCCGCGGAGGTGGGCAAGGTGAAGCGGGAGGAGTCCGCGCGTCAGCGCGCGGCCGTGGCCGGCTTCGACGTGGTGTTCGCGCCGGTGAAGTCCGCCGCCCTGGTGTGGGCGTTGGACGAGCGCGAGGAGGTCCGCGGAGCCGTGCGCCAGGCGCACGAAGCCGCCCGGGATGCTGCGCTGGAGCTGCTGGAGGAGCACGCCGCGTTCACCCGCACCGGCTCCACCGGGCAGGCCCAGATCGAGACGAAGGGCTTGATCGCCGCCCAGTTCGACCACTTCGACTCCCGTGCGGGCGACCCCAACCTGCACACCCACGTCGCCGTCTCCAGCAAGGTCATGGGCGTGGACGGGAAGTGGCGGGCGCTGGACGCCCGCGCCCTGTACGCCACCACGGTTGCCGCCAGCGAGTTCTACAACACCCGCTTCGAGACCGAGCTCACCGCCCGCCTCGGCGTCACCTTCGAGGCCCGCGAGACCCGCGGCAAGAAGCAGCCGGTGCGCGAGATCGCCGGTGTCCCCACCGCGTTCATCACCCACTTCTCCGCGCGCCGCACCGAGATCGAAGCGCGCTACGAGCAGCTGCTGCGCACCTACCGCGCCGACCACGGCCGCGACCCGTCGAAGGCGGTCGCGCACAAGCTGGCGCGGCAGGCCAACCTGGACACCCGAGAGGGCAAGAAGGCCGCCCGGTCCCTGGAGGAGATGCGCGCCGACTGGACCCGCAGCCTCACCGAGGCGCACGGAGCCGACGCCGTTCAGCAGGTCATGGCCGCCGTCCCCACCCCCGCCCAGCCCACCGAGCCCGCCGCCGCCGTGGAGCACGACTTCGCTGATCTCGCGGACCAGGTGATCGCCGCAGTAGGGGAGGAGCGGGCGGTGTGGACGATGTGGAACGTCCGTGCCCAGGCCGAGCGCCTGGTGCGCGACCTGGCCCCCGCCGACCGTCAGCAGCACGACGCCTGGACCACGGCGGTCGTGGCCGCCGCGCTGGCCCCCCAGCGCAGCGTGCAGGTCACCGCACCCGCTCTGATCACCGAGCCGACCGAGCTCCAGCGCTCGGACGGCACCTCGGTCTTCGAGCAGCACGCGGGGCTGCGCTACACCTCGCAGGCCGTGCTGGACGCCGAACGACGCGTCGTCACCGCCGCTCTGACTCCCACCGCGGTCGGTCTGTCCGGACCCTTCGTCACCGCCGCGATCGACGGCTTCGAGAGCCGCGGAAAGACCCTGGACGAGGGGCAGCGCGCGCTGGTCACCGGCTTCGCCACCGACCCCCGCATGGTCGTCCTGGGCCTTGGCCCGGCGGGCTCCGGCAAGACCACCGCGATGCAGGCGTACGTCCATGTCGCCGCCCAGGCCGGCCAGCGCGTCATCCCCCTGGGCACCTCCGCGGCATCCGCCGCCGTGCTGGCCAAGGACCTCGGCCGACCGGCCGAGAACCTGCACAAGTTCCTGTGGGAGTACACCGACGGCCCCGCCGCGACCGCACTCCAGAACGGCGGCCCGGTGCCCCGCAGCCGCGCCTCCTACGTGCTGCGCCCGGGGGACGTGGTGCTGGTGGACGAGTCCGGGATGGCCGGGACCGCCAACGTCGATGCCCTGGTGAAGTACGCCGCCGCCCGCGGCGCGGTCGTGCGCCTGCTCGGCGACTACCGCCAGCTCTCCTCGGTGGAAGCGGGCGGCATCCTGCGCCAGATCCACCACGAAGCCGGCGCCTACGAACTCACCGAACTGCACCGCTTCAACAACAAGGACGAGGCCGCCGCCACCCTCAAGCTGCGCGTCGGCAACGGGTCCGGTCTCGACTTCTACGAGCGGAACGAGCGCATCGTCGGCGGGTCGCGGCAGGCCATGGTCGATGCCGCCTACCAGGGCTGGCGCACCGACATGCTGGCCGGGAAGACCACCCTGATCAGCACCGCCACCAACACCGACGTCACCGCCCTGTCCGCCCGCGCCCGCGAGGACCGTGTGACCGCTGGCCAGGTCGAGGCCGACGGCGTACTGCTGGCCGACGGCAACCGCGCCGGCCGCGGCGACTGGATTGTCACCCGCGACAACAACCGCAAGCTCACGACCACCAGCGGCCGGGACTTCGTGAAGAACGGCGACGCCTGGGAGGTCGTCAAGCGCCACAAGGACGGCTCGCTCCGCGTCCGGCACCTAGACCACCGGGGCCGCCTGACCCTGCCCGCCGACTACGTCGCCGCCAACGTCCAGCTGCTCTACGCCTCCACCGTGATGCGCTCCCAGGGCGGCACCGTGGACACCGCCCACCCGCTGGTCACCGAGGACATGACCCGCGAACAGCTGTACGTCCAGCTCTCCCGCGCCCGCGAGAAGACCACCCTCTACACCGTCACCCACGAACTGCTGGCGTTCGACACCGACGAGCAGATGGACGCCACCCGCCACGACCCCGACACCTTCGCCGCCCGCGAGGTGCTGGAACGCGTCCTGGCCCGCGAAGGCGCCCAGCACTCGGCCACCGACACCATCGCCGAAGCCCAGGAAGAGGCGGTCTCGCTGGCCACCCTGGTTCCGCGCTACGACCACGCCACCGACACCCTCACCCGCCAGCACTACACCCAGCTCACCACCACGGTCCTCGGCCCGGACCTCGGCCAGAACATCACCGAGGACCCCGCCTTCTCCGCCGTTGCCCGCGCCCTGCGCACCGCCCAGGGCCAGGGCTGGCAGCCGGAGCAACTGCTCGCCGCCGCCGCCCGCCAGGGCGACCTGACCGCCGCAGACTCACCCGCCCAGCTCCTGGCCTGGCGCATCAACCAGCACACCGAAGACCACCAGGCCCCCGCTCACCTGGAACAGCCCACCGCGGCCGACGCCACCCGCTACGCCGCACTCCTGGGCCTGACCAGCACCGCCTTCACTCCCGAGACCGCCACCCGCACACCGCAGCTGCTGCGCACCGTCGCCGCCTCCGGCACCACCCCCGCCGGCAATCCCTACGTCTCCGCCGCCGACCTGGACCGCTACGCCGCCGCCGTCGCCGAGCGCTCGAACACCACCGCGGCGGCCGTCGCCCAGCACCGCGACTGGCCGCAGCTGGCCGCCGTCCTGGTCGCCGCCCACCAGGCCGGCCACGACACCAACCTGCTCCTCGACACCGCCCACGCCCGCACCACCCGCAGCGACAACCCGGTGCACCACCTCACCACCGAGACCACCGAACTCGCCGTCCAGCGCGGCATTCCCGCCGACGAGCACCGCGTCCCGGCAGCCCTGCGCCACCAGGCCGCCGCCCAGCACGCCCTGGGCGACCACCTCGCCGACCAGGCCCGCGCCGAAGCCGCCTGGCCCGCACTGGCCGCTGCACTGCGCCGCGCCGAGACCGCCGGTCACCAGCCCGGCCACCTGCTCCACCAGGCTGTCGAATCCCGCCCGATCGACGGCGCGGACAGCGTCAACCTGCTCCTGGCCTGGCGCATCAACCGCTACCTCGCCACCGCCCCCACCACCGACCAGCGCACCACCGACCGCCAGGCCGAGCAGTGGCGCACCCTGGCCTGGACCCTCAAGGCCGCCGAGAACAGCGGCACCGACCTCAACCACGCCCTCGCCAGCGCCTCCGGCGGCCAGCTGGAGCAGCTGCTCCAGCACGGCCGCGTCCTCCAGGACGCCGGTGCCACGTCGCGCCGGGACCTGCCCGGATGGGTGGCCGCGCCCCAGCACCACCCGGCCATGGACCAGGCCCACCGCACCTATCTGGACGACCGCGCTCAGCTGATCGCCGACCGCATGACCGCCCTGGCCGAGCGCGTCACCACCAGCCGCCCCGACTGGAGCCAGAGCCTGGGCCATGCCCCCGCGGACCCGGCCGCCCGCACCGTCTGGACCCAGCACCTGGCCACCATCGCCGCCTACCGCGACCAGTACCAGGTCACCGACGACAACCCCGCCCAGCCCGCCGGCCCCTACATCGAACAGGGCCGCCACGGGCACACCGCCTACTGGGCAGCAGCCGCCTCCGCTCTCGCCGCCCGCCAGCTCAGCCGCACCGGCACCGTGCCCACCAGCACCACGCCGACACCCGACACCACCGCCCGCGGTCGGCTCGCCGCCGACGTCTTCCAGACCCTCACCCCCGAGCAGCAGCAGACCGTCATCAACGACATCGCCACCCGCACCGGCGCCACCTGGCTCCAGCACACCCCCGTCGCCGACAGCGCCGCCCTGCGCTTCGTCACCGTCGTGGACCCCCTGACCACCGTGATGACCGAACACGGCCACCTCACCCCCGAAAGCCGCCCGGCCCCGGCCGACACCACCGCACCGAGCACCGCCGAACCCAGTGCGGCAGCCGAGCCCAGCCTCGCTGACCGCCGCCGCGCAGGCCGCGCAGCCGAACGCGCCGCCCACCGCGACCAGGTCCAAGCCCGCAACGGCCGAACCGTCCGAAGCAACACCCCGACCCCCCGCCCCGCCCAGCCGCAACAGTCGGCCCCGCGCACCGACAGGCGACCCGAGCAGCCCCCGATCCAGCAGCCGCCGCGCCAGCGCCCGGACCAGCAGGGACCGCGCATCCGGTAGCACCGAAGCAGCAGCACACCCCCGGTGGTCTGTGCTAGAACAACAGCCACATCCAGGCCGAAGGCCCGGATGAGCACCGGGGTTCCGGCGGACCCCGGGCCGGTGGCCACCGTCGCTGGGCGGCCAACGCTAACGGGGCACAGCTGGCAGTCGGCGGCTTGAGCGGCCCCCCGACGCCGGCTGTGCCCCGTGTCTGGGCTCTCGATGATGCGGAGCCGGGTATCGCGATCCGTTCCCCACATTGCCCGCTGCGGAGTCCTCAACTCCGCTGCGAGGTCGTTGTCAGGAGTCGTTAGGCAGCACTCTCCCTGCCGGGCAGTTCAGTCAATGAGCGGTACTCAATTCCGCTCACCATCCAGAGACGAAGTGCGCGGTGCGTGATCAGCCGCCCCTCTCCCCGGCCATCCTCGCCAAGGGCGTCGACCTGCAACACCATGCGTTCCCCAGTCTCGCCAACCTGCCAGAGATCTAGGAGAACGGTCCGCCGACACGCCCGCATCGTCCGGCGGGGGTTGCGCCAGTGAAACTGGACGACACCGCCGTTGAAGGACGCCAACTGAAGCCGACCGGACTGGTAGAACTCACGGCCATCCCAGATCCACATCATGTGCCCGTGCTCGCGCTCACGGCCGTCGATTTGGGTGGGCGACATGCTTGCATGCTGGACCTCGACCACACAGCCAGTGACGGTGACGATGTCAGCCCGGTGCTCGCCTCGGCGCTGCTCGCGCTGGCGCGGCCCGACCATGCCGAGCCAGTAGTTGTGCCAGAGCATGGAATCACTCAGCTCTGCGGACATGCCGCCTCCTCCTTGAACATCGAGGCCAGGTCGCCCAGGCCCAGGTCTTCTGCGCCAATGCCCATTTCTGCAAGCTTCGCCATGGCCTCGGTGTCGCTCGCGGCCTGCTTGAACACAGTCACGGCCTTTTCGAGTGTCTTCAGCTGCGCTACCAAATCGGGAAGCTGATCGCGCATCAGTCCACGGAACTCTCGGCTCTCGCGTTCGACTTCGCGCAGACGCTTGTCCTCCGTCTTGATTGCTGCGATGCGTCGCGCGACCTCCACGCGTCGAGCCTGGATCAGATCCAGGGGAAGGAGCGCCAACTGCTCCGGCCCAAACCACAGACCGGGACCTGGCGTGGACGGTGGACCCTGTGGCGGAGCGAGAGGGCCGGGCTGCGGGGGGATGATGGTTCCTGGCGGCGCGGTCCCAGTAGGGCCTGCCCCCGGCTCCTGGGTGCCTGTAGGACCTGCCTTGCAGCCTGTTCCGCCATCTACGTCAGCGGTGGCGAACTTCATGCACAGCTCGGCTTCCAGCGTCTTGACTGCTGGCCCCATGATCGACTCAATGTACTCAGCCGCCGCCAACTCGCCGTCCACAAAGGCATCCAGGATGCGGCGCAGCAGCTGGGAGTTGCGAGCCTCCCGTTGCGGCTCGTCCAGTAGATCTGCGTAACACTCTGTGAGCCACTGCCGGGTGTGAGCGGAAGAAGTGGCGAAGCGCGATGGATTGCTCATGCCATGGCCTTTCCACGTGCGCGATACTGGGTGATTTGTTCGACCCATGCGGATGCCTCGGCGTGTGCGCTGATGAGTTCTTCGATCGTCTCCTCATCCGCAACGTTCACGATTTGGGCTGGTCCCATGGATACCAACTTGCGGAGCCACTGCACTCGTTGTCGGACCTGCAAGCGAATCCTGTCATCATGAGGTAGCTCCAGGCGTGACTTTCGGTCCCCGTCCTCTTCGCCGCCGCGGCGAAGTTCAGCCATGCAGTCTCGGAGCCTGCTCTCGGTGGTCGGATCGGCGTCGAATGCTTCTGCAAGGAACTGTGAGTCGAGCACCATGGACAGGACTTCGGCGCGGACATCAGCGCGTTGCAGTTGTTCTGCGATCTTCGCCGGTGATGTGGTGGCGACTGTGTTGGGTACGGGCCGTGCACCGATTGAAGCGCGATACTCGGCCGCAGTGATCCTCTTGCGGTCTGGTTCTGTGATCAGACTGAAAAGGATCTCGAAGCGCTGCTCAGCCCCGATCTCGGCTTTGCCGTCCTCCGTCATGGAGTGGCCGAGGGCAGCCTCGCGCAGAACTGTGTACGAGACCGCTACCCCCGAGTCGGCGACCCGTCGGCGGATTTCCTGGGTGCAGAGTTCGGCGACCGCACGGTACTCCCTGGCTGTACCGCTTGCGAGTCCGATGGCCGAGGCGAACTTAAGGATCTTGTTCCCGCGTCCGGTCTCATCCTTGCCCTCCGCTGGGGGGCAAATTTCCAGGAGGAGATCGCCAACTTCGAGACGGGTGTGCAACCCCTCGCTGGTGAGCATGTCGTCGCGCGATAGCAGTCGCCGGCCGCGCTCCACTTGCTCGCCGGAGAAGTCTTCCCCCGGCTCATGCCAAATGCTTTCCATGGCGCAAAACGTATGGAGTGCCACTGACAGTGGCCCGGCATCTGTTCACCCATTTGGCCGTACGGGCTGCCATCATCACCCAATTGGGGGAGGGTGTCTCGCGCCGATGTGCTGCCATGTGAAGCGCGTTCCGGCTTGGTCGCTGTCCCCTTGCCCGAGTAACTGTCAATATTGGCAAGCCAGTTCTTTCAGCTTGGTCTCGCATTCGGCTTGGTCGCACTACGCGTCGGTGTCGTCCTCGAAGTGACGCCGAACCGCAGTTCGGATCTCGTCGGCCGACTGGGAGGATGGCCTGAGAGCTTCCACGCCGGCACGTCCGGGGTGTAGTTCATCCCATCGAGTCCGAAGTCCCTGCGATCCCCTCACCACTCGCATGCCGATCCCCGTCGCCACCGTGTTCCATACGGGCCGGTGATCGCCTATCAGCAGGCGCTCGGCCCCATCTAGGAACATCTCTTCCACGGGGAGGTAGCGCGTCTGAAAGTCGGGAAGGTTCAGGTTGTTGCACTGATCGATCGACTGGCCATAGGTACGCAACCTCCTGCGCATCCCACCTTGTCCGTCCACCTGGCCGCCCTGCCGTCGCCAGGGTGCTCGAACGGTTCCCACATAGAGCGGTGTCAGGCAGGCGGGGAAAGAAACCGGCTGGTAGAGGTCAAAGGGGCCTGTGTAGTAGAGGGCAAAGATTCCACAGCCACTGTTCGACTGGAGCTCACGAGCTAGCGGTACCGGTGGAGCGGACTCCAGCGCCCACTGCACACTTCGCTCCAGGTTCTCTGGGCGTAGCGGGTTAAACGGTGCGTCAAGTTCGCTTGAGCCTGTCGCGTCTGGCTCCCGAGTGAACTGCCGACTACCGTCGTCTGCCCGCGGTCCCGGTGCAGTCAACCTCTCGCGGTCTCGGCCTTGTTCGAGGAGCGGGAGGCATGCACGGCTGTCCACCCCGGTGACCCTGCAAATGGCGATAACGGTCTCGACCGATGGCACAGGTCGGCCCCGGCGTGCGTTCATCGCCTGGCTTGCAGTGGTCCTGCTCAGTCCGCACTCCCTGGCCAGCCGCTCCACGCTCCAACGCTTGGCGGCCCTTGCCTGCGTCAGCTCGGCCGCGAGTTCCGCCAAGAAGTCGCGTTCTGCCATGCCAGCCCCCGTGTACGTGCGTCTGTTCAAGAGTGTTCAGCATCGTATGAGCTGAACATCCTAACGCCCCGAATGGATGACATTGGACTTCCAAGGCTCTAGATGGAGGTTCTCGATATGTCAGGCACGCCGTACTTGGTCCCGCTCCTGGTGGTAGTGATCACCGCACTGGTGTCCATCATCTGCGGGATCACGGCCGGGCTCCTTAAGCGTCTTGATGGAGGGAGCGTGCCGGCGTCACTGATGATGGCGGGCGGAGCTGTAGGAGCCTGCGTGACGGTCGGCCTCATGGCGATGGGCCTTATGTGGGGGCGTTGAAGAACCGTCCGTCTCCACAGAGGTGCAGGCGGCAGGCTGAACAGGAGCCTGCCGCAGTGGCCGCGTCACCGCAGCAGCCGCAACCGGGCGCCGACCGGGGCTATGCGCCGCCGCCGGAGCGCTTGGCCATCGCGGCGTCGAAGCAGCTGCTGTATCGCTTCGACGCCTCCGCGGCCACCGGTTCGAATTCGGCCCGCAGAGCAGTGGACTCCTCGGCCCAGTCGTCCCAGGCGAGCGCTGGGGCTGCCAGGTCCATCAGGCCCAGGAATGCGGTGCCGACCTGGGTGATCCAATACGCCCGCTGCATGTGGAGGTTGGCGAAGTCGTAGCCGATCTGGCCAGTCTCCCAGTGGGTGTAGAGCAGGATCGGCTGCATGAGGCTCGGATGGCCGCCGGCGTTCGAGAACATGGCGAACGCCGGATATCCGCCCGCGTCGGTGAGGTGCTTGTCGAACAGGAGCTGACGGTTCGGCTTCTCCACCTGCGGATAGCCCCGCTGCGTCCACAAGGTGTCCAGCGACTTCTGAAGCGTCGACTTGAGCTTCCGCCAGCGCACCGCGTGTTTCCGCAGCTCCGGGTTACCAGACGTCTTCGCCGCCTTGTACCAGTGATCCTCGCCCCTGCCAAAGAGGTCGATGGTGTCCAGCGTCAGAGCGAGTGCCCGCGCCTCCAATGTTCCCTCGGTGCCGTTGACCAGCCACGCGACAAGGGCTTGCGTCTCGTACAGACAGCGCAACTGTGCGAACGCCGACGTCGACGCCCACGCGCCGAGCAGTGCAGTAGCCGCACCTGCGGCCTCGGCCGCGACAGTCAGCAGTGTCAGCACCTGTTGGTCGGCCTTCGTCGGAATGGGGAAGGGGAACGCGGGGTCGCCAGTCACTCCCTCCTGGAAGACTGCCTGAATCCTGCGCTGCGCCACGTTCTGAGAGAAGTTCGACACCAGGCCGAAGGCCGCCTGGTGGAGTTCCCTGTCGGCTAGATCAGCCGGCGCTCGCCCTTCAACTTGGCTGCGTTCATCCGGTAGTTGGAACGTCTTTCCCCACACGGGGATGAAGTGGCTGAGCATGCTCCGGCCCTGATCCGAGTGCAGCATGTCCCAGATCTCCTCGACTGAGACCGGGGACATGCCCTGGGACGACGCGAAGGAGTTGTACGCCTCGGTCAGCGTCTCCATCTGTGCCCGACCTTCATCGGTATCGAACATCGCCAGCAACTCGTCCGACGTGGGTTGTTCATCAGCCATGGCCGCAGCGTCGCACAATGGCCACCGGGTGGGTTACTGAGTATCCGAGAGATCGGCTCCAGTGCTATACGGGATCGCGTTGACCAGACCGCAGGCTGCTGCCGCCTCGTTGCCGGACACCGGCCCCGCGACTACGAGCGCAGCAACCTTGGTCACGGCTGACCAGTGCGGAGACAGTAGGCCCTCGGCTACTTCCCCGTGCCGCCAGTAGTCGTGGGGGGTCAGCGCTGTGCCGTCTCCCAGCATCATGACTAGCTGCTGCGCTCGTCCCCAGTCATTCATCCCGCCGCGCTCGGCAAAGAACATCCGCTCGGGTGTCAGCAGCTCCGTCACTCGCAGGGACCACTGGTGGGCTCTCACGCCGGCCGCGAGCACCGTCAGCGCAGTCTTCCTGGTGGCGCCCGCGAACGACACCCCGACGTTTGCGCCCTCCACCCGCGTCACCTCCCCACAGTCACGGACAAGCGTCATCGTCTCCAGCTCAATCGACGGGATGTGCACGCCGAGGAGGAAGGCTGCCACGGCGTGGCCGGCCTCGTGGATCGCCACAGCGGCTTCGAGATTCCCCGAGTCCAGCGCTTCGCCGTGCTCTTGGCAGCAGATGTCCCGCTGCGGTGGTGGGTTGAGGTACGGACCTTCGCCACGCCAAAAGTACGGTGGATGCGGAGCAGTAGTGGCGGTGGGCGCGACAGTCCAGACGTCATCCATCCGAGTCTGCCTGCCGAAGCATGTCGATGACCTCCTGCGGGGTGGCACCGCTGGCGACGGCAGCTTCGGCGTTGGAGACCATCGCTTCGATGCGGGCCTCCGTGCTGGCAACCAGCTTCTCGGCCTCCGCATGGAAGCCGGCCAGCATCTCCTTGGCACGGTCCTGGATGACGGAGCGGGCGTGCTGTGCCGCGATCTGGTCTGCGTCGCGCGCAGGGAGTTGTTCCAGCGCTGAGGCGTAGTACAAGCGGTCGTCGGTCGTCGGGAGTGGTTCGTCTCCACGAACCCACTGCTGGAGAACCTGGTTGCTTGCTACCTGGCAGCCCGGGGCGATCTTGATTGATGCGCCGCTGCCCTGGGGCAACCCAAGGAGGTGGGCGGGCGCTACGTCCAAGACGAGCGCGAGAGCCAGCAGCTCATCCACCGAGACGTCTCGGCGGCGGCGTCCGTCCCTGTCGGGTCGCCCCGACTCGATGTTCGCCAGCACTGAATTGGTGAGGTGGGGGACACCGCGTAGCGCACAGGCGTCAGCCAGGTCCTTCACGCTCCAGCCCCGTCGGCCGCGCGCTTCCTTGAGGCGGGCTGCGACTACGTCGCTGGCGGCGAGAGGCGTCGAGACGGGCTGGGGTGTCACACCATCCTCCAATGTGTCGTATCGACATCATACGTGGATCTGCCCTCCTGTCGATATGACGGCAGTAGTAGGGCGCAGACTGCCAAGTGCCCCGCGCTGTGTTGCGGAAAAACTAGGGCATATGGCGCATTCTATGACGGCTGACTATGTCGATATGACAAATATCTATGTCTTCTTGACATGAAGAGTTGGGTTGATCGAAGCTCCTCTCAAGTCGAAACGACAGCAGAGAATGTCGATACGACATAGACCCGTGAGAAGAGTGCATCGTGACTGAGTTGGATCACCTTTGGACCCACGAGGAGACGGCAGCGTTCCTCAAGGTCCAGCCGAAGACGCTGTACCAGATGAACTGGAAGGGCACGGGGCCGCAGAGCGTCCGCGTGGGCAAGTACCGCAGGTACTGGGCTCGGGATGTGAAGTCCTGGCTGCGGCAGCAGGGTGCGAGCGGCAGGGGGCAAGCATGAACTCCCGCAAGGCGAGCAGCGCACCTCGGCGCCCCTGGTGGTCCCTAGCGGAAGCTGCTGACGCGCTTGGCGTGAAACCGGCCGACTTGCTCGACCTCGGAGTCTGCGGCTGGGGGCCGAGGTACGTCCAGGAGCAATGGGGGCGTAAGTACCGGCCTGCCGATGTGCGGGCTTGGGCTGCGAAGGGGAGCTGCACGGCCGGCGAGGCGCGCGGGTGAAGCGACGGCCAGCCACTGGTGCAACCGCTTGCTTCGGCCCGCCGCGAGCGCCGCCGGAGCTGGCGGCGAAGGCGACAGCGCAGGCGGAATCCCCCCAATCCAGGAGCCAGGACAATGAACAATCAGACCTACGACAGGTATGCCCAGAAGCCTTCGGAAAAGTGGATCGGCCACCTCTGGATGGCGACGTGGAAAGATAAGGATGGTTTCTATGCGCGGGGGCAAATACGCGATGTAGCGCCAGGGAAGTTGCTGGTGCGCTGGCTTGGCCGCCGACGCAGGGCGGACGAGTGGGTGGGCCTCGACAGCGGAACCTTCAAGCGCTCGGCTGTCCGCGACTTCCTCGATTCCCCTCCGAGGGAAGGAGGCCGAATTGGTTGATGACTCGGCCCCCCTCCCGCCGGAATGGGAGCAAGCGATTGACGAGTGGGTGGAGCTTCACCTTGAGACCTCTCCGCACTGGGGAATTGAGCGCTGGGAGGAGATTGGTGAGATCCTTGGCGTGAAGCTTCGCCCGATGTGACCCTAGTCGTTCCAGATGGGCTTCAGTCGCTTGACATCAGGAGTCCGGTTTCCCTTGACGCCAGGGGAAAGTTGAACCGCGATGAACATCTTGAATAGGATCGACCGCTTTTGGGAGAGATCGTACTCGCCACTCTTCCACTTCTTTAGGATATCGCCTGGGGCTTCAGTGCCCTGGGCGTTTTCCTTTTCCCAGCTCAATCTTTCCTGCTGTAGCTCTTTGATGTCTTGTTCTAGTCCTGGGGCGTTCCGGTAAAAGATCCCGTCCCCGATCACGTCATCCTGCCACTGCTGCTCAAGGGTTCGCAGCTTCTCGATCTTCGTCCGAAGCTGTCCCTCGCGGGGCCAGGTGAACGCGCGGGGCTCGTAGGTCACCTGCGCGCGAGCCAGTTTTGCGAAGAGCAACTTTTGCAGCTGGCGGTCGATGACAGGGCCGGACATTGCATTCCGCCTGCATCCCTGGCAGGTGTAGTTGTAGGGGCTCAGTTTGGATTTCGTGGCAGCGCCAGTGATGGAGTGATTGCAAACCCGGGTGCGTATATTCCCTGATTCATCCTCCTCCTCTACGAGGTTGACGCACCGAAGCAGTACGCTGCCGAGGTACTTCACTTCCTTCTTTACGCCTGTGATGCGCGGCGTGCCTGATCCCCGAGCGAGCCATGTGCTGCCGTCGCTGAAGGTAGCGCATACCGCACGCCATTTCTCTGGAGTGGTGACGGTCTGCCATTTCCCAACTAGCGGCTCGCCGAACTCATCGAGGACCAGAACTCCTCGGTTTGCCCGGAATCCACACACGCGCGGAGCAGTCATCATCTGGGTGAGCGTCTGCCCGACGATCTTGCCGCCCCTGGTGCCGACAAGATTTTGCCTCTTCGCTTCAAGGCACAGGGTTGAGACCGCTTTTCCCTTAATCCGTTCGTCGATGGCCCAGCTCAGAAAGTCGGACTCGGCAGGGCGAAGTGTTTCGCGGTCTTCTTCCCAGCCGAAGGGGCGCGGTCCGCTATGCGGCAACCCATCCAGGATTCGGTCCTGATGCCAGTCCCGGATGCGGCGCTTCTTCTTCATCGACTCGACCTTATTGACGAGTCCCATGACGCCAGACTTGATGATCTCGCCCTCCTCCGTCAGGTCGCTTGAGCCTGATGGAGTCCAGAACAGCCGGCCGTTGATCGCTGTGAGGGCTTCTACGAAGTCCTCCCAGTCTCGATCGGTTCTCTGGATGCGGTCCTGGTCTACGCAGATCACACCGTCGATCCGGTGTCCCTCCGGGGTCACGCCCCTTCGGAGGTCGCGCAGCATGGCCTGGAAGTCAGGTCGCACGACGTCACGCTTCGACGCTGAGAGGTCGTTGTCGGTGTACCGGTAGACGATCACCGTGTTGAAGCGGGCGGCGTTCGTGTCGTTGCGACGGTGCTGGTTCGCCACGCCCTTGCCGGCGGTCCAAGCGGACCGGGCCGCCTTCTTCTTGCTGTGAGCTCGCCAGTCGTCCGAGATTCGGGAGTAGGCGATCAGCAGCGTGGCTTCCGGGCGTTGCTTCTCCAGCTCGTCCGGGCTGGCCAGGCCAGCGGGCATGCCCCTCAGGACAAGGTCGTTCGGGCCTGCTGCTGCGTCTTCTTCTATGTGGCCTTGCGGGGACATCGAGGTGGTTCCTTTCCGGTGCACCTCTCATGCCTTCCTGCCAACGCGGGTCACGTCTGCTGGCGTGGTGTATTGACGGCCAGTCGGTGATCTGGTTGTGAGGTTAGGCGGTGAGGGCGGTCGGGTCGGTGGTGTCGGTGGGTTG
>NZ_JOEH01000046.1 GCF_000719095.1 Streptacidiphilus jeojiense | reverse complement strand
GACACAGCCCAAGCCCCACCGGGCACTCCTGGATGACGGACAGCCCCACGAACGAGCGACGCCAAACCATCAAGAACGGGACTTAACGCCCTCTCAGAAGGTCACAGCGCCATAGCGTTTCCCTGACGACCGAGCAGGCACTGCTACCCGGGGCCGCCGTGAATCAGCAGGCACGACAGCCAGCGGACAAGTAGCGCACCGCGGACGTCGGCCCTCGCAGGCCCGTGGTGCAAGCCCCCGACGATCCGGCAACCGGCGAGGCGGTGGCCACCTCAAGCGTCATTTTGATCGGAGTCCTTAGGGCTCAGATGCGTACCGTCGTCTTGCCGCGTGCGCCGCCCGCAGCGTTCCGGGCCAGTGCTTCGGGAGTCTGGTCCAGCGTGACGGTCTGCTGGACAGGGACGGTGATCCTGCCCGACGCGACCTCGGCGGTGATCCGGGCGAGAAGGTCCGGCTTGTCCTGCATCATGAAGTTGCTCACGGCAATCCGCTCGGAGGCGAGTAGTTCCGGCGCCGCGGTGAGGGTCACGGACGCAGCCGCGCCACCGTCGCGGACCAGCCCGGTGTACGCACTGAAGCGGTCCGGATCACGAGTTAGGTCGAGCAGGGCGTCGACCCCGCCGGGGTGGGATTTGCGGACCTGCTCGGCAATGTCGCTGGCGGTGTAGTCGGTTGTCTGAGCGGCACCCAGCTGCCGGATCCACCGGTCGGCATCGGGCCTGGCAGTCGCAATGACCTCCGCGCCCCGGGCAGCCGCAAGCTGGACGGCGAAAACACCCACTCCACCGGTGGCGCCAAGGATCAGGACCGACTGCCCGGCTGTCACACCCATGGCCTCGAGCACACCGAGCGCGGTCATACCTGCGGTCGGCAGCGCGGCCGCGGTATCAGCGGGCATACCGTCCGGGACCATCTGAAGCGCCCCGTTGTCCGGGAATTCGGTGACCACCGTGTAGTCGGCGAACGTGCCGTGCCCCAAGGGCGTGCGGAAGAACTGGCCATGCAGCATGTCGCCGCGCTTGAACCCGCGCACCGCTTCCCCCACCTCCACGACGCGGCCCACGCCGTCCACGCCCAGGACAAGCGGGTACACGCTCGGCATGGACATCCGGCCCTGGGCAATACCTGCGTCAATCGGGTTCACCGACGCCGCCACCAGTTCAAGCAGGACTTCTCCCCGCGCCGGGCTGGGCACAGGAAGCTCCATCAGTTCGGGTGTGCCACCTGGCGTGTGCACTGCGATCGCACGCATCGCGCATCTCCTGTTCGTCGGCTGGTCTGCTGCCCCGCCCAAGGCAACCACCCATATCGGGCAATGCCGGACAGCGGCTGGCGTCAGCCAGTCAACTCCGCATGGCGGTCGACCAGAAGGACCGATCCGATCACCGTTGATACCCGGCAGGTATGAATGAGCGGCAGTGGTGGGCGCAGGCGACCGCGGCGGCCCAGCCGCAGGGTCACCTGCCGGGCAGAGGGCATGTCAATTGCCTCAGGACGCCGTTCCGTGTCCCCGGCCCATCAGCGACCCCGCGCCGCTGTGATTGTCCGGAGTGAGGTGGGTGTTGTCCGTGTTGTCCTGTGTCTCTCGTGGGGCGGCGGCAGCGACGGTGGCGGCCGCGCGAACGAAGGCGGCGACCGCTGGCGAGTGTGAGGTCTGGGGCCAGGCGACGGCCAGCGTGGCCGGCGCCAGGTCGTCGACCGGCAGGTAGGCGACTTCGGGCCGTGCGTAGCGCCGGGTGACCGAGACTGGGAGGAAGCAAACGATTCGGCTGAGTTCGACCAGCCGGAGGATCTGCGGCAGGTCCGAGGCGTCTTGCACGGTGCCAGGCGTGGGTGTGTGGCCCCGAACCGGATCGGATAGCTGATCGCGTACTGCGGTCCGGCTGTGCGACCTGTGGGCGGGGCCTTCCTCAGCAGGAGATCCGTCGGGAAGGGTGCGGCCCGCCAGGTCAGCCAAGCGCAGGGAGAGTCGGGCGGCCAGCGGATCAGTCGCGGCTAGGGCAATCAGGAACGGCTCGGTGAGAAGCGATTCGTAGTCCAGCCCGTGCTGGTCGACAGGGTCGAGCAGGAGCGCGGCGTCGGCGCGGCCGTCGTACAGGGCCGGTGCTTGATCGCCGAACGGGCCGAGGACCAGTTCGACCGCCAGGGCCGCCTCATCGTGAGCATAGGTGTCAAGGATCTGTGCCAGCAGGCCGCCGTCGATGTCGGCCTTGAGCGCCAGGCGTAGGCGCGGTTCGGGTTCTCCGGCGTGCTGGGCGCGTCGACCGGCTGCGCTGATCGCGTCGAGCACATTCCGGGCGTCACCCAGCAGGACCTGCCCGGCCGGCGTGAGCGCGACCTGGCGCGTGGTGCGCTTGAGCAGCGCGACGCCGAGTTGGTGTTCCAGTTCGCGGATCGCCCGGGACAGCGGCGGCTGTGCCATGCCGAGGCGTTCGGCGGCGCGTCCGAAATGGAGTTCTTCCGCCACCGCGACGAAGTATCGGAGCTGTCGAGTCTCCAGCTCATTCATACTTCCACGGTATCAGTGGCCACCGGATCGGTCCTTCAGGTCGACCGCCGCGCGGGGTTGACTGGTGGTGATTGCCCCAACCAGCGCTACCGCAAGGAGAACACCGTGCCTGCCAACGCCGTAGACCCGAACGAGACCACGGCTACCCGGCGGCAGCGGGGTGAGAGGATCGCCGCGGAACTGAGCGGGGACCCGAACCCGGCCCTGCTGGAGTCGCTCGACCGGGACTTCCCCTTCCTGGCCAATGCCCTCACCTCCTATGCCGTCGGTGAGATCCTCGCCCGCACGGTGCTCGATGTGCGCACCCGCCAACTCGCGCTCGTCGCCGCGTTCGCGGCACTCGGCCTCGGCGACTTCATCAAGATCCACGGCGGCTATGCCCTGAACGCCGGGGTCACCGAGGACGAACTGAAGGAGATCGTCTACCTCACCACCATCCCTGCAGGCTTCGCCCGGGCGGTCCAGGCCTCGCAGGCGGTGACCGAGCTCCTCGCCTCCCGCCGACAGGCCTGAAGGTCGTTGCTTGCCGGATTCTTCAGCCGATGGGGTTGTTGATGTTCTCGGAGACGCCGAGTTCGGGGACACCCCCGGTGCTGGGCGACCAGATCGTGCACGCGGCGGCGACCACCCCCTTGGGCGGGGTGTCCGGGATTACCGCGGTGCACTGTCCGAGGACCGCGGGCTCGTTGGTCGTCCCGTCGCTGGCCTTCGCATGGAGGTAGAAGGTCACACTCGCCGTTCCGGACACGCTGCCCTCGTTCACAGACGTCCCGCTCAATGGGCAGCTGGTCTCGCCGCACGGTCCGGTGGCCTGCCATCCCCCTGACAGGGCGAAGTACGCCATGCCGCAATGGTCCAGGATCTTCTGAACGGGGCTGCACGTCGGGCTGACCGCAGCGGCTGGGGTTGCGGTGGGGGCACCGCCGAGCGCGGCCTTCAGCTCCGAGAAGTTGTGGATCCCGAAGAACGCGGCGACCGCGAGCCCCGCGCCGATCGTCCCCACCCAGCCCCAGTCCTTCTTCTTGTCCACGTCAGCCATCGCTCCCCCAGCCATCTCCACTTAAAGTCTGGGCTGGAAAGGCTACTCAAAGGCGGTGTCCGCCGTCTGCCGCCTCAGGAATGTGCCTGGGGAGGACCTCGGCTGCTGCCATCGTCCGGTATGCGCGCAAGAGTGGACGCGCTTCGCGCAGGCATGCCGGAGCCTGGTCTACTCGGCTCCCTGGTCGGTGGGCCGGCCGGCGTTTTCTCGCTGCCGCAAGGCGGGTAGCACCAAGGCCTCGTGGAGGCGTCGCATGTCCTCGACGACGTCGAGGCTCGGATCGCGGAGCCATTGCAGTTGCAGGCCCTCCAGGGTGGCCACGAGGGTGCGGGGCAGCCAACCGTCCGCTCCGGCCTCGCCGAGCAGTGACCGAAGCCGTGCTTGGAGCCGGGCGTTGCGGGCGTTCATGAACGCGTGCGCGGGATGGCCGGTGTTGGCCGAGGCAACAAGCATGTCGACGTAGAGCTTGACTTCGCCCGGCGTCTCGTAGGTGTGCTTGAGCGCCCTGTAGTTCCCCTCCCAGGTGTCCATGTCGAAGAGTTCACGGGCCACCTCGTCTCGCATGGCAAGTACCGACAGGAGCATGTCGTCCTTGCTGTCGAAGTAGTGCAGAACGCCGGCCTCCGTCAGCCCGACGGCATCGGCGATCTGCTTGAGCGAGGGCGCCTGCTGCTGGTCGGCCTCGCCGTAGAGGCGAAGGGCCGCGCGCAGGATCTCCGCGCGCTTGGCGACGCCCTTGGGATACGAGCCACGCTGCTCTTCACGTGCCATGAGGTCGCCACCTGTCGGGGTCGGGATCCGGTCTTCGACGAAAAACCTAGTGTCACTCGGAAACATACGCAAGAAACCTAGTCATCCTCGGGTTTTAGTTCTAGTGTCGCCGTCACGACAGCACCCCGAGCCGTCACCGCGCCCAACGGCCGCCAAGGCCAACCCCCGACCATAAAACCTAGTACTCCTTAGTTTGTTCATCCTGGCGCTCTTCCGAGGAGACACCCATGCCTGATCTCCGCACCCGAAGCTCCGCTCGGGCCAGTTGGCCGGTCGGCACGTTCGAGCTGGCCGGCACTGATCTGACGGTCACCGCACCGAGCCAACTGCCCGCCGACCTGACCTGGCGCCCAGCCGTGGTTCCCGGCGGAGTCCACGAATCCCTGATCGCGTCCGGAGAACTCGCCCACCCCTTTCTGGACGAGAACGAGGTGACGGCGGCCTGGATCGAGGAGCGCGCCTGGTGGTACCGAACCGAGTTCACGCTGTCCGACCGGGCCCGGGAGGCCGACCGGCTCCAACTGGTCTTCCACGGGCTGGACACAGTGGCCTCGATCTGGCTCAACGGCACCCTGCTGGGAACCCACGAGAACGCCTTCCGCCCCGCCGCCTTCGACCTCACCGGAACCGGCGAGCAACGGAACACTCTCGTTGTCCGTTTCGCACCGCCGCTGGTCGGGATCACGGCTCCTGCCGAGATCGCCCGGGTCGCCGAACTGCGCCGGCAGGGCCTGCTGGCCATGCGGACGGGAGACGACGCCGACCCCGAGCGAAGTGCGATGCCACCGGGCGTGCTGTCCACCGGCCCCGAACTCACACTGCGCCGCAAGCCCACCTTCTCCTGGGGCTGGGACTTCGCCCCGCGGCTCCCCTCCATCGGCATCCACGCGCCGGTCGAAATCGTGGCCGAGAGCCGCGCCACCATCACCGCCCACCACGCCTACGCCCGCTCGGTGGACCCGGTCCGGCGGCGCGCCGTCGTCCAGGTCGACGTCGAGGCCGAGACTGCCGTCCCCCGTCCCGAGACTGCCGTCCCCCGTCCCGAGACCGGCGGCCGCGTCTCCGCGACCGCGGTGCTGACCGCGCCGGACGGCCGCCTCTTCACCACCGCAATCCCCATGGCATTGACACCCGAGGGCACCGCGCGGGGAACGGCCCAGGTCACCGTCGAGGACGCCCAACTCTGGTGGACGCACGACCTCGGCGAGCAGCCGCTGTACACCCTGACCATTGCGCTGACCGGCAGCGAGGGGCCCATCGACCAAGTCACCGACCGAATCGGCCTGAGGACCATGACCCTGGACCGCTCAGCCGATACCGCCGCGGGCGGCCGGCTGTTCCGCTTCCTGCTGAACGGCACGCCCATCTACGCACGCGGCGCGAACTGGATCCCCGCTTCGATGTTCATCGGATCGATCCCCGAGAGCACGTATCGGAACCTCGTGGAACTGGCCCGCCACAGCAACATGAACATGCTCCGGGTCTGGGGCGGCGGCACCTATGAGCACGAGTCCTTCTACGACGCCTGCGACGAGCTGGGAATCCTCGTCTGGCAGGACTTCATGTTCGCCTGCACGGACTACCCGAGCGAAGACCCCGGCCTTCACTCCGAAGTGGCCCAGGAGGCGACCTTCCAGGTAAGGCGTCTCCGCAATCACCCGAGCCTGGCGCTGTGGTGCGGCAACAACGAGATCGAAGGCATGCACGCCCTGGTCACCCGCTCCGTCGCACCCGGCAACTGGGGCTGGCACTTCTTCCACAAGATGTTCCCCGAGACCGTAGCGCGGGACTGCCCCTCGGTGCCGTACTGGCCGGGCAGCCCATGGGCCGATGTACCGCTGCAGATCAACGGCGTGACCCAGGGCGATCGTCATGCCTGGGAGGTCTGGCACGGCGCCGACATCGGCGCAGGCGGCCCGACCGAGTTCCCCTCCCCCGGTGCGAAGGTGCACTGGGACCGCTACCGGTACGACCACGGCAAATTCATCAGCGAGTTCGGCATCCACGCCGCACCCGAGCTGGCCACGCTTCAGCGCTGGACCGCCGCAGAAGCGCCGAGCCTGGGCTCGGCCGGCCTGCTGCAGCGGATCAAGGACGTGCCCAAGAACAAGGGCGAGGCGCTCATGTCCTACGAGACGGGGACGCCCAGCAGCATCGAACAGTTCGTCGACTTCTCCATGGCCTGCCAGGCGGAGGGCCTGAAGTTCGGGGTCGAGCACTACCGCCGCCTCCAGCCTTCCAACAACGGGGCCCTGGTCTGGCAGTTCAACGACTGCTGGCCCGGGATGAGCTGGTCGGTCATCGACTACGACCTGGTGCCCAAGGCCGGGTACTTCGCCCTCCAACGCGCCTTCGCCCCAGTCCTGGCGAGCTTCCGGCACACCGACGACGGCGGACTCCAGCTGTGGGTCACCAACAGCACGCCCGGCCCGGTCTGGACGACGGCACGGATCGAATTGGCCGAGTTCGCCGGAGCCCGCCTGTGGGACGAACTGGTCCCGGTGAACCTCGGAGCGATGGAGTCGCGGCAGGTCTGGCACGGCCAGGCACCGGGGTCGCAGGCATACGCCTGGGTCTCGGCCGACGACGGGTGCTTCCCCGCCAACCGGCTGTTCTTCGACCGCCTGAAGAACATCGACCTCAGTGCGGGCCGCCTGAAGGCAGCCGTCGAACGCACCGGCCGGACCACCGCGGCAGTGACCCTCGCCTCCGAGGGCTTCACGTACCTGGCCAGGGTCTCCACCGGCGCACCCGGCTGCCGCTACAGCACCAACTACCTCGACCTGCGCGACGGCGACCAGCACACGATCGAAATCACCGGCCTGCCCGCGGACTTCGACCTGCGCGATCTCCACATCGCCTGCTACGGCCCGAGACCCACCATCCAGTCCTGACCCCGGCCCACCCGTCAATGACGAAGGGAGCCTTCGAATGTTCGCCAAGCGTGCAGCACTCTGCGCAGCGATAGCCGCCCTGACCGCCACCGCCGTGGCAGCCTGCGGCGGCCCGTCCTCCACCCCCACATCCACCTCCGGCAGCGGCGGAACCCGCGCCATAGCGATCGGCCTGCAGTTCGCCACGATCAACTTCAACCCGTGGCTCGTCCCCAACGGCCCGAACTACAGCCTCAACTACACCTCCGCCGTCTACGACTCGCTGACGACGCTGACCGGACCCGACAAGGTGGGCCCCGGCATCGCCACCTCCTGGACCGAGCCGAACCCCACCACCCTTGAGATGACACTGCGTCCGGGGATCGCCTTCGCCGACGGGACACCCCTGGACGCGGCCGCGGTCAAAGCCAACTTCGACTACGCCAGGACCGCTTCACCGGCCGGCAGCCTCGTCACGTACATCAAGAACCTCACCACGACAGTGGTGAATGCGACCACCGTCCGCTTCACCTCGACGGTGCCGGTCACGGACCTGCCCTTCGACTTCGCCACCGGAGCCGGGTTCATCGTGAGCCCGAAGGCCCTGGCCCACCCTTCGAGCCTGAACGACCAACCGGACGGTTCGGGCCCCTACACCCTGGACGCCTCCGGCACGACCTCCGGCCAGCAGTACACCTTCACCCGACGCGCGACCTACTGGAACAAAGCGGCCTTCCCCTACGGCAAGGTCACGTTGCGGGTCTACAGCTCCCAGCAGGCCCTCGACTCGGCCGTCCGGTCCGGCCAGGTGCAAGTGGCGCAGGGCGCCGCGCAGACCAACGCCGCCGACAAGGCCGCCGGTCTGACGGTCGTGCCCGCCCCTCAGATCACCACGGCCGGCATCTGGATCAACGACGAAGCCGGCGCGGCAGTCAAGCCGTTGGGGGACGTCCGGGTCCGGCAGGCGCTGAACTACGCCGTGGACCGCAAGGCCATCGCGGCCCTGGGTTTCGGCGCCGACGGGACGGCGACCTCACTGGTCGTCGGCCCGGACAGCCCCGGCTACCGGGCGAACGCCGCCGCCTCCTATCCGTACGACCCGGCCAAGGCCAAAGCCCTGCTGGCCCAGGCCGGCTACCCCGACGGCTTCACCCTGCCGATGCTCAGCACCCAGAGCGGCGACCTGCTGGCCCAGGCCGTCGCCGGGTACCTGCGCGCGATCGGTGTGACGGTGCAGATCTCGGACCACAACACCGACTTCGTGCAGCAGGCGACCTCGGGACGGTGGGCCAGCATGGTGTTCGAGTGGAGCATGGACCCGGCCGCGCAGAGCATCGCGTCCCTGGTGTCCGCCAACTTCGGCCCGCACACCCCGCAGCAGGACGCGCAGATCCAAGCCCTCGCCGCCCAGGTCCTCGGCACGACGGGCACCGCGCAGTCGACGGCTATCGATCAGGCGGTCGCCACCATCAACCAGCAGGCCTGGTTCGTCATGGTCGGCACCGTCGGCTTGACCTACTCGACCGCGAACACCGTCAGCTGCACCGACCTCGGTCTGGCAACCTGCCTGCTGTCGTCGCTGCACCCGGCGAAGTAGCCCGGCATGGGGAGTCTCGCGCTACGGCGCGCCGCAGGCGCGGTCCCGCTGCTGCTCGTCGTCTGGACCGCGGCGTTCTTCCTCCAGCAGCTGATCCACGGCGATCCGGCCGCGTATGTCCTGGGCAACACCTCGACAGCGGCGCAGCGCGACCAGCTCGACGCCGCCTTCGGACTGCACCGCTCGCCGCTGGACCAGTACCTGTCGACGTGCGCCAACCTGCTGAGCGGCGACCTCGGCAGGTCATGGATCACCAGCGAGAGCGTGGGCCGGCTGCTGTCGACGGCGCTGCCCGTAACGCTGTCGCTGGCCCTGCTGTCGACGCTGGTCACGGCCGCAGTCGGAACAGCCCTCGGCATCTGGGCCGCGCTGCGGCGCGGCAGCAGGGTCGACCGGATCCTGCAGCTGGCGGCCGGAGCAGTGACGGCCGTCCCCAACTACTGGATCGCGGTCGGCCTGGTCTACCTCTTCGCCATCCAGTACCGGGTCCTGCCCGCGACCGGGTACGTACAACTGAACCAGTCCCCGGGGCAGTGGCTGCAATCGCTGATCCTGCCGGTCATCGCCCTGTCCCTGGCCCCGATCGGCCCGATCTTCCTCCAGGCCCGCAGCGCCGTGGCCGAGGCGCTGGACGCCGACTACGTCCGGACCGTCCGGGCACTGGGCATTCCCCGCCGACGCCAGGTCCTCAAGCACGGCCTGCGCAACGCCGCCGCCCCGATCGTCACCGCCGTCGGCTTCAACACGGTGGGGCTGCTGGCCGGAACGGTGGCGGTGGAGCAGATCTTCAACCTGCCCGGTCTCGGCTCCCAGTTGCTGTCGGGTGTCCTGGGCCACGACGTCCCCGTCGTCCAGGGCGTCGTCCTGGTCTTCGCGGTCGGCGTCGTCATCGTCAACCTCGCCGTCGACCTGTTGATCGGGGTCCTGAACCCCAAGGCGAGGCGTGCATGAGCACCGTCGTCCACCATGCCGACAGCCCGGTCGGCCCGGCGGCGCGGGCCGGGCGCGCACTCGCAACCTCGCCCCTGACGCTGACGGCCGTCGCCTGGCTGGTCCTCGTCGTGCTCACCAGCGTCTTCGCCGACCAGCTCGCACCGTTCGACCCGCTGACGCAGAACCTCACCGAACTGCTCAAGCCGCCGTCGGCGACGCACTGGCTCGGCACCGACAGTCTCGGCCGCGATGTCCTGTCCCGGCTGATGCACGGCGGCGACACCCTGCTGTGGGGTGCCGCGGAGGCCACCGCGATCGCCGTGGCCCTCGGGCTCCCGGCCGGCCTGCTCAGCGGATACCGCGGCGGGATCGCCGACGCCGTCATCTCCTGGCTGGTCGACCTCACCTTCGCCGTTCCCGCGTTCGTCGTACTGGTCGCACTCGCGGTCATCTACCCGCAGAACACCGCGGTGATGATGGCCGTGCTCGGCGTGCTGGGAGCCGGAGCCGCGACCCGGCTGGTACGCAACTCCACCCGCACGGTGCGGGACGAGTTGTTCATCGACGCCGCCCGCGTGTCCGGTCTGCCGCTGCGGACCATCCTGTTCCGGCACGTGCTGCCGACCGTGGTCGCGCCGGTCATCATGCTCGCGGCCACCAGCATGGCGATCTGCGTCATCGTGCTGTCCTCGCTGTCGTTCCTCGGTCTGGGCGGATCCCCGGAAGCGCCGTCCTGGGGTCAGATGATCTACGAGGCGTCGCAGAACATCACCGTCGACTCCTGGCTCCTGGTGCCGCCCGGCGCGGTATTGATCCTGACGGTCATCGCCTTCAACCTCATCGCCAACACGGTCCGCGACGCGCTTCCGGGCGGCCCCACGCCCCGTCCCGTCCGGCACCGGCGCACCGTCCTCGCCGAGACTGCCGCCCAGCGGCCGGACGCCGACCCGCAAACGCTGCTGGGCGTCCACGGGCTCGTCGTCGAATTCCCCTCCGGCCCGGTCGTCGACGGTGTCACCTTCGCCGTCCGCAAAGGCGAAATCCTCGGCCTGGTCGGCGAGTCCGGCTCCGGAAAGACCGTCACTGCCCTGGCAATCCCCGGTCTGCTACCCATCGACGAGCGGATCACCGCAGGCTCGGTACGGTTCGCGGGCGAGGAACTGGCCGGCACCACGGAGCGGCGTCTGAGCCGGGTCAGGGGGCGAGGCGTCGCCTACATCGCGCAGGAGCCCATGGCCGCCCTGGACCCCTGCTACACCGTCGGGAACCAACTGCGGGCGGCCCTGCGCCATTTCGGCGCCACCCGCCGCGCCGCGGCCGCACGGACCGGGGACCTGCTCCGAGAGGTGGGCATCAGCGATCCCGATCGTGTGATGCGATGCCGCCCCCACCAGATCTCCGGAGGTATAGCGCAGCGCGTCGCGATCGCCCTGGCCCTGACCGGCGACCCGGCCCTGCTGATCGCCGACGAGCCCACCACCGCACTGGACGTCACCGTCCAGGCAGCGATCCTCGACCTGTTCCGGAACGTCGTCGCCACGGGTGAACGCGCCCTGGTGCTGGTCTCCCACGACATCGGAGTCGTCGCAGACGTCTGCGACCGCGTCGCGGTCATGTACGCCGGGCAGATCGTCGAGCAGGGAGAGACCGACAGCGTCCTGGGCGCACCCCGCCACCCCTACACCCGCGCGCTGCTCCGGTCGATGCCGAGCCTGGACACCGCGGGACGCCTGCCGGTGATCCCCGGCTCGGTGCCCGCACCGGACGCGTGGCCCGAGGGCTGCCGGTTCGCCGCCCGCTGCGCACTCGCCACGGACGCCTGCAAGAAAGGACCGATCCCGCTCATGGACGTCTCCGGCCCATCCCCGCGCACCACCCGCTGCGTCCGCGGCCACGACCTCGCCCCGGAGCCCGGCCGATGACCCCGACACCTGAGGAAGTGCAGCCCCGCACGGATGCCTGGCTACTGGAAATCGACCACCTGCGGGTGTCCTACGGCCGACGCAGGCGGACGCACACCGCGGTGGACGACGTCACGCTGAACGTCGGGGCCGGCGAGGCGGTCGGGCTCGTCGGGGAGTCCGGATCGGGGAAATCGACCATCGGACGGGCGGTGCTCGGTCTGACCGCGTCGAGCAGCGGCCGGATCCGCTTCGAAGACACGGACATCACCTCGGTACCCGCCGAACGGCGCGGAGCGCTTACCGCCGACCTTCAGGTGGTCTTCCAGGACCCGTACGGCTCGCTGAACCCAGCGCGAACGATCAGTCAGACGCTCACCGAACCACTACTGACCCACCGGGCGATGACAGCCGAGCAGGCCCGGGCCCGAGTGCAGGGCCTGCTCGACCAGGTCGGGCTGCCCGCCGACGCAGCGAACCGCTACCCGGCCGCCTTCTCCGGTGGCCAGCGCCAGCGCATCGCCATCGCCCGGGCCCTGGCCAGCAATCCCAAGCTGGTCATCTGCGACGAGCCGGTGAGCGCTCTGGACCTGTCCACACAGGCCCAGATCCTCAATCTGCTCGCCGACCTGCGTGCCGATCTCGGCCTGGCCTACTTGTTCATCGGCCACAACCTCGCGGTCGTCCGCAACCTCTGCGATCGCGTCGTCGTCCTGTACCGGGGCCAGGTCATGGAGACCGGCCCGGCCGCGCAGGTCACCGGCCACCCCCTGCACCCCTACACCGCCGCCCTGGTCGCGGCGGCACCTGTGGCCGACGTGGCCGCCCAGCGGGAGCGACGGTTGGCCCGCGTCACGGTCACCGAGCCCCTGACGGTTGCCCACAGTGGCTGTCCCTTCGCCGGGCGGTGCCCGCACGTCGAGGACATCTGCAGACAGCAACGCCCGGCCCGCGTCAAGGTCGGCGAGTCCGTGGTCGCCTGTCACCTGTTCCCCTCCGGCAAAGGAGACAGCCACACTTCCGGGAGTGTTGACGAGAAGGTCTGATCCCCGGCCCCAATGCCGTGGAGACCTTGCCTGGCCAGTAGCTGATCCGCCCGCGTCAGTGCAGTTGCTTGTTGATCTTTTCTACGCAACTGCGCAGGACTTCGACCTCTGAGTCGTCAAGGACGTCGAAGACGAGCCCGCGGACCTCTTCGACATGCGCGGGCGCCGCCTCCGCCATGTGTGCGAGTCCGGCTTCGGTCATGACGGCTCTGGTGAACCGGCGGTCATCGCCGTCCGTCATGCGCCGCACGAAGCCGCGCCGTTCGAGTCTGCTGATCAGATGCGACAGACGGGAAAGCTCCGCGCTGGAGCGGCTGGCCAAGTCGGACAGTCGCATCTCATGATTCGGCTGCTCCGTCAGGCCCGCCATCACGTAGTACTCCAGGTAACTCAGGCCGGCATCGCGCTTGAGCTGAGCGTCCAACACCGTCGGCAGCTGCCCCATCAAGAACGTCAACTCACGCCACGCACGCAGCTGCGGAGCAGTCAACCACTGCGGTTCCTGACTGTGTTGTTCGACCGTCGACATGCGTGAAGCCTACCACTTGAATTTTCATGTCTTGAATTTTCATGCATTGATGCTAGCCTCGAATACATGAAAATTCAACCGATGACGAAAACGGGCACGCCGGTGCCAGTGACCGTCCCCCCTGCGGGCGCCTACGTGATCGATCCCAGCAGGTCAACCATCGATTTCACGACCAAGCACATGTTCGGGCTCGGCACGGTGACCGGCACGTTCACCCTGCGCTCCGGACGGATCACGGTCGCCACGCCAACCATCGCCAGCGGTGCAGTAGTGGTGGCCGATGCCGCCAGCTTCTCAAGCGGACACCGGGGCCGAGACGAGAAGGTGCTGTCAGGGGCCTTCCTCGACTCCGCTTCGTACCCGGAGATCAACTTCGCGTCGGCCGGAGCAGTGAACATCGACGGTCGCTGGACGCTTCGCGGAACGCTCACGGCACACGGTGAGGATGCTCCGGTCGAGTTCACCGTGATCGAATCCGCCGTCGAAGGCGGCACTCTCCGAGTCGTTGCCACAGCAACCGTCGACCGCCATGCCCACGGCATCACCGCAATGAAGGGCATGGCGGGCCGCTACCTGCAACTGACCGCCACCGTCCACGCCCACCAGTGATCCCAGCCAGGCGCTCGTTCCGTCAGCGAAAAAGCGCACAACCGGCGCTCCCGGGATCGACGGTCCCTGCGGCGACATGACGGCGGCCGCCGAGCACCCAGCATCTACGTGCAGACAATCCAGGAGGTCACCGATGCTGTTGACGATCACGCGAATCGCGTTGCGCAGCTTGTTCGCCCTGCCGGCACTGCTGCGCCGGTGGATCGCGGGCCGGCCAGTTCATCTCGACGGGCAGGAACTGGATCTCGACACCCAGCTGTTGATGACGCTCCGACGTCGGCTCGGGGCTGGCTCGGCCGGCCGCAAGCCCGATCTCGCCGTCGTTCGCCGGCAGTACGCGCTCTTCACGGCCGCCATCAACGCGCCGAAGATCCGATCCGTGCAGACACAGAACGTGGACATCTGCGAAGGCAGCATCCGTGCCCGGCTCTACCGGCCCGCCGGGCTAGCGACCGGCTCGCCGTTGCTGGTGTATTTCCACGGTGGCGGATTCGTCCTCGGCGACCTAGACAGCCACGACCACCTGTGCCGGCTGCTCGCAGTGCACGGCGGTCTCGCTGTGCTCTCGGTGGACTACCGGCTCGCACCTGAGCATTCGTTTCCCGCTGCCGTCGAGGACAGTGCGGCAGCCGTCGAATACGTTATGGCGCAAGCCGATGCACTGGGGATCGATCCGAACAGGATTGCACTGGGCGGCGACAGCGCGGGCGGCAATCTCGCCATCGTGACCGCGCTGCAAGTCAAGGGCCCGATGTTCGTCCTGGCGTTCTATCCCGTTGTGGAGGCCACTACCGCGCCGCCGTTGCCCTCGCGAACCCTTTTCGGCAAAGGGCTCATGCTCACGGAGAAGGACATCGCACTGTTCGACTCCATGTACATTCGCGACACATCCCAGTACGCCGACTGGCGGGTCGCTCCGATCCACGCTCCGAACCTCTCGGACCTGCCGCCGTTGTATCTCGCCACCGCCGGGTTCGATGTGGTGCGCGACGAAGGCGAGTTGTTCGCCCTCAGGGCCTCAGCGGCTGGCGTCCCGGTAGTACAGCATCGACACGAGAGACTCACCCACGGCTTCGCCAATATGACGCAACTACTCCCCGCAGCCCACGACGCGGTGCTTGAGGCCGTCGGAGCCCTTCGCGCAGCCATCTCACTGTGACGATTCCTGTCGGAGCGCGCGAGAGGGAGGGCGAACCCAGTCGACCGCAACCACGGGAGCAGTAGCAGTCTCTGCGAGACGGTCACCGCGTAAGTGGACTGCCCCGGCGATGCTCCACGACTTCTTCGGCCGCCTGGCCGAACGCCGGCACTAGGCGACAGACAAGCCGGACTACTGCCTCTGAACATGTACTGGTGGCCGCCTGGTCAGGTACGTCGGAGCCACCCCGACCAGGCCCTCAAAGCCTTTGGCGTCACTCCGACTCGCCCGGCCTCAAGCCCGCGAGGGTGCTCTCCCACTTGGCCAACCTCCCACGGGCGAAGACCGTCCCCTGGTCAGTACGGCGGGCGCATGAACACACCTGTTGCATCGGTATCGAGCGCCACTCTTCCTCAGCCACCCCTAGCTGTCAAGATGACATTTTTCCTTGTCAAATGGACAGAGACTTGAGGCTTTCCCTGGGCCTGCCCGCGTCTAATCCCAACCTCGTCAGGCAGCTTTGACCGCCAGGGGATCGGGCAGGTGCCCATGACCCTGCCGGTCCTGTCGAACATGTGGATCGTCGACCCGAGCGTGCCGTCGTCGGACTCCACCTCGCATACGATGGCAAGCGAAATCGTACGTACCTCAAACGGTGAAGTGGGTGAACGGTGCCCGAGGTTTCCTTGGTGCCCGGGTCGGTGGCGGACCACACGGTCTGCCTGCTGCTCAAGCTGGGCCAGGTGGCCTTCCGGTTGAGCGAGGACCGACTGGACGCCCTGGGGCTCAGGGTTCGTCACTACAGCATTCTGCAGGCGCTCGCGGACAACGGCCCCCAGCCACAGCTGGGTCTCGGCGCGTACTTGCGCATCGACCCCGCCACGATGGCGAGCAGTCTGGACTTCCTGGAGAACACCGGGTACCTGGCGCGTGCGCGGGACCGGCAGGACCGGCGCAGGTACGTCGTCGAGATCACTGCGGCCGGGTCCGACCTGCTTGCCCGGGCCAACACCGGTCTGGAGGGTCTGGACGCGACAATGTTCGCGGACCTGGCTGCAGCTGACCGCGAAACCCTGCACCGCGTCCTGGGCAAGCTGGCGTCCGAGCCGGGCCTGCCGGCGCTCTACGACGCCGTGCGGGAGCCAACGGCATCCAAGAAACAGGCGTAACACACCTACTTTGGGGGCCGTGGCCAGCTTCGCTGCCATGCGCCGGCATACGGCCTCGGACAAGCTCACCGCCCGGGGCTCACGCGGTGTCGATGAAGATGCCCAGGTCCAGTCGCTCGGACGCGCCCGCGGATGCGTCTGGGCCGTAGGACGCTGAGCGTTTCCTAGGCAGCCTTTTGGCAGGGCGGCTTCGGCCTGGAGGACTACAGAGCGCAGTGACACCCTCACCGTGACCACCATGCCGCACCCGGGCCCGGTCACCCAACCGGTCCAACGACCAGCGAGTCAAAGAAATGCGCCTGGCGGGCGACCCTCCTACGTTCCACAGGCGCATCACCGTCCGACCTGCGCAACCAGGTCACCACTCCCAGCGGGACCACTGACGCTGCCCTCACCGAAGGAACCAGGCTGGCGGCGTGGTTCCTCCCGGTTACCCCTCGGTGGTGAATGCGGTCAACACGCCTGGGAGGAAACGGCGTTCGAGCTGGCCGGGGGGCAGCTGCTCCGGTTCCACGTAGCTCTGGGCCAGTCCGCCCTCGCGGACGGCGATGAGCAGCCGGGCGAGTTCGTCCGCGTCCACGGTCAGGGTGCGGCCTGCTCGGGTCAGGCAGTGGGTCAGGCCGCGGGCGAGGGCAGCGCGCAGTTGTGCGTCGTGTTGGGCCAGGGCTGCGGCGGCCTGCGGGTCGCGGATGGCGTGCAGGGTGAACTCGGTGGTGACCAGGTACCAGTCGCGTTCGGCGGGTTCGATGTCGGCCAGGGCGTCGACCAGGCCCTGCAGGGTGAGTTCGGTCGAGTCGATCAGTGTGGTCATCCGGTCGAGGAGTTGTTCGCTGTGCGCGTCGAACAGGGCGAGGAAGAGCTCTTCCTTGCTGTTGAAGTTCGAGTAGAACGCTCCGCGGGTGTAGCCGGCGCTCTCGCAGATCTGCTCGATCGAGGCGGCGCGGAAGCCCTGCTCGGCGAAGCACTCCAGCGCCGCCTGCAGCAGGGCGGCGCGGGTACGCGGGCGCCTCTTGGTCACTCCCTTGGGCATCGGGATGTCTCTCCTGTGTGTGGTGCGACCGGAACCCCACCCTACCGCTCTGCATACCTACCCGTATCAGATGCATAGACGTATCGGATGCGTCTCTGTATCTTTTGACTGTCCGCATGCCACCACCACCCTGGAGCACGCCATGACCACCGCACTGCCGCCCGCCCTCGCCGCCGCCCTCGGGCCCGCCCCGACGGACCTGATCGTGCCGATGCCGCCGACCTTCGACTCGGTCGAGGCCGAACGGCAGTACCGCAAGGAGCAACTGGCCGCCGGCTTCCGCCTGTTCGGGAAGCTCGGCTTCTCCGAGGGGGTGGCCGGGCACATCACCGTCCGCGACCCGGAGCGCCCCGAGTGGCTGTGGGTCAACCCGTTCGGCATGAGCTTCAGCCAGATCAAGGCTTCCGACCTGATCCTGGTGGACCACGAGGGCACCCTGCTGTACGGCAACCGCCCGGTGAACAAGGCCGCCTACGTCATCCACTCGCAGGTGCACGCCGCACGCCCGGACGCCATTGCCGCAGCCCACGCGCACTCGCTGCACGGCAAGGCGTTCTCCAGCCTGGGCATCCTGCTGGACCCGATCACCCAGGACGCCTGCGCCTTCTTCGAGGACCACGCCCTGTACAGCGACTACCGCGGCGTGGCCAACGAGATCGAGGAGGGCAAGCGGATCGCCGACGCGCTCGGCGGCGCCAAGGCTGCCATCCTGAAGAACCACGGACTGCTGACCGTCGGCGAGTCTGTGGCCGAGGCCGTGTGGTGGTTCATCACCATGGAACGCTCCTGCCAGGCCCAACTGCTCGCGATGGCCGCGGGCACGCCCGAACTCATCGACCGGGAGACCGCGCTGATCACCCGTGAGCAGGTCGGCAGCCACCTCGCGGGCTGGTTCCAGGCCCGCCCGCTGTGGGACCAGATCACCGCCTCCGACCCCGACCTGTTCCACTGACCGGACCACCCGCAGGAGCCACCGTGTCCAGCACCCCCACCCCCCGCCTTCGCATCGCCGTGCTCGGCGCCGGCAGCATCGGCTGCCACCTGGGCGGCATGCTGTCCCAGGTCGCCGACGTCACCTTGATCGGCCGCCCCGCCGCGATGGCCGCCATCGAGCAGGCCGGGCTGACCCTGACCGGGCCCGGCACCGCGCGCCACCAGGCCGCAGGGGTGGGGCTGGCCACCGACGCGGCAGCCGCGGCCGCCGCGGACTACGTGCTGGTGTGCGTCAAGTCCGGTGACACGGCGGACGCCGCCCTCGCGCTGGCCGCGCACCTGGCTCCGGAGACAGTGGTGGTCAGCTTCCAGAACGGCCTGCACAACCCGCGGGTCCTGCGCGCCGCGCTGCCGAACCAGGTGGTCCTCGCCGGTATGGTCCCCTACAACGTGGTGCGCACCGGGACGGCCTCCTTCCACCAGGGCAGCGGCGGGCAGCTGATGCTCCAGGACGCTCCCCGCGCCGACACCCTGGCCCAGGCCGCGCGGGCCGCCGGTCTGAAGCTGGAGCTGCGCCGGGACATGCCGGCCGTGCAGGCGGCCAAGCTGCTGATGAACCTCAACAACGCGGTCAACGCCCTGTCCGGGCTGCCGTTGCGCGAGCAGCTCGGACAGCGTGCCTACCGCAGTTGCCTGGCGCTGTGTCAGCAGGAGGCACTCGCGGCGTTCCGGGGTGCGGGTATCGAGCCGGCCCAGCTCGGCCCGGTCCCCGCCGCCTGGATGCCGCGCGTCCTGCGGCTGCCCGACTCCCTGTTCCAGCGCGTGGCTGGCAACACCCTGCGGATCGACGGCCAGGCCCGCTCCTCGATGTGGGAGGACCTGCAGCGCGGGCGCCCCACCGAGATCGACTCCCTCCAGGGCGAAGTCCTCTCCCTCGCCGAGCAGCACGGCCTGCCCGCCCCGGCCAGCCGCCGGCTCATCAGCCTGGTCCAGGACGCGGAGACACAGCCCCCCGGCAAGGCCCGCCAGTGGACCGGCCCGGCCCTGCTCGCAGAGATCACCCGCCCCAACGGCGGGTGAACCATGGCGGCAGGTATCAGCATCGGCACACAGCGACGAGCCGTACGCCGGTCCTCAGCCCTCAGCCCCTACCTCCCGGGTCGCATCACCGTACGCTGCCGCGAGCCGTCTGCGGCGTGCCCTCTCCCGGCCGTACAGGCAGAACATGATCTTCAATAGGGCGAACTGGGCGAGAACCGGCACCTCCACCACGAAGACCCAGCAGAATGTGCGATTCGGAGACCAGCCGTGCAGTTCGGTTCCTAGCGCGACGTACCACCCGGAGAGGATCAGGACGTATGCGGCGTACCGCACCCACTTGATGTGGCGGGCTTCGCCGACCTGCTCGCCCACGCGCAGCATGTAGCCCACCATGCCGAAGTAGGCCGGGAACCACAACGGCCACAGGTGCGGGTACTGGCCGGCAACGACCGTGTAGAGCCCGGGAATCATCATGGCCAGCACGGCGGCGGTGACCGTGCGCACGAGCCACTTCATGGTGTTGTCGATCAGGTGTGGGTGGCGATCGATGAACTCGACCTGCGCCGCTGCGTGCGGCATCGCCTTGCCACCCTGGGCTGGGCTCTCGATCTCGTTGGAGTTGCGGTTGCGGTAGCGCCTGACCGCCGCCGCCAAGCCGAGGGCAGGGCTCGGCCCCTGCCGGTGCGAGTGGTCATCGCGCGCGATATAGCGGCGCATCTCCTGCGTGACGGCCTTGATCGTGTTCTGGTCCAGGATCGCGTGCTCGTCGATCGGCACGCTGCGCGGGTGTTTGCCCTGCGCCAGTTCCTGGCGGAGGTACCGGGTCAGGTTGACCCAGTACAGCTTGCGGATCTCGGGGTCCCACACGACGCCGATCACGGGGATCCGGCTCTGCGACCAGTCGTTCACGTGGTCCCGGCACGGTATGGCGTAGCCCGTGTCCCTGCGGTAGGTCACTCCGCTCTTGATCTGCACCGCCGCGATGTCGCCGGTGCGCTGTCCGTACTCGGTGAAGCTCAGGTAGCAGTCCTCGCCGTAGTCGTTCCCGCCGTCGATCTCCTGGACGATGTGCCCAGCAGATTCCAGGAGTGATCGGAACTGGTTGACGCCCGCCCGCTCGGTCTTCTTCGTCGGGAGAACCTTGGCCATGCCCACCCCCACCGTGTCCGGCCTGAGGCCAGGGTAGAGCCGGGCACTGACAACAGCGGCGGCCTCTTCCGGCATGCCCGGCCCCGGTGTTCGTCCGGGGCCGGGCTCGCTTCAGCGTGTGGAGGCGCCGGCCGGCTCCTGGTGCGTGCCGTGCGGGTCCGCCGATTGCGTGGCACGGTCCTGTTCCAGGCTCGTGCCTTCGATGTCCAGGTTCGGCAGCGCGCGGTCCATCCAGCGGGGCAGCCACCAGGCGGCGCGGCCGGTGAGTGCCAACACGGCCGGCACGAGCGTCATCCGTACAGCGAAGGCGTCGATGAGCACACCCACGGCCAGGGCGCAGGCGAGCTGCTTGAGGATCATGTTGTCGCTGGTGACGAAGGACGCGAACACCGAGAACATGATCAGGGCTGCGGCTGTCACGACCCTGCCCGCCGTGCGCGCTCCCGCGTGCACGGCCCCGATCGGCGAGCCGTGGTGCACGTAGTCCTCGCGCATCCGGGAGACGAGGAACACCTCGTAGTCCATAGCCAGGCCGAACAGCACTGCCATCAGGATGATCGGCAGGAAGCTGGTGACCGGCCCGGTGGCATCCACGCCGATCAGCTTGGCGAGGTGGCCCTGCTGGAAGAGCGCGACCACGACGCCGAAGGACGCGCCGACCGACAGCAGGAACCCCAGGGCTGCCTTGACCGGCACCACCAGGGACCGGAAGACCAGCAGGAGCAGGACGAGCGAGAGCCCGACCACGACGATCGCGAAGGGCACGATGGCCGATCCCAGCTTGCTGGAGACGTCGATGCCCACGGCTGTGGTGCCGGTCACCGCTATGGTCGCGCCGGTGCCGTGCTCCAGCGCCCCGGCCTGGTCGCGGATGCCGGTGACCAGGTCCTTGGTGGCCTGGTCGCTCGGCGCGCTCTTCGGGACGAGCTGGATCAGCGCAGCCTTCCCGTCCGCGCTCAGCCGGGGAGCGGTGACCGCCGCCACGTCCGGCAGGGCCCTGAGTGAACCGGCGATCTGCTGGGCCGCAGCCGCCGGGGCGGAACTGTGGGAGGTGTCGGCGAGGACGAGCAGCGGACCGTTGAAGCCGGGGCCGAAGTCCGCGGTGACCTCCTGGTAGGCCGCGCGTTGCGAACTGCCTGAGGGGGCGGTGGCGTTGTCCGGCAGGCCAAGGCTCATGGAGTGCGCCGGCCAGGCGAGCCCCGCGAGCGCTGCGACCACGATCAGCACGGTGGCCAGCGGGCGGCGGATGGCGATGCGGGTCCAACGCTCTGCGCCGTTGACCGGGCCGGAGGCGGCAGCCGTGTCGGTGATAGCGGCTTCCCGACGGGCCGTGCGCGATCCGGGCTTGGGTGTCAGCCGCGTGCCGGCGAAGCCGAGGAAGGCAGGCAGCAGGGTCAGCGCCACCGCCACGGCGATGAATACGGCACCGGCCGCGCACAGGCCCATCACGGTCAGGAACGGGATGCCCACCACGGACAGGCCCGCCATCGCGATGACGACGGTGAGTCCGGCGAAGAGCACCGCGCTGCCGGCGGTGCCCGCGGCCGTGGCCGCCGCCTCCTGCGCGGCCATGCCGCGCGCCAACTGGGAGCGGTGCCGGGTCACGATGAACAGGGCGTAGTCGATGCCGACGGCCAGACCGATCATCAGCGACAGCGTCAGCGCGGTGCTGGAGATGTCCACCGCGCCGGTCAGTGACAGCACCGCGGCGACGGCGACCACGACCCCGAACAGCGCCGACAGCAGCGGCAATCCGGCGGCCACGAGGGATCCGAAGGTGATCGCGAGGACGATGACGGCGACGAGCACGCCGACCAGGTCCTCCGCTCCCGGGTTGGCCGCGCCGTTGTTGAAGGCCGGCCCGCCGACCTGGACCTGCAGGTTGCCGTGCGGGGCGCTCTGTACCGCGCTCTTGAGCGCGTCGAGCGTCGAGGTGGACAGGCTTGCTCCGCTGACCTGGTACTCGACCTCGGCGATGGCCGCGGTGCGCTGGGGCGAGACCGCACCGGTCTGGGAGGGCGAGAGGACCTGGGCCACCTCGGGCGCCTTGGCCGCGGCGGCCAGCACCGAGGTGATCGACCGCTCGGCGGCAGCGGTGGTGACGCTCTGCCCCGCGGGGAGGGTGAAGACGATCTGCGCGTTGGTGCCCGAGGAAGCCGGGAACGCCTGCTTCATCCGGTCCAGCGCCTGCTGCGACTGCGAACCGGGAACGGTGAACGTCTGGTTGATCTTGCTTGCGCCACCGAACACAGCCATGCAGGCGATCGCGACGGTGGCCGCGAGCAGCCACAGGGCGACCACAAGTCGCCGTCGACGGAAGGCGAACCGGGCGATCCGCGCGAGCAGTGAGGCCACTGAGGGCTCCTCAGGTCAGCGGAGCGGACGGCTGCCGACGAGGCGGCGGTACGCCGTCGGCGCACGCCGAAGCGGCCCGTGCCGGTCACGCTCCAACGGGTAGTGAGTGGGCCGTGTACGGAAGGCCCACTGCCTCACCCTAGGCGGCCTCACCTGCACAGCCTTGACCTATTGCGCCACAATTTTGACTTATCGCGCCACTGCGGCAAAGCTGGCCGAATGGGATGGGTGAGTTCGGCGACGCTGGGTGAAGTCCGCTCGACGATCGAGCAACTGGGTGGCGACGCCGAGGCGATGGTGTGCCGCGCCGGTATCCCTGCCGCAGCGCTGGACGGCGACGAGGTGCCGGTGCGCGACACCGCGGTCGCGGCGATGCTGGAGGCGGCCGCCCGGGAACTGCACTGCCCGGACTTCGGAATGAGGGTCGCGCTGCGCCAGGACCTGGGACACCTCGGCCCGCTGGCCGTCGCTCTGAGGAACGCGCCGACGGCTGCGGACGCCCTGGGATACACCGCGAAGTACTGGATCAAGGGTGCTGCCGGCTTCACCCTGACCCAGGTCCCCGACCCGCTCAAGTCGAACATCACCATCGGCCTGCGCTTCGGGTACCCGGAGTTCCTCCAGGCGGCGCCGCAGAGCATCGACCGGGGACTGCTGTTCGTGCACCGGGCGATGACGTACCTGTTCCACGGCGGCTACGGCCTGCGCACCGTGGAGCTGCCGCATCCGCCGCTGGCCTCGCGGGCACGGTACGAGGAACTGTTCGGCGCGCAGGTGAACTTCGACCGGCCCGGCGCGGTCCTGCGGGTTCCAGCCGACCTCCCGCACCGTACCTTCGGCGAGAGCGACCAGCTGAGCCGGGACCTGGCACTGTTCTACCTCGACAGCCAGGTCTCGACCGTCGGCCATCCGATCACCGGACGCGTGAGCGTCATCGTGCGCCATTCCCTGGGCACCGGCCCGACCACGATGGCCGGTGTCGCAGGCCTGCTGGCGATGTCGCCGCGCACCCTGCAACGGCAACTGGCCGACGAGGGAACGACCTTCAGCGACGTCCTGGACACAGCCCGCCGCGATCGGGCGCAGACGCTCCTGTCGCAGTCAGACCTGACCATGGCCCAGGTCGCCGCATCCATCGGCCTGCACAGCAGCGCCACACTCAGCCGCTACGCCCAGCGATGGTGGAGGACCACCCCCAGCGCAGTGCGCCGCCGCACGAACGACGGGTGACCGCAGGTCCCCACGGGCGCGCGGCGTGGACACCTGCACGGCCCGGCGCGCCCGCCGGTCCGCACCGACGGTCTGCTCGCGAAGGGGGTCAGCCGGTGATGTCGCGGCCGAAGATCTCGCGGGCGATGACCCACTTCTGGATCTCGTTGGTGCCCTCGTAGATCTCCCCGATCTTGGTGTCCCGGTAGAGCGCCTCGATGGGGCAGGGGCGGTCGTCCGCACCCAGTTCCCGGGCGAACCCCAGGCCCCCGAATGCCTGGACGGCGTCGCGGGCCATGTCGACCGACAGGCGCGTGGCGTGGATCTTGGCCATGGCTGCCTCGGGCTCCGGGGAGGGGCTGCCGGCGTCCAAGCGCAGCGCCGCCTTCGTGTAGAGGGTCCGGGCGGTCTCCAGTTCCAGAGCCCGCTCGGCGAGCAGGAACTGCCAGTGCTGGTTGGCCGCGACCGGCTTGCCGAAGGCGTGGCGGGCTGTCAGGTGTGCCACGGTGTAGTCGAAAGCCGCCTGCGCCATGCCCACTCCGGCGGCTGCAATGCCGATGCGACCGTGGGCCAGGGTGCGCAGCGCGTGCCTGAGGCCTTGTCCTTCGACGCCGCCGAGGAGGTCGTCGTCGGCGAGCCGGACGTCGGTGAAGTGGACGTCGGCGGTCAACTGGCCGCGGTTGCCCATCTTGCGGTCGGGAAGGCCCACCCGGACCCCGGGCAGCGTGGTGTCGACGATGAACATGCTCAGCCGCTCGCCGGTGCGCGCCAGGGTGACGATCGCCCCGGCGACGGGCGAGTTGGAGATCCACCGCTTGTGGCCGTTGAGTACCCACCCGGTTCCGGTGCGGAAGGCGGAGGTCCGCACTGCTCGGGGGGACAGGTCGCTGGAGGCGTCGGGCTCGGTCGTGGCGAAGGCGCCGACCATCGAGCCGTCGACGATCCTGCGTTGCCAGCGCTGCCGCTGCACGTCGGTTCCGTTGCTCAGGGCGTTGCCGGCCAGCAGGCAGTGCACGTCGAACACGGCGGCCACGCTGCTGGAGTAGTAGGCCAGTTCCTCGATGGCGACCGCGCTGGCGGCGATGGGGTGCTGCAGCCCTTCCCCGCCGACCTCGGCCGGGAAGGGAATGCCGTACAGGCCCGCGGCGGCCAGCTCGTCAAAGACCTGCCGCGGGAAGCCCTCGGTGCGCTCGTCACCGTTGGCGATGGCCGCGGCATGCGGGGCGACCGCCTTCTCAGCCAGCACCCGTACACGGGCACGGACGTCCTGGACCTCCTGGGGCGCAAGGAGTTCGTGGTAGAGCCGGTCGGCCTGACGTTGCGGGAAGGAGTTCATGCGTGCAACATATCATTAGCTCTACATACGATTTGCGACGCACATGATTGTGAGCAAGAGATGACAAGGACACTGGCTGACAGGACGATCGTGATGTCCGGTGGAAGCCGTGGCATCGGCCTGGCGATCGCGCTGCGCGCGGCACGTGACGGCGCGAACGTGATGCTGCTCGCCAAGACCGCGACGCCGCACCCCCGGCTCGAGGGAACGGTCTTCACCGCCGCCGAGGAGATCGAGACGGCGGGCGGAAGGGCTCTGGCGGTCGTCGGCGACGTACGCAACGAGGCAGATGTCGCCTCGGCCGTGCGCCAGGCGGTAGACACCTTCGGCGGCATTGACATCGTGGTCAACAACGCCAGCGCCATCGACGTGTCAGGCACCGAGGCACTGGACATGAAGCGCTACGACCTGATGCAGGACATCAACACGCGAGGCACCTTCCTGCTCAGCAAGGCAGCGATCCCCCACCTGCGCGCCTCGTCGAACCCGCACATCCTGACGCTGTCGCCGCCGTTGAACTTCGAGCCGCACTGGGTCGGCAGCCATCTCGGCTACACCTTGTCCAAGTACGGCATGAGCCTGTGCACCCTCGGGCTCGCCGAGGAGTTCGCCAAGGACGGCATCGCTGCGAACTCCCTGTGGCCGCGCACCCTGATCGACACCGCCGCCGTACGCAATCTTCTCGGCGGCGCCGACCGCGCCCGCAGCCCGCAGATCGTGGCCGACGCGGCGCACGCGATCCTTACACGCCCCTCGCGCGATTGGACGGGCAACCTCTTCATCGACGACAGCGTCCTGGCCCAGGAGGGGGTGTACGACCTGTCCGGCTATCTGCCGGCGGGCTCGCCCGCAGGCGTGAAGCTGGCGCTGGACATCTTCGTAGACCCCCCGGCAGCAACCGCGCTGTAGGTCCGCTGCCCGTTCTGCTGCGCGGATTCAGGGTTGATCGTCCATCAGGTCCAGCTCTTGCCAGAGTTGTTGGACTCGGCCGGAGGCGCGGGCGGCGTCGTCGTCGGCGAGTTCGCTGAGGACGGCCTGGACGGCGGCGACCACGCCCGTAAGGGACGGGCCGGGGTGGGTGGCCTCGATCGGGGTGATGATCAGATGGTCGGCGTCATCCGCGAGCGGGGAGGAGCGCAGGTCGGTCAGAACACTGACGGTGGCGCCGCGCTCGCGCGCCAGTCGGGTCAGGCCACGCAGGGTTCGGGTCAGGCGCCAGTTGTTGATGGTGACCAGGCAGTCGCCTGCTCCCAGGCGGGCGACCTGAACGGCCTGACTGGTGGCCGAGTCGAGGGCGAGCTGGATGTCGTGGCCGGCGATGCTGCCCAGGTAACTGAGGATGTGGGCGGGTCCGGCTCCGCTGCCGGAGCTGATGACCAGGGTGCGGCGCGCGGCCTTGATGGCCCGGGCGGTGGCGCGGATGGCGGCGAGGTTGTCGGGGGTGGCCAGGGCGGCGATGTTGTTGGCGTCCTGGCGCAGCATCTGTGCGGCGGGCTCGGTGGCCGCCGAGTCCAGCGTGGTGTCGCCGGAGGAGACCGAGGCGAGGTAGAGGGCCCGGAGGTCCTCGCGCAGTTGGGGCCAGCCCTCGAAGCCCAGTTGCTGGGCGGTGCGGACCACGGTGGAGACGTTGACCGCGGCGCGTTCGGCGATCCCGCGCGCCGAGGCATAGCTGGCGAACTGGGGCTGCCTGGCCAGGATGTGGGCCACGCGTTCGGCCTGGGGCCCGAGCGTCCCGGGGGCGGTGCGCTCGGCCAGCCATGACTCGATGGTCACTGACGTCCTTTGCTCGGTTCTCAGGGTCCGGGTCGCGGCCTCACTGCGCCGCGTGGTGCTGGGCGACGCGGAAGCTGCGGGTGCTGATGCCGTCGGCGGAGTCGAAGAACTGCTCCATTGCCAGCGCGTACTCCTGGCGCCTGGGGGAATTCTGCCAGGCCGTGTAGGCACCCGCGTCCGCCCACAGGGCCGTGACCACGACGGTGTCCGGTTCGTCCGCGGGGATGAGGACCTGCGCCGCGAGTGCGCCCGAGGCCTCGAGGATGCCGACCGAGCCGTAGTAGTCGACCAGTTCGTCACGGCGGCCGGGCGCCGTACGAAGGGACAGCGAAGTAAATTCCATGGATCAATCATTGCATGGCAACAATCCATGCATCTACTGTTGCGCTCGCCTTCTCCGCAAGTTGGATCCTGGAACCATCGGAAGGAACCAGACGATGACCTCCCCGAACCCCGCACGTCTGTTGATCACCAACGCCCGACTGCTCCACCCGGAGACCGGGGAGCTGACCGACGCCTCCTGGCTGGAGGCCGCCGACGGCCGCATCGCGGCCCACGGCACCGGACGCCCTCCCGCCGCACCCGAGGACGCACGCGTGCTCGACGCCGCCGGCGCGACCGTGCTGCCCGGGCTCATCGACGCCCATGTGCACGTCATGGCGACCACGTTCGACGTCAACGAAGCGGCCAACTGGACCCTGGGATACGCCACGGTGCGCGGCCTGAGGGAGGCCGAGCGCATGCTCCGGCGCGGCTTCACCACCGTGCGCGACGTCGCCGGGGCCGACCACGGCGTGGCCCGCGCGATCGAGGAGGGCCTGGCAACCGGCCCCCGTCTGATTTTCGGTGGCAGGGCCCTGACCCAGACCGGCGGCCACGGCGACCACCGCGCACGGGAGGACGACTCCGTGCCCTGTTGCCAGCACCGCTTTTCCGGTCTGCGCGTCGCGGACGGCGTGGACGCGGTGCGCACCGCGGCCCGCGACGAGTTCCGCAAGGGCGCCCAGCACCTGAAGGTGATGGTCTCCGGCGGGGTCGCCTCGCCGCACGACGACATCGCCGCCGTCCAGTACACCGAGGAGGAGATCCGCGCCGCCGTCACCGAGGCCGAGAACCACAATCGCTACGTGACCGTGCACGCCTACCACCCCCGCGCGGTCAACCAGGCCCTGCGCGCGGGTGTGCGCTCCGTCGAGCACGGCAACCTGCTCGACGAGGAGACCATCAGCCTGCTGCTGGAACACGACGCCTTCCTGGTCCCGACGCTGGTCACCTACGATCAGATGGCCCAGTTCGGCCGGCGCGTGGGCATGTCCGAGCGGACGTACAAGAAGAACGCCGAGATCCGCGAAGCTGGCCTGGTGGCGCTGGAGCACGCCCACAAGGCAGGCGTCAACATCGTCTACGGCACCGACCTGCTCGGCCCGCTGCACGTCGCCCAGCTGGAGGAGTTCACCATCCGGGCGCAGGTCCAGCCCCCCGCCGACATCCTGCGCTCGGCGACCACCACGGCGGCCCGGCTGCTGCGGATGGAGGGCGAGATCGGCACCCTGGCCGTCGGCGCCCACGCCGACCTCCTCGTGGTGGACGGCAACCCTCTTGAGGACATCGGCGTCCTGACCCGTCCCGAGACCGCCCTGATGCACATCATCCAGGCGGGTAAGGTCATCTGATGCACAGTCGAGCAGCAGCAGCGAGCGTGACCGGTCAGCCCGCTGCCGCTGCGGCCGCGACGCGTCGCCTGATCTCACCCCGCCGTTGGACCCCGCCCACAGCGCCTGCGGACCGCGGGCGGACTGCCCTCACCAGCCGCTTCACCGTTGCCCGCCGCCTGGCGACCGGTGACCACGGTCCTGAGGACGTGGCCTTCGACCGCGAGGGCCGCGTGCTCACAGGTCTCAGCGACGGCAGTATCGTCCGCTTGGACCCCGGTACCGGCGCCCGCACGGTCCTGGGCAACACCGGGGGTCGGCCATTGGGGCTCGCGCCGTCCCGCGACGGCAGCGTCCTGGTCTGCGACCACGACCGGGGGCTGCTGCACTTGGACGCGGACGGGTCGGTCAAGGTACTCGTCGACACCGCTGCGGGACGGCGGCTCACCTTCGCCAGCAACGTGGCCGAAGGACCGGACGGCACCATCTGGTTCACCGTCTCCTCACGCCGTTGGACTGTGGAGAACTACCTCGGCGACGTCTTCGAGCACTCCTGCACCGGCATGCTCATCCAGCACGACCTCGACGGCACGGTGACGGTCCTGCACGATGACCTCAAGTTCGCCAACGGTCTCGCCCTGGCCCCCGACGCCTCGCACCTGCTCGTGGCGGAGACCTCCGGGTACCGGGTGAGCCGCCACTGGCTCACCGGCCCGAAGGCGGGCACCCTGGAACCGTTCGTCGAGAACCTCGCCGGAGCACCCGACAACATCAGCCTCGGCAACGACGGGCTGGTGTGGGTCGCGATCGCCGCGCCCCGCAACGCACTGTTCGACCGCCTGCTCCCGCTCCCCGGATTGCTCCGCGTCCTGCTGTGGAACCTGCCGCAAGCCCTGCGCCCCAAGCCCGCGCCCGTCGCCTGGGTCATGGCCTTCGACCTCTCCGGTCACACGGTCCACGACCTGCGTACTGACGACGGCTCCTACGGCTTCGCCACCAGCGTCGCCGAGCATGAGGGCACAGTCGTGGCCGGCAGCATCGCCGAAGACGACATCGTTGTGCTCATGCCGCCCGCACCGCACGGCCTCAGCTAGCCGGTCACCGACCCTACCTCGCTGGACCACGGCGTCCACGCCGACCTGCTCGGCGTGGACGGCCACCCGGTTGAGAACCGGCGTGACCCGAGTGAGGCCGGCGGCTCTGCCAGGCAGCCGTCGCGGGCGGCGGCGAATTACTTCTGGTGAATGGTGCGGCGCCGGCGTGCGGTCACGCCGAGATGTGCATGGACGGCGGCACGGACCCGGTCGGTAACAGCCTGCGAGGTCGAGGTGTCGAATTTGGCGTCGGCGTGGAGGACTGCGAGGCCGTGCGCCAGAGCCCAGACGGCGATGGCCAAGGCTTCGAGATCCCCTTGTGGGGTTGAGTCATTGTCGCTGCCGTGGAAGGCGCGTTGTACCAGGGCTTGGACGTACGCGGAGACGGCGGCGCTCGCCGCGGCCCGTTCGGCGTTGCCCGGGGCGCAGGGCTCCGAGAACATGGCCCGGAACAGAGCCGGGTGCGCGAGGGCGAACTGCACATAGGCTACGGCGATGTCCGCGAGTTCATCCGATGTCCGGGGCTCGGGATGCGCCGCCGCGAGGCATTCTGCAAGCTCGCGATACCCCTGCGCGGCGACCGCGGACACGAGTGCTTCCCGGTCGGGGAAGTGCCGGTAGGGAGCGGTCGCGGACACTCCCGCCCGCCGGGCGACGGCGCGTAGCGACAGCCTGGCGTCCCCCTCCTCCAACAACTCACGCGCCGCACGCAGACAAGCGGCCCTCAGGTCGCCGTGGTGGTAGGAATCGCCCGCCCTTGTCACGACAGAATCTCCAAATTCACTCGGCTCGGCATCACGGGAACCGGCCCGGTTGCCGAACAGTCGCGACGGCGGTCTCATCGGGCTGATGCTCAGTCTGTTCCGAGGCCACGGTTCGCTGAGGGCTGGCCGGGATGGGGCAGCCGTCGTCAGGCGGCGCAGTTCTAGCAGATCAGGCCGAAGGCTCCAGCACACGCGCGCATGTGCCCTGCGTTCACTTCTGTTGCGGCCAGTCGACTGGTGGCACCAGCCGTCCGTCGCGGACGGTGAAGCCGAGCTCCCGCAGGTACGGGCGTGCTTGTTCGAGCAGTGAGGAGACCCGGAACGAGGTACGGAAGCACAGTGCTGCGATCGGCAGTTCCACCAGGACCGCCATCACCAGCGCCTCGACCATGTCGTACGTCGTGGACGCCAGCATCACGTCGAACCAGGCGTCGGTGACCAGCAACGCACCCGCGGCTGCCGTCACGGCCGCTGTGCGCGACGACAACCGCAGGATACGAACCGCACAACCGGCGAAGACGATGATCAGCAGGGCGTCGAAGCCGCCCCAGGCAACGGACCAGTGCGCGGCACGCTCCTGCCCGGGGAGGGTGAGGAAGAGCACCACTGTCCACGGGACCAGGACCACGGCCGAGCAGACATAGAGCAGGGCCAGCCTCGGGCGCACCAGGTACTCGTTGTGCTCCAGTGCAGTGGCGAGGATGGCCGGCGGCTGCAGGAAGCGCGGCAGATGGCGCTCCCAGCGGTCCCAGCGTGAAACTGATGGACTTTCAGCAGGCATCCTCGGGCTCCTTGAGTGTCAGCGAACGGCCATGGCCTTGTGATCGGGTGTCCGCCAAGCTCGCTCTTCAGCTGTGTGCCGCAGTCCGGGTTCGGCCGGAGGCGAAACGCCGCGGGTCGAAGGGACGGGCCATGCGGGTCACGGGTGATTCCTGCCGACCGCCCTTGATCTGTGCGGAGATGACCTCCGCAGTGACCGGGGCCAGGGTGACGCCCAGCATGCAGTGCCCGCTGGCGACGAGCACGTTGTCCTTGCCGGGCAGCGGGCCGATCACCGGCAGTCCGTCCGGCGTCATGGGGCGCAGGCCCGCCCAGCCGGGCGGCTGGGCATTGGCCGGCAGGGCCGGCAGGTACTCGTGGGCGGAGCGAACGATGCCCCGCAGGCGGTGGCGGTCGACGCCCGTACCGGTGCTGCCGAACTCCATCGTCCCGGCGAACCGCACCCGGTCGGCCAGCGGGGTGACGGCCACCTTGGCCTCGCCCAGGTAGACCGAGTGACGCAGTGTCACGGCACCGGTGGCGTCGTCGAAGCCGTACCCCTTACCGGGCTGGATGGGCAGGCGGAACCCGGCCTGCCGTGCTAGCACACCGGTACTGACACCCGCCGCAAGGACGAAGACGTCGGCGGCGAGCTCCCTCCCGCCGGCGACCACGGAGGTCACCACCGGGCCGCGGTGGCGGATGGCGGTGACCGGGCTGTCGAACAGGAACCGCACACCGAGCTCCGTGCAGCGCTCGGTCAGTCCCTGCAGCAGGCTTACCGGGTCCACATGCCGTTCCTGTGGGCACTGCAGCCCCATCTGCACGTGCGCGCCCAGGGCGGGTTCGAGGTCCCTGAGCTCGTCACCACTCAGCTGGACGGCGGTGTGGCCGATGCGCCCCACTTCCTCTGCCGCCGCCTGGTAGCCCTGCATGGCCTTGCGGGTGTGGAAGACCATGAGCTGGCCGGTGCGGTGGTACTCGAACGGCACGCCGTCCTTCTCGTAGGCGTCGAACAGCTCGACGGTCCGCTGGTTGAGCGTCGTCAGGGCTTCTAGGCCGTGCTGGAAGTCCTTGGCGTTGCTGTAGCGCAGCATGCCGGTCATGAAGCGCACGTGCTCGGGGCGCGGGGAGAGCCGGACGCTCAGCGGACTCTCCCTGCGGCCCATCCACTTCAACGCTGTTCCGATCATGCCGGGTGCCGGCACGGGGGCTGACATGATCGGAACGACCCACCCGGCATTGTGGGCGGAGGCGCCCGCTTCGCTGCGGGCGGCGTCCACGACGGTGACGTCCAGGCCGTCGCGGGCGAGCCGGTAGGCGGTGGCCAGGCCGATCACGCCTGCACCGACGATCACTGCGCTGTCTGTCATGTCTGGGGCCTTCCAATGGTGGTCCGGAGCGAGCTGCATCGGTTCAGGGCAGGAACTTCTGGGCGAGCAGCCGGGCGATGGCCCAGTCCTGCACGGCAACGCCGACGGTCTTGAACACGGTCCGCTTGCCGAAGTCCGCGGTAGGGGTCTTCAGCGCGGTGCCGAGTTCGGTGAGGGCATGCGGGGTGAGAGCACCGGCTGCGATGGCGTGGATGATCTCGCCGGACTCCTCCAGGATCGCGGCGAGGTCGTCGACGATCACGGTGCTGCTCCCGAGCAGCTCATCGGGCAGCTCGCGCATGGTGGGAAGGTAGGCGCCGATCGCGTTGACGTGCACCTGTGTCGGCAGCGCCGACTCCGGGAAGAGCGGGCTGGTCGCGTTGGTCGCGCAGCACACGATCTCCGCTGTCCGCACGGCCGCTTCCGCGTCGGTCGTGCGGAACAGTTCCACCCCCTCCAGCTCCGGTTCCAGCGTCTCCAGCAGGGACTTGGCGCGCTGCGGGTCGAAGTCCACGACCGTCAGCTGGCTCAGTGGCCGGACCGCGTGGACGGCGCGGACCTGGTCGGGGGCCTGGCCGCCGGCTCCGATCAGGGTGAGGCGTCCCGCCCCGGGAGGGGCGAGGAGGTCGGTGGCGACGCCGACCGCGGCGCCGGTGCGCAGGCAGGTCACCGCTCCGGCGTCGGCGACCAGGTGGTCCGGGCGGCCGGTCTCGCTCCAGACGACGGTGCCCGTGATGGCGGGCTTGCGGTCGAAGTTCACGCTCAGCGTCTTGACGATGGCCGAGGAGGTCGGCCGGTGGTGCGCCGACATGACCAGGAACTGCCCTTCGCGAAGGGCGGTGCGGGTGGGCATCTCGAAGTGTCCGTCGGCGAGGTCGACGAAGCCGCCCCGTACTGCCTCGATCGCCTCTCCGATCGTGACGGCATCGCGTATCTCACGTTCACCGACAGTGATGGTGTTCATGGCATCCAGCCTTCGAGTAGGCACAACTGCAAGTAAGGTATTACACCTTATACGGGCCCGATGTGGAAGTGCGTCGACGCTGTGGGCCTTTCGTGTTATGTATGAGGCGTGACCAACTCTCGCCCGGCGGCACCGGCCGCCCGCACTCCCCAACTCAAGTCGATCAGCCTGCGCGAGCAGGCCCGGGAGGCTGTGCGGACGCAGATCGTGCTGGGCCAGATCGAACCGGGGCAGGTGACTAGCGTCATCACCGTGGCCGCGGAACTCGGCGTCTCGGTGACCCCGGTCCGCGAGGCGGTGATGGACCTCGCCAACCTGGGTATCGTCGAGGTCATCCGTAACCGGGGGTTCCGAGTCCCGGTGCTCACCGACCACGACCTCGAGGAGATCTTTCGGCTGCGCACCATGCTGGAGGTGCCGGCCATGGCCGAAGTGGTCCAGGCCCTGGACGGGGCGCCGGTGCCACGGTTCCGGCAGCTCGCGCAGGAGATCACCGATGCCGCGCGCGAGGGCGACCTCACCGCCTTCCTCGACCTGGACCGACAGTTCCACCTCGGCCTGCTTGAACTGCTGGGCAACCGCCGCCTGGTGACGATCATCGGACAGCTGCGCGACCAGGCTCGGATGCAGGGCCTGCAGAAGCTGGCCGACCAGGGAGAGCTGACCCGCTCCGGCGAGGAGCACCTCGACATCATCGACGCCATCGAGTCGGGCAACGGCGAGTTGGCCTCCCAGCTCATGCGCAAGCACCTGGCGCACACCCGCGGCATCTGGGCCGGGCGCTCCGAAGCCGACTCCTGAACCGAGCGCTGGTCACCTGGATGAATGATCCAAGCAGGGAACGGATCGGGCACGGTGCCTGGTGACGGGATCGAGCCAGCGCTGACCCCCGCACTGGCTCAGGAGATCGCGACCGACATCGGTGCCATCATCGGGTTCCACGTCCTGATCACCGACGCCGAAGGGGTGGTCACCGGAAGCGGTGACCAGGCCCGCGTCGGAATGCCGCACAGCTCCTCGCTCGACGTGATGACCACGTTGTCGCCGGCGACCACCACGGCGCACCAGGCGCGCGCCTGGGCATCAGGGATGCGGCCGATGCTCCCCACGAGCGTCATACGGCCCTGACACATACACCCACACGCGGCACCCCGCCCACGGCGTTCCTCGGCTGCGGCGCCGACGTGCACCGGAAGCCGCAGCACACGGCTCGTCCGACGTCCCGGGACCTTCAGGGCCGTCATGACTGTGCCCAGGTTCGGAACAACGACGAGCAAACAACCAACCTCTTGACAGTGGACTGGAATCGGCCAATCCTCTGCGTAAGGCATTACACATCACACCGCAGTTGGATCTCACCTGCGACTCTTCGGGACCGGCCTCGTGCACGCGGACTTGGTCCGACGTCGGGCCAGCGCATGGGACTGCGTCGTGATCACCTATCAGAGCGATTGAAGGAAGCCAGATGACCTCCGCAGCTGAGCTCCACCGGCAGTCCATCGTGATCGACGGTTGTGCGCCGTTGATGGCAGAACCCAAGGGCGTACTGGACTACATGGCGGGCGGATTCACCGCCGTTGCCGCAACGGTCAGCGACAATGTCGAAGGCGCGGCGGGCACGCTGCGGAATCTGGGCCGGGTCCACAACCTGATCCGGTCCGCTGGCGGGGCGCTGAGCGTCATCCGGCGCGCCGCGGACATCGAGGCGGTGAAGGCCGCCGGCACGATGGGCGTCATCCTGCACTTCCAGGGCGGGGACCCGATCGAGAACCGCCTGGACTACATCGACGCCTACAAGTCGATGGGCGTCAACATGATCCAGCTGACCTACAACGTCAAGAACCGCATCGGCGACGGCTGCGAGGAGCGCACCGACGCCGGTCTGAGCCGCTTCGGCCTCGACGTCGTCAAGCGCCTCAACGAAGCGCGCATCGTCGTGGACTGTTCGCACACCGGCTTCAGAACGACCATGGAAACCATCGAGGCCTCCGAGCGCCCTGCGGTCTTCTCCCACGCCGGCGTCCGGGCCGTGCACCCCTCGCCGCGCAACATCGTCGACGACCAGATCAAGGCCATCGCGCAGAGCGGCGGCCTGGTGGGTGCCAACGCCTACCCGCCGTTCGTGTCCGGCGACCGGCAGCCGGGCCTGAACCAGCTCATCGACCACATCAAGTACGTCGCCGACCTGGTCGGCGTCGACCACATCGGCCTCGGGCTGGACTACTTCAGCGGCCAGCACCCGTACTCCAGCGATGAGGACGCCGCGGCGTTCTACCAGAAGTACCTGGAGACCGGCGAATGGTCCCCGGCCTCCTATCCGCCCCCTCCGTACCTGTACCCGAAGGGCATCGAGACCCCCGACAAGGCCGCCAACCTCACCGAAGCCCTCGTGCAGGCTGGTTTCAGCACCGACGAGGTACAGAAGATCATCGGCGGCAACTGGATGCGCGTCTTCCGTGAAGTCTGGGGCGAGTAGCACCTCCCGAGGCTCCACCCCTCGAACACCGCTCCGCTCCGCGCACCCGCAGGTCCTTACCGAGGACCTGGTTCCACACGCCCTCCGGCGCCGGCGGTGGACACAGAACGCAGCACCTGCGGCCACCGTGCCGACACAACCGGGACGTCGATCGCCTCCTCCCCCGCGCGCACTGATCGCGAACCTGCCGCGCTGAGCCGACTCGACGTCACATGCCCTGGAACGCAACGGCTACAGGACGGGCGCCCCTCCCTGGCGGCCCAGCGAACCACGTCCGCCCCGCGCCTCGATGCGGAGCCCTCCACTACCGCTCCCGCCTACCGGTCACGCGTTCATCGCAGGCGGCAGAGCGGTGCCCGATCCCAGCACGTGGCCGGGATGCACCAGACAAGGAAGTACCGCACAACCGTTCCCATCTACTTCAGAGAGACGGTTCCACATGTCAGCAAGCACCGCAGCGGACACAGCTCCGCCGCTGATCGGCGTCAGACGCGGGATCTGGGGGCGGCAACTGGACCGCTATCCCGACAACGGTCCGCGGTCGTTCTACCTGGGCATCGTGGTGCTGGCCACCGTGGTGCTGTACTACGAGCTCTACGTCGGCGGCTCGGTCGGCACCAAGCTCACCAGCCAGCTGCACATGTCACTGACGTACTTCATCTTCATCTCCATCGTCGGCAACGCCGCGGGCGCCCTCGCCTCGGTCCTGGCCGGCCTCGCCGACCGGTGGGGTCGGGCGAACCTGGTCGTCTACGGGCTCGGCGCCACCGGTGCACTGGTCCTGTTCGGGCAGGCCAACGCACACAGCAAGGAAGCGTTCCTCGTGCTGACCGTACTGGTGAGCTTCGTCGAGGGCATGATCCTGGTGGCAACGCCGGCACTGATCCGCGACTTCTCCCCGCAACTGGGCCGGGCGTCGGCGATGGGCTTCTGGACACTCGGCCCAGTGGTGGGCAGCCTGGTTGTCTCCGAGGTCTCCAGCCATACCCTGGCCTCGCACCCGGACTGGCAGTTCCAGTTCCGCGTCTGCGGCGTGGTGGGCCTGGCCATGTTCGCCGTTGCCTTCGTCGGACTCCGCGAGCTGGCACCGCCGCTGCGCGACCAGCTGATGGTCAGCCTGCGGGACAGAGCACTGATCGAGGCCCGCGCCCGCGGCATCGACCCCGAAGAGGCCCTGCGAGGCCACTGGCGGCAGATGCTGCGCCTGAACATCGTCGGGCCGGCGTTCGCGATCAGCATGTTCCTGCTCTTCTACTACATAGCCGTGGGCTTCTTCACGGTGTTCTTCTCCACGGTCTTCAGCTACCCGCTGGCCCGGGCCAATGCGCTGGCCAACTGGTACTGGGGCATCCAGGCGATCGCCCTGATCGTGGTGGGGGTGCTGTCCGACTGGACCAAGGTCCGCAAGCCGTTCATGATCGTCGGAGCCCTGACCAGTGCCGTCGGCGTCACGCTGTTCGCCGTGGCGACCACGGACACGAGCACCGGCTACTACCACTTCGTCGCGATCATCGCGTTGATCGCGGTCGGCGGCGCGATGGCGTTCGCCGCGTGGATGGCCGCCTTCACCGAGACCGTCGAGGCCCGCAACCCGGCCGCCACCGCGACCGGCCTCGCGGTGTGGGGCGGCACCCTGCGCACGGTCGTGGTCCTCGCACTGGTCGGCCTGATCCAGGTCATCCCGGCAGCAAGCACCCTGGTGGACAAGGGCTCGCAGGTCGTGGCCTCCGCCTCCGGGCAGGATCCGGCCCTGTCGACCTCGCAGAACGCGGTCGTCAAAGCGGTCGCAGCCGATCCCACAATCGTCACCAGAGCCAAGGCACTGGGCAACCAGTACAAGTCCGAACTGGCCACGGCCGCGAAACTCAAGCCCGCCACCTCCGCGGCCCTGACCACCTCGCCTGGCAACGGTGCCACCCAGGCCGAAGCAGTCTCCGAGATCTCCGGAGTCGCCTTCCCTGACGTCGAACAGACCATGGCGCTGTCCGCGCAGTACAAGGACCAGCTCACGACCGCATCCGTCATCGCCCCCGCCGTCCAGGCCGCGCTTCTGGCCAACCCGAAGGACACCGCGGCCCGGACCAGGGCCGTGGGTGAGATCGCGACCGGGCTGCGTCTGAGCCCCTCCCAGGCAGCCGCGAAGCTCAAGGCACTGGCCCAGGTGCCCGCAGCTGACCTGGTTTTCCTGTCCGCGCACGCCAAGCCGGTGCAGAACGCGGCGAGCCAGCTGACCGCGCTGGCCGCCGTCCCGTCGGCCGATCTGTCCTTCCTGTCGACCTACGGGCCCGGCCTCCAGGACCCGAAGGTCGCGACTGCGCTGGAGCGCCTGCAGTCCCAAGCGCCGGAGGTCAGGACAGCGGCCAAGGACGCCCCGTCGCAGTGGCAGACCTGGTGGTGGGTGTGCCTCGCCGGACAACTGCTGTTCCTGCCGTTCATCTGGCTGATGGCCGGACGGTGGAGCCCGGCCAAGGCCCGAGCTGACGCACGCGCCCATCAGGAGTCGCTCGACCAGCAGGCCCCGGCCGCCGCGGCCTGAACCCCGCCGGGAGGGCTTCCGTTTCTCAGGGAGCCCTCCCGGGTTACAGGCAACGGCGTATGAACGCGTGCCCTCTTGACAGTGGACGGAAATCAGCCAATGCTCTATGTAAGGTATTAAGCATCACACCGCAGTCAAGACCCACTGTCGGCCCGTGCCCGCTCCAGGAACCGGCTCCGCACCCCGCAGGGCAGGGGGCGCGGAGCCGAATCCAGGCCGGGATGAGGCCGACGAGCTCTGCGCGCCCGCCGGCGCGGCTGCCGTCCGCGACTCGGACGTGAACCTTCCATCTCCGCCAGCCCCACCAGTGCTGACGGCCCGGCAGGCGGCCCGGCTACCGGCGCGGGCAGCGGGCCCGGGGCCGCAGGGCCCCGGGCCCGGGCGGCACCCCGGCTCACTCATCACAGCGATTAAAGGAAGCCAGATGACCTCCGCAGCTGAACTCCACCGGCAGTCGATCGTGATCGACGGCGCCGCCCCGCTCGCCGCCAACGCCCAGGGCGTGCTCGACTACATGGCCGGCGGATTCACCGCCATCTCCGCGACCGTCAGCGACAACCTCGACGGCGCACTGGGAACGCTGCGCAACATCGGCCTCGCCCACAAGATCATCCGTGCCGCCAGTGAAATGATCACCGTCATTCGCACCGCCGCTGACATCGAGGCTGCGAAGGCCGCCGGGAAGATGGGCATAATCCTGCACTTCCAGGGCGGGGACCCGATCGAGAACCGCCTGGACTACATCGACGCCTACAAGTCAATGGGCGTCGGCATGATCCAGCTGACCTACAACGTCAAGAACCGCATCGGCGACGGCTGCGACGAGCGCACCGACGCCGGCCTGAGCCGCTTCGGCCTCGACGTCGTCAAGCGCCTCAACGAGGCGCGCATCGTCGTCGACTGCTCCCACACCGGGCACCGGACCACCATGGACATCATCGAGGCCTCTGAACGGCCCACGGTGTTCTCCCATGCCGGCTGCAAGGCCGTGCACGGCTCCCCGCGCAACATCCTCGACGACCAGATCAAGGCAGTCGCCCAGTCCGGCGGACTGGTCGGAGCCAACGCCTTCCCCGCCTTCGTCTCCGGTGACGCCGAGCCCAGCCTGGAACAGCTCATCGGCCACATCAAGTACGTCGCCGACCTGGTGGGGGTGGACCACATCGCCCTCGGGCTCGACTACTCCGAAGGCCAGCACCCCTATTCCAACCTGGAACAGGCCCGGGCGATCTACGACAAGTTCGTCGAGACCGGTGAGTGGCTGCCCGGCACCTACCCGCCCCCGCCCTACCACTACCCCAAGGGCATCGAGACGCCCGCCAGCGCCGTCAACCTCACCGAGGGCCTGCTGAACGCAGGCTTCAGCACCGAAGAGGTGCAGAAGATCATCGGCGGCAACTGGATGCGCGTCTTCCGAGAGGTCTGGGGAGAGTAGGAACGTACTTCCGGCCCACGCCTCGTTCCACACCACGAACCATTGAGGACCAACCGCGGCCCCGAACGGCCGCAACACCAGTCGAGCGACGGCGATGAGCCGCGCCTTGGAGGAGCTGTGGCAGTACGTCTGTGCATTGCCGGTGCGACGGGCTGGACGGGGTCCGCGGTGGCGCGGGCCGCTGCAGAGCGTGAGGAGTTCACGCTGATCTCCGGTGTTGCACGTACGCACGCCGGGACGGACCTGGGAACCGCCCTGGGGCGCGGCCCGATGGATGTGCCCCTGTACCCGACCGTGCAAGGGGCGCTGGATGCCGGCGAGGTCGACGTGCTGATCGACTACACCTCGCACCTGAGCGTGAAGGACCACGTGCTCACCGCGCTGCAGCACGGCGTAGCGGTGGTCGTCGGGTCCTCGGGCCTGTCCGCCGACGACTTCGCCGAGATCGACGCCGCGGCGACCACGGCAGGACGCGGCGTCGCCGCCTCGGGCAACTTCTCGATCACTGCAGCGCTACTGCAGTACACGGCGCTGCTCGCCGCCGAGCACCTGCCGACCTGGGAGATCGTGGAGTACGCGGACTCCGCCAAGGCGGACGCACCCGGCGGAACGGCACGCGAACTGGCCGAACGCCTCGCCGGCGTCCACAGGCCGCACCTGGACGTCGCCCTCGCTGATACCGGAGGTGTCCCGGGAGCACGGGGAGCGACGGTCGCCGCCACCCAAGTGCACAGCATCAGGCTCCCTGGCTACACACTCAGTGTCGAGGCGGCGTTCGGCCTGCCCGGCGAACGGCTGACGATCCGCCACGACGCCGGACCGGACGCCACACCCTACGTGGACGGAACACTCCTGGCTGCCGTCAAGGCAACGCAACGCACCGGCCTCGTGCGCGGCCTGGACGCGCTGCTGTTCGAACACTGAGAACGTCCGGCTGGCCCGCTCACCCGTTCACCCGTAGAGCGCCACCAGCCTGCAACACGGCAGGGGCGCACCCACTGTGGAAACGCCGGTCGCCTGTCCGCACCTCGGCACCCCCTTCGCCTCCCTTGTACCGCCCGAAGAGGAATTCATGTCTGCCGATCAGCCTCCCAGCCGCCCCCTCATGCAGGCGAGCGCGGCCGCACTGCTGCGCCGCCCGCAGCTGTGGCTGGCCCCCACGGTCCTGAGCGCACTGCTCGCACTGTTCATGTCGCTGCTCTACATGGGCGGCATCGTCAACCCCAGCGGCAACCTACGCCACCTGCCCATCGCCATCGTCAACTCCGACACCGACAAGCCACTGACCGGCCAGGCACAGAACCTGGGCACCCAAGTCGAACAAGCCGTCCTCGCCGACACCTCCGGCAAAGCCCAATGGCGCCAACTGACCTACGCCCAGGCCCAGCAACAACTACGAACCGCAAAAATCTACGGCGCACTGATCATCCCCGCCCACTTCACCACCTCGGTGGCCGCGCTCACCACCACCCACGCCACCGCCAAGCCGACCCTGACCGTGGTGACCAACCCCGCCCTGGGCAGCCTCGGCTCCTCCCTGGCCTCCCAGATCACCACCACCGCCGCCCACACCGCATCCCAGAACATCGGCAAACAGCTCACCGCAGCGGCCTCCGCCCAGGGCACAGGAACAACCACGCAACTCCTGCTCGCCGACCCGGTGCAGGTCACCACGCAGGTCGGGGTCCCCATCGGCCAGCACAGCGGGCTGGGTCTGACCGCGTTCTACTACACCCTGCTGCTGGTCCTGGCCGGATTCATGGGAGGCAGCGTCATCACCACCGGCGTGGACGGCGCCCTCGGCTACGCCGACATCGAGGTCGGCCCCTGGCACTACCGCCGCCCGACGGTACCTGTCAGCCGCACCCAGGGCCTGCTGCTGAAGATGGCCATGACCGCCGGCATCAGCCTGCTCACCTCCACGCTGGTGATGGTCACCTGCATCGGCATCCTGGGCATGGACGCCTCCCACCTACCCCTGCTCTGGATCTTCTCCTACTGCGCCACCCTGACCGTCGGCCTCGGAGTCCAGGCCATCAACGCCGCCTTCGGCGGAATCGGCCAACTCGTGTCCATGTTCGTGTTCATGGTCCTGGGCCTGCCCTCCTCCGGAGCCACCGTCCCACTCCAAGCCGTACCCGGCTTCTACCGATGGATCTCCCACATCGAACCCATGCACCAGTTGGCCGAAGGCGTCCGCGCCATCGTCTACTTCGACGCGGTGGGGGACGCCGGCCTCACCCAAGCCTGGATCATGATCGCCGTAGGCTTCGCAGCCGCACTAGCCTTCGGCTTCACCATGACCCGCTACTACGACCACAAAGGCCTCAAACGCCTCACCCCCCAACCCACATGAGGAGGAATGCCACCGTGAGCGGGGAACGGCTGCTCATGCCGGGCCCTTGATGCGGTCGCTGCCGAGCTTGGCGATGCCGAGCTCGGCTGCATTCAGTACGTAGGGACGCAGGTCGGCGATGGTCCGGTGGTGGGTCGAACGGGTCAGTCGGCCGGGCTGAGTCGCTGCCCGAATCGGGGGCCGAGGTAGCGGTCTGCTGTGGGAACCGTGCCGGGCGGGGCGACGCAGCGATCCGGCCGCCGGTGTCGACCACCACGTCGGCCGCAGTCTGCTTCGCCGCTGCCGTCGGCTACCAGCCCGCCGCGGGCCACGCGGCTGGAGCCGGGCTCGGAGGTGCGCCTCCGTGGAGGTGGCTCTCGCAGCTATGACGCCGTCAGCCGGAGTTCGATCTGGGCGAGCAGCATCGCGTCGGCGTCGGCGAAGTCCAGACCGCTGGCTTCTCGTACCCGGCGCAGGCGGTACCGCATGGTGTTGACGTGGATCCGCAGCCGTTCTGCCGCGACCTCGGTGCTGCCTGCAGCAGCGAAGTACGCCGCCAGGCTTTCGACCAGGACCCCGCGCCGCCCCTCCCGGGCATCCAGCTCGCGCAGCAGGCGCACCGGTCCGGAGCCGACAGTGAGGTCGAGTTCACGCATCTGGTCGGCCAGGCCGTCCAGCAGCACCGGGAGCATGGTCTCCGACACGGTGGCAACGGTCGGTGGGCGCGTCGCGGCCTGCCCGGGCGGCGAGTCATACCGGCCCCGTAGGACCCGCAGTACCGCGTCTGCCTGCCGGCGGGCCGTCGGCACGGCGCCCACCTCGGCTACCGGCCCTCCGACGGCGATGGCGAATCCAGCGCCGGCCGGGGAACGTGTGAGGAAGTCCGCAGCCAGCGCACGGGAGCGGGCTACCGCCTCCTCGGGCGTCCGTTGCGGCCAGGCCAGCAGCGCGTATACCGTCGGGCCGCCCGCCATGGCGACACCGGACGGATGCATCGCGCACAGGTAGCGGTCCAGCTCCTGGTCCAGGGCCTTTCGTCGGGCCTTGGCGAGCGCCGTCGCCGTTTCGGTGTCCGGCTCCGTGAACACTTCAGCGTCCCGCCGAGGAGCCGCCGCCAGCACGCACAGCGGTCCCGCCCCCAGGCGAAGCCGGGCAGCGGCCTCGACGGCCGCCGCACCCCCGCCGAGAACGACGGCGGAGAGCTCCCGGCGGTGCTCACGCTGCCGTTGCCGGTCCGCCCGGGCGCCCATCAGATGCAGTGCCGCCATCGGCATCAGCTCGCGCAGCCCGGCTGCCAGTTCGGGGGCGAGCGGCTCAGCAGTGACAGCCCATACGTACCCGATCACCTCCGAGCCGGCTCGAACCGCGATGGCCACCCGCGGCATCATCCCCGGCGCCACCGGCTCGATGAACACCGGATCATCGCTCGCCCGCAGCCGTGCGAAGTCCCCGCGGGCGTTCAGTACTTCAAGCTCCTTCTGCTTCACCGCCCGTCCGAGCACTGTCTCTATCCGGCTCGGATCGGTGTCGTCCTGCCCCGATGACCAGGCCAGCACCGCCGAGGACGGGTCCTCGATGGTCACCGGGGCGCCGAGCAGCGTTCCGATCGCCTGCGCGAGGCCGAACAGATCACCGGGGCCGGCGTCCGGCTCCACCCGGGCCCGGGCCCGGGCCAGCAGCAGCTCCCGCACCGTGGTGGCCACGTGCAGCCAGGACGCACCGGAGTTCACCTCGATGACGGGAAGCGGGCAGCTCTCCCATGGATCGGGCAGCGGGCCCTTCACCGCCAGCGCGTGCACTCCGGCACCGGCCGCACGTTCGGCAAAGGCCAGCAGTTCCGCGTGGTCGCGCACTCCCACGACGAGCACCACTCCGCCGGGCTCAGGGGCCTCCTCGGCACCTGGTGCGTGAATGGAGACACCGCCGAGCACCCGGTCCGAGCTCCCTGCGCTGCCAGGCTCCACGGCCAGCCGCAGTACGGCCGGCCCCAACTGCTCGACCAGTTCACCTATGGTCAGTTCGGCTTGCATGGCGGCATGGTACGGGCTCGATCCAGACGTCCGGGAGGCTTGATTGTCGCGCAGCACAATTCGGGATCACCCTCATTGACGCAGAAGACGAGGCCGCGCAGACGGCCGACAGGGCACGCTGCGGCCATGGACAACGGACTGCGGATAACCGACCTCCGGCGACGGGACGAACTGGAGGCACTGGGCACCCTGCTGGACGGCATCTGGGGCGCCCCCGCCCCACTGGTGCCCTTCTCCGTGCTGCGCGCTCTGGCCCACTGCGGCGGGATGGTGCTGGGCGCCTACGACGGCCAGGGGGCGCTGGTGGGTGGCGCGGTCGGCTTCCGGGCTCCCGACCAGCCGTCCCTGCACTCCCACCTCGTCGGCGTGGACCCGGCCCACCAGCGCTCGGGGATCGGGCGCGCCGTCAAGGAGCACCAGCGCCAGTGGTGCCTGGTGCGCGGCGTCACCAGCATGACCTGGACCTTCGACCCCTTGGTTCACCGCAACGCGTTCTTCAACATCAACCGGCTGGGTGCTCTCGGCACGGCCTACATCCCCGACTACTACGGGGAGATGACGGACCAGCACAACCGCGGCCTGCCGAGCGACCGGGTGCTTGTCCTCTGGGACCTCACCGACAGCGGGCACACGCGCGCGGACCCGGCGCCCCACGGGGAACCCCTGCTGGCGCCCGGCCAGGACGGGGCACCGCTCGACGGCGGGGGCTCGGCGCGGCCGCCGGCGAACGCCCCCGTGACCCTTCGACTCCCCACCGTCGTGCACTCCCAGCATGCACTCGCCTGGCGCCACGCGCTCCGGGCGCGTATGGCTCCGCTGCTCGACACGGGGTACCGCTGGACCGCAGTGGACCGCGACGGTACGTGCACCCTCGAAGCCGGCCCCACCGTGCCAGTCACCCCCGAAGCCAGCCTCATGAGCACAGGAGAGTAGAACCGCATGAAGATCGACTGTGTTGAGCTGCTGCGACTCGACATGCCGTTGGTGACCCCCTTCCGCACCTCCTTCGGTACCCAGACCCGCCGTGACGTGCTGCTCGTCCGCGTCGTCGCCGACGGTGCCGAGGGCTGGGGCGAGTGTGTGGCGCTGGCCGACCCCCTGTACTCCAGCGAGTACACGGAGGCCGCTCACCGGGCGCTCGTCGACCAGTTGCTGCCCCGGCTGCTCGCGCTCCCGGACGTGACGGCAGCCTCTGTCGCCCCGGCGCTGGCTGCAGTGCACGGACACCGGATGTCCAAGGCTGCACTGGAGACGGCAGTCCTGGACGCCCAGCTCCGTTCCGCCGGCATGCCGCTGGCCGAGTACTTGGGGGCCGTCCAGCCCTCGGTCAGCTCCGGCGTCTCGGTCGGGATCCACGACTCGATCCCCGAGCTGCTGGACGCGGTCGACGGCTACCTCGACGCCGGATACGCCCGGATCAAGCTCAAGATCGAGCCCGGCTGGGACATCGAGCCGGTCGCCGCCGTCCGCGATCGCTTCGGTGACCAGACCCTCCTCCAGGTCGACGCCAACGCCGCCTACTCCCGCAACGACCTGCGCACCCTGCGTGTCCTCGACCGCTTCGACCTGCTGCTGATCGAGCAGCCACTGCCGGAGGAGGACATCGCCGGCCACGCGCACCTGGCGGCCGCCGGCCTGCAGACGCCGATCTGTCTGGACGAGTCGATCACCTCGGCTGCCGTAGCACACCAGGCGATCACGACGGGCGCCTGCCGCATCGTCAACATCAAGCCGGGCCGGGTGGGCGGCTACCTGGAGGCGCGTCGGATACACGACGTCTGCGCTGCGGCCGGGGTGCCGGTCTGGGCTGGCGGGATGCTGGAGACCGGCATCGGCCGGGCGGCCAACCTGGCGCTCGCCGCGCTGCCCAACTTCACCCTGCCGTCCGACATCGCCGGCTCCGACCGGTACTTCCGCCAGGACCTGACCGATCCCTTCACCGTCGTCGACGGTCGGATCGACGTCCCCGCTGGTCGCGGGATCGGCGTCACCCCGATACCCGAGGTACTCGCCGAGCTGACCGTCCGCCGCGAAACCGTCCGGCGTGCGGAGGCCCGCGCTGCTCCAGTCCCCTCGACATGAAGTCCGGTGTCATCCAGGGCACGATCTCTGGGAATCAGTCAGCCAGTGTTCCGGCCGGAGCGCCGGAACGAGCGAGAAGTGGCGGGTCGAACGGATGCGGGCAGCGGTGTTCGAGCGGTATGGGGAGCTCGCCGAGGTACGGGAGGTGCCGGACCCGAGTCCGGCACCGCACGGTGTGGTGGTCCGGGTAGAGGCCACCGGCCTGTGCCGCAGTGACTGGCACGGCTGGATGGGCCACGACCCCGACATCTCCCTGCCCCATGTGCCCGGCCACGAACTCGCCGGCGTCGTTGAGGCGGTGGGCAGCCGGGTGGAACGGTGGCGCCCGGGAGACCGGGTCACGGTTCCCTTCGTCTGCGCCTGCGGAACGTGCCGGGCCTGCGCGGCAGGCCAGCAGCAGGTGTGCGAGCGGCAGACCCAGCCAGGATTCACCCACTGGGGTTCCTTCGCCGACTACGTGGCTCTGGACCACGCCGACGTCAACCTGGTCGCGCTTCCCGAGGACCTGTCCTTCGCTACCGCGGCATCGCTCGGCTGCCGGTTCGCCACAGCCTATCGGGCGGTCGTCGCGCACGGCCGTGTGGCCGCGGGGGAATGGGTCGCGGTGTACGGATGCGGCGGAGTCGGGCTGTCCGCCGTCATGATCGCCGCAGCTTCCGGAGCCCGCGTCGTCGCGCTCGACCTCTCCCCCCAGGCGCTGGACCTGGCGCGGAGCTTCGGCGCCGCGCACTGCGTCCAGGTGACCGCCTCAGACGTCGACGATCCGGCAGCGGTCGTGCGCGAGCTCACCGGCGGCGGCGCCCATGTCTCCCTCGACGCCCTCGGATCGCCGCCTACCTGCGCCGCCTCCGTCCGCTCCCTTCGCCGCCGCGGCCGCCACGTCCAGGTGGGGCTGCTGCCACAGGACGCGCTCGTCCCGATGAGCCGGGTGATCGGCCTCGAGCTCGAACTGCTGGGCAGTCACGGCATGGCTGCTCACGCCTACCCCCCGATGCTGGACCTGGTCGGCTCCGGTGTCCTGCGCCCCGACCTCCTGGTGACCGCCGTCATCCCGCTCAACGCCGCTCCAGCGGCTCTGGCCGCGATGGGCCGCGCGGGTGGCACGGGCGGCGTCACCATCATCGCGCCCTGATGACGTTCTCCTCATTCGCCCTGGACCGGAGGCGCGTGACGGTGCAGGTGAGTGGAAGAACGTTCATTTGACAAGTGGGCTGGAATCAGCGAATCCTTCACGGTAAGGCATTACACCTCACTTCTGGAATGGATGAGCTTCGGGCACGTCACGGCGGTCCGCCGGCCCCGCGCCGCATACGCCTCAGGTGGCATCGGGCCTGGGTCGCCGATGGCTCCGCAAGCCCAGCTGAGCCGCCGTCGTCATCGGCTCAATCCTCTTCCGAACCCGACCTTGAAGACAGTCTCAATCCATCGCAAGAGTGAAAAGAAGCAGCACATGGACACTCGGATCGAACTCGGAAACCTGCCCATCGCCGCAGGAGCCCCGGTGCTGGTCACCGGTGCTACTGGCTACGTCGCCAGCTGGATCGTCAAGAGCCTGCTCGACGCCGGGGTCACCGTCCATGCCGCCGTCCGCGACCCACGCAACGCCGCTAAGGTCCAGCATCTGCTCGACGCGGCCGCGGCTTCTCCCGGCAAGCTCCGGCTTTTCGAATCCGATCTGCTGCGCGACGGCTCGTACAAGGAAGCCATGCAGGGCTGTCGGATCGTCCTCCACACCGCATCACCGTTCGTCCGCTCGGTGGAGGACCCGCAGCGCGACCTCGTCGACCCGGCCGTCCGCGGCACGCACAACGTGCTGGAAGCGGCGAACCAGGTGGAGAGCGTCGAGCGCGTCGTCCTCACCAGCTCGGTCGCCGCCATGCTCGGCGACGCTGCGGACATCCTCGGACTCCCTGGCCAGATCGTGACCGAGGAGAGCTGGAACACGACGTCGTCACTGGCCCGTGAACCCTACAGCTACTCCAAGACCTGTGCGGAGCAGGAGGCATGGCGCATCGCCGGGGCCCAGGACCGCTGGCGCCTGGTCACCGTCAACCCCGGCCTGGTCATCGGCCCCGCGCTGAACCCCGACCCGACCAGCGAGAGTTTCAACATCGCCCGTCAGATGGTCGACGGCCGGGCGCGGTTCGCCGCCCCCCGCGTGACCCTGACGGTCGTCGACGTGCGCGAGGTCGCCTACGCGCACCTGGCTGCCGCGTTCCTGACCGAGGCCCAGGGCCGCCACCTCCTCGTCGCGGAATCCACCGACATCGTCGACCTCGGCCGCCGCCTCATGCCCTCCTACGGATCCCGGTACCCGTTGCCGCGCCGGGCGCTCCCGAAGCCCCTCGCAGTCGCGATCGCACCGGCTGCGGGCTTGGACCGCTCCTACCTGCGGAGCAACATCGGCTTCCCGTTCCGCGGCGACACGACCAAGAGCCGCCTGGTCCTCGGCGTGCGCTACCGGCCCGCCCAGCAGTCCATGGAGGACATGGTCGCGCAGCTCGTCCGGCCGAGCCGCTGAAAGTCCGGGCGAAGAGTTCCCGGGGCGGTAGGTGACCGATGCCGAGCCGATGTGCGTGGGGCACGCCGGTGGTTCACGCCGGATCCGCCGGGCTCAGGCCGGTGTCCCCCATTTCCTGTTCCGCCCCCTGCTGTGCGGCCGCTGGAGCAAGAAGGGCTGGGGCGAAGCCCACGGCACGCCCGTCGGCATCCAGTAGCCGGTCCATCTGCTTGACCGTGCGCAGGCACACGGCCCGGTCGACCACCACCACACCGTGCTGACGGGCTATGCGCGCTTCCAGCGCAGGCAGTTCGTCCAGCGTGCGCAGCCACACCACCAGCATCAGATTGCGAGGCCCCGTCAACGCACAGCAAACCCGCACATCAGGCAGCACGGTCAGCGCACGCCCGGCAACGTCCAGCTGCTCCGGGGGCACCGTCGCCCACAGCACTGCGGTGACCGGCCAGCCGGTCACCGACTGGGCGACCTCACAGCGCAGCCGCAGCAGGCGCTGATCGAGCAGCAACTTGACCCGACGACGGACGGTGGGCTCGCTCACCCCGGAGCGCCGGGCCAGCTGAGCGAACGGCATGCGACCGTCCTCCTGCAACAGCTGGTAAAGCTCCTGGTAGGCACCCTCCGAACCCAGCGCTGGCGGCGACTGCCCCGCGGAGCCGCCGCCGCGCCTGTCGACCGCGCCGCCCGCGAGCAACCCGCGCTGCGCCGCGTCCAGACTGCGCAACCGCCAGCGGCTGGACTCGCCGAAGCCGACGGTGCGCAGCTCTGCGCGGTAGGAGCGCACACCGGGGGCAGCGGCGAGGACCTGGGCGAGATGGCCGGAGACCTCCGCCGGAGTGCGGTGCGAGGAAGCCACCAGCAACTGGTGGCTTCCGGTCAGGTGGTAGACGTAGCGCACGGAGCCGTGCCGGGCCAGGAAGTCGCCGGCCGCGTCCAGACGAGCGGGCTCGCACGCCACCTCGGCGTAGGCCATGCAGAAGTAGGTGTGCAGCGCAGGACCGAGCACGCAGGTCACCCACGCGAGCCCGACCTCGCGCAGCCGCTCCCAACGGCGGGCCGCGGTGGCGGGATCGATGGCCAGCGCCTTGCCCAACTGGGCCCAGGACGCCCGCGGGGTGACTTGCAGCGCGTTGATCAATGCAAGATCGACCTCGTCGACTGCGCTGAAGGATTCCTGCATTCAGAACACCTGGGTCCATGATCATCGATCACCATTGCAACCTTGATCCGCTGACACGACGGTTTCCTGCATCCTGGTTGAGGTAGCTGCCGTTGATCCAATGCTAGCGGTGAACTGCACGACGCCACCGGAAGGACCTCGTCATGGATGAGCGGGCACAACGGGAGGCACCGGAGACGAGCCTCGACCGCGCGGTGCGCGCGGCAGCGGCCGCCGGGCTGGTGGGCCCCGAGCACCCCGTCGCCGGGTTCCTCGACGCCGATGCCGTGCTCGAAGCCGTTGGTGACCTGCACGAGGCCTTCGACGGCGTCGCGACGCTGCACACCTTCGCAGTGAAGGCTGCGCCACTGGTCCCCGTCCTGCGCTTGCTCGGGAGCGCAGGGATGGGATGGGAGGCGGCGAGCCCCGGCGAGCTGGCGCTCGCACTTGCGGCCGGCGCCGCTGCCGACCGCGTCGTACTGGACTCGCCCGCCAAGACCCGCGCCGAACTCGCGTACGCGCTGAAGCTGGGCGCGGGCGTCAACGCCGACAATCTCGACGAACTGGAGCGGATCAAGGAGCTGCTGGCCGACCACGAGACCTCCTCCGCACTGGGAATCCGGCTCAACCCGCAGGTCGGTACCGGGGTGATCGAGGCGATGAGTACTGCCGGCGCCTCCTCGAAGTTCGGCACGCCGATCGGCGATCCGGGCGACCGCGAACGCGCTGTTGACGCCGTTCTCGACTTCCCGCAGCTGAGCCGCGTCCATGTGCACGTTGGTTCGCAGGGCTGCTCGCTCGAGCTGATGGCCACGGGGGTCCGGGCCGCGTACGAGTTCGCCGAGGAGGTCAACAACCGCGCCGGGCACCAGCAGGTGCGCGCCATCGACATCGGCGGCGGACTGCCGGTCAACTTCCAGGACGACCAGCGCCGACCAGCCTTCCGAGAGTATGCCGACCTGCTGCGCACCCGCGTGCCGGGGCTCTTCAGCGGCCGCTACGAGCTGGTGACGGAGTTCGGCCGCTCGCTGGTGGCCAAGGCCGGATTCATTGCCGCGCAGGTGGAGTACACCAAGGAGGCCGGCGGCAGGCGGATCGCGCTGACGCACGCCGGAGCGCAGGTGGCCACCCGCACGGTGCTGATGCCCCAGGCATGGCCGCTGCGGGTCAGCGCGTACGACGCGGCGGGGGCCCCACACCAGGGCGAGCCCGTCGTGCAGGACGTGGCCGGGCCGTGCTGCTTTGCCGGCGACCTGGTGGCGCGCGAGCGGGTGCTGCCGCGGTTGTCCGCGGGCGACCTGGTGGTGCTTCACGACACCGGCGGCTACTACTACTCGTCCCACTGGGCCTACAACAGTCTGGCCAGGCCGGCCATCTACGCCTTCACCACCCGTACGGACGCGAATGGCGCGCAGGACAGGCACCATGGCCCAGGCACCCAGGGCGGCGGGGGCCAGGTGCGGTTCGCCGTCGTGCGCGCAGAGCAGAGCATCCAGGAGATCCTCGCCGAGAGCGGCGCCTGCCAGCGCGACGCGCTGACAGGGCTGCTCGACGGCGACCGCGTCAAGGACCAGGGAACGCACAACGTCCTTTGACAGGGGCAACACAAGTCCCCGGCACCCCCTGCGGTTCGCGCACACAACCGAGCACACGGACAGCAGACACCCACCACTGAGAGGGACATTCCGTGCCTGTATTCGACCTTCTGCTTCGCGGCGGCACCGTCTACGACGGCACCGGCGCCCCCGGGCGGCGCGCCGACATCGGCGTACGGGACGACCGCATCGTCGCGGTCATCCCAGCCGACGACACCGAAGTGAGCACCTGTGCCGAAGCCACCGAGGTGCTGGACTGCGAGGGCCTGGCCGTCGCACCCGGCTTCATCGACCTCCACTCACACGGCGACCTGACCGTCAACATCACCCCAGCGGCCGAAGGCTGCCTACGCCAGGGCGTCACCACGCTCGTCACGGGAAACTGCGGGACCTCGCCCTTCCCGTCACCGTTCTGGCGAGACTTCACCACCTACGCCGAGGGCATCCAGGCCTGCGAACCCGCCGTCAACATCGCCGCGCAGGTCGGACACATCGCGCTGCGCCAGAGCGCGATCGGCGACGACCGCCGCCCGGCCACCGACGAGGAGGTCGCGCGGATGCGCGCCCTGCTGTCCGAGGCCGCAGAGCAGGGCGTCTTCGGCTTCTCCACCGGGCTGATCTACGCCCCGGGATCCTTCGCCGATGCCGCCGAGATCACCGCTCTGGCCAGCGAGGCGCACGCGGCCGGCCTGTTCTACAGCACCCACATGCGCGATGAAGGGGATCAGCTGATCGAGGCGGTTCAGGAGGCGATCTCGACGGCCCGCGCCAGCGGAGTAAGCCTGCAGATCTCGCACCTCAAGGCGATGGGCCAAGCTAACTACGGCAAGGTCACCGAAGCGTTGCGGATCATCGACGACGCCCGCGCCGAGGGCCTGGACGTCGCCTGCGACGTCTACCTCTATACCGCGGCTTCGACTGTGCTCACCTCACGCATGCCGGACTGGGCCATGGACGGGGGCCAGCAGGCCCTGCTGCGCAGACTGGCCGAACCCGAGACGCGGCAGGCCATCGCGGACGAGCTGCGCTCCCGCACCGGGGGCACATTTCTTCCCGAAGGCATCGTCATTGCCACCCTGCCGGAAGGCCGGTACAGCACATGGGTGGGCAAGAGCGTCCAGCAGATCGCCGACGCTGAGGGCCTCGACGCCGCAGAGACAGTCCTCGACCTGCTGGCCGAGCACCAGGCCAACATCCTGATCATCGACCATGCGATGGCCCAGGAGGACGTGGACGCCGTACTGCTCCATCCGACCAGCGCGGTGGTCAGCGACGGCTGGGCACTGGACGTCAACCTCGGTGGCCAGCACCACCCGCGCAACTTCGGGGCCTTCGCCCGAGCCCTGACGGACAGCCGCGAGCGAGGACTGCTGGACCTGGCCGAGACGGTCCGGAAGATGACCCAACTGCCAGCCACCCGCGCAGGCATGGGCGACCGAGGCGTGATCGCCCAGGGCAACATCGCCGACCTGGTCGTCTTCGACCCCGATACGGTCGCGGACACGGCCACCTACACCGAGCCGCTGTCCTATGCGACGGGCGTGCGGCACGTCGCCGTCAACGGCCGACTCGCCATTCGCGACGGCGAACTGACGGGCCTGCGCCTGGGCCGGGTGCTGAAGCGCCCGCGGGCCTAGCCCTGCGGCTGAGAGGCAGGCCAGGGAACAGGCGAGGGCCCCGCTCCACTTTCGTGAAACAGGGCCCTGAGCTGCGACTTGGAGCTACCTCCCAGTCGGGGCGACGGGACTTGAACCTGCGAACCGTCACCTCCCAGCCACGACGCACATCAGCCAACGATCAGAACGGAAGCCGCCCAGTTCACCTCTTGGCATGGGCCACTCCACCATTCAGCACTCCTGATCCAGGCCGGCGGGTAAAGCGATCGAAGACTCGCCCGTTGCCTCTTTACGCGCCGTCGTCGGTGAACAGTGCCGCGGCTTGCGGCGGTCGCGGCGCCGGTGACATGTGTCCTCACAGTGCCTTGAGGGCGGCGATGGCGACCTGGTCGTCCACGGCCGGGTTGATGGATCCACCGGCGCCGATGGCGCCGATGACCACGCCATCCTGGACGATCGGCCGTCCGCCGGGCAGCAGGCTCATTCCGCCGGCGGTGAGCGCGGCGATCTGTCCAGGGTCCTTGACGCCGGCGGCCAGGTCCGCGGTAGCGGTGCCGAACCTGCAGGCGGTATACGCCTTGGCGGGAACCAGGTCGAGGGACGCGAGGGCATTGCCGTCCATCCGCGCCGAGGCTGTGGGCTGACCGACGCCGTCGACGACCAGGACGTACATCGGAGGAAGGGAATGCTCTTTGGTGTACTGGATCGCAGCCTGGACGATGCGGTGCGCCTGGTCGAGGCTGATCGTCTTGGTGGTCACCGGGGCTGTGGCGCCGGCGGCGGCCACAGCGGTATTGGCCAGCAGTCCGGTAGCTGCCAGCCCGCCGGCCAGCACCCCGCCCGCGGCCATCACGCGCCGCCTGGTCATGGGTCCCTGGCTCTCGTCGGCTTGCTCTGACGGTTCCTGCGTCATCTCAGATCTCCTTGGTCTCCGTGTGGTGCCGGATCAAGCCGGCGCGAGACGGCCTCACGGCGCGCCCTGCCCGGTGGGACGGACGGTGCTCGCTGCCTTTCGGCAGCTCATGCCAGGCTCACCCGCCTCTGCGAGCTTCAAGCTTGAACATGAGGTTAGTGCCGATCACTTGAATCAGCAACCCTTTCCGTGGCGTGACAAGGTTCACGCTTGAAGTACACTCGGGGTATGAACGATTCACAGCCGCGCTGGCTGGACGCCGAGGAGCAGCAGACCTGGGTGACCCTCGCACATGTGATGCTGCGCCTACCCGCCGCCCTGGACACTCAGATGCAGCGAGACGCCGGGATCACCCACTTCGAGTACCTCGTGCTGTACACGCTGGACTACGCGCCCGAACGCGCCATGAGGATGAGCGAGCTGGCGCAGTTCACCGCCAGCAGCCTCTCCCGGCTATCCAACGTGGTAACTCGCCTGGAGAAGCGCGGCTGGCTGCGCCGCGCCCCGGACCCCGCCGGACGCCATACCCTCGCGATCCTGACCGACGAGGGCAGTGCCGAAGTCCAGGCCTACAGACCCGGGCACGTGGACGAGGTCCGCCGCCTGGTCTTCGACCCGCTGACCAGAGCTCAGCAGCGACAGTTGCGTGAAATCGGCCGGCGCATTCTGCGAGCCATCGACCCCGGCGAGGATACTTCGGGCGATTAGGCCCACGGTCACCGACATCGCACGAAGAGAGCAGGTTCGATGACCAGTCCGGTTTCGGCGAGGCAGACATCGACCAAGTGCGCGGTACTGGATTTTCCTGAGCTTGCGCTTCATGAAGCGGAGTACCCGGAACTGGCGGGCCGCCTCGGCGCGGTGCTCGACCTCGGCCCTCGCTGTGGGCTCCTCCAGCTGCTCAACCGGGTGCACGAGCCGCTCGACGCGGTGGTCCTAAGCCAGGGCGATGACGGCCGTGGCGACCTCCCCACGAGTACGAACGCCGGCAGCACCCAGCTAAGATCACGCTCGCCACACTCACTGAGGTTGAAAGCGTGATGGCCTTCGTGGCGGTCACCAGGGTTCGATGATCAGTCCGGTCTCGGCGAGGCAGGCGTCGATCAGGTGCGGGCGGTACT
>NZ_JOEH01000045.1 GCF_000719095.1 Streptacidiphilus jeojiense | reverse complement strand
CAACCCACCGACACCACCGACCCGACCGCCCTCACCGCCTAACCTCACAACCAGATCACCGACTGGCCGTCAATACACCACGCCAGCAGACGTGACCCGGACCACTCGGGCAGCAGCCCCGACAGGTAGTCCGCGACCCGTCCGCGTTCCTGCCACCAATCGCGAACACCTCGCGGAGTCCACCAGCGGTCCCCGTCGCAGGCGTAACCGGCGAACGGATCCTCCTGCGCGGCCGTCAGCAAGGCCAGGACGTCGGCCGCTGTCGTCGGCTGACGGTAGACGTACTCGGTGAGGTATTCCCCGCCGTAGAGCACATGGCGGGGAGCGTGCAGACGGCCGGTCCAGCAGTTGTCGGACATGCCGGTGTAGAAGGGGCCGGGCACGTTCTGCCACAGGCGGTCTTCCCAGCGCCCACCGAAGGACCTCTCCCGCTCACCCTCAGGAAGGGCCGACAGCGGATCCCAGCCATGTCCTTCATCAGTCACCCGCGCAGCATAGGCCAGCGGCTATCGCCGATGCCCCGCCGACCCGAAGAGGGGATCACGCATCCCCGAGCGTGTCAGGGGCAACGGACTCACCGCGGTCCGCGAGGAGTTCGCAGATCCGGGCGGAGATCGCTGTGTGCCGTCAGACCTCGCGGGCCAGCCGCGTTCGACCGCGTCCTGGGCCAGCTCGTGTTCGCGGACCAGCCGCTCGCGTAGTCGTAGGGCGTACTCGCTGGTGGTGAAGGGTTTGGAGCACCGCAGGCAGAGATCACATTCGCACGGGCCTTCGGCGGGCATGCGCAGGCAGTGGCCGAGTTCGGGGCCCAGTCAAGGGCCGTGCGGTTCTGGAGACCAATGATCCAGCTGTGGCGGTCGAGACCTTTGGTCGGGGGATCCGGAGTCGTTCGGTGACGCACACGACGGTAGGGTCCGGGCATGTGGGTGGGACTGGATGAAGTTGACTGGGCTGCACTGGAGCACAACTACGGATCCGCGCAGAACATCCCTGGCCTTCTACGCCGATGCGCGGGGGCTGAGCCGGACGATGTCGACGACGCGGCATTTCAGCTCCTCAACCATCTTTTTCACCAGGGCGGCTGGATCTGTTCAGCGGCACCGGCCGCGTTGCCCTATGTCGTGGGGCTGGCTGCGAGTCCGGACGTCCTGCTTCCCGGACGGCGCATGACGCTGGAGTTGGTGTGGAGGCTGGCTGCCGAGGCCGGGCAGGTCGCTGCCGTGGATCCCGAATGGCAGCCGGCCTGGGAACAGACTCTGCCGCGCATACTCGCCCTGCTGACTGATCCTTGTCCAGAGATCCGGCGGGACGCGGCCCACATCCTTGGTATCTGCAGCAGCCCCGGAGAACTCGTCCTGCCAGCCCTGCTGGACAGCCTGCAAGCTGAGGACGACGCGGCAGCACGCCTTGACCTGGTGCTCGCTCTGGGGCAAGCAATCACTCGGAAACCTGCCGGTCAGCGGGCCTCTGAGGTGATCGATCTACTCCGCGGGCTACTTGATGAACCGGATGCGCAGATGCGCCTGGCGGCAGTGCATGCGCTGGCCCCATCCGACCCTGAGCTCCCCGTACGCCAGGTCGGTGCGCTGCTGGAGGCCATCCGTGACCCCAGCGTCGAATTGTGGCGCAAGTCCAGCACGGTCGAGGCCGGCGTCGAGGGCGTCCAGCACTGGACGGCACTGCTGTTCCCGGACCCGTTCCCGGCTTTCACCCTTGGCCTGCTGGCCGATCATGACAATGCCGACCAGCGGGTCGGCGCGCTCTCCCTGGCGGGCGGACAGCTGGCGCAATGGCGTTCGGCCAACGCAGGTCTGCTTCCCGCTCTCGTCGCTCGGCTGCACGACTCCGCGCCTGAGGTCCGCTTTCGCGCGGTCGAGCTGTTGGCTTGCCTGGGCCCAGCCGCCGCAGCGTATGCCGACGACGTAGTGGCACTCCTGAGCGACACCGCAGCCCGGGCCACCCGGGACCAGGAGACTGTCGCTGAGGGTGCCCTGTGGGCGCTGGCTCGGATCAATGACGCACGATGCCTGCCGCTCCTGATGGGGCTGATGGGCGGCACACGGTCCGGCTTCGCCTCGGTTTCCGCAAGCTACCCCGTCACCGCAGGCTGGCACTATCCCGTCCTGCCCGGCCTGCACGAAGTCCTGGCGGCCTTGCCGGACCATTGCGAGGTCCTCGCGCCGGCGGTCGGCCACAAGCTTGCTTCAGCCGACGACCACACGCTCAACCGACTCTGCCAGGTGCTTGCGGACTGGGGACCTGCAGCGAAGGCAGCGATTCCCGACCTGTTCGCTCTGCTGGGAGGGGACCGGACCTGGCCAGCGGCAGCAGTGGCCCTGGGAGGGATCGGTGTTGCCGCCGATGAGCCACGCGACGCGTTGTTGGCCCGCTCGGGCAGTGGCGACCAAGCGGAACTCGCCGCCTGGGCCTATTGGAAAGTGAGCGGCGACCCCGGACCGGCCCTGGCAGCCCTTGGACGCATGGCCACCCTGGGCAGACTCCCGCACCCTGCCGTGCGCAGGCTCGCGGACCTCGGCTCACACGCCGCCGCCTTCGCGGATCAGCTCCGGGCACTGACCGCCGCCGCCGACGTATGGACCCGCGTCGAGGCAGCACACGCACTGTGGGCCACCACCGGCGACACCGAGATCACCGTCCCTGCCTTGGCGACTGCCGTACAGGGCCTGACCAAGGGCGCCTACCAGCCGGTCTCGCTCCCCGCAGTACGGTATCTAACCCAGATCGGCCCCGCCGCCGCCCCAGCCGCCGACCGCCTGCGCGACGTGACAACTGCTGATCAGCGGCTGCGTTGCAATGGCGGCTGGCGCGGCTTCGCCCAGGACGAAGCGATCCGCGCCGCCATCACCGAACTGCTCAAGATCAGTGGCTAGTAGGAGTCCGTTGGGCCTTCTCGGCTGGAAGGCCGCCTCGGCGAACAGGATCCCCAAGAGCGACGTCGTAGGCCCAGAACATCGCGTCCCCGAATCAAACCGGCGTAGTGCTGCTCAATCAGACCGCTCCTTGGCGGCTGCCGTGGCCGTGTCGGCTGCTCAGGCTTCTGGGTAATGGTCGAAGATTCCCGCCGCAGTGAGTCGTTCCTCTTCGCGCCAGTGGAGGAACCGTGGCGGGCGCGTCTCGTCGATGCTGATGGCGTCGTCGTACTGGTTCGTCACCAGGTTGATCAGGAACTCGGCCATGCCGCAGGGGTAGAGCGTCCAGCGTGAGTTGGTGTGGCGGCCGCAGACGAGGACGGGCCACTGGTCGGGATCGTCCCCGGTGGTGACCCAGCAGAGGATGTCGGGGCCGGGGGTGCGGCCCCAGATCATGATGTCGTCGGGATCGACGTCGGGGCGCTGGCGTTCGGGTGTGTGGTGCCAGGTCGCTTGGGCTCCGGGTGTGCCCTCTGCGATGCTTTCCTGCTCATGGAGGCGGTCCGGGGCCTGAACCGGGAGGAGGATGTGGGTGATCCCGTTGATGACGCCGGATCCGTAGGTGTGCATAAATGCCTTGTAGTCCGAGGGCAGCCGGGTCCCCAGGTCGCCCTCAGCCGCAGCCCAGTTGATCGGCTCGTCGACGCCGGTGTCGGTCGGCATGATCCGTGCCAGTGCCTCGACCCCGGGATGCATCGCCATGTCCTGCCCTTTCGCTTGGTCGGACCAACCCAGCGCTGGTCAGGATGCCTGCTACTGGTTGGGCCGGTTGCTGTACTCCGCTGCGGGCACGCTGGCACCTTCAGTGCGCAAGCGTTGCTGCGTCCTGACAGACATGACGTTGCGGATCATGAGGACTGCCCCCGCAATGGTTAGCACTGCCGCTGCGAGTTCCAGGAGTGCCACGTACGGCTTGAAGCTGCCGAACAGTAGAGGCAAGGCTCGCGGGACACTGCTGCCCCCCAAGATCACGAGCGCCCATCCGCCCCTCCGGGTTGTGGATGACGCGCTTCGCTTGCTCGCGCTCACGATGCCCGCAGCGGCAACCAAACAGCCTCCGACTAGCGTCGACCATGTCCAGAACACGGGACCCACCTCCGGCCGGAAGCGTACTGCGCAGATAGCCCAACGCTCCGGCCGGCGCCAAGCTCCACAGGTACATGAAGCGGGCTTCCCCTCTGGGGTCCAGGCGGCGTCAACGCTCTCGCAGAATTGACCCCTGGGGTCGTAGCGTGGCCGTGCCCTCTGGGGCTCTCGATAGAGGCCATAGAGTGCGCGCATGGAGATCCCCGGCCTCGGCCCCGTGACCGTCGATGCTGACTTTGGCGACTACGTGAGTCCGCCGCTTCCTGTTCCCGTCTTCGCCGACGCCCTGTGCCGATTCGTCATCGCCGGCTATGACGATGACGACGCGAAGGTTGACTTCGAGGCGGCCATCAGCGCGTTTCTGGGGCTTGACGAGTCGGCTCTGAGGTCCGCGTCGGAACCGGTCCTCCAGTACTACCTGGATGTGAAGGCCGAGGTGGGCGACGAGGAGGGCTTCGTGTCCATCGACGGCCCGGACGATGTCTGGTCGCATGTCCGGCCCGGAGGCGAGGTGTCGGTCCAGCGGGAGGACGCCCACGGCGACCGGAAGGTGTATGTCTCCGTGGAGTGCGAGTGCGCCTGGGAGCCCGAGCACGGACTTCAGATCGTGTTCTGCCGCGGTTCCTCGGTGTCGAAAGTGGGCCCGTTCGACAGCCACCTCACCAATGTCTCCGCCTTCGACCGTGCGGATCTTGCTGACGTCGTCTATCACCGGTTCGGCTGAGGTTTCCAGCTGTTGGTCGGCGTCACCGGTTCTCCTTCGCCGGTGGTCTGGCGCTCCCCCGGCACCCCGGACAACCCCGGCGTCTGCATCCTCCAGCGCGACGGCAACCTGGTCATCTACAACCGCTACTGCAAAGCCACCTGGGCCACCGCCACCAGAGGTGCCACCAACGTCCTCCACATCGAGGACAGCGGCAGCATCCAACTCCGCACCGCCGCCGGCACCCGCCCGTGGACCAACCACCCGTGAGTATCCGCCTGTGGCAGCGCACCCCCGCCACAGGGGTAGAAGCCCGTCGACGGCTCGACGCCGACGCCGACACGCTGGGCGACGTCCAACGCTCGTGATCCTTCCCGGCAGAGCAACACGGCCCTCGATGACCTTGCAGATGGTCTGCAGTTCTGTGAGGCGTGCTCGGGTTTCGACGAGAGCCGCCATGAGTTCGTCGATCTGCGGTTGCAGGTGCTCGGTGGGTGCGGCGGCCTGGACCTGATCGACCTGCAGGTGCCGCAGGAAGTCGAAGGCGTTCACCCGGCCAGCTCGAGGTCGCGCCAGCCGCCGATGCAGTATCAGCGTGCCGTTGACCTGCTCGACAACCACATCTTGGGCTGCGGCACGAACCCACCGCCAGCCGCCAGCCGGGCCCAGGGAACGCCGTCCAGCGGTGCGCAGGGCGCAAGCCACTGCCTCGGGCTGTGAAGTGTCTTGACAGTGGTCCGCATTGGGCCCAACTTGTTGTCATGTTCCGCACATCGACAACGTTGTCAGAAGGGTGCGATCCCACATGCCACGACTTGATAAGAACCGGGCTTTAGCCGCCCTCCTCGCCGCAGGCGCCCTGCTCGCCTACGGCGCCGGCTCAGCGCCGGCCCTTGCGGCAGCTCCGGCGGCGAAGGCCGCTCTGGTCACCGCGCCCGCCTCGCTGGTGAACCCGTTCATCGGCACCTCCAACTCAGCGGACGACTTCCCCGGCGCGGACGTCCCGTTCGGCATGGTGCAGTGGAGCCCTGACACCCCGTCCCGTCCGGACGGCGGCGGCTATGAGTACAAGGACTCGTCGATCACCGGGTTCAGCCTCACTCACATCGCCGGCCCCGGCTGCGGGGCCGGCGGCGACATACCGGTGCTGCCGACCGTCGGTGCGGTCAGCACCAGCGCGACGGACGCGTTCTCGCACGCCAACGAGTCGGCGACGCCGGGCTCGTACACCGTCTCGCTGAACAACGGGGTGAAGACCGAGCTGGCCGCCACCACCCGCAGCGGGATGGCTCGGTTCACCTTCCCGTCCACCACCCAGGCCAACCTGGTCTTCAAGTTGACGGGCAGCCAGAACGGCGACTCCAACACCCAGTTCAACGTGGTCAGCAGCACCGAGGTGAGCGGCCAGGTCACCAGCGGCAAGTTCTGCGGTGCGAGCAACACCTACACCGTGTACTTCGACATGGTCTTCGACCAGCCGTTCGCCACCAACGGGACGGCGGCGGTCAAGGACGCCGTCCCGAGCGCCACCGCGAAGACCGGCGTCGCGCCGAGCACCCCCGAGGCGAAGAACAAGCCCACCCTGCACGGGAAGGCCCCGGTCTCCAAGGTCGCACCCAAGGCGGTGACTCCGCAGGCCGCGGCGAGCGACGGCTACGTCACCTTCAACACCACCAGCAACCCGGTGGTGCAGGCCAAGGTCGGCATCTCCTACGTCTCCACCGCCAACGCGGTCGCCAACCGCACCGCGGAGAACCCGAACTGGAACTTCGGCTCGACCCAGAGCGCAGCACTGGGCGCCTGGAACTCGGTGCTCGGACGGGTCGCCACCTCCGGCGGCACCGCCGCCCAACAGGCGGTTTTCTACACCGCGCTGTACCACTCGCTGCTGCACCCCAATGTGATCAGCGACAGCAACGGCCAGTACTACGGTTTCGACGGCAAGACCCACACCGTCGACTCCGGCCACCAGGCCGCCTACGCCAACTACTCGGGCTGGGACATCTACCGCTCGCAGGCCCAACTCGAAGCGCTGGTCGACCCGCAGGCCGCCTCGGACACCGCGCAGTCCATGGTCGACGACTACGCGCAGACCGGACTGTTCCCCAAGTGGTCCGAGGACAACGGCGAGAGCTACGTCATGGTCGGCGACCCGGCCGACGAGATCCTGGCCGACTACCACGCCTTCGGTGCCACCGGGTTCGACAGCGCCACCGCCCTGAACGACATGGTCGCCCAGGCCACCAACGCCAACAACGACCGCCCCGGGCTGTCCTACCTGGAGCAGTTGGGCTACCTGCCCAGCGACGGAAGCTACGGCTGCTGCAACTTCTACGGCCCGGCCTCCACCACGCTGGAGTACGACTCGGCCGACTTCGCTGTGTCGGCCCTGGCCGGGGCGCTGGGCGACACCGCGCACCAGAGCGCCTTCGCCAACCGGGCCCAGGACTGGCGCAACCTCTTCGACTACAGCAGCGGTTTCATCCAGCCGCGCGACGCCCACGGCACCTGGAGCTCCGGTTTCTCGCCCACCTCGGGGACCAACTTCGTCGAGGGCGACTCCTGGCAGTACACCCCGATGGTGCCGTTCAACGTGCACGGCCTGGCCACCGCCATGGGCGGCGACAGCAAGCTGGCGTCCTTCCTGGACACTGACCTGTCCTCGCTGACGGGCGGCAACGGGTACACCGACCTGGGCAACGAACCCAGCCTCAACATCCCCTGGGAGTACGACTACGTCGGCCAGCCGTACAAGACCCAGAAGGTGGTCCGACAGGTCCAGGACCAGATCTGGACCGACGCACCCGGCGGCCTGGCCGGCAACGACGACCTCGGCGAGATGAGCTCCTGGTACGTGTGGTCCGCGCTGGGCCTCTACCCGGAGACCCCCGGCACCGCCGACCTGGCGCTCGGCTCGCCGCTGTTCACCCAGGCCGTGCTCACCCTGCCGTCCGGCAGCACGCTGACGGTCAACGGCAGCGGTGCGGCCGACAACGCCCCGTACGTCCAGTCCGCCACCTGGAACGGGTCGGACTGGAACAACGCCTACGCGCCCGCCGGCGCGATCAGCGGCGGCGGGACGCTGGGCTTCACCCTCGGCACCACCGCCAACACCTCCTGGGCCTCGGCCGCCTCGGCCGCGCCGCCCTCCTACGCCGGGAACCCCGGCTACAGCGACATCGGCATCTCCGCCGACTCCGCCTCCTCCTCGGCCGACTTCGACGGCGGCGGCTGGAGCTACTCCGCCACAGCCCTGTCCACGGCCGGGGTCAACCCGGGCGGCACGGTCAGCGCCGGCGGGGTGACCTACACCTGGCCGAACGTCGCCGCGGGCCAGCCGGACAACTACCTGGCGAACGGTCAGACGATCGCGGCGTCGGGCTCGGGGGCGATCTCCTTCCTCGGTTCGGCGAGCAACGGACCCTCCTCCGGGACGGCGACCGTCACCTTCACCGACGGCACCACCCAGTCCGTCCCGCTGGCCTTCTCCGACTGGACCCTCAACGGCGGCTCGGCGACCGCGCTGTCCGGCAGCACCGTCGCGGCCACGGCCGCCTACCGCAACCAGGCGGGCACCACCTCCGACACGGTCAAGACCTACCTGTTCGGCAGTGCGCCGGTCACGCTGACCGCCGGGAAGACGGTGGCGAGCGTACGGCTGCCGTCGGCCGTGAGCGCGGGGGCGCTGCATGTCTTCGCTGTCGGCTTCAGCACCGCAGGGGGCGGGACCGCACCGGCCACCGGTCCGATCACCTCCGGCGTCAGCACCGGCCTGTGCGCCGACGACCTGCACAGCGTCGCCGCCAACGGGAACCCGATCGACCTCTACACCTGCAACGGCACCTCCGCCCAGAGCTGGACGGTCGGCAGCGACGGCACCCTCCAGGTGCTCGGCGGCTGCCTGGACGTCAGCAACAGCGGCACTGCGGACGGCACCAAGGTGCAGTGGTACACCTGCAACGGAACCGGGGAGCAGCAGTGGCAGCCGGGCGCATCCGGCTCCCTGGTGAACCCCAACTCCGGCAAGTGCCTGGACGACCCCGGATCCACCACCGTCACCGGCACCCAGTTGCAGATCTACACCTGCAACGGCAGCAGCGCCCAGAAGTGGAGCCTCCCCTGACCCGGTGACGGCCGGGTCCTGCGCAGATACTCGTGCTGCCCGGCCGCTGAGGGAACGGGTGCGCCGCGGCCGACGGGGAGGATCGTCGGCCGCGGCGCGGTCGGTGCGGTCGGTGCGATCGGTGCGGTCGGTGCGGTCGGACTAGCGGCTGACCGCGCTACCGGTCAGCCGAGGGTCCACTGCTGGTTGCTGCCGCCGTTGCAGGTCCACAGTTCGACCAGGGCGTTGTTGGCGGTGGAGGCGCCGGTCACGTCCAGGCACAGGCCGGACTGGACCCCGGTCACGGTGCCGTTGGAGTTGAGCGTCCACTGCTGGTTGCTCTGGCCGTTGCAGGGATAGATGATCACCTTGGTGCCGGCCGTCGTGCCGTTCCCGCTGGCGTCCAGGCAGTCCGTGGTACCGCTGTCGGTGACGGTCAACTGGTTGGACGAGCTGTGGGTCCAGGCCTGCGGCGCCAGGCCGTTGCAGGTGTAGATCTGGACCTGTGTCCCCGCCGTGGTGGTGCCGTTGGGGACGTCCAGGCACTTGCCCGCGCCCACCGCGTGCAGCGGTCCGGTGGTGCTCCCGGTGCTCGCACTGGTGCTGTAGCCGGCCGCGGTGATGTTGGACTGGACCGAGTTCTCGGTGGCGTCCGACGGGTAGCCGGAGGTCATCACCCCTTCGTAGAAGGTTCCGGCGGAGCCCTTGCTGTTGTCACCGCCGATCCCGAGGATGATCGCCCCCTCCTTGTGCATCGGGTTGTAGCCGGCGACGTTGGGACGCACTCCGCTGTAGGAGGTGGACAGGCTGCCGGACTGGGCGTTCCCGGACCGGATCGCCCACTGGTTGGGCTCTCCCTTGATGATGGCGGTCAGGAAGCGGCTGCTCACGGTCGGGTCGTTGGCGTTGTAGCCGGCGTTGACCCCGGAGTAGAGGCCGTTCTCCATGTCGGCCATCACCCAGGGGCCGTTACCGGTGCCGTAGCCCCAGACCTTGATGTTGCCGAAGTAGATCGCCTCCATGTGGCCGTTGCCGGTGTCGTTGTTGCTGGTCTCGGCGTTGCCGTAGTCGAAGCAGCAGCCGCCGTTGTAGTGGGTGCCGTCGAGGACCGCGTACATGCCCTCGGCGGCGTCGCCGGTGGCGATGCCGGAGGTGCTGTCGTCCCGGTAGCCGGTGCCGGCGGCGACGTAGACGCCGTAGGCCTCGTGGCCGCCGACCGTGACCGGGGCCGCGGTGGCGCTGGCGAGGTTGTCCGGGCCGCCGGCGGCGCCGCCGGCGGGGGCGTCGGTGAGGTTGTTGCCCCGGCCGGACTGGTCGTAGATGACGGTGATGACGCAGCTGGTGCCGGCGCAGAAGGAGTCCTGGGCCGCGGCGTTGGCGTAGCCGCCGGCGCTGAGCACGCCGATGTTCAGCGTGCTGCTGTCCGAGGCGCGCCTGACCTGGTAGAGCGAACCGTTGTAGGCGGCGTAGAGCGCACGCGTGGTGCTGTGCGCGGCCACGCACGGGGTGCCGCCCGCGGCGTAGATGTCGCACGGTCCCTGGGTGGCGGCCTGTGCGGTGCCGGCCGTCGCGGTGGCGCCGGCCACCGCGCCGATCAGGACGGCGAGAGCCGCCCCGAATCGGGCCAGCCTTGTCCGGATGATGTTCCTCATGCCTCTCCCTAGCTCTCTGGTGGAGTGCGACTCAGGGATTTGTTAGCGCTAACATTCGGACCGGCGCAGCCGCGGTTCTGCGTCAGAGGGTTCAAGTCCGCGACACTGCCGCATAGTTGATGCACAGTCAAGACATTGCACAAGCGGAGCACATAAACGAGCGGTCAGAACTGCGTGGCTGTCCCGAAGACCCGGCGCAGCTGCGCCATGTCGTGCAGGTCGCGCTGCCTGGGTTCGTATCCCTGGTGGAAGTACACCTGCTGCTCGGCGGACAGGCACGGGACGGGCATGTCTTGGACAGTGCCGGTCACGAAGCAGGGGGCGGGGTAGGCGAAGGGGTGCTGTGGATCGGGTGAGGCCTGCACCGCGGAGCCGTCATCGGCGAAGACCAGCGGATGGAGGTCGATCTGGCGGCCGTCCGGGGCCGTCACGACGAACCGGACGGGCCTCCAGTCCAGCGTCTCGACGAAACCCGCCGCAGACAGGACCGCCACCAGGGCGGCCTCCTGGTCCTGCCGGTGCATCACGTCCAGATCCTCATGGTCTCGAGTCTGCTCGCCGACCAGGGCGTCAATCCCCCATCCGCCACCGATCCAGACGTCGACCCCGGCCCTGCGGAACAGGGCCAAAACCGACAGCACGTCATCAGCAGTCATCACGCCGCGCAAGCTAGCAGCGCCGGCGCCCGGCGGCGAACGATTTCGATCGGGACTCCCCCGCCCTCGGTATTGCCGGTGCGCTGGTGACGCCGGCAGCGCGTGAGCACGAGCTGGGTCCGCGGCACCCCATACTTCGGATCCAGGAGAGCGTGCCAGGCGCTCTGGATATCCCGAACGCCTACCCGCTACGCTCCCGGCTGTTCGTGAACCAAACTCAAGAGAGCGGGAGTTGACTTAGTGTCAGGTTCTCAGGCGCGGCTCTTCGAGAAGATCGCCACCGGGCTGCCGCCCCAGGGCGGCGGGGTGACGATGGGACAGGCCGTGGTGCTCGGCGGCAGCATGGCCGGGCTGCTGGCCGCCCGTGTGCTCAGCGAGCACGCCGACGAGGTGCTCATCGTCGAGCGTGACGGCTCGGAGGTGGACCAGGGGCCGCGGGCGGGAGTCCCGCAGGGGAGCCAGGTGCACGCGCTGCTCCCGGCCGGAGCGGTCCAGCTGGAGCGATGGTTCCCCGGCTTCGTCGCCGAGGCAGTGGCCCTGGGTGCGGTCACCCCGCCCCAGGACGGGTCGCGCGAGTGGTTCTACATCGACGGCCGCCGCCGGGTCACCGCGCCCATCGACCAGGACTGGCCGGTCCTGGTCAGCACCCGCCCCTTCCTGGAGGCACTGGTGCGCCGCAAGACCCTCGCCGCGCCCAACATCCGCATGGTCACCGGGCAGGCCGAAGGGCTGCTGTGGGAGGGGGACGCCGTGGTCGGAGTGCGCTACCGGCCGGCGGGTGCCGACGGCGCCGACCTCGCGGACGACGCCGCGGCCCTCGCCGCCGACCTGGTCGTCGATGCGATGGGGCGCTCCAGCAGGCTCAGCGACTGGCTGGAACAGGCTGGATGGCCGCGCCCGCCGATGCGGCGGATGCCGATCCGTCTCAACTACGCCACCGCCGTGTTCCGGCACGACCCGGCGATCACCGACGTGTGGAACGCGGTCTCGGTCGCCGCGGCAGATCCGCAGACCGGCGCCCCGGCCCGGATCGGCGGCTTCACCCTGGTCGAGGACCAGCGCTGGATCATGCTGGTCTCCGGCTACGGCGAGGACCGGCCCAGCCGGGATACCAAGGACTACCTGCAGCGCTGCCGCACGGACTTCCCCGCCGTGTTCGGCGACATCGCCGAGCGGGCCGAGATGCTCGGCGAGGTGGTGACCTACCATCAGTCGGACAGTCGGCGGCGGGACTTCCACCTGCTGCGACGCTTTCCCGCCGGACTGGTCGCCGCAGGCGACTCGGTGGCCTCGTTCAACCCCGTCTACGGGCAGGGAATGACCTCGGCCGCCCTGCACGCCTCCTGCCTGTCCGCCTACCTGCACGCCACCGACACCACCCTGACCGATCCGGCCCTCGGCTATTTCGCCCTGGTCCGGGTCGTGGTCGACGCCGCCTGGCAGGTGTCCACCTTCGCCGACCTCGCCCTGCCGCACGTCGACGGGCCCTACCCGCGCGGGTACCGGCTCACCCGCTGGGTGGCCGGCCTGCTGTTCGAGCAGTCGGTCACCGACACCGTCACCAGTGAACGAATGGCGCGGGTGACGACCATGCTGGCGCATCCCGACTCACTGGCACGCCCCGCCGTCCTGCTGCGGGCCCTGCGGCTGTACACGAAGGAACGGTCGCACGGATCCCGGAAGCGGCCCGACTGACACGAACGGCGGGCAGACAGCGGCCGTCCGCCGGCGCATCCCACCGCCAGTTCCCGGACCGCGTTGCAGCGTGGGTTCGGCTCTCAGCCTCCTCCCTCGGAGTGCTTGCGCCGGCTGCCTGGAGGCGAGCACCATGGCACAGCCGTGTCTACATTGCTGTAGTCGTGAGATTCGTGGTCGTTGCTCCGCCGCCTGACCCATGCCTGATGGGACGTCATCAGCGGGACGGCCGTCCAACCTGCCCATACCGGTTGACGGCTAGTCAGGAGCAGCCATGACGAGGCCGACGAGCCGGCGACGGTGTTCACTCAGTCGTTAGGGCGCGTTTGTGTCAACTGTTAGACCACCGGCATAGCCTGCGTTGACCGCGCTCCTCCCTTGGAATGGCCGCTGGCGGCCTGTCTCCACCCAAGTGAGGCACGTCCTTGCCGCGCACCTCCCGCCCGTACCCAGGAGCGTTCCGATGCCTTCTCGCCTCACCCTTGCCGTCGCCGTCGGCGGCGTCCTCTCCGGCCTTCTGCTGACCCCCGGTACAGCGGCGACCGCCGCCACGGCCGCGTCCGCGAGGCACGGTGATCCTGCCGGCCGGCACGGGGTCATGCTTCCGGGCCACCTCGTCCTCTCCCGTACGGTCTACACCGCCGGAAAGGGCTCGATCGTTCCCGGCATCACCCAGCTGCCGGCCGGCTGCACCACCGCCTGCGTCACCGCGGTCGCCGACGGCGGCTACCCCGAGGTCTTCAACAACGAGTCGGTGGACGCCAGCTTCGGCGTCTCCTCACCCATCCTCCTCGACGCGCTCACCCAGTCCGGTCGCACCGTGCGCACCCTCGGCGTGCCGACCGACGTCAACGGCGACCACCTGGTCACCAGCTTCCCCTCGAAGTCCGAGCTCGGACTCAACCTCTCCAGCAACGGCAGCGCGCTGACGTTCATGGGCTACGTCGCGCCGCTGAACGCCCCCGACGTGTCGAACTCCAACACGCCCGGCGTGGTCGACCCGACAAACCCGGTCGGCACCTCCTACTACCGCGCGGTCGCCGAGCTGCGTTCCAACGGGTCGCTCGGCTTCACCGAGACCAACGCCTACAGCGGCAACAACGGCCGCTCCGCGATCCTCGACAACGCCGCGGACGAGTTCCTCATGGCGGGCAACGCCGGCAACGGCGGCAACCCGCAGCCGGTCGGCGTGATAGCCGGCGCCGGAGCGCAGCTGGCCACCCCGTCGAGGCTGCCGGAGAGCAGGCAGCAGGTCGGCCAGCCCACTCCGGCCGGCGGCTTCAGCGTCACCGAGCTGGGCGACAAGGCCGACAAGGTCGGCAAGGACACCAACTTCCGCGGCCTGACCCTGCATGACAACGTCGTCTACCTCACCAAGGGCAGCGGCGGCAACGGCGTCAACACCGTCTACTTCATCGACACCACCGGCAAGGCCTGCCCGAACGGCGTCGGCCTGCCCGTGCCCGGGGCGCCGCTGCCGACCAAGGCGCTGTCGTACGACCCCGCGACGCTGCAGTCCACCGGCCTGCCGGAGAACATGTGCGTCCTCAAGGGCTTCCCCACCGCACTGAAGTCGACGACGTCCTTCCCGTTCGGCGTGTGGTTCGCCAACGACACCACGATGTACGTCGCCGACGAGGGCGACGGCACCAACACCTACGACCCGGCCACCGGCAGCTACACCGTCGCCGCCGCCCAGACCGGTGCCGGGCTGCAGAAGTGGGTGCTGCGCGACGGCACCTGGCAGCTGCAGTACACGATCCAGCAGGGGCTCGCCCTGGGGACCCCGTACGCCGTCTCCCACTACCCGACCGGTGACAACCCCGCCACCGGCCTGCCGTGGGCCCCGGCCACCGACGGGCTGCGCAACATCACCGGCAAGGTCGACGCCCACGGCGACGTCACCATCTGGGGCATCACCTCCACGGTCTCCGGCGCGACCGACGAGGGCGCCGACCCCAACCGCCTCGTCAGCGTGACCGACCGCCTGCACGCGACCACTGCGACCGGAGACACCTTCCGGACCCTGCGCACGGCACAGTCCGGCGAGGCCCTGCGCGGCATCGTCTACGTGCCGGGCAACTGACCGGTCACCAGAAGCGTGGGAGTGTCGGGTCCGGTCACGCGGCCCGACACTCCCCCGCGGTCCGCACGGCTACTCTGATCACGTACGTCGCGTGACCGGTCGGTGGAGGAGTGCAGGTGGCACAGGCAGCGGGACAGCCCGCCCCGAAGAGCGAGGCGAGGCGGGCCGACGGGCACCCACCGGAGGGTTCCGGGGTGCGCTGGCTGGTCCTGGTCTACAAGGTGCCGGCCGAGCCGACCCGGCTGCGGGCCGGGGTGTGGCGCAAGATCAAGGGCCTGGGTGCGATCTACCTGCAGAACTCGGTCGCTGCCCTGCCGCAGAGCCCGAGCGCGGAACGGTCCTTCCGGGTCCTGCGCAACGAGATCGTGGAGATGGGCGGCAGCGCACTGCTGCTGGGCTCCGAGGTGCTGTCGGGCAGCGCGGAGGTCGAGCAGGCCTTCAACGCGGCCCGTGACGACGAGTACGAGGAGATCGTCGACCGGTGCCAGGACTTTCTGGGGCAGATCGACAAGGAGTACCGGGCCGAGCACTTCACCTACGCCGAGTTGGAGGAGAACGACGAGGACCTGGTGAAGCTGCGCAACTGGTTCGCCAAGGTGGAGAACCGGGACGTGCTGACGGCGTCCGGCAAGGCGGCGGCGACGGCCGCGCTGGCCAAGTGCGAGCAGGTCCTGGACGAGTACGCGGCTCGGGTCTACGCCGAGGAGGGGGAGGGCCGCTGACCGGCCCTCCCCTGTCTCACCGCACGGGATGCGCCCCGCGGGATGCACTGCGCGGTTCACCCCACCGGTTCACCCCCGGCGGGCCGTCCGCACCACCCGGAGCAGCGACAGACCCAGCAGGAGCACGACGGCGACCGGCGGCAGCCACCAGGCGTTGACCCCGCCCTGGACCAGGCCGTAGCAGGCGGCCAGGGCCAGCACCACGCCCAGGGCGACCTGCCAGTCGTCGCCGACGACGAAGTCGTACCAGAACCTCGCGAAATTGCGTAGCAGGGTCACGTCAGGCTTCCTTCCACCGGGGCGCCGGCGGGGGTGCCCACGGAGTTCTTGACGGCGGGGTTGGAGCGGCGCAGCACGGCGGTGTACCCGAGTGCGATCAGCGCGACTGCCGGGACCAGGGCCAGCAGTGAGGTGTCCGAGCCGGGCCAGTGGGCACCGGTTCCCTCGGTGGCCCAGAACACGCCGAAGGCGGTGAGCATGGTGCCCACCACGAATTTCATGGTGTTCTCGGGGACCTTCGCCAGCGGCGCCCGAACCGCGATGCCCACGGCGGCGACCAGCACCACCGCGGCCAGCGCGCCCAGTGCGGCGACCGGCACGTTCTTCTGGTTGTTGCCGAAGGTGACCACGATGAAGGCCACCTCCAGGCCCTCCAGGAAGGTGCCCTTGAAGGACAGCGTGAAGGCGTACCAGTCGCGCACGGCGCCGCGTCCGCCGGTCGCCGCCGCACGTGCGGCCTCCACCTCCTCGGCGAAGGCGGCCGTCTCGTCGTGCAGGGCCTTGTAGCCCGAGCCGCGCATCACGGCCTTGCGCAGCCATTGCAGGCCGAAGACCAGCAGCAGCGCGCCGACGACCAGGCGCAGCGCGTTGATCGGGATCAGTGAGACGGCCGGGCCCAGCACCGCGACGGTGGCGGCCAGGGCGACCAGGGCGGCGCCGGTGCCCTGCAGCGCGGAGCCCCAGTGCCGGCTGGTGCCCGCGGCCAGGATGATGGTCAGGGCCTCGACGGCCTCCACCGTGCAGGCCAGGAAGACGGTGAGGAACAGCACCCAGGAGCTCATGCGGCGGCTCCCGGGCAGGATCGTGCGGGCAGTGGGGTGGTCATCGGACCTCCAGGGTGGTGCGGATGGGTTCGGGGTTCTCCGCTACCGCGACGGGCGTGGATGCGGCAGCGGGGTCGGGGAAGGCGAAGCAGCCTTCGGGGTCCAGCAGCAGGCGGACCGCGGTGCCGCGCTGCTGCGCACTGCGGTCGAACACTCCGGTGAGCCTTACGCCGCCCGGTAGTTGGACCACATGGTCGTAGCCGCGGCCGCGGTAGGCGGTGTCCACCACGGTGCCGGCCAGGGTCCGTGCGGCGACCGGTTCGGTTCCGGTGTCGCGGGCGATGGTGACGGCGGCGGGTCGGACCAGCACCCGGACCCGGCTGCCCGTGGCGCGGGCCGTGCCGCCGGCCACCGCGGTGACCGGCCCGGCGGCGGTGCGCACGGTGACGGTTGCGGCGGCGTCCGCAGCGGCCTCCAGCGTTCCCTCCAACTCACCGGCCAGGCCGGTGAAGCGGGCCACGAACGGCGAGGCCGGGCGGTGGTAGACGTCCTCGGGTGAGCCGAGCTGCACCAGCCTGCCGCCCTCCAGCACGCCGACCTCGTCGGCCAGGGCGAAGGCCTCGGCCTGGTCGTGGGTGATGTAGACCACGGTGGCGCCGGATTCCCGGGTGAGCGTGGCGATCTCCACCCGCAGCCGTTCGCGCAGGTCGGCGTCCAGATTGGACAGCGGCTCGTCGAACAGCAGCAGCCCTGGTTCGGCCACCAGGGCGCGGGCCAGGGCGACCCGCTGCTGCTGACCGCCGGAGAGCTGGTGCGGGAACTGCTCCGCGTGGTCGCTCAGGCCGACCCGCGCCAGCACCTCGGCGACCCGCCGCCGGGACGGCTCACGGTCCAGGCGCCGACGGCGCAGCGCGTAGCCGACGTTGGCGGCGGCGGTCATGTGCGGCCACAGCGCGTAGTCCTGGAAGACCATCGCCAGGTCGCGGCGGTCCGGCGGGAGGTGGGAACGGCCCTGCGCCAGCGCCCGTTCGCCCAGGTGGATGGAGCCGGACTCGGCGCGCTCGATGCCGGCCAGGCAGCGCAGCAGGGTGGTCTTCCCGGAGCCGGACGGCCCCAGCAGCACGGTGAAGCGCCCGGGCGGTACGGCGAAGGAGATCCCGTCGAGGACACGGGTCGGGCCGAAGCTCTTGCTGAGGTTCTCGACGCGCAGGTGGGCGGTCATGCCACGGCCTCCAGGCGGTGGGCTGCGGGGAGCAACAGGCGCAGGACACCGAGGGCCGCGGCGATGAGCGCGAGGGCCGCCAGGACGACCAGGACGGTCATGGCCGCGCCCGCGCCGACGTTGTAGCCCTGGAGCTGCCGGGTGATGGCGACGGACAGCGGTTCGCTGCCCGGTGGGGCGAGGAGTTGCGAGACCGGCAGCTCCAGCAGGGTGCCGCAGAAGGCGATCAGCCAGGTCCACACCAGTGAGCCGGCCACCAGCGGCAGCACCGCACCGGTCCAGGCCCGGGTGGCCGGGCGGCCGTGCACCCGGGCGGCCCACAGCAGCGAGTCGCTGACCTGTCCCAGCGATCCGGACAGCAGTCGTGCGGCTGACGGCAGGGCGCCGGCGAGGTAGCCGAGCACCAGCAGCGCGCTGGTGCCGTACAGGTCGATCCCCAGGTGCGAGGCCAGCGGCAGGTTGTAGGTGAAGATGTAGCCGCTGGCGAGCAGGACCGACGGCAGCGCGATGGCGGCCAGGAGCAGCAGGTCCAGGATCCGTCCGGCGGCGCCGTCGCCGCGTCGGGCCAGGGCCCGGCCGGCGAAGGCGCCCAGGACCAGGGCCGCGGTGGCGGTGATCACCGACAGTCGGGCCGAGTAGCCCAGCGCCGAGAGCAGCTCGCCGGTGTGCAGCACCTGGCGGAAGTTGGCGAGGGTGAGCCCGGTGAGGGTGACGCTCCCGCCGGAGGGGAGCAGCGCGGCCGCGGCGGCACCGAAGGCGGGGATGCCGAGGGCGAGGACGAAGAATCCGCCGACGGTGGTGAGCGCGCCGGCCTGCGCCCGGACGGAGAGCCGGGTGCGGACCGCGGGGCGGGTACGGCCCGAGAGCACGGTGAAGCTGCGGCCGCGCATCGAGCGCCGCTGGGCCAGCAGGGCCAGGGCGACCAGTCCGAGCAGCAGCCAACCCAGGGCGGACGCCAGCGGGAACTGGGCCGGGAAGGTCGAGATCGACTGTTCCATGGCACCGGTGACCAGGGGGAAGTTCGCCTGCGCGGCGAGGGTGGCGGCCACTCCGTAGTCGCTGATGGACTCGGCGAAGACGATGGCGAAACCGGCCCACAGGCCCGGCGCCAGGATCGGCAGCAGCAGCCGCGCGGTGGAGCGCCTGTTGCCGCCGTGGGTGCGGGCCGCGTCCTCGAACTCCCGGCCCATGCCCCGGATCAGCGCGGACACGGCCAGGTAGGCGAAGGGCACGCCGCGGGTGGCGAGCACCCAGACCACCCCGGCCGGTCCGAAGACGACCGAGCGCAGCGCGACGGGGTCGTGGCCGAGCAGCCGCGACAGCACCCCCTGGGGTTCCACCAGCCAGGTCCAGCCGAGCGACTCCAGGTAGGAGGGGGCGAGCAGCAGCGCCCACAGCAGCAGCCGCCACACCCCGCGCCCCACCAGGTCGGCGCGTTCGGTGATCCAGGCCAGCGCGGTGGCCACGACGGTGGCGACCGCGGCCGCGCCGGTCCCGACCAGGAAGGTGTCCAGCATCGCGCGACCGGTCCAGCCGGACATCACCTGGCCGAACGTGCTCAGGGTGAACCAGGCGTCGCCCTGTCCGAACAGTCGCGGGGTGACGGCGACCAGCAGGAAGCCGATGACCGGCAGGAGCAGGACGGCGCCGAACAACAGCCAGGGCAGCGCCCGGGCGGTGGCGCGCAGGCGGGCCCCGGCCCGGCCGAGCAGGTGCGGCGGGCGTATCGGCGGCCGGCCGGCGGCCGCCGTCCCGGCCGCGTCCGGAAGGCGCGGCCGGGAGTCGGTAGTGGTGTCGGTCATGGCTCAGTGCACGATCGTGTCGGTGAACCAGGTGTTGATGGTCCCCTCCTGCGGGCCCCAGGTCTTGGGATCGATCGCCTGGGTGGGGACCGAGGACAGCGGGGGCAGCGCGGCCTGCGGGGAGACTCCCTGCACGATCGGCCAGTAGAGCGAGTCGCCGTTCTGATCCCCGGTCAGCATCACCTGCTGCCCCTGGGCGCTGAGCACGAACGAGGCGAACTGCTCTGCCTCGGCCTGCTCCTGGGCGGACGCCTTGGCGTCGATGCCGATCACGCTGGGCAGTGAGGTGACCTTGGGCAGGTAGGTGGTCCTGATGTTGTGGTTCTTGGTGCCGGCGGCGAGTCCGGCCGAGCTCTGGATCAGGGCGACCTTGATCTGGCCGGTCTGCAGGGCGTGCAGGGTGTCGCCGTTGGTCTGGAACACGTGCAGGCCGTTGCTCTTCAGGCCGCTGTAGAAGGCCTCGCCCTGGCTGGTGCCGCCGAGCTGGGAGAACATGCCCGCGACGAAGGGGTAGGTGGGTCCGGACACGGAGGGGTCGTTCATGCCGATCTGCCCCTTCCAGGCCGGGGTGAGCAGTTCCTGCCAGCTGGTCGGCGGATTCGGGGTCTTGGTCGCGTCGTAGACCAGTGCGGCGGTGACGGTGAGCCCGGTGGGGACGTAGCTCTTGTCGGCCGGGACGACCGCCTGCCCGGCGGCGTTCAGCCGGACGTTCGGCTCGAAGCCCTTGACCAGCATCCCGGCCTGGTCCATCGAGGCGAACGCCTCGTCGCCGTCCACCCAGAGCACGCCCCACTTCGGGTTGCCGCGCTCGGCCTGGACCCGGGCCAGCAGCGGCCCGGTGCTGTCGTCCACGAGCTTGGTGGGGATGCCGGTGGCCTTCTGGAAGGCGGTGACCATGGCCTTGTCATAGCCCTGCGCCGAGTAGACCACCAGCGGCACCGGTGCGGACGAACCCGAGGTGGTGGAGGCGGCGGAGGCGCTACCGGCGCTCGACGCCCTGGCCGAGCCGCCGCATCCGGTGGCCAGGCCGGCCACGGCGATCCCCGCAGCCAGGGCCACGGCTGCGCGTCTGCGGGCGGATACCGCTGTCTGAATCGACATTCCAAGCTCCATCACGTCTGAAGTGTAACGACGGTTAGAACTGTGGAGCCACAACTGAAACTAAATGGATGTACTGGAGTGGCGTCTCCATGAACGAGCAGCGAACACAACCCAGTGGCCAGTGGCATCATCCCCATGAGCACGATGGCTCCATGGGCAGCCGCCAACGCAAAACGTCTACATCGATGTAGACATACGGTACCGGCGGCCACCCCAGGGTTGACAGGCAGAGGTGCACGGTGGACCAGCCATCCAACGACGAAGACTGGATGAACCCCGGCGTGATAGTCGAACGGACCAAGGCGGTTCGGGCCACCTTGGGTGCACCCGTGCCCCACGACGCGACGATCCGCGCCGAGATCGACATCGACCAGCGGGCGACATCCAAAGGCGCTCGGCGAGCATCATCCGCCCCGGAGGAACGCTGGTGTCGGCAGTCGGCCCTGTCGAGGCCCGCCCCCTCGACGGCCTCGCGATCGACTTCGTCGTCGAGCCCGTTCCGAGTCAGCTGGTGGAGATCGTCGACCGGGTACGGGACGGACGCCTTCGCACGCACATCGGAACCATCGCGACCCTCGACGACGCCATCCCCGCGCTGAACCCGACCGAGCGACGCAAAGGCAAGACCGTCATCCGGGTACGCCCCTGAGCGCCCTGGCACAGGCCGGCAACGCCCGTCGTGCCACTCCCTGAACAGCAACTCGCCCTCGGCAGCCTCGTGGAACAGCGCTGCCGAGGGTGAGCGGACGCGCTCGCGCTACACATCAATGGTGGTCGTTCCCGAGTTCCAACCGACCCCGTTCTTGTCCTGCCAGGACCCGTCGACAAACACGGATACGGCGACGGGGTTGCCCGTCAAGTCGCAGGTGGCCTTAGACGCACCAGTGTTGACCACGGCCCCGTATCGACTGTCGTTGTGGCCAGGGAAGGTGTTGCACCAGATGTGCGCCTTCGAACGGGTGTACGCCCGCCCGCTGCGAGACGCGGACGACGACCCCTTCGTTGACATCGACCCGTTGCGACTGCTTAACAGCGCCGCGCAGCGGAACGGAAACGGGCCTGCCGCCAACCCGGCATCTCGGTTGGCGGCGGGCCCGCTCGGCCGTTCGCAAGGGGGACGGATCAATGCCAGATCAACTGGATGTGGTGAAGCAGGTCGAGAGTCCCTCCTCCGAGCAATGCTCCGCTCACTCCGTAGAACAGTGCTCCGCACCGGGTCGTTGGGTCAGGCAGATAGCGGCGCATAGAGAGGCCTTTCTGGGAATCGGCTGCGTGTCGGTGTCTGACCAGGGTGAAATGGGCCCAAGGTGTTGCGGCAGAGGAGACGGGTTGCCACCTCTAAGGCAACGCGACCCTGTTGATGAGCAGTCAGAAAAGCGGGGTGTTCGATGGGGGAGCTTCAGCCGCTCGACGAAGCGTTGCCGCAGCCGCAACGCGATCTTGTCCAGGCGATGCGTACATACTTCACCGCCCTGGGAATCAGCCAGGGCCGCTATGGCGCTCGCGTCCATCTGCACAAGAGTCAGGTCTCGCGCTATCTCAGCGGCGGACGGATCCCACCGTGGTCCTTCGTACGTGAACTCCTGGTTGCCTTCACTGAGCTGCAGGGCGGTACAGCTCCTACACAGGAGGTGGTCGCCCACATGAAGGCGCTGCACACTGAAGCCTTGGCGACAGGCGGTTCGCACGTCCACGCCGTTCAGCTCCTGCAGGACCAGCTCGAAGATGCCGACCGCGCGGCTACGCGCGCAGTCATCCGCGAGCGTGAAATCGAAGAGAATCTGCAGGAGGCGCGACTTCGGGGCGCACAGGCGGCCGTGCGTGAACGCGAACTTGAAGCCCGTCTGGAGGAAGAACGCGGCGCTCACACCGCTGAGCTCGCTCTCTACCAAGAGGGCTTCGCCGAGGCGCAACGGGTTCGCGAGGCTCTGGTGCAGGAGGTCGAGCGCCTTGCAGCGGAGCTGGCTACGGCTCATCAACGCCGCCTCGCGGCCGAGGAGCGCTGCGAAGAACTCGAACGCCAACTCGAAATGAACGGCAGCGCGGAAGATCTCCCAGAGGCGCAGACCGTCAATATCTGGGAGGCGGAGGCCGACCGGGGCACCAGCGTGGCGAGCGGAGTAGCGTACCCAGCGCCCAGGATGATCGATTCAACCGATCCCAAAGAGACCGCTCGGTCAATCGAGCAGATGGACGCCAACCAAGCAGCCATTACCCTTCGTCGGATGGATCGCGAACGCGCCGCCATCACGCTGACGGCGATGGACCTTGGGGACGCTGCTGCGGCACTCGAAGTGATGGACTCGCAAACCGCTGCCGGCATCGTTGACCTGATGGACGCGAGCCCGGCTACCACTGCAATCAAGCAGATGGCGTCAGGTCCCGCCGCTGCAGCCCTCAGTAGCATGACCGCCGACCGGGCGACGGAGATCATTCTTGGGCTGGGTCCGCAGCGAGCCAAGGTCGCGCTTCGTCGAATGGAGGCAGACAAACTCGGTCATGTACTCCAGAGGATGCCCCCTCCCGAGGTTGGCCGGGTACTCGACGGACTGGAACCTGAGCGGATCAGCCCCGCGCTTGAGGCGATGGCCCCAGCGGATGCCGCCGCCGCATGCGACATGATGGATTCGCACAGGGCTTCAGTCGCCTTCGCCGAGATGGAGACGAAGCTCCTGGTCTCCCTTCTGGGTTGGATGGACTCAGGCCGGATCGCGGCCATACTCCTCCTCATCGAACGTGAGCAACCCTGGAACAGGTTCTTTGACGAACGCAGCGTCGGTCTGATTCCGGGCCCACGCCAGCCTGACAGCCGTCGACATGACTCCCTTGACATAGCGGCTTCGTGGTACAGAAGCAGCTTTTTTGAGTACAAACGCACGATCAAGCTGTCCCCTGCACCGGTCGGGGCTGCACTCAGCGGAATGGAGCCGGTCCGGGCCGCCAGGGCGCTCACCTGGCTGCATCCACGGCTTGCAGCTGCTGCACTGGACCGAATGGATCCGAAGCACGCCGCCAGAGTTCTCCGTCCGACCGACGAGGATCAATCCCCACTCCGTCCGATGGACCCTGAACGGGCCGCCGCCATGCTCAGCCACATGGCCCCAGGTCAGGTCGTGGAGATATTGAGATGGATGGACCTGGTCTGGACCGGCACTGTGCTCAGTCACATGCAGCCAGGCGACGCCGTTGTCGTGATCCGTCGGATGGCATCGGACCAGGCCTCCGCCGCGATGCATCGGATGGCATCGGACCAGGCCTCCGCTGTACGAGCTCAGCTCCGTTCCGATCCAGACTGAACCAAGCCGGGGCGCGGCCCGGGGATATCAGCGACCTTCGTAGCGCCGGTCCTCAACCGCCGCCCACGGTCAGCCCCAGTGATCCGGGCCGCCCCCAGAAGATCAGGTCGGCGTCGTCGCCAACCTTGGCCCAGGCCAGCAGCTGGTCGACTTCATCCCAGGTCTCCACGACACCGATGTCCGCGGAGTCCACTGTGACCGGGCGCCCTGACCTTTGAGACCCGGACTCGAACGCTCAGTCGACCATCACCCGCTCGTGTGCATGGTTCTCTCGACCGAGGCCGTTTGCAGTCAACCACCCGGGGCCCCTACGCCCGCCGGATCGGCTGCCTACTCCTGCGGGGCACCGCTGCCGGGAAACCCTACGGCTCGACACAGAGGGCACAGGACTTCCACGCCGCAGACCCGGCCACCACCCACACCAGCCGTAGGACCACGATGTCCTGACGACATCCGCGGGACGTACACACCCTCGGCGCACCAGGATCCCCGCGCCGCATCCGCTTCCTCGCTCCGGCAGCCCGAGGGAGCCGGTGGGTTCTCCACGGGAGCAGCGCACCGTTCACCCGACAAGGAGACGGGGACCGTGCAGCAGTTTTGATGAAAGCATCAGATTTCACTGACTGATCTATTGACGATCGATCCAGCAGAGTTGATAGTTTCATCATTACGGCAGCGTTGCCGGGAGGAGAACCATGTGTGAAACATGTACGGCCGCACCCGCCGGCGCGAGCGTGCCCGTGGTCATCGTCGGCGCAGGACCGGTGGGTGTGACCGCCGCCCTCCTCCTCGCCCGGCGCGGAGTGCGCAGCATCGTGCTGGAACGCCACCGGGACGTCTACCCGCTCCCGCGCGCCCTGGTCGTGGACGACGAGGTACGCAGGATCCTCCAGGCCGCGGGGGTCGGCGAGGCCTTCGCCGCGATGGCACGCACCGGCAACGGGCTGCGGCTGCTCGACGCCCGGCACCGGGTGATGGCCGAGTTCCGCCGCAGTAAGCAGGGCCCGCACGGCTATCCGCAGACCAGCATGTTCGAACAGCCCGCCCTGGAGCGGCTGCTGCGCGACTCCCTGGCCCGGTACCCGGAGTGCGAACTGCGCAGCGGGGCGGAGGTCACCGGCATCGGGCCGGACACCGGGGGCCCGGTATGCGTGACCTACCGCGACGACGACGGGGAGCACCAGCTGTGGGCCGAGGCGGTCCTCGGCTGCGACGGCGCGAACAGCCTCACCCGCCAGGCCATCGGCGCCGCGTGGGAGGACCTGCGCTTCGAGGAGCGCTGGACCGTCATCGACGTGCGGACCACAGCCGACGTCCGCTGCTGGGAGGGTGTGGACCAGGTCTGCGACCCGGACCGGCCGGCGACCTTCATGCGTGTCGGCGAGGACCGCTACCGCTGGGAGTTCCGACTGCGGGACGGGCAGCAGCCGGTCCGCGAGCTGGTCGCTCCGTGGCTGCCGCCCTCGTACGACGGGGACTTCGAGGTCGTGCGCGAGCGGGAGTACACCTTCCGGGCACGTACCGCCGACCGGTGGCGCAGCGGACGGGTGTTCCTGCTGGGCGACGCCGCCCACCTCATGCCGCCGTTCATCGGACAGGGGCTGTGCTCGGGGCTGCGCGACGCCTACAACCTCGCCTGGAAGCTCGCCCGGGTCCTCCGGCAGGGCGGCGACGAGCGGCTGCTGGACACCTACGAGAGCGAGCGCAAGCCGCACGCACGGCATGTGATCCGGCTGGCGGTGCTCATGGGCTGGGCCATGACCGGCGGCCAGGATGGCGCCGCCGCGCTGCGCCGCAGGCTGCTGGCCGTGGCCTGCCGGATACCCGGTCTGACCGAGGCGGCCGGCCGGGACCTCAGCCCGGCCCTGACTGCCGGGCCCCTGGTGGGGCGCCATACCCGCCGGGGCAGCCGACTGGTGGGTACCCACTGCCCGCAGCCGTGGGTCGACGCCGACGGGCGGCGGGCCCGTCTGGACGAGGTGCTCGGCGACTCCTTCGCCGTGCTGACCGCCGCCGACCCCTCGCCCTCGCTGAACGCGCTGGTCCAGGGGCTCGGCGTCCGGGCGGTGCCGGTGGCCGCACTCAACGACGACGGCACCCTGGCCGCCTGGCTGCGGCGCGGCCGCGCCGACGCCGTCCTGGTGCGCCCCGACCGCGTCGTGATGGACGTCGTCCCGGCCGGCGGCCGGGGCTTCTCTGGCGCTGCCGCCTGGGCGCCGGTTCTGTGCACCGCCCGCGGGCCGGTCGAGGAGACTGCGTCCGCTCCCCTGTCCGGGAGCGCCGCGCGGTGAAGAGCGGTTCGGAGCGCCCGGACCGGAAGTCTCTGGAGGGATGATCCACCGTGTCGTACGACGTAACTGAGCACGAGACTGCGCATGAGTACACCGCGCCTCCGCCGCGTGTCCGCCCCGGACTGGAGCAGGCCGTCGGCAGGCTGTCCGGGGTGGACCGGCTCCTGGCCGATCTGCCCCCGACGCCGCCACGCGCACCCGACGCGGACGGCGACCAGGAGCGGCTGGGCCAGGTCACCGTCACCCACCGCTTCGTCGACGCTCCCGGTGACGGCGAAACCGTGCGCTGGCACTACGTGGAGGCCGGTGCTGCCGATGCCCCTGTCGTCGTCTTCCTGCACGGCGTACCGGATTCATGGTGGCAGTGGCACTACGCCCTCGAAGCCCTCGGCTGCGACTACCGCTGCCTGGCCGTGGACCTGAAGGGCTACGGCCAGTCCGAGAAGGGCACCGGCGACTACCGTCAGGAGGGAGTCGCCATCCAGCTCGAAGCCCTGCTGGACCGGCTCCGGATCGAGCGGTTCAGCCTGGTCACGCACGACCGGGGAACCCCGGTCGGCGACCACCTGGTGGCCCGGGCGGGCAACCGCGTCATCCGCTACGGCCGGGGCCAGCAGCACCTGTGGCATCTCCACCCCGACCTGCATCCCCAGCAGGAGGTGTTCACCTCGCCCGACGCCCCCTCCGTGCTGGCCGATGCCCGGCGACTGGTCGTCAGCGCCTACACCCTGCTGACCGAACGCGAAGTGGAGGTGTCGGACCTGGTCCGGACCGTGCAGGAGTTCAGTTACGACGGGATCAGTACGGCGGTTCCCCGGTACTTCAACTCCTCGTCGTTCCGCCAGGAGTGGATCGAGCGGCGCACCCGGCTCATCCCCCGGTGGAGGTGCCCCGTGCTGCTCCTGCAGGGAGCGGACGACCCGGTCCAGCCCCGCGAGTTCTACACCGACCCCCTTGTTGTCGCGAAGCTCCCGCGGGGAAGCGGCGTGCACCTCTTTGATTCCGGCCACTTCTGGCCTTTCGAGGTTCCCGAGGGAACGGTCGCCGTCATTCGGGAGTTCCTGCGACGCCCGGAGTTCGTCTGACGCCCGGCGTTCGACCGACGCCGGGGGGTTCCGCCGACGCCGGGCGGTTCGTCTGGCCCGGGGGCGACAACGGGTCAGGCGGCGGCCGCCGCCAACGCGATGTAGGCCACCGCTGCCAGGGCCAGCACAACGGCGGACAGGGCTCGTGCGGGCGGGTCGCCGTGGCGCAGGTGGGCCGCGGCGGCCGCGGCCGTCAGCAGGGCCAGCCCGGTCGCGGCGGCCAGAGCGATCGGGCCCCAGACCGGTCCGAGCAGCAGCCCGACGGCTCCGGCCAGTTCCAGGGCGCCGATGGCCCGGTACCGGCCCGGTGACATGCCAAGGTGCGCCGCGGCCCGGCGCATGAACGCCACAGCGGCGATCTTCGCCAGGCCCAGGGGGATGAAGGCCAGGCAGAGCACGGTCGCGAGGACGACCTGTGCGGTGGTCATGCGGAGCGCTCCCGGCGGGCGGCGCCCAGGCGGGCGTAGTGGTCGATGAGTTCGGGGGCGTCCACCGCGGCCGGGTCGACGACCTGCTCCACCGGGGCGCCCTGGAGCAGGCGCTTGACCGGGACCTCCAGCTTCTTGCCGGTGCGGGTGTGCGGGATGCCCGGCACCTGGATGATCTCGTCCGGGACGTGGCGCGGCGAGGCGCCGGTCCTGACGGCGTCGCGGATCCGCTCGCTGAGGGCGTCGTCCAGGGTCACGCCGGCCGCTGGGACCACGAACAGCGGCATCCAGTAGCCGCCGCCGGGCTCCTCCGCGCCGATGACCAGGGCCTCGGCGATCTCGGGGAGGCGTTCGACGACATCGTGGATGTCCGCGCTGCCGAGGCGGACGCCGTTGCGGTTCAACGTGCTGTCGGAGCGGCCGTGGACGATCACCGAGCCGTGTCCGGTCACCGTGATCCAGTCGCCGTGCCGCCAGACGCCGGGGTAGGTGGTGAAGAAGGCATCGTGATAGCGGCTGCCGTCGGGGTCGTTCCAGAAGTACAGCGGCATCGACGGCATGGGGCGGGTGACCACCAGCTCGCCGACCCGGTCGGTGACCGGGTTGCCCGCGTCGTCGAACGCGGCCAGCGCCACACCCAGGTTGGGCGCCGACAACTCCCCCGCCCAGACCGGGGTGTTGGGCGCGCTGCCGGCGAAGCCGGACACCACGTCGGTGCCGCCGCTGGTGGAGGCCAGCAGCACGTGCTCGCCCACGTGGTCGCGGACCCACGGGTAGGCGGAGGCCGGCAGCGCGGAGCCGGTGCAGCCGCCCACGCAGACGGAGGACAGGTCGTGTCCGGACGGGTCGATGCCGAACTTGGCCATGCCCAGCAGGTACTGGGGGCTGGTGCCGAAGACGGTCACCCGGTGGCGTGCGGCCAGCTCCCACAGGATGTCCAGGTGGGCGAACGGCGCCGGGCTGCCGTCGTAGGTGCATGTCGTGGCGCCGGTCAGCAGTGTCGAGGCGACCAGGTTCCACATCATCCAGTGGGTGGTGGTGTACCACAGCAGCCGGTCGCCGGGGCCCAGGTCGGAGTGCAGGCCGAGGGTCTTCAGGTGCTCCAGCAGCACACCGCCGTGGCCGTGGACGATGCCCTTGGGCAGGCCGGTGGTGCCGGAGGAGAACACCACCCACAGCGGGTGGTCGAACGGCACCGGCGTGCAGGCGAGTTCCTCGGTGCGGCCGGCTGCGTCCTCCCAGGGGACGGCCAGGGACGGGTACGCCCCCGGCGGCCACGGCAGGCCCACGTGGTCCACCAGCAGCGTCGCCTTCAACGTCGGCAGCGCGCCGGCGAGTTCGACGGCTGCGTCCCGGCGGTCGTGGACGGTGCCGTTGAAGAGGTAGCCGTCGGCGGCGATCAGCACCGTGGGTTCGAGCTGGGCGAACCGGTCGGCAGCGGCCTTGGCGGCGTAGTCCTGTCCGCATACCGACCACACGGCGCCCAGGCTCGCGGTTGCCAGGAACCCGATGATCGCGTGCGGGGTGTTGGGCAGGTAGCCGACCACCCGGTCGCCCCTCCCCACGCCCAGGTCGCGCAGCGTCGCCGCGACGGAGGCGACCTGGGCTCGCAGCCGCTCCCCGGTCACCTCGTAGCCGGAGCCGGTCTCGTCCAGGGCGATGATCGCCGGATCGCCGGAGGGCAGGTTGCGCAGGGCGTGGTGGGCGTAGTTGAGGGTGGCGCCGGGGAACCAGCGGGTGCCGGGCATGGTCTCCTGGCCCAGCACTCGCTGGTACGGGGTGTCCGCGTCGATGGCGAAGTACTCCCACACCGCTCCCCAGAAGCCCGCCAGATCGGTGACCGACCAGTGGTGCAGGGCGGCGTAGTCGGTGCCGTCCACGCCGACCCGGCGGGCGAAGTCCATGATCCGGCTGTCGGCGACGGTCTGCGGATCGGGTGTGGTGAAGGGGTCCGGCGTGGTGAGGGGGTCAGGTGTGGTGTGGGGGTCGGGGTGCGGCGCGGTCATGGTGCGGCTCTCCTCCTGCTGTGCGTGCGCTACTTCGCGTGGGTGACGGGCGTGCGCTGTTCGCCGAGGTCGATCCGGCCGTCCGCGGTGGCGATCGTCGCCGTGATCACGTCGCCGGTCTGCAGGTAGCGCGGATTCCTGGCCTGACTCCTGAAGAAGACCTTCCACTTCACCGCGGGCGGCAGCAGTGCGCCGATCTTCTCGACGGGTTTGGGCGGGGCCTTCAGCGCGGTGCCGCCGGGGGTGCCGGTCAGCAGCAGGTCGCCGGGGTCCAGGGTCTGGAACCGGGCGAGCAGGGTGAGGGCCTGGGCCGGGCGGACGATCATGTCGGTGAGCGGGCGGTCCTGGCGCAGGTCACCATTGACCGACAGGCGCAGCCGCAGGTCCGGGAGACGGGCGAAGTCCTCCGGTTCGAGGAGCGCCAGGTAGGGCCCGGTCGGTGTGAAGGTCGGGTAGGACTTGCTCTCGTAGAACTGCGTCCGGGTCAGCTGTACGTCACGGGCGCTGACGTCGTCGGTGATCACGAGCCCGGCGATGTACGAGGGCAGGTCCGCCTCCTCGACCACGCTGCCCACCGGCAGCGCAGCACCCATGACCAGGCCCAGTTCGACCTCGTAGTCCAGGAGCCGCACATGCGCCGGCCGGACGATGTCCTGGCGCGGGCCGCTGAGCGAGCCGGACGCCTTGCGGAAGAAGGCGGGCGGGATGTCCCCGGTGAAGCCGGAGTCGTGGGCGTGGCTGCGGTAGTTGACCATCTGGGCGACCACCCGGCAGGGGGTGGTCACCGGGGCGAGCGGCACCAGGTCGGTGACGGATGTGCCCGCCCCGCCGGAGCGTGCCGCCGCTCGTACCGCGGCCCGGTCGGCGATCAGTTCGGCGGTGGTGACGGCCGCGGTGTCGACCGGGACGGCACGGTCGCCGAGGACGACCCACCAGCCCTCGGCGCTGCGCAGGATGTTGGTGCTCATGGTCGTGGCCTTCGTCAAAGGGGTGGGTGGGGGCAGGAGTTCGCGGGGGTCAGGAGTTGGCGGCGCGGAGCAGTGCCAGCAGGCGTGCCGGGTCCATCTCGTTGTCGCCGCGCAGGGCTCCGATGACATCGCGGATCCGCTGCGGCGATGGGTTCGCGCCGACGAAGTCCCTGGTGGCGGGAGGGCCCCACTGGGCCAGCCCGCTCGTCGACATCGGGGCCCAGCCGGGCTCGAGGTCGCAGGAGAACAGGTCGCCGTCGGCGAAGTGCTCCAGCATCAGCCGGTCGGGGTCGCGCCAGTAGTCGAACAGCTGGCTGCCCTGGATGTGCCGGCCGATGCCCCAGCTGCGCTTGTATCCGCGTTCGTTCAGGTACTCGCCGCCGGCCGCGATCGCGTCGAGGTCCGTCACCTGGTAGGCGGAGTGCACATAGCCGTTGCCCGGCCCCAGGTGCATCGCCAGGGTGTGGTGGTCCACGGCCAGGGCGCCCTGGTCACAGCGGAGGAACGCCATGGACGGACCGCGTTCGCGCTGCCCGTCCAGGAACAGGAAGTCGGACACGATCATCCCGAGGGTGTCCAGGTACCAGTCCAGGGCCTGGGCGAACACCCGGGTCTCCAGTACCACGTGGCCCAACCGCTGGATGCGGGACGGCTCGCGCGGCGGGCGCTGGGCGGCTCCGGTGCGACGCTGCTCCGTCCCGGAGTTGAGCAGCAGCGGCTGCTGTCCCGGCAGTTCGGGGAGCTGTTCGGCGCAGTGCACGACCCGCACCGGGAGGCCGGAGGGGTCGAGCAGGCCGATTGCACTGCCGCCGCCAGGCACGCCCGCGTCGCGCACCTCGGTGCCGGTGGCCCGGGCCAGCCGGTCCAGGTCGGCCCGCTCGGCCGCGCGGAACGCCGGGCCGATGAAGCGGGAGGTGCGCCCGCGGCGGATCACCGTGCAGGGCGAGCCTGCGAAGGTGCCGCGCAGCCACAGCTCGTTCTCGGTGCGCGCGGCGATCTGGAAGCCGAAGTCCCGGGCGAAGACCTCGGCCCGGTCCAGGTCGGGCTTCTCGAACTCCAGCCAGGCCAGGTCCGCCACCTTGACCACGGGATTCCTGGACCGGCCCGGATGCTCGCCGCGCAGGGCGCCCTGCTCGCTGTGGAGGTCCTGGTGGGCCGTTGTGGCGACGGCCCCGTTGGAGCGGGTGTCAGACATGGTGCCTCCCAGCAACATTGCTGTAATGATGAAATTATCAGGCATGACCCTTTTATCGTCAAGGTGTGCGCGGCAATAAATGATGTATCTATCAGAACTGAGACAGGGCTATCCGGGTGGCGGAACGGCCAGGGGCGGGAGCGGCGGGGCAGGGCTGCGCGGCGGGGCCCCTGCGGGTGTCGAGGAGGTCGCCGACGGTGAGGGCGGGTCCGCCGTAGGCGAAGGTGATGCCGCCGAGGACGATGGGGACGCCGCCGAGGGCGAAGCGGAGGCCGGGCTCCTGCCGGTCGACGAGGGTGCCGCCGAGCCCGTGGCGGTCTCGGCGACGAGCAGGACAACGGTGTCGCCGACGGTCGCGTCGGTGCCGGCCGGCGGCAGCGTGCCGGTGACGATCGTGTCCGTTCCAGCGGGAGAGCCGGGCGCCAGGGCGAAGCGCAGGCCGAGTCCGGCGAGTTCCGCTTCCGCCCGCCCCGCCCTGCGGCCCACCAGATCGCCCGGGATCCCCACCCGCCCGGTGCTCGACGTCGTCGACCGACTGCCGGCCGAGCCGCTCCCGGTCGTGGCGGTGGGGGCGGTCGCGCCGGGTGTCCCGCGCCCCTGCCGCGCAGACGGCTGCCCCATCCCGGCCTGCGTGGCCCCGGTGAGGACCGCGGCCGCGGCGACGGCCAGGAGTGCGCCCGTCGCGACGAGGACCCGGGCGCGGTGGCCGGTTCCGGGGCGGGGCTCCTCCAGCAGGGTGTCGGGCGGCCGGGCGGCCGGTGCGGTCGCACCGGAGCGTCCCAGCCGTACGGTCTCCACCCCCTCCGTCGACGGCCGCAGGGCCTGCGGCAGGTGCAGGGCTGTCGGCAGACGCAGGCCCCGCAGGGCGGCGCTCATGTCCTCGGCGCCGGCGCAGCGCCGGCCCGGGTCCTTGGCCAGTGCGCCGAGGACGACGGCGTCCAGTTCGGGCGGCACGGCGGGCCGCAGCCGGCTCGGTGCCTCGGGGGTCTCATGGACGTGCTGGTAGATGAGGGCGAGAGCGCTGTCCGCACAGAAGGGCGGGCGGCCGGTGAGGAGTTCGTAGAGCAGGCAGCCGGTGGAGTACAGGTCCGAGCGTGAGTCCGTGGTCCGTTCGCAGGCCTGCTCCGGTGACATGTAGGCGGCGGTTCCCATCACCGTGCCCGTGGCGGTCCTGGTGGTGTCCGGCCCTCCCAGGGCCAGGGCGATGCCGAAGTCCATCACCTTGACCCCACCGCCGTTGGTGATCATCACATTGGCGGGCTTGATGTCGCGGTGCACCAGGTCGCGCGCGTGCGCGAACGCCAGTCCGTCCAGGACACCGACGGTGAACCCGACCGCCTCGTGGACCGGCAGCGGCCCCTGGCGCAGACGTTCGGCCAGGGTCTGCCCGTCGACGTACTCCATGACCAGGTAGGGCCTCGGCGGGGTCCAGGGCAGTTCGCCGGCGTCGTACACGGTGGCGATGCGGGGGTGGTTGAGGGAGGCCGCGGAACGCGCCTCCCGGCGGAACCGGGCCAGGGCCGTCTCATCGAAGGACAGTTCCGCGTGCAGCACCTTGACCGCGACCGGCCGGCCGAGCAGGAGGTCCTCTCCGAGCCACACCTCGCCCATCCCACCGCGGCCTATCACCTCGCGCAGGACGTAGCGGCCGCCGATCGGTCCGGCCTGGCTGCTCCCGGACGTCATCGCGGCGCGGTCCTCGTGGATCACGGCCATGCCCCGTTGGTGGGGAGTGATCCTCTCCATGTGCGGTGCCCTACCTCTCCAGGGACGGATGATCCGCCAATACTTGCACATGAACGTGCAAGTATCTACTGTGGGCCGGGCCCCGGGTCGACCGCGGGCGTCGTGCAACCCCAGGGGCCGGCCAGCCCGGGGCACCGCAACTCCCCCTGCAGCAAGGAACGATGATGATGCGTCTGATACCGAAGCCCCGCGCCCGGCGGTTCGCCGCCCTCGGCCTGCTCTGCGCCGTGGCGGCCGCGGGCTTCGCGGACCGGCTCACCGACGCCTGGGTGGAGCACCGGACGGCCGAGGCGTTCCAGGAGGCCACCGGGGCAGCCGGTCCGACCTCGGTCCACGTGGGCGGCATACCCGTCCTCACCCAGGTCCTCTCGGGGCAGCTGGCCCACGTCGACCTCAGCTCGGGCGAGATACCGGCCTCCGGCTCCCGTCCTGTCCCGATCACCGGCCTGAGCCTGCACCTGAACGGCCTGCGCGCGTACGGCAACGCACAGGCCGCCCACGTCGACTCGGTGCGGGGAACCGCGTCCCTGTCCTACCGCGACCTCTCCGACAGCCTGGGACTACAGATCCGGCCCGACCGCGACCCGGGACGCGTGGACGCCACCGCGGACGTGCCCCTACTGGGGCAGGTCACCGTCTCCGCCGAACTCGCCGTCGCAGGCCCGACCGGCATCGCCTTCCGGGACCCCCGTGTCGTGGGCGACCTGCCCCCCGGCGTCGCGTCCATGGTCACCAGGGCCCTGGAGCAGCCGCTCACCCTCCGCAACCTCCCGCAGGGGCTGAAGCTCCAAGGCCTCACGACCGACGCCTCCGGGGTGAACGTGGACCTGACGGGACGTGATGTCACCTTCACCCCCGACAGCGGCGCCGGCACCTCGGACACCCGGGTCTGATCATGCGCCGGAGGATGCGCCGGGGGCCTCTCGGCGGACCTCCCCCACGACCTCCTGGGCCGCAAGCGCAGGTACGCCTGCGGCGACGAGGCTCTGCATGGCCACGGCTCCCGGGAGGTCCTGGAACTCCTCCGGATCCAGGCGTTCCAGCAGGGCCATACTGAGGGCCTCCAGGCCGGCGTTGAGGGCGTCGACCGGCAGCAGCCGGTGGAACGTTCCCTCCCCCTGTCCGCGCGCCAGCACCGCGGTCACCGCGTGCCGGGCCGGCTCCAGCAGTTTCTCCACCCGCTCCAAGCCCAGATCACGTCGGGCGACGGAGATCAGCATCCGGTAGCGGTCGCCCACTCCCCAGAGCCGCAGCACCAGTTGTGCGAGTGCGTACTCCGGGCGCCCGTCCAGGGCCGGCCCGTCCTCGAGGGCGTCGCGCAGCGCCTGCTCGGCCTCCTCGGCGAGTGCCTCCAGCAGGGCCTCACGGCCGGGGAAGTGCCCGTACAGGGTCCGCCGGGCCACACCGGCCGCGATCGCGATCTCGTCCAGCGTCGTATCCGGGCTCGAGCCCAGTTCCCGCCGTGCCACCGCCAGGATGCGCGCGCGATTGGAGCGGGCGTGCCGCCTGAGCGGGGCGCTGGGCGCGGGGGTGGTCACGGCATCTCCTTCTTCGGCTCTCCAGCAATACTTGCACATGCGTGCGCAGGAAACTAACATGCACATCGATGTGCAAGTTTCTGCTCCGCATGAAGGACCCGCTATGCCACTGATCGCCTCCACTCCCGTCCCCCGGATGGCCGGGCCCTACCCCAAGCGCTGGGCCGCCCTGTTCGTGCTGTGCCTCAGCCTGCTGATCGTGGTGATGGCCAACACCTCGCTGATCGTCGCCGCGCCCGACCTCACCCGCGACCTGGGCCTGGACGCCAGCCAGCTGCAGTGGGTCATCGACGCGTACACCGTCCCCTACGCCGCCCTGATGCTGATGCTCGGTGCGGTCGGGGACAAGTACAGCCGCCGCGGCGGACTCGTCACCGGCCTGCTGATCTTCGGCGCCGGCTCCGTCATGGGCAGCCTGGTCCACCAGGCCGACGCGGTGATCGCCGCCCGCGCCGTCATGGGCATCGGCGCCGCACTGATCATGCCCGCCACCCTCTCCCTGCTGGTCGCCACCTTCCCCCGCAGCGAGCGGGCCAAGGCCATCACCGCCTGGAGCGCGACCTCGGGGCTCGCCATCGCCCTCGGCCCCCTGCTCGCGGGCCGACTGCTGGAGAACCACGCCTGGGGATCGACCTTCCTGATCAACGTGCCCGTCGCCGCGGTGGCGATCGTGCTCGCGATGGCCCTGGTGCCGCCCTCCCGCGCCGAAGGCAGGGGACGGATCGACGTCGTCGGCGGCCTGCTGTCCGTCGTCACCGTCGGAGCCCTGGTCTACGCCGTCATCGAAGGCGCCCGCTTCGGCTGGACCGGCGGGCCTCTCGCCGGCGCGATCGCCGCGGCGCTGGGCCTGGCCGCATTCGTCCCCTGGGAACTGCGACACCCGCGCCCGATCCTGGACGTGCGCAAGTTCAGGATCCGCAGCTTCTCCGGCTCCATGATCGCGGTCCTCATGTTCTTCTTCGGAACCTTCGGGGCGCTGTACTACTCCACCCAGCACCTGCAGTTCGTCCTCGGCTACAGCCCGCTCGACACCGGCATACGGCTGCTCCCGCTGGCCGGCGCGGTGTTCGTGGGAGCCGCGGTGACCGGACGGCTCACCCCCAGGCTGGGCGTCAAGCCCATGGTCGTCGCCGGGATGGCCGTCGGCACCGCCGGTGTCCTGCTGCTGATGCGGATCGACCCGGGCTCCGGCTACACCGACTTCGTCGCCCCGTTCGCCCTGCTGGGCTTCGCCATCGGCCTGAGCGTGTCCCCGTGCACGGACACGATCATGGAGGCGTTCCCCGAGCACGATCTCGGCGTCGGCGGCGCCACCAACGACACCGCGCTCGAACTCGGCGGCGCACTCGGCATCGCCATCCTCGGCTCGGTCCTGAACACCACCTACCGGGACAGGCTCACCGACGCGGTCGCGGGCAAGCTGCCCGGCGCCGCACTGGACACCGCCAAGGACTCGATCGGCGGAGCCCTGGGCGTGGCCGAGCACATCGCGCACAGCCCGCAGGGCGGCCCGACACAGGCCCAGGCCCTGGTCTCGGCCGCCCACCAGTCCTTCGCCGACGCCGTCGCCCACACCAGCCTCATCGGCGGCATCGCGATGGCCGTGGGGACCGGCGTCGTGGCCCTGGTCATGCCGTCCGCGGGGCGGTCGTCCTCGGAGCAGGAGCAGCCCGGCCGCGTCAGCGCCACCGACACGGACACGGAGCCGGACAGGGACACCGGTGAAACCCAGGGCACCGCCCACGGTGTACGCAGTGCATGAGCGGCGTTCTTCCTCGCCCCTGCGACCTCTGAGCCCTTGAGCCCCTGCCACCTCTGACAGGTTCATCAATTGTGAAGTACGTGCTCTAGGGTGAGCACATGCAGAAGCCGACCCCGCAGACTGCCAACCGCTTCGAGCGCCGTCGGGCCCATTCCCGTCAGGCACTGGTCACCGCGGCACGCAGGATCCTGGCCGAGTCCGGAGACACCTCGGCGAGCATCCAGGAGATCGCCGCACGTGCGGACGTGGGATTCGGAACCTTCTACAACCACTTCGCCACCAAGACCGAGCTCTTCGACGCCGCGGTCGCCGACGCACTGGAGGAGTACGGACAACTCCTCGACAGCGTCACCCAGCACATCGACGACCCGGCCGAGACCATCTCCGCCTCCGTGCGCCTGACCCTGATCCTGGCGGCCACCCATCCGGAGGTCACCCAGATCGTCCGGCTCCGGGGACTCCCCCACGTGCACGCCGACACCGGCCTGGGCCCGCGTGCCCTGCGCGACCTGGAGGTCGGCAGGACATCGGGCCGGTTCGTCCTCGACGACACGAAGGTCGCACTGAGCGCGGTGGGCGGCGCGATGATCGGACTGCTCCAGCTCAACACCGCCGCCGGCATCGACGCGAAGGCGGGCGAGCAGATGGCCGAACTGATTCTCCGTCTCCTGGGCCTCCCGCTCGAAGAGGCCCACGAGGTCGCCACCCGCCCCCTGCCGCAGCTCCCCTGACCCCGCGCGCCCAGCCGCGCCCGAGACCATCGCCGGAGCACCGGCCCGTGCCCGCGCTCCCCGCGATGCCGAGGTTTGCCGCGGTGCTGCCGGAAGAGCACATCCCTGCGCCTGCGGCCGACGCTCTTCGCCTGATCCGCCAAGCGCCCGCAGCTGGAAGTCCAGGCCCTGAAGCTGCGTCAACCCAGGGGCCCGCTCCCGAGAGCTCTCTGGCGCCATCGAAGACAGTTGACTACTTTCATCGCTACTGATTAAATCATCATTATCAGGATGTCTTCGGATACCGCATCGCATGCGACCACCCGGTTCTGGCGTACGCATCGCCTGCCGACCGAAGGATCCTGTATCCGTCAACAGTGGCGACGGCCGTAGCACCAGCGGGACCGCAGCACTTCGGTCGGCTCCCCCGCCGGAGCAACGCTGCGACCACCGTGGGCCGACCGGTAACTCGACTCCGCGAGGCGATTACATGTCCCACCACCTCGACACCCCTCTCGCCGCGCGAAGCGGCCAACTGCTCATCGACGATCTGTATGTCTTCCCCGGCCAGGACAGCACCGTGTTCGTGGTGAACGTCAACTCCGACATCACGGGCACATGCGCAAAACCCGGCTTCCATTCTGAAGCGCGCTACGAATTCAAGGTCCACCTCGACGGCGCCGACTTCGAGGCCCTGACCTATCGCTTCGCCTTCGATGAGCCGGACGAGGACGGCCAGCAGGCCTACACCATGGGCGAGCTCACGGGCCAGGATGCCCAGGGGGACCTCGCCGACTCACCAGTCCTCGCCCAGGGCCGCACCGGCGAGAGTGTGCGTTCCGGCGGCGTGCGGATCTATGCCGGCAGGATCGCGGACTGCTTCTACATCGACCTGTCGCTGCTTGCACGGATCAACGCCGCAGTGGCCGACGGCTCCGCACCCCAGCTGGCGGACTGGCAGCCGCAGGCGGCGTCCAACAGCTTCGCCGGCACCACCGTCCAGACGATCGTGCTCGAAGTGCCCCACAGCCACCCGGTGCTCAGGCCCGGTACCCGGATCGGACTGTGGGCGGCGACGAAACTCGCCACCGACGCGGGAGGCTGGCGGCAGGTCAACCGCGCAGGGCACCCGATGATGTGGCCGATCTTCTGGCCCACCGACGTCGAGTTCACCAACCCCGCCAACACGCGCCACCCCTCCCAGGACGCCGCGGCCGCCGGAAAGCAGATCGCCGACCAGGTTGCCGCGGTCGTACGCGCCGCGGGCACATCGGCTGACCCGGACGGCTACGGAAATACCGTGGCCTGCGAGCTCTTCCCCGACGTACTGCCCTACGTCCTGGGCACCCCGGCTGGCTACGGCTTCGCCGCGCGCAACGGTCGCACCCTGGCCGACAATGCACCCGAGGCAATGCTCTCGCTGGTGCTCAACACCGCGGTGCCTTCGGGCCTGACCCCCGCCACCGCCCAGGCACTGCGCCTCCCGGACTTCCCCTACGTCCGGCCTGCATGAGCAAGCCTCAGCCGGGACCGGTTCCCTGGCCCGGCGCCCCTCACGAAGGAGCAGAGCATGCCCCGCATCACCGTCGGCGACGAGAACTCCACACCGATCGAGCTGCACTACGAGGACCACGGCCAAGGACGGCCGATCGTCCTGATCCACGGCTTCCCGCTCAGCGGCCGGGCCTGGGAACGTCAGGAACGGGCCCTGCTGGCACAGGGACGCCGCGTGATCACCTACGACCGCCGCGGCTTCGGCCGCTCCAGCCAGCCCAGCACCGGCTACGACTACGACACCTTCGCCTCCGACCTGAACACCCTGCTGACCACTCTCGACCTCCAAGACACCGACCTGGCCGGGCATTCCATGGGTGGCGGAGAAATCGCCCGCTACCTGGGCACCTACGGCTCGGCCCGGGTCCGCAAGGCCGCGATCATCTCCGGCGTCCCCCCGTATCTGCTCAAGACCCCGCAGACCCCGGACGGCGTGCCCCAGGAGGTGTTCGACCAGATCGCGGCCGCGCTGACGGCCGACCGGTTCGCCTACTTCACCGAATGGAACAAGAACTTCTTCAACCTCGACGAAAACCTGGGCACCCGAATCAGCGCTGAGGCAGTCCAGGACGCCTGGAACGCCGCGGTCTCGGCTTCGCCCGTCGGCACGATCGCCTGCGTGGCGAGCTGGTACACCGACTTCCGCGCCGACCTGCCGAAGATCGACATCCCCGTGCTCATCCTGCACGGCACCGCAGACCGGATCCTGCCCATCGACGCCTGCGGGCCGGCCGCCCACGCGCTGATCAAGGACAGCACCTACGCACCGATCGAAGGCGCCGACCACGGCCTGTGCTGGACCCACGCCGAAGAAGTCAACGACCAGCTGCTGAGGTTCTTCGGCTACTGAACTTGAACTCGTGATGTCGGCCCAGGATCTGGCTGTGCTGCCAGGGCGGCTGCTCTACGATCCTGCGCTTTCCAAGCGTGAGGCAACGAGCGCCACGAAGTGCTGGAGGACGGCGAACGGCAGCGTTTGCATCGTGTCGAAGTAGACCTCTGCTGGCTTCTCATCCTCGGGTGCGTAGACAAGCACCGTCACAGCTGTCGGCCCTGGAGCCGGCGAAGCAGGCACAGAAGGAGCTCCGCCCGGAACCATGCGAGCCTCGCTGAGCTCGAAATGTGTCATCCGGCCTTCAGCTGTACCAGTCACGGTGGTGAGGGCACAGAACAGTTCACCCTCGTAGTCCCAGGTCAGCAATGACATGGCGATGATGCTGCCATACCTGGCGTCGTAAGCGGTCGGGCATTTTCATCCCAGCGTCGGTCAGGGGACAAAGCCATGCTCAGGCCGGCGCCCGCCAGACAGCCGTCGAGGACCTCCGGCCGGTACTGCAGCATCTTGAGCTTGCGTTTCACCGCGCGGGTGATCTGGCTGAGGTCAGCGGCAGCGAGGTTGCCGATGCCCCGCTTGACCAGCGGGATCGCGTCCCTTGGCGTGGTGTAGCCGATCAGCGTGGGGTGGTGCGCCGGGGGCGTGGACCCGGGTAGCTTCCGCTCTGCCGACAGGGTGGGCCACC
>NZ_JOEH01000044.1 GCF_000719095.1 Streptacidiphilus jeojiense | reverse complement strand
GACGGCATACGAGATGCTCAGGAGTCTCGTGGGCTCGGAGATGTGTATAAGAGACAGGTCCCGAGCCCTCGCCTATGCTCCTACTGATCTCAAGTCAGACATATGGTGCAAACGGGGCCCGACCTGACTGCGCCACGGACGGAGGCAGTTCTCTTGGGCGCGAGCGAGGCCACCCCTTCGGCGGAGACCGACCCGACTCAGGACCACTCCTTCTTCGGCCATCCCCGCGGACTGCTCACCCTCTTCGGCACCGAGATGTGGGAGCGCTTCTCCTACCTCGGCATGACCGCGATCCTGACGCTCTACTTCACCGCCTCGGCCGCCGACGGCGGCATGGGCATGGCCGACGGCACCGCCTCCTCCGTCTACGCCGCCTACAGCACGATGATCTACCTGATCTCGGTGGCCGGCGGCTGGCTGGCCGACCGGCTGCTGGGCTCGTACCGGTCGGTGCTGTACGGCGGCATCTGCATCGCCTGCGGCCACTACGTGATGGCCGTCCCGACCACCAGCATGACCTGGATCGGCCTCGGCCTGATCATCGTCGGCACCGGACTGCTCAAGCCCAATGTCTCCACCCTGGTCGGCAAGCTCTACAGCACCGAGGACGAGCGCCGCGACGCCGGCTTCGCGCTGTACTACATGGGCATCAACATCGGCGCCTTCCTCGGCCCACTGGTGGCGGGCTGGCTCGGCCAGAAGATCGGCTACCACTGGGGCTTCTCCGCCGCGGCGATCGGGATGACCTTCGGCGTCGTCCAGTACGTGCTGGGCCGCGGGCACCTGGCCGGGCGTCAGGACGGTGCCGAGTCGGCGCTGCCGCCGGAGGCCATGCGCCGCGCAGTGCGGATGATCCTGGCCGGCATCGCCGCCGTCGTGGTGGCCTTCGGCATCCTCGCCCTGGCCGGCGTGCTGACCATGGACCTCACCGTCAACATCGTCACCGGGGTCTCCGTGGTCACCCCGATCGCCTACTTCACCTTCCTCTTCCGCAGCCCGCGGGTCACCGCCGCGGAGCGCGGCCGGCTGCGGCCCTACCTGGTGCTGTTCGGCGCCTCAGTGGCCTTCAACCTGGTGCTGTTCCAGTCCTACTCGACCATGAACCTGCTGGCCCTGGACCACGCCAACACCGAGTTCTTCGGCTGGCACTTCCCCTCCTCCTGGTACGGGTCGGTGCTCGGCGTCGCCGAGGTGGTGCTGGCGCCGGTGGTCGCGGCGACCTGGGTACGGCTGGGGCACCGCCAGCCGCACGCCTCCAACAAGATCGCCTACGGTGTGATCCTCGGTGGCCTGTCCTTCCTGATCATGGTTCCGGCCACCATGAACCGCACCGGTGACTGGGTGATGTCCGGGGCCTGGCTGATCACCTGCTACCTGGTGCTCGGCCTCGGCGACATCCTGCTGGAGACCACCGGCATGTCGGTGACCACCAAGCTGGCCCCGGCCGCGTTCGCCAGCCAGTCGATGGCGCTCTGGTTCCTCTCACTGGCCCTGGCCAACGGCATCCAGGCCCAGTCGGTGAAGCTCTACGGCACCATCTCCGACCCCGCCTACTTCGGCCTCAACGGCGGTTTCGTGGTGCTGGTCGGTCTCGCCGTGATCGCCGCCGGTCCGTGGCTGCGCCGCACCATGCACCCCGTCCGCTGAGCACCCCGTCCGCTGACGCCCAGCCAACCGACGCCCATCCAGCCGAAGGAGCCGGCAGATGCACTACCGCGAGGACTTCCCGTACCCGATCGTCTGCGAGGACGTCACCATCCCGGTCCGGGACGGGATCAGGCTCTACGCCCGGATCTGGCGCCCCGTCACCGACGAGCCGGTCCCCGCGCTGCTGGAGTACCTCCCCTACCGCCTCGGCGACTGGACCGCGCCGCGCGACGCCCAGCGGCACCCCTGGTACGCGGGCAACGGCTACGCCTCGGTCCGGGTGGACATCCGCGGGCACGGCAACTCCGAGGGGATGCCCGGCGACGAGTACGACGCCACCGAGCTGGCCGACGGCGTCGCGGTGGTGCACTGGCTGGCCGAGCAGCCCTGGTGCAGCGGACGGGTCGGCATGTTCGGCATCTCCTGGGGCGGCTTCAACAGCCTGCAGATCGCCGCCCTCGCCCCGGAGCCGCTGAAGGCTATCGTCACCGTCTGTTCCACCGACGACCGCTACGACAACGACGTCCACTACATGGGCGGCTCCGTGCTGGCCGTGGACATGCACGCCTGGGCCGCGACCATGCTGGCCTTCGTCTCCCGACCGCCCGACCCGGAGTTCGTCGGCGACCGCTGGCGCGGGATGTGGCTGGAGCGGCTGGAGCAGGTCGACCCCTTCATCCACACCTGGCTGGACCACCAGGCCAGGGACGGCTACTGGCGGCACGGCAGCGTCTGCGAGGACTACTCCGCGATCAAGGCCGCGGTGCTGGCCGTCGGCGGCTGGGCCGACCCCTACCGGGACACCGTGTTCCGCCTCGCCGAGCACCTGGAGGCGCCGATGCGCGGCCTGGTCGGGCCGTGGTCGCACCAGTACCCCGACCGGGGGCTGCCGCCCGGGCCGGCGATCGGCTTCCTCCAGGAGACCCTGCGCTGGTGGGACCACTGGCTCAAGGACGATCACCCCAGCAGCGACACCGGCGTGATGGCCGAGCCCAGGCTGCGCACCTGGATGAACGAGTCGGTGCCCCCGGCCACCCGCTACGCCGAACGGCCCGGACGCTGGATCGGCGACGACTCCTGGCCCTCCGTCAATGTCGACATGACGCCCTATCGGCTCAATGACGGCCTGACCACGACCACCGAAGGCCCGGTCCAGGTCGTCTCGCCCCAGCACACCGGGGTCGACGCGGGCCGCTTCTTCCCCTTCGGCAACGACTCCGACCTGCCGCCGGACCAGCGCGAGGAGGACGGCCGCTCGGTCTGCTTCGACTCCGCGCCGCTCGGGGAGCACACCGAGATCCTCGGCAACGCCCGGCTGCGGCTGCGGGTGACCTGCCCCAGCGCCCGGGCACAGATCGTCGCCCGGCTCTGCGACGTGGCCCCCGACGGCTCGTCCACCCTGGTCACCCGGGGGGTGCTCAACCTGCTGAGCCGGCACGGCCGGGAGCGCTCGGTGGAGTGGGTCCCCGGGGAGACCGAGGACGTCTCCTTCGACCTGGTCGCCATCGCGCACGCCTTCCCGCCCGGGCACCGGATCCGGCTGGCGCTCTCCTCCGCGTACTGGCCCTGGATCTGGCCGCACCCCTCGGACCAGGGGTTCACCGTCGACCCCGGCGCCAGCGCGCTGCTACTGCCGGTCCGCGACAGCAGCGGCGACGCGGCCAGGGCCCCGATCGCCTTCGAGGAGCCCGAGCAGGCCCCGCCGCTCGGCGTGGTCTACGCCGCCCCGGAGGGCCTCGGCCCGGAGCGGATCGTCCGCCGCGACGTCGCCACCGACGAGTGGCTGCTGGAGGTGGACCCCCGCTACGGCGGCTCGCGCAGCTACCCGGACGGCCTGGAGTTCAGCGAGGACGCGCTGGAGACCTATGCGATCCGCGGCGCCGACCCGCTCAGTGCCCGCACCCTGTCGGTCTGGCGGGTCGGCCTGAGCCGCCCCGAGCTCGGCTGGAACGTCACCGTCACCACCCGCTCCGAGATCCGCGCCGACGCCGGCCACTTCCTGACGGACAACCAGGTGACCGCCGAGGAGGACGGCCGGACCGTCTTCGAGCGCCGCTGGGAGCGCCGCATCCCGCGCACCCACGGCTGACATACCATCACAAGCCGGTCGGACATCTAGGCTCAGCGCCATGCCCTGGACCACGGCCCTCAAGAGCACCGCCCGCACCGGCTTCACCCTGCAGCGCGCCTACAACGAGCCGCTGCGGGCCCTGCGCGGTGCGATCGGGGCCGGGATCACCGCGTTCGGCGCGCTGCTGCTGGGCAGTCCGCAGCTGGCGGCCTCCGCCGCGATCGGCGCGTTCATCGCCGGGGTGGCCACCTTCCAGCGCAGCTACCGGCCGCGTCCGCTGCTGGCGCTGGCCGCGGCCGCCGGACTGTCGCTGAGCACCTTCGTCGGCTACCTCGCCTCACCGTGGCCGCCGCTGTTCGTGCTGGTCGTCGGAGTCTGGGCGTTCATGGGCGGGCTGGCCTGGTCGCTCGGCCCGGCCGCGGGCGTGGTCGCGACCAACACCATCTCGGCGATGCTGGTCGTGGTCGCGCTGACCGAGAACGTCCCGCAGGCGCTGGCGCACGCCGGGGTGATCGCGGTCGGCGGGGTGGTCCAGGCGCTGCTGGTGGTGGTCTGGCCGATCCGGCGCTGGGGCGCCCAGCGCGACGCCCTCGCCGACGCCTACGCCTCGATGGCCGACTACGCCCGGCGGCTGCGGCACGACCCCTTCGCCGGATTCGACCCCGACCCGCTGATGGCGGCCAGGAACGCGGCCACGGTGACCCGCCGTCAGGCCCGGAACCGGCCGGCCGAGCTGCGCGGCCGCCGCGGCACCATGGAGCGGATGCGCCCGGCCATGGCGGCGCTGGCCGACCCCCGGGTCGGCGCCGCCGAGGAGGGCCCGGAGCGGGACCGGGCCCGGGAGATCCTCGGCGCCGCGGCCGAGGTGCTGGACGCGGTGGCCCGCGCCATCCGCACCGGGCGCCCGGTCGAGGTCCCCGAGCGCACCTACCGGGCGCTGGCGCTGCGCTCGACCGGCCCGGTCCTCGCCGGAGCCGCCCGGCAGTCCGGGCTGGTGCTGATCGGGCTGCTGGCCGACACCGCGGACTCGCTGGAGTCGCCCGGCGGCGACGGCGACGCCTCCGCCCCGCTGGGCGGCCTGTCCCGTCCCTCGGTGCACGAGCTGCTGCCGGTGGCCGCCCATGCGGTGCGCCGCAACTGGCGCTGGTCCTCCCCGGTGCTGCGGCACGCGGTCCGGGTGGGGGTGGTGGCGGCGGTCGGCGAGACCATCGGCATGCTGCTGCCCTTCGGGCACGGCTACTGGGCGCCGCTGACCGCGGTGATGGTGATGCGGCCCGACTTCTCTCAGACCTATTCCAGGGGCGTGGGCCGGATCGTCGGCACCGTTCTCGGCGTGGTCTTCGCCTCCGTGGTCATCTGGTCCGCCGCGCCGAACGACTGGGTGCTCACCGCCCTGGCCGTGACCGCCATCGGCGGCGCCTACCTGACCATCCTCACCGGCTACGCCGCGATGAGCGCCTGCATCGCCGCCTATGTCGTGTTCCTGCTGGCCATGGACAGCAACGGGCTGGTCAGCACCGCCGAGGAGCGGGTCGGCCAGACCCTGCTCGGCGGGGCCCTGGCACTGATCGCCTACGCCGTCTTCCCGACCTGGCAGACGGTACGGCTGCCGGACCGGCTGGCCGCCTACATCGAGGCCGGCGGCCGCTACGCCGCGGCGGCGGTGGCCGCCTTCGGGGCGCCGTCGGCGGACTCCTACCGCGCCGTCAGGGAGGCGCTGCTGGACCACCGCCAGGCCAGGGCCGAGCTGGTGACGGCCACCGGCCAGGCGGCCGACGAACCGGTGCGCCACCGGGGCCTGCGGAACTCGCAGCTCAGCGGGGCCCGTTCGGCGATGGCCGGGCTGGGCCGCGCCGCCCTGCTGCTGGAGGCGCACCTGCCGCCGCTGGGCGACGGCGAACCCGTCCCGGGCGCGGAGCGCTTCGCCGCGGTGCTCCGGCAGGAGACCGCCCGCGCCGCCCAGGCGGTCCGGCTGGGCCAGCCGGTCGACCTGACCGCGGTCCGGCTCCAGTACCAGGCCTGGGCGGAGGAACTGCCGGACCCGGACGAGGACAGCACCGACCCCCGGCACCTGGTGGCCCGGGACGCCCGCTTCCTGGTGGTCGCGCTGGAGGGGCTGCAGCAGGCGCTGCGCCAGGACCGGAAATAGCAGGATTTTGCAATAGCCAGCGTATGCAACTAGTTTAGACGGCAGCCCCACACCGTCGTACCGAAGGACAGTTCGTGAACCAGCCCGTCATCACCCTCAACAACGGCGTCCGGATCCCCCAGCTGGGCTTCGGTGTCTGGCAGGTGCCGGACGCCGAGACCGCCGCCGCCGTGGGCACCGCCCTGGAGGCCGGCTACCGCAGCATCGACACCGCCGCGATCTACGGCAACGAGAAGGGCACCGGCGCCGCGATCGCCGCGTCCGGGCTGCGCCGGGAGGAGCTGTTCGTCACCACCAAGCTGTGGAACAGCGACCAGGGCCACGACCGGACCCTGGCCGGCTTCGAGGCCAGCCTGGACAAGCTCGGCCTGGACCACGTCGACCTCTACCTGATCCACTGGCCCACCCCGGAGCGGGACACCTACCTGGACACCTGGCGCGCGCTGGGCAAGATCCTGGCCGACGGCCGGGCCCGCGCCATCGGTGTCTCCAACTTCAAGCCCGCCCACCTGCGCCGGCTGATCGACGAGACCGGCGTGGTGCCGGCCGTCAACCAGGTCGAGCTGCACCCGCTGCTCCAGCAGCAGGAGCTGCGCGCCTTCCACGCCGAGCACGGCATCGCCACCGAGGCCTGGAGCCCGCTGGCCCAGGGCTCGCTGCTGCAGCACCCGGTGATCACCGGCATCGCGCAGCGGCTGGGCCGCACCCCGGCCCAGGTCATCCTGCGCTGGCACCTGCAGCAGGGCACCATCGTGATCCCCAAGTCGGTCACCCCGGAGCGGATCCGGCAGAACCTCGACGTCTTCGGCTTCACCCTGGACGAGGCCGACCTGACCGCGGTCACCGCCCTCGACCAGGGCGACGCCGGCCGCATCGGCCCCGACCCGGACACCCTCAACTGACCTGCAGCTCTGCTTGACCCTAGGGCCGGCCGGCGAACCAGCTGGCCGCCATGTCCTCGCCGCCGTGGCCCTGGGCCTGGGCCCGGGCCAGGCGGGTCACCGCCGCCGGGGCCAGGTCCAGCAGGACCCCGGCCTGCTCGCCGGCGGCGGCGATCAGCCGGGCGTCCTTGAGCGCCCCGTCCAGGGTGAAGCTGGGGGTGAAGTCCCCGCTCAGCATCGCCTTGCCCTTGGACTGGAGGTAGGGGACGTCGAGCCCGCCGCCGGCCACCGTGTCCAGGAACAGCTGCGGGTCCACGCCCAGCCCCTCGGCCAGGGTGAGCGCCTCGGCGGTGCCGTTGACCAGGGTCAGCACCCAGCCGTTGAGCACCAGCTTGAGCCGGGTGGCGGCTCCCCCGGCAGCGTCCTCGGACAGCCAGCGGGTGGACCCGCCGACCACGTCGAACACCTGGTCAGCCAGCGGGCGGGCCTCGGCCGGACCAGCCGCCAGCACCGCGAGCTGCCCGGCCTCCGCGGGCTGGCGGGTGCCAAGCACCGGCGAGTCGACCAGCACCAGGCCGTGCTCCGCCGCGAAGCCGGCCAGACCGTCCAGGGCCTCCAGGCCGACCGTGCTGCACTGGGTCCACACCGTCCCGGCCCGCAGCTCGGGCGCGGCGTCCCGCATCGCCGCCAGCACGGCGGGCCCGTCCAGCAGCATGGTCAGGATCAGCTCGGCGTCGCGGACGGCCTCGGCCGGGTCGGCCGCGAAGCGGGCGCCGTCGGCGGCCAGCGCCTGCGCCCGCTCCGGCGTGCGGTTCCACACGGTCACCTGGTGACCGGCCTTCAGAAGGTTGCGGGCCATGGCCGCGCCCATGATCCCGGTCCCGAGCAGAGCCACCCGGAGCGAACGCGCGTCAGTCGATGAGGTCATGCCCCCACCGTACCGACCGGGTCGGCGCCCGCTAACGAGCCGCGCCCCGGGCGGCCCGGGCCTGCTCGTCGGCGGCGCCGCCGCGGCCGACCAGGCCGCGGCGGTCCTCGGCCGTGGCCCGCAGTCGCGGCTCCAGCGAGCGCAGCTGCATCGGCGCCACCCGGCCCAGCACCAGCGGAATCTGACCCCTGATCAACTGGTAGGAGCGCAGCCACCCCTGGGCGTAGACATGGACCGAGCGGTGGGCGATGCCGTCGGCGATGCGCTGGACGGCCGGGGCGAGCGGGTAGGTGCGGTTGGTCGGCCAGGGCAGGTGGGCCCGCATCTCGCGCATCACCTCGTCCTCGTCGGCGCCGCGCACCATGTCGGTGTCGGTCCAGCTGAGGTAGCCGACGCCGACCTTGACCCCCTGGTTGGCGACCTCCCCGCGCAGCGCGTGGGCGAAGGCCTCCACCCCGGACTTGCTGGCGCAGTAGGCGGTCATCAGCGGCGCCGGGGTCATCGCCGCCAGAGAGGCGATCTGCAGCAGGTAGCCGCGGGAGGCGATCAGCGCGGGCAGGAAGGCCCGGGCGGTGGTGGTGCTGCCGAGCAGGTTGACCTCGATCACCCGCTGGAAGGCGGCCGGGTCGGAGTCCAGGAAGGTGCCGCCGATGGCGATCCCGGCGTTGGCCACCACGATGTCGACCCGGCCGAAGCGTTCGACGACCTGCTCCGCGACGGCCTGAAGCGCCGTCAGGTCGGTGACGTCCGCCTCCCACCAGCCGGCTCCGGGCCCGCACTCGGCGGCGGCGCGTTCCAGCTCCTCCGGTTCGAGACCGACCAGGGCGACGGTGGCGCCGCGCACCGCCAGGGCTCGGGCCAGCTCGGCGCCGACGCCGCGCGCCGCGCCGGTGACGACGGCGACCTGGCCTTCGAGGGACTTCTTGGGCATGCCGGTGGGGTCCTTTCAGGCGTCTGCGCGGGCGTCCGCGGCAGCGGGGGCGTCTGCGGCAGCGGGGGCCGACGGGGCCTGCTTGCTGACGAGTCGGTACTCGGCGAGGTCGACGGTCCTGGTCTCGCGGCGGAAGCGGGCGGTGGTGCCGGGCCACAGCGTGGTGTTGGTGCCGTTGGCGTCCAGGTACCAGCTGTTGCAGCCGCCGGTGCTCCACACCGTGGTGGCCATCCGCCGCTGCACCTCCTCGTTCCAGCGCCGCTGGGCCTCCGGGGTGGGGTCCAGCGCGGCGCTGCCGGTGGCGTCCAGCCGGCGCAGGTAGTCGACCAGGTAGTTCAGCTGGGACTCGATCTGCAGCACCATGGAGCTGGTGCCCAGACCGGTGTTGGGGCCGATCACCATCAGCAGGTTGGGGAAGCCGCTGACGGTGGTGCCGCGCAGCGCGACCATGCCGTCCTTCCACTCCTCGGCCAGGGTGCGTCCGGCCGCGCCGGTGATCCGCTCGCCGATGGGCATGTCGGTGACGTGGAACCCGGTGCCGAAGACGATCGCGTCCACCTCGTGCTCGCTGCCGTCGGCGCCGACCACGGTGCTGCCGCGCACCTCCTTCAGCGCGGAGGCGACCACCTCCACATTGGGCTGCGCCAGCGCCGGGTAGTAGCTGGTGGACAGCAGCACCCGCTTGCAGCCGAAGCGGTAGTCGGGGGTGAGCCTGGCCCGCAGCGCCGGGTCCTTGATGTGGGCGTCCAGGTTGCGCTTGGCGAGCCGCTCGGCCAGCCGCAGCAGCGCCGGGCGCTTGGTGAACATGCCGGTCTGGCCCTCCCTGACGGCCCACAGCGCGGTGCGCAGGGCCCGCTGGGTCACCGGCAGCAGCCGGTACAGCCGGCGTTCGGCGGCGGTGATGTCGCGGTCCATCCGGGGCATCACCCACGGCGGGGTGCGCTGCAGCAGCACCAGCTTCCCGACCCGGGGCTGGATCGCCGGCACGATCTGGATCGCGGAGGCGCCGGTGCCGACCACCGCGACCCGCTTGCCGGTCAGGTCGTAGTCGTGGTTCCAGCGGGACGAGTGGAACACCTCGCCGGGGAAGCCGTCCAGGCCGGGAAGGTCCGGCACGACCGGGTCGGACAGCGGCCCGCCGGCGGCGACCAGCACTTCGGCGGTGTAGCGGCCCTGGCTGGTGTCCAGCTCCCAGCGGGTCCGCCCGGCGTCCCAGCGGGCGCCCAGCACCTCGTGGTGGAGGCGCAGGTGCGGCCGCAGCCGGAAGCGGTCGGCGATGCGCTCCAGGTAGGCCCGGATCTCCGGCTGCCCGGAGAAGGTGCGCGGCCAGTCCGGGTTGGGCGCGAAGGAGAACGAGTACAGGTGCGAGGGGACGTCGCAGGCACAGCCCGGGTAGCTGTTGTCGCGCCAGGTCCCGCCGACCGAGCCGGCCCGCTCCAGGACGACGAAGTCGGTGACCCCCGCCTCGCGCAGCCGCACCGCGGCCCCGAGACCCCCGAAGCCGGAACCGACGACGGCGACCCGGACGTGCTGCACCGGTTCTTCGGCACTGCTGCTCATCGAACTCCTCTCGGCGGGCCTGGTCCACCGTGCCGGCAAAACCATGCCAGTAATCAGTGGCGCAATCAGGAGGGTAGGGCACCGCGGCCCGCGCGGGAAGACTTATGACTGGCCGGTAACAAGCGCCGGCGACACGCCCGGGACGCGTCCCAATCCGATCAGCAGTCGCTCCAGTACCAGACCCGCCTCCTGGCGCGCCCTGACATGGTCGTCGGCGCGGGCGATGTAGAGGCTGGCCTCGGAGATCAGCGCCGCCAGCATCCGGGTCAGCGGCCCGACCGGCAGGTCGTCGACGTTGCCCTCGCGGATGGCGTCGGTCAGCGCCTCGGCCAGCAGCACGTAGCCGTGCTCCTCCACCAGGGCGTCCCAGGCGCTGTGCCCCAGCACGGCGGGGCCCTCGATCAGTACGATGCGCTGGAACTGCGCGTCGTTGCAGGCGTCCAGGAAGGACTGGAAGCCGCTGCGCAGCAGCTGCCAGGCGTCGCCGGGGTTGGTCTCGGCGCGGGCGGTCTCCTGGGCGACCAGGCGCTCCGCCATCTCCTGGGCGCACTCGGCCATCACCGCACGGAACAGGTCCGCCTTGTCCTTGAAGTGGTGGTAGAGCGCACCACGGGTCACCGCGGCGGCGGCCACGATGTCCTCCGTCCCGGTCGCGGCATAACCGCGCTCGGCGAACAGCTCACGCGCCGCGCGCAGGAGCGCACGCCGGGTGTCCGCAACGTGCTCCGCGCTTCGGCTTCGCCTGATCCTGGGCACTGACATACCTACATCCTGTTCCATACAGACTGTATGTTAGTGGAGGGCACCAACCCTGGGGCCCGGGGGAACGGAGACAGTGATCATGGGACTCCCACTTAATCTGACCGTCAAGATGGGCACGTACCTCCTCAAGCAGAAGATCCTTCGGCGGAAGAAGTTCCCGCTGATTGTGGAGGTCGAACCCCTTTTCGCCTGCAACCTCGCCTGCGCGGGCTGTGGAAAGATCCAGGAACCGGCCAGCATGCTCAAGCAGCGCATGACGGTCGAGAAGGTCGTCGGCGCCGTCGAGGAGGCAGGCGCACCGATGGTGTCGCTGGCCGGCGGCGAGCCGCTGATGCATCCGCAGATCGCCGAGATGACCCAGGCGCTGCTGGACCGGAACAAGTTCGTGGTGCTCTGCACCAATGCCGTGCTGCTGCCCAAGCACCTGCACAAGTTCAAGCCGAACCGCAACTTCGCCTGGATGGTGCACATCGACGGGCTGCGCGAGCGGCACGACGAGTCGGTGAGCAAGGTCGGCGTGTTCGACCAGGCCATCGAGGCCATCAAGCAGGCCAAGGCGGCCGGCTTCACGGTGTTCACCAACTCCACCTTCTTCAACAACGACAGCCCGCAGGACGTCATCGAGGTGCTGCAGTACCTCAACGACGACCTGAAGGTCGACCGGATGCAGATCTCGCCCGGATACGCCTACGAGAAGGCCCCCGACCAGGATCGCTTCCTGGGCGTGGAGCAGACCAGGGCGATGTTCAAGAAGGCGTTCGCCGACGGCCGCCGCAAGAGCTGGCGGCTCAACCACTCGGCGCTCTACCTGGACTTCCTCGAGGGCAAGGTCGACTTCGAGTGCACCCCCTGGGCGATCCCGTCCTACTCGCTGAAGGGGTGGCAGAAGCCCTGCTACCTGATGTCCGACGGCTACGTGGACACCTACCAGGAGCTGCTGGACAGCACCGAGTGGGACAACTACGGCCGCGGCAAGGACCCCCGTTGCGACAACTGCATGGCGCACTGCGGCTACGAGCCGACGGCCGTGCTGGCGACGATGGGTTCGCTCAAGGAGAGTCTGCGCGCGATCACCGCGGGCTGAGAGCTCCGGAGGCAACCCCTGGCCGTTTCCGGGGTCGGCTCATTAGCATGAGCCGACCTCCGGGGCCGCTGGGGCAGGAGGCATGCTCGCAGAGAAGGGCGGTGGCTCCCCGTGGCAGAGGTCGACGAAGACGCGTTCTACGTGCTCAGCGCGGTACTGCTGACGCCGGGCCAGTTCCCGAGCCTGCTCGGTGACGACTACCCGGCCGCCTGCGCCGCCCTGGGCCTGGAGGCCTGGGCGGACGGCTACGGGCTGCTGTTCGGGCAGGACTCGGACGGCGCCCGCTGGACCGTGGTCTCGGACGACGCCGCCCTGGTGGGCTGTGCCATCGCGGCCTGGGACTGCGGCATGCCCTACGACCTGACCCCGCCCGAGCGCACCGTGGTGGACTCGCTGCCCGGCTGGCCGCTGGCGCTGACGGTGAGCACCACCGGGCTGCCCGAACCGCACGACCCGGAGCCGGACGAGGACGACCACCCGCTGCTGACGCCGCCCGACCCCAAGCAGTGGGGGCCGGCGCAGCGCCGGATGGGCGCGGACGACATCGCCCACCAGTGGCGTATGTGGCGCGAGCAGATAGCCGACTCGGTGGAGTTCGACGAGCACCCCGAGGAGGTCCCGGAGCGGATCGCCAAGGTGCTCGCCGAGATCCGCGAGTACACCGAGACCCCGCCGCCGGCCGGCCGGGTACGCTCCTCGCCGGCCGGCGAGGACACCCGACTGGTCCGGGCGGACGGCCCCGGCTGGAGCATGACCGCTTGCACGGGCGACCTGGTCGTCCTGCTCTTCGACGACACCCCGCACGAGGTACTGCCGGTGGGGTGCGGTCCGCAGTTCACGGTCCTGCTGAAGGCCCTGGACGAGATGGCCCGGGCCTCGGCGTAGGCAGGTTTCTCGCTGCGGACCGTAGTGGGCTTGTCGCGCAGTTCCCCGCGCCCCTGGGGGCTGCAACTGAACCACTGCGGGACGTTGCAGCCCCCTTGGGGGCGCGGGGAACTGCGCGACCAGCCATCCACAACCCGCAGCCGAAGTCCCCTAGTGCGCGGGCGGTGCTGCCGACGGGTCCATCGTGGCCAGCGGCTTCTCCTTCAGCACCAGTGCGAACACCAGCGCGATGGCGATGAACGGCACCCCGGTCAGGAACAGGTCCCCGATGGAGTGCGCGAACGCATTGGTCACGTGCCCCTTCACCGCCGCCGGCAGGTGCTGGATGGCCTGGACGTTGTTGGCGTCCAACTTCGCACCGCCGCCCCCGGCGCCCCCGCTGCCGGCAAACTCCTGCTTCATGTAGTGGGCCAGCCGGCTGGTCAGCACCGTCCCGAAGATCGCGGTGCCGATGGAGGCTCCGATCTGCCGGAAGAAGGTGGCCGAGGCCGTGGCCACACCCATGTCGCGGAAGTCCACCGAGTTCTGGATCGCGGTGACCATGGTCTGCATGGTCAGCCCCAGCCCGGCGCCGAAGGCGAAGGCGTAGAGCGCCACCTGCCAGTACGCGGTGCTGTTGCTGAGCGTGCTGAGCAGCAGCAGCGAGCCGATGATCACCACCGCACCGACGATCGGGTAGATCTTGTACTTGCCGGTCTTGGCCATCAGCCGGCCCGAGGTGATCGCGGTGGCCATGATCCCGGCGACGGCCGGCAGCATGCCCAGCCCCGACTTGGTGGCCGACATGCCCTGCACGGCCTGGAGGTAGACCGGCAGGTAGATGATGCCGCCGAACATGGCGAACCCGGCGAAGAAGCCGAAGCCGTTGCCCACCGAGAAGATCGGGTTGCGGAACAGCCGCATCGGCAGGATCGGCTCGGCCGCCCTGCGCTCGATCAGGATGAAGCCCGCGGTCAGCAGGATCGAGGCGCCGAGCAGCAGCAGGCCCTGCCAGGAGGCCCAGCCGTAGCTGGTGCCGGCCCAGTTCAGGTAGAGCAGCAGGCTGGTCACGCCGGTGACGATCGCGGCCGAGCCCAGGTAGTCGATGCTGTGCTCGCGGCGGTTGACCGGCAGCTTCAGCGCGAAGGAGCAGACCACCAGGGCGCCCAGGCCGATCGGCAGGTTGATGTAGAAGATCCAGCGCCAGCCGATGGAGTCGGTGAACCAGCCGCCGAGCAGCGGTCCGGCCACGCTGGAAAGACCGAAGACCGCGCCCATCAGACCCTGGTAGCGACCGCGCTCCCGGGGCGGGATCACGTCGCCGATGATGGCGAAGGCCAGCGACATCAGACCGCCGCCGCCGATGCCCTGGATCGCCCGGAAGCCGATCAGCTCGCCCATGTTCTGGCTCAGCCCGGCGAGCGCGGAACCTATCAGGAAGATCACGATCGCGGACTGGAAGATGATCCGGCGGCCGTAGAGGTCGGAGATCTTGCCCCACAGCGGGGTGGCCGCAGTAGAGGTGAGCAGGTAGGCGGTGACCACCCAGGACAGCTTGTCGATGCCGCCGAGCTGGCTGACGATCGTGGGCAGGGCGGTGCCGACGATGCTCTGGTCGAGGGCGGCGAGCAGCATGCCCGCCATCAGGCCGCCCATGACGACCATGATCTGCTTGTGGCTCAGGTAGTTGGGACCGTCGGCGGGCGCCTCCGGTGAGGGCTCGGGCGGGGTCCCGGTGGGTTCGGTCGCTGTGTCGACCGGGGAGTCGGACATGGGTGGCTGGGCTCCTGGGTGGTTCACCGTTCGGTGCTCGGATGCGAGCAGGTGGGCACCGTATCGTGCACCACCGACAACGCGGAACACCAGCCTTGCCTTACGGCAGGCAAGCAGACTGCCCCTGCCGCGGGAGACCCGTGGCAGGGGCAGTCGTACCGGTGTCGCTGCAGGCTGCGTCAGGACGTCAGGACGTCAGGAGACGTTGATCGCCGTGTCGTCGATGACGAAGCTGGTCTGCAGGCTGGAGTCCTCCACCCCGGTGAACTTCAGGGTGACGGTCTGGCCGACGTAGGAGGAGAGGCTGAAGCTGCGCTGGGTGTAGCCGGTGCCCTTGTTGAGGTTGGAGTAGGTCGCCAGGGTCGTGGTGGTGCCGCCGCTGGTGGCCTGGACCTTGAGGGTGTCGTAGGCGGTGCTGGTGGTGGTCTCCGCGGTGTCGATGTGGAGCCAGAAGGTCAGCGTCGCCGTGGTGCAGCCGGCGGGCACGGTCACCGACTGGGACAGGGTGTCGGTGTGGGTGCTGCCGTAGCCGTCCAGCCAGGCCTTCCAGCTGCCGCTGTGGGCGGCCTCACTGCTGGAGTTGTCGATGACGCCGGAGCTGGCGGTCCAGGGCGAGGCGGAGCCGGTCTCGAAGCCGGGGTTGCCCAGCAGCTGGGCCGCGGTGCAACCGCCCCCGCCGCCGGAGGTGGCGATGGTCCAGCTGAAGGAGGCGCTGCCGCTGGCACCGGTAGCGTCGGTGGCGGTGACGGTCACCGAGGAGGTGCCCGCCGTGGTCGGGGTGCCGGAGATCAGCCCGGTCGAGGAGTTGATGGACAGTCCGGCCGGCAGGCCGGAGGCCGAGTAGGTCAGCGTGGAGCTGCCCGAGTCGGAGGCGCTGATCTGCAGCGAGACGGCGGTGCCGACGGTGCCGCTCTGGTTGCCGGGCCCGGTCACGGTGACGGTGTTGCCGCCGGTGCCGGTGCCCGCGGTGAAGGCGGTCAGGCCGTTGGGGGTGCCCAGACCGGTCGGGCCGTCGTAGCCGACGCCGGCGGTGCACAGGTAGCTGGGCGAGCAGCTGCCGTTGCTGCCGCTGGTGACGTCGTTGAGGGCGGTGGTGTGCTGGTACGGGTACTTGGCGGGGTAGTCGCTCGCTCCCGGGGTGCCGGCGTCGGCGTAGACGCTGGCGATGATCGGGGAGGAGGCGCTGGTGCCGCCGTAGACCTGCCAGCCGGAGGCGCCGTAGCTGTCGTAGACGGCCACGCCGGTGGCGGGGTCGGCGACCGCGGAGACGTCGGAGATGGTGCGCTTGGAGCAGCCGGTGTCGGTCTGCCAGGTCGGCTTGGCGTCGTAGGCGGAGCAGCCGGAGCCGGTGCCCTCGGTGCTGCTGGTGGACCAGACGCTCTCGGTCCAGCCACGGGAGTTGGAGGCGGTGCTCAGCGAGGTGCCGCCGACCGAGGTGACGTACTTGGAGGCGGCCGGGTACTCGGCGCCGTAGGCACTGTCACCGGCGGAGACGGTGATGGCCACGCCCGGGTGGTTGAAGTAGCTGGAGTCGGAGCTGGTGTCGGTGGAGTCCTCGGACCCGCCGTAGCTGTTGGAGACGTACTTGGCGCCCAGCGCCACGGCCTCGTTGACGGCCGTGCCCAGGTCGCTCATGTTCGCCGAGGTGGCCTCGACCAGGATGATGTGGGCGGCGGGGGCGACCGCGGAGACCATGTCGAGGTCCAGCGAGATCTCCCCGGCCCAGCCGGAGTCGGCGGTCGGGTAGCTGGTGCCGCCGGTCTGGTTGACCTTCTTGAAGCAGCCGTTGGCGGTGGTGCAGGCGGACAGCCCGTACTGGGTGCGGTAGGCGGCGAGGTCGGACTCCGCGTTGGGGTCGTCCTGGGCGTCCACGATGGCCACCGTGGCGCCGGCGCCGCCGTTGGCGGGCAGGGCGTAGGCGCTCTTCAGGTTGGACGGGCCGTAGCCCGAGGGGGTGGCCAGCGGGGAGACCGCGTTGGCCCGCAGTGCCGCGGGCTGGGTGACATCGGTCCTGGCCAGCGCGAGGCAGGCCATCTGGTGCACATTCGCCGGAGTGGCGCAGAGGCGCTTGACGTGGACCGCGGCGGAGGACCCGCTCTGGCCGGTGGCGGCGGTCGCCGGGGCGGCGGCCGCGAAGACGCCGGCGACCAGCGCGGCGGCGGAGACTGCGGCGGCTGCGGCTCTGCGCAGTCCGCGACGAGTGGTGCTGGGGGTGTGCAACAGACGGCCCTCCAGGGGGATGAGGCCGGCACCCGGGACGCCTTCGTGGGGCGACCCGCCACCGACCGGGGGTAACGTCAGGCACATGACAAAGCATCCTACCTGACACCCCGTTGAGTGGTGCTCAGCGCCGAGAAGATTAGCGAATGCATGACAACCCCACAAGAAGTTCTCAGCGAACAGCACACTTCCCTTGGAAAAACCTGTGAGAAAGGTCTTTCAGCCACGTCGTGGACACGGCTTGCCAAAGCGGGGACCATCGCCGCTACGGTGCCTGCATGCAAACGGACGACAGGCGCGCAGCGGACCTCGAAGAGCTAGGCCTCACCAACTACGAGGCGCGGGTTTACCTCGCGCTGATCCGGCGCGACGTCTTCACCGCGGCCGAGGTCGCCCGCGAGGCGCAGGTGCCCAGGCAGCGCGTGTACGACGTACTGGAGGGCCTGACCCGGCGCCAACTCGCGGTGCTGCACCCGGGACGGGTGGCTGGCTACTCCGCGGTCGCCCCCGAGATCGCCGTCGACCGGCTGATGGAACAGCAGCGCCGCTCGCTCGGCCGGCTGGAGCGGCTCTCCGACGAGCTCGCCCGGGAGCTGCTGCCGACCTGGGACAGCGGTCGCACCCACACCGACCCGCTGGACTACGTCGAGGTGCTGCGGGACGCGGCCGACATCAGCGAGCGCTTCGCCCGGATCCAGTCCGAGGCCGAGCGCGAGCTGCTGAGCTTCTCCCGGCCGCCGTGGGTGACCCCGTCCGAGAACACCGCCGGCCTGGAGGCCACCGCCCGGATGCACGCGGCCGGCCGCACCAACCGCGCGCTCTACAGCCGCGACGTGCTGGACGACCCGGCGATGCTGGAGGTCATCCGGCGCTTCGCCGAGGTCGGCGAGGAGATCAGGATCGCCGACAGCCTGCCGCTGAAGCTGATCGTCACCGACGGCTCCACGGTGCTGTGCGACATGCCCGACCCGGTGGCCAGGACCGGTGCCACCACCGCGCTGGTGATCCGGCACCCCTCGCTGGCGGAGACGCTGCGGCTGGCCTTCCACAGCATCTGGGAGCAGTCGCCCACCCTGGAGGAGGCGCTGAAGCTGCGTGACGCCGCGTCAAGGGCCGAGGCCGCGCCCGACTCCGAGCCGGTCGAGCCGGTCGCCGCGGAGGACGTCGCCGCGGAGGACCCTTCGTAGCGGTGAACCGGAACTCCCCCGCACCCTGCTGACGTACCATCAACTGGCGTGAGGGGGAGGGGGAACGTTCGTGGTGGTGTGGCGCAGGCGGCCGGCGGCGGGCACCGTCGCCACGGCCGCGCGACGGCGTACCCGGTTCTACGTGGTGCTGTACGTGGCCCTGGCCGGGGGCGCCACCTGGGCCGCCGCCGTCTACGCCGCGCAGACCGTGCTACCCGCGGTGGCCGCGGTGTCGACCGTGGCGGGCGTGGCGCTGGCCTACCGCGGCCAGCGGGCCGACGCCTCGAACCGTGAGGCGACGCGGCTCCAGATGCGGGCCGATCTGACGCTCCGGCACAACCAGTCGTTCTCCGACCGGTACACCGCGGCGGTGCGGCAACTGGTGAGCGACCAGGCCCAGGAGCGCATCGCCGGCATACAGGCGCTGGTGCGGATCGCCGACGACTCGGACCGCAACCGCTCCAACTGCCTGAAGTACCTGTGCGAGTACCTGCGCTTCCCGGCCTCCCCGGCGACCGCCCCGGACGCCGTCGGACAGGACCTGGTCCGTGCCGCTGCCCTCAAGGAGCTGACCGACCGGCTGCACCCGGACCACCTCGGCTTCTGGCAGGAGGCGGAGATCGACCTGAGCGGGGCCGAGCTGCACGACATGGACCTGTCCGGCGCGACGGTGCGCGGGATCCGGCTCGACCGGTGCACCTTCCACGGCGCGGCCCGCTTCGAGGGCACCGACTTCCTCGGCGAGGCCCGGTTCAGCGGGGCCCGGTTCGCGGAGCTGGCCTGGTTCAACGGCGCGGTCTTCAAGGACGCCGCCTGGTTCAACGAGACGGTCTTTGAGGACGGGGCCAGGTTCGGCGGCGCCGACTTCCAGGCCACCGCCTGGTTCAACGCGGCGCTGTTCAACGCCCCCGCGCGGTTCAACCGGACCACGTTCCACGGCGAGGCCCGCTTCAACAGCGCCAGGTTCGGCGAGGCGGCACGGTTCACCGGCGCGGCGTTCAGCGGCGCGGCCCAGTTCGACGCGGCCTCGTTCACCGGCCCGGCCCGCTTCGGCAACGCGACCTTCGCCGGCGCCGCGCAGTTCGACGACGCCACCTTCGCCGAGGTCGCCTGGTTCAACGCGGCCTCGTTCGCCGGCCTGGCGCAGTTCAGCGAGGCGGTCTTCTCGGACGCCGCGCTCTTCAACGCGGCGGACTTCACCGGCGTCGGCCAGTTCAACGGCACCGTGTTCGCCCAGGAGGCGAACTTCAACGGGGCCGGCTTCGCCGTGGACGCCCAGTTCGGCGATGCCGTCTTCAGGGAGGTGGTCCGTTTCGGCGAGGCCGCGTTCCACGGCACGGCGTGGTTCGGTGACGTCGTGTTCAGCCAGGCCGCCTGGTTCGGCGGGGCCTCATTCGCCGGCGTGGCCCAGTTCGCCGGCGCCCGCTTCGCCGCCGAGGCCCAGTTCGGCGAGGCCACCTTCGAGGACGCGGCCCGGTTCGACAAGACCGTCTTCGACGGCCCGGCCCGGTTCGGCGGGGCGACCTTCAACGCGGCCGCCCGCTTCAGCGGCGCCTCCTTCGCCCAGGCGGCCCGCTTCAACGGAGCCTTCTTCCACGGCGGCACCGCCCGCTTCAACGAGGCGCACTTCGCCGGCGACGCCTGGTTCACCGGCGTCACCTTCGAGCAGGCGGTGCGCTTCAACGAGGCGAGGTTCGAGGCCGCGACCCGCTTCGACAAGGCCGGCTTCGCCAGTGACGCCTGGTTCCTGAGCGTCCGCTTCACCGAACCGCCGACGCTGCCCGCCGGCTGCGCCCTGGACCCGACCACCGGCCTGCTCTCCTGCGGCGGCGCCTGAGCCGGGAACCGCCCGCGTCCGGTCGGGGAACCCCGGTGGGACGGGGCTCACCGACCGGACGGGAAGCGGTGCTCAGCCTGCGGCGGCTGTCAGTACCAGTTGTTGGCCTGCCAGAACTGCCAGGCGGCGTTCGGGCTGCCGTAACGGTCGTTCATGTAGCTGAGCGCCCAACGGATCTGGGTCTCGGCGCTGTCCTGCCAGTCGGATCCGGCCGAGGCCATCTTGGAGCCGGGCAGGGCCTGGCCCAGACCGTAGGCACCGGAGGAGGCGTTGGTGGCGTGGACGTCCCAGCCGCTCTCGTGGGAGATGATCTCGTCGAAGGAGTCCAGCTGGTCGGCCGGGATGATCTGCGCGGCTATGGACTGCGGGCTGCCGCTCAGCGTGGTCCGGGTCTCCGAGCGGGAGGCGGCCTGCTGCGTGGCAGCGGCGGCGGCCCGGGCGGCGGCGGCCTTCTCCGCGGCGAGCTGGTCGGCGGCGGCCTTGGCGGCAGCGGCCTTCTCGGCGGCGGCCCTGTCCGCAGCGGCCTTGGCGGCGGCAGCCTTCTCCGCGGCCGCCTTCTGGGCAGCGGCCTTGGCGGCGGCCGAGGCGGACGCGGAGGCCTTGACGGCGGCGGCCTTCCGGGCGGCGGCCTTGGCGGCGGCAGCCTTGTCCGCGGCGGCCTTGGCGGACGCGGAGGCCGAGGCGGAGGCCGCGGTCTGCAGGTCGGCAACCTTCTGCAGGCTGTCGGCCTGCGAGACGGAGGAGCTGGGGGCCGCGGCGGAGGAGTCGACGACCACGGCGCCGGCGACGGCCATCCCGCTGACGGAGACAGCGGCGACGATGGCGGCCGTGCGCTTGCGCATACGAAGTACAGGCTTGCGGTGCAGCATGGGAGAGGGACCTCAATCGGCTGGGCTCGGCGGCTGGCCGACGGATTCCTCAGGGCGGGACAGGTGCCCTGGGGAGCCGGATCAGCGCCTGGGGCACCGGTTTCGGTTGGTGCCGGACTGAAGGCGACCCCGCTGCGACCAGCGGGACTGCCGTGACGACTTCGCCATTGTTAGCGGGTCGTCGGCCCAGGTCCAAGGGCCCTATTACTATGCGACTCCGTAGTCGAACACCGTTCGCGAGGCCGTTCCGGAGCCGCGGATACCCAGCCCCCGGACAACCGAAACACCGGATTCCAGTTGTTCCGGAATCCGGACACACGGGCGTGAGCAGGGGATAAACACCCGCGGGGCCCCGGTTGCCGCGAGGCCGGGGACAGCCCTCCCCCAGATGAACGACAGCTTGTTCCCAGGTAAGGAGTGGATCAACTATCGGGCTTCGTGGACGGCACCGGCCGTGTGGCGGGGGTCACCCGACGGGGGCGCAACCGGAGCCCCGCACGCCTCTTTCAACGCCCTCAGGCGCGGTCCCGGTACCGCCGCACGAACCATCCCAGCAGCATCCCGGCCACCAGCATCACCGCCAGCACCACCCACAGCGGTGAGGTGACCGTGGAGATCCCCCAGAGGTGGATCTTCACCGAGGAGGTGTTCATCAGGATGAACCAGACAGCCAGCACCGCGACGACTGCGAAGACCACCGTCCGCGCATTGACGGTCACCCCGCCGACCTTGCGGCGCTCCGCGGTGTCACTCTTCTTGGCCATGGGCCCATTCTGGGCAGGCCCGGCCTGCCCCGCACGGCGGACTGCGCCGCACGGGGCAACGGACGGCGGCCGCTACGACGCCACCGGCGCGTCCTCCAGCCGCTGCCGCTCCAGGTACTCCTCGCGGATCTCCTTGGGCCCGAACGGCCAGACCTTCTCGAAGCGGGACCACAGCACGAAGGCCAGGCAGCCCGCCGCCAGCCAGGCCAGCGACCACTCGATCGGATGGATGCCCGGCGCCGCCTTGTCGGCGAAGCCGTACACCACCAGCCAGCCGATGCCGGCGAGCACGCCGGGCAGCGGGTAGAGCCACATCCTGTAGGGGCGGTGCAGGGCGGGCTGCCGCCTGCGCAGCACCACCAGCGCCAGCACCTGGGCCAGCGACTGGACGATCACCATCACCGTGGTCAGCAGGCTGATCAGGGTCTGCAGGCTGGTGTGGCGGCCGAGCAGGAAGCCGGCGGCGGTGATCACGCCCATGCTCAGCAGGCCGAGCACCGGGAAGCGGTGCCGCGGGTGCAGCTTTCCGTACTGCTTGAAGAAGACCCGGTCCCGGGCCGCGTCGTAGGGCACCCGGGAGCCGCCGAGCAGCCCGGTGAAGACCGAGGCGAAGGCCGTGATCAGGATCAGCACCGTCACCACCTGCGCGGCGCTGTGGCCCCAGGCCCGCTCCAGCACCACCGAGGCGACCGAGGTGTAGGCGGCCGAGTTGGTGTCCAGCATGTCGTGCCAGTTCACCACGCCCAGCACACCGATCTGCATCAGCAGGTAGATGCACATGATCGCCATGATCGAGTAGACGATGGCGCGGGGCATGACCCGTCCGGGGTCCTTGATCTCGGCGCCGGTGTAGGAGGCGGTGTTGTAGCCGAGGTAGTCGTAGATGCCGATGGTCAGCCCGGAGGCGAAGGCGATCCAGAAGCTGCCGTGGGTGAGCTGGATGGCGTGGGCCGGCCAGTCGAAGGCCTGCGCCGCGTGGAAGTGGCTGTACGAGGCGATGATCAATGCCAGCACGGCGAGGATCATCACCGCCCACATCACCACGGTGATCCGGCCGATGCTCTCGATCCGCCGCCAGAGCAGCACCACCACCAGGGCGACCACGCCCAGCCCGACCAGGTCGCCCTCCAGCGAGGTCATGCCCGGCCAGAGGTAGCCGAGGTAGGAGACCAGACCGACCACCCCGGTGGACATGATCAGCGGGATGAACAGCATGGCCGTCCAGACGAAGAGGAAGGGCATCAGCTTCCCGGAGCGGTACTGGAACGCCTCCCGCAGATAGACGTAGGTGCCGCCGGAACCGGGCAGCGAGGCTCCGAGTTCGGCCCAGACCAGCCCGTCGACCAGGGCCAGCGCCGCGCCGGCGATCCAGCCGATGATCGCCTGCGGACCGCCGAAGGCGGCCACCATCAGCGGGATCGTGATGAAGGGACCGACGCCGCACATCTGGCTCATGTTGATGGCGGTCGCCTGGAACAGGCCGATGCGCCGGACCAGTCCTGGGGATTCCGTCGACGGTGGGGCGGGCGCGGGCGTGGGTGCGGTCGGCACTGCGGACCTCCATGAGTGGACGCTGCCCCAGCAGTGGACAGATGGGGTGGGATTAAGTTAAGTATCTTTACTTAGGGCGTCAAGGGTTCGGTCGGGTTCGGTCATTACAGTGATCACCGCAGGAGTCCAGGACTGGTCGCCAGACCGGAGAGGCAGCCGAGGCAGCATGACCGAGCACCCCGCCGATCCCCCGGCCGACCAGCGCTGGAACCGCCGGCGGCTGCGCAGCAACAACGAATGGCTGCTGCTGGAACGGCTGCGCACGGCCGGCCCCGCCTCGCGGGCGCAGCTGGCCCGCGACACCGGGCTGTCCAAGCCCACCGTCTCCGCCGCACTGGCCGCCCTGGAGCAGGTCGGCCTGGCCCGCGAGGCCGGCACCGTCGTCCCCGACCGGGGCCGGACCGCGGTGCTGTACGAGGCCGACCCCACCGCGGGGTACGTCCTCGGCGTCGACATCGGCCGGGCCTGGCTGCGGCTGGCCGTCGCCGATCTGGCGGGCACCGTGGTGGCCCGCGAGGACGTCCCCAACAACGGCCGCAGCGGCAGCGCGGTCGCCGAGTCGGTGCTGGCCGCGGCCGAGCGGGTCACCGCCGCGGCCGGGCTCCGGCGGGGCGACATCGTGGAGGCCGTGGTCGGCGCGCCCGGCGTGTTCGACGAGCGGACCGGACGGGTCCGCTACGCGGTCAACCTCCCCGGGTGGGGCCGCAGCGGCCTGGTCGCCGGGATGCGGGAGGGCCTGGGCACCTCGCTGACCCTGCACAACGACGCCAATCTGGCCGCCATCGGCGAATACGCCTGCGGCGCGGGCCGGGACAGCCGGCTCTTCGTCTACATCCTCATCGGCACCGGGCTCGGGATGGGCGTGGTGGCCGACGGGGAGCTGTTCCGCGGGGCGCACGGCGCGGCCGGTGAGATCGGTTTCCTGCCGCTGCTGACCCATCCGATGCCGCCGGCCGGACCCGCCCCGGTGCAGGGTGCTGCCCTCCGGGGGACGCTGGAGGACGCGGTCTCCGGCGAGGCCGTGGTCCGCGGGGCGCGTGAGCTGGGGATGACGGGTCCTCAGCCGCTGACCGCGAAGCGGGTGTTCGAGGCGGCGCGGGAAGGGGACCCGGCGGCGGTGGCCGCGGTGCGGCAGGAGGGGGAGCGGCTGGCGCACGTGGTCGCGGCAGTGTCCTCCGTCCTGGACCCGGACCTGGTGGTCCTGGGCGGCGGCGTGGGCCACAGCGCGGACCTGCTGCTGCAGACGGTGCAGGACACCCTGCACCTGCTCACCCCGCTGCGGCCGCGGGTCGCCCCCAGCGAACTCGGCGACGACGCCGTCCTCCTCGGCGCAATCACGACTGCGCTGCGCTCAGCCCGCCCCAAGGTCTTCGAATCACACAACGCCGACCACACATAGGGGCGCGAGGCTCTGCTTGATCAACTGCGCGCGCTGCCAACCATGCACCTCCGTAGAGGGCTGGTCGCGCAGTTCCCCGCGCCCCTTAGCAAGTGCAACTGAGCCAGTTGCAGACCCATAGGGGCGCGGGGAACTGCGCGCTCAGCCAGCTACGGTCCTGCATGGTTGGCAGCGCAGTTCCCCGCGCCCCTATGTGGTTGCAACTGGCTCCGCTGCCCAACGTGCACCTAGGTGCCGTCGCTGCGCCAGCTCTGCCACAGCGCAGCGTAGGCGCGGTCCGCGGTGAGGAGGGCGTCGTGGGTGCCGTGTTCGGTGATGCGGCCGTCCTCGACGACGGCGATCAGGTCGGCGTCGTGCGCGGTGTGCAGGCGGTGGGCGATGGCGACCACCGTCCGCCCGTCCAGGACCTTGGCCAGGGACCGTTCCAGGTGACGGGCCGCACGGGGGTCCAGCAAGGACGTCGCCTCGTCCAGGACCAGGGTGTGCGGGTCCGCCAGGACCAACCGCGCCAGGGCCAGTTGCTGGGCCTGCGGCGGGGTGAGCTGGCTGCCGCCGGAGCCGACCGCGGTGTCGAGCCCGTCCGGGAGGGCGTCGAACCAGTGGTCCGCGTCCACCGCGTCCAGCGCCCCGCGCAGTTCCTGGTCGTCCGCGTCGGGGCGGGCCAACCGCAGGTTGTCCCGCAGGGTGCCGACGAAGACGTGGTGCTCCTGGTTGACCAGCGCCACCTCGGACCGCACCCGCTCCGGCGGCATCCCGGAGAGCGCCGCCCCGCCCAGCGTCACCTCGCCGGCCCGGGGGGTGTAGATCCCCGCGAGCAGCCGCCCCAGCGTGGACTTGCCCGCGCCGGACGGTCCCACCAGGGCGATCCGTGCGCCCGGCGCCACGTCGAGGGAGATGCCGTGCAGTACGTCGGCGCCCTCGCGGTAGCCGAAGCGGACCCGGTCTGCCCGCACCTCCCGGCCCTGCGGCCGCAGGCCCTCGTCGGTCTCCGGGTCGGGGATCTCCCGCACGCCGACCAGCCGGGCCATCGAGGCCTGGCCGACCTGGATCTCGTCGTACCAGCGCAGGATCAGGTCGATCGGCCCGGTCAGCATCTGCGCGTACAGCACGCCGGTGGTCAGCTGGCCCGGGGTGGTCCAGCCATGCAGGGTGTAGACACCGCCCAGGGTCAGCGTGGCCACCAGGCTCAGCGCGTACGGGAAGTCGATGGACGGGAAGAAGACGTTGGCCCGCAGCCACAGGGTGTAGCGGGACCAGTCGACCCACTGGCCGATCCGACGGTCCGTCAGCTCGACCCGCTCCGGGCCGAGCCGCAGCGCCTCCACGGTGTGCCCGGCGTCCACGGTCTCGGCGAGCACGGTGTTGATCGCCGCGTACGCCGCCGACTCGTCCCGGTAGGCCTGCGGGGCCCGGCGGAAGTACCAGCGGCAGCCGCAGGCGATGATCGGCGTGCCGATCAGGGCGGTGACCGCGAGCAGCGGGGAGGTGGCGAACAGCGCGCCCAGCATCAGCACCAGCGAGACCACGGCCACCGACAGTTCGGGGACGGCGTCGCGGACGGTGGTGGCCAGCCGGTCCACGTCGGTGGTGGCCCGGGAGACCAGGTCGCCGGTGCCGGCCCGCTCCAGCACCCCGGGCGGCAGCGCGACCGAGCGGACCAGGAAGTCCTCGCGCAGGTCGGCCAGGATCTCCTCGCCGAGGATGCCGCCGCGCAGCCGGGACAGTCCGGTGAACAGCGACTGCACCAGCAGTGCGGCCAGGTAGAAGAGGACGGCGCGGGTGATGTAGGCGTCGGTGCTGCCGGTGCTGAGGTTCTGCACCACCTCGCCCAGCACCCAGGGGCCGACCAGCCCGGCCGCCGCGCCGACGGCGTGCAGGCCGACGGCGGTGCCGAAGCCGGCCCGGTGGCGGCGGGCCAGCAGCAGCAGGTAGCGGCGCACCGAGGCCGGCGAACCGACCGGGAGCAGCGCCGTGGTCCGGGTCGCGTGCTGTTCCGGGGCCCTCATGCGGTCACCTGGTCCTCAGTGGTCTCGCGGGTCACCACCGCGCGGTAGCGCGGTTCGTCGTGCATCAGTTCGCGGTGGGTGCCCCGGGCCGCGACCCGGCCGTCCTGGATCAGCACCACCTGGTCGGCCCGGTCCAGCAGCAGCGGGCTGGTCGCCAGCACCACGGTGCTGCGTCCCCGCCGCAGCTCGGCGATCCCGGCGGCGATCCGGCTCTCGGTGTGCGAGTCGACGGCGCTGGTGGGTTCGTCCAGGACCAGCACCGGCGGGTCGACCACCAGCGCCCGGGCCAGGGCGAGGCGCTGCCGCTGGCCGCCGGAGAGCGAGCGGCCGCGTTCGGTGATCCTGGCCCGCATCGGGTCGCCGCCGGCATCCGGCGAGGCGTCCAGCAGGGCGGCCAGCACGTCGTCGGCGCAGGCGGCGGCGAGGGCGCGCCCGGGATCGACCGCGCCGGACCTGGGGACGTCGAACAGTTCGGCGAGGGTCCCGGAGAGCAGCACCGGGTCCTTGTCGTGCACCAGTACGGCCGTGCGGGCCGCCGCCAGCGGCAGCCGGTCCAGTTCGCGTCCGCCGAGGGTGGCCGACGGCTCCCCCGCTCCCGGGTCGGCACCGCCGGTGACGTGTCCGCCGAGCCGGGCCGCCAGCGCGCCGGCCTGGTCCGGGTCGCCGCAGACCACGGCGGTGAGCCGGCCGGCGGCGGCGGTCAGACCGGTCACCGGGTCGTGCAGGTCGGAGCGTTCGGGCGCGGACAGCGGCGCCGTGTCCGTCGGCGCGGTCTCCGTCGGCGTGTCGGCCATGGTGTCCGGAGTCGGCCGGTCGTCCCGGGTCACCGAGAGCACCCGGACGGCGCGCGCGGCGGCGACCCGGGCCGCCGTCCAGGACTCCGCGGTCTCACCGATCAGCATCAGCGGCCAGGCCAGCGAGGCGCCGGCCCCGTAGACCGCGACCAGCTCGCCCACGCCGATGTCGCCGGACACCACCAGACGGGCTCCGTACCAGGTCACCCCGAGGATGAACAGGCCCGGCAGCAGCAGCTGCTGAGCCTGCATCAGGGAGCTGGTCCGGGCGGTGCGCACGGCCGCCCGGCGGACCTGCTGCGAGGCGGCCCGGTAGCGGTCCAGGAACAGCTGCTCACCGCCGATGCCGCGCAGCACCCGCAGCCCGGCGACGGTGTCGGCGGCCAGCTCGGCCGCCTTGCCGCCCAGCTCGCGCTGGCGGGTGTAGCGCCGCTCCAGCGGGCCCAGCAGCGGCCAGACCGCGACGGCCAGCAGCGGGACGCCCAGCAGCACGGCCAGGCCGAGCCGCGGTTCCCGGTACAGCACCACCGCGGACAGGCCGAGCCAGGTGGTCAGCGCCGCGGCGCAGCGGGAGCTGGTCTCCACGAACCAGCCGATCTTCTCGACGTCGCCGGAGCTGACCGCGACCATCTCGCCGGTGGCGATCCGGCGCACCAGCCCGGAACCCAGCTCGGAGGCCTGTCGGGCGACCAGCTGCCGGGTCTGGGCGGCGGCGTGGATCCAGTTCCACACCGCCTGGCGGTGCCAGAGCGAGGAGGCGACGGTCTGCAGCACGCCCAGCGCGAGCGCGGCGGCCCCCGCCGCCCACAGCTCGCCGCGGCGGTGCTCGACCACGGCCTGGATGCCGGCGCCGATGCAGAACGGGACCGCGCTGCGGCAGCCCAGGAACAGGGTGCCCCAGAGCATGGACATCCACTGGCCACGGCGCTGGGAACGGGCCAGCCAGGCCAGGAAGCGGCCGGGGGAACGCAGATCGGGACTGCCCGGATCGGGCAGCGGAATTCGGGCAAGCGGCATGACGCTCCGTCAATGCGGTGGTACGGGCAGGAACAGCCGCTCGCCGGTGCGGTCACGGGGCGGCACGGGTTGACATCACGTCAGAAGCTGCGCATAGCCCATGACGATGGCGCCTGCCGCCGCCCTCCGGCAACCGATTAAACGCGGAGCGGCCCCGGTACCGATCCGGTACCGGGGCCGCGCTGCCTACTCGATCGAACTACTGCGCGATGCGCGCCACCACGGCCAGCAGTTCGACGCAGCGCTCGCGCTCCTCGGGCTCCAGCGGGGCGAGCATCCGGTTCTGCACCTCGGTCACCCCGGGGTTGACCTGCTCCAGCAGTTGGGCCCCGGCCGGGGCCAGCGCCAGCAGGTTGCGGCGGCCGTCCGAGGGGTCGCGGCGGCGCAGCACCAGGCCGCGCCGGACCAGCCGGCTGATCAGCTCGGCCATGGTGGCCTTGTCCAGCGAGGCGCGCTCCCCCACCGTGCGCTGGTCGATGCCGGGCTCCTCGGCCAGTGCCGCCAGCACCGCGTGCTGCGGCGCGGTCAGCTCGTTGGAGGCGAGCTCGGTCCACAGCCGGGTGTGCACCTGCTGAGCCACCCGGATCAGGTAGCCGACCACCCGGGGCGCGTCCAGGATGGGCCTGGCCTCGACCATGGTCTCCAGCGCCACGTCCTCCATCCGCGCCATCCGGGCCAGCATCGACATCAGGTCGCTGCGCTGGGCCTCGGTCAGCGGCTCCAGCAGGCTCTGCTGCACCCGGGCCACGCCCGGGGAGACCTCGTCGACGATCCGGACGCCGAGCGGGGACAGGGTGAGCAGCTTGCGCCGCCCGTCCGCCGGGTCGCGGCGGCGCAGCACCAGGCCGCGCCGCACCAGCCGGCCCACCATCTCGGCCATCGTCGCCTTGTCCAGCGAGGCCCGCTCCCCGACCGTGCGCTGGTCCGCGCCCGGCTCGACGGCCAGCGCGATCAGCGCGGCGTACTGCGGAGCGGTCAGGTCCTGACCGACGTGCTCGGCCCAGAGCCGGGTATGCACCTGCTGGGCTATCCGAAGCAGCTGTCCCGGTGACTGGGAGAGGCGGAGCGGAGCACCCGTCATATCGATCTCCCCCAGCACCATAGAGAACCGTCCCTCTTGAAACGCCTTCGCACGCCCCCTGTGGGAGGGTGACACGCGGCATGGCAGCGGCGTACCCGCTTCCCGCGTACTCCGGCCGGGGCCGTGCAGTGCGGGGAGGTTTCACCGAGCAACCGACGGCTGCTGGCGCACACTATACAAACCAACCGAAGCCAGACGACACGCCGATCGGACCTGCGGCCTAATCGTGATCCGGGATGGTCCGTTCCGGTCATACGCGATCATCCGGACGGGTCAAGTCCGCGTAGCAACAGGTCGGCGAAGGTCTCCCCGATCGAAGCCGGGGTGAGCTCGCCGTCGGCGTGGTACCAGCTGCCGAGGTGGTGCACCCCGCCGAAGAACTGGTGGGTGGCCAGGTCCGCGGAGACGTCGGTCCGCAGCACGCCCTGGTCCTGGCCCTGCTCGATCAGCGCCCGGAACCGCTCGTGGTAGCGCCGCCGCTCCAGCCGCACCTGGGCCAGCCGCTCCTGCGGGAGCATGTGCATGGAGCGCCAGGAGACCATCGCGTCGTCCAGGTTCTCCAGGGTGCTGACCACCACGTCGGCGGCGGCGGCGCGGAGCCGCTCGCGCACCGGCAGGCCGGCCCCGGCGATCGCCTCCAGCCGGGCCGACTGCACGTCCAGCAGCCGGGTGTAGATCTGCTGGAGCAGGTCGTCCTTGGAGGCGTAGTAGTGGTACATCGCCCCCTTGGTCACCCCGGCGCGCTCGACGATCTCCTGCACGGAGGTCAGCGCGAAGCCGCGCTCGGCGAACAGCCTGCTGGCGGCGGCGAGCAGGCGCTCCTGCACGGGCGGAGCCGCACCGCGCGTTGCTGTGGCCATGGCTTTCCTTTCCGGCGTGTCCGGGACCACTCTAGCCGACATACCTACCAGTCGGTATGGTGGCGGACAGCGGCACCGGTGCCCCCACCATGCGCACCACTCTGCCGTATCCCGAGCCAGGAGGTATGCATGCCCGAGCAATCGCTCGATCCCCCCGGCCTCGACCTGGGCCGCCTGCGCGGCCACCTCGACCGGGTCCGTCCGGGACTGGTCGAGGGCGGCCTCACCGCGGAGCTGATCACCGGCGGCAAGTCCAACCTGACCTACCTGCTGCGCGACGGCGTGCACCACTGGGTGCTGCGCCGGCCGCCACTGGGCCACGTGCTGGCGACCGCGCACGACATGTCCCGGGAGTACCAGGTGATCGCGGCGCTGGCCGACAGCCGCGTCCCGGTCCCCGCGGTGCACCTGCTGTGCACCGACGCCGAGGTGATCGGCGCGCCGTTCTACCTGATGGACGAGGTCCACGGACGGGTCTACCGCTTCGCCGACGATTCCAAGGACCTCGGCGCGGAGCGGGCCAGGGCGCTCTCCTACCGGCTGGTCGACGTGCTGGCCGAGCTCCACGCGGTCGACCCGGCAGCGGTGGGGCTGGCGGAGTTCGGACGCCCCGAGGGCTATCTGGAGCGTCAGGTCACGCGCTGGTTCCGGCAGTTCGAGGCCTCCCGGAGCCGGGAGATCCCCGGCATGGACGAACTGCAGCAGCGGCTCGGCCAGGGCGTCCCGACCGGCCAGCGGGCCGCGATCGTGCACGGCGACTACCGCCTGGACAACACCGTGATCGCGGCGGACGACAGCGTCGCCGCAGTACTCGACTGGGAGATGGCGACCCTGGGCGACCCGCTCGCCGACGTCGGCCTGATGAAGGTCTACTGGGACGTCTCCCGCGACCTGCCCGGCAACCCGGTCGCCGGCGCGGTCAGCGCCGCGGCCGGCTTCCCCGCCATGGACGACCTGCTCGACCGCTACGCCGGGCGCACCGGCCTGGACCTCACCCCGCTCCCCTGGTACACCGCCTTCGCCGGCTACAAGCTGGCGGTCATCGCCGAGGGCATCCACTTCCGCTACACCCAGGGCAAGACCGTCGGCGAGGGCTTCTCGCACGTGGGCGACATGGTTGCCCCGCTGGTCACCTCCGCTCTGGAGACCCTTCTCAAGCTGGAGGCAGACTGATGGACTTCCGGTACGACGACCGCACCGTGGAACTGCAGGAACGGCTGCTGGCCTTCATGGACGAGATGGTCCACCCGGCCGAGGCGGTCGCCGCGCGACAGCTCGCCGCCGCCGAGAACGAGTGGACCCGGCCGCCGGTGATGGCCGAGCTGAAAGCCGAGGCTCGCCGTCGTGGCCTGTGGAACCTGTTCCTTCCGGGTACGGAGCACGGCGGCGCGGGGCTGACCAACCTCCAGTACGCGCCGCTGGCCGAGATCACCGGCCATGTACCGCACCTGGCCCCCGAGGCGCTCAACTGCGCCGCGCCCGACACCGGCAACATGGAGGTGCTGGCCGAGTTCGGCTCCCCCGAGCAGCGCAAGCGCTGGCTGGAGCCGCTGCTGGAGGGCGAGATCCGCAGCGCCTTCTGCATGACCGAGCCCGAGGTCGCCTCCTCCGACGCCGCCAACATCGCCACCCGGATCGAGCGAGACGGCGACCACTACGTGATCAACGGGCGCAAGTGGTGGTCCTCCGGGGCCATGGACCCCACCTGCGAGATCTTCATCGTGATGGGCCGGACCGACCCCGACGCGCCGAAGCACAAGCAGCAGAGCATGATCCTGGTGCCGCGCGACACGCCCGGGGTGCAGGTGCTCCGCGGCATGCACGTCTTCGGCTACACCGACGGCGCCCACGGCGGCCACGCCGAGGTCGTCTTCGACGACGTCCGGGTCCCGGCCGAGAACCTGATCGCAGGGGAGGGCATGGGCTTCGCCATCGCCCAGGCCCGGCTCGGCCCCGGCCGGATCCACCACTGCATGCGGCTGATCGGGATGGCCGAGCGCGGGCTGGAACTGATGTGCCGTCGGGCCGTCTCCCGCACCGCCTTCGGCAAGACGCTGGCCGAGCAGGGCGTGGTGCAGGAGTGGATCGCCGAATCCCGGGTCCGGATCGAGCAGCTGCGGCTGCTGGTGCTGAAGACCGCCTGGCTGATGGACACGGTCGGCAACAAGGGCGCCCACACCGAGATCCAGGCCATCAAGATCGCCACGCCGTCCACCGTGGAGTGGATCCTGGACAAGGCGATCCAGGCGCACGGCGGCGGCGGAATCTCCCAGGACTTCCCACTTGCCCAACTGTGGGCCTCGGCCCGTACGCTGCGTTTCGCGGACGGCCCCGACGAGGTGCACCGGCGCTCGCTGGCCCACCGCGAACTGAAGCCCTACCGCGCCGAAGCCACATCCAACTGACTCACTTCCCCTCAGTGAAGGAATGACAACAGCCATGACCGAACAGACCCCCCGCGTCGCCATCGTCACCGGCGGCGCCCGCGGCATCGGTGCCGCCACCGCGATCCGCCTCGCCGCCGACGGCTTCGCCGTGGCCGTGGTGGACCTGGAGGAGGCGGCCGGCAAGGACACCGTCGAGAAGATCACCGCCGCCGGCGGCACGGCCCTCGCCGTCGGCGCCGACGTCAGCGACGCGGCGCAGGTGGCCGCCGCGCTGGAGCGGATCGTGGCCGAGCTGGGCGCGCCGACCGTGCTGGTCAACAACGCCGGCGTGCTGCGGGACAACCTGCTCTTCAAGATGTCCGAGGCGGACTGGGACACCGTCATGAACGTGCACCTCAAGGGCGCGTTCCTGATGTCCAAGGCGGTCCAGAAGCACATGGTGGACGCCCACTACGGACGCATCGTCAACCTCTCGTCCTCGTCCGCGCTGGGCAACCGCGGCCAGGCCAACTACTCGGCCGCCAAGGCCGGGCTGCAGGGCTTCACCAAGACCCTGGCCATCGAGCTCGGCAAGTTCGGCGTCACCGCCAACGCCGTGGCCCCCGGGTTCATCGCCACCGACATGACCGCGGCCACCGCGGAGCGGGTGGGCATGGGCTTCGAGGACTTCAAGGCCGCGGCGGCCACGCAGATTCCGGTGGCCCGTGTCGGCGTTCCGGACGACATCGCGCACACGGTCTCCTTCCTGGTCAGCGAAGGGGCCGGATTCGTCTCCGGCCAGGTCGTGTACGTGGCCGGCGGACCGTTGGACTAGGCGGTTCTTCGGGTGCGGACCGTAGTTGGCTGGTCGCGCAGTTCCCCGCGCCCCTAGGGGGCTGCAACTGACCCACCGTGAGCAGGTTGCACCTACCCAGGGGCGCGGGGAACTGCGCGACCAGCCCGGCACACGCCGCACCCGAAAATCCTCCGCTCACCGTCGAGAGGGCCCCACCCACATGAGCACACCAGAAGTCACCGAATCATCCCTCCGCGCCGCCGTGCGCGAGCTACTCGCCGAGCACGACCCCGTGCGCACCCCCGTCGCGGAGTTCCTGGGCGCCCGCTACGACGCGGGCCTGGCCTGGATCCACTTCCCCGAAGGCCTGGGAGGCCGAGCCGCGCCGCGTTCCCTGCAACAGGCGGTCAACGACGAGTTCGCCGCCGCCGGCGCCCCCACCCTGGACCCCGGACGGCACGGCATCGGCCTCGGCATGGCCGCGCCCACCCTCCTGGCCTTCGGCGACGCCGAGATCCACCGGCGCTTCCTGCGCCCGCTGTGGACCGGCGAGGAGGTCTGGTGCCAGCTGTTCAGCGAGCCCGGCGCCGGTTCCGACCTGGCCGCGCTCGGCACCCGCGCGGTCCACGACGGCGACTCCTGGGTGGTGGACGGGCAGAAGGTGTGGACCTCGCTGGCCCACGAGGCGCAGTGGGCGATCCTGGTCACCCGCAGCGACCCCTCGGTGCCCAAGCACCGCGGCATGACCTACTTCGTCTGCGACATGACCGCACCCGGCGTCGAGGTCCGCCCGCTGCGCCAGGCCACCGGCGAGGCCGAGTTCAACGAGGTCTTCCTCACCGGCGTGCGGATCCCCGACAGCCGGCGGCTCGGCGAGGTCGGCGACGGCTGGCGGGTCGCCCAGACCACGCTGATGAACGAGCGGGTCGCCATCGGCGGCAGCGCCGTCCCCCGCGAGGGCGGGCTGATCGGTACCGTCGCCCGCACCTGGCGCGAGCGGCCCGAACTGCGTACCCCCGGGCTTCAGGACAGCCTGCTGCGGCTGTGGGTGGACGCCGAGGCGGCCCGCCTCACCGGCGAACGGCTGCGCCAGCAGCTCGCCGCCGGGCAGCCGGGCCCGGAGGGCTCCGCCGCCAAGCTGGCCTTCGCCCGGCTGAACCAGCAGATCTCCGGCCTGGAGTTGGAGCTGCTCGGCGGCGAGGGCCTGGTCTACGACGACTGGACCTTCCGGCGTCCCTCGCACCCCTCCATGGAGGGCGGCACCCCCGGCTACCGCTATCTGCGCGCCAAGGGCAACTCGATCGAGGGCGGGACCTCCGAGATCCTGCGGAACATCATCGCCGAGCGGGTCCTGGGACTGCCCCAGGAGATCCGCGTCGACAAGGACGTCGCCTGGAAGGACCTGCCGCGATGAGCGAACCCACAGACCTGCGGACCGACCTGCAGTACTCCGAGGTGGAGCAGGAGCTCCGCGGCAACGTCAGGGCGCTGCTGGCGGCCCGGGCGCCGCAGGCGGCGACGCTGGCCAGGACCGAGTCCGAGCAGCCCGTCGACACCGCCCTGTGGCGGGCCCTGGCCGACGAACTGGGCGTCACCGGCCTTGCCGTGCCGGAGAAGTGGGGCGGCGCCGGTGCGGGCTGGCGGGAGACCGCCGTGGTCCTGGAGGAGCTGGGCCGCGCCGCCGCGCCGGTCCCCTACCTCGGCAGCGCGGTGCTGGCCACGGCGGCGCTGCTGGCGGCCGAGGACACCGAGCTACTGCCCCTGGTCGCCTCCGGCGAGGTGGTGGCCGCCCTGGCCGTGCCCTTCGCCGCCGCGCCGCGGTCGCCGTTCCCCTCGGCCGTCCAGCTGCGCTCCGACGGCCTGCTGCACGGGACGGTGCACCTGGTCGCCGACGCCCGGACGGCCACCACGCTGCTGGTCCCGGCCCTGGACCAGGACGGCACCCCCGGGCTGTACGCGGTGCGGGACTTCACCGCCGCGCCGGTGGTGAGCCTGGACATGACCCGGCCGCTGGCCGATCTCACCCTGGCCGGGGCGGCCGGTCGCCGGATCGCCTCCGGTGAGGCCGCGGTGGCCGCGCTGGACACCGCCCTCGCCATCGGCGCCGCGCTGCTGGCCTCCGAGCAGCTGGGCGTCGCCGAGTGGGCGCTGGAGACCACCACCGCCTATGTGAAGCAGCGTCACCAGTTCGGCCGCCCGGTCGGCTCCTTCCAGGCGGTGAAGCACCGGCTGGCGGACCTCTGGGTCTCGGTGGCGCAGCTGCGCGCCGTGGCCCGCAGCGCGGCCGGCGCCGCGGCGGCCGGATCGCCGGACCTGCCGGTGGCGGCGGCACTGGCGCAGGCCTTCGCCTCGCAGGTCACGGTGGTCGCCGCGGAGGAGGCGGTGCAGCTGCACGGCGGCACCGGCTTCACCTGGGAGCACCCGGCCCATCTCTACCTCAAGCGGGCCAAGAGCGCCTCCATCGCTCTGGGCACCGCGGACCGGCACCGGGCCGCGCTCGCGCAGCTGGTCGACCTCACGCTCTGAAAAGGACGGACGCATGACTGCAACACCGAACGACAAGGTGTCGCTGGTGACCGGAGCCAGCCGGGGCATCGGCTTCGCCGTGGCCGAGGCACTGGTGGCCAGGGGCGAGCGGGTGGTGATCACCGGACGGGACGCGGAGAGCCTCGCCACCGCCGTGGAGCGGCTGGGAGGTCCGGAGCGGGCCCTCGGCATCGCCGGGAAGAGCCATGACGAGGCGCACCGCGCCGAGGTCGTGGACCGGACCATGGAGCGGTTCGGCCGGATCGACCACCTGGTCAACAATGTCGGCACCAACCCCGCCTACGGCCCGATGGTCGATCTGGACCTGGCCGCGGCCCGGAAGATCCTGGACATCAACCTGGTGTCCACCCTGGGCTGGGTGCAGCTGGTGCACAAGGCCTCGCTGCGCGAGCGGGGCGGCGCGATCGTCAACGTCTCCTCGGTCAGCGCGCTCGGCCCGGCGCCCGGCATCGGCATGTACGGGGCCAGCAAGGCGGCGCTGATCCAGCTCACCCAGCAGCTCGCCTACGAGCTGGCCCCCACGGTGCGGGTGAACGCGGTGGCGCCCGCGGTGGTGCGCACCAAGTTCGCGGAGGCCCTGTTCGTGGGCCACGAGGAGGAGGTGGCGGCGACCTACCCGCTGAAGCGGCTGGGGGTGCCCGAGGACGTCGGCGGGGCGGTGGCCTTCCTGCTGTCGGAGCAGGCGTCCTGGATCACCGGGCAGACCCTGGTGCTGGACGGCGGGCTGACGCTGGGCGGCGGCACGGTCTGACACCCGCCGTGCCCGCCACCAGGGCCCGGGACCAGGTCACCTGGTCCCGGGCCCTCGTATTTCCGGTGGCGGCGAAAAGAAACGCATGCGCGGCAATTCTCATCCGAAGCTTAACTTCCACGACTGCCCCGAAATTCCCCGACCAAACCTTCGAGCGGCTGATTGCATTCGCTTCTGATCACTATTCAAGCCGACTCCCGTACCACTCCCGGCGTACCGGGACCGTTTATACAGAACTTACGACCGCAGAGGTAACAGCGTTATTACGAAGGCCTACCGGCTGCGGACCACCCCTGGCACCCCCTGTAAAGTCGAAGAGGTGCGAAACCAGCAGAGAGAGGCCCCACCGGCAGAGCCCGCCAGGACGACAGCCCCGCGACAGCCCGCTCCAGCGGCGAATCCGTGGTCCCCGCTGAGTCGCACACACAAAGCCCTCTTTCTCTTCACTTCTGCTTTCTATCTGGCCGTGATCGTGGCCGTACTGGCCACCTCGCGCCTGGTCGCGTTCGACTGGGACGTGATGCTCTACAAGCCGTACGAGCACTGGCCCGAGGCCCAGGGATTCCTCAACTCCTACGTGGTGCTGGGCCAGCGCGGCCCCTCCGCGATCATCGCCACCGCCTGGCTGGGCTGGCGCAGTTGGCGCAGCCGGAGCTGGCGGCCGCTGCTGGTGCTGGGCGTCGCGCTGGTGCTGCTGAACATGACCGTGGGGGCGGTGAAGATCGGCATGGGGCGGTTGGGACCGCACTACGCCCACGTCATCGACTCCAGCGCGCTCTTCCAGGGCGGCGGCATATTCCCCTCCGGGCACACCGCCAACGCCGTGGTGACCTGGGGCGTCCTCGCCTACCTCGCGGTCCGGCACCGCCGGATCGCGGCGGTGCTGGCCGGGTTCCTGGGCACCACCGTGGGCCTGACGACCGTGTACCTGGGCACGCACTGGGTCAGCGACGTGCTGGCCGGCTGGGCGGCGGGGGCCCTGGTGCTGCTGGTGCTGCCGTTGTTTGAGCCGGTGATCGCCACCGCGGACCAGCGCATGCGCGCCCTCTGGAACCGGCGCAGGGCGCTGCGCACCGACGCGGTCGCGCCGGAGCGCCCGGTACTGATCCTGCGGCGCGAGGAACTGGCGGCCCGGCACGCCAATTCGAGCCGCTGATCCTGCAGATTCCCTCCGCCCCGCTGTTGCGTTCGTCACTTCAAACGCAACCGTCGATATGGCGTTGGTCACTCGGGCGACGGCCGTAAACACCGCCCATTCCCCCGGCCATTCAATACCGGTGCAGCTGGAAGGCGTCCCGCCGGGCCGCGGGGTGATCTTCGAACCGACCGGACCGCCGATTCAGCGATCTTTATCGGACATTTAGCGATCATAAAGAGTCAAGCGGTGATCCAGCGAGGTTGATCCACCGGCTTCTCCTGATCACTTTCGACCAAGCGGCATGTGCCGCAAGACCCGGCTCCTAGGGTCGTGGACTGCGGGGACCACGAATGGTCCCCCCGTCCGACCCCGTTCAGGAGGATGCCCGCACATGCCGAACATGGAGACCGCGCTCAAGGAGGCCATGAGTGTCGAGGGAGCGCTGGGCGTCGCGATCGTCGACTACAGCAGCGGCCTGGCCCTCGGGACCCTCGGCGCCACCAAGGAACTGGACCTCAACGTCGCCGCCGCCGGCAACACCGACGTGGTCCGCGCCAAGATGCGGACCATGGAGATGCTCAATCTCCACAACGAGACGATCGAGGACATTCTGATCACGCTCACCAACCAGTACCACATCATCCGGCCGCTGACCCGGCACAGCAGCAAGGGCATCTTCTTCTACCTGGCCCTGGACCGGCACCGCGCCAACCTGGCGATGGCGCGGCACCGGATGAAGCAGATCGAGGAGCACCTGGAGGTCTGACGGCCCGTCGTACGAGCTGTCCGGACAGTCCCTAGCGGTTGGCGACGGCCTGCTTGATCAGGGTCTTGCCGAAGTCCCGCATCAGGCCGGTGCCGCTGTGCGCCTCGTCCATGATCTCGGTGAAGGCCGCGACGAAGCGGTCCACCTCGGTCTCGGTGATGGTGAGCGGCGGGATGAGCTTGATGACCTCCAGGAAGTCACCGGAGACCTGGGTGAGGATCCGGTGCCGCTGCATCAGCGGGACCACCACCATCTGCGCGAAGAGCCCCTTGCGGGCCGCCTGCAGGGCCGTCCACCCGGTGCGCAGCTTGAGCGACTTGGGGCGGCCGAACTCGATGCCGATCATGAGGCCCCGGCCGCGCACGTCGGCCAGCATCTCGTACTTCGGCTTGAGTTCGGCCAGCCGCTCGCGGAAGAGGTCGCCCACCCGGCGGGCGTTCGCCACCACCTGCTCGTCCTCCATGACGTGCAGGGTGGCGAGCCCCGCCGTCATGGCCTGGGCGTTGGAGCCGAAGCTGGCGGAGTGCACCAGCACCCGGTCCATCGAGGAGTAGACCTTCTCGAAGATCCACTGCTTGCCCAGGGTGGCGCCGACCGGTACGTAGCCGCCGGACAGGGCCTTGGCCACGCACACCAGGTCGGGCTCCACCCCGGCCTCGTGCTGGTAGGCGAAGAAGTCGCCGGTGCGGCCGATCCCGGTCTGCACCTCGTCGGCGATCAGCAGCGCCTTGTGACGGTGCAGCAGGTCCTGGGCCGCCTTGAGGTAGCCGGGCGGCGTGGGGTGCACCCCCTTGCCCTGGATCGGCTCCACGATCAGCGCGGCGACGTCGCCCTTCTTCAGCTCGCGCTCCAGCGCGGCGAGGTCGCCGAGCTCCAGCGCGGTGTCCGGCAGCAGCGGGGCGAAGCCCTTGCGGAAGCCCTCCTCGCCGTTGACCGAGAGCGAGCCGGTGGTCAGCCCGTGGAAGGCGTGGTCGGCGTACAGGATCCGGCGCTTGCCGGTCGCGTAGCGGGAGAACTTCAGCGCGGTCTCCACCGCCTCGGTGCCGCTGTTGCCGAAGAAGACCCGGTCCAGGTGCGGGGCGTAGGACAGCAGCTTCTCGGCGAGCAGGCCCGGCAGCGGCTGGCAGTCGAAACGGGTCAGGTCGGCCAGCTCCAGGTCCATCACCTGGTGCAGCGCCTGACGGACCACCGGGTGGTGCCGGCCGAGGGCGAAGATGCCGAACCCGGCCAGCATGTCGAGGTAGTCGTTGCCCTCGGCGTCGTAGAAGTACGCGCCCTGGGCCCGCTCGTACACCTTGTCGAAGCCGATGGTGTGCAGCATCCGCGGCAGCTGGTGGTTCAGGTACTCGCTGTGCAGCTGGTAGCGCTCGGCCCCGCGCTCCGCCAGCAGTGCGGCGACGTCGAAGGGGCGGCCGGCGGAGGCCGGCGCCACGGCCTGCTCCTCCGCCTCGGGGGTCCCGTCTGCCTTGGGTGTCACGATGTCAGATGCCACGCTGGGCTTCCAATCCGGTCGGTACGGCTTCTTGCTGCCGGCGCCGCCCCAGCCCGATCGCCTTGGCGAAGCCCGCGGTCTGCGCGGCGACGCCGGGTCCGGTGAGGCCGAGTTGGTCCAGGATCTCACTGCGTGAGGCGTGCGCCAGGAACTCCTGGGTGATGCCCAGCTCGCGGGTCGGGATGTCGATCTCGGCGTCCCGCAGCGCCATCGCCACCGCGGAGCCCACGCCGCCGACGCGGCCGTTGTCCTCCACCGTGACGACCAGCCGGTGCCGGGCCGCCAGCTCGGTGAGCGCCGGGTCGACCGGCTTGACCCAGCGCGGGTCGACCACGGTCGCGGTCAGTCCGTCGGCGGTGAGCAGCGCGGCCGCGTCCAGGCAGGCCGGGGCCATGGTGCCGACCGCGACGATCAGCACGTCCGGCGCGGTGCCGGGCTCGGCGGTGCGCATCAGCACGTCGACGCCGCCGATCCGCTCGATCGCCGGGATCGGCGGGCCGACCTCGGCCTTGGGGAAGCGGACCACGGTCGGCGCGTCGTCCACCTCCAGTGCCTCCCGCAGCTCCGCGCGGAGCTGGTCGGCGTCGCGCGGAGCGGCGATCCGCAGGCCGGGGACCACCTGGAGGATGGACATGTCCCACATGCCGTTGTGGCTGGCGCCGTCGGTGCCGGTGACCCCGGCCCGGTCCAGCACGAAGGTGACCCCGCAGCGGTGCAGCGCCACGTCCATCAGCACCTGGTCGAAGGCCCGGTTGAGGAAGGTCGCGTAGACCGCGACGACCGGGTGCAGCCCGCCGGTGGCCAGGCCCGCGGCGCTGACCGCGGCGTGCTGCTCGGCGATGCCGACGTCGTAGATCCGGTCCGGGAACTCCTTGGCGAACCTGCCCAGGCCCACCGGCTGGAGCATGGCCGCGGTGATCGCCACCACGTCGCTGCGCTCCCTGCCGATCTCCACCAGCTCGCCGCCGAACACCGAGGTCCAGGAGATGCCGCTGGACGGGCGCAGCGGTTCGCAGGTGATCGGGTCGATCGCGCCGACCTGGTGGAAGTGGTCCGCCTCGTCCAGCTCGGCCGGGCGGTAGCCGCGGCCCTTCTCGGTGAGGCAGTGCACGATCACCGGGCCGCCGAAGCCCTTGGCGCGCTTCAGCGCCGACTCCAGCGCCTGCGGGTCGTGGCCGTCGATCGGGCCGATGTACTTCAGGCCCAGGTCCTCGAACATGCCCTGCGGGGCGACGGCGTCCTTGAAGCCCTTCTTGGCCCCGTGCAGCGCCTCGTAGATCGGGGCGCCGACGCCGGGGGTGCGCTGCAGCGCCTCCTTGCCCCAGGACAGGAAGCGCTCGTAGCCCTGGGTGGTGCGCAGGGTGGCCAGGTGGTTGGCCAGCCCGCCGATGGTCGGCGCGTAGGAGCGCTCGTTGTCGTTGACCACGATGACCAGGGGACGGTTCCGGGCCTCGGCGATGTTGTTCAGCGCCTCCCAGGCCATCCCGCCGGTCAGCGCGCCGTCGCCGATCACCGCGACCACGCTGTGGTCGTCCCGGCCCTGCAGCTCGTTGGCCTTGGCCAGGCCGTCGGCGTAGCCGAGGACGGTGGAGGCGTGCGAGTTCTCGATCACGTCGTGCTCGGACTCGGCCCTGGACGGGTAGCCGGACAGGCCGCCGGCCGCCTTCAGCCGGCTGAAGTCCTGACGGCCGGTGAGCAGCTTGTGGACGTAGCTCTGGTGACCGGTGTCAAAGAGGATCCGGTCCTTCGGGGAGTCGAACACCCGGTGCAGCGCGATGGTCAGCTCCACCACGCCCAGGTTCGGTCCGAGGTGTCCGCCCGTTCGGGTGACGGCCTCGATCAGGAAGTCACGGATCTCCTCGGCGAGGCGTGGCAGCTCGTCGGCGGGGAGCAGCCGCAGATCGGCGGGGCTCTGAATGGACTCCAGCAGCGACATGTGATCACCTTCGTTCAGCAGTCGGGCAGTTGGCCGGTTCGGCTGGGGGCTGCGGTCAGCTGACGGCGACGGTGGGCTCGCCGGACGCGACACCCGCGTCCTGCATCTGCTCCGCCAGCTTCAGGGCCTCCTCGATCAGCGTCTCCACGATCTTCGACTCCGGCACGGTCTTGATCACCTCGCCCTTGACGAAGATCTGCCCCTTGCCGTTGCCC
>NZ_JOEH01000043.1 GCF_000719095.1 Streptacidiphilus jeojiense | reverse complement strand
GGTCGCCAACGCATCCGCATCGTCCTGCGACGGACACGCCACCCGCACGATCTGGCACCCCGACGCCGTCAGCTCCGCGATCTGCTGCAACGTCGCATTCACATCCGAGGTCAGCGTCGTGGTCATCGACTGCACCGACACCGGCGCGTCACCACCGACCGCCACACTCCCCACCATGATCTGACGACTCTTGCGCCGCACGGCAAGCGGCTTGAGCGGCGTGGACGGCATTCCGAGCGAGATCGCGGTCATGAGGAGGTCACCAGAGCCCTTTCTGAGAACGGCGAGCCGAAAGCGGCGAGTACGGGTGCGGCCGTGCGCAGCGCGCGCCAGGCGCGCAGGCCGTGGAGGAGGGTGCCGGGGCGCAGCAGTTCGTGCTCGGGGGTGTCGACGACCACGCGGACGGCCGCGGCCGGCAGCCCGGCGGGAAGGGCGCGCAGCGCCCCGGCGGTCTCCATGTCGACCGCCGCCACCCCCGCGGCGTGCAGTTCCGCCCGGCGGTCACCGCGCACCACCGCGTCCGCGCTGAACAGCGGGCCGGTGTGCACGGTCAGCCCGACCGAGCGCAGCGCGGCGGCGAGCACCTCAGGACCTGGCAGCCCGGTCCCGGCCCCGGCTCCGTCCGTACCGCCACTGCCGGCATCACGCACCTCAGTGGCAACCAGGACGTCTCCGGGGCGTATTCCCGGCCCCACCGCCGCACCGAAGCCCGCGAAGAGGAAGGCGCCCGGCTCGCGCTCCTCCTGTGCCAGCGCACTGCTGACGGAGCGAAAGGCCTTCTCCCCGCCCATACCGGTACGGAGCAGCCGCACCGACGGGGCGGCGCGCACGCCCGCGCGCAGGGCGGCCTGTTCGGCCCCCAGCGCGCAGGCGAGCAGCAGCCGCCCCTCCGGACGGCCCGGTCTGGCAGGCTCCGTACTCATCCGGTGCTCACCGCGATCGCCTCCCCGTCAGCAGCGGCCGCTGGTGGCGGATCCGCTCCTCCTGTACCGGGACGCCCGCGTCCAGCTCCGGGGTTCCGTGCAGGTAGCGGCCGAGGGCCGTCACCGGGAACACCAGGCGGTAGAGGTTGTAGTTGATGGAGAAGTCCCAGGGGAAGCCGGTGCCGGTGAACTCCGGCTCGTCCCAGGTGCCCTCGGGCAGCTGGGTGGCGGCCAGCCACCGCACGCCCCGGTCCACGGTCTCGCCGGTCTCGCCGGCCGCCAGCAGCGCCATCAGCGACCAGGCGGTCTGCGAGGCGGTGGAGGTGCCGCGCCCGGCCCAGCTGCGGTCGCTGTAGGAGCGCATGTCCTCGCCCCAGCCGCCGTCCGCGTTCTGGTGCTGCTCCAGCCAGAGCACGGCCCGGCGCACCGAGCTGTGCGTGGCCGGGATGCCGGCCGAGACCAGCGCCGGGACCACCGAACCCACCCCGTAGATGTAGTTGGTGCCCCAGCGGCCGAACCAGGAGCCGTCCTCCTCCTGCTCGCGCAGCAGCCATTCGACGCCGCGCCGCACCCGGGGGTCGTCGGTCATGCCGACCGAGGTGAGCATCTCCACGACATGCGCGGTGACGTCCGCCGACGGCGGGTCGACCACCTCGCCGAAGTCGCAGAACGGCAGCTTGTTGGGCAGGGTGCTGGTGTTGTCGACGTCGAAGGCGGCCCAGGCGCCGTTCTTGGACTGCATGCCCAGGGTCCACTCGACGCCGCGTCCGACCGCCGCCTCGACCCGCTCGGGCCTGGGGTGCTCCACCCGGCGCAGGGCGAGCACGACCTCGGCCGTGTCGTCGATGTCCGGGTAGTTGTCGTTGTCGAACTCGAACGCCCAGCCGCCGGGCTGCAGCCGGGGCCGCTGCACGCCCCAGTCGCCGCGCTTGACGACCTCCTCGTCCAGCATCCAGTCGGTGGCGCTGACCAGGGCCGGATGGTCCTTGGGGAGCCCGGCGTCGGCCAGTGCGACCACCGCGAGACAGGTGTCCCACACCGGGGACTGGCAGGCCTCGATCCAGCGGTGGCCCTCGTCGGTGTGCACGGTGAAGCGCTCGAAGGCGGCCAGGCCGGCCTTCATCACCGGGTGGTCCAGCGGATAGCCGAGCAGGTGCAGCGCGATCAGCGAGTAGACGGCGGGCGGCTGGATGCCGCCCCAGCAGCCGTCGGCCTCCTGGCGGTCCACGATCCAGCGGGCGGCCTGCTGCAGGGCCAGCTTGCGCACCGGCTTCACCGGCATCCGGTGGTAGAGGTGCAGCACCCGGTCCAGCCGCTCGAAGAAGCCGTCCCAGGTGTGCGCGGCGGCGAAGGGCCGCGCCGGGTACGGGTCGGCCGGGTCGGTGTGCAGCTCGTCCAGGGCGAACGGGGCCTCGCGCACCGGGCGGTGCGCGGAGACCACGGTCAGCGGCACGATGGTCTGCCGGGCCCAGCAGCCGAACGAGTAGATGTTCAGCGGGAAGCCGCGCGGCAGGAAGATCACCTCGGGCGGCAGCTCGGGCAGCCGCTCCCAGGGCCACCAGCCGAACAGCGCCAGCCAGATCCTGGTGAACACCCGCGCCGCGGCGATCCCGCCGCCCTTGCGGATGTAGGCCGAGGCCCGGAGCATGTGCGGGGCCTGCGGGTCGTCCCCGGCCAGCTTCAGCGCGACATAGGCCTCGATGGTGGTGGACAGCTCCGACGGGCCGCCGTAGAAGGTGGCCCAGGTGCCGTCCGGAAGCTGCTGCGAGCGGATCCAGTCGGCGGTGGCCCTGGTCTGCTCCTCGGTCCTGATCCCCAGGAACTGACGGAGCAGCAGGTCCTCCGCGTCCATGGTGACATTGGTCTCCAGGTTGCCCTTCCACCAGCCCTGCTCGTCCTGGAGGCCGAGCAGGTGCGCGGTGGCGCGCTCCAGGGTCTGCGCGGCCAGCGCGCGGACGTCCTCGGGCAGGCCCTCCTGGGAGGGAGTCGCTGACTCCCCCGGCTCCTCGCCCGCCGCCACCTCCTCTCCGAACGCCGGAGCCGTCTTTCCGGCCTCGGTCGACTTCGCACTCTCCGCAGCAGGCTCTGCCTCGTACTGTGGGTCGAGCCGGCCGTCCGCGGTTGCTGTCATCTCGTCACCTCTCCCTGACCACTACGAATTCGGCGAGCGCTGCGAACTGCTCCCGAATCTTGGCGGGCATGGGCACCTCGTCGAGGGCCGCCAGCGCGGTCCGGTGCTGCCGGCGCGCCTCCTCGGCGGTCCAGGCGCGTCCGCCCGCCTCCTCGATCAAAGCCGCGCGGACCGCGAGTTGTTCCTCGTCCTCGTGCCCGCGTCCTTCCGGATCGGCCAGCAACTCGGCCAGCCGCACCGAGGCGGGGCCGCCCTCGGCCAGCGCGGCCGAGACCGGCAGGGACTTCTTGCGCTGGCGCAGGTCGCCGAAGTTGGGCTTGCCGGTGACCTCGGTGGCGCCCCAGATGCCGAGCAGGTCGTCCACGGCCTGGAAGGCCAGCCCCAGGTGGTAGCCGTAGCGCTCCAGCGCGTCGGCCCCGGCGTCGTCGATGCCGGCGAGCACCGCGCCGACCGAGGCGGAGGCGGCGAGCAGCGCGCCGGTCTTGTTGCCCTCCATCTCCAGGCACTCCTCGACGCTCACCCGGTCCCGGTGCTCGAAGGAGAGGTCCTGGGCCTGGCCGTCGATCAGCTTGCGGGTGGCCAGGGTGATCCGCTGCACGGCCCGGCCCGCGTCCACCCCGGTGGCGCCGCCCTTGTCGGCCGCCTCCAGCAGCACCTCGTTGGCCAGCGCGAACATCGCGTCGCCGACCAGGATCGCCTGCGCCGGGCCGAACACGGTCCAGACCGTGGCCCGGTGCCGGCGCTGCTCGTCGCCGTCCATGAGGTCGTCGTGGAGCAACGAGAAATTGTGCACCAGTTCGACGGCAACACCGCCGGGGATGCCGATCTCGGCCGGAGCGCCCGCCGCCTGTGCGGAGAGCAGGGCCAGCGCGGGGCGGACGGCCTTGCCGCCGTCGCCCTCGGTGGGCCTGCCCTCGGCGTCGGTCCAGCCGAAGTGGTAGGCGGATACCCGGTCCATGGGTGGCGCCAGTCGTCCGACGGCCTCCCGCAGCACGGGAGTACAGAGCGATCTGCCACGTTCGAGCAGGAACCGTACATCCGCGGCATCCACGGTGCCGACGGACTGCTCCACCGCTCGTGCCGGGCGAGTCTCCTCAGGGCTCGAAACCACGCTAGCTCCCTCTCCGTTCTGACTGTTCGTCCGGGGCTCTGCTGTCGCTGTCATCAACCAACCTGTCTGCGGGTTCGTCAGCCGGTTCGGGAGGCGCTGCCTGCTGCCGTGCCGTCCGCCCCGGCGAGGTCGGCCCGCGCGGCGCCGGCGGCGGCATTGCCGCTGCGGACGGCGCTCTCCATGGTCGCGGGCCAGCCGGTGGCCGTCCACGCTCCCGCCAGGTAGAGGCCCGGCGTGCGGGTACGGGCGGCGGGGCGCAGCGGCGCCGATCCCGGTGCGGGCGCGAAGGTCGCGGTCCGCTCCCGTGTGACGAAGAACTCGGTGACCCCGGCGCCGCGCGCCGCGGGCAGCAGCCGCTCCAGCTCGGGCAGGTAACGGCGCCTCAGCTCGGCCACCGGCAGGTCGATCTCGTCCTGCGCGGCGGACTGGGACAGGGCCAGGTACTGCCCGGGGCCGCGCAGCCCGGAGTGCGCGGTGCGGTCGAAGACCCACTGCACCGGCGAGCCGAGCGCGGCCAGGAACGGCCGGTCCAGGACCTTCCGGTCGTAGACGACGTGCACGTTGAGGATGGGTGCGTGGCCCAGTTCCAGCAGCCGCTCGGGGCGGTCGATGCTGCCGGGCGGGAGCAGCCCGTGGGCCTCGTCCTGAGGCACCGCCAGCACCACCGTGTCCACGGCCTCCAGCAGCTCCGAGCCGCCGTCCAGCCGCTCGCCGGCCAGCTCCACCCGGTGGCCGCCGCCCTCCGCCGACTTCAGCTGCGTCACCTTGGTGCGCAGCAGGATCCGCACCCCGGCGCGTTCCAACTCGGTCTCCGCGGCGTCGTGGTGCAGCGCACCGAGCGGGACCTTGGCGAAGCCGATGTCGGACGCGCCCGGGTCGCTGAGCAGCCCGGTCTTGAAGACCATGGCGGCCAGGGCGAGTGACGAGTCGTCGGCGGTCGCGTTCAGGGTGGCCACGCCGACCAGGTCCCACAGCGCGTCGACGGCCCGGGGCGACTGCCCGTGGCGGCGCAGCCAGTCGCCGAAGGACTCCCGGTCCAGCGCCGGGTCCTCCAGGTCGAGACCGCGCAGGGCCAGCGCGGCGCGGCCGGTGGCCAGCTTCTCCGCGGTGCTCATGTGCGGGTACAGGGCCAGGCTCTTGGCCAGGTGCAGCGGCACCGGCAGCCCGGCCCGGCTCAGCGAGCCGGTCCGACCGGTCGTCACATCCCGCACCGGGACGTCGAGGCGCCGCTGGATCTCGACCTGGTCGGTGACCCCGAGCCGCTGCAGCAGCCCGCGGTAGGCCGTGCAGCAGCGCAGGAAGACGTGCTGGCCGTTGTCGACCCACAGGTCCCCGCGCTTGAAGGAGAAGGCCAGACCCCCGAGCCGGGGACGGGCCTCGACCAGGGTCACCGCCGCCCCCGCGTCGGCCAGGCGCAGCGCGGCAGTGATCCCCGCGAGCCCCCCGCCGACGACCACCGCCGTCCGCCCGTTCATGCGCCTCTCCCTACATGCCGACGTGCCTGCACGCCCGCCTCGTTCTTCAACGACGTGACTCCCCAACGACCCTGTGTGACAAACACGCCACGGTCAGTCGCCGCCGTCCGACGTTCACTCAACTACGACGCCCTCCGGCCAGCCCCGAGAGTGCCACATACGCCTTCTCCCACCCCGGCAGCGACACCCGTCCGCGGAGCACCGCCTCCGGCTCGCGGACGATGCGCTCCAGCAGCCGGTGGTAGATGCCGGCCATCGCCGCCACACAGGCCCGGCTGCGCCGGTCCAGCATCGGCAGCAGCAACAGCCCCTCGTCGAAGTATTCCTGGGCCCGCCTGGCCTCGAAGAGCACCAGTCCGGTGAAGTCGGCCCCGGCCGCGGGACGGCCCAGGAAGCCCTGCTCGCAGCCGAACCTGGCGAGGTCCTCGGCGGGCAGGTAGGTGCGCCCGTTGGCGGCGTCCTCGCGGACGTCGCGCAGGATGTTGGTGAGCTGCAGCCCGAGGCCCAGGGTGTCGGCGAACTCGGCGCCGCGCTTGGGGTCGCTGCAGCCGAACACGCCCAGCGACAGCCGGCCGATGGTGCCGGCGACGCAGCGGCAGTAGACCCGCAGCTGCTCGAAGGTCTGGTACTCGGCGCCGCGGACGTCCATCTCCACGCCGTCGATCAGTTCGTCGAAGGCGTCCAGCGGGATAGCGAAGCGGGAGCAGGCGTCGGCGAGGGCGACCTTCACCGGGTCGACGTCCTCGGCCTCGACCCTGCCCTCGCGGATCTCGTCCAGCAGCGCCCTGGTCAGGCCCAGGTGCTCGGCCTTGCGCTCGTCGGACCACTCGCCGTCGCCGATGTCGTCGATCCGGCGGGCCAGCGCGTAGACGGCGGACATGGCCCGGCGCTTGTCGGCGGGGAGCAGTCTGATGCCGTAGGAGAAGTTGCGGGCCTGCGCCCCGGTCACCGCCTCGCAGTAGTGGTACGCCGCTGCCGCCTGCGGGGACACCGGCAGGGAAAGCTCTGAGGCCACCTCCATGCGCCGACTCACCGTCCTCTCACCAGAGTCGCCGCCGCCTCCCGCAGGAGACGGCTCTTACGGGGCTTGGGGGCCCCGGCCAGCACATCGTTGTCGGCCGCCGCGATCGCGTCGAGGGCCGCGTAGCCGCCGGCGGCGAAGCCGGCCAGCAGCAGCCGCAGCCGACCACCGACGGTACCGACCAGCGGCGCGCCCTGGTCCAGCAGCACCCGGGCCCGCTGCGCCTCGAAGGCCACCAGGGCGCGCAGCGCGGGTCCGGCGTGTTCGGCGTCCAGGTCCGCCTCGGTGACCTCGAACGCAGCCATGTCGGCGGCGGGCAGGTAGATCCGGTCCCGGGCGCGGTCCTCGGCGACGTCCTGCAGGTGTTCGATGATCTGCAGCGCGCTGCAGACCGCGTCGGACTGCCGGACCCGCTCCGGGGTCGCCAGCCCGGCGAGCTGCAGCACCATCAGGCCCACCGGATTGGCGGAGAGCTCGCAGTACCCCATCAGCGCTTCGATGTCGGGGTAGCGGCTGGTGGTCTGGTCCACCCGGTTGGCCTGGATCAGGGCCCGGAACGGCTCGGGGGTGAGTGCGTGCCGGTCGGCCACCGGCACCAGGGCGGCCATCAGCGGATGCCTGGGGGCCTCGGCCCCCGGAGTTCCCAGCACCGTCTCGAACACCCGGTCGAGGTCCGCCTCCAGCGCGTCCAGCAGCGCGGGGGCTTCCGCGTCGGCGGCGCCCAGGACCGCCGCGGTGGCCGCCGGGTCCTCCAGGTCGCCGTCCCCCGCGTCGTCGACCAGCCGGGCGAAGCCGTAGACGGCCATCAGCCCGGCGCGCATCGCGGCGGGCATGAAGAACGGGGCCACCGGGAAGTTCTCCCGGGCCGCCTTGTCCAGCACGACCACGGAGGCCTGCTGACTCCCCGCCTGCTCGTCCGCCTGCTTCTTGTCTGCTGCCTGTCGACGCACTGTCATGACCGCCACCCCCCCGTTCTACACCGATCTTCACGGCCTGCCCACAGCGGACACGCCAGCCTCCCACTGCCGCGCCCGCGCCGCATCCGGTCAGCTCCCCCCGGGGCGATCCCAGGGATCTTGCTCATAGCTTAGGACTCCGGTGTGACAAACCCGCCGCCGGGGGTGGCGACGGCGGGGTGTCACGGCGTCATGTCCTGCCGGTACCGCTCTTTACCTGCGCTTACCGGCTCTTCATGTACTTCTCGTACTCGGCGACGATCTCCTCAGTGGGACCGTCCGCCCGGATCACACCGCTCTCCAGCCAGATGGTGCGGTCGCAGGTGTCCCGGATCGACTTGTTGTTGTGCGAGACCAGGAAGACCGTACCGGCCTCCTTGCGCAGTTCCCGGATCCGGTCCTCGCTGCGCTTCTGGAAGGCGCTGTCGCCGGTGGACAGCGCCTCGTCGATCAGCAGCACGTCGTGGGTCTTGGCCGCGGCGATGGAGAACCGCAGCCGCGCCGCCATACCGGAGGAGTAGGTGCGCATCGGCAGCGAGATGAAGTCCCCGCGCTCGTTGATCCCGGAGAAGTCGACGATGCCCTGGTACTTCTCGCGCACCTCGGCGTAGGACATGCCCATCGCCAGGCAGCCCAGCACCACGTTGCGCTCGCCGGTCAGGTCGTTCATCAGGGCCGCGTTCACGCCCAGCAGCGAGGGCTGGCCGTCGGTGTAGATCGATCCGGACTGGGTGGGCAGCAGCCCGGCCACCGCGGCCAGGGTGGTCGACTTGCCCGACCCGTTGGAGCCGATCAGGCCGACCGCCTCGCCCTTGTAGGCGGTGAAGCTGATGCCGCGGACCGCGTGCACCTCGGAGATGGCCGGTGACGCCTTGCGGCGCACCATCCGCGACAGCGCCGAGGTCGCCGAACCGCGACCGGCACCGGCACCGTAGATCTTGTAGACGATGTGGACGTCGTCCACGATCACGGTGGGGACCTTCTCGGCACGCCGGGAGGCGGCGACCCTGCGCAGCTCCTCCTCCTGCGCCATCCGCTCCAGTTCGTCCGCGTCGACCGACTCCGCTCCGTCCGCCGCCGCGCTGCGCTCGTTCGTCGAGGTCTCAGCCACGTCCGTACTCCTCTTCGGCCTTCCAGAAGAACATGTAGCCGCCGAGACCGACCACCACGGCCCACGCCAGTGTGATGATCCAGACATGGTGCGGCAGGCTGCTCGAGGACACCGAGTCCATCAGCGCGTAGCGCATCAGGTCGTTGAAGATCAGCGCCGGGTTGTTGTTGAGGATCACCGCGACCCAGTGCGGGGCCTTGTGGGTGAAGGTGGTGACGCTCCAGAAGACGCCCGAGGTGTACATCCAGGTGCGGATGATGAAGGGCATCAGCTGGGCCATGTCCGTGGTCTTGGCCCCGATCCGGGCCATGAGCATCGCCAGCCCGGCGTTGAACACCGACTGCAGGAACAGGATCGGCAGGATCAGCACCCAGCGCAGGGTGAGCGGCTCGCCGGTGGCCAGCACGATCACGCCGAGGACGCCCATCGAGAACAGCAGCTCCTGCAGCTGGATCACGGTGAAGGCGATCGGCAGGCAGGCCCGGGGGAAGTGCAGCGCCCGGATCAGGCCGAGGTTGTCGGCGATCGAACGGGTGCCCGAAAGCACCGCCGACTGGGTGAACTGGAACACGAACACACCGGTACAGAGGTACGCGATGAAGTTCGGGATTCCCCGGTTGGTGCCCAGCAGCAGACCGAAGATCAGGTAGTAGACGGCCGCGTTCAGCAGCGGCGTCATCACCTGCCAGATCTGCCCCAGCCGCGCCGCCGTGTAGGTCGCGGTCAACCGGGCTGTGGCGAAGGCCACGATGAAATGGCGCCGCGACCACAGCCGGCGGGTGTACTCACCCAGCGGGGGCCGCTTACCGCTGACCGCAAGTCCGTACTTGGCTGCCAGGTCGCCAGGGCTCAAGCCCGAGTCCCCATCGGGACCGGCGACACCTGCCAGCCGCTGCTCGTACACCGTGGACACGCTACTCCCAAGCCCTTTGCCCCCGACCGATACGACGGAACGGTAGCGTCTCGTCGTAGTAAGGGAAAAACTAGGGGCTTCCACGTGAGAACGCAACCGTATCGTCCTGACGCTACAATGGCGCCCATGCTGACTGGGGATTCAAAGAGAACCGACAGGTCGGACGGGGTCAAACGGGCCCCGGCCGGCGCGGCGGTACTCCGCGACGACGTCACCGAGGCCATCCGCACCGCGGTGTTCGAGGAGCTCGCCGCGAGCGGTTACGGGCGCCTGTCCATCGAGGCCGTGGCACGCCGGGCCGGGGTGGGGAAGACAGCCGTCTACCGCCGCTGGCGCTCCAAGCTTCCCATGGTCATCGAGGTGGTCTCCGAGGTCGCCGCGCTGGGGCTGATCCTCCCGGACACCGGCTCGCTCCGCAATGATCTGCGGATGTTCGTCCATGTGCTGGCCCGGGTGCTGCGGCACCCGCTGGCCGCGCAGATCGTCCCCGATCTGCTGGCCGAGGCCGCGCGCAACCCGGAGATCGCCGAGACCCTGGCCGCGGCGCTGGACGCCGCGCAGCGGCAGAGCAGTGCGGCGCTGGTGCGGAAGGCGGTGGCCCGCGGTGAGCTGCCCGCTGACACCGACCCGGATCTGGCCCTGGACCTGATCGCCGGTCCGCTGTACTGGCGGCTGGCGGTGGTGCGGACGCCGATCAGCGGTGACTACCTGGACCGGCTCGCCGAATCGATCGCCACGGCGTTGGGTGCAGGCGCGTAGGGGGTTGGCCGCGCAGTTCCCCGCGCCCCTGGGGGGCTGCAACTGACCCACCGTGAGCAAGTGGCACCCACCCAGGGGCGCGGGGAACTACGCGACAAGCCAGGCACACGCCGCAGCCGAAGTCCGCACCCTTAGTACGCTGAGCCCCGTGCCCTCACCCGTCCGTGCCCTGCTGTTCGGTGTCCCCATGCTCAGGGAGCCGCTGCCGTCCTTCGACCCCTCGGCAGCCCCCGCTGAACCGTTCCCGCTCTTCCTCGACTGGCTGACCGCAGCGCTCCGATCCGGCGTCAGCGAGCCCCATGCGATGGCCCTGGCCACGGTCGACCGGGACGGCCTCCCGGACCTGAGGATCGTCGCCCTGCGCGACGCCACCGCCGACGGCTGGCTCTTCGCCACCGACGCGGACAGTCCGAAGAGCCGTCAGCTGACCGACCGTCCGCAGGCCGCCCTCGGCTTCCACTGGCGCGAGCAGGGCCGCCAGATCCGGCTGCGCGGCCCCGTGCTCCGCGCCGACGCCGGCACCGCCGCCGAGGACTTCCGGTCCCGGCTGCCGGGCTCCCGCGCGGCCATCCTGGTCGGCCGGCAGAGCGAACCGCTGGCCGACCGCACCCTGCTGGACGCCGCCTACGCCGAGGCGCTGGACCGGGTCACGGCCGATCCCGACCTCACCACCCCGGCCCACGCGCTGTTCCTGCTGCGGCCGGTCAGCGCCGAGTTCTGGCAGGGCTCGCCGGGCCGGGGCCACACCCGGCTGCGCTACACCGCCACCGACGCGGGCTGGACCCGCGAGCAGCTCTGGCCGTAGCAGGCTTCAGTGGTGGAACCCCGAGGGTCCGCCTGACCCCTGCAGCGGCCCGGGCTGCGCCTGGAGCTCCGGCAGCAGTCGGCTCAGGTCCTCCACCAGCAGGTCGGCGAGGTCGCTGGAGAATCCGTTGCGGCAGACCACCCGCAGCACCGCCAGGTCGGTGCGGTTCTCCGGGAAGGTGTAGGCCGGGACCAGCCAGCCGCGTTCGCGCAGCCGCCGGGAGACGTCGAAGACATTGAAGGCGGTGACGTCGTCGGTGGTGGTGAAGGCGAAGACCGGCAGCTCGTCGCCCCAGCTCAGCATCCGGAAGACGCCCATGGCCTCGATCCGGCGGGCCAGTGAGACCGCGATGTCCCGGCTGGCCTGCTGGACCGCGCGGTAGCCGTCCCGGCCCAGCCGCAGGAAGGTGTAGTACTGGGCGACGACCTCGGCCCCGGGGCGGGAGAAGTTGAGGGCGAAGGTGGGCATCTCGCCGCCCAGGTAGTTGACCTTGAAGACCAGTTCCTCCGGCAGCGCCTCGCGGTCGCGCCACAGCGCCCAGCCGACCCCGGGGTAGACCAGTCCGTACTTGTGGCCCGAGGTGTTGATGGAGGCGACCCTGGGCTGGCGGAAGTCCCAGCGCAGCTCCGGGTCCAGGAACGGCGCGACCATGGCTCCGGAGGCCCCGTCGACGTGGACCGGGATGTCCAGGCCGGTGCTGCCCTGGAGCTCGTCCAGGGCGGCGCAGATGTCCCACACCGGCTCGTAGCTGCCGTCGAAGGTGGAGCCGAGGATGGCGACCACCCCGATGGTGTCCTCGTCGCACAGCCCGACCGCCGAGGCGGCGTCCAGGTGGTAGCGGTCGCCCTCCATCGGCACGGTGCGCGGCTCGACCTCCCAGAAGTTGCAGAACTTCTCCCAGCAGACCTGGACGTTGACCCCCATGACCAGGTTGGGGCGGGCACCGGCGGCGTAGCGCTCGGCGTTGCGCTGCATCCAGCGGCGCTTCAGCGCCATCCCGGCGAGCATGCAGGCCTCGCTGGACCCGGTGGTCGAGCAGCCGACGGCACCGGCCGGGTCGGGGGCGTTCCACAGGTCGGCGAGCATGGCCACGCAGCGGCGCTCCAGCTCGGCGGTCTGCGGGTACTCGTCCTTGTCGATCATGTTCTTGTCGACGGACTCCGCCATCAGCAGGGTGGCCTGCGGCTCCATCCAGGTGGTGACGAAGGTGGCCAGGTTCAGCCGGGCGTTGCCGTCGAGCATCAGCTCGTCCCTGACGATCTGGTAGGCGATGTCCGCCGCCATCGGCCCGGACGGCAGCCGGTGCTTCGGCGGTGCCGTCACCATGCTGCCGACCTCCGGGTTGGCCGCCCCCAGGAACGGGTTCACCGAGACCTGGTGCCCGCCCTTCCCGTCGTGGCTCTCCTGACGACCCGTGTGCAGCGCCATTCGCCGTGCCCTTCTGTTCGATCGGTGTCCGCCCTCACGGCTTCCCCAGCCCACTTCATCCCCAGGAACGCCGTCGGGACTCCTGCGCCAGGGCAGGAGTCCCGAACCGGGGCTTCTTACGTTCGCCGCCCGCTACTGCTTGGTCCAGCGGTCCCGGCCGTCCGAGCCGGCCTTGCAGACCAGGGCGGTGCTGTTGCTGCCGGTCGCCTTGGCGCCGGTGGTGGCGCAGAAGGCGCCGGCCCTGGCGTTGGTGCCGGTGACCGCGACCGAGGTCCAGCGGTCCTTGCCCTTGCTGTCGGCGACGCAGCTGACGGCCAGCCCCTTGGCGGTCTCGCCGGAGGCCCCGGCGGTGGAGCAGAAGGCGCCGGCGGTCACGTTCTTGGTCAGCGCCGTCGACGAGGCGGTGGCCTTGGCGCTCGCCTTGGCCGAGGCCACCTTCGCGGAGGCGGACGCGGCGACCCCGGCGGCCTTCGCCGACACGCTCGCCGCGGCGCCGGAGGCCTTGGCCTTGGCCGCCGCGGCGACGGCGGTGGCCTTTCCGCTGACGGCACTGGTGGCGCTGCTCTTGCTGCTGCTGGAGCAGGCGACGGTGGAGGTGAGGACCAGCGCGGCCAGCCCTGCTGAGGCGACGGCGACGGATCGGCGGGGGCTGCGCATGAGCTAACGCCCTTTCAGAGCCGGGTGCCCGGAGCTCGGGCAGGACTCCTTCGAACGTAGGTGCGCCGCCGCCGCGCCGCTCGGCGCGTTAGGCCAGGCCGGTGACGCGCACCCGTCAGCGCACCCGCAGCCCCTTCCCCAGGGCCACCACTCCCCCGGCCGAGACGGTGTACAGCTCCCGGTCCCGGCCCGGGTCCACGCCGATCACGGCGCCGGGCGGCACCACGACGTTCTTGTCCAGGATCGCCTTGCGCACCACCGCGCCCCGGCCCACCCTGACCCCGTCCATCAGCACCGACTCCTGCACCACCGCGCCGGACTCGACGACCACGCCGGGGCCCAGCACCGAGCCGGTGACCTGGCCGCTGATGATGCATCCGGTGGAGACCATGGACTCGGCCGCCATCCCGCCGGCGACGAACTTGGCCGGCGGCCGCTGCGCGGGGTGGGTGAAGATCGGCCAGTGCCGGTTGTAGAGGTTGAACACCGGGTGCACCGAGATCAGGTCGCTGTGGGCGTCGTAGTAGGCGTCCAGGGTGCCGACGTCGCGCCAGTAGCCGTGGTCCCGCTCGGTCTCGCCGGGGACCTGGTTGTCGTCGAAGTCGTAGACCTCGGCCTGGCCGTTGTCGGTCAGCATCGGCAGGATGCTGCCGCCCATGTCGTGCACCGAGCCCTCGTCCTCGGCGTCCCGCTGGAGCGCGTCCAGCAGCACCTTGGTGGTGAAGATGTAGTTGCCCATGGAGGCGAAGACCCGGTCCGGGTCGTCGGGCAGCCCGGGGGGTGCGGCGGGCTTCTCCAGGAAGCCCTCGACCGAGCGGCCGTCGGCGGCGGTGGTGATCACGCCGAACTCGGAGGCCTGGCTGCGCGGCACCTTGATGCCGGCCACGGTCACCCCGGCGCCGGACTCGATGTGGCGGCGCAGCATCTGCTGCGGGTCCATCCGGTACACGTGGTCGGCGCCGAACACCACGATGTAGTCCGGCTGCTCGTCGTAGACCAGGTTGAGCGACTGGTAGATGGCGTCGGCGCTGCCCAGGTACCAGCGCGGCCCGAGCCGCTGCTGGGCCGGGACCGGGGTGACGTAGTCGCCGCGGATGCTGGTCATCCGCCAGGTCTGGGTGATGTGGCGGTCCAGGCTGTGGCTCTTGTACTGGGTCAGCACGCAGATCCGGTTGATGCCGCCGTTCACCAGGTTGGAAAGCACGAAGTCGATGAGTCGGTAGGCGCCGCCGAAAGGCACCGCGGGCTTGGCGCGGTCGGCCGTGAGCGGCATCAGCCGCTTGCCCTCGCCGCCGGCGAGGACGATGCCGAGAACTGACGGGCTACCGGCCATGGACGCTCCCTCTGTTGGTGTCGACACTGCTGCTTGTCACCGCGGCGCCGCTCACGACGCCCGTCCCAGCGCGTCCTGGTAGACCTCCAGGGTGCGGCGCGCGATCGCGTCCCAGCCGAACTCGGCGACCGCCCGCTCGCGCCCCGCCGCACCCAGCCGGGCGGCCCGTTCCGGGTCCAGCGCCAGGCTGTCCACCGCGGTGGCGAAGGACTTCTCGAACTCCTCGGCGTCCCGGCCGTGGTAGGGCACCAGCAGCCCGGTACGGCCGTCGTCGACCACCTCCGGGATGCCGCCGACGGCCGAGGCCACCACGGCGGTGCCGCAGGCCATGGCCTCCAGGTTGACGATGCCCAGCGGCTCGTAGACCGAAGGGCAGACGAAGACCGAGGCCCTGGACAGCAGTTGGACCACATCGGGGCGCGGCAGCATCTCGGCGATCCAGTGCACGTGCTCCCTGGAGGCGCTCAACTCGGCGAACAGCTCCCGGAACTCGCGGTCCACCTCGTCGGTGTCCGGGGCGCCGGCGCACAGCACCAGCTGCACCGACGGGTCGAACCTCCGGGCGGCGCGCAGCAGATGCGGCACGCCCTTCTGCCGGGTGATCCGGCCGACGAAGACCACCGTGGGCCGGTCCGGGTCGATGCCCAGCCGCTCCAGCACGTCGGTGCCCAGGTCGGGGTGGTAGAGCGTGGTGTCGATGCCGTTGTGGACCACCGGGACCCGGGCCGGGTCCAGCGCCGGGTAGCAGGCGAGCAGGTCGCTGCGCATGCCGTGGGAGACCGCGATGACCGCGTCGGCGGCCTCCACCGCGGTGCGCTCGACCCAGCTGGAGACGGCGTAGCCGCCGCCCAACTGCTCGGCCTTCCAAGGGCGCAGGGGCTCCAGCGAGTGCGCGGTCAGCACGTGCGGGATGCCGTGCAGCAGCTTCGCCAGGTGGCCGCCGAGGTTGGCGTACCAGGTGTGCGAGTGCACCAGCTGGCGGTCGGCGACGGCGGCGGTCAGGGCGAGGTCGACGGAGAGGGTGCGCAGCGCCGCGTTGGCGTCGGCGAGTCCCGGGTCGCCGGCGTGCCGGTGCACCCCGGGCGAGTCCGCGGTCTGCCCCGGCCAGGCCTTGCCGCCCAGCGCCCAGCTGTGCACGTCCAGATCGACCAGGCCGCGCAACTCCCTTGCCAGGAACTCGGCGTGGACGCCGGCTCCGCCGTACACGTCGGGCGGGAACTCCCTGGTGAGGAGCCCGACCCTGAGCCGTTCCCCGTGTGCCGTGCCGTCCATCGCCCGCCCCACCTCCGCATGACCCCACCCGCCATCCGTTGCAGGGGTACCCCTGCCCAACAGACGGGTGTTCGATCCCCAAGCCGCCCGACTGATCCATGCTTTCGGATACCGAGGGGTAGATCGACTCTGTTCACACGGGTTTCATCGGCCCGACTCACAGCGGCAGAACGGGTTCACCGCGCCGGGCATGCCAAACCCGGCCAGGACCTGACTGGTCCTGGCCGGGTTGACGGCGAACTACTTACGGCCGCCGAAGAGCGAGCGGGTAAGACGCTTGAGCGGCGCGAGCAGCACCATACGGGCACCCTGATTGGGGCGCGCCGCCGGAGTACTGACCCCACGGGGCGTCAGCTCCCTTATGAGGCCGACCGCTTCCGCCACATCCACCTGCGGGAGCGCAGGCGCGCCGAGTACGGCGAGGTGACGGTCGAGCCGTCGGCTCGCCGCTCCGACGCCGCACTGGACCGCGGGGACCCGCGGCCTACTGCGCGCATGCTGCATTTGATTCATATCCCACCCCTTGGAAGGCACCAGGGCCGTGGAGCGAAGACTATCCGCCTAGTGAGGTCGGTGTGCAACTGTTCCGTCCAGGAGCACCTTACCCGTCCTGTCCAGGGCGGCGTCAGGAGGCCCCTCAGCAAGGTTCCTGACCGGATCCCAGCTGGGGAAACCCCTCTGCGCGGGGGCGCTTGACCCCCATCCAGGGCGCGCGGGCCAGAAGTTCACGCCTGCGGACTGCCGCGCCTTATGTGTTGGTGCACGCACCAACGGGGAGTATGAGCCTGTTTCATCCGTTCTGTGAAAGGAAACAGCTCCATGAGGTTCGCCCGCACCGCCGCCCTCTCCGCCGCAGCCGCGGCCCTGGTCGCCCTCGGACTGGGCACCACGACCGCCTCGGCCGGACCGCAGCCGGTCCGCAGCGGCAGCCCGGCCTCGACCGTCGACCGGGTCGCCGACTTCTACGGCGCCTACATCGACGCCAACTACGGGAACGGCATGGGGAACCTGGGCACGGACCTGCGCTCCCACTACCTCACCAAGGGCCTGCGGAAGCAGCTGGCCACCTGGGAGCGGCGGAACCACGCCGACGGCGTGCTGCGCGCCCAGGACGTGCCCAACGCCTGGTCGGTGACGGCCGGCGACTCCGGCGCCGGGCACACCTGGACCACCGTCACCTTCACCTGGGGCGGCAAGAAGCCGGTCCACACCCGTGTCACCGTCCAGAGCGACCTGGCCACCGGTCTGATCTCCGACATCAAGTAGCAGTCGCAGCGGGCCGTCCCGGTCGCCATCCGGGCACCGGGACGGCCGCCCGCAGCGCCCTGGTGTACTCCTCGGTCGGGGCGTCCAGCACCCGGGCGCAGTCGCCCTGTTCCACCACCCTGCCGCGCCGCAGCACCAGGACCGTGTCGCAGAGCTGCCGCACCACCGCGAGGTCGTGCGAGATCAGCAGGTAGGCGATGCCGGTGGCGGCGCGGATGTCGGCCAGCAGATTGAGGATCTGCGCCTGGATGGAGACGTCCAGCGCCGAGACCGCCTCGTCCAGGACCAGCACCCGGGGCTCGGCCGCCAGGGCGCGGGCGATGGCCACCCGCTGCCGCTGGCCGCCGGAGAGGTCCCTGGGCAGCGCCCGGGCCTGGCGGTCCGTCAGCCCGACCTGGTCCACCAGATCGGCCAGCCGGGCGGCCCGGCCGGCCCGGTCCAGCCGGGTGTGCCGGCGCAGCACCTCGTCCACCGCGGAGTCGGCGCTCTGCCGGGGGTCCAGCGAGGTGTACGGGTCCTGGAAGACGATCTGCAGCTCACGGGCGCGGCGCAGGCGCTCGGCGGAACCCCTGGCCGGGGTCGAGCGGTCCCGGCCCAGCACGGCGATGCCGCCGCCGGTGGGGCGTTCCAGACCGACCAGCATCCGGGCCACCGTGGTCTTGCCGGAGCCCGACTCCCCCACGATGCCCAGCGATCCCCCGGCCCCGATCTCGAAGCTGACCGCGTCCACCGCGGTGTGGCTGCCGAACACCTTGGTCAGTCCGGTCACGGACACGGCGGCGCTCATGCGGGTACCTCCTCTGCGGCGGGGGCGAGTTCGGCGACCCGGTGGCAGCGCACCAGTCCGCCGCGGAAGGGCTCCAGTTCGGGCCGCCGCTCCCGGCAGACCGGGCGGACCTGGGCGCAGCGGTCCGCGAAGGCGCAGCCGGTTCCGGCCTCGTAGGCGGAGACCGGGCGGCCGGGGACGGCGTCGAGCCGTTCGGCCCGGGCGTCGATGGAGGGGCGCGAGCCCAGCAGGCCCAGGGTGTACGGGTGGGCGGCGCGGCGGTGCAGCTCCTCGGCCGCGCGGACCTCGACGATCCGTCCGGCGTACATCACCGCGACCCGGCCGCAGACCGCCAGCGCCAGGTCCAGGTCGTGGGTGATGAAGACCATGCCCATGCCGCGCTCCCGGCGCAGCCGGTCCAGGATGCCGACCACCTCGGACTGGATGGTGACGTCCAGGGCGGTGGTGGGCTCGTCGGCGAGGATCAGCCGGGGTTCGGCCAGCAGCACCGAGGCGATCATGACGCGTTGCAGCATCCCGCCGGAGAGTTCGTGCGGGTACTGGCGCAGCCGGCGGCCCGGGTCGTCGATGCCGACCTCGGCCAGCACCGCGACGGCGCGGGCCTCGGCCTCCCTGCGGGCCACGCCCCGGTTCCGGGTCAGCGCCTCGGTGAGGAAGGAGCCGATCCGCCGGGTCGGATTGATGTGGGCCCGCGGGTCCTGGAAGATCATGCCGACGCCCTGGTCGCGGTAGCGCCGCAGCGCGCCGGCGTCCATGGCGGCCACGTCGGTGCCCTGGAAGCGGATGCTCCCGCCGGCCTCGGCGCCGCGCGGCAGCAGCCTGGTGACGGCGCGTACGGTCATCGACTTGCCGGAGCCGGACTCGCCGACCAGGCCGAGCGCCTCCCCGGCGTCCAGGCTGAGGTCGATGCCGTCGAGCAGCGGCCGGGGACCCTCCTCGGCCGGGACCTCGACGGTGAGCCCGGACAGTTCGAGCAGCGGGACGGTCATGCCGGGGCTCCTTCGGTGCGGCGGGGACGGGGCTTGCGCCGCAGGTAGGGCTGTCGCCGCTGGCCGCTGATCCGCGCGCCCAGCACGGTCAGCGACAGCACGCAGAGCACGATCAGCACGCCCGGTGCGATCACCGGCAGCCAGTAGCCCTTCATCAGGGCGTCGCTGTCACTGACCATGACGCCCCAGTCGGAGGTGGGCGCCTGCACGGCCAGGCCCAGGTAGGACAGCGAGGCGAGGTCCAGCAGGGCGTAGCCGAAGGCGATGGCGGCCTGCCCGAGCACCACCGGGGCGATGTTGCGCAGGATGTGCAGCACGGTGATCCGGACGATGCCGAAACCCTGCACCGCGAGTGCGTCGACATAGGGACTTGCCGCTGCTGTCGGGCCGCCGCCCGCACGATCCGGGCCAGGAAGGGGATGTAGGCGATGGACAGCGCCGCCACCGCCGGTACCAGCCCCGGTCCGAACAGGGCCACCGCCAGCACCGCGAGCAGCAGCCCCGGCAGCGCGTAGACCAGGTCGAAGACCCGGGCCACCACGGCGTCCACCGCTCCGCCGTACCAGGCGGCAAGGAGAGCAAGCGGTATGCCGACAAGGAGGGATACCGCCACGACCAGCGCCGGGCCGAGCAGGCTGGTGCGGGAGCCGAACACCAGCCGGGACAGGATGTCCCGGCCGATGCCGTCGGCGCCGAGCAGGTGCGCGGCCGACGGCGGGGCATAGGAGTCCAGCAGCGACTGCAGGTCGGGGTCGTAGGGGGCCACCAGCGGTGCGGCCAGTGCGATCACCAGCACCAGCAGCAGGAACACCGCCGCCGCGGTGCCCGAGGGGCCGAGCGTCCCGGTGATCCGCGCGATCCGCCCGCTGCGGCGTCCGGCGGTCGCCGCCGGCACCGGGGGTGCCGCTGCCATGAGTCGATCTGTCGTCATGCTGTCCTCCCTGCACTGCGCAGCCGCGGGTCGATCAGGGCCTGGGCCAGGTCGCTGACGGCGTTGCAGACCACGAAGGCGGCGACCAGCAGCAGCGAGACCGCCTGCACCACCGGGAAGTCCTTCTGCGCCACGGACTGGATGGTGAGCTGGCCGATGCCGGGTACGGCGAACGCCGACTCGACGATCAGCGTGGAGGCGAACAGCCCCGAGGTGAGCAGCCCCAGCGCGGTGATGATCGGCGGCAGTGCGTTGCGCAGCACGTGGTCGCGCAGCACCACCCGCCGGGGCAGCCCGCGCACCAGCGCGGTCTGCACATGCTCCCGGTCGAGCTGCTCCCGCAGCGCGTTCCGGGTGACCTGGGCCAGGAAGCCGCAGGAGACCACCGCCAGCGCGCAGGCCGGCAGCACCAGGCCGTGCAGACGGGCGGCCAGGCCCGGTTGCAGCCCCGAGGCCGGGAACCAGCCGAGCCGGACCGAGAACACCGAGATCAGCAGGGTGGAGGCGACGAACGGCGGCACGGTCACCGACAGCGAGGTCACCGCCTGGGCGGCGGCGTCCACCCGTCCGGGGCGCAGCGCGGCCAGCGTGCCGATGCCCAGGCCGAGCACGGTGACCAGGACCATGCTCATGGCCACCAGCAGCAGGCTGGTGCCCAGCCCGGTGCCGACCCGGCTCGCGACGCTCTGCCCGGTGACCATGGACCGGCCCAGGTCGCCGTGCAGCACTCCGGTGAGCCAGTCCCAGTAGCGCACCGGCAGCGGCCGGTCCAGGTGCAGTTGGTGCCGCACCGCGGCGCGGGCCGCCGCCGAGGGCGCGCGACTGCCGAAGAGGACGTTCTCGGGGCTGCCGGGGGCGAGGTAGAGGCTGCCGAAGATCACCACGCTGGACAGCAGCAGGGTGGTGAGCAGCCCGCCGAGGCGGTGCAGCAGCAGACGGCCCATCAGGGCGCGCCCACGGACGCGGCCCAGGCGTTGTCCATGTAGGAGAAGGTGAGCGGGGCCCCGGTGACGGCCTTGTTCTGGAACAGCAGGGCGCGCGGCTGGACGATCGGGATCCAGGGCAGGTCCTGGTCGATGATCTTCTGCGCGGCCAGTACGTACCGGGCCCGGGCCACCGGGTCCGCGGTCCCCTGGGCCCGGTCGAGGTCGGCCTGGACCTCCGCGTTGCTGTAGCCGTTGAAGTTCTGCGAGCCGTTCCTGGTGGTGTAGCTGGAGTACATGTCGGTGGCCTCGGGGAACTCCATGTAGTTGATGGTGAGGAAGCCGTCGTAGGCGGCACGGGCCTTGGGGTCGATGAACAGCGAGCCGTACTGCTGGTCCGGCAGGCCGACGATCTTCATCTTGAGGCCGATGGACGAGGCGGTCTGCTGGAGCACCTGGGCCAGCTGCGCGTCGGCGGGCACACCGGCGGCGTAGGCGATGGTGACCTCCTTGCCGCTCGCCCCCGCGGCCTTCACCAGCTTGGCGGCGGCGGCCAGGTCGGGTTTGACCGCCAGGGCCGAATAGGCCGCCTGGTACTGGCTCCTGGCCGGGCTGCTCTCCCAGAAGCCGGGGCCGGCCACCGCGTACAGCGGGTCGGCCGCGCCGCCGAACAGGGTCTTGGCGATGCCGACCCGGTCGATGGCCATGGAGAGCGCCTGACGGACCCGGGCGTCGGCGAAGCCGCCGGTGAACCTGGAGACGATCAGGTCGATGTTCTGGGTGGTGGAGCCCTGCGCGCCGACGTACAGCTTGCCGTCGGCGGCCCTGCCCAGTTGGGCGATGGTGGAGCTGGGCAGGTCGAAGGCGCCCTGGAGGCTGCCCGAGGTGAGTGCGTTGGCCAGCGCCGAGGGGTCGCCGATGAACTTGAAGGTGACGCTGTCGGACTTCGCCGCCCGGGCCGGGTCCCAGTACTTCGGATTGCGCTTGAGGACCATCGAGTTGGTGCCGTCGAAGGAGGCGACGGTGTAGGGGCCGGAGCAGACCACACCGGTGGCCGGCTTGCCGAAGTTCTGCCCCGCCTTCTGCGCGAAGGCCTTCTCCACCACCGCGCCGCCGAGGATGCCGAGCAGGTGGACGAAGAGGTAGTCGTCCTTGCTGAAGACGATGGTGACCTGCTCGGGACCGGTGGCCCTGATCGAGCTGACGTCGTTGTAGGAGTCGGCGTAGTTGCTGGCGACGTTCGGGTCCTGGTTGCGCAGCAGGCTGTAGACCACGTCGGCGGCGGTGACCGGCTTGCCGTCGCTGAACACCGCGCGCGGGTCCAGCTGCAGGACCAGGTGCCGGGCGTCGGGCTGGCTCCAGCTCCGGGCCAGTCCCGCGCTCTCGGTGTAGTCGGCGTTGGTGTGCAGCACCGACTCGCAGACATTGCCGAGGATGGTCTCCTCGGGGTAGTCCGCGGTGGTCAGCGGGTCCTCGGAGTAGGGGGCGCGGTAGTCGCCCCACCAGGTCACCGAGGACAGTCCGGCCCTGCCGGGTGCGGTGGTGATCTGCGAGGTGGCGAAGTTGCTGCTGGGCGCGGCCTTGGCCGAGGCGCCCGAGCCGCCGCTGCCGGAGCCGCTGCAGGCGGACACCCCGCCGATCAGGGCGAGGACGGCGACGGGCAGGGCGGTGCGCAGGGCTCTTCTGTGCATCGTGGAACCTCTCCTTGTCTCCAACAATCCAGGGGCCGGACTGCGCCGGACTACTGCGCGGCGTGCACCAGCGCGCCGTCGACGTAGGTGCGCAGCACCCGGGTCGCGCCGATGGACTCGGCCGGTCCCGCGAAGGGGTCGCGGTCCAGCACCACCAGGTCGGCGTACTTGCCCACCTGCACCGAGCCGGTGACCGCGTCCAGGTGGTTCACCCGGGCCGTGCCCGCGGTGTAGGCGGCCAGCGCGGTGCCCAGGTCCAGCCGCTCCTCCGCGCCGAGGACCTCGCCGCCATTGCCGCCGTCGCCGCCCGCGGATCCGCCCTCGGATCCGCCCTCGAACTGCGGGGCGCTGCGGTTGACCGCGACATGGACGCCGAGCATCACGTCGGGGGTGCTGACCGACCAGTCGCTGCCGGCCGCGAGCATGGCCCCGGAGCGGGCCAGCGAGCCGAACGGGTACTGCCAGCCGGAGCGGCGCTCGCCCAGGAAGGGGATGGTGAGCTCGTCCATCTGCGGTTCGTGGCAGGCCCAGAGCGGCTGCATGTTGGCGGTGGCCCCGAGCGTCCGGAAGCGCGGGACGTCCTCGGGGTGCACCACCTGGAGGTGGGCCAGGTGGTGCCGGTTGCCGCGCTGCCCGTTGCGCCGCAGCGCCTCCTCGACCGCGTCCAGGGCGTTGCGGACGGCCCGGTCGCCGAGGGCGTGGAAGTGCACCTGGAAGCCGGCCGCGTCGAGTTCGCTGACGTAGCCGCCGAGCTTCTCGGGATCGATGAAGTCCATCCCGGAGGCGCCGCTGGAGCAGCCGCAGCCGTCCAGGTAGGGCTCCAGCATGGCGGCGGTGTGGTTCTCGGCGACGCCGTCCAGCATCATCTTGACGCTGCCGGTGCTGAACCGCCCGCTCCCGTCGCCCACCGCCGCGCACTCGGCCCGGCGTTCCAGGAAGAACGGGAGCTGCTCGAGACCGCCCTCGCGGTCCCACCACTGCGCGCCGCGGACCCTGGCGGTGAGCGAGCCGTCCTTCGCCGCGGCCAGGTAGGCGCCGTAGACGTCGCCGGGGCCGAAGGCGGGGCCGACCGCGGCGTCCTGCCAGCCGGTGATGCCGTGGCTGTGCAGGAAGGCCTGCCCGGCCAGCAGCCCCTGGTAGAGCTCCTGCGCCGTGGCGGCCGGGATGTGACGGGTGACCAGCTCGGCGGCGCCCTCCTGGAGCATCCCGGTGGGGGTGCCGTCGGGGTCGCGCTCGATCCGGCCGTCGGCCGGGTCCGGGGTGCCGGCGGTGATCCCGGCGATCTCCAGGGCCCGGCTGTTGGCCCAGAGCCCGTGGCCGTCGCGGTTGGGCAGTGCGACCGGGCGGTCCGGGCAGACCGCGTCCAGCAGGTCCCGGTGCGGGGTGCCGCCGGGGAAGGCCTCCATGCTCCAGCCGCCGCCGGTGATCCAGGCCCGGTCGGGGTTGGCGGCCGCGTAGCCGGCGACCGCGGCGGCGTACTCCGGTGCGGTCTCCAGCTGGTGCAGGTCGCAGCTGCGCAGCGTGGTCCCGGCCAGGACCGGGTGGACATGGGCGTCCTGGAAGCCGGGCAGCAGCAGCTTCCCGGCCAGGTCGACCACCTCGGTGCGGGGGCCGATCAGCGGGCGGACGTCGTGGTCGTCGCCGACGGCGGTGATCCGTCCGCCGCTGACGGCGACCGCGGTCGCCCAGGACCGGGCCGGGTCCACGGTGTAGACGGGGCCGCCGGTGAAGACCAGGTCGGCGTGGTGGGTGTCGCGGGGCACGGGTCCTCCGTGGTGGGAACACTGCTGGCGGTGCTGGATGAGTGAGCATCACACTCGATGACAGCGGTGCTGTCAATGGCATTGACATCGGCCGCCGGTTAAGATCGGATCAACTCGGCCGCGGCACTCCCCCGGCCGCCGCAACGGGAGGAGCAGCAGTGGCTGCGACGAAGGACCAGGGCGCTGCCGCCACCGCCAGGCGTCGGGCCGCGCTGACCCGCGAGGCGATCCTGGAGGCCGCGCTCCGGCTCTGCTCGCCGGACGGCGGTGGGGTGCTGACGTTCAGTCGGCTCGGCAAGGAGCTGGGCGCGGACCCGACCGCCGTGTACCGGCACTTCCGCGACAAGGACGAGCTGATCCTGGCCCTGACCGACGTCATGGTGGAGGAGGCGGTGGAGCTCGCCGCCGTCTCGGCACTGGGTCCGGACCGCTGGCGGGAGACCCTGGCCGCCACCGCCCGCGCGGTCCGGGCGGTCTACATGCGGCGCCCGGCCCTGGCCGTGCTGGCCGCGGCCCGCACCACCGCCAGCCCGGCCGAGACGACCAGCGTGGAGTACCTGATCGGGGTGCTGCACCGGGCCGGACTGCCGGTCGTCCAGGCCGCCGAGTGCTACCGGATGCTGCTGGACCTCACCCTGGCGATGACCCAGTCCTCGGCCTCGTTCCTGATCCTGGACCAGGAGGCGCAGGCCAAGGACGACGCCGCCTGGGCGGTCAAGTACGGCCTGCTCCCGGAGGACCGCTTCCCGCTGGTGCGCGCCAGCGCGCCCCGGCTCACCGAGCTGTTCCGGGACGACGCCCAGGTGTTCGAGCTGGTGCTGGAGACCTTCCTGGACGGGGTGGCGCTGAAGATCGAACGGGCCTCAGCGGCCGGCTGACGGCTCCTGTTCCCGGCCGTGCTTCTCGCCCTGCTCCTCGTCCTCGGTCCACAGCGCGTGCTCGCGCTTGGCCCAGGCCCGGGAGACCCGCCCGGTGCGCATCCCGTGCCGGGCCTCGGGGTCCTTGAGCGCCATCCGGATGTGCCCGATGACCAGGATGCCGACGACCAGCGCCAGCCAGTCGTGGACGAAGGAGGCCCCGGTCCGCACGGTCAGCGCGGAGAGGTGCGGGAACCACATGATCAGACCGGTGCCGACCATCACCAGCACCGCGCCGGCGATGAAGGCCGAGAACAGCTTCTGCCCGGCGTTGAACTTCCCGGCCGGACCGGCCGCCCTGGTGCCGTGCCGCACCGCCCGCCAGGCCCAGCCGCTGTCCTGCGGGCCGAACCGGTTCAACCGGGTCAGGTCGGCGCGCAGCGAGCGGAAGAAGATCCCGGCCAGCAGCGGCGCCGGGAGCAGGATGCCGGACCACTCGTGGATGACCACCAGCAGTCGCCGCCGTCCGACGATCTCGGCCAGGAACGGCAGGTAGAGGCAGGCGGCGGTGACGATCGCGGTCATCATCAGGGTGGAGGTGGTCCGGTGCACCCAGCGTTCGACGACGGTGAACCGGTAGCGCTCGCCGGGCTCAGGGGGAGGTCGGTGCATCGTTGCGCCCGTTGGACTTGCCGACCCAGGCTTCGACGTCATAGCCGTAGTGCTCCCAGTAGCCGGGCATGACCCGGTCGGTGACGGTGATGCCGGACAGCCACTTGGCCGACTTGTAGAAGTACATCGGCGCCGCGTACAGCCGCACCGGGCCGCCGTGGGCGTCGGTGACCGGCGCGTTGTTCATCTGGTGCGCCACCATCATGTCCGGGCGGCGGGCCTCGTCCAGGGTCAGGCTCTCGCTGTAGACACCGTCGAAGCAGGTGAAGCGCAGCGCCTTGCCCTCGGGCCTGACCCCGGCGGTGTCCAGCAGGTGCGACAGCAGCACCCCGCCGAACTCGGTGTCGGGCACCCGCCAGCCGGTCACGCACTGCACGTCCTTGACCAGGGTGGTCTGCGGCATCGCCCTCAGCTCGGCCAGGGTGTAGGTGGCGGGCCGGTCGACCAGCCCGTCGACGGTGAGCCGGTAGTCCTGGTCGCTCTTGTGCGGGAGCGAGTCGGCGACGTTGTAGATCTGGAAGCCCCCGCCGCCGGGCAGCAGCCCGGTCAGGCCGGTCGGGTCCTTGCTGTCGACCGTGGCAAGGAAGCTGTCGATGCCGTTCTGGAACCGTGCCCCGAAGGCCACCCCGGCGGCCCCGAGCGCGGCCACGCCGAGCACGACCCTGCGCCCGACCGGCCTGCCGTCCTTGTTCATATTTCAAGTTCACCACGCGGAACTGTGCGCACCTAGCGGAAACGACCCGCTTTCAGGAATCGGTAAGGTGTCCGGTCCGGTCACACTGCTGTCCCCGACCGGACCGGACACCTCTCGTCCCGCTGGTCGCTGATCGCTAGTACAGCGGCACGCCCGCGCGGACCAGGCGCCAGCCGGGGCTGGCCGCGAAGTCGGCCGGGTTGATCTCACCCTTGGCCTTGACCCAGGCGATCATCGTGTTGCGGATCTCGTCCGAGCTGGTCCAGATCTGCGTGGCCGTGGCGACGTGCGGGAAGTTGCCGCCGCCGTTGGCGCGGTAGTTGTTGATCGCCAGCACGAACTGCTGGGTCGGGTCCAGCGCCGCACCGTTGTAGGTCACGTTGAGGATGCGGGAGCCGGCCGGCTGCGACACGTCGATGTCGTAGCTGAGCCCGTACACCTCGTCGTAGTTGTAGTCGGGCAGGTTGTTGGCGTTGGTCAGGGCGGACTCCACGATCGGGGCGCCCACCGCGAGGGTGTTGTAGTAGTTCGCCGAGAACTCGATGTAGTCCACCAGCTGGGCACCGGTCAGGACCATCGCGGCCAGGGTGTTCTCGTAGATGTAGAGGCCCGCGGCGTCGCGCAGCCGGACCGTGCCGGCCGGGATGTCCGCGGTCCGGTTGAACGGCGCGGCCTGGGCCAGCACCGGCAGGCTCGCGTAGGAGGTGCCCACCAGACCGGTCGTCACCGCGTCCACCATGACCTTGCCGATGAGGTCGACGATCGGCACGTCCTGGAACGGCGCACGGGCGATGTTGAGGTCCACGGTAGAGGTGCCGATGACCTGGTTGACGTAGGCGACCACGGCCGCGTGCTCGTCGGCCAGCAGCTTGACGACCTTCGGGTCCTCCTCGTAGGTGTTGGAGTTGAGCACGCTCGCCACGCAGGAGGTGACCTCCCAGCCGCCGTGCACCAACTCGACCTCGAAGTCGAAGCGGGTCAGCCGCATGCCCCACTTCAGCGGCTCGGAGAGCACCACGGTCTTGCCGGTGGCGGTGTTGGTGACCAGGCGCTGGTCCACCTCCTTGTGGGTGTGACCGACCAGGATCGCGTCGATGCCGGGCACCTGCTGCGCCATCTCGGCTGCCGCGTCCTCGGGCCAGGGGATCTGGTCGCCGTAGGAGCTGGCCTCGTCGATCCCGGTGTGGGAGGAGACGACCACGACATCGGCGCCGGCGCTGCGCGCCTTGGGCACGTAGATCGCGGCCTGCTCGGCGATGCCGCCGAAGGTCATCTGACCGCTGACGTTGGCCTTGTCCCAGATCGCGATGCCCGGGTTGGTCAGACCGACGATGCCGACCTTGATGTCCGGCAGGTTCGGGACGCAGATCCGCTTGATGATGAAGGGGCGGAAGGCCGGCTTGTTGGTCTTGGGGTCCAGGGCGTTGGCCGCCAGCAGCGGGAAGTCGCACTGCCGCTCGAAGGCGCGCAGGGTGGGGATGCCGTAGTTGAACTCGTGGTTGCCCAGGGCGGCCGCGTCGTAGCGGATGTGGTTCATCGCCAGCGCCATCGGGTGCTTGGGCGCCTTCCGGCCGCCGACCGTGATCGGGTCCACCCTGGCGTAGTAGTAGCTGAGCTGGGTGCCCTGGATGATGTCGCCGGCGTCGATGAGCAGCGTGCGGTCATGGCCGATCTCCTCGCGGAGCCCGTTCACCATGGTGGAGATCTTGGCCAGGCCGACGTCGTTGTGGGCGCTGTCGTCGTACTCGGCGTTGTTGAAGTAGTCCCAGTTCACGCAGTTACCGTGGACGTCGGTGGTGCCCAGAACGGTGAAGCTGTAGGTGGGATTCGGCTTGGGCTTCTTCCCCGCTTGCTGGGACTCGGGCGAGGCGGCCTCGGCGGTGCTGGAGGTCGCTCCCGCGACGACGGCGGTTCCTGCGGCCACGGCCGCGGAGCGGGCCACGAAGTCACGGCGGTTCAGGGGCACTGGGTCTCCAGTTGGCAGGAGGGCAGGGTGAGGTACGCGGCATCCGACTGGACGCGCGTAGATGGACGCGCGTAGAAGTCTGCACTGCCACCCCGTTGCCGCGATAGACCCGGGATGTTGCCGTCAGGTTTCGGGTCCTGGAAGCTCCGGGGTCGCACCACCGGACCGTGCTCGGGCCGGGCACCGGACCCGCGCTGGACCACGGACCGCCGGGAACCAGGCAAGATGGAGCCGTGACCTTGACTGATCTCATCCCCGCCGACCCCCAGCCCGACGATCTCTTCACCGCGTTCGCGGCCTGGGCGGAGGAGCGCGGGATCACCCTCTACCCGGCGCAGGAGGAGGCGCTGATCGAGATCGTCTCCGGCTCCAACGTCATCCTGAACACCCCCACCGGGTCGGGGAAGAGCCTGGTCGCAGCCGGTGCGCACTTCGCCGCCCTGGCGAACGGACAGCGGACCTTCTACACAGCCCCGATCAAGGCACTGGTGTCGGAGAAGTTCTTCGACCTGGTGAAGATGTTCGGCACCCGGAACGTCGGCATGATGACCGGCGACGCCAGCGTGAACCCCATGGCGCCGATCATCTGCTGCACCGCCGAGGTGCTGGCCAGCATCGCACTGCGGGACGGCGCCCAGGCCGACGTCGGCCAGGTGGTCATGGACGAGTTCCACTTCTACGCCGAGCCGGACCGGGGCTGGGCCTGGCAGGTGCCGCTGATCGAGCTGCCGCAGGCGCAGTTCCTGCTGATGTCGGCGACCCTCGGCGACGTCCGCCGCTTCGAGACCGACCTCCAGCGCCGCACCGGCCGCCCGACCACCACCGTCAGCTCGGTGACCCGTCCGGTCCCGCTGTTCTACGAGTACCAGCGCACCCCCATCCACGACACCCTGGAGCAGCTGCTCAACACCGGGCAGGCACCGGTCTACGTGGTTCACTTCACCCAGGCCGCCGCGGTGGAGCGGGCCCAGGCGCTGATGAGCATCAACATGTGCTCCAAGGCCGAGAAGGACGCCATCGCCGCACTGATCGGCAACTTCCGCTTCACCACCAAGTTCGGCCGCAACCTGTCGCGGTTCGTCCGGCACGGCATCGGGGTGCACCACGCCGGGATGCTGCCCAAGTACCGGCGGCTGGTGGAACGGCTGGCCCAGGCCGGGCTGCTCAAGGTCATCTGCGGCACCGACACCCTGGGCGTCGGCGTCAACGTCCCGATCCGCACCGTGCTGTTCACCGCCCTGTCCAAGTACGACGGGCAACGGGTCCGACTGCTGCGGGCCCGCGAGTTCCACCAGATCGCCGGACGCGCCGGACGGGCCGGGTTCGACACCGTCGGCACCGTGGTCGCCCAGGCCCCCGAGCATGTCACCGAGAACGAGAAGGCCCTGGCCAAGGCCGGCGACGACCCCAAGAAGAAGCGCAAGGTGGTCCGCAAGAAGGCCCCCGAGGGCTTCGTCTCCTGGGGCGAGGAGACCTTCAACAAGCTGATCGACGCCCAGCCCGAACCGCTGGTGTCCCGCTTCCGGGTCAGCCACCTGATGCTGCTGTCCGTCATCAACCGCCCCGGCAACGCCTTCGAGGCGATGCGGCACCTGCTGATGGACAACGACGACGACCCCAAGGCCCGCCGCCGCCACATCAGCGAGGCCATCGCCATCTACCGCTCGCTGCTGGCCGGCGGCGTGGTCGAACGGCTGGACACCCCCGACGAGACCGGACGCATCGTCCGGCTCACCGTCGACCTGCAGCAGGACTTCTCACTCACCCAGCCGCTCTCCACCTTCGCCCTGGCGGCGTTCGAACTGCTGGACGTGGAGTCCCCCAGCTACGCCCTGGACGTGCTGTCCGTGGTCGAGGCCACCCTGGACGACCCGCGCCAGATCGTCGCCGCCCAGGAGAACAAGGCCCGCGGCGAGGCCGTCGCCGAGATGAAGCGCGACGGCGTCGAGTACGAGGAGCGGATGGAGCGGCTCCAGGAGATCACCTACGAGAAGCCGTTGGAGGAGCTGCTCAACCACGCCTACGAGGTCTACCGCCGGGTCCACCCCTGGATCGGCGACCACCCGCTGCGCCCCAAGACCGTCGCCCGCGACCTCTACGAGCGCGCGATGACCTTCACCGACTACGTCGGCTTCTACGAGCTGGCGCGGACCGAGGGCCTGGTGCTGCGTTACCTGGCCGGCGCCTACAAGGCGCTGGAGCACACCGTCCCGGACGACCTGAAGTCCGAGGACCTGCGCGACCTCATCTCCTGGCTGGGCGAGCTGGTCCGCCAGGTCGACTCCAGCCTGCTGGACGAGTGGGAGAAGCTGGCCAACCCGGAGGACGAGGAGGAGCGCGAGCAGCAGATGCTGGACGAGAAGACCGCACCGGTCACCGCCAACGTCCGCGCCTTCCGCGTCCTGGTCCGCAACGCCATGTTCCGCCGGGTCGAACTGGCCGCCCTGGAGCGCTACTACGACCTGGGCGAACTTGATGCCGAAGGGGGTGTCGCGCAAGGCGCGTCGGACAAGGGTGGTGGTGGGCGACGGGAGGGCGGCTGGGACCAGGACGCCTGGGCCGAGGCCATGGACGCCTACTGGGACGAGCACGAGGACCTGGGCACCGGACCGGACGCCCGTGGGCCGAAGATGCTGATCATCGACGACGAGTCGGTCCAGGGCGCCTGGCTGGTGCGGCAGATCTTCGACGACCCGGCCGGCGACCACGACTGGGGCATCAGCGCCGAGGTCGACCTCGCCTCCTCGGACGAGGAGGGCCGCGCGGTGCTGCGGGTCACCGCGGTCAACCGGCTCTGACGGTCAGACTGCCCTGGCCAGGACCATGTCGCTACGGGTGATCATGTCGATGCCGCCCCCGTGCGCGTCCAGCAGCGCCGCCACCTCGGCCTGGACCGCCGCACGGGCCTCATCGCTCATGATCCGGTAGGCGGAGATCGAGGTCAGATAGTCGATATAACGCTTCGTCGGGTAGTGGGCCGGCGTCTTGAACCGGATCTCCCGCAGATCGGTGAAGCGCCCGCGCATCAGCGGCAGCTGCGAGGTCCAGACGGACTCGTCGCCCTCCGGGGGCTCGATGGTGTCGCTCATGTTCCAGCCCGCCATGGTGTGCGGGGTGAAGGTCAGCTGGTAGCGGGCGTCGATCTCCGCCAGCCCGGCATGCACCTCCGGGTCCATCACGCCGTGGTGGTTCCAGAACAGCGCGGCCGTGCCGCCCGGCGCCAGCGCCTCGTAGGCCAGGTCCCAGCGGACCTCCTCGGGGACCCAGTGCCAGGAGGTGGCCGCGAAGAGCAGTCCGAAGGTGCGGCCGGCCCGCACCCAGCTCTCGAAGCCCGCCTGCTCGATCCGCACGCCGGGGTGGGCCGCGGTCTTGCGGCGCAGCAGCGCCGCCATCCGCGGGTCGGGTTCCACGCAGACGATCGGCACACCCCGCTCGGCGAAGGCGACGGTCGCCTTCCCGGTTCCGGCCCCGATCTCGACCGCGCCCCGGTCGCCGAGGTCCGCGTAGTCGAGCACGGTGTCCACCAACGCGGCCGGGTACTCGGCCCGGACCGCGTCGTAGAGCTCGGCGACCTCGCCGAAGACCGTGTTGCGTGCCGAGTCGTCCCGCTGCTCCGTCGTCATCCCCGCCATCCGTTCGTCCATATGATCGATGGACCGCCAACATAGCGGCCCCGGTCAGGTGAGCGTTCGGCAAGCCCGTGGACCGGGCCGCCCCTGCCTCTCGTACCCTCGTCCCAGGGAGGCCGTCGACAGGATGACGTCCACCGGCGGACTGAAGAAGAGGTCACCGAGTTGATCCGTGTGGTCATCGTCGACGACGAGACACTCGTACGGTCGGGCCTGAGCCTGATCGTCGGCTCGGCAGCTGACATCGAGGTCGTCGCCACCTGCTCCGGCGCCGAGGCCCTGGAGACCGTCGGCAGGTACTCCCCGCAGGTGGTGCTGCTGGACATCCGGATGCCGGACGTGGACGGGATCACCGTGCTCCGCTCGCTGCGGGCGCTCCCGCAGCCGCCCGCCGTGGCCATGCTCACCACCTTCGACACCGACGAGTACATCGGGACGGCGCTGCGCGGCGGCGCGGCCGGATTCCTGCTCAAGGACACCGACCCGGAGCAGCTGGTCAACGCGGTACGGGTGCTGGCCGACGGCGGCCGGGTGCTCTCCCCGGCCGTCACCGACACCGTGATCGCCGGCTACCTGGACGCCGGCCCGGACCGGCAGACCGCCGCCAGGCTGCGCACCATGACCACCCGGGAGCTGGACGTGCTCGCGCTGCTGGGCGAGGGCCTGTCCAATGCGGAGATCGCCGCCCGGCTGTTCCTCAGCACCGGTACCGTCAAGGACCACATCAGCGCGATCCTCGCCAAACTCGGCACCTCCAACCGGGTCCAGGCCGCGGTCTTCGCCCACCAGGCCGGACTGCTGGGCGGCGGCTCCGCCCCCCGGGCATGACCACGAAGGCGATGTGACCGGATGAGCACCACCGCCGAGCCGCGCCGCCGCTGGTACCTGAGCCCCTGGATCACGGTCCCGGTCCCGGTGGTGCTGGCCGTCCTGGACGCGCTGCTCGCCAACGACCTCACCTCCGTCGTGCAGATGTCGACCTCCCTGGTGGCCGCGGCGGCGCTGCTGCTGCGCACCCGGTGGCCGCTGGCGGTGATGCTGCTGACGCTGCCCGGACTGCAGCTGAGCTACATATGGCTGGCCCCGATGATCGCGCTCTACACCCTGGCCGCCGCCGAACGCCGGCGCTGGGTGGTTGGCGGCTGCGCGCTGCTGCTGGCCGTGGCCCAGTTCCTGCCCTGGCCGTACAGCGACGTGCCGGTGCAGTGGGACCGGACCACCACCCTCGCGGCGATGTACTCGCTGATGACCGCGATCGCACCGGTGGTGCTCGGCCTGCTGGTGCTGACCCGGCGGGAACTGGCGGTCAGGCTGGACGAGCTGACCCGGGGCCAGGAGCGCGAGCAGCGCCTGCTGGCACACAGCGTGCTGTCCACCGAGCGGGCCAGGCTGGCGCGGGAGATGCACGACGTGGTCTCGCACCAGGTCAGCCTGATCTCCATCCAGGCCGGTGCGCTGCAGGTGCGCGCCGACGACCCGGAGGCCACCGCCGAGGGCGCCCGGACCATCCGTCAGCTGGCCGTGAAGACCCTGGAGGAGCTGCGGCAGATGGTGGGGGTGCTGCGGGCGGCCGGCGGCGACGGACGGGAGCTCTCGCCGCAGCCGACCCTCGCCGACCTGCCCCGGCTGATCGCCGCCAGCGGCCTGGACGCGGTGCTGGACACCGTTCCGCACCAGTCCCGGCAGCAGCCGCCCTCGGCCTGGCCGGAGCCGGTTGAGCGGGCCGCGTACCGCACCGTCCAGGAGTCGCTGACCAACATCCGCAAGTACGCGCCCGGCGCCGCGGTGACCGTCACGGTGCGGGCGGACGCGGGCAGGCTGCAGGTCGAGATCCGCAACGGCCCGGCCGACCCGGGAGCCGAGCCGCTGGTGCTGCCCAGCGGCGGCCACGGCCTGGTGGGGCTGCGCGAACGGGCCCAGCAGCTCGGCGGCAGCCTGCTGGCCCGGCCGACCATGGAGGGCGGCTACCTGGTCAGCGCCGTGCTCCCGCTGCGCCCGGAGGGCAAGCTCCCGGCCCGGCCGGCGGACGGATAGCCCGTCCGGGCCGCCGACGGACGGTCTTCCCGCAGTCGACGGGCCGTCAGGCCACCCGCTGCAGCTCGCGCTCCGGCTCCGGCACCGCGGCCTGGCCGCGACGGCGGCGGCCGAGCAGCGAGGGCAGCCGCGGCGCCGCAATGAAGCCCTCGGCGCAGGCGTTGACCATGGCGATCCTGGGCAGGTCCCGGCTCCGCTCGAACAGGACGTAGCGGGGTTCCCACTGGGGCCGGTACTTGGCGTTGGCCCGGTACAGCGACTCGATCTGCCACCAGCGCGAGAAGAACATCAGCACCGAGCGCCAGGACCGCAGGAACGGTCCGGCGCCGAGCCGGGACCCGCGCTCGAAGACCGCCCGGAACACCGCGAAGTTCAGCGACACCCGCTCGATGCCCAACTGGCCCGCGCCCTGCAGCAGCTCGATGACCATGAACTCCAGCAGACCGTTGTCGGCCTCCCGGTCACGGCGCATCAGGTCCAGCGACAGCCCGTGCGCGCCCCAGGGCACGAAGCTCAGCAGCGCCCGCAGTTCGCCGTCCGCGTCCCGGCACTCCAGCATCACGCACTGGCCGTCGGCGGGGTCGCCGAGCCGTCCCAGCGCCATCGAGAAGCCCCGCTCGGTCTGGCCGTCCCGCCACTGGTCGGCCCGGCGCACCAGGGTCTCCATCTCGGCCTCGGCGATGTCGCCGTGCCTGCGCAGCATCACGCTGTATCCGGCGCGCCGCACCTTGTTGTGCGCCTGGCGCACCCCGCGCATCGCGCGCCCCTCCAGGCTGAAGTCACCCACCTCGACGATGGCTTCGTCCCCCAGTTCGAGGGCGTCAAGTCCGTGCCTCGCGTAGACGATGCCCCCCTCCTCGCTGGCACCGGTCACCGCGGGGACCCAGGCGTGCTCCCGTGCCTGGGCCAGCCAGGCCTCGATGGCACCGGGCCAGGCCTCCACGTCACCGATGGGATCCCCCGAGGCCAGCGACACCCCGCCGAGCACCCGGTAGGTCACCGCGGCCTTGCCGGACGGCGAGAAGACCACCGACTTGTCCCGGCGCAGCGCGAAGTACCCCAGCGAGTCGCGCTCCCCGTGCCGTTCCAGCAGCCCCCGCAGCCGGGTCTCGTCCTCGTCGGAGAGGAACTCCTTGCCCTTCGGCGAGCGGAACAGCGCGTAGAGCACCAGCAGCAGCACCCCCACGCTCAGCACGTTCACCGAGACGTCCACCCAGCGCGGCACGGCCACATGCAGGTCGACGTCGCTGTTGAAGCCCAGCGTGATCGCGCGCAGCAGCACGTAGTGCATCCGGCCGGGCAGCGAGGAGCCGGCCTCGGTGTTGGCCGCGCCGACCAGCAGCGTGCCCGCGAGCAGGGTCAGCAGTCCGCCGCCCAGCAGGACGCCCGCGGCCATCCGCGGGTTGGCCCGGTCGCCCTTGGCCCGGAACTCGCGCCGGCCCACCAGCAGCGCGACCGCGAAGACCGCGGTGACCACCGCGGTGGCCCAGTTGAAACCGTGCTCCCTGATCTCCGGGCGCCGCACCATCGCCACCACCAGGTCGGCCAGCAGCAGCCAGCAGATCACCGCGTTGGCGATCCAGGCCGCCCGCTTGCGACGGTTCATCATCACCGCCATCAGCAGGGCGAACACGCCCGAGGTGAATCCGGCGGTGAGCAGGTAGGGGGTGTAGTACACGCCGGTGTTGTGGTGCCGCACCTGCTCCCGCAGGGTCACCGAGACCGCCGCGAGGAGGTTGAGGAGGCCGACCGCCCGCAGGTACCAGACGACGGTTCGGGCAGCGACGCGCCGGGGGCGCGGGGCTACCGGGGCTGAGGCTCGATGCATGCTACGGCTCCATCGCGGACACAACAGGTCTGGGACAACAGGTCTGGGACAACAAGACGCCGACAACAAGACGCCGGCAGAAGGGTGGTTGTGTTAGATACTGCCGCGTCGATCTTGGTCGGACGTCCGTCCAGAGACCTGCTCACGCCCCCGCCGATCGGCTGGTCCTGCACCCCCGAAGTGCATTTCCCGCAGGCAGGCGGAACCGAGGGGGCCACCGGTCTCGTCCCATACTCGCTCCGGTCCGGCTGCTCGGAACGGGGCGCGACGCAGGTGGCGCGGGGTGCGCGGCACCACTCACGGGGGCACCGGAACGGGGGAGCATGGACGACCGGGGGAGGTCGAGACGGGTCGTGGCGGCCGCGGTCCTCGCGGCGCTGCTGAGCATGGGCGCGGGCGCCTGCGCCCACCAGGGCACGGCCGACGGGTCGACGGACGGCGGCTCGCGCGGCGGGCACTACAGGACCCGCCATCCGAGCCAACTCGACCCGGTGGTACGCCGGCTCGCGCCCTATCTGGAGCGGCACTTCGCCGGCAGCTACACCACACTGGTGATCGACAGCCCGCACAACCGGCTGCTGGTCTACCGCATCCCCGACGCGGCCCTGGACGCGGCCGCACACTCGGTGGCCGGCCGCACCCGGCTGCTGTTCGTGGACTCCCGCTACTCCTACGGGCACCAGCACGAGTTGATGGACCGGATCGGCGCCGACCTTGGCTACTGGAGGCGGCAGGGCATCAGGGTCACCTCGTGGACCGCCAGCAACGGCGTGCGCTGCGCGGTCCTGGTCAGCACCGCCCGGGGCACCGGCGCCGACCAGCGCGCCTTCGACGCCCGCTACGGCACCGGCGCCGTCGCCATAAGCAGGGGCGGCCCCGCCTGAGGTGTCAGGCGGGGCCGTGCGGTGGTTCTCGGTGCGATGCGCGCGGCGCTGCCGGCTCTGTGGATCAGGCGTGCGAGGGCGTCGCCTTGGCCGAGGCCGAGGCGGTGGACCTGGCCGGGGTGGGCGTGGTGTAGTCGGCCCAACTCGTGGGCGTCTGACCGACGTCCAGGGTGCGCAGCTTGGCCAGCACCGCCGGGTCCTGCACCTCCAGCCACTCCACCAGCTGCCGGAACGACACCAGCCGCACGTCGGGCTTGGCCGCGATGGCGCGCAGCGCCTCCTCGACCGACCGCATGTAGATGCCGCCGTTCCAGCTCTCGAAGTGGTTGCCGATGAAGTAGGGGGCGCGGTTGGTGGTGTACGCGCGGTTGAACCCGGCCATGTACGCGCCGTACGACTGCTGCTGCCAGCCGGGTCGCTTGGCGGGGTCGCCGTTGACGCTGGCGTTGGACTGGTTCGCCAGCATGTTGTAGTCCATCGACAGGACCTGGAAGTTGTGCCCGGGGAACGGGATGGACTGGAGCGGGAACTCCCACAGCCCCTTGTAGTGGCCGGGCCAGACCTGGTTGCCGCCCGGCGAGCTGGCGTCGTACTTCCAGCCCATGGACTTGGCCGTGGGCAGCAGCGCGTCCCGGCCCAGCAGGCAGGGGGTACGGCCGCCGATGAGCTCCTTGCGGTAGTCGAAGGGCAGCGCCGGCAGGTCCTTGAACCCGGTGTTGGTGCGCCACTTGGTGACGAAGCCGATGGCCTGCTCCAACTCGCTGCGCCACTGCGACGAGGACCAGGTGCCGACGCCGTTGCCGGGGCTGCAGAAGTGGCCGTTGAAGTGGGTGCCGATCTCGTGGCCCTCCAGCCAGGCCGCGCCGACCTGCTGGAGCGTCATCCGGATGTGGTCGTCCGCCAGGTAGCCGATGTCGGAGGCCCCGGGCTGGTGCCCCGGGGGCAGGTACAGGTCCTTCTTGCTCTCGGGCAGGGTGTAGATGCCGGAGAGGAAGAACGACATGGTCGCCTTGGTCTCCTGGGCGACCTCGCGGAAGTGCGAGAACAGCTTCTTGCTGTCCTCGCCCGCGCCGTCCCAGGAGAAGACGACGAACTGCGGCGGCTTCTGGCCGGGCTTGAGCCGCTCCGGCACCGGCTGGTGCGGCTGCGGCCCGGTGTCGGACGTGGAGCCGTCACCGATCAGCACAGCACCCGCGCTGGTCGGCGAGGCCGCCGAGGAACCGTCGGCGGAACCGGGGTGCGCCGAGGCTGCTCCCCCGCCGGGCTTGCTGTCCCCCGAGCCTCTCGCCGCACCGGAACCGTCCGCACAGGCGGTCACACCCAGGGCGGTGACCGCCGCGAGGGCACCTCCGGAGAGTACGTTCCTGCGGGACAGAGCGCCCATGGGGTTCACCAGGCCTTCCGGCTAGTTCGACTGCATTGCCGTGGCCGCAGTCATTGCTGTGCGATTTCTGATGGGATTCTGAGAGCTGAGACGCGAGGAACGGTCAGCCGGTTTCGTCCTGGTTCACGGACCCTGGCGATCTCACTCGGACCCCACAGTACGCACATAGGATCGCTGTACCCAGCACCCAAACCGGCCCGCGGGCCGCCGCGTGATCCTTTACCCTGCCTTTATGCCGTCGATCGCACATCTGTCGCCCCCGCGAGTTCACCTCGCGCACAGCCTGGAGGCGTCCCATGACTGACTGGGCGACACTTTCCAATCTGGGCACCGCAGCGGGCACGCTGGTCCTGGCCGCCGCCACCTTCTCGGCGGTCCGGTCGGCGGAGCGCTCCGCCCGCGCGGCGGAACGCTCCGTCCAGGCCTCGCTGCGACCGCTGCTGATCACCTCGCGGGCCGAGGCCCCCAAGCAGAAGGTGCTCTGGCAGGACGGCCAGTGGGCCCACCTCCCCGGCAGCGCCGGCTACCTCACCCTGGCGAACGAGGTCGTCTACCTCGCCGCGTCGATCCGCAACGTCGGCCCCGGCCTCGCCGTCATCCACGGCTGGCGCATCGGCGAGCGCCCCCGGTTCGCCGAGCACGAGCACCCGCCCGTGGAGGACTTCCACCGCCAGGGCCGCGACCTCTACATCGCCCCCGGCGACACCGGCTTCTGGCACGCGGCGGTACGCGAGACCTCCGACCCCGACCACGCCACGCTGCTGGCGCAGATGAAGGAACGCGACCGCATCAACATCGACCTGCTCTACGGGGACGGCGAAGGCGGGCAGCGCACCATAAGCCGCTTCTCCTTCATGCCGAAGCGGGACGGCGAGAGCGCGGACGACTGGTTCTGCCAGGTCGTCAGGCACTGGAACGTGGACCGGCCGGACCCGCGGTGAGGGTGTCCAGGAAGTCCAGCAGTACCCGGTTGAACTCATCCGGCTGCTCCAGCGGCGGCAGGTGGCCGGCGCCGGGCAGCACGGCGTGTCGCGCCCCCTTGATCCCGGCAGCGTTGATCCCTGCAGCTCCGGCCAGCAGCTCCGAGAGCTCGACGATCCCCGGCACGTCCTCGGTGCCGTGCACCACCAGGACCGGTACCTCGACCTGGTCGAGCCGCCCGAACGCCGGCGGCTCCAGGTCCCGCGCCTCGAACTGGGCGGAGCCGGACCACTCGCGCCGGGTGATCGTCCGGAACATCTCCAGGGCGAGCCGCCACACCTCGGGATCCAGGTCGGTCCAGCTGCGCCCGGGGCCGGCGGTGAGGAACTCCACCGTGGCCCGGACATAGGTCTCCAGGTCGCGCGGCTCCGGCCCGACGACCTCGTGCACCCGCTGCCGATAGAGCGTCAGAAAGCTTTCCGGCCACTGGTACCCGGACACCCCGGAGCCGACCAGCACCAGCCCGTCGACCAGCTCGGGCCGCAGCAGCGCCACGTCCAGCGCCAGCTTCCCACCGTCCGAGCTACCCACCAGGGCGGCCCGGTCCACGTCCAACTGGTCCAGCAGCTGCAGTAGTTGTTCATGCCTGGCGTACGGACCCACCGGATCGCCGGATTCGCCATGACCCGCCCAGTCATAGGTGATCACCCTGAACCGGCCTGCCAGCACCGGAACCTGACGCATCCACAGCCGACTGTCGGTGGTCCCGCCGTGCGCCAGAACCACGACGGGCCCCGGTCCGCCGGTGTCCTGGAAGGCAAGCACCGAGCCGTCGGCCAGTGCCACCCTGTCCCGCATCGTCATCCGTTGTCTGCCGCCCGCCGTGCGCCGCCCGCTAGCCCAGGTCGGTGAGCTGCCGCAGCGCCTCCGCCGTCGCGAAGACGTCCGCGCGGCGCTCCTTGGCGTGCTCGACCAGATCGGCGAGGGCGAAGCTGTTCGGCAACTGCTTGATCCCCGCCATGGCGAGGTAGGAGCGGGTCAGCGTGGCCGCGTAGAACTCGTTCATGGGGCTGTCGAGCGGCGGGCAGACCGCCAGCGTGTGCAGCAGGGCCGCCGCGCGCCAGCAGATGTCGCGCGGCTCCTCATCGGCAACCAGCACCACATCGGTGGCATGCCGGGCTATCGCCGCACTGATCCCCGAGGGGTCCCACACGGTCGGGTCGGAGGGAAGGTGGTGTGCCAGGACGTTCCACGCCCATGCCTCGTCAGCCTTCACGCTCTGTTCCCTCGTCACGCGGTCTTACGTCCGAACCGCTCTTGGAAGTAGGCCCAGTTCTCAGCCGTGTTGAACTCCGCGGCCGCATCGAGCGACCGCTGACGATCAGCGTCCAGTTCCCGCTTGGCGACCTCGGTCACCAGTGCCGTGATCGTCGTCCCCTCGGCTGCCGCCCGCGCCGCCAGACGGGCGTGGAACTCCTCATCCACCCGAATGGTGATGTGCTTCGACATGCCATCAGCGTACAGCGCCCGTGCTGTACGGTCGACGCTTCCGGGAACTCCACCCCGGGCGGCGGCACCCGCCACCGCCGCCCGGAACGCCCTGATCCGCCGAAACCACCGGTCAGAGCGGTGCATCGGCCTCGTCCACGGCCCGGACACCCTCCGGAAACTCACCGGCGAAGGCGTCCGCGATCCGCAGCCACGGCTTCGCCTCCTCCGCCCGACCCTGCCGCTGCAGCGTGCGCCCCAGCATCAGGTGCGCATAGTGCTCGACCGGGTCCCGGTCAATGACCTCGCGCAGCTGCGCCTCCGCCCGCTGAAGCTGCGCCGAGTGGTAGTACGCCCGCGCCAGCAGCATCCGGACGTCCACCTGCTCCGGCAGCTCGGCCACGACCCCCTCCAGGATCCGTGCAGCCTCGGCGTAGTCCTTGGCCTCGAAGAACAGTCCGGCCCGCCGCCACTTCTCCGACACTGCCTCTTCCACGTACTGCATCGCCATGCGCCCTGCTCCTCTCGGTGTCCAGCCGGTCCGTCGACCGGTCACCCGACTCAGCATCCTTGAGCACTCAACTATTCCCAGGTCGACTGGCCGAAGGGGGGCAGGTGGCAGGATGACCTTGCTCTCCCGCTCGCGCCTGCCCGCTCCTCCCGCTCCAACTACCAGACCAGCCAGGGGGAATGCCATGACCAGCACAGCACCAGCCGTCCCCGTCCGCGTATCAGCCGCAGAACGCGCCGCAGCGGCGGCGGGCTTCAAGCTCAGCTGCACGCCCGAGGTGGGCAGACTCCTCAGCGTGGCTGCCGCCGCGAAGCCCAATGGCACCATCGCCGAGAGCGGCACCGGATGCGGCGTCGGCACCGCCTGGCTCCACAGCGGCCTCGGCAGCGCAGCACGACTCGTCACCGCAGAGCGCGACGAGGAACTGGCCCGCGCCGCGGCCGACCTCTTCGCGGACGACGAGCGGGTACAGGTCCTCCCCGGCGACTGGCGCCTCCTGGAGCGGCACGCCCCCTTCGACGTCTTCTTCTGCGACGGCGGCGGCAAACGCGACGCCCAGCAACAGGTGGTCGACCTCCTCGCCCCCGGCGGCATCCTCGTCCTCGACGACTTCACCCCCTCCCCCGAATGGCCACCCCGCTTCGCCGGCGAGATCGACGAGCTCAGGCTCTTCTACCTCACCCACCCCGACCTCCGGGCCACGGAGATCCTCACCACCCCCACAACCTCCGCGGTTGTGGCCGTCCGGCGGGAGTAGAGGAGGAGGACGGCTGGCGTGGGTGCGGAATCCGCCTTGCTGCCGAGCCCCCGTCTTGTGGCCGGGTTGCCGGTGCGTGTTCGCTCCCGGTGATCGTTCGTCAGTTCCGTGGGGCGCGTTGGCGTGTTGGTGGCTGAGGTGGCTCGCTCCGCTCGCGGCCAACTACGAGGAGCCGGGGGCGGGTTGGGGTTCGTTGCCGGGCGGCGGGTGGGTGCGGGGTGGGGCGTGCAGAAACGTTCCTTGGACTGAACCGGGGTCACTTTCGGGACAAGGTGTCACTTGATCATGCCGTAATGCCCCATTTGACACAGTCCTGGCGTACCACGAGTGACCCGGTGTCCCGAAATCGACCCCGGTTCCCGCGAGACCCGGCCACAGAACCGCTTCTGCACGCCCGCACCCGGCAACGGCGCCCGGCACCGGCCCCGCTCCCCCGCTGTAGTTGGCCCGCGAGGCGGAGCCGAGCAACAGCAACAAGCCACGGGCGTGCCATTCGGCATCGGTGGCGCCATGTAAGCCACCCACAGCAGCCGCCCCACCAACGACGGCCGGCCTCCCCTGCCCGCTTCCGGCGGGGAATGCAGAGAAGCCCCCTGACCGGTGGTCAGGGGGCTTTCTGTTAATGGTTGTTCGGCGGCGTCCTACTCTCCCACAGGGTCCCCCCTGCAGTAC
>NZ_JOEH01000042.1 GCF_000719095.1 Streptacidiphilus jeojiense | reverse complement strand
GGGCAACGGCAAGGGGCAGATCTTCGTCAAGGGCGAGGTGATCAAGACCGTGCCGGAGTCGAAGATCGTGGAGACGCTGATCGAGGAGGCCCTGAAGCTTGCCGAGCAGATGCAGGACGAGGGCGTCACCTCCGGCGAGCCCACCGTCTCGGTCAGCGAGTAGTCGGCCGGCCGCGGAACGCATGACGGCGGAGCGGAGAACAGTGTGGGACGGATAGCCCCTCCCTGCTCTCCTCTCCGGGCGTGGTGAGGGGATAGGGTGCCTCCGTGCTGAGCGGTTCGGTGATGACGACGCGGGTCCTGGAACCCGGTGACCTCCCGGCTGCCCTCGAAGTACTGGAACGCGACCCGATCGCCAACGCCTTCGTCGCCGCCCGTGTCGCCGTCGCCGGACTCGACGCCTGGCGGCTCGGCGGTGAGATGTGGGGCTGGTACGAGGGCGGCCGTCTGGAGGCGCTCTGCTACGCGGGCGCCAATCTGGTGCCGCTGAGCGCCGGACCGGAGGCCGTGGCGGCGTTCGCCGAGCGCGCCCGGCGGCAGGGCCGCCGCTGCTCGTCCATCGTGGGTCCGGCCGAGGCCACCGCACAGCTGTGGTCGCTGCTGGAGCCCGCCTGGGGGCCGGCCCGCGAGGTGCGCCCCAACCAGCCGCTGATGGCCACCTGGGAGCCGTCCGCCGAGATCGCCCCCGACCCCCGGGTGCGCCGGGTCCGCCGGGACGAGATGGACCTGCTCATCCCCGCCTGCGTGGCCATGTTCACCGAGGAGGTCGGGGTCTCCCCGCTCGCGGGGGACGGCGGCCTGCTCTACCGGGCCCGGATCGCCGAACTGGTGAGCACCGGACGTGCCTTCGCCCGCTTCGAGGCCGGCAAGGTCGTCTTCAAGGCCGAGATCGGGGCGGCGACCCCTCAGGCCTGCCAGATCCAGGGGGTCTGGGTCGCCCCGGGCCATCGCGGCCGGGGCCATTCCGAGAGCGGGATGGCCGCCGTGGTGGAGCATGCGCTGCGGGAGGTCGCCCCGGTGGTGAGCCTCTACGTGAATGACTTCAACACCGTCGCCCGGGCTGCCTACCGACGCGTGGGATTCTCCGAAGTAGGCACGTTCATGAGCGTTTTGTTCTGATGGGTGGCCGCTGCTGAGCACCTGAGTGGTAGCTGTGACAGGTGTTCCGGGAACTGCCTCGTACGGATGCGCGCCGTGCATACACTCGCGCCGTCATCACCTTGAGTGACATCCCTTCCCCCAGGACGGGCGCGAGCCCTCCGGATGTCACCCCTTCCAAGGTGCCCTCTGACAGAGGACTGCGCATGCACCTGAATGACGCAGCATCACCTGCTTCACCTCCGCACCGACGGCGACCACCCCGCGGACGCACCAGGCGGGCCACGCTGATCGGCGTGCTGGCCGGAATCCTCGGCCTGGCCACCCTGCTCGGCAGTGCCTTCGGCGCCACCACCGGCGGTACCCCCGCCGCCGCCCCGCCGGCCACCCCCAACACCAACTGCACCCTCACCGTCCCGGCCAACCCCTTGAGCGCCAGGGGCCTGGCCACCCCGTACCAGCTCTCGGCCACGGATCCGGCCCAGGGCCCCTGCCACGAGGCCAACACCGACCAGTCGGCCTTCGTCCAGGCCACCGTGGTGGACCCGGCGACCGGGGCGCTCTCCGTCTACGACCCGCTGGTGATCGACCGGGGGACCAAGGCCGCCGTCGCCCCGGTCGTGCCCAAGCTCCCCGCCCATGCCGTGGTCGGCATCTGGTTCGGCTTCAACGCCGACACCCTGACGCTGCGCAGCAGCCAGGGCAGCCTCCGGGCCGGCAACTGCGTCAACGGGCTGAACGGCTCGCTGTTCACGCAGTTCGCCTACTGCAACGCGCCGGCCTTCTTCTCCGCCGCGAACCGCGCGGAGCGGTCCGGGAAGCTCAAGGTTCCCCCGCTGGGCACCGGCAGCGACGGCAAGCCGTGCATGAGCACCCGTGACTTCGGCCTGATCGACCAGGACCAGAGCGACAACGTCACCACGGACTACCTGGCCACCGCCGCCGGCACGATGGCGCAGAAGACCGCCGCCACCGTCGCCGCACTGCCCGGGGCCCTCTCGCTCGCCAACGGCAGCGACAACCTGCTGCTGGTGTCCTTCGTCGACCCGGCGCTGAACTGCACCCCCTACACGGCACCGGACCTCGCCGACCCCGGCCACAGCGTCACCTCACTGGGCCTGGACGAGATCCAGGCGGCCGCGTTCCAGCGGGCCCCGATCGCCCTGGTCCCGGTGAACGACCCGATGGCCCAGGTGGACGGCGCGACCAGCCGGGCCAAGACCAACCTCTACCGTGCCGGCGTCGACATGCCCCCGCTGAGCCGCAGGGACACCGGTGACCCGATGGCCTACTGCACCAGCCTGGCCACCACCGGCCGCCAGCGGATCAACGCCGACCAGGCCTTCTTCGCCAAGGCGGTGTCGCCGGAGCCGGACCAGAACCTGTTCGACTTCCTGACCACGCGGCTCGCCGCATCGCTCACCAACCTCAACTGCCCACAGGCCTCGGCTTCGGCGTCCGCTTCCCCGTCGGCCTCCGCTTCGGCCTCCGCTTCGGCCTCCGCTTCGGCCTCCGCCTCGGCGAGCACCGTGCCCAGTGGCTCGGCGAGTGCCTCGTCCAGCAGCCCCGTGATGAGCACCTCGGCGTCCCCCTCGGTGCCGGTGTCGTCGTCCGCCTCCGCCTCCGCCTCCGCTTCGGCGTCGGCCTCGGCGTCCACCGCGGTGGCCGGAGGCCCCGGCGCGCCGGCGGCCTCCGGGTCGCCCTCCTCGGGGTCGGTCCAGGCGATCGGCCTGCCGGTCTCCTCGTCGCCGCCCCCGGTCGTCCAGGTGCACGACACGGCCCCCAGCCCGGTGCCCGCCTCGGCCTCGGCCAGTGCCACCAGCGCCGCGTCGGCGAGCAGCACGGCTGCGCCGGTGTCGGCCTCGGCCGCCCCGACGAGCGCCTCGGCGGCGCCGATGACCACCGCCGCCGCGCCGGTGACCACCACGATCCCGCCCACGGTCGCGAGCCACACCGCGGCCGCACCCATCATGCACACCACCGCGCCCAGACCGAGCGGCTCCGCTGCCGGCGGCATGCTCGCGGAGACCGGGGCCTCCCGCTCCACCCTCCCGTTCGTGGGCCTGGCGGTCTCGCTGGTGCTGCTCGGTGTCTCCGCGTTCATGCTGATCGGGCGCCGTCGACCCGGCGCCCGGTGACACTCCGTCGGCCACGGGCGCGGGAGACTGTCCCGCCCCGTGGCCGACCAGGTACGGTGCGAGGGCGATGAACGACGTCACGATCGAGCCATTCGACCTCGCGGGACGGGCCTCGGAGGCCCTGGCGGTGCAGGCCGCCGCTTTCGGCCTGGGCAGCGAGGAGGTCGCGGTACGGTTGCAGATCGTCGGACGGCACGCCCTGGTCCCGGGCGTGCGCGCGTTCGGCGCCGTGGAACGCAGTGACCCCCGGGGCCTCGGACGGCTGGTGGGGTTCGGCTACGGCATGCCCAACGACCGTTCGCACTGGTGGAGTTCGGTCATCGAGCCGCATCTGGAGGCGAACGGCCTCGGCTTCTGGCTGGACCAGTCCTTCTCCGTCACCGAGCTGCACGTCCACCCCGACTACCAGGGGCTGGGCTTCGGGCGCCGCATCATCACCACGCTCTGCGCCGGCACCCGGCTGCCGCGGACCATCCTGTCGGCGATCGACCGGGAGACCCCGGCCCGTGCGCTCTACCGCTCGCTCGGATACCAGGACCTGGCCCGCCAGGTGATGTTCCCCAACACCGCCGTCCCCTACGCGGTGATGGGCGCGCCGCTGCCGTTCCCGCCCCGCCGCTGACGGCCGGTCAGCGCTGGGCCGGGATCACCGCGGCCAGCCGGAACCCCTTCTCGGTCTGCTCCGCCGTGAGCAGTCCGCCGCCCGCCGCGATCCGTTCCTTGAGCCCCTGCAGCCCGTTGCCGTCGGGGCAGGAGGCGGCGGTCGCGGCCGCGGCTGCGGAGCCCTCGTCGGTGATGCTCAACCGGACCGGGTCGGAGCCGCGTTCGACCTCGATGGTGCAGCGCTTGGCCCTGCTGTGCCGGACCACATTGGTGACGCCCTCGCGGACCACCCAGGCCAGCAGCAGGTCCACCTGGGCGGGCAGCGGTGGTCCCGACTCGTGCAGCACCGGCTCGATCCCGCCGGCGCTCAGCAGCGAGCGGGCCCGCGCCAGTTCCTCGGACAACCCGGTCTCCCGGTAGCCGCTGACAGCCTCCCTGATCTCGGCCAGCGCCTTGCGGCTGACCTCCTCGATGTCCGCCGCCTGGGCCAGCGCCGCGTCCAGGTCGGTCGGTGCCAGCCGTCGCACCACCTCCGCCTTGAGGGCGATCACGGACATGCTGTGGCCCAGCAGGTCGTGCAGGTCGCGGCTGAACCTGAGCCGCTCCTCGGCCACCGCGGCGCGGGCCAACTCCTGACGGGTCTCCCGGAGTTGCCCGACCGCGGAGAGTAGTTTCAGGGTCACGAAGGTGATCGCGCCGGGCAGGAAGCTGCTCCAGGCGGCGTCGACGACGTCCCCGCTGTGCCCGCTCCGCATGTAGGCGGTGAGCGCCGCCAGCGCCGGGACGCCGATGAACACCAGCGGGCCGCCCCGGTCCGGTACCACCACCGCGCCGGCGATGGCGAGCAGCGAGTACAGCAGCAGGGCGTGCGGCAGCGATCCGGCCAGCGCACCGGTGACCGGCACCAGCACCAGTGCCAGCACCGTGGGCACCCTGCCGTTCTGGAACCGCGGCTGGAACGCGGTCAGCACAGTCGCGCAGTAGAGCAGGACGAACACCCCGAGCCCGCACAGGGCGGCGACGGGACGCGGGTAGCTCCCGCCGATCACCGCGTGCGCCGGGCTCAGCACCATCAGCACCCAGGGCAGCAGGGTGTACGGATTGAAGCCGTCGATCTTCTCGATGTCCTCGTCGGTGATCCGCTTGCGGTGGGCTCGGCCGGCCACGGGCGGGGTCCTCTCGGCGGTCGGTGTCACAGGTCTGGTGGTACGGGTGCGGCTAGAGCATCGCCGCGAATTCGAGGAAGAGCCCGGCGCTGCGGGGGTCGCCGACCTCCAGGCTCCAGAGGCCGGCCTCGACGGTCCGGAACAGCGTCCAGCTGCGCAGCCGCTCCCGGTCGACCTCGACCGCGTCGGACAGCCGCTGGATCCTCCGCCGCGCAGCGGCCTGCGGTCCCGGTACCCCGGCCAGGGTCTCCAGCCGGTCCTGCGCCAACCAGGCCAGATCGTATGCGCGTTCGCCCACCAGCGGCTTGGGGTCGATGGCCAGCCAGGGCGAGCGGTCGGCCGCGAGGACGTTGCCGTGGTGGAAGTCGCCGTGCAGCAGCAGCTCCTCGGTGCCGCTGCCGAGCAGTTCCGCCGCGGTCTCCAGCGCCTCGTCCAGCAGCGGACGCAGATCGGCCGCGGCGGCCAGCTCACGCCTGCTGCGCAGGGTCCCGCACAGCCCGGTGACGTAGTCGGCCACCGACGTGAACCCGTGGTCCTCGGGCGGCGCCACCCACAGCCGCTGCAGCGTCCCGGCGGCCTCCAGCATCGCCTTGCTCTCGGCCAGCGACAGCAGCGGCACCTCTCCGTGCAGCCGCTCCAGCAGCATCGCCTCGCCGCCGGGGGCCGCCTCCAGCAGCCGTACCGCGCCGCGCCCGTCCCAGTGCGCCAGCGCGGCGTGCTCCTGGACGGTCTCCGGAGCGGGCAGACCCAGCTTGAGCACGGCCGGCGTGCCGTCGGCCCTGCGGACGTAGAGCACCAGGCTGATCTGCCCGCCCGGTTCGAACACCCGCTCAAGCGTCAGATCCCAGCGGTCCAGGTACTGCACGGTCAGCCGGGGCAGCGATTCCAGCCAGCGGACGCCCGGCTCACCCTCCCAGGCGGTGACGGTCTGCCGGAGCCGTACCGGAATGCTGATCTGCTGCTCCGTCGCTGCCATACCGGCCCTTCGTTCGTTCGCCCCCGCGGTGGTGCACCGGACCATTGTCAGCCATGGGCGAGGCCGGGAAAGGCACTGCCGGTGCCGCGCCAGGCCAGGGTGTCCAGCGCGGCCTGCCGCAGCGCGGCGGCCATGGTCAGGCGCAGCGGTCCCGAGGTCGCCTGGACGGCGTTGGCGTAGACCCCGCAGATCCGGTCCTCGACCGACCCGGCGAGCCGGACTGCCGAGGCCGCGTCGGTGACCGGGGAGGGCAGCCGGTAGGCCGGCGCGGCTGCGGCCGGGGTGGCGCCGGTGGCGCCGATCCGCTGCTGCAGTGCGTCGCGCCGGTCCCGATGGGCCTGGTAGGAGGAGGTGGCATGGGTCCTGCGGTTGCCGCCGAGCTGTGCGCCGATCACCCCGTAGGCGTAGACGGCGGCGTCCTCGGCGGCGAGCGCTGCCTGCAGCGCGGCGAGGGCGGCGGTTGGGAGCGCGCTGCGGGTGACCGGCGCTGCCGCCGGTCCCGCCGGTACCGAGCCGCGGAGCAGCATCGAGTGCTGTGCGCCGTCGGCCGCGGCGGAGGCCAGCTGCCGGGCCAGCGCCGGGGAGGCGGTCGCCAGGTCCTTCAACCTGGCCTGGGCGGTGGCGCGTTCGGCGGCGTCCAGGGCGGCGACCGCCGCGCTCCGATTGGTCGCCGGCGTGGAAGGGGGTGTCGCGGAGGCCGAGGTTGACGGCGAGGCGGAGGCCGAGGCGGCCGTCCCGCCGAAGGCCGACTCCTGCGCGGTCAGCTGCTGCCGCAGCGGCCGCAGCTGCCCCGCCGCCGCCGGGAACGCGGCGATGGCCGCGTCGTACCGCGCCGCCAGTGCCCGCGTCGCCGCGAGCGCCCTGGCCCGTACCGGAACGTCCGGATCGGGCGCTTCGACGGTGCGGACGGTACGGCCGTCGGCCGACGTCTGCGCGGAGACGCTGCCGCAGGCGACGAGCAGACCGGCGATTCCGGTCCCGATCCCCGCGCTGAGCAGGGAGCGGCGCCGGATTCCAGGGGCAGAGGTGGTCACGAGCAGGGACGCTACCGTGTGATCGGCCATGGCGGGCATCGCCCCCGCAAAGTCGCCGAATCGGCACTTCGGGTCGGAAGCGGATAGGCTGTGGGCTGTTCTTTAGACCTACAGACAACAGCAGACGCGGCCGAGGAGTCACCCGGATGAGCACCACCCTGAACGACCGGCTGCAGGTTCTGCTGGAACCGCTCGCCTCCGAGGCGGGCGTTGATCTGGAAGAGGTCACCCTCACCAAGGTCGGCGGGCGCCGCGTCCTGGATGTGGTCCTGGACGCCGACGGCGGCGTGGACCTGGACACCGTCGCCGAGCTGAGCCGGGCCTTCGGCGCGGCCCTGGACGGTCCCGACGGCACCGCCGTGCTGGGGGAGGGCGAGTACCGCCTGGAGGTCGGCTCCCCGGGCGTGGACCGGCTGCTCACCCTGCCGCGCCACTGGCGCCGCGCGCGCACCCGTGTGGTGAAGGCGCAGCTGGGCACCGGCGCCGAGGTCACCGGCCGGGTGCTGGAGTCCGACGAGGACGGCGTGCTGCTGGAGATCCCCCCGGTCAAGGGCAGGGGCAGGGCCACCGAGCGCAGGCTGCCGTTCGCGGACATCGCCAAGGCCCGGGTGCAGATCGAGTTCAACCGCAAGGGCCTGGACGACGACATCGAGGACGTCGCGGACGTCGAGGACGTGGACGACGTCGACGACGAAGCCGGCTCCGACGAGGCGTAGCAGTACCCCACGACTGACTGAAGAGAAGAAGAGGAGGCGTAGCCGTGGATATCGACATGAGTGCCCTGCGCAGGTTGGTGCAGGAGCGGGAGATCAAGTTCGACCTGCTGGTCCAGGCGATCGAGTCGGCCCTCCTCATTGCGTACCACCGCACTGAGGGCTCGCGGCAGAAGGCCCGGGTCGAGCTCGACCGCGAGACCGGCCATGTGACGGTCTGGGCCAAGGAGGACGCGGACGAGGTCGCCGAGGGCGGCACCCCGCGCGAGTTCGACGACACCCCCAGCGGCTTCGGCCGGATCGCGGCCAGCACCGCCAAGCAGGTGATCCTGCAGCGGCTGCGCGACGCCGAGGAGGAGCTGACCTTCGGCGAGTACGCCGGCCGCGAGGGCGACATCGTCACCGGTGTGGTGCAGCAGGGCAAGGACCCCAAGAACGTCCTGGTCGACATCGGCAAGATCGAGGCGATCCTGCCGGCCCAGGAGCAGGTCCCGGGCGAGGAGTACAAGCACGGGCTGCGGCTGAAGTGCTACGTGGTCGCGGTGCGCCGCGGCGTGCGCGGCCCCTCGGTGACGCTGTCGCGCACCCACCCCAACCTGGTCCGCGCGCTGTTCGCGCTGGAGGTCCCGGAGATCGCGGACGGTTCGGTGGAGATCGCCGCCATCGCCCGCGAGGCCGGCTTCCGCAGCAAGATCGCGGTGTGGACCGGCAAGTCCGGGCTGAACGCCAAGGGCGCCTGCATCGGCCCGATGGGTGGCCGGGTCCGCGCGGTGATGGCCGAACTGCACGGTGAGAAGATCGACATCGTGGACTGGTCGGACGACCCGGCCGAGATGGTCGCCAACGCGCTGTCCCCCGCACGGGTGACCCGGGTGGAGATCGTCGACTACGACGCCCGGTCCGCCCGGGTGACCGTGCCGGACTACCAGCTGTCGCTGGCGATCGGCAAGGAGGGCCAGAACGCCCGCCTGGCCGCGCGCCTCACCGGCTGGCGCATCGACATCCGCCCGGACGTCGAGAGCGACGGCCCCTCCGGTTCGGCCGAGGGCCGCGACCGCTGAGCCGCCTCCGGGCGGAAGTGCGCAGTAAGTGGGTCGGAGTGAAGACCATCAGAGGGGTAGACTTGGACGTGTCTGGTCGGACGCGTGACCTTTCATGCCCGGAACGCACTTGCGTCGGGTGTAGGGAGCGGGCGGCCAAACATGACCTGCTGCGTGTGACGGCGGTCGAGGGCGTCTGCGTCCCCGATCCCCGAGGCACGCTGCCCGGCCGGGGAGCGCACCTGCACCCCAGGCCGGGGTGCCTCGACCTGGCGCTGCGCCGCCGGGCGTTCCCCAGGGCGTTCCGCCTGCCGGGGCCGCTCGACACCGCGGCAGTCCAGCGGTACGTAGAGGCACTGCCGAGGGTCGCAGAAATGTCAGAGCACTGAGCTGCCGCACCCATGTGCGGGGGCCGAGCACCAGGTACCTCGCGAGTTCGAAAGTAGGTCGAGATTGCGATGAGCACTCGATGAGTACGCGATGAGTACGAGCATGAAGTAGCGACGGTCCGGCGGAACACCCGGACCTACAAAGGAGCGAAGTGGCTAAGGTCCGGGTTTACGAACTCGCCAAGGATTTGGGCGTTGAGAGCAAGGTCGTCATGGCCAAGCTCCAAGAGCTCGGTGAGTTCGTACGTTCGGCGTCCTCGACGATCGAGGCGCCTGTCGTACGAAAGTTGGAAGTTGCCTTCGGTGGGGCCAGTGCCCCGTCGAAGCCCGCGTCGTCGAGCAAGCCGACGCCCCCCAAGCCCGCGGCGGCCTCGCCCGCCTCGGCACCCCGTCCGGGCGCACCGCGCCCCGCGGCGCCGCGGCCTGCCGCCGCCGCTGCCCCGGCGGCGCCCGCGGCTCCGGCCGCGCCGCGTCCCGCCGCCGCCCCGGGCCCGCGTCCTGGCGCCCCCGCGCCGCGTCCGGTCGCCCCGGCGGCCGAGTTCTCGGCGCCGGCCCCGGCCGCCCCCGAGGCGCCGTCGGCTCCCGCCGCGCGCCCCGCTGCCGCAGGTCCGCGTCCCGGCGCCCCGGCGCCGCGTCCCGCCGCGACCCCCGGCGCCCGTCCGGCCGGCCCGCGTCCGGGCAACAACCCCTTCACCAGCAGCAACACCGGTATGTCGCGTCCGGGTGCCCGCCCGGCCGGTCCCGGCGCGCCCCGTCCGGGCGGCGACCGTCCGGCCCCCGGTGGCGCCCCGCGTCCGGGTGGCGACCGACCGACCGGTGCCCCGCGCCCCGGTGGCGACCGTCCGGCCCGTCCCGGCAGCGACCGCCCGGCTCCCGGTGGCGCCCCGCGTCCCGGTGGCGACCGTCCGGCCCGTCCCAGCGGTGACCGTCCCGGTGGCGCCCCGCGTCCCGGTGGCGACCGTCCCGGCGCCCCCGGTGGGATGCCCCGTCCGCAGGGCGGCCCCCGCCCCGGCGGCCCGAGCCCGTCCGGCATGCCGCGTCCCAACCCCGGCATGATGCCGCAGCGTCCCGCGTCCAACGGCGGCCCCGGCCGTCCCGGCCCCGGCGGCCGTGGTCCGGGTGGCCCCGGTGGCCGTCCGGCCGGTGGCGGCGCCGGTGGCGCGCGTCCCGGTTTCCAGGGCCGTCCGGCCGGTCCGGGCGCCCGCCCGGCCGGCGGCGGCTTCGCCGGTCGCCCCGGTGGCGGCAGCGGCGGTGGCGGCGGCTTCGGTCCCCGTCCCGGCGGTTTCGGCGGACGTCCCGGCGGCCCGGGTGCCCGTGGCGGCACGCAGGGTGCGTTCGGTCGCGGCCCCGGTGGCCGTCCGGCGCGCGGTCGCAAGTCGAAGCGTCAGCGGCGCCAGGAGTACGAGGCCATGCAGGCCCCGTCGATCGGTGGCGTGATGCTGCCCCGCGGCAACGGCCAGACGGTCCGGCTGTCGCACGGCGCGTCCCTCACCGACTTCGCCGAGAAGATCAACGCCAACCCGGCGGCGCTCGTCTCGGTGATGCTCAACCTCGAGCAGATGGTCACCGCGACCCAGTCCGTCCCGGACGAGACGCTGCAGCTCCTCGCCGAGGAGATGGGCTTCGTCCTGGAGATCGTCAGCCGTGACGACGAGGACCGCGAGCTGCTGGAGTCCTTCGACATCGAGTTCGGCGAGGACGAGGGCGACGAGTCCGACCTCATGTCCCGTCCGCCGGTGGTCACCGTCATGGGTCACGTCGACCACGGCAAGACCCGCCTGCTGGACGCGATCCGCAAGACCAACGTGGTCGCGGGCGAGGCCGGCGGCATCACCCAGCACATCGGTGCCTACCAGGTGACGACCGAGGTGAACGGCGAAGAGCGTGCCATCACCTTCATCGACACCCCCGGTCACGAGGCGTTCTCCGCCATGCGTGCCCGTGGTGCCAAGTCCACCGACATCGCGATCCTGGTGGTCGCGGCCAACGACGGCGTCATGCCGCAGACGGTCGAGGCGTTGAACCACGCCCAGGCCGCCGGTGTGCCGATCGTGGTCGCGGTCAACAAGATCGACGTCGAGGGCGCCGACCCGACCAAGGTCCGCGGTCAGCTGACCGAGTTCGGCCTGGTCGCGGAGGAGTACGGCGGCGACACCATGTTCGTCGACATCTCCGCCCGCCAGGGCATCAACATCGAGCAACTGCTCGAGGCCGTCGTGCTCACCGCCGACGCCTCGCTGGACCTGCGCGCCAACCCGGAGCAGGACGCCCAGGGCATCGCGATCGAGGCCCACCTGGACAAGGGCCGCGGCGCCATGGCGACCGTCCTGGTCCAGCGTGGAACGCTGCGCGTCGGCGACTCCGTCGCCGTCGGCGACGCCCACGGCCGCGTCCGCGCCATGCTGGACGAGAACGGCAAGAACGTCGCCGAGGCGGGTCCGTCCCGTCCGGTGCTGCTCCTCGGCCTGACCTCGGTGCCCCGCGCCGGCGACAGCTTCATCGTCGTCGACGACGACCGCACCGCGCGTCAGATCGCGGAGAAGCGTTCGGCCCGTGACCGCAACGCCATGTTCGCCCGCCGTCCGATGCGGATCTCCCTGGAGAACCTGGACAAGGCGATCGCGGCCGGCGGCATCCAGCAGCTCAACCTCATCATCAAGGGCGATGTCTCCGGTTCCGTGGAGGCCCTGGAGGACGCGCTGGTCAAGCTGGACGTGGGCGAGGAGGTCGAGCTCCGCATCCTGCACCGCGGTGTGGGTGCGATCACCGAGTCCGACGTCGACCTGGCCATGGGCTCCGACGCCATCATCATCGGCTTCAACGTGGTCGCCGCCGGTCGTGCGCGCACCGCGGCGGAGCGCGAGGGCGTCGACATCCGCTACTACTCGGTCATCTACCAGGCGATCGAGGAGATCGAGGCGGCGCTCAAGGGCCTGCTCAAGCCGGAGTACGAGGAGGTGCGCCTCGGTTCCGCGGAGGTGCGCGAGGTCTTCCGCTCCAGCAAGTTCGGCAACATCGCCGGTGTCCTGGTCCGCGAGGGCCTGATCCGGCGCAACGCCAAGGCCCGCCTCATCCGCGACGGAAAGGTCGTGGCGGAGTCCCTCACCATCGAGGGCCTGCGCCGCTTCAAGGACGACGCGACCGAGGTCCGCGAGGGCTTCGAGGCCGGTGTCACCCTGGGGTCGTTCAACGACATCAAGGTGGAGGACGTCATCGAGACCTTCGAGATGCGCGAGAAGCCGCGCGCATAGGTCACTGAGTCGGGTGGGGCCGGTCGACGAAACCTGTCGACCGGCCCCGGCCGCGTTGAGTACGGTGGCGGGGCTTCACCAAGGAGTAACCCTTCGAGGCCTTCAGGTCGGCTTGACCTGTCACTCATGTTCGTGGGAACACTGACCTTCGACCTTCTGCTCGGCGACGTCCACTCGCTCAAGGAGAAGCGTTCGATCGTCCGGCCGATCGTGGCCGAACTGCAGCGCAAGTACAGCGTCTGCGCTGCCGAGACCGGGGACCAGGACCTGCACCGCAGGAGCGAGATCGGTCTGGCCGTGGTGTCGGGCGACGTCTCGTACGTCAACGAGGTCCTGGACAGCTGCGAACGGCTGGTCTCCGGCCGTCCCGAGGTCCAACTGCTGTCGGCCCGGCGCCGGCTCAGGGACGACGATGACGAATAGCACAATCAGACATGGCATCCCTAGGTGGATGCCTCCGGGTACGTTGTGGACGGGCCTGGGGACCAAGGGGCGATCGAGCCCCCTGCACGAGGAGGACCAGTGACCGACACCGCGAGGGCGCGCAAGCTCGCAGACCGCATCCGGGTGGTCGTCGCGGAGACCCTGGAACGGCGGATCAAGGATCCCCGCCTGGGCTTCGTGACCATCACGGACACCCGGGTCACCGGTGACCTGCGCGAGGCCACCGTCTTCTACACCGTCTACGGCGACGAGACCGAGCGGGCGGCCTCGGCCGCCGCGCTGGAGAGCGCCAAGGGCGTACTGCGCACCGAGGTCGGACGGCAGACCGGGGTGCGCTTCACGCCCTCCCTGACCTTCGTCGCCGACGCCATCCCGGACACCGCCCGGCACCTGGACGACCTGCTGGTCAAGGCCAGGCAGCAGGACGCCGAGGTGCGCAGCGTCGCGGTCGGCAAGACCTACGCCGGCGAGGCGGACCCGTACCGCAAGCCTGGTGAGGATGATCTCGACGACGACGCCGACCTCGACGACACCGAGGACGAGTAGCGTGGCCGCGCAGCAGGCCGCCGGGACGCCCGCCACGCTGGTGGTGGGCGTCCCGGCGCTGCCGTCCCCGCGCAGCGGGAAGGCGGTGGCGCCGGACCTCACCGACGGCGGGACCGCCCACGGCGGGCTGGTCGATTCCGACTGGGAGCCGGTGCTCGCGGCGATCGGTTCGGCCTCCTCGGTCGACCTGGTCTGCCATGTGCTGCCGGACGGCGACGCGCTCGGCTCGGCGCTGGCCGCCGGGATCGCGCTGCGGTCGCTGGGCATCGAGGTGCGGGTCTCCTTCGGGGACGACCCGCAGATCGTCCCCGCCTCGCTGGGCTTCCTGCCCGCGCAGGACCTGCTGGTCCCGGCCTCCGCGGTGCCGGACCGGCCCGAGCTGCTGATCACCTTCGACGTCGCCGACGTCCGCCGGCTGGGTCTGCTGCAGGCCAAGGCCGAGGCCGCGGAGACGCTGGTGGTGATCGACCACCACGCCTCCAACGGCGGCTTCGGCACCCATCTGCTGATCGACCCGGCCGCCCCCGCGACGGCCGTCCTGGTGGACGAGCTGCTGCGGCGGCTCGGCGTCCCGCTGGACGTCTCCATCGCCACCTGCCTCTACACCGGGGTGGCGACCGACACCGGCTCCTTCCGCTACTCGGCGACCACGCCGGCCACCCATGAGCTGGCCTCCCGGCTGCTGGCGACCGGGGTGCGGCACGACCTGATCTCCCGGCGGCTGTGGGACACCCAGTCCTTCGGCTACCTCAAGGTGCTGGCCGCCGCGCTGGACCGGGCCGTGCTGGACCCGGAGGCGGCGGACGGTCTCGGCCTGGTGTGGACCTGGGTCCCCTGGGCTGACCTGGTGGCCCACGGGGTGCTCCCGGAGGAGATCGAGGGCCTGATCGACGTGGTCCGCAAGGCCTCCGAGGCCGAGGCCACCCTGGTGCTCAAGGAGGACCCGGACGGCAGCCTGCGCGGCTCCTCCCGGGCCAAGGGCGCGGTGGACGTCGCGGCGGCCTGCGGAGCCCTCGGCGGCGGCGGACACGCCTACGCGGCCGGCTTCACCTCGCACGACCCGGTGGCGGAGACCGTGGCCCGGTTCCGCGCCGCCCTCCGCGCCGGCTGACGCACCGCCCGCCCGACGCACCCCCGCCCGACGCACCCCCGCCCGACGCAACCCCATCTGAAGCACCGCCGACTGAAGGCTCTGATCGTTGAAGCGCAAGGGAACCGGCCCCGACGGGCTGGTCATCGTGGACAAGCCCGCCGGCATCACCTCGCACACCGTGGTCGCCCGGATCCGGAAGCTCGCCGGGACCAGGAAGGTCGGCCACGCCGGGACGCTGGACCCGATGGCCACCGGAGTCCTGGTGATCGGCTGCGAGCGGGCCACCCGGCTGCTCGGGCACCTGGCGCTGACGTCCAAGACCTATGAGGCCACCATCCGGCTGGGCCAGGCCACGGTGACCGACGACGCCGAGGGGGACGTGACCGCGACCGTCTCCACCGCCGCGGTGAACCCCGAGGCGATCGAGGCCGGGATCGCCGCGCTGACCGGCGACATCGAACAGGTGCCCTCCTCGGTCAGTGCCATCAAGATCGACGGCAAGCGCTCCTACACCCGGGTGCGCGAGGGCGAGGAGGTGGAGCTGGCCTCCCGCCCGGTCACCGTCTCCCGCTTCGAGGTGCACGCCCGACGCGAGGCGCAGGCCGAGGACGGCACCCCGCTGATCGACCTGGACGTCACCGTCGACTGCACCTCGGGCACCTACATCCGCGCGCTGGCCCGCGACCTCGGCGCCGGGCTCGGCACCGGCGGCCACCTCACCGCCCTGCGCCGCACCCGGGTCGGCCCCTACACCGTCGACGGCTCGCACACCCTCGCGGCGCTGGAGGACTCCTTCGCGGACTCGGTGCTTCCCATCGCCGACGCCGCTGCGGCCGCTTTCACCCGCTGGGACGTGGACGCCGAACAGGCCCGACTGCTGGTCAACGGGGTCCGCATCGCCGGTCCCGGGATGGACCGGTCCGTCGAGCCGATCGCGGTCTTCGACCCCGAGGGGCGCTTCCTCGCCCTGATCGAGGAGCGCGGCGGCAAGGCCAAGTCACTGGCCGTCTTCGTCTGAGGTCAGTCCTCCAGGCCCCAGCTGAGGATCCAGGACGGATGGATCCTGATCACCTCGGCGCTCAGCTGCGCGCCCAGGTCGTGCGGCCCGACCAGTTGCTCCGCCTCGCCCCGGATCTCCACCCCGCGCACCTTCCACGGCTGCACACTGGCCAGGTCGTCCACGACCAGGGCGACGAAGGGGTTGCCGGCGATGTTGCGCCACTTCTTGGTCGTTCCCATGGCCCAGCCGCCGATGTCGATCGCGCCGTCCTCGCGGATGACGAAGCCGACCGGGTTGGCCTGCGGACGGCCCTTGGCGTCCACCGTCGCCAGCCGGGCGAGGTGCTGGGTCCTGAGGTAGGCGAGTTCGGTTCCGGTGAGTGCTGTCCTGGCGGTCGCTGTCATGCACCCAAGCCTCACAGCCGGGCGCTGCGGGCGCATCGGACGGCCGACCTAGGACCGGCCTAGGACCACAGCTGCACCGGTACAAACCCGGCTCACCCCATCGAGCGAGCGCTCGGAGCGAAGCAGGGGGGCGCGAGGTGCACCCGGGGTCGCCCCCGGCCCGCGGCGGGCAGCCTGCGGTCGAGTGGCGGCCGACCGGGGGTGAGCGCGGGTGCAGCGGGTGGACGAAGCGCTGGTACGGGTCTCCGACGCCGCCGGACGCACACGCGGCACGGCGTTCCCGGTGGACCGCGAGGGCACCTATCTGACCAGCCACGAAGCCGTCGACGGACTGCCCGCGCTGCTGCTGCTCTGGCCGGGCGGAGCGGTGCGCCGGCTCACCGCGGCGGAGATCGTGCCGCTGCCGGAGTTCGACCTGGCGCTGCTGCGCACCGACGCCGTGATGCCGCCGCTGCCGCTGGCGGGCGGCCACGGCACCCGGCTGATCAACCTTCCCGGCCCGGAGCAGACCCTCCAGGGCTGGGTCGCCGGACTGGTGACGGCCCGTTACGCGGCGGCCGAGCGCTGGCACCTGGTCGCCGACGTCTGGCAGTTGGAGCTGGACCAGGCGCCGCACGGTCTGCCGGTGCAGGCCTCGGGTACCCCGGTGCTGGACGCCGAGACCGGAGCGGTCACCGCCGTCGCCACCGCCGCGCTGCGCGGCCGGGACCGGGACGCCGTACTGGCGGTGCCGCTGCGGGCCGCGGCGGGCCACCCCGTCGTCGCCGACCTGCTGGCCCGCAACGCGGCCACGGTGCCGGCCTACGGGCGGGCGCTGAACCTGGCCGGGGTACTGGAGCTGGCCGCCACCACGGTCGGGCCCCTGGTCGGCCCGGCATCGGTGCGGATCGACCGTCCGGACGGCCTGCCCGAGGTCTGGGGCGCGCCGGCCGACCGCCCGGTGGCCGCCCTGGTCGGCGAGCCGGGCAGCGGCCGGACCACCGAGCTCGCCGCTCTCGCCGTACGCCGCTCCCGGGCCGCGCACCGGCTGCCGACGGTCTGGCTGCGCGGGGCGGACGTCCGTCCGGACGACGTCTCGGTCATGGACGCGGTGGGCCGTGCCCTGGGCACCCGCGCCGACCAGGCCTGCCGGCTGGCCGCCGCTGCGCACCGGCCGCTGCTGGTCCTGCTGGACGGCCCCGAGGAGATGCCGCAGTCGCTGCGGCTGCCGGCCTGGTGCGCGGAGACCGGGATCCGGCTGCGGCGCGAGGACGCCGCGCTGCTGATCGGCTGCCGCCCCGAGTACTGGGAGCAGTCGGCGGGGTTCTTCTCCGCGGAGGACCTGCAGCCGCCGCTGCGGCTCGGACCCATGCCGCAAGCCGTCGCGGAACAGGCGGCTCGGTCGGTCGGACTGCTCCCGGGGGTGCTCGCGGCAGCGCTTCCAGCGCCGGGGCGTGACGGGGGCGTGCCGCGGCACCCGTTCACTCTGCGGCTGCTCGCCGATCTGCGGACGGCGGCGCCGCGGCTGCCGCTGTCCCCCGTTCCCGGGCGCGCGGACCTGCTCGGCGCCCGGGTCGACCTGGCCTGCCTGCGGATCGCCGAGCGGCTGGGACCGCGCAGCGCGGGGGAGTGCCGCCGGCTGGCTGCCGCCGTGGCCGGCTGCGTGCACGAGGCGGCCCGCAGGATGCTGGGGCCGGGCGGGGGCGCGCTCGACCGGCGCGGGTTCGCCGAGGTGTTCCCGGCGCACTGGGTGCCCGCCGTCCTGGCCGAGGGGCTGCTGGTGCCCGCCGGGCCTGGCTACCGCTTCGCCCACGAGGAGTTGTCGGAGTGGATCCAGGGCGGGCACCTGGACCTGGCCGCTGCCATGGACGGACTGCTCGGCACTGGCGCGGGGACCGGCGGCGTCGGTGGCAGCGGCGGTCCCGGCCGGAGCGCGGCGGGCCCCGAAGCCGGAGCCGCCGGGCCGCAGACGGCGGCCGCCCCGCCGCACGGCAGCCACCGCCGCGGCGGCCCGCGCGGGCACGCGGTACCGCCACCGCAGCCGCCGCCCGCCCCCGGTCCGGTCCCGCACCACCGGATCGGGCCGGTCCGCGAGGCCCTGCTGCGGCTCCAGGACGACCCGGTCGCGCTGGAGGCCTGGCTCAGCCGGCTGGTGCTGCGCCTGGACGGCCCCGATGCGGCGCCCCCGGACAGCGAGGCCCGCTGGTGGGCCTCCGCCCTGCTGGTGTCCGTCCTGCTGCGGCTGCCGGACGCGGATCCCTATCTGCCGCTGCTGCGTTCGCTGGCCGCCCGGATGGCGGCCCGCGCCCGGGCCGGGGACCAGGTGCTGCCGTTCGCGCTGTGGACCGGCCTGCCGCTGGCGCTGCCGGTCCGGATGGACCTGCTGCGCCTGCTGTCCCGCGGCGGGACGGCGGAACCGCTGGAGGCGGTGGCCGCGCTGCTCGCCGGCGACCCGGCCGGGACCTTCCCCGCCCTCTGCGACTGGCTCCGGGACGAGCAGGCGGCCCCGGCCGCGCTGCAGCTGCTGCGGAGCCGTCGCAGCACCGGTCTGGACGACCTGGCCGAGGCGCTGGTCGCGGCGGCCCATCCACGCGCCGACGCGCTGCTGCGGGAGCTGGTGGCGGTCGAGCCGTCGGCGATGTGCCGGGCCGTCGACCGCTGGGCCCACGATCCGCGCCCGGAACGCCATGTGGCCGCCGCCGTGCACGCACCCGCCCTGGCCCTCGCGCTGGCCCTGGCACCGGCGCCCGGAGCGGACCGGGGACCGGGACCCGGCGCGGACCGTACGCCCGGCCGGGACGCCGACCTGGCGCTGCTCCGCTACGCCGCCGAGGCCCTGCTGGCCCGAACCGGCGAGCGGGAGCTGCACGGCGCCGCCCTGGCCGTCCTGGTGGCCGACCCGGCCACCAGGGGCCGTCATCTGCCCGCCGCCGTGGACCGCTACGCCGCGGCCGACCCCCATCTGACGCCCCGCTCGCTGGCGCCCGCCCTGGACAGCCACCCCTCGCTGGTCCTCGCCGGCTACCGGACCCGGATGAACCAGCCGGGGGAGGAGGCGGCGGCCGTGCTCCAGGCCCTCGGGGCGACCCCCGCCCCGCACGCCAGGGCGGCCGTGACCCGGCTGGTGGCGGAGTACCTCGCCCTGCACCCCGAGGCGGCGGCGCCCGTCGCCGCCTGGCTGGTGGCCCGCACCGCCCTCGGCCAGGCCGAGCGGAGTGCGCTGGTCCCCTTCGTCCAGGACCTCGCCGAGCAGCCGCCACCGGTGCTCGGAGCCTTCCGTGACGCGCTGGCCGGGGGCGGCGACCCGCTGCACCGGGAACTGCTGTCGCTGCTCCGCGAGGCCGAGCCAATGCAGGGCAGCGATCAGCCGCATGGCAGGCTATAGGTGTCACAGCGACAAGCTAACGAGGAGCGGTCAGGGTGCAGCGCTGGCATGGCCTGGAGGAAGTCCCCGGGGACTGGGGGCGCAGCGTCGTCACCATCGGTTCCTTCGACGGGGTGCACCGGGGCCACCAACTGATCATCAGCAAGGTGGTCGAGCACGCCCGGGAGCTCGGTGCCCGTTCCGTCGTGGTCACCTTCGACCCGCATCCCAGCGAGGTGGTCCGCCCCGGCAGCCACCCGCCGCTGCTGGCCTCGCACCGGCGCAGGGCCGAGCTGATGGCCGAGCTGGGCGTGGACGCGGTGCTGCTGATCCCGTTCACCCTGGCCTTCTCGCAGCTGGCGCCGGAGGAGTTCGTGGAGCGGGTGCTGGTCGACGCGCTGCACACGGAGCTGATCGTGGAGGGGCCCAACTTCCGCTTCGGGCACCGCGCCTCGGGCGATGTCGCGCTGCTCGCCGAGCTCGGCCCGAGGTACGGGTTCTCCGTCGACGTCTGCGATCTGACGGTGGGTGCGGTGCACGGCGACGACACCGACGGCGAGGCCGTGCCCTGCTCCTCCTCGCTGGCCCGCAGGCTGGTCGCCGAGGGCGATGCGGCGGGCGCGGCCGAGGTGCTGGGCCGTCCGCACCGGGTCGAGGGCACCGTGGTGCGCGGCGCCCAGCGCGGCCGCGAACTCGGTTACCCCACCGCCAATGTGGAGACCCTGCCGCACACCGCCATCCCGGCCGACGGGGTGTACGCGGGCTGGTTGACGGCCGACGGCGAGAGGATGCCGGCGGCGATCTCGGTGGGGACCAACCCGACCTTCGACGGCACCGCCCGCACGGTCGAGGCCTACGCCATCGACCGGGTCGGCCTGGACCTGTACGGGCTGCACGTCAGCGTGGACTTCCTGGCCTACCTGCGCGGGATGGAGAAGTTCGACTCCATCGACGCGCTGCTGGACCGGATGGCCGTGGACGTCAAGCGGGCCCGCGAACTGACGGACTGACGGTCTGCCGACGGAGGAGGGAGGCACCCGGCCCGGGTGCCTCCCTCCTCCGTACGGTCACTGCTCCGGCGGCGGGTAGTACCCGGGCGGCGGTGGTGGGGGCTGCGGCGGGGCCCATCCCGGCGGCGGCTCGGGGTACTGCTGCTGGTCCGCCGGGTAGGGCTGCTGCTCGGTGGGGTAGGGCTGCTGCTCCGGGTAGGGCTGCTGCGGGTACTGCGGCTGCCCGTACGGCTGCGGGGGCTGCTGCGGCTGCCCGTACGGCGCCTGGGGCTGCCCGTAGGGCTGCGGTTGCCCGTACGGCTGCGGCGCGCCCTGCTGCTGACCCTGCGGGCCGCCTGGCCACCCCAGCGGCTGCGGCTGGGTGCGCGGGAAGTCCGCGGCCACCATCGCCGCGAGGTCGAAGTACGCCTCCCGGGTCTTCGGCCGCATCCGGGACAGGTCGACCTCGGCGCCGGCCGAGAGGTGCTCGTCGAACGGGACCACGACGACGCCGCGGCAGCGGGTCTGGAAGTGCGCGACGATGTCCTCGATCTTGATCATCTTCGAGGTCTCGCGGACCCCGGAGACCACCGTGATGCTGCGCTGGACCAGGTCGGCGTAGCCGTGCGCGGAGAGCCAGTCCAGGGTGGTGCTGGCGCTGCTGGCGCCGTCCACGCTGGGCGTCGAGACCACGATCAGCTGGTCCGCCAGGTCCAGCACGCCGCGCATCGCGCTGTAGAGCAGGCCCGTGCCCGAGTCGGTCAGCACGATCGGGTACTGCCGCCCCAGGAAGCCGATGACCTGCCGGTAGTCCTCGTCGTTGAAGGTCGTGGACACGGCCGGGTCGACGTCGTTGGCCAGGATCTCCAGGCCGCTGGGCGCCTGCGAGGTGTACCGGCGCACGTCCATGTAGCTGCTCAGGTGCGGGATCGCCGTCACCAGGTCGCGGATGGTGGCGCCGGTCTCGCGGCGCACCCGCCGGCCCAGCGTCCCCGCGTCGGGGTTGGCGTCGACGGCGATGACCTTGTCCTGCCGCTCCGAGGCCAGCGTGGCCCCCAGCGCGGTGGTCGTCGTGGTCTTGCCGACACCGCCCTTGAGGCTGATCACCGCGATCTTGTAGCAGCTCATCACCGGGGTGCGGATGATCGCCAGCTTGCGCTGCCGGTCCTCCTCCGCGGCCTTGCCGCCGAAACGGAAGCGCGGGGTGTTGCGGCGCTCCTCGGGCTGCTTGCGCAGCAGCCGGTCCGAGGACAGCTCGACGGCGGCGGTGTAGCCCAGCGGCGCACCCGGGGCGCCCCCGGGCTGCTGCTGCGGCCAGCCGCCCTGGCGCGGATCGACCGGCTGCTGCGGAGCCCACTGCTGCTGGGGCTGCTGCTGCGGATGCTGCTGCTCGGGTGCCGGGGGACCGGGCGGCGCCCACTGCGGCTGCTGCTCGGCGGTCGGCAGCGGGGGTGCCGGCGGCGGCGCCCACTGGGGCTGCTCGACCGGCGCCGGGGCGGGCGGAGCCGGGACGGGCGGAGCCCACTGCTGTTGGGGCTGCTGCTGCGGCCAGGGCGCGGGCTGGGGCGGCTGCGGAGGCTGCTGCTGTGCGACGGGCTGCTGCGGGGGCAGTTGGGTCTCCGCACTGGCGGGGCGGTAGGCCTGCGGCGGTACCGGCGGCTCCGCGGCGGGGGCCACCGGTTCGGGGCCGCCCTCGGGCGCGGACTCGGCCGTGGGCCGGGGCGCCGCATCGGGCGCCGTCGGGGTCGGCTCGGCCGGTTGCTGCGACTCGGCAGCCAGCTCCGGCTCGGGCTCCGGTTCCGTCTGCGCGGGCGGGACCGCGTCGGCCGGGACCGCGTCGGCGGGCTCGGCCTCGGGCTCCTGCGCAGGCGCCGGCACCGGCTCCGACGCGGGCACGTGCTCCGTTACCGGCGCCGCCGGTTCGGCCTCCTGGGCGGGCGGCGGTACCGGCACGCCCAGGGCCGGCGTGTGCGGCGGCTGGTAGGCCTGTGCGGGTACGAACGGCTCGGGCGCCGGAGACTGCGGTGGAGCCGGCTGCGCCGGGCCCACCTGCTGTGCGTTCTGGGTGTACCAGGCCGGAGGCGTGTATTCGGGCGCGTCCGACCACTCCTCGTCTTCGTCCGGCGCATGGTCGCCGGCATAGACGCCGTCGCGATCGCTCGTCACTGCTGTCCCTCTCGTTCGCCTCCGTCGTGCACCAGCGTAGTCAACCAGCCAATGCCCCTGGCAGACCCCCTGCGCCGGTGATGCCCCGGTGGTGCGACCCGGGGGCCCGCCGGCCTCAGTCCACCCTTCGAGCCTGCCCCAACAACTGGGCCTCGGCACCGGTCGGTCCGCTCATCACGAAGACCCGCCGCCGGCGGTTACCCCAGAGGGTGACCCCGTCGCCGAGCGTGGGGAGGGCGGCGACCTCGCCCGGTGGCAGCTCCAGTACCTGTCCCGCCAGCGCCGCCTCCTGCGGCGCGACCCGCTGGACGCCGACCAGGTCGGCGGCGCCCAACAGCCGCTCCGCGCCGGGCCCGAGGAAGGGCAGCAGGGTCAGCGTGGTCTGCCAGGGGCCGGCCGAGAGCCGGCTGCGCGGCGGTCGCGCGCCGCAGTCCCGAACCACCAGCACCGGGGCCGCGACGGACGCGCCCTGCGGGCCGATCCGGCCCACCGGGTGCACCGTGACGCAGGGCTGGCCGCCACCGGCGGCCTGCGCCACCGAGGCCCAGGCCTGGTGCCGCGCGGTCTCCACGGCGACGCGCGCCCCGGTCGCGGCCGCCCGCAGGGCGATCAGCTGGGCCGTCCACACCCCGCCGACCAGGATCACCTCGTAGGCGCTGGGCCGGAACAGGCCGATCACCGCGGGGGCGTTGGAGCCGTCCACGCCGATCACCACCCCGTCGTCGCCGACCGGCAGCGTCAGCGCCGACAACTGCTCCCGGCTCAGTACGTGCTGTTCCCGTCGCGGCCCGCGCAGGCCGAATCCGGGCAGCACCCGCCGATCGGCCGTGCCGCCTGCCTCCACCGTGGTCACCGCGCCCGCTCCCCTCACCGTGTGCCGCCCAGCGGCAGCGTCGCCAGCACGCCCGGAACCTGTTCGTGGTCGAGCCGGACCAGTCCGACCCCGGCGCTCCTGGCCCGGGTCTCCAACTGCCTGGTCACCTGATCGAGGTCACCCTCACCGCGCGCGGTCACCCGGACGTGTCCGCTCAGCGCCACCGAGCCGTTGCCGGCCTGACGGACCGTCAGCCCGAAGCTGCTGCCCAGCGCCGGCATCCCGGTGAGCAGGTTGACCAGATCCGCGGAGCCGGTACCGGTCCCCGGGGCGGTGAGCCTGGGCCACTGGCCGATCCAGTAGGTGGTGTGCCAGCGGTCGTCGCAGCGCCAGGCCTTGGCGGTCTCCGAGGTGCGCCGGCCACCGGTGGCCGACGCGTTGGTCCGCAGCGGGCTGGCGCAGGTCGCGGTGGAGACGGCCGCGGTCACCCCGGCGGTGTCGAGCACCGTCGCCCGCAGCCCGGCCCCCACCAGCCGGCTGGCCAGCTGGTCGGTGGCGCGCTGCAGCGCCTTGCGGGCGCCCGCCTCGCCACCGCCGCGGGCGGCCACCGCGGTGCGGCACAGCTCCGGGTCCAGTCTGACGGCGACCCAGGTCATCCGCAGGCCCGGAGTGGAGGCGCCGTTCGGCAGCTCCCGGTAGCCGCGGGCGGCCAGTGCCTGCTCGGGCAGGTGCGGCGCGGGTGCGGGCTGGCTGTACTGGACCACCTGCACCGAGTCCACGGTCACGTCGTCGACCTGCAGCGCGTCGGCCAGCAGGTCCAGCGGGAGCCCGGCGTGCCCGTCACGGGCCGGGCGCAGCGGATCGTCCAGGGCCTCGACCTGGATGACGGCGGTCAGGAAGGTCCCGTCGCCGATCATGCCGATCTCGCGCCGCTCCCGGCGGCCGGTGGTCGCGCTGCCGCCGACCTGCACGGTGTGCTGCACGGTCCGCAGCGCCGGCTCGCACTCCAGCACCGGGGCGATCGCCGGGTCCACCTCGCCCGGCGCCTCGGTCCGGGACCGGCGCTGCCGGTCCCGCAGCCCGGACCTGGCGCGCATCATCTCGGCCGGGGTGAGCCCGTGCCGGCGCGCCAGCGCCAGCAGCACCAGGACCGCGGCCACGGATCCGCAGGGGACCAGCACCTTCATGCCGGCGCCCAGGCCCACCGCCACCAGGACCGCGGCGATCTCGAACAGCACCAGCTGCGGGAGCCGCAGCGGTCCGATCCGCCCCGGCCGCGGTCGCGGCACCGGCTGGACCGGGGCCGACCGGCGGGCTTCGGGCAGCTGGTCGCGCGGTGGTGCGGTCTGGCTTGACATCCCCCGGGTCAACCTTTCTGGACGGACGGCGCGGTGCTAAGGGTGGCCGGTTGGCTGATCGCAATACCGTACCCGTACGGTACGTAGGGTCCGCGCGCGGGCGCTGGGTGGTCCCGGAAAATCGGGGCACCCGCGGAGTTGGAGAACTGGGGACGGGGAGAGTCGACAGCATGGCGTCACGCCGGAACGAACTGAGCGCCTACACCTTCTCACGGAGGCGCACCGTCGCGGCCTTCCTCCAGCCCTCCGGCGGGGGCAACGAGGAGGACGCGCCCAAGCCCCGGCGCGCCGTGGTGCCCGGTCTGATCGTGGGAGCGGTGGCGGTCGCCGGGTTCGGCGCCTACGGCATGATCAAGCCGTCGGCGCCGCTGCACTGGGACACCGCCAACGCGGTGATCGTGGACAAGGAGACCACCACCCGGTACGTGATGATGGATCACGAACTGCACCCGGTGCTGAACATCGCCTCGGCACGGCTGCTGCTGACCCCCGGCTCCACGGTGGAGGAGGTCGACGACAAGGTCCTCAACTCGGGCAAGGTCCCGCACGCCCCGACCGTCGGCATCCCCTACGCACCGGACAGCCTGCCGACGGCCAAGGACGCGGCCACGGCGAAGTCCTGGGTGGACTGCGAGCGCCCGGCCGCCGGCGGCCAGAACGCCACCGACCAGAAGCTGTTCGTGCTGGGCGGCCCCGACGCCGCCAAGGTCTCCGGAGCCGGCAGCGTCGGAGCGAACCAGGCCCTCTACGTCCGGGCCCCCAGCGGTACCTACCTGGTCGACTCGACCGGTACCGCGCACCAACTGGCCGCGGACAGCGGGCAGGACGAGCTGTTGGCCACGGTGGCCCTCGGCGCGACCGTCGGCCAGCCCCAGGTCGTGACCAAGGACTGGCTGGCCACGCTGCGCACGGGCGACCCCATCACCGTCCCCAAGGCGGACATCGCCGACTTCGGTGCGGCGGTGAACTTCCTGGGGCACGACTTCCACGTCGGCGACACCTTCCGGGTGGCCGAGGGCAACAGCGCCTACCTGCACTACGTGGTGCTGCATGACGGCGTCCACCCGATGTCCGACTTCACCGACGGCCTGGTCCAGGCGCTGCACCCGGAGAAGACCACCGAGACCGTGATGTCCGCGGCCGCGGTCGCCGGGGCCAACAACAAGGGGGCCTTCGAAGGGGACAAGGACTGGCCGCTGAAGTCGGTGACCCAGGTGAACACCTCCGCCACCGGCGTGGCCTGCAGCGTCTACACGGGTGCCACGACCGCCGCCGGCGTGCCGGTGCTGGGCCTGTGGACCGGCTCGGGGTACCCGGTCGACAGTTCGTCAGGGACCGCGGGCGTCTACGTCACCCCCGGCACCGGGCTGCTGTTCCGCTCGGTCACCGGGACCAGCACCACGGCCGGACCGGTCAGCCTGCTCACCGACACCGGTCTGCGCTACCCGGTGCAGCTCAACTCCGACGGCAGCAGCCCTTCCGCCGGCGCCTCGGCCGCCACGGGCAGCGGTTCGACCAGCACCGGCCAGAGCGGCCAGCAGCAGGACAACGCCCAGTCCCGGCTGGGGTACAGCGGCATCACGCCGCCGCCGGTCCCGGAGGCGTGGACCGGGCTGCTCTCGGCCGGTCCGGCACTCACCACCGCGGCGGCGGGCCAGCAGCAGGGCTCCTGAGTCTCCGTCAGCCCCTCGCGGTGCGGCCCCGCAGGTCCGCGCAGGCAGCGGCGGTGCGTGTCCGCACCGCCCGCGCGGGACGGGAAAGTTGTCCACAGCCCGGTGTTGGGGGCGTTGCACATGACAGCTAGAGTGCTGTGGGACACCACCGTAGTGGTGTCGGCCGCCGGCGCCCGGTAGGGCGCCCGGTCTCGATGGTCTGTCTCATGGGGGACGGTGTACATGTCGGGTCAGTTCAGGACTACCGCCGATGAGATGCGGGCCTTTTCGGCACGCATCGCTGACGTCAACGCGCAGATCCAGGCCGAGCTCAGCCGGCTGGAGAGCCTGGTCAGCTCCATCACCTCGGGGTGGCAGGGTTCCGCCGCCTCGTCGTACAACACGCTTCAGGCGAAGTGGAACCAGGACGCGGCCAAGCTCAACAAGGTGCTCAACGAGATCAAGGACGCCATCGACGCCTCCTCGGCCTCGTACAGCGGCACCGAGCAGGAGCAGCAGTCCTCGATGAGCAAGATCGCTTCTGCTCTCGGCTGACCAGACCGCATCAACTCCACTGCCTGAGAAGGGGACAGCATGTCCGACAACGGCCACATCCTGGTCAATTTCTCCACCATCTCGAACGCCGCCGAAGAGGTGCGCAGCACCGCCGGTCGGGTCCAGTCGCAGCTCGACGACCTGCAGGCCGGCGTCTCCCGGATCGCCCAGAGCTGGGAGGGCAAGGCGCAGGAGGGCTACCAGGCCCGCCAGGCGGAGTGGAACTCCTCCGCCTCGGACCTGCACACCGTGCTGACGCAGATCGCCGCCGCGCTCGACAGCGCCGCGCAGAACTACCAGTCGACCGAGAACAAGAACGCCAGCATCTGGGGCTGACAGTCGCGGACGCCGTCGCCGTGCCGGGCCCGCCTGAGCGGGACCCGGCACGGCGCGTTGTTGCCGACGCCTTCTCGACCACGGACACCGCGGGGGAACGAACACCAGTGAGCAGGCACCACCACCGCCGCCGTGCGGCGCTCCCGGCGCTGCTCGCCGCGGCCGCGCTGACCGTCACCGCGCCGGGACCCGCCCTGGCCCTCGACCACCCTCCGCGCACCGCGCTCGCCTCGGACGGCCAGTGCGTCTTCCCGTCCGCGAACATCCCCGGCGAACCCTGGTCGCTGCAGCGGGTGCTGCTGTCGCAGCTGTGGCGCTACGCCACCGGCAAGGGGGTGACCGTGGCGGTGATAGACACCGGTGTCGACAACACCAACCCGCAGCTCCGCGGCGCGGTCGTGGCCGGGACCAGCTATCTGACCGGCGACAAGGGCACGTCGTTCACCGACACCGTGGGCCACGGCACCATGGTGGCCGGCATCATCGCGGCCCGCCCGGCCCAGGGCACCGGATTCGTCGGCCTGGCCAAGGACGCCACCATCCTGTCGCTGCGCCAGAACGACGGCCAGGGCAGCGGCGGCGACATCGAGAACATGGCCAAGGCCGTGGACGAGGCCGTGGCCAAGGGCGCCGGCGTCATCAACATCTCGCAGGACGTCTCCTCGAACGGCAAGCCGGTCTACCAGCCGGAGAGCGGGGACCTGGGCAAGGCCATCGCCAAGGCGATCCGGCACGGGGTCGTGGTGGTCGCGGCGGCCGGGAACGAGAACCTCTCGGATCCGACCTACCCGGCCGCGTTCCCCGGGGTGCTCGGTGTCGGCGCCTCGGACCGGGACAACGAACGTGCCGACGGTTTCTCCGAGACCGGCCCCTCGGTGCAGGTCGCGGCACCGGGCGTGGACATGGTCTCCACCGTGCCCAAGGGCGGCCAGTGCGTCGACTCCGGCACCAGCTTCGCCGCACCGTACGCGGCCGCGGTCGCGGCCCTGCTCAAGCAGAAGTACCCGACCTGGACCCCGGCGCAGATCATCGCCAGGATCGAGCAGACCGCGCAGCGCACCGACGCCGGCCGCAACAACTACGTCGGCTGGGGCGTCGTCGACCCGGTCGCGGCCCTCTCGGACGACTCCCCGCCGGAGTCCGCCGCGGTGCCCACGGTGCGCAGCAGGACCTCGGCAGCACCGCTGCAGCCGATGCCGATGGCGCTCGGCGAGACCCAGGCCGACCGCGACCGGCGGACCGCCGCGTACGTGCTGGGCATCGGGCTGCTCGTGGTGCTGCTGATCACCGGTACCGCCGTGGTCGTCCGCGACATGCAGCGCCGCCGCACGGACTGAGCCGTACGGCGGCGCTTCGGATCCTGCTGGGGCCGCTGGTCAGACGGCGGGCTTCTCGTCCTCGGGGACGGTGATCACCCAGCGGGTCTCCGGCCGCGGCCGGAGGTAGAACACCCAGTACAGGGCGGCGGCGGCGGTGATGCCACCGGTGATCCACAGCGCCTCGGCGTCCTGCTGCTTCATGACGTAGGCGAGCACGGCCAGGATGATCACGGGAACGACCGGCCAGGCCGGCATCCGCCAGGCTCCGGACTCCTTGTGCTTTCCGCGCCGTGCGCCCAGCGCCGCGACCGCGACGAAGCCGTAGAGCAGGGTCACCGCCACTCCGGTGACCAGGCTCAGGGTGCCCAGGTTGACGAAGCAGAGCACGGCACCGGGGACGCCGACGGCCAGGGTGGCCACCCAGGGGGCGCCGAAGCGGGCGCTGATGGTGGAGAAGGCGCGGTTGACCGGCTCGGGCCAGGCCTTGTCCCGGGCGGAGGCGTAGAGCACCCGGGAGTTCTGGATCACCATGACGATGGCCGCGTTGATGATGGCCAGGGCGACGCAGAGGCTGACGATGTTGCCGACGGTCGAGTTGGTCCAGGCGGTCACCATGCCGCTGATGTCGCCGTTGGCCAGGGCCGTGAGGCTGGGCGCGCCCAGGGTGATGGCGATGACCGGCACCAGGATCACGGCGGAGCCGATGACCAGGGTCCACATCACGGTGCGCGGGACGGTGCGCTGCGGGCGGTCCATCTCCTCGGACAGGTAGACGGCGGTGGAGAAGCCCTGGGTGATGAACAGCGCTCCGGCGAGCCCGACGATGATGGTGCTGGTGCCGACCGCGCCACCGGGCAGGTGCGGGTGGATCAGCACCGAGGCCGGCCGGTTGGCGTGGGCGAAGCCGAGCACCGCTACCAGCGAGGCCGCGGCGACCTCCAGGCACAGGAAGATGCCGGTGATCCAGGCGTTGGCGCGCAGGTCCAGCAGACCGACCAGGGTTGCAGCAAGCATGACCGCGGCGCCGCCGATCTTCGGGATCCACGACGACATGGTTGCCGGGTTGGCGCCGAAGACCGGTGCCAGGTACTCGGCGGTGCCCATGGCGATGATCGGGGGAACGATCATGACCACGATCATCGCCTGGATGAACGCCAGCCATCCGGCGAAGCGGCCCACGGTGTGGCCGGCCATCGCGTACTCGCCGCCGGCGCTGGGGATCAGCGTGCCGAGCTCGGAGTAGCACCAGGCCACGCCCACGCACAGGACCATGGCGATCAACAGGGTCAGGGCGGTCCCGGTGCCGAGGCTGGCGAAGGAGAGCGGCACCAGCACGAACAGCGAGGAGGCCGGGGTCACGCACGACAGCGTGAGCAGGGTCCCGCCGACGACGCCGAGGGATCGCTTCAGCTTCTGGGGCTCGTCGGCCGGAGGGGCGTCCGCGATGCGGTCCTGGGGCGGACGGCTCAGGATGTCGGTCATGTGCGTTCCGATCGGATCGGTGGGGCTCTGGTGCGGGAGAAGCGGTATCGCCTCCGGTCGGATTGGCTGCTGCGAATCTGTCGCTCTCCGGCCGCCATGTAACCCCTGCCGTTAACGGGGCGTCAAGGGCGGATTTGCTTCGGATTTCGTTGTGCAGTGGCGAGGTTGCAACTGATGTGATGGCCCATCAGCGATCTGAGTCAAATGACCTCTTTGTCCATCTGCCTTGGTATCGATTGACTTCATGAAACTCTGCCTGCAATTAAAAGGATGGCTCTGCTGTCAACCTGTCATCCTTATGGATCTTTGCCGCCCTGTGAGGGCATGGAAAAAGGGGTCGCCGAGTGACGAATCACTCAGCGACCCCTTCGGATCGGACGGTCGTGTCCGGATAACGATTTACTGCTGCTGGCCGACCCACCCGGTCTGCACGGTGAACGTCCCGCGCCTGCGGGTGACCAGGACGCCCCGGCCCGGCGGCATCTGCTGCGGCCGGACGTTGCCCATCAGCACGCCCTCGTCGCGGTCGCCGGACAGCACGATGCCCTGCGCGCCCAGCTCCTTCAGCCGCTGCATCACCGGCTCGTAGAGGGCCCGGCCGGCGCCGCCGGAGCGGCGGGCGATGATGATGTGCAGCCCGATGTCCTTGGAGAACGGCAGCACCTCCAACAGCTGCTGCAGCGGGTTGCCGGTCGACGTGGCCACCAGGTCGTAGTCGTCGATGACCAGGAACAGCTCGGCGCCCGACCACCAGCTGCGGTCCCGCAGCTGCTCCTGGGTGACGTCGGGGCCGGGGATGCGGCGCTCCATCGAGCCCCTGATGTCGCCGAGGAACGCCTGCAGGGCCGGCTGCGCCGCCGCGTACTCCAGCAGGTGCGGACTGGTGACCACCCCCAGCAGCGACCGCCGGTAGTCGCCGATGACGATGCGGGCCTGTTCCGGGGTGTAGCGCTCGGTGATGCCCTTGAGCAGCAGCCGCAGCAGCGCCGTCTTCCCGGTCTCGCCGTCGCCGAAGACGATGAAGTGCGAGTCGGTGTCGAAGTTCAGGAACACCGGCGCCAGCGCGTTCTCGTCGATGCCGATGGCGATGCCCTGCTCGGGGTGCTCGAAGCCCTTGGGCAGCCGGTCCGCGGGCAGCACCGCGGGCAGCATCCGCACCTGGGGGGCGCGCGGGCCGGTCCAGGAGCTGTTCACGGCCTGGACGAAGGCGGTCACGCCGTCCGCGAGGTCGTCGATGCCGCCGGAACCGTCGATCCGCGGCAGTCCGCCCAGGAAGTGCAGCTTGTCCGCGGTCAGGCCGCGCCCCGGCGCCCCGGCCGGCACGTTCTGGGCGACCCTGCGGTCGATCTCCGACTCCATCGGGTCGCCGAGCTTGAGCTCGATCCTGGTCTGCAGCAGGTCCTTCAGCGCCGGACGGATCTCCCCGTAGCGGGAGGCGCCCACCACCACGTGCACGCCGTAGGCCAGACCGCGCTGGGCGATGTCGGTGACCAGCGGTTCCAGCAGCTCGAACTCCTGACGGAAGGTGAGCCAGCCGTCGATCACCAGGAAGACGTCGCCGTACTGCTCGCCGGGGAGCGTGCCGTTCTTGCGACGGTTGCGGAAGGTCGCGATGGAGTCGATGCCCTGGGCCCGGAACAGCTCCTCGCGCTGGGTCAGCAGGCCGGAGACCTCGCTGATCATGCGGCGCACCTTGTCGGCGTCCAGCCGTCCGGCGACCCCGCCGACATGGGGCAGGTCCTGCATCCCGATCATGCCGCCACCGCCGAAGTCCAGCAGGTAGAACTGCACCTCGGCGGCGGTGTGGGTGAGCGCGAAGGAGCTGACCATGGTGCGCAGCAGGGTGGACTTGCCCGAGCGCGGACCGCCCACCACCATGCCGTGCCCGGCGGCCCCGGAGAAGTCCAGGTAGAGCAGGTCGCGACGCTGCTCGAAGGGCTTGTCGACCAGGCCGATCGGGGCCACCAGACGGCTGGTCCCGGCGTACTCGGGCGCGCACAGGCCCCGGTCCGGCACCGCTCCCAGCGGCGGCAGCAGCTGGTCCAGCGAGGGGGCCTCGCTGAGCGGCGGCAGCCACACCTGGTGCGCCGGCGGGCCCTGGCCCTCCAGCCGGTCCACGATCACGTCCAGCACGGTGTCCGCCAGTGCGTCGTCCTGGCGGCGCGGGGCCTCCGGCTCCATCTCGTTCAGCGGCAGCAGCGGCTTGGCCACCGGGGCGCCGGTGAACAGCACCGGGCGCTGCCTGCGCACCCGGCCGGTCGACTCCTGGACCGCGCCGCTGCGGTAGGGGCCGGACACGTAGGCGGCCTTGAACTGTGCCATCACATCGGTGCCGAACTTGAGGTAGCCGACGCCGGGCACCGGCGGCAGGTGGTAGGCGTCCGGAACGCCCAGCGCCGCCCGGGACTCGGCGGCGGAGAAGGTCCGCAGCCCGATCCGGTAGGAGAGGTAGGTGTCCAGGCCGCGCAGCCGGCCCTCCTCCAGCCGCTGCGAGGCCAGCAGCAGGTGCACGCCCAGGGACCGGCCGATCCGGCCGATCTGGATGAACATCTCGATGAAGTCGGGCTTGGCGGTGAGCAGCTCGCTGAACTCGTCGATGATCAGCAGCAGCGAGGGCAGCGGCTCCAGCGGGGCCCCGGCGGCGCGGGCCCGCTCGTAGTCGTGGATGTTGGCGTAGTTGCCGGCCGCGCGCAGCAGCTCCTGACGGCGGTTCAGCTCGCCGGTGATGGAGTCGCGCATCCGGTCGACCAGGGTGAGCTCCTCGGCCATGTTGGTGATGACCGCGGAGGTGTGCGGCATGTCCGCCATGCCGGCGAAGGTCGCACCGCCCTTGAAGTCGGCCAGGACGAAGTTCAGCACCTCCGAGGAGTGCGTCATCGCCAGGCCGAGCACCAGGGTGCGCAGCAGCTCCGACTTGCCGGAGCCGGTCGCGCCGACGCACAGGCCGTGCGGGCCCATGCCCTCCAGCGCCGCCTCCTTGAGGTCCAGCATCACCGGCTCGCCGCCGGCCCCCAGGCCGATCGGGACGCGCAGCTTCTCGTGCATCGGCCGCGGCCGCCAGGTCCGGGCCACGTCCACCGACATGGCGTCGCCGACGCCCATCAGATCGGTGAAGTCCAGGTTGGCCAGCAGCGGTTCGTCGTCGTCGCCGATCGAGGCCCGCAGCGGGGCCAGCTGCCGGGCCAGTGCCTCGGCCTGCCAGGCACTGAGCACGTCGGGCCGGCCGCGGTAGACGCTGCCGGTCGCCGAGGTCAGCTGCATCTCCTCGGGGCCCACCACCACGGCCAGGGCGCCGCGCGGTTCGTCCAGGTCGCCGGGGACGACTTCGATGACGGTCACCCCCTGCAGTCCTTCGCCGCTGGCCAGCACCGAGTCCGCGCCGACCGCGGCGCCGTCCAGGACCACGACCAGGTGCGGCTGCTCCGGGACCGGGGTCGCGTCGCGGTGGAAGCGGGCCCGGCCGGTCAGCTGGTCCGCGAGCATGTCCTCCAGGGCGTCCAGCGAGGTGCAGATCATGCGGGCGGATCCGGCCCCGTCCGACTCGCTGGGGTGCTGGACGTGGGGCAGCCACTTGGCCCACTCCCACTCGGGGCCGGCGCCGGGGGCGGCGGCGATGCCGATCATCAGATCGTCGGGGGAGTGCAGGGTGCTCAGCTGAGCGAGCGCGGCGCGCACGCTCCCGTACACGGTGTCCGGGTCACCGGAGACCGAGAGGTGGTAGAAGGCGCGCAGGGAGACGGCCAGCGGCAGGTCGGGCAGGGTGCCGTGGGCGGCGAGGAAGCTCTTCATCGCCTCGGCGGTCAGCGGCTCCAGCTCGTCCACCGGCGCCGTCTGCGGCGGGACCAGACGGGTCGACAGCTGCTGCGGTCCGGTGCCGATCCTGATCTGGGCGAAGTCGCTGTCACTGGCCCGGCGCTCCCAGAGCCGGCGGCCCTCGGCGACCACGGCCCACAGCTGGTCCGGGGCGGGGTGCAGGTAGAGCTGGGCGTCGCGCTGCTCGGTCGCGGTGCGGCGGACCTGCTTGCGCAGCTGGGCCAGGTACTTGAGGTAGTCGCGGCGCGCGTCCTCCATCTCCCCGCCGCCGCCCTTGCGCTGGGAGCTGATCTGGGCGACGGCCATGGCGACGGTCGAGGCGACCATCAGACCGCCCATCACCTTCATCATCATCTGCATGCCGGGCATGAAGAAGAAGGCGGCCGAACCCGCGGTGGCCAGCATCGGCAGCATGGACTGCCACCACTTGCCGCCGTCGCCGCGAGGGAGCTCGGGAGGCGATTCCAGGCGGACTTCCTCGCTCGGAACCGTGGGCGGGTGCGCCCGCGGCGGTCGCTTGACGGTTACCACGCTCAAGGTCGTACCAGCCTCGTCCTGTCGAGTCCCCTGACGGGCACGGGCGGTCGCCGCTGGCGCGCTCCCCGTGTCACCGCTCTCCGCAGGGGCCGATCCTAGTCCCTACCGTGACAGGGGCAGGCCAGGGGTCGGAACTCCCCACGCCCCCTATATAGGGAGCGGTCGTGCACATAGCGGTGGTGCGGTGGGCGCTCCGGCCGGGCACCGGCCCACCCGCGGATGCCGGTAGGGTGAGCGGCTGACAGAGGACAGCAAAGATTGCCAACGCGGCACTCACAGGGGGAGGGGCTCCGGGTGAGCACCAGCGCAGCCACCGGATTCTGCCGGGTCACCGTCGTCGCACCGGACAGCCGGATCGACGTCGCCCTGCCGGAGGACATCCCCCTGGCCGACGTCTACCCCGAGGTGCTGCGGCTGTCCGGGCAGACCCTGCCCGAGGGCGCGCCCACCGGGTTCCACCTGGTGCGCCGCGACGGCACGGTGCTGGACAGCAGCCTGCCGCTGATCGCCCAGCAGGTCCGCGACGGCGACCTGCTCAGCCTGCGCCCCTTCGCCGACTCGCTGCCCCCGGCGGTGTACGACGACGTGGCCGAGGCCATCGCCACCGCGGTCTCTGCCGACCGCAGCCTGTGGGGTCCGCAGCTGATGCGCGGCGCCGCGCTGATCGGTGGCGTGGTGCTGCTGGTGCTGCTGGGCTTCGCCCTGTGGTTCTGCGACCTGCGCCACGACATGCACTCCCTGCCGGGCCTGCTCTCCGGCGTCACCGCACTGGTGCTCACCGCGCTGGCCGGGGTCCGCGCCCGGGTCTACGACGACCGGGGCTCGGCGCTGGCGCTCGGGCTGGCCGCGCTGCCGCACGCGCTGATCGGCGGCTCCGGGATCATCGCGATCGACCAGAACCAGGCCATGACGAACGGGCCCGGCCGGGTCCAGTTCCTGGTCGGCTGCGTCGCCGTGCTGGTGCTGTCGGTGCTGCTCACCGCGCTGATGCCGGGCGGCGACGCGCCTTTCGTGGCCGCCACCGTGGTCTCCGCGGCCGGTACCGCGGCCACCTTCGCCGCCATCCTCACCGACGCCTCGGCCCGCCAGGTGGCCGCGGCCGCCGCGGTGGTCGCGGTGGCGCTGATCGGCTTCCTGCCCCAGCTCTCGGCCCGCTTCGCACGCCTCCCGGTCGCCTTCCACGCCCCGCAGCAGATCGACCCCCGCGCGAACGGCCGGCTCAGCAGCCAGGCCGCAGCCCAGGCCGCCGCCGAGGAGGACCCGGCCGACTACACCCGGATCGCCGCCAAGGCCCGTCGCGGCCACGAACTGCTGGTCGGACTGGTCGGCGGCTGCGCCGCCGTGGTCATCGGCAGCACCGCGGTCCTCGCCTTCACCGACAGCACCTGGCCGGAGGTGCTGGCGCTGGTCCTCGGCCTGAGCACGATGCTCCGGGCCCGTCTGTTCCGGCACACCACCCAGGTCATCTGCCTGCTCGGGGCCGGTCTGCTCAGCCTCGGCCTGCTGGTGGTCGGGATCTCGCTGAACCTGCAGGGCTTCCTGATCACCAACATGTCCAGGACCTCGACGGTGGACGTGCACATCCTGGGCCTGGGCGCGGCCATCGCCCTCGGCGCCGCACTGCTGGTGGCCGTCGCGCTGATCGTGCCCACCCGCGGGGTCTCCCCGTTCTGGGGCCGCATCCTGGACCTGGTCGACGGCCTGCTGCTGGTCTCGCTGATCCCGCTGGCACTGGCCGTCCTCGACGTCTACTCGACGGTCCGCAGCTTCACCAGCTGACGGCTGCGGAAGGGGCTGTCAAGGGGTACTCTGCCGCGCTGGTAGGCTGGTGCAGGGTCCAAGGCGTGTCCTTGGCCCCGCCCGCCGGGTTCCACGAGTTCCTGTGAAGCAGACCAGGACCACCCGGCAGCACTGAGACACCAAGGAGTTGCTGTGGCCCTCGACGCCGCTGTCAAGAAGCAGATCATGGACGAGTTCGGCACCAAGGAGGGCGACACCGGCTCCCCCGAGGTCCAGGTCGCCATGCTCAGCCGTCGTATCTCGGACCTGACCGAGCACCTCAAGACCCACAAGCACGACCACCACTCGCGTCGTGGCCTGCTGCTCCTCGTCGGCCAGCGCCGCCGTCTGCTGCAGTACCTGGCCAAGAAGGACATCGAGCGCTTCCGTACCCTGGTCGACCGCCTCGGCATCCGTCGCGGTGCCGCCGGCGCGGCCCGCTAGTACCTCGCCCGGGGGCGGCTCCCACTCGATGGGAGCCGCCCTTCGGCACATCCTGGTCCCGATCCCTCCTCCCGTGAACGGGAGGGGCCGCCCCGCGGAAATGATTGGGCAGGGCGCACGCGTGGGAAAGACTGCGTGCGTAAGGTGAGAACGAAGGGTGAAGCGCCCTCCGGTCGCGCGCGCCGCGCGTGACGACGAGAGGGCCCGACACCGCGGGACGACCGGACCGGTCGCCGCCCGCAAAGACGCGGAGCGTCCACACGCATCCCGACCGCCGGCGCCACCGGGCGCCGGTCCTCGGTAGTGGCCGCCGGAGGACCGAGCGCACCAGCGCCGCCCGTCCGGAGGCTTCGATCGAAGACCGGCCAGGGCCGCCACCAGGTCGATCGGTGCGGGGGCGCTCCACCTGAGGAATACGAAGGAGATCTTCCAGGTGGAAGACAACACCACGCACGAAGCCGTAGCCGTCATCGACAACGGTTCTTTCGGTACCCGCACCATCCGCTTCGAGACCGGTCGTCTCGCCAAGCAGGCCGCCGGCTCCGCCGTCGCCTACCTGGACGACGAGACGATGATCCTCTCGGCGACCAGCGCCTCGAAGCAGCCCAAGGACCACTTCGACTTCTTCCCGCTGACGGTGGACGTCGAGGAGCGGATGTACGCGGCCGGGCGCATCCCCGGCTCGTTCTTCCGTCGCGAGGGCCGCCCCTCCGAGGACGCGATCCTCACCTGTCGTCTGATCGACCGCCCGCTGCGCCCGTCCTTCGTCAAGGGCCTGCGCAACGAGATCCAGGTCGTCTGCACGATCATGGCGCTCAACCCCGACGACCTCTACGACGTCGTGGCCATCAACGCCGCCTCCGCCTCCACCCAGCTGGCGGGCCTGCCGTTCTCCGGCCCCATCGGCGGTGTCCGGGTCGCGCTGATCAAGGGCCAGTGGGTCGCCTTCCCGCGCCACAGCGAGCTGGAGGAGGCCGTGTTCGACATGGTCGTCGCCGGTCGCACCCTGGCCGACGGCGACGTCGCGATCATGATGGTGGAGGCCGAGGCCACCGCCAAGACGATCGAGCTGGTCAAGGGCGGCGCCACCGCCCCGACCGAGGACGTCGTGGCCGCCGGCCTGGAGGCCTCCAAGGTCTTCATCAAGGAGCTGTGCCGCGCGCAGTCCGAGCTGGCCGCCCACGCCGCCAAGCCCACCGGCGAGTTCCCGATCTTCCTGGACTACCAGGACGACGTGTTCGAGGCGCTCAGCGCCGCGGTCACCGAGGAGCTCGCGCAGGCGCTCACCATCGCCGGCAAGCAGGCCCGCGAGGCCGAGCTGGACCGGGTGAAGGGCCTCGCCTCCGACAAGCTGCTCCCGCAGTTCGAGGGCCGCGAGAAGGAGATCTCCGCCGCGTACCGCTCGCTGACCAAGAAGCTGGTCCGCCAGCGGGTCATCAAGGACAAGGTCCGCATCGACGGCCGCGGGGTCACCGACATCCGCACCCTGGCCGCCGAGGTCGAGGTCATCCCGCGCGTCCACGGTTCGGCCCTGTTCGAGCGCGGCGAGACCCAGATCCTGGGTGTCACCACGCTGAACATGCTCCGGATGGAGCAGCAGCTGGACACGCTGGCGCCGGAGACCCGCAAGCGCTACATGCACAACTACAACTTCCCGCCGTACTCCGTCGGCGAGACCGGCCGCGTGGGCTCGCCCAAGCGCCGCGAGATCGGCCACGGCGCGCTCGCCGAGCGTGCGCTGCTCCCCGTGCTGCCGACCCGCGAGGAGTTCCCCTACGCGATCCGTCAGGTGTCCGAGGCCCTCGGGTCCAACGGCTCCACCTCGATGGGCTCGGTCTGCGCCTCGACCATGTCGCTGCTGAACGCCGGTGTGCCGCTGAAGGCCGCCGTCGCCGGTATCGCCATGGGCCTGATCTCGCAGGAGATCGACGGCGAGACCCACTACGTCGCGCTGACCGACATCCTGGGCGCCGAGGACGCGTTCGGCGACATGGACTTCAAGGTCGCCGGCACCAAGACCTTCGTCACCGCGCTGCAGCTCGACACCAAGCTCGACGGCATCCCCGCCTCGGTCCTGGGCGCCGCGCTGAAGCAGGCCCACGACGCGCGTCTGCACATCCTCGACGTGATGAACGAGGCGATCGACGTCCCGGACGAGATGTCCGAGTTCGCGCCGCGCATCATCACCATCAAGATCCCGGTTGACAAGATCGGTGAGGTCATCGGCCCGAAGGGCAAGATGATCAACCAGATCCAGGAGGACACCGGCGCGGACATCACCATCGAGGACGACGGCACCATCTACATCGGTGCGGTCGACGGTCCCTCGGCGGAGGCTGCCCGTACGACGATCAACCAGATCGCCAACCCGACCATGCCGGAGGTCGGCGAGCGCTACCTGGGCACCGTGGTGAAGACCACGACCTTCGGCGCGTTCGTGTCGCTCATGCCGGGCAAGGACGGCCTGCTGCACATCTCGCAGATCCGCAAGCTCGCCGGTGGCAAGCGCGTGGAGAACGTCGAGGACGTGCTCGCCGTCGGCGCCAAGGTGCAGGTCGAGATCGCCGAGATCGACCCGCGCGGCAAGCTCTCGCTGATCCCCGTGGTCGAGGGCGAAGAGGCTCCGGCCGAGGCCGAGGCCAAGTAGCAGTACGGCACCACCCTGCGGCCCGGTCCCCCGTTCGGAGGACCGGGCCGCACCCCGTAGCCCAGCACCCGGCAACACCTGCCGGTGCTCGTCAGCGCCTAAGGAAGTCACGTGGCACAGCAGCCCACGGCTGCGCAGCAGCGCCCCGGTTCCACCAAGACCCTGCTCAAGGGCACGGACGGGGCCGGCGTCGTGCGCCGTACCGTCCTCCCCGGCGGCCTGCGGGTCGTCACCGAGACCCTGCCGACGGTGCGCTCCGCCGCCTTCGGCATCTGGGTCGGCGTCGGCTCGCGCGACGAGACACCGGTGCTCAACGGTGCCACGCACTACCTGGAGCACCTGCTCTTCAAGGGCACCGGGCGGCGCAGCGCCCTGGACATCTCCTCCGCGCTGGACGCGGTCGGCGGCGAGATGAACGCCTTCACCGCCAAGGAGTACACCTGCTACTACGCGCGGGTGCTCGACAACGACCTGCCGCTGGCCATCGACGTGGTCAGCGACATGCTGACCGGATCGCTGATCCGCCAGGAGGACATCGACACCGAGCGCGACGTCGTCCTCGAAGAGATCGCGATGACCGAGGACGACCCGGGGGACGTGGTCCACGACCTGTTCGCCCAGGTGATGTTCGGCTCCTCGCCGCTGGGACGACCGGTGCTCGGCACCGTCGACACCATCAACGCGCTCACCCGGGACCAGGTGGCCGGCTTCTACAAGCGCCGCTACCGCCCGGAGCACCTGGTCGTGGCCGCGGCAGGCAACGTCGACCACGCCAAGGTGGTCCGCCAGGTCGAGAGGGCCTTCGCCGCGGCGGGCGCGCTGACCCGAAGCGACACCGCCCCGGCCGAGCCGCGCGGCGGCACCCGCGCGCTGCGCACGGCGGGCCGGGTCGAGATCCTGGACCGGCCGACCGAGCAGGCCCACCTGGTCCTCGGCCTGCCCGGCCTGGCCCGCAACGACCCGCGCCGCTGGGCCCTCGGCGTGCTCAACTCCGCACTGGGCGGCGGCATGAGCTCCCGGCTGTTCCAGGAGGTCAGGGAGAAGCGCGGCCTCGCCTACTCGGTCTACTCGTACTCCTCCTCCTACGCCGACACCGGCCTGTTCGGGATCTACGCCGGCTGCCAGCCCAAGCGCGTGGAGGAGGTGCTGACGATCTGCCGCGCGGAGCTCCAGCGCGTGGCCGAGCAGGGCATCACCGAGGAGGAGCTGAGCCGGGCGATCGGCCAGATCTCCGGATCCACCGTGCTGGGCATGGAGGACACCGGCTCGCTGATGTCCCGGATCGGCAAGGCCGAGCTCTGCTACGGCACCCACCTCTCGGTGGACGACCTGCTGGCGAAGATCTCCGCGGTGACCCTGGACGACGTCCGCGAGGTCGCCACGTCGGTGCTCGGCGGCTACAAGCCCTCACTGGCCGTCATAGGGCCGGTCAGCGGCAAACGCGCCGAACGCCTCACCGAGGCCCTCTAGCCCCGAAGGGGCTGTCAGGGCGCGGGGAACTGCGCTGCCAACCGACGCCCTGCCGTCACTCGCCCTCAGACAAGGAGTTGCCCCCCGGATGACCACCCCTATCCGCGTCGCAGTAGTAGGCGCCACCGGTCGCATCGGCTCCGAGGCCGTCCGGGCCGTGGATTCCGCCCCGGACCTGGAACTGGTCGCGGCCCTCGGCCGGGCCGACAAGCGGGAGAAGCTCGTCGACGCCGGGGCGCAGGTAGCCATCGAGCTGACCCATCCGGACCAGGTCATGGCCAATGTCGAGTTCTGCGTCAACAACGGCATCCACGCGGTGGTGGGGACCACCGGGTGGACCCCGGAGCGCCTGGAAGCACTCAGAACCTGGCTGGCCGGTGCCCCCGGCACCGGGGTGCTGATCGCGCCCAACTTCTCCATCGGCGCGATCCTCACCATGCGCTTCGCCCAGCAGGCGGCCCGGTTCTACGAGTCCGTCGAGGTCGTCGAGCTGCACCACCGGAACAAGGCGGACGCCCCCAGCGGCACCGCCACCCGTACGGCCCAACTCATCGCGGCGGCTCGCGCCGAGGCCGGCCTGGCCCCGCAGGAGGACCCGACCACCCACGGCCTGGACGGCGCCCGCGGCGCGGACGTGGACGGGGTACCGGTGCACTCGGTGCGGCTGCGCGGCCTGCTGGCCCACCAGGAGGTGCTCTTCGGGGACCAGGGCGAGACGCTGACGATCCGTCATGACTCGCTGCACCACAGCAGCTTCATGCCCGGCATCCTGCTGGGCGTGCGCCGGGTGGTGGACGCGCCGGGGCTGACCGTCGGCCTCGAGAACTTCGTCTTCGAGGAAGCATGATCGCCAAGATCACCTATTTCGGCGTCTCGATCTGCCTGCTGCTGGGCTTCCTGGTCATCGTGGTGATCGGGGGCCAGCTGATGGCGACCGGCAACGGCCTGGCCATCGGCATGGGCGTCGCCGCCGAGGTGCTGGTGGTGCTGGGTGCCTGGTTCCTCTGGAAGACCTACCGCTTCGGCCGGCGCAGCGCCGCGCTGGCGCGGGCGCTGGAGGCCGAGGGCGGCCTCCCGGTGGACGAGCTGAAGCGCAGTGCCGGCGGTCGCATCGACCGGAACTCGGCGGACGCGGTCTTCGCCCGGCGCCAGGCCGAGACGGAGCGCACTCCGGAGGACTGGCGCGCCTGGTTCCGCCTGGCCGTCGCCTACGCGGACGCCCGTGACACCCCGCGCGCCCGCAAGGCGATGCAGCACGCCATCAAGCTCCACGACGGACCGGGGCGGGGAGCCCGGGGAGCACCGACCGCTGGCTGACGACCTGTTCGGCGGCGGGGACGGTCGCGTACTGAAGCTCGGTCAGGAGCGCGCCGCCCAGCCTCAGGGTGGTGCGCTCGCCGGTCGGGCGCAGCCCCTGGCGCTCGTAGAAGGAACGACCCCTGGCATTGCCCTCCAGGACCCAGAGCACCTGCTGCCGGTGCCCGTCCGCCCTGAGGCGTGCGCAGGCGGCATCGAGCAGTGCCGCCCCCGCGCCGGTGGACCAGGCGTCCGGATGGGCGTACAGCGCGTACACCTCGCCCCGGGTCCCGCCGTGCTCCTCGCAGCCGTGGCCGCCGTCGCGGTAGTGGCTCGGCATCGGCCGTTCCGGGCCGGCCAGGGCGAAGGCGACGATCCGGTCGCCGCGCAGGGCCACCAGGTCGTGGTAGCCGGCCGGATTCCCCCGGAGCCTGCGCACCGCCCGGCCGACGGCCTCGGGTCCGGTGTCCATGGCGTCCAGGTAGGCAGGCGGCATCAGGTCCGCGTAGGCGGCGCGCCAGGACGCGGCACGCAGCCGCACCACCTCGGCGACGTCCGCTGCTTCCACATCCCGGACCTGGGGTTGTTCCAGTCGTTCCGACATACCCTCCCTTTCCTGTGTCCCAGGGTAGGGAGTCGGCCGGCCGACCCGTGCCCCCGGCGCCGCTAGGCTGGCCCGCGGCCGTTACCGGCCCGGACGCAGCACCGCACCACCGAAAGGACGCAGCAGGTGACCGACGAAGCCCCCGCCGTACCGGAGCCGATCTTCAGGGACGACGTCACCGTCGAGCTCGTGCGCAGCAGCGCGCAGGACGCCGACGTGCTGTTCGCCGCTCGGGTGTCCACCGCCGGCGAGCAGTCCATCGACGAGCTCGGAAAGGACCCGGCGCGGTCCAAGGGGCTGATCAACTACCTGATGCGCGACCGCCACGGCACCCCGTTCGAGCACAACTCGATGACCTTCCTGGTGAGCGCCCCGATCTTCGTCTTCCGGGAGTTCCACCGGCACCGCAGCGGCTGGAGCTACAACGAGGAGAGCGGCCGCTACCGCGAGCTGCAGCCGGTCTTCTACGTCCCCGCCGCCGAGCGCAAGCTGGTGCAGAAGGGCCGCCCCGGCAAGTACGAGTTCTTCGAGGGCACGGCCGACCAGTACAAGGCCGTGAGCTCCGCGATGGAGGACTCGTACCGCCAGTCCTACGCCGCCTACCAGGCGATGCTCGCCGAGGGCGTGGCCCGTGAGGTGGCCCGAGCGGTGCTGCCGGTGGGTCTCTTCTCGTCCATGTACGCGACCTGCAACGCCCGCTCGCTGATGCACTTCCTCTCGCTGCGCACCAAGGACGAGCGGGCCAAGGTGCCCTCGTTTCCGCAGCGGGAGATCGAGATGGTGGCGGAGAAGATGGAGGCGAAGTGGGCCGAACTGATGCCCCTGACGCACGCCGCCTTCAACGAGCACGGACGGGTCGCGCCCTAGGGACAGCGGCGTTGTGGGGGTTCTTGTCTCACATGGAGTCAGATCTCTCATATGTCCCATTTGCGGGATATCGCACTGTTCCTTAGTCTCAGAACACGAGCCCCGGTGCCGCCTGAACCCCCGAGCAGGCGGCACCGGGCTCCTCATTCCCGTTTCTCCTGATGGACCGCCTGTGCTGGGACGCACCGGCAACGAGTAGCGTTGGGTTCATGGCTCCGACCTCCACCCCCGAGATCCCCTTCGGCAGGGCGCTGACCGCGATGGTGACCCCGTTCACCGCCGACGGTTCCCTCGACCTCGAAGGCGCCCAGCGTCTGGCGGCCCATCTGGTCGCCGCGGGCAACGACGGACTCGTCGTGAACGGCACCACCGGCGAATCGCCCACCACCACCGACGCCGAGAAGAGCGCGCTGGTCAGGGCCGTGGTGGAGGCTGTCGGAGACCGCGCCCACGTGGTCGCGGGGGTGGGGACCAACGACACCCGCCACTCGGTCGAGCTGGCCCACCAGGCTGAGCAGGCCGGTGCGAACGGCCTGCTGGTCGTGACGCCCTACTACAACAAGCCGCCGCAGGAGGGTCTGCGCCGGCACTTCACCGCGGTCGCCGACGCCACCGGCCTCCCGGTGATGCTCTACGACATTCCGGGCCGCAGCGGTGTCCCCATCGACACCGAGACGCTGGTCCGTCTGGGCGAGCACCCCCGGATCGTCGCCAACAAGGACGCCAAGGGCGACCTCGGCGCGGCCGGCTGGGCGATCTCCCGCAGCGGTCTGGCCTGGTACTCCGGCGACGACATGCTCAACCTGCCGCTGCTCTCGATCGGTGCGGTCGGGTACGTCAGCGTCGTCGGCCATGTGGTCTCGGCGGAACTGCGTGACATGCTGGACGCCCACCTCGCGGGCGACGTGGCCAAGGCCGCGGAGATGCATCAGCGCCTGTTGCCGGTTTTCACCGGTATGTTTCGTACTCAAGGCGTGATCACCACCAAGGCTGCCCTGTCCCTGCAGGGCCTCCCGGCCGGTCCGCTGCGACTGCCGCTGGTCGAGGCCACTGACGCTGAGATCGAACAGCTGAAGAAGGATCTTGCCGCCGGAGGGGTACACCTCTGACACCGGAGGGGTACACCTCCGAACAACAGACTTCCACGTCCTGCCCGCCCGCCGGAACTGTGACGTGTTGCACCACGGAAAAGAAGAAACGATGCCGCCCGCACTGTGCGCCCAACCGGGGTGCGCGGTGCGCGCGGAGAGGAGAGACTTTTGAGCCATCCGCACCCTGACCTGGGCACCCCGCCGCCGCTCGCCGAGGGGGCGCTCCGCGTCACCCCGCTGGGCGGACTCGGTGAGATCGGCCGCAACATGACGGTTTTTGAGTACGGCGGCCGCCTGCTCATCGTCGACTGCGGCGTCCTGTTCCCCGAGGAGCAGCAGCCCGGCGTCGACCTGATCCTGCCCGACTTCACCTCCATCCGGGACCGGCTGGACAAGATCGACGGCATTGTCCTCACCCACGGGCACGAGGACCACATCGGCGCCGTTCCGTACCTGCTCCGCGAGAAGCCCGACATCCCGCTGATCGGCTCCAAGCTGACGCTGGCGCTGATCGAGGCCAAGCTCACCGAGCACCGCATCCGGCCGTACACGCTGGAGGTGAAGGAGGGCGAGCGCGAGCGCATCGGCGCGTTCGACTGCGAGTTCATCGCGGTGAACCACTCCATCCCGGACGCGCTCGCCGTCGCCATCCGCACCCCGGCCGGCATGGTCGTCGCCACCGGCGACTTCAAGATGGACCAGCTGCCGCTCGACAAGCGGCTCACCGACCTGCCGACCTTCGCCCGTCTGGGTGAGGAGGGCATCGACCTGCTGCTGGTGGACTCCACCAACGCCGAGGTCCCCGGGTTCATCGCGCCGGAGCGGGACATCGGCCCGGTGCTCCAGCAGGTCTTCGACCGCGCCGACAAGCGGATCATCGTGGCCAGCTTCGCCAGCCACGTCCACCGCATCCAGCAGGTCCTGGACACCGCCCACGAGTTCGGCCGCAAGGTCGCCTTCGTCGGCCGCTCCATGGTCCGCAACATGGGCATCGCCCGTGACCTCGGCTACCTCAAGGTGCCGGGCGGCCTGGTCGTCGACGTGAAGACGCTGGACGACCTGCCCGACGAGGACGTGGTGCTGATCTGCACCGGTTCCCAGGGCGAGCCGATGGCCGCGCTGTCGCGGATGGCCAACCGGGACCACCAGATCCGCATCGTCGAGGGCGACACCGTCATCCTCGCGTCGTCGCTGATCCCGGGCAACGAGAACGCGGTCTACCGCGTCATCAACGGCCTGACCAGGTGGGGCGCCGACGTCGTGCACAAGGGCAACGCCAAGGTGCACGTCTCGGGCCACGCATCGGCCGGCGAGCTGCTGTACTTCTTCAACATCTGCAAGCCGCGCAACCTGATGCCGGTCCACGGCGAGTGGCGGCACCTGCGGGCGGTCTCCGAGCTCGGCCAGAAGACCGGCATCAGCAAGGACCACATCGTCATCGCCGAGGACGGCGTGGTGATCGACCTGGTCAACGGCTCTGCCAAGATCGTCGGCAAGGTCCAGGCCGGCTACGTGTACGTCGACGGTCTCTCGGTCGGCGACATCAGCGAGGGCTCGCTGAAGGACCGCCGCATCCTCGGTGAGGAGGGCATCATCTCGGTCTTCCTGGTGGTGGACTCCAACACCGGCAAGATCACTGCGGGCCCGAACATCCAGGCCCGCGGCTCCGGCATCGACGACGACGCCTTCGGCCCTGCCATCGCCAAGATGCAGGACGCACTGTCGCGCTCGGCGCAGGACGGCGTCATCGAGCCCCGTCAGGTCCAGCAGCTGGTCCGCCGGGTCCTCGGCAAGTGGGTGTCCGACACCTACCGCCGCCGCCCGATGATCCTCCCGGTGGTCGTGGAGGTCTGATCCCTCCGACTGCCTGAGAGGGCCCGTGCAGACACCTGGTCTGCACGGGCCCTCTCCGTTCCGGGCTCCGGTTCCCCGCTTCTCGGTTTGACACGGTCTTGACGGACGCGTAACGTTCTTCGAGTTGCCCTGCGGACAGCGGTGGCGGCGAAACCCCTGATGAGACGGCATGGCTCTGCTTTGGCATGCCGTTTATCGGGAAAGCGGTGGAATTGGCTCCGGCCGGGGAATTCCGCTAGAGTTTCACTCGTCGGAACGGGCCGCGAAGCAAACACTTCACGGGCCGGGAGGACGGAAAGCAAGCCGGAAACGGTCTGCTAGAGTAGAAAACGAAGGAAGCGCCCGGAGGGCTGGTGTGAAAGCCGCTCGAAGGAAGCGTCCG
>NZ_JOEH01000041.1 GCF_000719095.1 Streptacidiphilus jeojiense | reverse complement strand
TTACAGACTCGTTCTGCAGCAGGCCCCAGAGCGACCACCCCGCCCCGGCCCGCCCCCGCCCCACTGCACCAACCCGCGCCGCAGGCAAACCCTCACCGCCGCACACCCCCCCGCCCGACCACCGGAACCCCCGGAACCCCCGCCCCCGGCGACCTCCGCTGCCCCGGAAACGGCACAGCCGCCTGCGCCGAAGAAGCCACCGCCGCAGCCGCAGGCGCAATACACACCTGCACCCCATGGTCCGCCAGAGCATCGAGCTCCCGCGACGCCTCCTCGGAGATCCCGGCCTGCTCGTCCGTCACCAGACAGGCGATCCCCTCCGTGGCCACCGTCTGGAACATGGTGTCCGACCCGAGCTTCCCGTGGTCCGCCAGCACGACCACCTCCGCCGCGGCAGCGACCAGCGCCCGGTCCACGCTCGCCGACAGCATGTTGGTCGTGGACAGCCCCCGCTCCGCGGTCAACCCGCTGCCCGACACGAAGGCCCGCGAGACCCGCAGCCCCTGCAAGGACTGTTCGGCCCCGCTCCCCACAAGCGCATAGTTGGACCCTCTCAGCGTCCCCCCGGTCATCACCACCTCCACCCTGTTGGCATGGGCCAGCGCCTGGGCAACCAACAGCGAGTTGGTCACCACCGTCAGCCCCGGCACCCGGGCCAACCGTCTGGCCAGTTCCTGGGTCGTGGTCCCGGCGCCCACCACGATCGCGTCGCCCTCGGCGACCATCGTGGCGGCGTAGTCGGCGATAGCCGACTTCTCGGCGGCGGCGAGATGGGTCTTCTGCGGATATCCGGGCTCTCTGGAGAGACCGCCGGGGAGCACCGCGCCCCCGTGCCGACGGTCGAGAAGGCCTTCGGCCTCCAGAGCGCGCACGTCCCGACGGACGGTCACTTCGGAGGTCTGGACGACTCGGGCGAGCTCCCGGAGCGAAACCGCTCCATTGGCGCGCACCATTTCGAGGATCAATTGGCGACGTTCTGCTGCGAACACGAAACAGACGGTAACGTGCATGACCATCTGCATTCAGGCGTTTGCACCTAGTAGTCGAAGTTGTCCACCACAGAACGGCGCACACCCTTACAATGCGCGCCGCCCAGTACCAACCTCACGCCCCCGCCGCCGCCCCGCCCGCCGCCCGCTTCCGGATGTGCAACTGCCGCGCCGCCTCCGCGATCGACCCGGAGACCGACGGATACACCGTGAACGCACTCGCCACCTGCTCCACCGTCAGATTGTTGTCCACCGCCAACGAGATCGGATGGATCAACTCGCTCGCCCGCGGAGCGACAACGACACCGCCCACCACGATCCCGGTCCCCGGCCTGCAGAACAGCTTCACGAAACCGTCCCTGATGCCCTGCATCTTGGCCCTCGGATTCCCCCGCAGCGGCAGCTTCACGCAGACCGCGTCCATCTTCCCGCACTCCACATCCGCCGCGCTGTAGCCGACGGTGGCGATCTCCGGGTCGGTGAAGACATTGGAGGCGACGGTCTTCAGGTTCAGCGGCTGCACCGCATCCCCCAGCGCGTGGTACATCGCGATCCGCCCCTGCATGGCCGCGACCGACGCCAGCATGAACACCCCGGTGACGTCACCCGCCGCGTACACCCCCGGGGCCGACGTCCGGGAGACCCGGTCGACCTTGACCTGCCCGCCCTCGGTCAGCCGGACCCCGGCCTCCTCCAGACCCATGCCCCCCGTGTTGGGGATGGAGCCGACCGCCATCAGACAGTGCGACCCGGTGATCACCCGTCCGTCCGACAGGGTCACCTCCACCTTGTCGCCGACCCGCTGCACCGACTCCGCCCGCGACCGCGACATCACGTTCATCCCGCGCCGCCGGAACACGTCCTCCAGCACCGTCGCGGCGTCCGGGTCCTCCCCCGGCAGCACACGGTCGCGGCTGGAGACCAGCGTCACCCGCGAGCCCAGGGCCTGGTACGCACCCGCGAACTCCGCGCCGGTGACACCCGACCCCACCACGATGAGCTCCTCGGGGAGCTCGTCCAGGTCGTACACCTGGGTCCAGTTCAGGATCCGCTCGCCGTCCGGAACCGCGTCCGGCAGCTCCCGCGGCCGGGTACCGGTCGCTATCAGCACCACATCGGCCCGCAGCTCCCGCGTCCCACCGCCCTCGCCACCCTCGGCGCCCACGCCGCCCTCGGCGAGGTCGACCACGACCCCCCGCGAACCGTCCACGGCCTGTCCCCCCGGCGCCAACCGGCCGAAGCCGCGCAGCAGGGTGACGCCCGCGCGGGTGACGGACTGGGTGATGTCGTGCGACTGCGCGACCGCCAGCCGCTTGACCCGTCGGTTGACCTTCCCGAGGTCAACCCCCACAACCCTCGCCCCCGACGTCGGAGCATCAGCGGCGACCTTGATCCCCAGCTCCTCGTAGGAGCTGTCGAAGCTGGTCATCACCTCAGCCGTCGCGATCAAGGTCTTGGACGGCACACAGTCCGTCAAGACCGCCGCGCCGCCGAGGCCGTCGCGGTCGACGACGGTCACCTCCGCGCCGAGGTCCGCGGCCACCAGCGCCGCCTCGTATCCGCCTGGTCCGCCACCGATGATCACAATCCGAGTCACATACGCCATTGTCCCGCACCTCGACGACTCCGAGACACCGGGCTGGCCCGTACGGGCCGGACCCATCCCTCCCACCTGCCCCACCTCCCGTACGCTGTGACCCATGTCGCTCTACGCCGCGTACGCCAGCAACCTCGACGCACGCCAGATGAGCCGTCGGGCCCCGCACTCGCCGCTCCGCGGCACCGGCTGGCTGGACGGCTGGCGGCTGACCTTCGGCGGGGAGCAGTTCGGCTGGGAGGGCTCGATCGCCACGGTGGTCGAGGACGGGAAGGACCAGGTCTTCGTCGGCCTCTACGACATCGCCCCGGGCGACGAGGCCGGCCTGGACCGCTGGGAGGGCCTGCAGCAGGGCTTCTACCGCAAGATCAAGGTCCGGGTGCACACCCTGGAGGGCGACCTGACCGCCTGGACCTACGTCCTCAACGACTACGAGGGCGGCCTCCCCTCGGCTCGCTACCTCGGCATCATCGCCGACGCCGCCGAATCCGCCGGCGCCCCCCACGACTACGTCATGGACCTGCGCAAGCGCCCCTGCTGACCCGGCCCCTGCTGACCGCAGATCTCCGAACGGCGGCGGGGAGCCGGTCCGCCCCGGTCGCCACTGTCGGGTTCTACAGAGCTTCGCGGGTGCGATGCCTGAAATGTCATCCGATCGTTCTTCTACGCGCGTAGGGCGAACAGATATCCTCTTGACCGTGAACGCATCCACTCAGCCTGTCGCCGCTGCTGCCAACGGCATCCAGCACCCCACCGACCCGTACGCACCCTACGCCGCCGCCAAGGAGGCCGCCGCCGTTCTGCGCGACCTCACCGGAGTGGAGAACCACGACGTAGCGCTGGTCATGGGCTCCGGCTGGGTCCCCGCCGCCGACGCGCTCGGCTCGCCCGACCACGAGTTCCCGATCACCGCACTGCCCGGGTTCGCGCCGCCCGCCGTCGCCGGGCACTCCGGGATGGTCCGCTCGATCAGCATCGGCGGCATCCGCGCCCTGGTGTTCCTCGGCCGCACCCACTTCTACGAGGGCCACGGCGTCGCCGCCGTCGCCCACGGGGTGCGCACCGCCGTCGCCGCCGGCTGCCGCACGGTGATCCTCACCAACGGCTGCGGCGGCCTGCGCGAGGGCATGTCCGCCGGGCAGCCGGTGCTGATCAGCGATCACATCAACCTGACCGCGGCCTCCCCGATCGTCGGCGCCAACTTCATCGACCTCACCGACCTGTACTCGGCGCGGCTGCGCGCCCTGTGCCAGGAGGTCGACCCGAGCCTGGAGGAGGGCGTCTACGTCCAGTTCCCCGGCCCGCACTACGAGACCCCTGCCGAGATCAACATGGTCCGCGCCATCGGCGGCGACCTGGTCGGCATGTCCACCACGCTGGAGGCCATCGCCGCCCGCGAGGCCGGCGCCGAGGTCCTGGGACTCTCGCTGGTCACCAACCTGGCGGCCGGGATCACCGGTGAGCCGCTGAACCACGCCGAGGTGCTGGAGGCCGGCCGCGCCTCGGCCACCCGGATGGGCGCGCTGCTCGCCAAGCTGCTCGAACGGCTCTGATCTGCCGCTCCACCGGGCCCGCATGGCATCCATCACCACCCCGATGGGTGCCATGCTCTTTGCAGGGCCCGCACCGCCGCACCGCCGCTCCGCCGCATCGCCGCACTGCCGCACCGAAAGAGAGTGACCAGGCAATGACGCTGACCCCCGACACCGCCGACCTGCTGGCGCGGGCCCGTACCTGGCTCGCCGAGGACCCCGACCCGGACACCCGCGCCGAGCTCGCCGACCTCCTCGCCTCGGCCGAGGGGCCGGCCGAGGAGCAGCAGTGCGCGGCCTGGTCCGAGCTGGCCGAACGCTTCGCCGGGACGCTCCAGTTCGGCACCGCCGGCCTGCGCGGGGAGATGGGCGCGGGACCGATGCGGATGAACCGGGCCGTGGTGATCCGTGCCGCCGCCGGGCTGGCCGCCTACGTCGGCAAGCGCACCCCGGGCGGCCTGGTGGTGATCGGCTACGACGCCCGGCACAAGTCCCACGACTTCGCCCGGGACACCGCCGCCGTGGTCACCGCCGCCGGCCTGCGCGCCGCGCTGCTGCCGGGCCCGCTGCCCACCCCGGTGCTGGCCTACGCGGTGCGCCAGCTGGACGCTGCGGCCGGGGTCATGGTGACGGCCAGTCACAACCCGCCCCGCGACAACGGCTACAAGGTGTACCTCGGCGGGGAGCTGGAGGGGGCGCAGATCGTGCCGCCGCACGACGCCGGCATCGCTGCCGAGATCGACGCGGTCGCCTCGCTGGCGGACGTCCCGCTGGCCGCCGACGGCTGGGAGGTGCTGACCGCGGACGCGGTCCTGGACCCGTACCTGTCCCGCGCCGCCGGGCTGGTCGTGCCGGGCGGCCCGCGCGACCTGTCCGTCGTCTACACCCCGATGCACGGCGTCGGCCGGGACACCTTCCTGGCCGCGTTCGAACGGGCCGGCTTCCCGGCCCCCGGCATCGTCGCCGCGCAGGCCGACCCGGACCCGGACTTCCCCACCGTCGGCTTCCCCAACCCGGAGGAGCCTGGGGCGATGGACCTCGCCTTCGAGGCGGCCGCGGCGCTCGGCCCCGACATCGTGATCGCCAACGACCCCGACGCCGACCGCCTGGCCGTCGCCGTCCCGGACGCCGGCACCGCCTCGGGCTGGCGGATGCTGCGCGGCGACGAGGTGGGGGCGCTGCTGGCCGCCCACATTGTCAACAAGCCCGCCGTCAACAAGCCCGCCGTCGACAAGCCCGCCGCCGACAGGGCCACCGCCGACCCCGCCGCGGGTACCTTCGCCACCACCATCGTGTCCTCCTCACTCCTGTCCCGGATCGCCGCGGCAGCGGGGATCGGCTACGCCGAGACCCTCACCGGCTTCAAGTGGATCTCCCGGGCCCCCGGCCTGCGCTACGGCTACGAGGAGGCGCTGGGCTACTGCGTCGACCCGGACGCGGTCCGCGACAAGGACGGCATCAGCGCCGCGCTGCTGCTGGCCGAACTCGCCGCCGGCCTGAAGGCGGCCGGCCGCACCCTCGGCGACCTGCTCGACGAGCTGGCCCTCGGCCACGGCCTGCACGCCACCGACCAACTCGCGGTCCGGGTGGCCGACCTGCGCCTGATCGCCGACGCCATGGCCAGGCTGCGCGAGCAGCCGCCGACGGCCCTGGCCGGGCTGCGGGTCGACTCGGCCGACGACCTGGAGCAGGGCAGCGCCGACCTGCCGCCGACCGACGGGCTGCGCTACCGACTCAGCGGCGCGGGGGTGGACTCGGCCCGGGTCGTGGTCCGTCCCTCCGGGACGGAGCCCAAGCTCAAGTGCTACCTGGAGGTCGTCGTCCCGGTCGGCTCGGCGGACGCGCTGGCCGGGGCCCGGACCACGGCCGCCGGGCTGCTGGCCGCGCTCAAGCGCGACCTCTCAGCGGCAGCGGGCATCTGACGCGTTGTCGGCGACCCCCCTTAGGGTGGTCGGCATGGAGACGACGGAGCACCAGCAGCCAGCCAGCAGCCCACCCCCCGGCGCGGACCGTCTGATCACGGTTCCCGGCGTGCGCAACCTCCGCGACGCCGGGGGCTTCGGCACGGCCGACGGCGGCCGGATACGCCTCGGCCTGCTCTACCGCTCCGCCTCGCTCTGCGAGCTGAGCCCGGACGGGGCGGGCCGGTTGGCCGGCCTGGGGCTGCGCACCGTCGTGGACCTGCGCAGCGCGGAGGAGTTGGTGCACTGGCCGAACCAGCGCCACGGGCTGGACTTCGAGCTGGTCTCGCTGCCGACGCTGCCGCCGCTGGAGGGCTCCTCGGCCAACCCGGAGACGGCGGCGGACGTCAGCGAGCAGCACCGGCAGCAGGGGGATCCGCAGGACGACGGGCTGGCCGGCATGTACTCCTACATGGCCGAGACGGCGGGCCCGCCGATCGTCGCCTGCATACGCCGGCTGACGGCGCCCGGCGCGCTGCCGGCCCTGGTCCACTGCGCGGTCGGCAAGGACCGCACCGGGGTGACCATCGCCGTCATCCTCTCCGCGCTGGGCGTCGACGACGCCGACATCAGCGCGGACTTCGCCCTCTCCAACGCGGGCCTGGGGCTGCTGAACGGCCCGGTCCACTACATCGACGAGCACGGGGTCGAGCGGCCGTCGCGGCCGGTCCGCGCGGAGCTGCTCACCATGTTCCTGCGCAGGGTGCATGCGCGGCACGGGACGACGGCGGGGTTCCTGCACTATCACGGGCTGCGGCGGGAGGAACTCGCCCGACTGCGGGACCTGCTGGTCGAGGAGGCGTGACCACCCCGGTACAGGGCCACCGTTCGCGCAGTTCCCCGCGCCCCTATAGGGGCGCGGGGAACTGCGCAGAACCTCAGCCCGCCGCGAGCAGCACGATCAGTGCGACCGCACCCGCCACCGCCGGCGCGGCGATCCACCACGTCCAAGCGACAGCGACCGTGCCGTCCGCACCGGCCCGGTTCTCCTCCACCGCCCTGGAGCGCAGCTCAAGCAGTTCCGTGACGACCCGGTCCGCCCAGGCGACCGCCGGCCCCGCACTGTCCGACGAGCCGTAGGGGGCCGGCGCCGAGGAACGGGAGAAGGCCGAGCGCAGTCCCGGCCCCCCGACCGGGAAACGGGAGTCCTGGCCGCGCCGGGAGCTGATCACCGACGCGTCGCCCTTGGAGATCATCGACCTGCGGTTGGCCCGCTTGCGCTGCCGCAGCGACACCGGCACCGCCCAGACCTGGTACTTCCTCCCGGCCGCCCGGAGCTCCACCGACAGTGCCGCCTGCAGTGACTCGACCTGCTGCCAGGGCGCCGTCACGGTGCGGAACGGGTTGCGGACCACCAGCCGGTCCTCGTTGGCCCGGACCACGGGCCACAGCGTGAAGGCGCTCACCAGCGGGACCACCAGGACCAGCGTGGCCAACGCCAGCCAGGGGGTCTTCCCGTGCCCCCTGACCAGGGCGTCGATGCACAGCCACAGCGCCAGCGCGAGCAGCAGCACGCCGGCGGCCACGCCCGACCTGGAGCGGTAGCTTCGGTCGGCGTAGGCGGGACCGGTGGAGGGGGTCGGTACTGCCTTGGCATCCTGGCCGGGGGTCTCCTGGCCAGGCACGTCAGGGCCCTGGGAGTCGCTCATGGTGAACGATTCTGCCTCAGCCCGGCGCCGCGATCCCCCGTGGTCGAATTGCGATATGGCATCAGGGTTCGTCCCACCGGATCGGCTCCATGTCACACCGACCCGGTACTGACGAAACGCTACGCGTGTAGATATGCTCCTCTGGTGAGCATGCCCACCTCTTCCCCGCCCCCCGCAGCCGTCGAGGACGCCGCCGCTGCCGACGGCGCCCGCGAAAGCCTCGCCGAGGTCGCCTCCACGGAGGCGACCCTGCGCCGCTTCCTGCACGGGCTGCCCGGTATCGACGCCGTCGGCCTCCAGGCGCGAGCCGCCTCGCTCGGCACCCGGTCCATCAAGACCACCGCCAAGGCGTACGCCATCGACCTGGCCATCTCCATGATCGACCTGACCACGCTGGAGGGTGCGGACACCCCCGGCAAGGTGCGGTCGCTCTGCGCCAAGGCGATGCGCCCCGACCCGAGCGACCCGTCGACGCCGCGGGTCGCCGCCGTCTGCGTCTACCCCGACATGGTGCCCTTCGCCCGCGCCGCCGTCGCCGGCAGCGGGGTGCAGGTCGCCTCGGTCGCCACCGCGTTCCCGTCCGGCCGCGCCGGGCTGGCGGTGAAGCTCGCCGACACCGCCGAGGCCGTGGCCGCCGGCGCCGACGAGATCGACATGGTGATCGACCGCGGCGCCTTCCTCTCCGGCCGCTACCTGGAGGTCTTCGAGACCATCCGGGCGGTCAAGAGAGCCTGCCTGCGCGCCGACAGCACCGCCGCGCACCTCAAGGTGATCTTTGAGACCGGCGAGCTGCAGACCTACGACAACATCCGCCGCGCCTCCTGGCTGGCGATGATCGCCGGTGCCGACTTCATCAAGACCTCCACCGGCAAGGTCGCCGTCAACGCGACCCCGGCCAACACCCTGGTGCTGATGGAGGCGGTCCGCGACTTCCGCGCCGCGACCGGCGTCCAGGTGGGCGTGAAGCCCGCCGGGGGCATCCGCACCACCAAGGACGCCATGAAGTACCTGGTGACCGTGAACGAGGTGCTGGGCGACGACTGGCTGTCCCCGGACTGGTTCCGCTTCGGCGCCTCCAGCCTGCTCAACGATCTGCTGATGCAGCGTCAGAAGCTGACCACCGGCCGGTACTCCGGTCCCGACTATGTGACGGTGGACTAGCCGTGGCCAAGAAGAAGCCCGACACCCCGACCGCGACGCCCACGCCGACCGCGACGCCCGCCCCGACCGCGACGCCCACGCCGACCGCACAGGCGGCACCGTCCGCCGCACCCGGCCGCAAGCTGTTCGAGTACGCCCCCGCCCCCGAGTCCCGGGCCGCCGCCGGCGACATCGCCAGCTCCTACGGCCACTACATCGGCGGCGAGTTCGTCGAGAGCAGCGGCAAGGAGGCGCTGAAGACGGTGGACCCGTCCACCGAGCAGGTCCTCGCCGAGTTCGCGCAGGGCACCGAGGAGGACGTCGAGCGCGCGGTCAAGGCCGCCCGGGACGCCTTCGGCCCCTGGTCGGCGCTGCCCGGCGCCGAACGCGGCAAGTACCTCTTCCGGATCGCCCGGATCATCCAGGAGCGCAGCCGCGAGCTGGCCGTGCTGGAGTCGATCGACAACGGCAAGCCGATCCGGGAGACCCGCGACGTCGACCTGCCGCTGGTCGCCGCGCACTTCTTCTACTACGCCGGCTGGGCCGACAAGCTGGAGTTCGCCGGCTACGGGTCCAACCCGCGTCCGCTGGGCGTGGCCGCGCAGGTGATCCCCTGGAACTTCCCGCTGCTGATGCTCGCGTGGAAGATCGCCCCGGCGCTGGCCACCGGCAACACCGTGGTGCTCAAGCCCGCCGAGACCACCCCGCTGACCGCGCTGCGCTTCGCCGAGATCTGCCGCCAGGCCGGTCTGCCCAAGGGCGTCGTCAACATCGTCACCGGCGACGGCCGCACCGGCGCCGCGCTGACCGCGCACCCTGGCGTCGACAAGGTCGCCTTCACCGGCTCCACCGGCGTCGGCCGGGCCATCGCCCGCACCCTGGCCGGCACCCGCACCAAGCTGTCGCTGGAGCTGGGCGGCAAGGCCGCCAACATCGTCTTCGACGACGCCCCGGTCGACCAGGCCGTCGAGGGCATCGTCGACGGCATCTTCTTCAACCAGGGCCACGTCTGCTGCGCCGGCTCCCGGCTGCTGGTGCAGGAGTCGGTGCACGACGAGGTCCTGGACGCGCTCAAGCGCCGGATGGCCACGCTGCGGGTCGGCGACCCGCTGGACAAGAACACCGACATCGGCGCCATCAACTCCGCCGCCCAGCTGGCCCGGATCCGCGAACTGACCGACGCCGGCGAGGCCGAGGGCGCCGAGCGCTGGTCCCCCGCCTGCGAACTGCCCTCCTCGGGCTACTGGTTCGCCCCGACGGTGTTCACCAACGTCAGCGCCACCCACCGGGTGGCCCGCGAGGAGATCTTCGGCCCGGTGCTGTCGGTGCTGACCTTCCGCACTCCGGAGGAGGCCGTCGCCAAGGCCAACAACACCCCGTACGGGCTCTCGGCCGGCATCTGGACCGAGAAGGGCTCGCGCATCCTCTGGATGGCGTCCAAGCTCCGGGCCGGCGTGGTGTGGTCCAACACCTTCAACAAGTTCGACCCGACCTCGCCCTTCGGCGGCTACAAGGAGTCGGGCTACGGCCGCGAGGGCGGTCGCCACGGCCTGGAGGCCTACCTCGATGTCTGAGACCACCACCCCCCGCCTTGATGTCCACAAGACCTACAAGCTCTTCGTCGGGGGCGCCTTCCCCCGCTCCGAGAGCGGACGGGTGTACGAGGTGACTGACCTCAAGACCGGCGACTGGATCGCCAACGTCCCGCTGGGCACCCGCAAGGACACCCGTGACGCGGTCGGCGCCGCCCGCAAGGCCGTCGGCGGCTGGTCCGGCGCGACCGCCTACAACCGCGGACAGATCCTCTACCGCGCCGCGGAGATGCTGCAGGGCCGCCGCGAGCAGTTCGCCGCCGAGGTGGCGGCGAGCGAGGGCATCAGCGCCCGCAAGGCGGCCGCCCTGGTGGAGGCGGCCGTCGACCGCTGGGTCTGGTACGCGGGCTGGACCGACAAGGTCGCCCAGATCGCAGGCTCGGCCAACCCGGTCGCCGGTCCCTACTTCAACCTCAGCACCCCGGAGCCCACCGGCGTCGTCGGCGTGGTCGCCCCGACCCGGGGGAACGGCTACTCGCTGCTCGGCCTGGTCTCGGTGATCGCCCCGGTGATCGCCACCGGCAACACCGCGGTCGTCGCGCTGGCCCCGGAGGCGCCGCTGCCCGGCCTGTCCCTGGGCGAGGTGCTGGCCACCTCGGACCTCCCCGGCGGGGTGGTCAACCTGATCTCCGGACGCACCGAGGACATCGCCCCGACCCTGGCCTCCCACCAGGACGTCAACGCACTGGACCTGACCGGTGTGAACTCGCCGGACGGCCCCGGCTCGGCGCGCGCTCTGGAAACGCTCGCAGCGGATACCCTTAAACGTGTACGGCGCCCGGACGTCAACGACGACTGGACCGCCGCACAGGGCACCGATCGTCTGCTGGCCTTCCTGGAGACCAAGACGGTCTGGCACCCGATGGGAATCTGACCCCCGGGTCAGCTACTCCCCCGCAGACCGGGCGGCCCGCCCCACCCCCCCTGGGCCGGTCGTCCGTTGAGAACGGGCACGCGCTCCTCCCCCCCGAGTGCGTGCCCGTTCGCTTTCCCGATGCCCGTGGTTCCACCCGAGGCAGCCCATGCGTCAGACTGGTACCTCGTGAGCAGCGAAGAAGCGAACAGCCCGATCCGGTCCCGAGTCGTGCTGCTGTGCGGGCCGTCGGGGTCGGGTAAGTCGACCCTCGCGGAGCGGGCCGGACTGCCGGTCCTGCAACTCGACGACTTCTACAAGGACGGCGACGACCCGAGCATCCCGCCGCTCGCGGACGGCCAGGGGCCGGACTGGGACGACCCGGGCTCATGGCACGCGGACGACGCGATGGCTGCGATCCGGGCGCTGTGCGGGGACGGCCGGGCCGAGCTCCCGGTGTACTCGATCCCGGACAACGGCCGGATCGGCACCCACACCCTGGTCCTGGACGGTGCCGCGGCGTTCATCGCGGAGGGGATCTTCGCCGCCGAGATCGTGCGGCGCTGCGAGGCCGAGGGGCTGCTCGGCGATGCGATCTGCCTGCGGAACCGGCCGGTGACCACGGCGTGGCGCAGGTTCCGTCGGGATGTGCGGGAGCGGCGGAAGTCGGTGCCGTATCTGTTGCACCGGGGGTGGCGGCTGATGCGGGCCGAGCGCGGGATCGTCTCCCGACAGGTCGCCCAGGGCGCGGACGCCTGCGGCGGGGCGGCGGCGCTGGCGCGGATCGCTGCGCTGGGCGGAGCGGTTCCGGTCCTTGAGGGGGCCGGTCGGTAGGTCGCGTTTCGGGTGCGGGTTGTGCGTGGTTGGCCGCGCAGTTCCCCGCGCCCCTGAGGGGCTGCAACTGGCCCGCTTGCAACCAGCTAGGGGCGCGGGGAACTGCGCGACAAGCCACCTACGGTCCGCACCAAGAGATCCCGCAGAAATGCGAACGCGCGGAACGGGCCCGGTCCGCCTCCCCCGAGGCCGGCCGTGCCCGTTCCGTTCTGTGCACCGCGGACCCTCCGGCTCCCCCGAGCCGGGCCCCCAACCCGCGGCCTTTCCCCCTCCCCCACGGCTGCCCCGGGCGTGCTGGTCTCGTGATCCCCCCGGATCACGGGACCCCCCGCGGCCGTACATCCCCCGGCGTACCCGCCCTCGTTCAGGCGACGAGTTCGCCGAAAGCTCCACCCAGGTCGCCGTCGCGCGACGCCAGGATCTCGTCCTCACGCAGCCGGCGCAGGGCGCGCCAGATGCTGCTCTTCACCGTTCCGACGCTGATGTTCAGCACATCGGCGATCTCGGGATCGGTGCGGCCCTCGTAGTAGCGGAGCACCAGCATGGTGCGCTGGTTCTCCGGCAGCTTGGCCAGCGCCTGCCACAGCACGGCCCGCAGTTCGGTGCCGCCCATGGCGTCGGTGTCGCCGACCGTCTCCGGCATCTCCTCGGTCGGGTACTCGTTGACCTTGCGGCGGCGCCAGGCCGAGATGTGCAGGTTGGTCATGGTGCGGCGCATGTACCCGCCGACCGCGGCCTTGTCGGTGATCCGGTCCCAGGCCCGGTAGGTGCTGAAGAGCGCGCTCTGCAGCAGGTCCTCGGCGGCGTAGCGGTCACCGGTGAGGTGGTAGGCGGTGGCGTACAGCGAGGCGCGGCGCTCGCGGACGTAGGCCGAGAACTCCTCCTCGTTGCTGAGCCGGTGCTCCTCGGTCCCGAAGGCCGGCGCGGTGGCCGGTGCGGCGACCGGCAGAACGGCGGGCTCCCCCGAACCGCTCGTCTGCCGGCCGCCTCCCCCGGCACCCCCCGTACCCCCCGGGAGCTCGCGGACGGTGGTCCCCCGAACCACGCCGCGAAGTGTGAGCGTCATGGTCGTCGAGCCCGAGGCGGCCGCGTCACAGGACGGCGAGTGCGTCCCCTGGCGGGCGGTGCTGTGGACCGACGCCCGGTGCACCGGGCGCGCAGCGCGAAGTGCCGCGGCGCTCCGTACTTCGGTGACTGCGTTCATGCTGCGCTCCCTGGTGGATGGTGGTGCGGTCTGTCGAGGTCCCCCGACTCCCTGACATGGAATAGCTTGCCCGGGGGTCGTCATGGCCGTGTCCGTCGACTGTCACAGGGCTGTCACAAGCCCCGGGGCTTGGTCACGGACCCTCCGGGGGTCGATCGATCGGCCGTTGATGGGCCAGAATGGCCCGCGTGTCTCATCTGCTGCTCATCGAGGACGACCCCGCCATCCGCACCGGTCTCGAACTCGCGCTGACCAGGCAGGGCCATCAGGTATCGGCCGCTGCCTCGGGCGAGGACGGCCTGAAGCTCTTCAAGGAGAGCCGCCCCGACCTGATCGTCCTGGACGTGATGCTCCCCGGGATCGACGGCTTCGAGGTCTGCCGCCGGATCCGGCGCACCGACCAGCTGCCGATCATCCTGCTGACCGCGCGCAGCGACGACATCGACGTGGTGGTGGGCCTGGAGTCGGGCGCCGACGACTACGTGGTCAAGCCGGTGCAGCCGCGGGTGCTGGACGCCCGGATCAGGGCGGTGCTGCGCCGCGGCGAGCGGGAGAGCTCGGACTCGTCGACCTACGGTGACGTGGTGATCGACCGCAGTGCGATGACCGTCACCAAGGCCGGCGTCGACCTGCAGCTGACCCCCACCGAGCTGCGGCTGCTGCTGGAGCTCAGCCAGCGCCCGGGCCAGGCGCTGTCCCGGCAGCAACTGCTGCGGCTGGTCTGGGAGCACGACTACCTGGGCGACTCGCGGCTGGTGGACGCCTGCGTGCAGCGGCTGCGGGCGAAGGTGGAGGACGTGCCGTCCGAGCCGACGCTGATCCGCACGGTGCGCGGGGTGGGCTACCGGCTGGATCCGCCGCAGTAGGCTGCGCGGAGACCGAGATCCATCGGACCCCACCAGCAACCCGGCATCGAAGGCGACGTGACCGACCACCCCAAAGCCCCGGCGGTGTCCTGGCCGGCCAGCCGGCTGCGGCTGCCCTCGCTGGCCCGGCGCCTGCGGCTGACGTCGCTGCGGATACGGCTGATCGCCGTGTTCGCCCTGGTGGCGCTGGCCGCCGCGGTCTCCGCCTCCGGTATCGCGTACTGGCTGAACCGCGACGCGGTGCTGAAGCGCACCCAGGACTCGGCGCTCGCCGACTTCCGCAGCCAGCTCAGCCGGGACATCACCGACCTGCCGCTGCAGCCCAGCTGCGACCAGCTGCGCCAGGTCGCGGCGCTGATCGCGCACTCCGGGCTGAACTACGCCGTGGTCCTGGTGCAGCCGGACTGCGTCGCGACCTCCAACCCGGCGTTCCCCGCCTCGCTGGTGCCCACGGCGCTGCAGCACTCGGTGACCACGCCCTGCGTGCACTGCACCGCCGCCCCGCACCAGTACCACCTGTTCTGGCAGCGGCAGACGCTGAACGGCACCCCGTTCCTGATCGGCGGCACCCAGGTGCTGCCCACCGGGCCGACCGCGTACATGTTCAAGTCGCTGGAGGACGAGCGCAAGGACATGGACTCGCTGGCCTGGTCGCTGGGCATCGCCACGCTGCTGGCGCTGGTCGGCTCGGCGCTGCTGGCGCAGGCCGCGGCCTCGACGGTGCTCCGCCCGGTGGCCCGACTCGGCGAGGCGGCACGGCAGTTGGGCGCGGGACGGCTGGACACCCGGCTGGAGGTGCGCGGAGCGGCGGAGCTCGCCGACCTGTCGCAGACCTTCAACCAGACCGCCGAGTCGCTGCAGGCCCAGGTCGAGGAGCTGAGCACGCGCGAGCACGCCAGCCGCCGCTTCGTCGCCGACATGTCGCACGAGCTGCGCACCCCGCTGACCGCGATGACGGCGGTGACCGACATCCTGGAGGACGAGGCCGACACCCTCGACCCGATGATCGCCCCGGCGGTCCGGCTGGTCGTCAGCGAGACCCGCAGGCTCACCGAGCTGGTGGAGAACCTGATGGAGGTCACCCGCTTCGACGCCGGCACCGCCAAGGTCGTCCTGGACGAGATCGACATCTCCGACCTGCTGACCTCCTGCATCGACACCCGAGCCTGGCTGGACGCGGTGGACGTGGACGCGCCGCGCGGCATCGTGGCCCGGGTGGACCCGCGCCGGGTGGACGTGATCCTGGCGAACCTGATCGGCAACGCGCTGAAGCACGGCGGCTCCCCGGTCCGGGTGCAGGTCCGGGCCGAGGGCCCGGACCTGGTGGTACGGGTCGCCGACGGCGGGCCCGGCATCCCCGAGGACGTGCTGCCGCACGTCTTCGACCGCTTCTTCAAGGCGGACGCCGCCAGGCGCCGCTCGGAGGGCAGCGGCCTGGGGCTGTCCATCGCGGCGGAGAACGCCCGGATCCACGGGGGCACGATCACCGCGGCCAACGGCGACTCCGTCGACGGCGGGCCCGGAGGCGCCGTCTTCACGCTGCGGCTGCCGATGACACCGGCGGTCGAGGCGGGGCACCCGCTGGCGGCGGACGGCGGCCCGAAGTCGGGGACGGCGCCGCAGCCGGGAACAGGCGCCGAACCGGGAGCGGGGAAGGGCGAGAGCACATGAGGCAGCACCACACCCTGGTCCGCGGAGTGCCGCCGACCCCTCCGGCCGGGACTCCCGGGCCCGCGCGTCCGACCGGTCCGGCCCGGCGGAGCCCTCGGCTCGCCGCGGTCACCACGGTCGCCGCGTTCGCCGCCGTCCTGGCCGTGGCGCTCAGCGGCTGCGGGATCCGCGACACCGCCGTCCCCGTCGACGCGGGTGACCCGGCGTCACGCACCGCCTGCCCGCCCGGACCCAGCGCCAGCCTGACCGCGCTGGAGCGGGACGCCAGCCTGATCCCCACCTCCGCGCCGACCAGGCTCTGGCCGCCGATGACCAAGGAGGAGCAGGCGAGCGCCGCCGCCGCGGCGGCGAAGTCCGCGGCCGAGGCCGCGGCTGCGGCGCAGGCGACCGCCTCGCCCTCGCTGACCCCGTCGGCCGTCGCCAGTCCCCCCGCACCCACGGCCACCACCTCCGACGGCACCCTGGCCTGCCTGCACCCCAGCGCCTCGGGCTGACCCGACCCCGGCCTCACCCTTTCGTGGGAACGATGGAACCGGGACCACACGGACGCGCGTCCTCCGGGGCGTGCAGCAAGGAGAGACCGGCGTGCGAACCGGTATCGACCAGCGGTCCCCGATGACGGAGGGCGCCCTCGGTGACCCGTCGGCGGTGCACCGCAACGCACGGCGTCTCGGCCTGCTGCTGCTCGCGGTCCATCTCGGCCTGGTGCTGTGGTCCGCGTTCCAGCCGGTGTCGGCGGCCTGGATGGCCGACAGCAATCTGACGCCGTTCGCGACCGTGCGCTCCGAACTGAGCGCCGGCACCGAGCACGCCTATCTGGAACTGCTGCGCGGCCTGCTGCTGCTGGCGCCGCTGGGCATCCTGCTGCCGCTCGCCGGCGGTCGGCTGTACGCGTCCACGCTGTCGTCGTTCCTGCGCACCGTCTTCGCCACGGTCCTCATCGCGACCGGGCTGGAGCTGCTGATGTCCACCCTGACCAGCCATCTGCTGGACGTGGACGATGTGCTGCTGGCAGCGGTCGGGGTCGCGGTCACCCATCTCGCCTTCGTACCGGCCGGACGGGCCGCGCTGCGCCGCCGGGAGCGGCACCACGACGGGGGCAACGGCCCCAGGGCCACCCCCAGCGGCTTCGAGATCGCCCACCTGACGCCCTGACCTGCGATTGTTTCCGCCCTGCCGGTGGACCGGCTCGGGGTCGGACCCGGAGAGCACCCCGAGACCGGGCTCATCCCGGAGCGGGGTGGGGTCGGGGCCGGAATCGTCGAAGCGGCTGAGGATTCCGGCTCCCCGGAGCGGGAGGCTGGTAGCAGAGAACGACGGAGCCCCGGAGCGGGGCACCGAGCACCGGCCCACGGAGACACCTCATGAGCGCCACCGCCACCACCCTGTCCCGCCCCCGCCACAACCGCCTGATCGCCGGTGTCTGCGCCGGGATCGCCGAGCGTTTCGGGCTCACCCCCTGGACCGTGCGGGTGCTGTTCCTGCTGTCCTGCCTGCTGCCCGGGCCGCAGTTCCTGGTCTACCTGGCGCTCTGGCTGCTGCTCCCGCAGTCCGCCTGACCGCCGCGCGCGGCGGCGTCAGATGATGCTCCGTCAGCCGACAGCAGCACCGAGGGCCGGGCCCGACCACCGCGAGGGTGGCGGGACCCGGCCCTTTCCGTACGTCCTTGCGGCTGCGGATCAGCCCAGCGGGGTGTGCACCGGCAGCGCCGAGGTCGCCTGGCCCAGGCCCGACTGCACCGAGCCGGTCGCCTGGCCGACGCCGGGAAGGCTGGTGAGGCTGCCGGCCACCGGCAGGTCCGGGGTGGCGACCGGAAGGCCGTCGCGGGTCTGCGGGGCGGCCGAGCGCACGCTCGGGAGCGTCGCGTTCTGGGTGGCGTTCTGGACCGAGGGGGCAGCGCTGTTGACCAGGCCCTGCGCCGTCCCGGTCACCGCGTGCACGCTGCCGGTCTGCGAGGTGAGCACCTGCTGCCCGTCCGAGACCGGTCCGGCGGCCAGCCCCTGCAGCGGTACGTTGCCGGCACCGGAGGGCAGGCCTCCGAGCGCGCCGAGTCCGTCCGCAGCAGCCGGGGTGACGGCAGCAGCGGCCAGCGCGGCACCGAGCACTGCGGTTCCGGCGGCCTGGAGCATTGCCTTCTTCATGAGCTGATTCCTCGTGTCCTCGGGTGGGGACGGCGGCGAACCGGATCGATGACTACGCCGCGTGTCCGACTGGCCGCCCAACGTATCCACGAGGTGACGGAGCGCCCAAATCTCCGTCCCCTGATCGGCCTAACGGCCGTCAGCCCGCGACCCCGACTGAGCCGACCCCGGCGGACTCGGCGGCGATCCGCTCGAAGCCCGGCTTGATCACCTCGTTGATCAGCGCCAACCGCTCGTCGAACGGGATGAACGCCGACTTCATCGCGTTGATGGTGAACCAGCGCAGATCGTCCAGGGTGTAGCCGAAGGCCTGCACCAGGTGCTCGAACTCCCGGCTCAGACTGGTGCCGGACATCAGCCGGTTGTCGGTGTTGACGGTCACCCGGAAGTGCAGCCGCCGCAGCAGCCCGATCGGGTGCTCGGCGTAGGAGGGGGCGGCGCCGGTCTGCAGGTTGGAGGTGGGGCACATCTCCAGCGGCACCCGGCGGTCGCGGACGTACTCGGCGAGGCGGCCGAGCTTGACGCCGCCGTCCTCGGCGACCGAGATGTCGTCGATGATCCGTACGCCGTGGCCCAGCCGGTCGGCGCCGCAGCACTGCAGCGCCTCCCAGATGGACGGCAGGCCGAAGGCCTCGCCGGCGTGGATGGTGAAGTGGTTGTTCTCCCGCTTGAGGTAGTCGAAGGCGTCCAGGTGCCGGGTCGGCGGGTGGCCGGCCTCGGCGCCGGCGATGTCGAAGCCGACCACGCCCAGGTCGCGGTAGCGGTTGGCCAGCTCGGCGATCTCCAGGGAGCGGGCGGCGTGGCGCATCGCGGTGAGCAGGGTGCCGATGCGGATCCGGTTGCCGGCCGCGGCGGCGCGGGCCTCGCCGAGCCGGAAGCCCTCGTTGACGGCCTCGACCACCTGGTCGAGGGTCAGCCCGCGCTCCAGGTGCTGCTCGGGGGCGTAGCGCACCTCGGCGTAGACGACGCCGTCGGCGGCGAGGTCCTCGGCGCAGTCGGCGGCGACCCGGACCAGGCCCTCGCGGGTCTGCATGACCGCGCAGGTGTGCGCGAAGGTCTCCAGGTAGCGGACCAGCGAACCGGAGTCGGCGGCCTCGCGGAACCACACGCCGAGGGCGGCCGGATCGGTGGTCGGCAGGCCGTCGTAGCCGACCTCGGCGGCCAGCTCGACGATGGTCTCGGGGCGCAGGCCGCCGTCCAGGTGGTCGTGCAGCAGGACCTTGGGGACGCGGCGGATCTGGTCAGCGGTGGGAACGCTGAGGGCGCTGGGGGTAAGGGTGCTCTCCATCGCCCAACGATACCTCCTACGCGCGTAGACGAAGGTGTATTTCCGGTCTCTCCTGCGTTTCCGATGGATGACCGCTCCGGTGCAAGGGCTCCCGGTGCAAGGGCCGTCGCTCAGCTGTGGAAAGGCAGCCGCTCCCGCGCGGACAGCACATAGGTCCGGAAGGCCTCGGCCGGCGGGGTGAGCGCACGGCCGGTCACCCACGCCAGCGCGATCTCGCGGCGCGCGCCCGGTGACGACAGCCGCAGCTCCGCCACGTCGGGGCGCGGCGCCGTGGCCGGCGGCAGTACGGCGACCCCCAGCCCGGCCGCGACCAGCCCGCGCAGCGTCTCGGACTCCTCGCCCTCGAACGACACCCGGGGCGTGAACCCCGCCTCCGCGCACAGCGCGTCGGTGATCCGCCGCAGGCCGTACCCGGGTTCCAGGGTCACGAAGGCGTCCTCGGCCACCTCGCCGAGCCGCACCCGCTGCCGGGAGGCGAGTCGGTGGTCGACCGGCACCACCAGCCGCAGCCGCTGCTCGCCGAGCCGGCGCGAGGTCAGTTCGGGGCCGTCCGGGCGCGGTGAGACCACGCACAGGTCCAGCTCGCCCTCGCGCAACCGCTGCAGCATCGAGTCGGTGTAGTCCTGCACCAGCTGGAAGCGGACCTTGGGGTACTCCACCCGGAAGCCGCGCAGCAGGGTCGGCACCGCCTCGGTCCCCATGGTGTGCAGGAACCCGAAGGCCACCCGGCCGCCGACCGGGTCGGCCTCGGCCCTGGCCGCCTCCGCCCCGCGCTCGACCTCGGCGAGCGCCCGCTCCACCGCCGCCAGGAAGATCCGCCCCGCCCTGGTCAGCCGGACCGTGCGGCCCTCGCGGGCCAGCAGCGCGACACCCAGGTCCTGCTCCACCCTGGCCACCGCGCGGCTCAGGGTCGGCTGCGGCATCGCCAACTCGGCCGCGGCCCGGGTCACATGCTCCAGCCGGGCGACCGCGGCGAACTGCGCCAGCAACGGCGCGAGCAGCACGGCGGGCGCCTCCGGCGCGAGCTCCGCGCCGCCGGCCGCGATGTCTTCTGCGTCACGCAGGTGTTTCCCACTCCCGGCCGACCTCTGCTCATACGCCACAGCATCAATCATCCGGCTTCGATGCATTGGACGCATCAGTGCCCCCGTCCTAGATTTCAGGCATGCCGCCTGCCACTAGCGGGGCATCCGCCGAACCGTCGCCGGGTGCCCTCACCTCGCCGTCCCCCGTCGCCGCCGCACCCACTGACACCGCCGCGCCGGACCTGCGCCACCTCCCCGGCAGCCGTGGCCTGCGCCGCACCCAGCTGGCGCTGTTCGGCGCCGGGCTGGCGACCTTCCTGCTGCTCTACTCCACCCAGGCGCTGCTGCCGGCGCTCTCCGCCTCGCTGCGGCTGACGCCGGGTCAGGCCAGCCTCACCGTCTCCGCCGCCGCCATCGGCCTGGCCCTCGCGGTGATCCCGGTCAGCGCCCTGTCCGAACGCTACGGCCGCACCGCCGTGATGACGGCCTCGGTCTTCGCCGCCGCCGCCATCGCCCTGGTGCTGCCCTTCGCACCGGACCTCACCACCCTCACCGTGCTGCGCGCCCTCCAGGGCATCGCCCTGGCCGGGCTCCCGGCCACCGCGATGGCCTACCTGGCGGAGGAGGTGCACCCCACCGCGCTGGCCTCGGCCATGGGCCTCTACGTGGCGGGCAACAGCATCGGCGGCATGAGCGGACGGCTGGTCTCCGGCATGGTCGCGGGCTCCTTCGGCTGGCGCTGGGGCCTCGCCTCGGTGGCGATCCTCTCGCTGCTCTGCGCGGTGGCCTTCCGGGTGCTGATCCCCCGCGCCCGGCACTTCCGCCCCGGCCCGATCAACCCGGCGGCGCTGCTCCGCACCGTCACCTCGCACCTGCGCAACCCGCTGCTGGGACGGCTGTTCGCGCTCGGGCTGCTGTTCATGACGGTCTTCGGCGCGGTCTACACGGTGATGGGGTACCGCCTGGTCGCGGCCCCGTTCGGACTCTCCCAGGGCCTGGCCAGCTCCATTTTCGCGGTCTACGTCGTCGGCACCTTCGCCTCCGCGGTCTCGGCCAGGGTCACCGGCCGGCTCGGCCGCAGGGGCACCCTCTACCTGGCCATCGGCACCACCTCGGCGGGCCTGCTGCTGACCCTCCCGGCCTCGCTGCCGCTGGCGCTGCTCGGCCTGGTACTGATCACCGCCGGCTTCTTCACCGGCCACTGCGTCGCCTCCGCCTCGGTCGGCCGCACCGCCACCCACGGCCGCGCCCAGGCCTCCGCGCTCTACCTCGCCGCCTACTACCTCGGCAACAGCCTGGGCGGCACTCTGGGCGCCGACGCCTACCACAGCGCCGGCTGGCCCGGCACCGTCCTGGTCGCCCTCACCGCCATGGTCCTGGCAGCCGGCGTCACCCTCTACGGAACGGTGCACGCGCGGGCTGCCTCCGCACGGCTTCTCCCCACCGCCCGCTAGACCGTCCGATCGTTAGAATCGGGCCATGAGCATCGACGCCGCGACCTACGCGCGGTTGCGCGAGATCGCCGACCAGTTGCCGAGGATCCCCGGGATAGGGCAGGTGGAGATCGCCAACGGCGAGATCGTCATGATGATGTCGCCGGTCCGGCGGCACGAACTGGCTGTCATGCGTATCAGCAGGCAGCTGAACGAGCAGTTGGAGGCGACGCACCCGGGTTTCGTCGCCCATGCGGGCGCAGACCTCGAGGACGTCGGCCTGGGGCGGCTCCGGCGCCCCGATCTCATGGTGTTCCCCGAGGCGATCCTGGAGGAGGACTCCGCGGCCGTCTACCCGGCCGACGTGCTCCTCGCTGTGGAGATCGTCTCCAAGTCCAACCCGGAGAACGACTACGACGACAAGGTCAGGGACTACGCCGCCATGGGCATCCCGCTCTACCTCATCGTCGACCCGCGCGACGGCACCGGGATCGTTCACTCGCAGCCCCGGTACTCCCGCCGGGAGAGCTTCGTCTTCGGCGACACCGTCGCCGTCGGCCCCTGGCGCATCGACACGGGTGGACTGCTGACGTACGGGAAGTGACGCTCGGCCCGAACCTGTCCCCGTTATGAGGACAGGTTCGGGTTCGGGCAATGGCGTCGGTATCAGCGCCGGGCCGGAGGGTTGTGCTTCAGCCGATCCGGTCCAGGACGATCGGGGCCGGGTCGAAGGACGTGCCCGGGGCGGCGACCGTGATGCCGGTGCTGAGGGCCTCCAGGGCGTAGTCGAAGCGTTCCGGGGTGTCGGTGTGCAGGGTGAGCAGCGGCTGACCCGCCGTCACCACCGCGCCGGGCTTGGCGTGGAGCTCCACGCCCGCGCCGGCCTGCACCGGGTCCTCCTTGCGCGCGCGGCCGGCGCCGAGCCGCCAGGCGGCGACGCCGACGGCGTAGGCGTCGAGCTCGGTGAGGACGCCGGTGGCCGGGGCGGTGAGGACGTGCTGCTCGCGGGCGACCGGGAGCGGGGCGTCGACGTCGCCGCCCTGAGCGGTGATCATGCGGCGCCAGTGGTCCATCGCGGAGCCGTCCTTGAGCGCCGTCTCAGGGTCCTTGCCGCCGACCACGCCCGCCGCCGCCAGCATCTCCCGGGCCAGGGCCAGGGTCAGCTCGACCACGTCCGCCGGGCCGCCGCCCGCCAGGACCTCGACCGACTCCCTGACCTCCAGCGCGTTGCCGGCCGTCAGGCCCAGCGGCGTGGACATCCCGGTCAGCAGCGCGACGGTGTTGACCCCCGCCGCCTTGCCCAGGCCGACCATGGTGCGGGCCAGCTCCCGGGCGTCCTCCAGGTTCTTCATGAAGGCGCCGGTGCCGACCTTGACGTCCAGCACCAGGGCGCCGGTGCCCTCGGCGATCTTCTTGGACATGATCGAGGAGGCGATCAGCGGGATCGCCTCGACCGTGCCGGTCACGTCCCGCAGGGCGTAGAGCTTCTTGTCGGCGGGGGCCAGTCCGTCGCCCGCCGCGCAGATGACCGCGCCGGCCTCGCGCAGGACGTGCATCATCTCGTCGTTGGAGAGCAGCGCGCGCCAGCCGGGGATGGACTCCAGCTTGTCCAGGGTGCCGCCGGTGTGGCCGAGGCCGCGCCCGGAGAGCTGCGGCACGGACGCGCCGCAGGCGGCGACCAGCGGGGCCAGCGGCAGCGTGATCTTGTCGCCGACGCCACCGGTGGAGTGCTTGTCCGAGGTCGGCATCGGCAGCGAGGAGAAGTCCATCCGGACGCCGGAGCGGATCATCGCGTCGGTCCAGCGGCTGATCTCGCGCAGGTTCATGCCGTTCAGCAGGATCGCCATCGCCAGTGCGGACATCTGCTCGTCGGCGACCTCGCCGCGGGTGTAGGCGTCGATCACCCAGTCGATCTGGGCGTCGCTGAGCTCGGCACGGTCGCGCTTGGCGCGGATGACGGAGATGGCGTCCATGGGATCTCCAAAGGAGGGAGGGTTCAGGTGCAGTGGTGCGGAAGTGCAGGGGTGCAGGGGTGCAGGGGTGCGGAAGAGCAGTGGCGCGGTACGGGGAGCCCGTACCGCGCCACTCTACGCGCGTTGCGCGCAGGTGCGGGAGGTCACAGCCGCTCGGGTCCGAAGGCGTCCGGGAGCAGCTCCGCCAGCGGGCGGATGCCGGAGACGGACTCCACCAGCAGGGTCGGGCCGCCGTGCTCCCAGAGCAGCTGACGGCACCGCCCGCACGGCATCAGCGCCTTGCCGTCGCCGTCGCAGCAGGTGAAGGCAACCAGCCGGCCGCCGCCGGTGGCGTGCAGCGCCGAGACCAGTCCGCACTCGGCGCAGAGCCCGAGCCCGTACGAGGCGTTCTCGACGTTGCAGCCGCTGACGATCCGTCCGTCCTCGACCAGTGCCGCCGCGCCGACCGGGTACTTGGAGTACGGGGCGTACGCGCGGCCCATGGCCTCCTTGGCCGCGGCCCGCAGCGCGTCCCAGTCGACGCTGTCGATGCCGATGGTGTCGATGCTGTGGACCGTGGGCTGCTCCGCCGTCATTGCCTCGCCTCTCCGCTACATCTGTTCCTCATTGTCCGTCAGCCCTTGATGTAGGGCTTGCCGGACGCCGCCGGCGGCCGGGCCAGGCCGCCGAGCGCCGCCACCACGAAGATGGTGACCAGGTACGGAGCCATCTGCAGGAAGGCGCTGGGGATCGGGGTGCCCAGCGAGGAGAGCGCCAGGTTCAGCTCGGTGGCGAAGCCGAACAGCACGGCCGCGCCCAGCGAGCCGATCGGCGACCAGCGGCCGACGATCAGTGCCGCGATGGCGATGTAGCCCTGGCCGTTGCTCATGTCCTTGACGAACGCGGTGGACAGGCCGAGGGTCAGCCAGACCCCGCCGAGGCCGGAGAGCAGACCGGCGGTGATGACGTTGCGGTAGCGCAGTCCGACCACCTTGATGCCCACGGTGTCCGCCGCGGCCGGGTGCTCGCCGACCGCACGGGTGCGCAGGCCCCAGCGGGTGCGGAAGAGCAGGAACCAGACCACCGGCACCAGCAGGTACGCCGCGTAGAACAGTATGTTCTGGTCGAACAGCGCCTCGCCGATCACCGGGATCTTCGACAGGCCGGGGATGGCGATGGCGGAGAAGCTGGGCGGGGTGTTGTAGGTGGCCCCGTCGGTCGACATCAGCCGGTCGTAGAGGAAGCCGGTGATGCCGGACGCCAGCAGGTTGAGCACCACGCCGAGGACGACCTGCTCGATCAGGTACCGGTTGGCGAAGACCGCGAGCAGTGCGCACATCAGCGCTCCGCCGAGGCAGCCCGCGACCAGCCCGGCCCAGACCGAGTGGGTCATCGACGAGGTGAGCACCGCCGCGAAGGCGCCGAAGAGGAACTGGCCCTCGACGGCGATGTTGACCACGCCGGAGCGCTCGCAGAGCAGCGCGCTGAGCGAGCCCAGGATCAGCGGGACGGCCGCGATCGAGGTCTGCTGGATGATCGAGGGAACGTTCAGCCCGATGCTGGACCCGGCCGCGGCCCAGACCAGGAAGGCCAGCACGAAGGAGGTGAAGTAGCCCACCGCCAGCCAGCGCTGGACCTTGGCGCTGATCGGGGCGAAGGCCCGGACCAAGCCGCAGGCGATGGCGATCACCGCGAGCGCGATGGCCACCGGCTCGGCGGGGGCCGAGATCGGGCCCGGACCGCTGGAGGTGGGGTCGAGCTTGAGGTTGAACAGGGTGTGCGCGCCGTGGCCGGTGCGCGCGGCGAGGCCGAACTGCCACAGCGCGTAGACGCCGACGACCGCCTGGGCGATTCCGCCGACCAGCTTGGAACGGTCGTTCTTGACCAGCGGGGCGTCCGTCTTGTCGGACCCGGTCAGGGTCGAAGCGGTGGTCATGCCTGGCCTCCGACGGTGGTGGTGTGGAAGGGATCGGGGCTGGGCGGGGTGGCCTGGGGACCGGCCGTGGTCTCGATCTTGGTGGCGCGGAGCCGGAAGATCTCCTTCACCAGCCGGGGGGCGGCGACGAAGATGACGATCAGCGCCTGGACCACCGTGATGATCTCGATCGAGACCTGGGCGTTGGTCTGCATCGCCGAGCCGCCGGCCTGCAGCGCGCCGAAGAGCAGTGCGGCCAGCACCACGCCCCACGGCCGGGTGCGTCCGAGCAGCGCGACGGTGATCGCGGTGAAGCCGAGGCCGGCGTCGATGCTGCCGGCGATGGCGTTGTTGTTGGGGTTGGCCAGGCCGAGGGTCTGGGTCACCCCGATCATGCCCATCAGCGCGCCGGAGATCAGCATCGAGGCGATCTGCACCCGGCCGACCTTGATTCCGGCGGTCCGCGCGGCGCTCGGGGTGAGGCCCACGGCCCGCACCTCGAAGCCGAGCTTGGAGCGCTTGAAGAACCAGGCCACCACGAAGGTCGCGGCCAGCGCGAGCAGCAGGCCGATGTCGGTGTTCAGACCGGAGCCGAAGAGGTGCGGCAGCACCGCGTCCGCCTCGGCGGGCTTGGAGATCGACTGGCCGGCGTGGCTCGGGTCCTGGAACAGCGAGCTCTTCAGTACCCAGCCGACCAGGAACATCGAGGCCACGTAGTTGAGCATGATCGTGACGATCACCTCGTGCGCGCCCCGCTTGGCCTTGAGCCAGCCGACCACACCGCCGAAGAGCATGCCGCCGACCAGACCCGCCAGCACCGCGACGATCAGGTGCAGCGCGCCGGGCAGCGAGGTCCACTCGAAGGCCACGTAGGAGGTGAAGATGGCGCCGATGATGGTCTGGCCCTGGCCGCCGATGTTGAACATCCCGGCCCGGAAGGCGACCGAGATGCCCAGACCGCCGAAGATCAGCGGGGTGGCGTACTCCAGGGTGTTGGTGATCGGCCCGAAGAACTGGGACGGGGTGCCGGACACCGTCGCCGGGTCGAAGATCGCGCCCTTGAACAGCGCGGAGTAGGCGCTAGAGATGTTGTCCCAGGCGGAGGAGAGGAAGTCGCCCGGGCTGGCGAAGAAGTAGGCGGCCTTGTCCATCGTCGCGGTGTTCGACACCACGATCAGCACCGCGCCGACGAGTAGCGAGAGCACGATGGCCAGGAAGGTGACCATGGCGCTGTTCTCGGCGGTGAAGACGTTGCGGATGACGGTGGCGTAGCTGCGGTCCGCCGCAGGTGCCGGCGGCGCGGAGGTCCCGGGCGCGGAGGCGGTGGCCTCCGCGGGGGGTGTGTCCTTGGCTGCGCTCTGATCCGGGGTGGGCGTGGTCATGAGGTCGCCTCCTCCGTGGGGGTCGTGGTGGCGTCAGGAGTGGCGGCTTCGGGGGCGGCGGCGTCAGGTGCGGCGGCGTCAGTTTCAGGCGCGGCGGCGTCAGAAGCAGCGGCGTCAGAAGCAGCGGCGTCAGAAGCAGCGGCGTCAGAAGCAGCGGCGTCAGAAGCAGCGGCGCCGACCGCAGTGGCCTCGGCTTGAGCGGCGTCGGCCGCAGGTGCCTCGGCCTCGGCGGGGTCAGCCGCAGCCGCAGGCCTCCCGCCCTTCGCGGTGGCGGTGCCGTCGCCGGTGATGCCAGCCATCAGCAGGCCGATCTCCTCGCGGGTGGTCTCCGGGGAGACGGTGGCGACGATCTTGCCGCGGTACATCACGGCGACCTGGTCGGCCAGCGCGAGCACCTCGTCCAGTTCGGTGGAGACCACCACGACCGGCCGGCCCGCGTCCCGCTCGGCGACGATGCGCTTGTGGATGAACTCCATCGCGCCGACGTCCACACCGCGGGTGGGCTGGGAGGCGACCAGCAGCCGCAGTGGCCGGGAGAGCTCGCGGGCCACCACGACCTTCTGCTGGTTGCCGCCGGAGAGCTTGCCCGCCGGGTGCCCGGGGGTGGTCGGCCGGATGTCGAACTCCTCGATCCGGTTCTTCGCGTTCTTCTCGATCTCGGCCAGGTCGATCGACAGTCCCTTGCCGAACGGCGCCGACTTGTAGAGGTCGAGCACCAGGTTCTCGGCGATGCTGAACTCGCCGACCACCCCGTCGTGCCCGCGGTCCTCGGGGACGAAGCCGATCCCGGCGTCCAGGGCCTGACGCGGGCTCAGCCCGACCAGCTCCCTGCCGTCCAGGCTGATCGATCCGGACTCGACCGGGACCAGGCCGAGGATCGCCTCGGCGATCTCCGACTGGCCGTTGCCCTGCACCCCGGCGATGCCGAGGATCTCCCCGTCCCGCACGGTGAAGGAGACGTCGTCGACCGCGGCGTTGCCGTGCTGGTCGCGGATGGTCAGGTGCTCGACCTTGAAGGAGTCGGCGCCGGGGGTGTTCGGCTGCTTGTCCACCACCAGGCGGACCGAGCGGCCGACCATCATCGAGGCCAGATCCTGCTCGCTGGAGGAGGGCGAGGCCTCGCCGACGACCGCGCCGCGGCGGATCACGGTGATCCGGTCGGCGATCGCCTTGACCTCCTTGAGCTTGTGGGTGATGAAGACGATGGACTTCCCGGCCTCGCGCAGCGAGTTCATGACCACGAAGAGGTCCTCGATCTCCTGCGGGGTCAGCACCGCCGTGGGCTCGTCCAGGATCAGCGTCTGGGCGTCCCGCACCAGCGCCTTGACGATCTCCACCCGCTGCTGGACGCCGACCGGCAGGTCGCCGACCAGCGCGTCCGGGTCGACCGGGAGGCCGTAGCGCTCCGAGACCTCGCGGACGTGCTTGCGGGCCCGGCGCCGGTCCAGCAGGCCGAGCGGTCCCGGGTGGGCGCCCAGCTCCGCCTCGTCGCCGAGGATGATGTTCTCCGCGACGGTGAACACCGGGACCAGCATGAAGTGCTGGTGCACCATGCCGATGCCGTTGGCGATCGCGTCGCGGGGGCTGCTGACGGTCTTCACCTCGCCGTCGACCAGGATCTGGCCCTCCTCCGGCTGGTAGAGCCCGTAGAGGACGTTCATCAGCGTCGACTTGCCGGCCCCGTTCTCCCCCAGCAGGCAGTGGATCTCACCTGGTTCGACGGTCAGGTCGATGTGGTCGTTGGCGACCAGCGAACCGAATCGCTTGGTGATGCCGCGCAATTCAAGACGCACTTCAACTCCAAATTTTTTGGGGCGCAGCACCCCTCACGCCGCGCATCATTGCCGATCGGCGGAAGCTGCCCGGGGCCGCTCGGACCACGGTGACAGGGAGGACGGGATTAAGGGAGGCCGGATACAAGAACGGGGCGGGCGCGCTCTGTGGCGCGCCCGCTCCGGGGAACTCCTCGATCAGCCGGCGGTGGGCTGGTTCTTCGAGGTGATCTTGATGGTGCCGCTGATGATGTCCTGCTTGACCTGGGCCAGCTCGGTGGTCAGCGTGGCCGGGACCTTCGACTGGAAGTCGTGGTACGGGGCCAGGCCGGTGCCGTCGTTGGCCAGGGTGCCGATGTACGGGGTCGAGGAGAAGGTGCCCTTGGCGGAGTCGGTGACGACCGAGGTGACCGCGCTGGCGATGCCCTTGGTCACCGAGGTCATGATGACCGAGGCGTAGGCGGAGTTGGAGATCGCGCCGTCGTCGTCGACCCAGATGGCGTTCAGCTTGCCGCCGCTGGCCTTGGCCTGGGCGAGCGCGCCGATGCCGGTGCCGCCGGCGACCGGGAAGATGATGTCCGCGCCCTGGGCCTGGAAGGTGGCCGCGATCTGCTTGCCGCCGGCCTGGTCGGTGAAGCTCTGGGTCGGGTCGAAGGTGCCGCTCTTCGGCTTGTTCTCGTCCCAGCCGAGGACCTGGACCTTGGTGCCGTGCTTCTGGTTGTAGTACTGCACGCCCTCCCAGAAGCCGTCCATGTAGACGGTCACGGTCGGGTAGTTGGCGCCACCGAAGGTCGCGACCTTGCCGGTCTTGGTCTCCGCCGCGGCGAAGTAGCCGCCGAGGAAGGCGCCCTGGGCGGTGTTGAACTCCAGGCCCTTGATCTGCGAGCCGGTCGACGAGTTGTCGACGATGGCGTAGTTCTGGCTGGTGTTCTTCTTGGCCGAGGCGACGGTCGCGTCGTTCATCGCGAAGCCGACGGTGACGATCATCTTGCAGCCGGCCGAGACGAAGCCGGCGATGTTGCTGGCGTAGTCGTTCTCCGTGGCGGAGGTGGCGTTCTGCACGGTGATGTTGGGGTCGGCCTTGGCCGCGTCCTGCATGCCGGCCCAGGACTCGGCGTTGAAGGAGTGGTCGTCCAGACCGCCGGTGTCGGTGACCATGCAGGCCTTGAAGGCGGCGCCGGCGGCGGTGCTGGAACCAGTTGCGGCGGACGAGCTGGAGCCCGAACCCGACGTCGAAACGGGCTTCGATCCACAGGCCGTCGCCGTCAGCGCGACCGCTGCCGCTACCGCCACCAGCGCGAGGGGCTTCCTCATCACAGTTCCTCCCGACAAGAGCCCGCGCACCGGTCCGGCGCGGATTGAATGCGACGTTAACGCGCGTAGAACACGATTGTGTTACGTACGCCTGGGCGTTATCAGATCGTCGCAATCCACCCTTGCGGAGTGCGTTTGCGGGCTACCCGGCCCCTCTTGTTCGCCGGTTGTGCATCATCCCAGCACAAGCGCGGTGAACAGCTCCAGAGCCACGCCGATGGCGCCCTCGTCGGCGTCGAAGGTTCCCTGGTGCAGGTCCCGGGAGCCCGACTCGTCGAGCCCACGGACGCCCAGTCGGGCCAGCGCGCCGGGGGCCTGCTCCAGGTACCAGGAGAAGTCCTCGCCGCCGAGGCTCTGCTCGGTGCCCTCGACCTGCCCGGGGCCGAAGCAGCGGTCCATGGCCTCGCTGAGCATCCCCACCGAGACCGCCTCGTTCACCACCGGGGGGACGCCCCGGTGGTAGTCGAGCACCCACTTGGCCCGGTACGTCTCGGCGATCTGGCCGACCAGCTCCTCGATCGCGCCCGGCGCCTCGCGCCAGCCGTCCAGCTCCAGGCAGCGGACCGTGCCCTCCAGTTCGGCGCGCTGGGGGATGACATTGGCCGCCGAGCCGGAGGCGATCCGCCCCCACACCAGGCTGACGCCCCAGCGCGGGTCCATCCGGCGTCCGAGCAGTCCCGGCAGCTCGACCGCGGTGCCGGCCACCGCACCGACCAGGTCGGTGGTCAGGTGCGGGCGGGCGGTGTGGCCGCCGGGGCCGTCCAGGGTGATCTCCAGCCGGTCGCAGGCGGAGGTGATCGCGCCGACCTTGAGCCCGATCCGGCCGACGTCGACCTTGGGGTCGCAGTGCACCGCGAAGATCCGCTCGACCCGCTCCATCCCGCCGGCCGCGATCACGTCCAGCGCGCCGCCGGGCATGACCTCCTCGGCGGGCTGGAAGATCAGCCGCACCGGACGGGCCAGCCGGCCGGCGCTGCGCTCCTCGGCGAGCAGCAGGCCGAGGCCCAGCACGATCGAGGTGTGCAGGTCATGACCGCAGGCGTGGGTACGGCCCGGGACCGTGGAGCGGTAGGGGACGGTGTCCGGCTTGGCGTCCTCGATCGGCAGCGCGTCGATGTCGGCCCTGAAGGCCAGGAACGGGGCGTCGGCCGCGGCCCCCTCCGGGACCAGGTCGCAGATCAGTCCGGTGCCGCCGGGGAGCACCCAGGGCTGGAGCCCGGCCTGCTCCAGCCGCTCCTTCAGCAGGGCGGTGGTGCGGACCTCCTGCCGGCCGAGCTCCGGGTGCCGGTGCAGGTCCCGGCGCACCTCGATCAGCTCCGGCAGCAGGGCTCGCACGCGCGCGCGAAAGGGAGAGGTGGGAAGGGACTTCTGCGGGGAGGCGGACGCACCGTCAACTGACTGGCTCACCTCAACGAGCCTACGACCCTGGGGCGGCTGGGGCAGGAGATCTCCGGAATCGTTACCGCCGAACGGGGAGGAACCCGCCCGCCCGGCGCTTGGACCGGCCGTCGCTGGGTATGACATATGGTTCGCTCCCCGCCTGCTTGACCCGGACAGTCGGCCAAACGATCGTCCGCCCCCCAGGACACGCCCGCTCGCCGGTGATCTGGATCACGCAGCGGTCACCGCGCGGGGAAGGAGGCCGTACTGACGCGGCGTCGGCCGAAGGGGTCCCCCCGCTGTCGGACCGCTGTCGGACCCGCTGTCGGACCCGCCGCCTACGATGATCCGGGCACGGGCACGAGACCGGAGGAGTCAGGACATGGCAGGTCAGCACATCGAACAGGTCGCCGTGGTGACCGGCGCCAGCAGCGGCATCGGCGCCGCCACCGCGCGGCGGCTCGCGGCGGAGGGGTTCCGGGTGGTGCTGGTGGCCCGCCGGGCCGAGCGGATCGAGGCACTGGCGAAGGAGATCGGCGCGGCGGCCTCCGCCCATGTCCTCGACGTCACCGACCGTGCCGCCGTGGACGCCTTCGCGGCCTCCCTGGACCGGGTCGACGTGCTGGTCAACAATGCCGGCGGAGCCTTCGGCGCGGAGTCCGTCGCCGACGGCGACCCGGCCGACTGGCGCCGGATGTACGAGGTCAACGTGCTCGGCGTGCTGCACATGACCCAGGCGCTGCTGCCCGCGCTGCGGGCCGGCGGGGCCGAGACGGGGGCGGGGACGGTGCTGGTGCTCTCCTCCACCGCGGCCTTCGTCCCCTACGAGGGCGGCGGCGGCTACGTCGCGGCCAAGGCCGGCGCGCACGCCATCGCCGGCACGCTGCGGCTCGAACTGGTCGGCGAACCGGTCCGGGTGATCGAGATCGCCCCCGGCATGGTGCGGACCGACGAGTTCGCCCTCACCCGCTTCGGCGGCGACGCCGACAAGGCCGCCTCGGTCTACGCCGGCGTGGCCGAGCCGCTCACCGCCGACGACGTCGCCGACACCATCGCCTGGACGGTCACCCGTCCCGCGCACGTCAACGTGGACCTGCTGGTGGTCCGTCCGCTCGCGCAGGCGGCCGCGCACAAGGTCGCCCGCAAGCCCTAGCCGTCCGCGACGGCCGACGAGCCTCGTTCACCCGTACGAAGCCGTCCCATCATTCGGCGGTAAGGGTCTCGACTTGATAGCCGATTCGAGTGAATCCTTATCTCTGGGAAAACCGTGCCGCAGACTCGGAGAGCCTTGCCCCGCAAGGCCTCCGGGTGCTCAGGCGGCCCCGCAGCCCCATCCGCGCCACGCAACCGGTCCTGTCGCTCCACCGTCGGTGCCCTTAGAAGAGGGGCATGGCGAACCGCACCAGTCTCCAAGCGCCCTCACCCCGTTCGACCGAGGAGGACCCGCTGACCGGCGACATCCCGGCGCAGCCGAAACCGGACAACAAGCCCGCCGACAGCATGCCCCCCGCCGCAGCACCCGCCGTCGAGCCGACCCCCGGTCAGGTCGCCGGTCCGGTGGTGGCGGTGTCCGGGCTGCCGTCGGGGCTGCGGCGCTTCAACGACGCGGACTTCGGCGCGGCCGAGGAGGCGCTGCTGGCCTGCTGCGGCAGCCGCCGCTGGGCCCTGCGGCTGGCCGTGCACCGTCCCTACCCGACCGTGTCCTCGCTGCTGGCCGCCGCCAGCGAGGCCTCCTACGACCTGTCCCACACCGATCTGACGGAGGCTCTGGCGGACGAGAGCAGCATGCCCCAGCCGCTGCTGGGGATGCGGGCGCCCGGCAGCCAGGCCGCGCACACCGCGCTGCAGGCGGCCCACGCCGCCTACGAGGCGCGCTTCGGCCATGTCTTCGTGGTCAGCCTGGACGACTGCCCGGCCGAGGAGATGCTGGACCAGGTCCTGGTCAGCCTGCGCGCCCGGCTCGGCAACGACCCCGACGAGGAGCGCAGTACGGCGGCCGAGGAACTGCGCCGGATCGCCCTGCACCGGCTGGAGCATCTGGTGGCGTCTCACGCCTCGGCGGCATCGTGAGACAACGGGGGTGATCTCCCCCACACCCCGGCGGGCCGCGGCGTGTCCCGGCTGACCTGGACCGGAGCCCGCCGGCGCGGGTGCGCCGCAGGCCGAGGCGCGGATCCGGCACGGGGCGACGGCCGGAGCGGGCCGCCGACCCGGGCGGCCGTTACGCCGGGCAGGGCTGTTTGATCATCCGGTCGACCCCCGGCGGGCTGACCGCCGGTTCCCGTGGCTACGATGGCCGGGGCCGGTGGACCATACCCGGCCGGGCTGACGACCGACACTGATGCCGGCCGAGCCCCCGCCCCGCTTCCGGAGGGTTGTTCCGTGCCGGCTGGAACGCTGTACCGCGGCCGGGAAGGCATGTGGTCGTGGGTGGCTCATCGAGTCACCGGCGTCCTCATCTTCTTCTTCCTGTTCGCCCACGTCCTCGACACCGCTCTTGTCCGGGTCTCACCGCAGGCCTACAACAGCACGATCGCGACGTACAAGACCTGGCCCGTCAACCTGATGGAGTACGGCCTGACGGCCGCCATCCTGTTCCACGCGCTGAACGGCCTGCGGGTCATCGCGGTGGACTTCTGGGCCAAGGGCCCGAAGTACCAGCGCCAGATGCTCTGGACCGTAGTGACCGTGTGGGTCGTGCTGATGGCTGGTGCCTTCTACCCGATCCTGCAGGAAACCCTCCGCAACTGGTTCGGGTGAGGCGAGAAATGGCTATTGAAACCACTGGCTCCATCTCCGGCGTCGAGCTCACCAACGATCGGCCGACGGACCCCTCGGCCTTTCTGATCGAGCCCCCGCGCACCCGCACCAAGAGGACCGGCCGCAAGTCTCGGACCAACTTCGAGATGCTGGCCTGGCTGTTCATGCGCCTGTCCGGCGTGGTGCTGGTGTTCCTGGTGCTGGGTCACCTGATCATCCAGCTGATCCTGGACGGCGGCGTCACCAAGATCAGCTTCGCCTTCGTCGCGGGCCGCTGGGCGTCCCCGTTCTGGCAGGGCTGGGACCTGCTGATGCTGTGGCTGGCGATGCTCCACGGCGCGAACGGCATGCGCACGGTCATCAACGACTACGCGGAGCGCGACACCACCCGTTTCTGGTTGAAGGTCCTGCTGGTGACCGCCACGGTCTTCACCGTGCTGCTGGGCACCCTGGTGATCTTCACCTTCGACCCGAACATCAGCTGAGCGCGGACGGACGAGGCAGCAGACTGACATGCAGGTACACAAGTACGACACCGTCATCGTCGGCGCCGGCGGCGCCGGAATGCGCGCGGCCATCGAGTCGACCAAGCGCAGCCGCACCGCCGTGCTGACCAAGCTCTACCCCACCCGGTCCCACACCGGCGCGGCCCAGGGCGGCATGGCCGCCGCACTGGCCAACGTCGAGGAGGACAACTGGGAGTGGCACACCTTCGACACCGTCAAGGGCGGTGACTACCTGGTCGACCAGGACGCCGCCGAGATCCTGGCGAAGGAGGCCATCGACGCGGTCCTCGACCTGGAGAAGATGGGCCTCCCGTTCAACCGGACCCCCGAGGGCAGGATCGACCAGCGCCGCTTCGGCGGGCACACCCGCGACCACGGCAAGGCGGCGGTGCGCCGCTCCTGCTACGCGGCCGACCGCACCGGTCACATGATCCTCCAGACGCTCTACCAGAACTGCGTCAAGGAGGGCGTGGAGTTCTTCAACGAGTTCTACGTCCTGGACCTGCTGCTGGCCGAGGTCGACGGGGTCAAGCGGACGGCCGGCGTGGTCGCCTACGAGCTGGCCACCGGCGAGATCCACGTCTTCCAGGCCAAGGCCGTGATCTTCGCCTCCGGCGGCAACGGCAAGTTCTTCAAGGTCACCTCCAACGCGCACACCCTGACCGGCGACGGCCAGGCCGCCGCGTTCCGGCGCGGGCTGCCGCTGGAGGACATGGAGTTCTTCCAGTTCCACCCGACGGGCATCTGGCGCATGGGCATCCTGCTGACGGAGGGCGCCCGCGGTGAGGGCGGCATCCTCCGCAACAAGGACGGCGAGCGCTTCATGGAGAAGTACGCGCCGGTCATGAAGGACCTGGCCTCGCGTGACGTCGTCTCCCGGGCGATCTACACCGAGATCCGCGAGGGCCGCGGCTGCGGCCTGGACGGCGACCACGTCTACCTGGACCTGACGCACCTTCCGCCGGAGCAGCTGGACGCCAAGCTCCCGGACATCACCGAGTTCGCGCGCACCTACCTCGGCATCGAGCCCTACACGGACCCGATCCCGATCCAGCCGACCGCGCACTACGCCATGGGCGGCATCCCCACCAACGTCCAGGGCGAGGTGCTGCTGGACAACGACACCGTCGTCCCCGGCCTCTACGCCGCGGGCGAGGTGGCCTGCGTGTCGGTGCACGGCGCCAACCGGCTGGGCACCAACTCGCTGCTGGACATCAACGTGTTCGGCCGCCGGGCCGGCATCGCCGCCGCCGAGTACGCCGCCACCGCCGACTACGTCGAGCTGCCGGAGAACCCGGCCGAGCAGGTCGTCGAGCAGCTGGAGCGGATCCGCAACGGCAACGGCAGCGAGCGCGTCTCGGACATCCGCAGCGAGCTGCAGCAGTCCATGGACACCAACTCGATGGTGTACCGCACCGAGGCGACCCTGAAGCAGGCGGTGGAGGACATCGCCGCGCTGAAGGAGCGCTACAAGCACATCTCGGTGATGGACAAGGGCAAGCGGTTCAACACCGACCTGCTGGAGGCCGTGGAGCTGGGCAACCTGCTCGACCTGGCCGAGGTCACCGCGGTGTCCGGGCTGGCCCGCAAGGAGTCCCGCGGCGGTCACTTCCGCGAGGACTACCCGACCCGTGACGACGTCAACTTCATGCAGCACACCATGGCGTACCGCGAGGTGGACGCCGATGGGAACACCAGCATCCGCCTGGACTACAAGCCGGTCGTGGTGACCCGCTACCAGCCGATGGAGCGTAAGTACTGATGAGCACCCCCACGATCGAAGACGCCGCGCCCCAGGGCGGGAACCCGCACTCGGCCGGGCTGGACGCCGCCGAGTCCGGCAAGGTCGAGCTGGTCACCATCACGGTCCGGATCCGCCGGTTCAACCCGGAGGAGCACCCGGACGCGGTGTGGGTGGACTACCAGCTCACCGTGGACCCGAAGATCCGCGTCCTGGACGCGATCAACACCATCAAGTGGGAGCAGGACGGCACGCTGACGTACCGTCGCTCCTGCGCCCACGGCGTCTGCGGGTCCGACGCCATGCGGATCAACGGCAAGAACCGGCTCGCCTGCAAGACGCTCATCAAGGACGTCAACCCGGAGAAGCCGATCACGATCGAGCCCATCAAGGGCCTCACGGTCCTGAAGGACCTGGTCGTGGACATGGACCCGTTCTTCCAGGCCTACCGCGACGTGATGCCGTTCCTGATCACCACCGGCAACGAGCCGACCCGGGAGCGGATCCAGTCCGAGGGGGACGTGCAGCGCTTCGAGGACACCACCAAGTGCATCCTCTGCGCCGCGTGCACCACGTCCTGCCCGGTGTTCTGGAACGACGGGCAGTACTTCGGCCCGGCGGCGATCGTCAACGCGCACCGCTTCATCTTCGACTCGCGTGACGAGGGTGCGGAGCAGCGGCTGGAGATCCTCAACGACCGCGAGGGGGTGTGGCGCTGCCGCACCACCTTCAACTGCACTGACGCCTGCCCTCGGGGTATCGAGGTCACCAAGGCGATCCAGGAAGTGAAGCGGGCGCTGGTCACCCGTCGCTTCTAGGGATTTCTGGGGGCGCGGGGAACTGTCCGGCCGGACGTACACGCACGTGCATGGCTGGTCGCGCAGTTCCCCGCGCCCCTTTAGTGCGCCTTGCGGCGCAGGGATCTGACGCCGAGGGAGCCGACGACCAGGCCCAGCACGAGTGAGGCCAGGGCCAGGGTGGCGTGGATCCAGAAGTAGGCGGTGGGGCGGGAGTGGTCGCCGTTGGTGAAGGCGAGGCCCTCACCGTCGGCCCACAGGTTCTTGAAGAAGGTGATCCAGATCCAGAGGGACCAGACGCCGAAGGCGGTCAGGAACCAGGAGGCGCGGCGGCTCAGTCTCATGGGGTAAGTATCCCGGGCTGCCATTAGTGTGCTTTTACCAGGGGGTGGTTCGGTCGTTGCCATCGATTGGGTACGGTCGACCGGTGCACAACGATCTCCGTACCGCGGCCGTGCTGTGTACCGTCGCGCTCACTGCCGGACTGGTTTCCCTCGCCCCCGCCTCGGCGACGCCCTCGCCCACCGCGAGCGGCACCGTCACGCCGAGACCGCCGGCCAGGATGTCCACGGTCGGCGGCGAGCGGCTGGGACTGTCCGGGGTCCAGGTGCAGCTCCGGGCTGGCGCGCCGGCGCTGCCGGCCAAGCTGAGCGCGCTGTCCTGGATCGTCTCCGACACCACGACCGGCCTGGTGCTGGCGGCGAAGAACGCGCACTGGGCACTGCCGCCGGCGAGCACCCTGAAGACGCTGTTCGCGGACACCGTGCTGCCGAAGATCCCGACCAGGGCCACCCACAAGGTGACCGACGCGGACCTGGCCGGGATGGGTGAGGGCAGCAGCCTGGTCGGCGTGCTGCCCGGCCAGACCTACAAGGTGTCCGACCTGTGGCTCGGCGTCTTCCTGCGCTCCGGCAACGACGCCGTCCATGTGCTCGCCTCGATGAACGGCGGGGTGGCCGCGACGGTGGCCCAGATGCAGGCCCAGGCGGTGAAGCTGGGCGCCGGCGACACCCATGTGGTCTCCCCCGACGGGTACGACATGCCGGGGCAGGTCTCCTCGGCGTACGACCTCAGCCTGTTCGCGCGGGACGGGATGAAGAACGCCGACTTCGCCCGGTACGCCGGGACCTGGAAGGCGGAGTTCCCGGGCGGGCCGAACACCAAGGGCAAGCCGTTCGAGATCGACAACACCGACCGGATGCTGATGGGCATCGACGGCGTCCCCCGCTACGACGGCCTGATCGGCGTCAAGAACGGCTACACCACCAATGCCGGCAACACCCTGGTGGTGGCGGCCAGGCGGGGCGGCCGCACCATTATGGCGACGCTGATGAACCCTCAGGACCACGCCCTGAACGCGGTCTACACCGAGGCCGCCGAACTGCTCGACTGGGGCTTCGCCGCGGACGGCAAGGTCACCCCGGTCGGCAGCCTGGACGCGGCGTCCCCGAAGCCCTCGGCGGCTGCGAAGACCGGGTCCGGCGGTGACTCCGTGACGGCGCCGTCCAAGGCCGCGACGGCGCCGGTCGCCGCCGCGAGTTCCGCCGGGTTCGGCGGGATGGGGTGGGCGGGGGCGTCCGGAGCCGGGCTGGTGGCGGTCGCCGTCGCGGCGGGCGGCGCACTGCTGATGCGGCGGCGGCGCTACGCCGCCAAGCGGCGGCGTAGGGCGTTGCCGAGGGTGTAGGTGCCGCGAGTGCAGGTTCCGGCGGATTCTCGACAGCGGCGCGAGGCGTCAGTTGGGGTCGTTCGCGGCGTCGGAGTCGGCGGCGGCCGCCGCGCTCTGGGCGGCGTCGACCTGCTGCTGCATCTGCTGGACAGTACTGCTGGAGATCCCCGAGGGCGTGGTCGACGGCGCGGCGGTACCGCCCGCCGCCGGCGTGTGCGAGCACGCCCCCAGCGCGAGCACCGCGACCACCATTGCCGGCCAGACCAGGTGACGGCGCGTCATTCCGCACCGCCGAGGCCGTTGGCGGAGCACCAGGTCTCCACGCCCTTCAGGTCGCCCTGACGGGTGGTGAGCGTGCCGACCATGGACTGACGGGCGGTCAGCCGGTCGTTGAGGTAGGTCTCGACGGCGGTGTTCCCGGCCGCCTTGGCGATGTCCACCCGCTTCTGCAGCCGCGCGATGGAGCCCCGCTCGGTGGCGGGTCCGTGCAGCCGGGCCAGCGCGCGGGTGATCCGGGCGTCGACCTTGGGGGCGCGGGCGCAGACGGCCTTCGCCTCGCGCTGGGCGGGGGTCTTCGTGGTCGCGGCGGACGGGGCGCCGGCGCTCGGCGCGGCGGCCGCCGAGGCCGGGGTGCCCGCGCCGATCAGCGCTCCGGTGAGGGCGATCCCGGCGAAGGCCGAGGTGAGGGTCGCACGGCGGGTGGGCATGGCAGGTCTCCTCCACAACGTCGGGGCGCGGGTGACGCCCCGTCTGCGGGGAGCGTAGGAAGCATCCTTGTGGAAACGTTGTGGTCCGACTGAGCCGCTGTCAGCTGTCAGCTGTCGGCGCTGAGCCAGTCCCTGCGCAGCTGGAGCGTGGGCGCGGAGGCGGCCAGCGGAAGGACGACCTCGGCCAGCGCGCCGGTCCCCGACGGCGGCTCGGTGAAGCGGACCGTGCCCCGGTGCAGGGTGATCTGCTGGGCGACCAGGGTCAGTCCGAGTCCGGAGCCGGGGCTGCCCGGGTCGCGCCGGAACCGTTCGAACACCGAGTCGCGGCGGTCCCTCGGGATGCCCGGACCGTGGTCGGCGACGGTCAGCACCGCGTCGGCGCCGTTCCGGCCCAGCGCCAGCTCGATCACGGCCGTGCCGTCCGCCGACCTTCCGTGCACCAGGGCGTTGGCCAGCAGGTTGTCCACCGCCATCCGCAACCCTGGCTCCCAGCCGTGCAGCCGCAGCGCCCCGGACGAGGAGCGGACGGTGATCCGGGCCCGCTGGTCGCGCCGGCGTGCCTCGGCCGCCGCCGACTCCACCAGGTCCAGCAGGTCCACCGGGCCGAAGGCGTCCTGCTCGACCAGGTCGCCCTGGGCCAGCGCGCGCAAGGCGGTGAGCGTGCCCAGCAGCCGGGCGTGCTCGGACTGCAGGTCGGCCAGGATCTCGGCGCGGTCCTCGGCGGCCAGCCCGGGGTGCTCGGTGAGGACGTCCAGATTGGTGCGCATGCTCATCAGCGGGGTGCGCAGCTCGTGCGAGGCGGAGGCGGCGAAGGCCCGCGCCGTCGCCAGCGCCTCCGCGGTGCGGGCCGCCTGCTCGTCGTAGCGCGCGAGAACCGACTGAAGGGTGCCGGCCAGCTCGTCCACCTCGACCACTCCGGTGGGCCGGTCGCTGAGGCGCGGCCGGGTCGCCGGGTCGTCCGGGTCGAGACCTCCGGTCCGGCGCCGCAGCAGCCGCAGCGGGCGGGCCGCGCGCTCGGCGACCAGAAAGGCGAGCAGTCCGCCGAGCGGCGCGGCGACCAGCGCGACCAGGACGATACGGCCGCGTACGGTCCGGACCTCGTGCTGCACGGCGGAGGCCCGGGCGAAGAGCCACAGGGTGCCGCCGGGCTGGGCCGCGCCGGTGGGGATCGGCTGCGCCAGCGCGCGCCAGGCGGTGCCGTCGGCGCCGGTGACGGTCTGCGGGCCGCCGGTGCCGGCCGGGAGCGGTACCGCCTGGTCGGGCTGGGCGCCCTGACTGTCCAGCACGGTGCCGTCGGCGGCCGTCAGCCGTACCCCGACGTCCAGTGCGGCCGCGCCGAGCCGGCCCTGCTGGTTGACCTCCTGCCGCAGCCGTCCGGCGGCCGCGGCCCGCAGTTCGGTGCGTGCGTACGGGAGCGCGGCCGCGGCCCGGTCCCGCAGCTGCCCGTCCTGTCCGGCCCGCAGGTCCCGGCCCACCAGGCCGAGCAGCAGCAGACCCGCGAGCAGCACCAGCACCGGCACGATCACCGCGGTGACCAGCGCGATCCTGGTGGCGAGCCTCATGAGGGATCCTCCGGCCGCAGCACGAAGCCGACGCCGCGGACGGTCCGCACCAGCCGCGGGCGGCCGCCGGCCTCCAGCTTGCGGCGCAGATAGCTGACGAAGGTGTCGACCACATCGGTGCGGACCTCGAAGTCGTAGCCCCAGACCCGCTCCAGCAGCTGATCCCGGGTCAGCACCAGGCCGGCGTTCCGCGCCAGCACCTCCAGCAGGTCGAACTCACGGCGGGTCAGCTCCACCGGGTCGCCGAGGTAGCGCGCCTCCCTGGTGGAGGGATCCACCGTGAGCCCGCCCACCGTCAGCCGGTCGGTGCCGCGCGGCGGCCGGCGGCGCAGCAGCGCGTGCAGCCGCAGCACCAGTTCCTGCAGCGCGAAGGGCTTCACCAGGTAGTCGTCGGCCCCGGCCTGCAGCCCGGCCAGCCGGTCCTCCAGCTGGTCCAGTGCCGACAGCATCAGCACCGGCGTCTCGTCGCCCCGTCCGCGCAGCCTGCGGCAGACCTCGGTACCCGGCAGGTCGGGCATGGAGACGTCCAGCACCAGCACGTCCGGCGGCGCCTGCGCCAGCGCCTGCAGCGCGGCGCGACCGCCCTCGGCCAGGGCCACCGCGAAGCCGTTCAGCCGCAGCCCGCGCTCCAGCGACCGCCTGATCGCGGCGTCGTCGTCCACCACCAGTACCCTGCCGTGCCGCAGCTCCACCACCACGGACCACCGCCTCCCCGCTCGTGCTCGCGCTCGCGGGAAGCAACCCTGCCAGACCGAGCGGTCAGCGGCTGCGGCGGACCTGGAACCGGCGCCGCAGCCGACGCAGGGCCGAACCGCTCGCCGCGCCCAGGCCGAAGGCGGTGGCCAGGGCCGCCGGACGGGAGCGCGGCGGCGCTGCCGACGTCTCGGCCGGCGCGGAAGGTTCGCCGAGCGGATCGCCAGCCGGGTCGCCGGGCGTCCCGGTGCCGCCCGCTTCGGTCCAGGCTTCTGCTGCTCGGGCGCGGGCGCGGGACCGGGCGGCCTCCGGGTCGTCGGTGGCGGTCCAGGCGACGCAGAAGAAGAGCCAGCGGAAGATGAAGTTGATCCACAGCAGCAGCGCCACCGGGGTGCCGAAGGCGCCGTACATGCTCTTGGCGGCGACATTGCTGAGGTAGGCCGTGAGCAGCTGCTTCAGCAGTTCGAAGCCGACCGCGCCGAGCAGCGCGCCCTCGACGACGGTGCGTCGGCGCTGGTCGCCGATCCGCGGCAGGCCGACCAGCAGGTAGGCGAACATCAGGGTGTCGGCGCCCACCGCGATCACGAAGCTCGCCGCCGACAGCAGCCACCGGCCCCAGGACTGGTGGTCGACGCCGAGCCAGCCGGCCAGCCGTCCGGTCAGCGCCGAGGTCGCCGCGGAGGCGGCGATGGACACCGCGGCGACCGCGCCAAGGCCGATCAGCACCCCGACGTCCAGGGCCTTGCGCAGCACCGCGTTGCCCGGCTCGATCGGCAGCCGCCACACCGTGCGGATGGACACCCGGGTGGTGTCGACCCAGCCCAGGCCGGAGACCAGCAGCAGCGCCCCGCCGATCACCCCCACCGTCCCGGCGTTGCGGACCAGCGAGTCCAGGTCCAGCGAGTCCGCCAGTGAGGGCAGCTGCCGGGTGATGGCGTCCTGGATGCTCTGCACCCGGCCGCTGCTGAGGGTGGCCGCCGCGATCGCCATGGCCACGGTGAGCAGCGGGAACAGGGCCAGGAAGCCGAAGAAGGTGACCGCGCCGGCGAGCCGGTTCGAGCCGACCTCGTTGACGTGCTCGAAGACCAGGTAGGGACGGCTCCGCAACACCCGCGCGGCGAGCGGTCCGAGCACCGGCAGCCGGGTCAGCCAGTCCATGGCGTCAGCGGTCCTGACGGCCGGTCAGACGGCGAGCCGGCGGTACACCGGACGCGGCAGGTGCCGCACCCCGGACATCACCACCCGGAGCGCCCCGGGCGCCCACACCGTCTCGCTGCCGCGCTGCAGTCCGACCAGGATCGCCTCGGCGACCGCCTCCGGGGTGGTGGCCATCGGCGCCTCCGGCCGGCCCTCGGTCATCCGGCCCCTGACGAAGCCGGGGCGGACCACCATCACGTGCACCCCGGTGCCCTGCAGCGAGTCGCCGAGGCCCTGGGCGAAGGCGTCAAGACCGGCCTTGGTGGAGCCGTAGATGAAGTTGGCCCGGCGGGCCCGCTCCCCCGCGACCGAGGACAGCACGATCAGCGAGCCGTGGCCCTGGCGGCGCAGCGCCTGCGCGCTGACCAGTGCGGAGGTGACCGCGCCCAGGTAGTTGACCTGGCCGACGGCGGCGGCGGCCATCGGGTCCTGCTCGTCCTTCAGCTGGTCGCCGAGGACGCCGAAGGCGAGCAGCACGGCGTCGATGTCGCCCTCGGCGAAGACCTTGCCCAGCACCGTCTCATGGGTGTCCAGGGCGGCGGCGTCGAAGTCGTGGACGCTGACCTCGGCGCCCATCGCGGTGAGTTCGGCGGCGGCGGCGGTGAGCGCCGGCGAGGGGCGCCCGGCGAGGTGGACCCGCCGGGTGCGGCCCTGGACCAGCCGGCGGGCGGTGGCCAGGCCGATCTCGGAGGAGCCGCCGAGCAGCAGCAGGGACTGGGGCTGGCCCAGGGCGTTCTTCATGGTCGGGTCACCTTCTGGGTTCTGCAGTCCTACAGACTGAGGCGGCGGGCGAGGTCGGAGGTGAAGCGGTTCCCGGGGTCGATCCGGGCCCGCAGGGCGCGGAAGTCGTCCAGCCTGGGGTACATCGGCGCCAGGGCGTCCGGCCGCAGCCGGGAGTCCTTGGCGAGGTAGACCCGGCCGCCGGCGGCCAGCACCTCCTGGTCCAGGCCGTCCAGCAGCCGGCCGAGTCCGGGCAGCCCGGCGGGGATGTCCAGGGCCAGGGTCCAGCCCGGGGACGGGAAGGACAGCCAGCCGGGGTCGCCCTCGCCGAAGCGCTTGAGCACCGCGAGGAAGGCCGGGCAGCGGTGCCGGGCGATGGTCTCGACGATCCGCCGCAGCGCGGCCTCCTCGCCGTAGGGGACCACGAACTGGTACTGCAGGAAGCCGCCCGGGCCGTAGATCCGGTTCCACTCGGGCAGCCCGTCGAGGGGGTGGAAGAAGGTGGGGATGGACTGCAGCTGTCCACGCCGTTCGCGCGGCGCCCGGCGGTACCAGAACTCGTTGAAGGCACCGACGGTGGCCGCGCTCAGCAGCCCGCCGGGGATGCCGCGCGGCACTGCGGGGAGGCCGGCGGTGCGGAAACCGAGCGGCGAGCGCAGCTGCCGCGGGCCGAGCTGGTCCAACGGGGCGTGGTCGCCCCGGGTGAGCACCGCGCGGCCCAGCGAGGCGCCCCGGGCCAGCAGGTCGATCCAGGCGACCGAGTAGCGGTAGCGGTGGTCGGTGGCGTCCAGACGGGCCATCAGATCGTCGAGGTCGACCGCCCGTTCGGTGTCCACGCTGATCAACGAGGTCTGCACGGCCAGCAGTTGGATCTGCGCCGAGAGCACCACCCCGGTCAGCCCCATGCCGCCGGCGGTGGCCCAGAACAGCTCGGGGTCGTCGGCCGGGGTGAGCGTGCGCACCCGGCCGTCCGCGGTGAGCAGCTCCAGCGACCGGACGTGGCGGCTGAAACCGCCGCTGACATGGTGGTTCTTGCCGTGGACGTCGGCGCCGATCGCGCCGCCCACGGTGACCTGCCGGGTTCCGGGGGTGACCGGGACGAACCAGCCCAGCGGCAGCAGCAGTCGCATCAGCCGGTCCAGGCTGACGCCCGACTCGCAGTCGACGATCCCGCGCCGCGCGTCGATGGAGCGGATCGCGCTGAGCGCGGTCATGTCCAGGACCGAGCCGCCGGCGTTCTGCGCGGCGTCCCCGTAGGAGCGCCCGAGCCCGCGTGCGACCACCCCGCGCTCCCCCGCCGCCCGCAGCGCGGCGACGACCGCCTCGGTGGTGGCCGGGGAGGTCACCCGGGCGCCGGTGGGCGCGGTACGGCCCCAGCCGGAGAGGGCGACCAGTACCTCGGACGGCGGTGCCGCTGGCAACGGTGCGTCGGACGGCGGTGCGTCAGGTCCTTGCATGGGCAAGAACGTACCGCCCCTTTCGGTTGATACCGACCACATTCGTGACTTCTCACCGCATCGGGTGGTTAGCGGGGAGGCAGAAGCAGACCGACCGGAAGAGAACCACCATGGCCCTCTGGGACAACCCGCCCTCCGGCGGCCCCGACCTGCGCACCGTGCTGGCCGCCCGGCGACTCGCCGAACGGCCCGCCGTCGCCGCCGCGGGCCGCGCTCTCTCCTGGTCCGGCGAGCACGGCGCGGTCTGGCTGGTCGCCGGGCTGACCGGGGCGGCGCTGGACCGCGAACGGCGCGGCGTCTGGCTGCGGTCCACGGCCGTGGTCGCCGGGGCGCACCTGGCCAGCATGGGGGTGAAGCGGCTGGTCCGCCGCCCGCGCCCGGAGCTGCCGGACGGCCTGGAGCCGCTGGCGGCCACCGCCGGGCAGCACAGCTTCCCCAGCTCGCACGCCACCTCGTCGGCGGCCGCGGTGATCGCCTTCCAGGGGCTGCTGCCCACGGCGCCGACCGCGCTGCTGGCCTCGGCGGTGTGTGCGGCGCGGCTCGCCGTCGGGGTGCACTATCCGTCAGACGTGCTGGCCGGGGCGGGACTCGGCGCCGGCGCGGCGGCCCTCGGCCGACGCTGGGCGCGGGCGACCCGCTGACGGCCCTTTCGGCTCCGGTGGCTCCGCCGGCTCCGTTGCCTCCGTTACGACGGTCCCCGCTGCCGGGCGGCGGGGACCGCGTCCGCTGCCGCGCCGATCAGCTCCGCTGTCCGGCCGCGACCTCGTCCCCGCGGCGCGCCTGCGCGGCCAGCAGCTCGTCGACGCCGGCGCTCTGACCCGCCGTGATGACCTCCTGGGCGTGCGGGGTCAGCCTGGCCACGTACTGGTAGCCGAACATCGTGGGCCGCAGCCTGACCAGCCCCCGGGACAGCGCCGAGGCCGCCCCGGCCGCCGCGCCCGAACCGGCGAGCTGCACGAACGGGGACCCGGTGGAGCGCAGTTCGAGGAGGTCGTAGCCGGCGTTGCGGATCATCCGGCGCAGGCTGGCCCGGGAGAAGAAGCGCAGGTGCGTCTCGTCGAGGATGCCCCGGCGGTCGTAGTCGAACACGCCGAGGGCGACCCGGAGCCGTGAGTACCAGTGCCCGAAGTTGGGGACCGAGAGCACCAGTTCGCCGCCCGGACGCAGTACCTGCTGGACCTGGCGCAGCAGTTGCTCGGGGTTGACCAGGTGCTCGACCACGTCCCCGGCGACCACCAGGTCGAACGGACCGGTGAGGCCGGGCGGCAGCCCCTGGTTGAGGTCGGCCAGCAGGAACCGGTCGGTGCGCTCGCGGACGCCCGGCACCTCGATGTAGTCGACGCCGGTGACCGTGTGGCCCTGCTTGCGCACCTGCTCGGCGAAGAGCCCGCCGGAGCAGCCGAGGTCCAGCACGTTCATCGGCGCCAGCCCGGACAGCATCGCCAGGATCTCCGCGTGCGAGGAACCGTCCCCGGCCTTGAAGGCGTACTCCTCGGCCTTGGGCACCCAGGGGCAGCTGCCGAAGCCCTTCATCGCGAGCCGGTACTCCAGCACGTCCTTGACCACGTCCTTGGCGTACTTGAGGCCGTTGACGTAGCAGATCTCGTCCCCGTAGTAGGTGGGGATCGGCACCTCCACGATGCGCTTCCCGGCGTCGATCAGCTGCACGATGATCTGGGTGTCGAAGTCGAAGGCGTCCGTGTTGCGGTCGATCAGCAGGTCCCGCAGCGCGTCGACCCGATAGGCGCGGTAGCCGGAGTGGAACTCCGTCAGCGAGGTGCCCAGCAGGGAGTTCTCGATCTTCGTCAGCACCCGGTTGCCGAGCCACTTGTACGCGGGCATTCCACCGCGCCTGGCCCCGCCCGAGTCCATCATCCGGGAGCCGAACACCGCGTTCTGGTTGCCGCCGTAGCCCAGGTTCTTGGTGTGCCGCATGACCACGGTGGGCGGCGCGTCCTCCTGCTGGGACCAGCGCCAGCCGGCCAGGAAGGTGGCGTCGTGGCTGGCGTCGTCCATCACCAGGATCTCGGCGATACGGGCCCGAAACTCCGCCGGGATGCGTTGGAGCGTCTTCGCCAGGGTGTTCTCCGCATTGTAGGCGACGACCAGGACGCCGATTCTCGGAGCGGTTGGGCGAGTGGGCTGCGGCATGGGATTCTCCAGCTGCGGACGGCGAATTGAACAGGGGCCAGGAATTGGGGAATCCGCACAGCGTATCGACGCCGCCGTGACGGCGACTCCGCCCAATCGCCGGGGAACGTCATACTTATCCGCCCTGCCTGCGCCTTCGCCCTTCGGCCCGTTCCACAGCGTCACCCCAACGACTGACGGCGGGTCCGCACATTCGGGTGGCGTCGCGGCGGAGCGCGCAACCCCGTGCGGTACCGGGCAGTTCACCGGGTCGAGGTGGTCCCCGCCCGTCGCTGAAAGGTCTCCGCCCCCATGCCCAGAACCATCTGCCGACTGACCGCCGCGGTGCGCGCCGCTTGGCGGCGCGGTGCGCTCTGGCCGTGGTGCCTGGCCGCGGTCGCGACCTGCTGCGGCTGCGCCGTGGCCGTCGTCTTCCACCCCGGATACCTCAGCGCGGACAGCGCCTACCAGCTGTCGCAGGCGCTCGGGAACCAGCCGGTGAGCGACTGGCACCCGCCGGTGCTGGCCCTGCTGTGGCGGATCCTGATCCGCACCACAGGGTCCCTCGCGGCCATGGCCGACCTGCAGACCGCCGTGCTCTGGGGATCGCTGTGGGTCCTGGCCCGGCTGGTCTGGAAGGGGACCGGCAGTCGCGGCCTCTCGCTGGCGGTGCTCGCCGTCGGCCTGGCGCCGCAGATCATGAACTTCACCGGCGTGGTGTGGAAGGACGTGCACCTGGCGTACGCGCTCCTGGCCGCCCTCGCCATCGCGCTCACCGCGCGCGAGCTGCCGGAGGGCCGGACCGGGACCCGCTGGGCCCTGGTGGTGCTCGGCGTGCTGTTCATCGTCTACGCCGGCCTGGTCCGGAAGAACGGGTTCCCCGCCGTGCTCCCGGTCTTCGCGCTGCTGGTGCCGGCGGCGTGGCCGGCCCCGGGCCGCCGCCGCTGGCTGGTCGCCACCGGGGTCCTCCTCGTGGTCACCGTCGCCGGCAGCCTCGGGGTGTCCGCGGCCACCCACCCGCTGGCCACCAAGGTGTACGCGGTGATCCCGGTGGACGACCTGGTCCATGTGCTCACCCCGGCCCAGGTGCGCGCCGCCGCCGAACAGGCCGGCGGGAGCGCGGACTTCCGCGACCGGATGGTCGCCGCCGACATCGACTGCCGGAGGCGCCACATCACCTCCGACGCGTACCTGGAGTGCTATCCGCGCAAGGGTCCCTTCGACCTGATGGAACTGAGCCGGAACGCCGGCGTGCTGGTCCGGATGGAGGCCCAGCAGATGCCGAAGCACTGGCGGGGGTACCTCGCCTACCGGGTCCAGGTCTTCAGCAAGCTGCTCTTCCAGAGCAACCAGACCTTCTGGAACGGCACCCCGCACAACAGCCTGCTGCCCGCGATCGCGGAGCGGACACCGCCCAACCAGACGCTGCGGGCCGCCCTGCAGAACTACGTGACCGGTTCGGTCCGCGACCTGCCGATGCTGTTCCAGGGCTGGTTCTGGCTGGCCGTCTCGCTGGTGCTGGTGCTGCGCCGCAGTTGGCCCGGCCGCCACCGCAGGGAGCTGCGGCTGATCGGGGCCAGCTCGCTGGTGTACATCCTCGCCTACCTGCCCACGGCGCCCGAGTCCAACTTCCGCTACCTGTACTGGCCCGCGCTCTCCGGGACCGTCGCCCTGGTGCTGGTCGCGAGCGGCTACGCGGAGCGGCGGCGCACCCGCGCCGACCACGCCTCGGCGGGACCGGAGATCCGGGCCGCCGTACCGTCGCCCACCCCGGCGGAGGTCGGGGCGGGCTGATGACCCGTCACCCGAACTGATGGTCCGTCCGCCGGGAACGGTGCCGGAGCGCCGACCGGGTCGTTGGTCCTGGACATGAACTTTCTGAGGTCGCACCCGCTGCGGCTGGCCCGGGGCGCGGCCGTCGCCGTCGCGCTGACCGCCTTCCTGCTGAAACTGGACATCGCGGCGCACACCGTCGGCTCCGCCGACGCGCAGTTCTTCCACGGATTCAGCAAGGCGATCGTCCGGGTGGGCCCCTACCGGGTCTACGGCACACGACTTCCGCACGGCCTCCCCGTCTACAACCACCCTCCGTTGACCGGCTGGGTCCTGCTGCTGCTGGGACATCTGACCCGGCACGGCATCGCCTTCACCACACTGATCCGGATCCCGCCCTGCGTCGGCGACCTCTGCTCCGCCGTCGTGGTCTTCGAGCTGGTACGGCGGCGGCAGCGGCTGCTGACCGCGCTGGGCTGCTCGGTGGCGGTCTCCGCCAGCCCGGTGCTGGTCACCGTGTCCGCCTACCACGGCAACACCGACTCACTGTGCGTCATGTTCGCGCTGGCCTCGGTACTGCTGCTGGCCGACCTCGGTTCGCCGGTCTGGGCCGGGGTCGCTGCGGCGCTGGCGGTCAGCGTCAAGCTCCCGCCGGTGGTCGCCCTGCCGCTGCTGCTGGTGGGGGCTTTCAGGATCGGTCCGGGCACCGCGCGGCGCTTCCTGGCCGGCCTGCTGGCCACCCTGGCCGTGCTGTGGGGGCCGGCGCTGGTGCTGGCACCGCGCGGGCTGCTGCGCAACGTGCTGGAGTACCAGGGCGGCGGCGACCGGCAGTGGGGCCTGCTGCAGGCCGGGCACTGGCTCGGGGTACCGAAGCCGGTGCTGGACTTCCTCTACGGCAGCGGCCATCTGCCGGTGGTCGCGCTGGTCATGGCGTTCGGCGCGGGGCTGGCCTGGAAGCGCCCCGGGGAGCTGCCGGCGATCACCGGGCTCACCGTCTCCGCGCTGCTGTTCCTGTCGACGGCCAGCGGCGTGCAGTACCTGGCCTGGGCCGCACCCGCGATGCTGGTGGTCGGCCTGTGGCCGGGGCTCTGGTACAACGCCCTCGGCGGTTCGCTGCTGGTGCTGATCTACACCCGCTGGAGCGGGGGCTTCCCCTGGTACCGGGTCCATGTCACCCGGTGGAGCGACGGCGAGCTGTTCCTCGGACTGCTCACCTGGGCCGTGCTCGGGCTGGGGATCGGCTACGGGGCCTGGCAGGTGTGGCAGGCCCGGAGCACGGTGCTGCCACAGCCCAGGCCGGACGCCGGGGCGGGTGCGCCGATGCCCGAACCGGAGCACACCGCTCAACTTCGGTGAGCGACAGAACGGCTCAGCCGAGGGTCAGCATCCGGTCGACCGCGCGGCGGGCGCCCTCGGCGTCGAGGGCGCCGCAGTGGGCCTCGCGGAAGCCGGCGTAGCGCTCGGCGTGGGCGGCGGCCACCGCGTCCAGGTCCAACACGGCCTGCACCAGCGCGTCCTGGGTCTCCAGCAGCGGGCCCGGGGCGTGCCGGGGCAGGTCGATCTCCAGGCCGCGGACCGAGTCCCGGTACTGGTCCAGGTCCGGGGTGAAGAACAGCACCGGCCTCCCGGTCCGGCAGAAGTCGACCGCCAGCGACGAGTAGTCGGTGACCAGGACGTCGGCGACCAGCAGCAGTTCCAGCGCGTCCGGGTACCCGCTGACGTCGGTGACCGCTCCGCCGATCGGGAACGAGGCGACGGTGTCGGGGTGACGGCGCACCAGCACCCGGTGGCCGTCGCCGAGGGACTCGGCGAACCCGGTCAGGTCCAGGCCCGGGGCGAAGTCGTAGCGCGGCGGCCGTCCGGAGACCGCCCGGTGGTCCCGGAAGGTGGGCGCGAACAGCACCGTCCGCCGGTCCTCGGGCAGGTCAAGCCGGTGCCGCAGCGCCTCGGCGAGCTTCTCCCGGTCCTCGGCGTGCAGCAGGTCGGTGCGCGGGGAGCAGTCGCTCAGGATCTCGCCCCGGTAGTCCCAGGCCCGGCCCAGGGCGGCCGCGCCGGACCGGTTCGGCGCCAGCAGCAGGCTCCACTGCGCCGCCTGCTCGGCGAGGTCCGCCAGCCGGCTGTGGTCGGCGTAGACCGAACCCCGCAGCTGCAGACCGGTGCGCTTGACCGGGACCCCGGTGCCGCACTGCACCACGGTCTGGCCCTCCCGGCGTCGGAACCAGGGCGGGAGCTGGGTATTGGTGACCAGGTAGCGGCAGGTGGCCAGCGCCTCGTGCCACTGCGGCCCGCCCAGTGCGACGGCCCGGGCCGACGGCGGCAGCACCACCTGCTCGTCGTCCACCGTCCACAGGTGCTGCAGTTCGCGGCCCCGGCCCAGCAGTTCCTCGTGGACGGCGCGCGGCGCGTCCCCGTACTGCCGCCCGTCGAAGCTGCTGTAGAGCACCGCCTCGCGCAGCGGCAGCCGGCGCGCGGCGGGGTAGGCCTGCCGGGCCAGCTGCCGGGCCCGGTACGGGCTCTGCCCCTCGAAGCCGGGCGCGGCACCGGAGTTCAGCACGAACATGTCCCGGTAGCAGGCGATCACCGCGAACGGCCGCCCGGCCGCGCCGGGCCGGTCCAGCGGGAGGGCGGTCTGGACGGCGGTCGCCAGCCGCAGCGACAGCTCGCCGTCCCTGCTGTCAGCTCCGGGCCGGCGCAGGAAGCCGTACCAGTGGCCCTCGCGCAGCGGGTGCGCACCGCCGAGCCCGGGGTGGGCGGCCGGGTCCAGGGAGGCGGTGAAGCTCCCGTCCGTGTGCTCCAGCGGGGCGGAGACCTCCTGGTGCAGCCCGCTGTGACGCAGCACCAGCTCCATCGGCCCGGCGTCCCCGGGCAGCGTTCCAGCGATCTCCAGCCGCCCCTCGGGCGTCCAGGCGATCCGGTCGGCGGTGGGGCGCCGGGTCCGCTCCAGCACCAACTGGCCCTCGGTGCCCGCGAGGAGCCGCAGTTCGTCGCCGAGTCGCGGGTCCGGTCCGGCCGGCCCCGGCGGCAGCGGGTAGCTGCGGGCCGGCAGCTCCGGCAGGGCCGTGACGACCAGCTGCGCCCCGTCCTCGGTGACCAGCCGGGACCACCATCCGTCGACCGACCTCGGTGCCAGCTCGCGCGGGCCGTCCTCGGTCGCCGGAGGGACCGCGGCGATCGCGTCCAGTGGCAGGGCCGCCGTGAAGGGACGCCACCCGGCCTCCGCCTCCCCGCTCACGACCGGTGCCTCCACCTGCTCCGAGGAGTTCTTCTGATGGACGGTCAGGCTGACCGGCCGGTGCTGCCCGCGGACCCGGCCGGTGATCTCCAGGCGGCCGTCCACCAGCCGGTGGCCGTCGATCCTGGCCTGGACCTCCTCGACCCTGAGCGTCAGCGCGCCCTTGTCGAAGCCGATCCGCAGCAGGGTGTCCGGGTCCAGCGGCCGGATCCGGGTGAAGTCGGTGTTGCCTCCGGCCGCCCGCAGCGGTGAGTGCCGCAGCAGCCCGGGACGGCCCAGCACGATCCGCAGCATCCAGGTCCCGGCCCGCCAACGGCCGCCGCGCTTGAGCCGCTCCGGGTCGACGGAGAGCAGGAAGCCGGCGCCGCCGTGGTCGTGGAGCTCCTGCCGGGAGCCCCGTCCGGCGGCCACCGACAGCCGAGCGCGCAGCGGGAGCAGCGTCCGGCGCCGGTCCGGCCCGGTCAGCACAGCGGTGCGGAGCGAACCGAGCGCGGAGCCGGCCGGAAGGTTGTCGACGTAGGCGCAGCCGTGCAGTTCCAGCCGGCCCTCGGGCGTCCAGCGCACCTCCTCCAGCCGCGCCTGCAGCGGCAGTTCGTCGGGGCGCAGGGCCGCTGCCCGGGCCGGGAGCGCGATCGGCTCGCCCGAACCGGTGCGGTAGACCGCCCTGCGCCGGACCGTCCCGGCGACCTCGAAGCCGTTGCGGCTGCGCTGCTCCAGCAGCATCAGGTCGAGCAGTTCCGCCGTCCTGCGGCCGCGGATCAGCTCCCACTTGGCCCGCAGGTCGACCGGCAGCCCGTCGAAGGCCTCCGGATCCAGCCGTTCGGCGAAGGCCGCGGCGCCCTCCACCACCGCGTCCCGGTACTCCTCGCCGGCCTGCGGGAAGGCGTCCATCAGGAAGCGGAAGTCGTAGGAGAGGGTCTGCTGCTCGAAGGCCCGCTGGTGGCCCGGGGAGCGCTCGGCGAGGAAGCGGCTGGTGCGGTTGACCGCCTCGATGCGGTCCCTGGCGCCCTGCGCCTCGGCCGAGCGCTGGGTGATGGAGCCGCTCCTGATCCGCCAGTAGTAGACGTGCCGGTGCACCACGTCCACCGCCTCCGCCAGGAAGTGCGCGGGCACGGTCAGCGAGATGTCCTCGTAGAGGACCCCCTCCGGGAAGGCCAGCCGGTGCCGGTCCCAGAACTCCCGGCGGAACAGCTTGTTGCAGGCGATCCGGTCGGTGAGCAGCCACGGCTCCCGGCTGACGTGGGTGCCCAGCACCGTCTTCCGCAGATTCGCGTGCTGGTGGTTCTGCACCCGCCGGTCCGCCTGCAGCCGGTACACGTTGCCGGTCGCCAGGTCGGAGCCGCTCTGCTCCAGCGCCTCGTACAGGTACTGGTACGCGCCCCTGGGCAGGACGTCGTCGCTGTCGACGAAGCCCAGGTACCTGCTGTCCGGATGGACCGAGCGGACGCCCAGGTTGCGGGCGCTGCCGAGGCCGCCGTTCTCCTTGCGCACCAGCCGGAACCGCGGGTCGGCGGCCGCGTACCGCTCGGCGATCGCGGTGCTGCCGTCGGTGGAGCCGTCGTCCACCAGCACCACCTCGAGGTCGGCCATGGTCTGGGCGGCGATCGAGTCCAGGCAGTCCGCGAGGTAGTCCCGCACATTGAAGACGGGCACGATGACGCTGAGTTGGGGTGACATGGCGGCAACCTGTTCCGGGCGGGGCGGGAACCCGGGGAATCCCCGGTTGGACCTCCAACCCGGGCGCCCGGAAGAAGGTCACCCGCCCTCGCCCGTTCAGGTGAATCCGGGCCCACCGCATGGACGGCGCAGCGGACTTGACAGATTGTTACCAGATCACTACGTTCCGCTGTCGATGCAGGCCGTGACGCCACCCACCGGCCCAGCCGTGCCCCGCCTGGCCCTCGACACGACGGAATCCCATGCCCCGCTTCAGCATCATCGTCCCGGCCCGCAATGCCCAACGGCACCTCAGGACCTGTCTGGAGTCCGTGCTCTCGCAGTCCTTCGGCGAAGTGCAGCTGATCGTGGTGGACGCCGGTTCGACCGACCACACCGCGGCCATCGCCACCGAGTTCACCCGGCTGGACCCCCGGGTGCTGCTGCTGACGTCCCGTCGGACCGGTGACGAGGACGCCGCGCTGCGCCTGGGCGCGGACCGGGCCTCGGGCGAGTACCTGCTGCTGCTGTCCGCCGACGACGTGCTCACCCCGCACGCCCTGGAGGTGCTGGACCGCGCCCTCACCGCCGCGAAGGACCCGCAGGTGCTGGTGTTCGCGCACCGGACGGACGACTGGCAGGGGCGGCCGCAGCAGCTCAGGGGCGTGGTGCCGCCGAGCCGGTCGGACGACGGCGGGACCGCGGGACCGGCCGCCCGGCCGGCCCTGCTGCGGCTGCCGCCGCTGCGCGCCAACCGGGTGCTGCGCCGGGACTTCTGCGCCCCCAACGGACCCGGCCCGTTCCCCGGCGCCGACCCGGAACCGGTCTTCGCCTACCGCTCGCTGCTGGACGCCGAGACCGTCGCCACCACCCCCGAGCTGTGCCTGGTGCGCCGGGTGCAGCGGGACCCGCGGGTCCCGGCCACCGAGCGCCGCTGCGACCCGGCGTCGCTGAAGGGCTTCGAGGAACTGCTCACCCGGGTCCAGGGCGACCCGGCGCTGGCCCGGCTGGTCCTGGAGCGGATGGTGCGCACCGTGCTGGACGAGCTGGCCCGCCCCGGCTCCGCGTCCCGCTCCGAGACCGCCGCCTTCTTCCGGGCCGCCGCCGACAGCTGCGCCCGCTGGCGCCGCTTCACCGCCGGCGGGCTGCCGGGCCTCGGCGGCCTGCGGGCCCGTGGCGTGCTGACCGGTTCACGCCCGGCGTTCCTGGCCGGCCAGGCGCTCGACCGCGCCCGGAAGCGCCTGCTGGAGAGCCGCGAGCGGATCGGCCGACGGGCCACCGGCCAGGCGGTCAAGGTCGCCCGGCGGGTCGGCGGGATGCTGCCGATCCGCCGCGACCTGGCCCTGTACTGCTCCTACTGGGGCGCCTCCACCGGCAGCAACCCGGGCGCGATCCACGCCCGGGCCAGGCAGCTCGCGCCCGGCGTGCGGGGCGTGTGGGTGCTGACCCAGAAGGGCGCCGAGACGGTGCCCCCGGGCACCGACCACGTCCTGCTGCGGTCCCCGAAGTTCTGGTGGTACGTCACCAGGGCCGGCTGGCTGGTGACCAACTCGGGCCTGGGCCTGGTCCACCCCAAGCGCCCCGGGCAGCGCTTCCTGATGACCCATCACGGGACGCCGCTGAAGAAGATGGGCCTGGACCAGCTGGACCACCCGGCCTGCTCCGCCAAGGTCAACTGGAACCGACTGATGGGCATGGTCGGCCAGTGGGACTTCAGCCTGTCCTCCAACCGGCACTCCACCGAGGTGTGGGACCGGGTCTTCCCCGGCACCTTCGAGAGCCTGGAGGCCGGCTATCCGCGCAACGACGTGCTGGCCACCGCCGACGCCGCCGAGGTGCTGCGGGTCAGGGCGGAGCTGGGCATCCCGGCCGGCACCACGGCGATCCTCTACGCGCCCACGCACCGGGACCACCAGCGGGAGTTCCGGCTGCAGCTGGACCTCGCCAGGCTCTGCCGGGCCCTGGGCGAGGGCTTCACCCTGCTGGTGCGGGCGCACTACTTCTACGGCGAGGACGCCGTGCTCAGCGACCTGCAGCGGCGCGGACTGGTGCGCGACGTGTCGCTGCACCCCTGCGTGGAGGAGCTGATGCTGGCCGCCGACGCCCTGGTCACCGACTACTCGTCGATCCTCTTCGACTACGCCGACCTGGACCGGCCGATCGTCGTGCACGCCCCGGACTGGGAGGTGTACCGGGAGACCCGCGGGGTCTACTTCGACCTGCTGTCCGGCCGCCCCGGGGAGACCCCGGGCCTGGTCACCGCGGACGAGGACACCCTGGCGCACGCCTTCCGCTCCGGCGCCTGGGACAGCGGGCACTCGGCCGGCCTGCGCGCGGCGTTCCGCGAGCGCTTCTGCACCCACGACGACGGCCTGGCCGCGGAGCGGGTGGTCCGCACCCTGTTCCTGGGCGGGCAGGAGGTCCCCCCGGTGCTCCCGCTCGCGGGCCGGGCGCACGCCCCCTCCCCCCGGGAGGCGCAGCGGCTGGTCGCCGAGGAGGCCGCGGTGATCGGCCGGCAGGGCGACCGCTCCGGCGCCGCCGCCATGGACGCCAGGACGGACACCAGGGCCCATCAGTGAGCATGCCGTGAAGAACCTGTCCATATGCAGTGGATCGGGGGTAGGGTCGCGCGGCAGGGAAGCCGTACCACCCGAGCAGCCACCCCCACCTCTCGGAGTCTCCAGAGTGTCCTCTGCCACCGCACCCTCCCCCGCTGTGCCCTCCCAGACCGCGCAGCCCAAGGCGCCCCGCCCGGAACGGCTGGACGACATACCCGGCTGGTTCTTCGCCAACGACCGCGTCCTCTTCGACTGGTTCCTCGGCGACTTCCAGCGGGAGGTCCACGGCGACCTGCTCGAACTCGGCGTATACCTGGGGAAGAGCGCCGTCCTGCTGGGCCACTACCTGCACCCCGACGAGAAGTTGACGGTCTGTGACCTCTTCGACTCGGAGGTCGCGGACGACGAGGCCAACGGCGCCGAAGTGGCCGACTTCTACCAGTCCACGCTCAGCAGGGTCCGCTTCGAGCAGAACTACCTGGCGTTCCACGACACGCTGCCGGAGATCATCCAGGCCCCGACCTCGGCACTGGCCGACGGCCGGGTCCCGGCCGGCAGTTGCCGGTTCGTGCACGTGGACGCCTCGCACCTGTACGAGCACGTGGTCGGCGACATCCAGGTGGCCAGGGAGGTCCTGCTGCCGGACGGCGTGGTCGTGCTCGACGACTACCGCACCGAGCACACCCCCGGGGTGGCCGCCGCCGTCTGGCAGGCCGTGCTGGACCACGGGCTGCATCCGATCTGCGTCTCCCCGCAGAAGTTCTACGGCACCTGGGGCGACCCCGAGCCGGCCAGGACGGCGCTGCGGAGCGCGCTGGCGCAGTGGCCGGACCGCGGATCGGCCGACCACAGCCTCGCCGGCGAGGACTTCATCCAGATGTGGGGGAAGGGCGAGCCGCCGGCCTTCCCGCTGTCCCGGTTCCACGGCGAGGCGCAGGCGGCCGCGCGGACCGGGGAGCAGCGGGGCGACGCCGCCCGGGCACCGCAGTCCTCGGCCCGGCTGAAGCGGCTGGCCGCGGACTGGCTCCCGCCGGTGGTCACCCGGGCCGTGGTCCGCCGCCGCCGGCGCAGCGGCTGACGGACCGGACGTCCCGGATCACGGACCCATGGAGCACGGCTCTCAGCCGTGCTCCAGCATCCGGTCGACCACCCGCGCCGCGGCCCGGCCGTCGTCCAGATCGCAGAAGCACTCGCGGAACGCCCGGTACGCCTCGGCGTGGTCGGCGGTGGCCGCCTCGGGGTCGCGCAGCGCCTGCACCAGCGCGGCCGTGTCGCGGAGCAGCGGCCCCGGGGCGGTGGCCTCGAAGTCGAAGCAGAACCCGCGCAGGGTGTCCCGGTAGTGCTCCAGGTCGTGGACGTGGAACAGGATCGGACGGCCGGTCTGGGCGAAGTCGAACATCAGTGAGGAGTAGTCGGTCACCAGGACGTCGCTGACGAGCATCAGCTCGGCGACGTCCTGGTAGCGGGAGACGTCCAGCACGAAGCCGTCGTGCCCGCCCGGCAGCCGGTCGGTGACCAGGTAGTGGCGGCGCAGCAGGACCACGGTGCTGTCCCCGAGGGCCTTCCCGGCCTCCGCGAGGTCGAACTGCATGTCGAGCTCGTAGCGTCCGCCGCCGCGGCGCCGGTCGTCGCGCCAGGTGGGCGCGTACAGCACGACCCGCTTCCCCTCGGGGATCCCCAGCTCCGCCTTGACCTGGGCGGCGATCTTGGACCGGTCGGCGCCGTGGAAGCGGTCGCTGCGCGGGTAGCCGCTCTCCAGCACCTCGCCCCGGTAGCCGAAGGAGCGCTTGAGGTGCGGGGTGCTGAAGCGGTTGGGGGTGAGCAGCACGCTCCACTGCCGGGAGCGCGCCGGGATGGAGGCTATGTACTCGGCGTTGGCCTCAGCGGTGCCGGCCAGGTCCATGCCGATGCGCTTCAGCGGGGTGCCGTGCCAGGTCTGCACCACGAACTGGCCCTCCCGGCGCTCGAACCACTCCGGCAGCTGGGTGTTGGTGACGATGTGGCTGGACCGGGCCAGCGCCTCGTGCCAGGCGGCGCTGCCGTGCGGCACGGTGCCGACGGTCTCGGGGACCTTGGCCTGACCGTCCCTGACCGCCCAGACGTGCTCCAGGGCGGCGCCCCGGTCACGCAGTTCCTCGTGGACCGCCCGGGGCGAGTCGGAGTACTGCCGGCCGTCGAAGCTGCTGTAGAGCACGGCGGGCAGCAGCGGCCGGGTGCGGTCGGCCCGGTAGCGGGCCTGGAGCTGTTCGGCGTTGTAGCCGCCGCGCTCGTCCTGGGCCAGCACGGATCCCGAGACCAGCAGCAGTTGGTCGTGGAAGCGGCGCTGCAGGGTGAACACCCGGCCGTCGGGGGCGGTGCGGGCCGCGGGGACCGAGGGGTGCTGCGCCGGGGCGAGGCGCAGGGCGTGCAGCGGGGCGGTCCCGTCCCCGTCCTTCTCGCGGAGGAAGAAGTACCAGTTGCCCTCGCCGAGCGGGAAGGAGCCGCCCGCGCTCGCGATGTCGTCGGGCCGCAGCCGGCCGTGGATCCGGTCGCCGTCGCGGACCACCGGGAAGGCGACCTCCTCCCGGCTTCCGCTGTGCTGGGCGATCAGCTCCAACGGCTGGTCCAGGAGCGAGCCGAAGCGTCCGTCCAGCAGCACCTCGCCGTCCTCGCTCCAGCGCGCCGAGTCGACGGAGACCCGCGGCTCCTGGTCGCACAGCAGCAGGTCGCCGAAGGGGCCGGTGGTGATGCACAGCTCGCGGCGGCCCCCGGTCCCGGGGACCGGGTGGCGACTGTGGGGCGCCACCCCGGTGGCGTCGATCGGCAGGTCGGGACCGTTGGCGCCGACCAGCCGGACGCCGTACTGCTCCTGGGCGGTCCGCTCCGCCTCGGCCGGCGCCTGGAACGCGCTCAACGGGAGCTCGACGGTGAAGGCGGTCCCGTCGGACTCCACCGGGAAGCTGAGGTCGGCGGCGCCCCGGGGCCGGTTGACCCGCAGTTCCAGCGGACCCTTCAGCGCGGGGTCCAGCACCGTACCCCGGAGCAGAATCGTTTCTTCTGATTCCTGCAGCCCGTCCAGGACCACCCCCGGACGCTCCGCGTGCAGCACCAGCGAGCCCCGCTCGAAGACCGGCACCACCCGGGTCCCGTCGTCCAGCCGGTAGGGCGCCGGGGCTGCTGGCGCCTCGGCGGTGCCGACCCCGCCGTGCCGCAGCAGCCCGGGGACGGCGATCGCCAGCGACAGCCGCCAGCTGGTCCGCGCGGCGTCGCCGAACAGCTGCCGCGGATCGACCACGGCCTCGAACCCGGACCGGTCGTAGCTGTGCCGCCGCTGCTTGGAGCGGATGGTCGCCTCCGGCTCCGGCACCGTCCGCAGTCTTACCTTCAGCAGCCGGGTGCGGCCGCTGCGCAGCCAGGCGCCCCTGACCTCACCGCCGCGGGATCCGGCCGGCAGGTCGCGGAGATAGGCGTATCCGCGCAGCCGCAGCTTCCCGTCCTGCCAGTCCGCAGCCAGCAACTGGGCGTTGAGGGGCGGCAGACCGGCCCTCAGGAGACGGCGCGCCACACGTCGGGGCAGCGCTCGCGCCTGGGCCGGGATGCGGCGGGCGCTGTCCAGGACAGGCCCGCGGCGGTGATCGTCTCCATCGGGAAGCATCCCGGGAAAGTATCAGAGATTCTTACCCAGTACATGTGCCGTACATATGAAGTCCATGTAGTGGCCGATCTACAGCTCCTCGGGCCTCGGTGCGGTGGTCCGCTCCGCCAGTGGGACCACCGGCAGCGGGGTGGCCTCGCCCAGGAAGACGGTCCGGACCACCCGCTCCGCCGCCCGGCCGTCGTCGAAGGCGCAGAAGCGCTCACGGAAGGCGCCACGCAGCTCGTCGTTGGCGCCGGAGCGCCACTCCCCGGAGCGGAGCAGCTCGGTCAGCTCCTGCTCGGTGCCCGCGGTGGCGCCGGGGGTCTGTCCGGGGCGGCCCGAGAAGAGGTCCAGATAGGTGCCCCTGGTCTGCCGGTAGACCTCGCGGTCGTCGGCGAAGAGGATGATCGGCCGGTCCAGGTTGGCGTAGTCGACCATCAGCGACGAGTAGTCGGTGATCAGCGCGTCGGCGGCGAGGGCCAGCCGCTCCACCGAGGGGTACGCGGTCACGTCGATCACCCCGGGTGCCTCGACCGGCTCGTGCTCCGACAAGAAGTGCGCCCGGTACAGCAGCACGTGGTCCGGCCCCAGCGCACGGACCAGCCCGGCCGGGTCGAGTCCGGGCCGGTAGCTGGCGCGGTACTCGCGCGTGGTCGGCGCGTACAGCAGCACCGTCTGACCGGGCTTGACGCCGAGCTCCTCGCGGGCGGCCAGCACCTCGGCGGCGCCGGCCGTGGCGTAGACGTCGTTGCGCGGGTAGCCGTACTCCAGGGTCCGGTAGTCCGAGGGGTAGACCCGCTCCCACACCTGCGAGGAGTAGTGGTTGGCGCTGAGGCTGTAGTCCCAGTCGTCGACCCGTCGCAGCATCTCGTTGAAGCGGAGCGAGGAGCCGGCGGCCGGGTAGTCGCGCAGGTCGGTGCCCATCCGCTTGACCGGGGTGCCGCAGTGGGTCTGCAGGTAGACCATGCCCTGGCGCTTGGGCGCGCTGTCGTCGAAGGGCACGTTGCTGACCGACCAGGTCGCTCGGGAGGCCGCCTCCCGGTACTCGCGGGAGCCGGGCGACACCACGGCCAGCCCCTCGGGGACGTCCTCGCGGTACTCCGGATCGACCACCCAGACCGCCTTGATCCCCGGGGCCAGCTCCCGCAGCTTGGCCTGGATCGCCGCCGGGTTGCAGGCCGGCGGCCGGTACCCGTGGGAGGAGAACAGGGCCAGCTGCCGATCCAGCGGCAGCCTCCGCTGGGCGGCCTGATAGGTCGTCAGCAGGCCCTGGGCCACTGCCCGACCGGCCTTCGGGCCGACCTCGTTCACGGTCCGGCCCGCGGTCCTGGCCAGCCGGCCCAGCGGACCGTGCCTCCAGTCGCCGGCCACGGTCCGGGCCGGGGCGCCCTCCGGCCGGTGCCGGCTCTCGGCCTCGGCGGCGCGCTCGTGGAACTCCCTGCGCGCCTCGGCCGGCACCCGGTCCGGGTGGTTGCCGACGGTGCGCAGGTGGTCGACCATCCGGGCGTGCAGCAGCGGCAGCCAGCGGTGCAGCTCGGGACGCTCCTGGACGTAGTCGAACACCAGGTCGTACTGGGCGAAGATGTCGAAGTGCCTGCGGCTGACCGTGGCCAGGATGTTGCCGCCCTGCCGGCGCTGCCGGTAGTGGACCACCACCCGGTCGAGCGTGGCGATGGTGGCCGCCGTCAGCATCACCGGATAGGTCCAGGGGGTGTCCTCGTAGTACCCGGCCGGGAAGCGGAAGGCGTTCCGCTCGACGAAGTCCCTGCGGTAGGCCTTGTTCCAGACCACCATCAGCAGGTTGAGGACGTCCTCGCGCTCCGCGGCGGTGAAGACGTCGGCCCGGTCCTGACCGGTCCGGAACGCTCCGGCCGCACCGTCGCGGCTGCGCACCGCGCGGCCGTCCCAGTAGGTGCGGGCGTAGTCGTACACCAGTACCTCGGGCTCGCCGGTGGCGTCGAGCCGGTCGGCAATCGCCCGGAGCGACCCCTCGGTGAAGGTGTCGTCGCCGTCGAGGAAGATCAGGTACTCGCCGCCGGCCGCCTCGATCCCGGCGTTCCTGGCCCGGCCCAGGCCCACGTTCTCGGGCAGGTGCAGCACCCGGACCCGCTCGTCCCGGGCCGCGTAGCCGTCGAGGATCTCGCCGCAGCCGTCCGGCGAGCGGTCGTCGACACCGATCAGCTCGAAGTCCCGGTAGGACTGTTCGAGGACGGAGTCCAGGCAGGCGCCGAGGTAGGACTGGACCTGGTAGGCGGGCACGATGATGCTGAACCGGGGCATGGTGGACCACAGTAGCGTTCACCCCCCGGAACCGTCTCTGATCAGCCGTGGACCGGCTTGTCGGGCCCTTCGCGACGGGGTGACGGCTTACCGTTTTCTTGGGCCCGTCCACCCCGACGGCGGGTGCCGTTCACCATCCGGACAGATAGGGTGAAGGGCCATAGGTGGATACGATCAGCTGTCAAACACATCCACCGCGCCCCCAGTCGCAGAAAGGCCCGCCGCACCTCATGGCCCCCCGCCTCTCCGTGGTCGTCCCGATCTACAACGTCGAGCTCTACCTGGAGGAGTGCCTGGCGTCCCTGGCCGCCCAGACCTTCGACG
>NZ_JOEH01000040.1 GCF_000719095.1 Streptacidiphilus jeojiense | reverse complement strand
GGGTCGGCGTCGGGGTGGGGGTCGGCGTGGGAGTAGGAGTCGGGGTGGGCGTGGGCGTCGTGGTGGGCGTGGGCGTCGGCGTGGAGGTGGAGGTCCCGCCGGCGATGTCGCCGTAGAGGATCCCCCGTCCGTTGCTGCTCAGGTACACCCGGCCGTAGGTCCGCATGTCACCGGTGATCGCCGCCCCGGTCCAGCCCCACTGGTGCTGGTCGTCGTTGATCCGCACCCAGGTCGCTCCCGCGTCGTCGGACCGGAAGATCCCGCGGACGCCGCCGACCTGCGCGCTGCTGTAGAGCGCCGGGTAGCTCTGGCCCGGGGCCGCCTTGCCGAAGCCGATGCTGTCGGCCTGGTCCACGGCGGCGACCCGGATGAAGCTCGCGCCGCCGTTGGTCGAGTGCCAGAGGCCGTAGGTTCCGCCGCTCTGGCCGCCGGCGAACCAGACATCGCCCTTGACCCCCGGCAGGGCCTTGAAGCGGACGTTGCCCGCGCTCGGCAGCCCGGTCGCCGCCGTGGCGGTGAAGCTGGCCCCGGCGTCGGTGCTGACGTAGAAGGTCCCGCCCGAGTAGCCGTAGAAGGTCTTGGGGTCGGACCGGTCGGAGGCGACCGTGGCGCCGGCCGGAATGCCCGTCGAAGCGCTCCACGTGTTGCCGTACCCGGTCGAGTGGTAGACCCCGGTCCCGGCCGGGCTCCACACCGTGGCGCTGCCGTCCGCCGCCAGCGCCACGGTGCCGCCGCCGGTCACCCCGCTCGGCTCGGACGAGGCCGCGAACCAGTCCGCGCCGTCGTCGGTGGAGTAGCCGATGTGCTTCTCGGTGGAACCCGACGCGGTGTCACCGACCCGGACGATGATGCTCGGGCTGGTCTCGGCGTAGTCGATCCCGGTGGAGCTGGTGAAGTTCGGCGAGGAGAAGGTCTTGGCGGGGACGGCGGTGACGTCCGTGTGCCGGAAGCCGCTGAGGTCGCCGAGGGCGCTGAGCAGCGGGGCCCCGGTCGGCGGGCTGATCAGCCCGTTGACGGCGGTCTCCTCCAGTCCCTGCACCACCGGCGCGATGGTGATCTTCTTCCCGGCGTCGAAGTCGGTCAGGTCGGAACTGCCGAACAGGGTGGCCCCGGTTCCGTAGAGCATCCGGTTGGAGTTGAACGGGTCGATCTCCAGGGACTCGGTCATCCAGCCGAGCTTGGGGGTCTCCTCCGGCGGCGAGGGATTGGCGTTCATGGTCAGCCAGGGCACCTTGGTCAGGTCGATGGTGTACTGGTCGACCCGGGTGGGATAGCCGTTGTAGGACCAGAACGGCTTCCAGGTCGCCCCGCTGTCGGTGCTGCGCCAGATCTGGGTGTCCGGCCACCAGGAGCTGTAGGCGGTCACCATCAGCGTGCCCGGGTGCTCCCGGTCCACGGTCAGACCGCTGTAGCCGAAGTAGTCGTTGCTGGTGTCGGTGGACGGCACCGGGCTGACGTTGGACCAGGTCCCGGTTCCGGTGGCGTACTTCCAGACGTCGCCGTGCGCGCCGTCGTAGGGGCCGCCGGTGTCGCTGTAGGTGATGAAGAGGTTGCCGCCGGACCCGTCGAGCACCGCCTTGTGCGGGATCATGCCGGTCGGCTGCCCGGTGACGGCCGTCCAGGTGGAGCCGCCGTCGTCGGAGCGGTAGATGCTGTGCGCCTTGTCGGCGACGCCGACGTACACCGTCTTGGTCACCCCGTTCACCGTGCCGCTGCCCTTGTCGAAGACCTCCCAGAGCACGCCCTCGGGGTCGTTCTGGTACCCGGTGGTGTCGGTGGGGTCGGGCGCGTAGGGGCCGGTGTCGGGGAAGGAGCTGACCTTGGCCCAGGTCACACCGTAGTCGGTGCTGCGCCACAGGCCGTTGCCGCTCTCGGCGCCGAAGTACAGCACCTTGTCGTTGTCGGGGTCGATGCTCAGCCGCTCGCCCATCCCCCGTCCCGGCATGTTGCCGCCGACCTTGAACGGCAGCACGGTGCGCTGCCAGGTGGCGCCCTGGTCGTCGGAGCGCAGGATGGCGCCGTCGTTGGAGTCCCAGCTGTTGGTGTAGCTGCCGGCGGCCAGGTAGACCCGGTTGGGGTCGGCCGCGTCGGTGGCCAGGCTGGCCACGCCGCTGAGGTTCCAGTCGCTCCAGCCGATCGAGTCCAGCAGCGGGATCCACGTGCCGGTCGCCGGGTCCTGCCGGTAGGCGCCGCCGACGTCGGTGCGGGCGTACACCAGCCCGGAGCGGCCCTCGTTGAAGATGATGCCGGGGACGAAGCCGCCCCCGCCGATCTGCACGTTGTTCCAGCTGTACGCCTGGCTGGTGGCCGCGGCGGTGACGGCGGCGGTGACGGCGGCGGTGACGGCCTCCGGCTGGACGGTGCGGTCCGGGGCCGAACCCTGGGCCGGGAGCGCTCCCGGCAGCAGGCCGACCACGGCCAGGGCGGCGGCTGTCGTCAGCACGGTGAGCATGGATCTGGCCTTGGTGCGTGGGTGGCGCATCGGGCGGCTCCTCTGGGTGTGCCGGGGTGGCCCGCCCATGAAGGCAGTCGGCTGACGGTACGTCAATCCGACCTATGGGACATGCAAGCGCTTCGCCACACACCAGGGGCTGAGCCGATCCGCGGGCATGAAAGCTACATCCGGTCGGTGAGTCGGTCGCTGAGTCGGCCGGTGAGTCGGCCGGTGAGTCGGCCGGCGGGTCAGGCCGAGTCGCGCAGGACCAGCGTGGTCTCCATCACGACCTGCCCCTGGTCCTGCCCCGATCCCCGGGCCTGCCCGAGCAGTTCGGCCACCGCCCGGGCGCCCATCTCCTCCACCGGCTGCCGCACCGTGGTCAGCAGCGGCCGGATCCGGCAGGCCACCGCGTCGTCGTCGAACCCCACCAGGGCGACCTGCTCCGGCACCCTGATCCGCAGCCGCTGCAACGTCCGGAGCGCGCCGGCGGCCATCAGGTCGGAGGCCGCGAAGACCGCGTCGAGCCCGGGGCGCAGCTCCAGCAGGCGGATCATGGCGTGCTCCCCCGAGGCGACGGTGAAGTCCCCGTAGGCCACGGTCTCCCGCACCGGCCCCTCGGCCTCGCGCACCGCGCGGAGGTAGCCGCGCAGCCGGTCCGCGCCGACCGACATGTCCGGCGGCCCGGCGATGGTGCCGACGGTGCGCCGCCCGGAGCGGAGCAGATGGTCCACCGCACCGGCCGCGCCGCCGAGGTTGTCCGCGTCCACGTAGGGCAGGTCCCCCGGGGCCATCGGCCGGCCCAGCGACACCACCGGCACGCCGGCCGCCCTGATCAGCCGCGGCAGCGAGTCGTCACCGCGCGGCCCGACCAGCAGCACCCCGTCCACATGGCCGCCGCAGAGGTAGCGCAGCAGCGAGGGGCGCCGGGCCCGCCGGGACGCGGTCAGCACCACCAGTTCCTGCTCGCCGTGGAGCAGCGCGCGCTCGACCCCGACCAGCAGCCGTGAGTAGAAGACGTCCGACCAGTAGTGGATCATGTCCTCGAACACCACCACGGCGACCGCCCCGGTCGCCCGCGCCCCGACGCTCTGGGCCCGCTGGCGCACGTACCCCAGGTCCCGCACGGCCGTCTCCACCCGCGCCAGTGCGTCCTCGCTGACCGGCGCGGAGCGGTTGAGCACCCGGGAGGCCGTGGCCGTGGAAACCCCCGCCCTCCGTGCCACCTCGGCGAGGGTGGGTCGCGAGGCAGGTGGGGCAGTGGGAGGAGCAACCATCTCCGGTCCCTTCGACTGTCGGCCGCCTGTCAGGCACCCGTCACCGCGCAATACGGAGCGTCGGGCACCACCGACCCACTGTCAAGACTCCTGCACGGCAAGACCGTTGGCCGCACAACCGGTACGCGCGCGATTCTTGGTCAAGCATCATTCATTGCGACAATGAAATTCCGCCGGCACAGGGGAGCAGGAATGTCTTTTCGCCGCCGCGAACTGACTGTCCGTGAATTCATCAGCGGGTGGCGAGCACCGGGTCGGCCGAGAGCGCCCGTGACGGTCCGAGAAGGCGCCCATGGTTCTTCGGCGGCTCGACGACCCCGGGCTCGAACGGGATGATCATGAGGACGGCCCGCGACCCGAGGTGCGCCGGACACATGCTCACCATCCCCTCCCCCAGGACCTCGTGGCGCAGCGGACGCCGGTCCCCGTCGTTGGTCGTGTACTCCCGGTCCCGGTTCCGGTAGATGGGGCCGGTGTCCGGGTCCGCGAGGATCTCGGCCTCCAGGCGCTGCAGCTCCTGGGACTGCGGATGCTGCCGCACGGTCGCCCTGAGCTGTGCCAGCGCGTACGGGGCCCATGCCTTCTCCCAGTCCATGAGGATCCGCCGGGCCTGGGGACTGAGCATCATCCAGCGCAGGATGTTCTCCGGCGGGCGCGGCGGATCGGGCTCGGCCGAGAACAGGCTCGGGAAATGCCTGTTCCACCTGAGCAGCCGCCAGGACGGGTCGGTGATGTAGGCCATGTGTTCGATGCCGTCCAAGGCCGCCTGCCAGTGCTGCCCCACCCGCACCGGAGCCTGCGGATCGAACGGCTGAAGGCCCCTCTCGACTCCGGCATACAGGTAGAGGCAGGTCCATTCGTGCTGGTCCAGGCCCAGGAGCGTAGCGACGTCGTCCAGCAGCACCGGTGACGGGCTGTCCATCTGACCCCGCTCCAGCCGACCGAACGTCCCGCTCGGCCAGGACCGACTGCTGGGCCACGTCCGTTGAATGAGCAGGTGGTCGACCTGGCTCTGGGACAGACCGGTCACCCGACGTCCCCGCCGCTCCTCCCGGGGCGGGAAGCCCCAGTCGGCCGGGTCGATCCTGCTGCGCGCGCCCTTCAAGAGCCGTCCGAGCTCACCGGCGTCCATATGTCGACAAACCCCCTCATAGCTCCGGGGTCCCTGGTAGTCCGGTCCAGTACCCAGCTTTTTATATGCAGGTAATTACATGCAAAAACCAGCACTGGAAAGATACCCGAGAACCGGACAGACTCTCCGCCGGAACTGAACCAGCACAGACCAATTCCGGCTCGACCGAAGGGCAGGGCAGCCGATGAACCAGCGACACATCCGCCGCGGACCCCGTCGGCGGGCCGGAGGGTCGTGGCGCGGCGGTTCGGCGCCCGTACGGAGCGGGGCTGCTACCACGCCGATCCCGTCAGGACTGGGCCAGGTCCAGTAGGCGGTCGGCGAGGGCGTTGCCGCCGGCCGGGTCGCGGGCGATGAGGAGGACGGTGTCGTCGCCGGCGATGGTGCCGATGATCTCGTGGATGCCGGACTGGTCGATGGCGGAGGCCAGGAACTGGGCGGCGCCGGGCGGGGTGCGGAGGACCACCAGGTTGCCGGAGGCGGTGGCCGAGACCATCAGCTCGGAGGCGAGCCGGGCCAGCCGGCCCTCGTTGCCGAACTCGCCGCCGGCCGCCTGCGGGGTGCGGTCGCCGCCCTCGGCCGGGACGGCGTAGACCAGGTTGCCGTACTGGTTGCGGATCTTGACGGCGCCCAGCTCGTCCAGGTCGCGGGAGAGCGTGGCCTGGGTGACCGCGAGGCCGTCGTCCGCGAGCAGCTTCGCCAACTGGCTCTGCGAGCGGATGGGCTGACGGGTCAGCAGGTCCACGATGCGCCGGTGTCGTGCGGTCCGCGTCTGCGGGAGCTGGGGCACCGGCCCCGGGCCGGCCTGGTCGGGCTGGACGTCTTCGGCCATGGGTCAGTCAGCCTCTCGTACGGAGCGCAGGATGCCGGGCAGCACCGCGAGGAAGGTGTCCGCGTCGCGCTCGGTGAGGATCAGCGGCGGGGCCAGCCGGACGGTGTCCGGGACCGCGGCGTTGACCAGGAACCCGGCCCGCTGGGCGGCGGCCTGGATCTGCGCCGCGACCGGCTGGGTGAGGACGATGCCGAGCAGCAGGCCCGCCCCCCGCACGTGGTCCACCAGCGGGTCGCTGATGGCCTCGATGCCGTTCCGCAGCCGCTCCCCCACCTTGGCGACCTGGTCCAGCAGGCCCTCGGCCTCGATGGTGTCCAGCACCGCGTTGGCCGCGGCGCAGACCACCGGGTTGCCGGAGAAGGTGGAGCCGTGGTGGCCCGGGTGCAGCAGTTCCGCCGCGTCGCCGAAGGCCAGGGTGGCGCCGAGCGGCAGGCCGCCGCCGATGCCCTTGGCCAGGGTGACGATGTCGGGGTCGACGCCCTCGACGGCCTGGTGGGCGAGCCAGTGCCCGGTGCGTCCGATGCCGGTCTGGATCTCGTCCAGCACCAGCAGGGTGCCGGTGGCGCGGGTGATCTCGCGGGCGGCGAGCAGGTAGTCGGCGGGCGGGACGACGACCCCGTTCTCGCCCTGGATCGGCTCCAGCAGCACCAGGGCGGTGTCGGTGGTGACGGCCGCACGCAGCGCCTCGACGTCGCCGTAGGGGACGTGGCTGACGTCGCCCGGCAGCGGGCGGAACGGGTCCTGCTTGGCGGGCTGGGCGGTCAGCGACAGGGCGCCCATGGTCCGGCCGTGGAAGCCGCCGTGGGCGGAGACCATGTGGGTGCGGCCGGTCAGCCGGCCGATCTTGAAGGCCGCCTCGTTGGCCTCGGCGCCGGAGTTGGAGAAGTAGACCCGTCCGGGCAGCGGGTGGTCGGCCAGCGCGACCAGCCGCTCGGCGAGCCGGACGGTGGGCTCGGCCAGGAAGAAGTTGGAGATGTGGCCGAGGGTGCCGATCTGCTCGGTGACCGCCGCGACGATCGCCGGGTGGGCGGTGCCGAGCGCGTTGACGGCGATGCCGCCGAGGAAGTCGGTGTAGCGCTTGCCGTCGGCGTCCCACAGGTGCACGCCCTCGCCGCGGACCAGCGGGATGCGGGGGGTGCCGAAGTTGTTCATCAGCGTGTGCTGCCACCGCTGGGTGAGTTCCTGATTGGCGGTCATGCGAGCCCCCCGGTGATGACGGTGTCGGTCTCTGATGGGTCGTCGGGCACGACCATGGTGCCGATGCCCTCGTCGGTGAAGATCTCCAGCAGCAGGCTGTGCTGCACCCTGCCGTCCAGCACGCGGGCGGTGCCGACGCCCTCGCGGACGGCGCGCAGGCAGCCCTCCATCTTCGGCAGCATCCCGCTGGCCAGCGTCGGCAGCAGCTTCTCCAGCTCGCTGGAGCTGAGTTGGCTGATCACGTCGTCGCTGGCGGGCCAGTCGGCGTAGAGGCCCTCGACGTCGGTGAGCACCACCAGCATCTCGGCGTCCAGCGCGACCGCCATCGCGGCGGCGGCGGTGTCGGCGTTGATGTTGTAGACATGGCCGTCGGAGCCGCGGGCGATCGAGGAGATCACCGGGATCCGGCCGTTGTCCAGCAGCGCGTTGACCGCGCCGGGCTCGACATGGGCGATGTCGCCGACCAGGCCGATGTCCACCTGGGCGCCGTCCACCTCGGCGTAGCGCTTGACGGCGGTCATGGTGTGGGCGTCCTCGCCGGTCATGCCGACGGCGAACGGGCCGTGGTCGTTGAGCAGTCCGACCAGGTCCCGCTGGACCTGTCCGGCCAGCACCATCCGGACCACGTCCATGGTCTCCGGGGTGGTCACCCGCAGGCCGGCGGTGAAGTGCGAGTCGATGCCCAACCGCTCCAGCTGGGCGCTGATCTGCGGGCCGCCGCCGTGGACGATGACCGGGCGCAGCCCGGCATAGCGCAGGAAGACCACGTCCTGGGCGAAGGCCGCCTTGAGCGACTCGTCGACCATGGCGTTGCCGCCGAACTTGATGACCACGGTCTTGCCGTGGAAGCGCTCCAGCCAGGGCAGCGCCTCGATCAGGGTGAGCGCCTTGGGCAGCGCGGTGTTGTTGCGGGCCTGTTCGCCCTTGGGTGCGATCTGCACGGCCGTCGGGCCCCTTCAGCTGGAGTAGGCGCTGTTCTCGTGGACGTAGTCGGCGGTGAGGTCGTTGGTCCACACGGTGGCCTCGGCCTGTCCCGCGTGCAGGTCGGCGGTGATCACGACCTGACGGTCCTTCATGCTGACCAGGTCGCGGTCCTCGCCGACGCCGCCCGACTTGCACACCCAGACGCCGTTGATGGCCACGTCCAGGGCGTCCGGGTCGAAGGCCGCGCTGGTGGTGCCGATCGCGGAGAGCACCCGGCCCCAGTTGGGGTCCTCGCCGTGGACGGCGCACTTGAGCAGGTTGTTGCGGGCGATGGTGCGGGCCACGTCGACGGCCTCGGCCTCGGTGGCGGCGCCCACGACGTCGATCCGGATGTCCTTGCTGGCGCCCTCGGCGTCGCCGACCAGTTGCAGCGCCAGGTCGGCGCAGACGGTGCGGACCGCCTCGGCGAACGCAGCCTGATCCGGCGTCACCCCGCTTGCGCCGGAGGCCAGCAGCAGCACGGTGTCGTTGGTGGACATGCAGCCGTCGGAGTCGACCCGGTCGAAGGTGGTGCGGGTGGCCGAGCGCAGCGCGGTGTCCAGTCGCTGGGCGTCCACCACGGCGTCGGTGGTGAGCACCACCAGCATGGTGGCCAGGCCGGGGGCGAGCATGCCGGCGCCCTTGGCCATGCCGCCGACGGTCCAGCCGTCGGCGTGGGTGACCGCGGCGGTCTTGTGGACGGTGTCGGTGGTCTTGATGGCGACGGCGGCGGCCTCGCCACCGTCCGCGCTGAGCGCGGCGGCTGCGGTGTCCACGCCGGGGAGCAGCTTGTCCATCGGCAGCCGGACCCCGATCAGTCCGGTGGACGCGACGGCCACCTCGGCGGCGTTCAGGCCGAGCACCTCGGCGGTGCGCTCCGCGGTGGCGTGGGTGTCCTGGAAGCCGAGCGGTCCGGTGCAGGCGTTGGCGCCACCGGAGTTGAGGATGACGGCGGAGACGGTGCCGCCCTTGACGACCTGCTCGGACCAGTGCACCGGGGCGGCCTTGACCCGGTTGGAGGTGAAGACCCCGGCGGCGGCGAGGGTGGGTCCGTCGTTGACGACCAGGGCCAGGTCCGGGGTGCCGGAGGCCTTGATGCCGGCGGTGATCCCGGCCGCGCGGAAGCCCTGCGCCGCGGTGACTCCGGTGCCGGACGCTTCGGTGCTGCTGGTGGTGGGGCTGGTCACGGTGCGACTCCAGTCTGCGGAAGGCCGAGTTCCTCGGGCAGCCCGAGGGCGATGTTCATGCTCTGGACGGCGCCGCCGGCCGTCCCCTTGGCGAGGTTGTCGATGGCGCTGACCACGGTGATCCGTCCGACGCTCTCATCCAGGGCGACCTGCACCAGCGCGTGGTTGGAGCCGAGGACGGCGGAGGTGGCGGGCCACTGCCCCTCGGGCAGCAGGTGGACGAAGGGCTCGGCGGCGTACGCCGCACTGTAGGCCTGGCGCAGCCGCTGCGGGGTGGTGCCGGGTCGGGCCTTGACGCTGCAGGTGGCGAGGATGCCGCGGGACATCGGCGCCAGGGTGGGGGTGAACGAGACGGCCACCCGCTCCCCGGCCACCGCCGAGAGGTTCTGCGTCATCTCCGGGGTGTGCCGGTGCACGCCGCCGACGCCGTACGGGCTCATGCTGCCCATCACCTCGCTGCCGAGCAGATGGGTCTTGGCTGCCTTGCCGGCGCCGGAGGTGCCGGAGGCGGCGACCACCACCGCCTCAGGCTCGGCCAGCCCGGCGGCGTAGGCCGGGATCAGGGCGAGGGTGACCGCGGTGGGGTAGCAGCCGGGGACGGCGATCCGCCTGCTGCCCTTCAACGCCTCCCGGGCGCCGGGCAGTTCGGGCAGCCCGTAGGGCCAGGTGCCGGCGTGCGGGGAGCCGTAGAACTTCTCCCACTCGGCGGGGTCGTGCAGCCGGAAGTCGGCGCCGCAGTCGACGATCAGCACGTCCTCGCCCAACTGTGCGGCGACGGCGGCGGACTGACCGTGCGGCAGGCCGAGGAAGACCACGTCGTGGCCGGCCAGCGTCTCGGCGTCGGTGGGCTCCAGGACCCGGTCGGCCAGCGGCAGCAGGTGCGGCTGGAGCCCGCCGAGCCGGGTGCCGGCGTTGGAGCCGCCGGTGAGGGCGCCGATCTCGATCCGCGGGTGGTTCAGCAGCATGCGCAGCACCTCGCCCCCGGCGTAGCCGCTGGCGCCGGCCACCGCCGCCCGGAACATGCCGGGCCGGGACGTGGTGGGCGCACTGGTGGGCGTGACTGCCATGACTCCTCCTCCGCTTCGGGATAACTATACGAAGGAAGGCACATTCATGCAATCAGCTATGCAGTCGGCCCTGCGCTCAGCCGCCGGTCCGCGCGAGCGGGTCCTCCTCGCTGTACGGGCGCAGCCGCAGCGTCCTGGCGTCGTGCTCGCTGATCCGGCCCGCCTGCTCCAGCAGCTCCGGGATGCTGTCCTGGCCCAGGTGCAGGAAGCGCCCGTGCAGCAGGTCCAGACGGCCCCGGGCCGCGTCGGCGACGGTAGAGACCAGCAGGGGGATGCTGCCCCAGTGCAGCATGTCCGCGAACATCGGCATGCCCGCCGTCATCTCGGTGGCCACCGCGCCCGGGCTGATGTCCAGCACGGTCACCCCGTGCGGGCGCAGCGGTCCGGCGACGTTGTCGCTCAGCCGCAGCAGCGCCGCCTTGGAGGTGGCGTACGCCGAGTAGCGCCACTCCGGGCGCAGCGCGAAGCCGGAGTTGAGGTTGACCACCCGGCCGCGCTGGCGCTCCACCATGCCCGGCAGCACGGCCCGCATCATATTGAAGGGCCCGCGCAGATTGGTCTCCACGACCGACCACCACTGCAGCGGGTCCGCCTCCCACAGCGGCACCTCGGCGCGGTCGATCTGTCCGGCGTTGTTGACCAGCAGCCCGACCGGGCCCAGGTCGCGCTCCACGCTGCGCACCGCCTCCCGGACCGCCCCGGGATGGGTGACGTCGGCGGCGACTGCGACGCATTTCACACCCTGCTTCACGCAGGCGCGCAGGGTCTCCGTGAGCGTCTCCCGATGGCGTCCGATCACGCCCAGGTGCATGCCTTCCTCGGCCAGGCCGAGTGCGATCTCCCGTCCGATCCCCCGGCCCGCGCCGGTGATCAGGGCGACCTCTCCTTCGAGCGTCCGCAGGGGCACCCTGGACTCCTCTCGTGGCGCCGGACTGCCATTGTTGATCACCGGGCGGCACCGGCGGCCTCGGACACGCGGGCCGTGACGGAGTAACGTCGGCTCGGTTGATCTGCAGGCTGACCACTCAGCGGGCACGAACGAATGGACTTGATGTGAGCGACATCGCGCGGGTAGGGGTCGTCGGCTGCGGGCTGATGGGGTCGGGGATCGCCGAGGTCTTCGCCCGGGCCGGACTGGACGTCAAGGTCTCCGAGGCGAGCGGCGAGGCCCTGGAGCTCGGCCGCACCCGGCTCACCGGCTCGTTCGACACCGCGGTCAAGCGCGGCAAGCTCACCGAGGAGGAGCGCGACGCGGCGCTGGCCCGGATCTCCTTCACCACCGAACTGGCCGACTTCGCCGACCGCGACCTGGTCATCGAGGCGGTGGCCGAGCGCGAGGACGTCAAGAGCGCGATCTTCCAGACCCTGGACCAGGTGGTGGAGCGGCGCGACGCCATCCTGGCGTCCAACACCTCCTCCATCCCGATCGTGAAGCTGGCCTCGGCCACCTCCCGCCCGGAGCAGGTGCTCGGCATACACTTCTTCAACCCCGCGCCGGTGCAGAAGCTGGTGGAGATCATCCCCACGCTCACCACCTCGGCCGAGACGGTGACCCGCGCCGAGGCCTTCACCCGCGAGGTGCTGGCCAAGGACCCGATCCGGGCCCGCGACCGGGCCGGCTTCGTGGTCAACGCCCTGCTGGTGCCCTACCTGCTCTCCGCCGTCCGGATGTTCGAGTCGGGCGTGGCCACTGCCGAGGACATCGACAAGGGCATGGAGGCCGGCTGCGCCCACCCGATGGGCCCGCTCCGGCTGTGCGACCTGATCGGCTTGGACACCATCGTCTCCATCGCCGAGTCGATGTACCACGAGTACAAGGAGCCCCTGTACGCCGCGCCGCCGCTGCTGCAGCGGATGGTCGACGCCGGCCTCCTCGGCCGCAAGTCCGGCCGGGGCTTCTACCAGTACTGACGTCGGGTCTCAGCCGACGGCGCCGGACCACTCGCCGGGGTGGTCCACCCAGCAGACCCGCTCCGGATCGTCCAGGTCGATGCCGGGGCGGTGCACCTCGACCAGTGCCTCGAACCGCTCCTGGCTGTCGCAGGGCCGGGTGACCACGGTGCCGTCGGCCCGGACGATGCGGACCTGCCGGTCCGGCTCGTCCGGGCTGTAGCCCAGTACATAGACGGCGCAGGTCCCGGGGTCGGCGTCCTGGTCATCGCGGTCCTGGTCATCGAGGCGGTCCAGGGCGAGGTCAAGATCGAGGTCGTCGCTCATGGGCTGAGCCTCCCCCGGGATCAACCAATCCGCATGTCGGGCTGCGGCCGTTCAGTCCTCCGGCCACTCGCCCGGGTGGCCGCCGGCCCAGTGCACCTGGGTCGGGTCGTTGAGGTCCACGTCGGGCCGGAACAGCTTCAACGCGGCCCTGAGGTCGTTCTGGGTGGAGCATGCCTCCCAGAGCGGATCGCCGCCGCCGATGCGCTGCATGCGTACGTGGCGGTGGCGGTCCCACGGGACCAACGGGCTTATCTCGACGGGGTGAACGCTGAGTATCGCCATGACTACACCCTGACTCCCCCCGGCCCCCGCCGCACCTCGGACGGACTCGAACGGATCCGGCTCAGCCCTGCGGCCACTGTCCCGGGCTGCCCACCCAGTGCACCTGCGACTCGTCGCCGAGGTCGAGGTCGGGCCGGAACACGGTCAGCGCGGAGACGAGGTCGGCCCCGGTGGCGCAGGCCTCCCAGACCGGCGCCGAGCCCGGACGCTCGATGCGGACGTGACGGTGCCGGTCGCCGGTCACCAGGGGACCGATCTCTACCGGATACGTGGCGTTTCTGGCCATACCGTCAGCCTCACCCCAAGCGGCGCGGGCCGCACGTCGGGGCGGCCGGGCGGATCAGACGCCCGACCACTCGCCGGGGTGGTCGGCCCAGTAGACCTGTGCCGGGTCGTCCAGGTCGGTGCCCGGACGCTCCAGCGCCACGAAGGCCGCGAACTGGTCCTGGTCCGCGCACAGGGAACGGACGGTGTCGCCGTCCGGGCGCACCACGTGGACGTAGCGGTCGCGGTCCTCGGGGACCAGGGCGCCCACGTAGACGGGCTTGTCGGACTCCGGGTGCTCGCTCATGGCCCCAGCGTCACCCGCGCTGCCGCCGGTCGCACGTCGGACGGGCTCAGGAGGCGGGCTGCGGGGCGGGGGGCGGGGAACCGGCTACGACCCGACCGGCCAGACGCCCCGGTCGCCGTCCCACTGGACCCGCTCCTCGTCGTCCAGGTCCACGGACAGGCCGAGCTGGCCGAGGAACTCCTCGGCCTCGCGCCGGCTGCCGCAGGCCCGAACCGCGGGGATGCCGCCCGGGGTCGAGGCGCTGACCTGCCGGCTGCTCTGGCTGGCGTCGAGCATGCCGATGAATACCGTCGTCTCGCTCATGGCTCCACCCTCGCCCGGCGGCGGGAACCGCGCACGGCGGACGGACTTGCCGGAGCGCCGTCCCAGGTCGGCACGGGTCTGGTAGAAGTAGACGCCATCGCCAGAAGGAGCCCGCACGATGACCCGGCCCGCCCCCGCCGTCGAAGCCATCCGCTCCCGGTACGCCGCCGGTGCCACCGACCGGTGGGAGTCGGCGGACATCGCCACGCTGCTGGCCGAGGTCGACCGGCTGCGGGCGCAGCTGTCCGGCGGCATCGTCGAGTACGCCGTGCAGGCCGTCATCGACGGGCAGCCCCGGGAGATGGTCGAGTACGGCACCGAGCGCGACGCGCTGGAGATCCGGCTCGAACAGCACCGCGACGAGCAACTCTCCGACTACCGGCTGGTGGTGCTGACCCGTCATATCGTCCGCACCGAGTGGATCGAGCAGCCGGACGCCGCGGACCTCTGACGGCCCCCTACCGACAGCCCCCTTCCGAGGGCCCGGAAAACCGTTCGCGGCCCACGGCCGGACCTCCGTAGGCTGCTGTACGGCGGGAACGCCTGGTGGTCGTAGCTCAGTCGGCAGAGCACCGCGTTGTGGACGCGGGTGTCACGGGTTCGAGCCCCGTCGACCACCCTCGATGGTTCGTAGCTCAGCTCGGCCAGAGCAGCCGGCTCCAACCCGGCGTGTCGCAGGTTCGAATCCTGCCGAACCAGCCCAACTGACGTAGCACGAAAAAATCTGCGTTGTCTTCGCGCGTGGAACGTGTCTTACGCTGTCGCAGCGGCCTCCGGCCTGACAACATACGGCTCCAGGAGACCACTGTGGGAGGGAACTGACATGCCGTCCGTGACCATGCGCCGGAAGCGTCCGGTGACCGTCCGCACCCTCCTGTGGACCGGCCTCAACCAGGAGGAGATGACGGAGTTCTGCGGCGGCGCGTTCCGCGTCATCGCCGCGACGGGCCCCGGCAACCCCGGCCAGGACTCGAAGATCACCGCCGAGGTCTTCGACGAGCTCCACTCCACCTGGGTCGGCGTCTACACCGGGCACCATGTGGTCCGCGGCGTCCGCGGCGAGTTCTACCCGATCGACGAGACGGTCCTCAACGAGACCTACGAACCGGCCGACGCGGACCTCTGACCCGGACCACTGGACCCGTGCCGCCGCCGCCCGTGCCGGAACGCGTCAGCATACCCCTCCGGGTGCGCCGACAGGCCGCCCACCTCCCTGATGCCGGTTCCGCCGCCGGGACGCCCTAGGCTGAGGTCATGTCAGATCCTCAACTGATCCGCATCGGCGCACGTTCCTCCCCGATGTCGCTGGCCCAGGTGGAGCGGGTCCGGGCCGAACTGGCCGCCGCGAACCCCGGGATCGCCACCGAGGTCGTCCCGTTCACGACCTCGGGAGACCGCTGGTCGGGCGCGCTGGTGGAGCTCGGCGGCAAGGGCGCCTTCACCCGGGAACTGGACCAGGCGCTGCTCGCCGGGACCATCGACCTGGCCGTGCACTGCGTCAAGGACGTGCCCGGGGACCGGCCGGTGCCGGCCGGGACGGTGTTCGCCGCCTACCTGAAGCGTGACGACCTGCGGGACGCCCTGGTCCACCCGGGCGGCCTGACCCTGGACCGGCTTCCGGCCGGCAGCCGGATCGGCACCTCCTCGGTCCGCCGGGTGGCCCAACTCGCGCAGCGCTGGCCCGAACTGGAGCCGGTGCCGATCCGCGGCAACGCCAACAGCCGACTGGCGAAGCTGGACGCCGGCGTCGTGGACGCGCTGCTGCTGGCCGTCTCCGGGCTGGAGCGGATCGGGGCGCAGGACCGGATCACCGAGATCCTCACGGTGGAGCAGATGATGCCGGCCGTGGGCTCGGGCACCCTCGCCCTGCAGTGCCGCAGCGAGGACGAGGCGGTGGTCGAGGCCGTCGGCGCGCTCAACGACGCCGAGACCTTCCGGCAGACCACCGCCGAGCGGATGCTGCTGCACGTGCTGCAGGGCCACTGCAACTCCCCCATCGCCGCGTTCGCGACCACCGAGCACGACGGCAGGCTGTCGCTGCGGGCCCGGGTCTTCAGCGCGGACGGGAAGACCACGCTGGACGCGCACGAGTGGGACCGCAACGCACTGGCGCTGGGGACGTCGGTGGCGGCGACGCTGCTGCGCCAGGGCGCGCACGAGGTCATCAACGCCATTCCGCACTGATCCGCGCCATTCCGCGCTGATGACCCCCGCTCGACTGCCGACAGGGCCGTCGAGCACACCGTCAGGCCGGGTGGGACTGCCCGCCCTCGACGGTGAGCAGTTCCCCGCCGTCCGGTCCGTGCAGGTCCATCCGGGTCGGCGGGGTGCGGCCGTTGACGGCGTAGTGGTCCCGGATCCGGGCCAGCACGCCGGGCAGCGCCGCCTCGGTGTCCGAGGAGACCGGCCCGTGCTGCAGCCAGTGCAGGCACAGGGTCCAGTCGTCCGGGTCGTCGGGGGCGACGGTCCGCACCGGCTTGGCGGAGACGTCGATGGCGTCGAGGGCGGTGAGGATGGCGGCCATGTCGTCCGGGTGGATCCGGCCGGGGTCGTCCTCCACCAGTGCGTCGGTCATGACTCCCCCTTACCCCGCCCCTGCCGTCACATGCCTAACGAAGCAGCGTCGGCGGGGGCGTGGCTCAGTGGCCGAACAGGTGCACCCCGCGGCTGCGGCGCTTGGTCAGCACCGGCATGGTCGCGGTGTCGTCCTCGCCCGGGTCGGTGGCGGTGCCGGCGTCGACGGTCTTCGCGGCGGCCCGGCGCTCGCGGCGGGCGGCACGCAGTTCGGCGTTGCGGCGGCGCTCGCGGCGGGCGCCCACCGAGACCATCATCAGGGCCAGGCAGAAGACCAGTGCCAGTGCGATTCCCGCGAGGAACGCGCCCAGTGTGTTGACGGTGGCCAGGTGGTGATCGAAGAGGGTGGCCGAGTACTGCGGCCCACCGTCGAGATTGTCGGCGATCAGCACAGTGGCGAAGGCGATGGTTCCGCCCACGAGCAGGAGTCCGAGCAGCAGCATGTCACACCTCGTTGATCCGGTTGGCGTTGCTCCGGTTGACGTCTGCTGCAGCGCGTACCCGGGATGCGGTCGCACTAACGCGCATCACACACCGTGCCCGTGACCTGGTGTGACCTGCTGTGGTGTGACGCAGCGTCAGAGCAGGCCGTGCACGCGGGCGCTGAGGCGGGTGAGGCCCAGCATCGCGTCGATGCTGGGGGTGGCCAGCCCCAGCAGGCCGCCGATCTCGCGCACCGAGCCGACCAGGGCGTCGAGTTCGAGCCTGCGCCCGGCCTGGGCGTCCTGGAGCATGGAGGTCCTGGCCACGCCGAGCTTGCGGGTGACCTGGCTGCGGTCCTCGGGGCTCTGCTCGATCGGGCAGCCGATGCGGGCGCCGATCTCGGCCGCCTCCCGCATGGCGGCATGGCAGAAGGCCATCACCAGTTCGTCGTCGAGGATGAGGTCGCCGGTCGCGCCGGTGAGGGCGGAGACCGGGTTCATCGTCATATTGCCCCAGAGCTTGAACCAGACGTCCCGCTGGATGGCGGTGGACCCGGTCGCCTCCAGCCCCGCGCCGCGCAGCAGCGAGACGAGTTCGCCCACCCGGGGCGAGTCCGTGTTGTCGGGCTCGCCGAGGATCAGCCCCTCGCCCTTGTGGTGGTGCACCAGGCCCGGTTCGGGGGTGCTGCAGCTGACGTGGACCACGCAGCCGACGACCCGGGTGGTCGGGACCGCGGCGGCGATCCGGCCGCCGGGGTCGACCGTGTCCAGGTGCCGGCCCTCGCAGGGGCCGCCGAAGCCGTCGAAGAACCACCAGGGCACGCCGTTGAGGGCGGCGACCACGGCGGTCTCCGGGCCGACCAGGTGGGCGAGGCTGTCCAGGGTGGAGCGGACCGCGTGCGCCTTGACCGCGAGCACCACCACGTCCTGCACGCCCAGTTCGGCAGCGTCGTCGGTGGCCCGGACCGGCGCGGAGGCGACGGCGTCGTCCGGCCGCTCCGCCGACTCCAGCCGCCAGCCGTGCCGGCGCAGCGAGTCCAGGGTCGCGCCGCGCGCGACCGCCGAGGTCTCCACGCCCGCGAGGGCGAGCCTCGCCCCGATGAACCCGCCGACCGCCCCGGCCCCCACCACACAGATCCGCATGGGGTGACGCTACCCCGCAGATGTCGGCCCCGGTCAACCCCGCCTCGGTCGGCCCGGCCCCGGTCGGCTCCCGCTCCGGTCAGCCCCGTACGTGCTGGAGCCAGGCCGGACGGCCGGCGAGGCTCGCCGCCGTGCGCCGCGCCTCGCGCTCGGCCAGTTCCTCGGGGGTGGCGAAGCAGTCCGGCAGCCACTCGGCGGAGCGGCCGGCCCTGGCGGCGAGGTGGCTGACATAGGCCGCACGCTGCAGCTCGGGGGTGTCCAGGCCCGGCTCCGGCTCCAGCCACTCGTCCGGGACCAGCTCGGTGACCTCGCGCAGCAGGTCGACGGTGACCAGCGGCGCCAGGGCCCGGTCCGCCCCGGCGACGTCCGGTGAGTAGCCGCCCAGGGCGTGCTCGGACATCGGGTACTTCCGGCCGACCGCCTCCGCCGCACCGGACCAGCGGTGGTGGAAGATCAGCGCCGCGCCGTGGTCGATCAGCCACAACCGCTGGTGCCACACCATCAGGTTGGGGCTGTGCACGGTGCGGTCGACATTGCCCACCAGGGCGTCGAACCAGACGATCCGGCCGGCCTCGGCGGGCGAGACGTCCACGTCCCGGACCACCCCCGGGGCGAAGTCGCGGGCCCCGGGCAGGAAGTCCATGCCGAGGTTCAGTCCGGCACTGGCCCGCAGCAGGTCCTGCACCTCCGGGTCCGGCTCGTGCACCGCCACCTCGGGGTCGAACCTGACCAGCACCATCTCCGGGACCGGCAGACCCAGCCGCCGTCCCAGCTCGGCGGTGACGACCTCGGCGACCAGCGCCTTGCGGCCCTGTGCGGCGCCGGAGAACTTGACCACATAGGTGCCCAGGTCGTCGGTCTCGACGACACCGGGCAGCGAACCCCCGGCGCGCAGCGGTTCGAGGTACCGCAGCGCGGTCACCTCGGTCAGTCCGCTGTTCGCCCGCACCCGCTCAGCCTCTCGTCCGCCCGGCAGTGGAACCGCCCAGCCGCCGCCCAGTAGTAGTTCCACCATCCGCCACTGCGCCTCCCCCAGCAGGTCAACCATGCCGGTCGGCCGTCGATTCCGTCCGCTTCCGGGACCTGGCGGCACCGGCCCCGGCGCTGCCTTCGAGTGCGTCCAGCAGGTCGACCAGCGTGGCCAACCCGCCACCCTCCCAGACCTCGCCGGTGAAGACGGACTCGGCGACCTCGGCCGCGGTCCGCTCCATCTCGTCCAGCCGCTCCCGACCGGTGGGCGTCAGCGCCGCGTACGCCACCCGGGCGTCGCGCGGGTCGGGCTCGCGGACGACCAGGCCGATCCGCTCCAGCGGGATCAGACCCCGGGTGACGCCGGACGCGGACAGGCCCAGCGCCTGGGCCAGGTCCACCCGGCGCATCCGGCCGCCCTCCGCCTGGCCGAGGCAGCGCAGTACGGCCAGGTCGGCGAAGCTGACCCCGTGCAGCCCGGACAGCCTCGCGTCGAACCGCTTGACCAGCGCCGCCTGGGCCCGAACCAGCCGCAGCGATGTCTCCAGTGCCTCGTTCATGCCTCCACCGTAGCAGAAGCTTGAGCACTCAAGTATTGGCGCAGTACTGTGCCCGGCCCTGTCAGTGGGCAGTGGCGGCCGCCGGACGGCCGCCCACCGCGAGCACCGCCGTCGCCCCCAGCCGACAGCCTGCCGCCGCGGCTGCGGCCGGGTCGGCGCCGTCGAGCAGCGCTGCCAGCAGGCCGCCGGCGAAGGCGTCGCCGGCGCCGGTGGAGTCCAGCGGGACGGCCGCCGGAGCCGGTACCCGGCCGAGCAGCGCACCGTGCTCGGCGAGCAGCGCGCCGGCGGAGCCCAGCTTCAGGGCCACCAGGCAGTGGCAGCGCGCGCTGAGCACGCGGGCCGCGATCGACGGATCGGACTGCCCGGTCAGCGCCCGGGCCTCGTCCAGGTTGGGCAGCAGCAGGTCGACGCCGCCGAGCAGGGCCAGGAACCGGTCCGCACCGAACTCGCGCAGGAAGCCGCTGGACGCCGGGTCCACGCTGACGCCGATCCCCCGGGCGCGGGCCGCCGCCACCGCGACCGCGGCCAGCGCCCGGCCCTCGGCGCCGAACAGCAGGTAGCCGGAGAGGTGCATCCGGCCGACCCCGTCCAGCAGGGCGTCCTGCCAGTCCGACGGGCCCAGCGCGCCGCTGGCGCCGCGGTCGGTCACGAAGGTCCGCTCCCCCGCGCCGTCCACCAGGTCGATGACGACCGCGGTCGGCCGGTCGCGGTCCACCCGCAGGCAGGTCTCCACACCGCCGCGGGCCAGCGCCTCGCGGTGCCAGTCGGCCGAGTCGGCGCCGACCCGGGACAGCAGCCGCGCCGGTACGCCCGCGTGGGCCGCCCAGGCCGCGGTGTTGGCGGCGGATCCGCCGGGACGGACCGCGATCCGCGCCGAGGTGTCGGTGTCCGGGCTCAGCGGCTTGGCGTGCAGCGCCACCACATCGGTGACCAGGTCGCCCACCACCAGCAGGGCCTGAGCCGGCGTCACCTGGGCAGTGGTCACCTGCGCAGTGGCCGCCTGACCGGTGGTCAACTGAGCGCCGCGTGGCTGCGGGCGATCTTCGCCGCCAGCGCGACATTGCCCCGCACCGCGGCGAGATTGGCCTCCAGGGAGGCGCCGTCGGTGTGCTTCACCAGGTAGCCGAGCAGGAACGGGGTGACCGCCTGGCCGGTGATCCCCTGGCGTTCGGCGGCGCGCAGCGCCTTGGCGAGGACCCGGTCGTGCAGTTCGGGGTCGAGCTGTTCAGCCTCGGGCACCGGGTTGCCGACCACCAGCGCGGTGAGGTCGGCGTTCAGCTGCCAGCGGGCCCGCATCAGCTCCGCCACCTGCTCCGGGGTGTCCAGCGTCCAGTCCACCGGCAGTCCGGAGCTGCGCAGGTAGAAGCCGGGGAACTCGGTGGTCCGGTAGCCGACGACGCCCACGTTCAGCGTCTCCAGGCGCTGCAGCGTCGCCGGGACGTCCAGGATGGACTTCACCCCCGCGCACACCACCGTGATCGGCACCCGGGCCAGCAGCCCCAGGTCGGCGGACTCGTCCTGCAGGGTCGTCCAGTCCCGGTGCACTCCGCCGAGGCCGCCGGTGGCGAACACCGCGATCCCGGCCGAATGGGCCAGGAAGGCCGTCGCCGACACCGTGGTCGCCCCGCTGGCGCCGAGCGCCACGGCCGGGGCCAGATCGCGGAAGCCCAGCTTGCGCAGGGACTCGTCGTTGGCGACCCGCTCCAGCTCGTCCTTGCCGAGTCCGACCCTGGCCACCCCGTCCAGCACCGCGATGGTGGCCGGCACCGCCCCGCCCGCCCGGACGGCTGCCTCCAGCTCCCGGGCGACCTCCAGGTTCCGGGGGCGCGGCAGCCCGTGCGAGATGATCGTCGACTCCAGCGCCACCACCGGGCGGCCCCGCTCCACGGCTTTTCGGACCTCGTCGGACAGGCGTATCGGGGCGGGACTGGACGGCATGGGGCCTCCTGGCGCAAGAACGTTCCTGCCCCTGATCCTGTCGCCCGCCGCCACGGCTCAAACCGCCCGGCCCGAACCCGCTCGCTGCGAACCGGTGCGGTCGGAACCCGCAGCACAACGGCGGCCCGCCCCCGGAATCCGGGAACGGGCCGCCGTGCTGCCTGCGGTGCGTCAGCCGCGCGCGGTCGCGCCGGTGCGGCTCACGGCCTCGGCGACGGCCGCCTCGCGGGCCGCCGACGCCTCCTCGGCGGTGAGGGTGCGGTCGGCGGCGCGGAACCGCAGCGCGTACGCCAGCGACTTCTTGTCCGCGCCGATCTGCTCGCCGGTGTAGACGTCGAACAGCCGCAGCGACTCCAGCAGCGGTCCGGCGCCGGACCGCAGCGCGGCCTCCACCTCGGCGGCCGGCACGGTGGCGTCCACGACCAGGGCGACGTCCTGGGTGGCGACCGGGAAGCCGGAGATCCTCGGCCCCTCGACATGGCCGCCGCCGTCGGCCGTCAGCAGCTCGACGTCCAGTTCCATCGCGCAGGTGCGCTCCGGCAGGTGCAGCGCCTTGACGGTGCGCGGGTGCAGCTCGCCCGCGTGGCCGACCAGCCGGTCGCCCACGTAGAGGGCGGCGCAGCGGCCCGGGTGCCAGGGCGCGTGCCGGTCCTGGCGGACCGTCAGCTCGACCCCGGCGGCGGCCGCCACGGTACGGGCCGACTCGACCGCGTCGGCCCAGGTCGCCGCGCGGCCCTTGCCCCACCAGCCGTCGGGCTCGCGGTTGCCGGCCAGGACGGTGGCGACCCGCCGCGGCTGGCGCGGCAGCGCGGCGTTGAGCTGCGCGATCTCCTCGTCGGTGGGACGGCGGTCGACCGGCAGCCGCGGCGCATTGAACAGCGCCTCCGGGTCGGTGCCGTCCACCCGGAAGGCCAGGCCCTGCTCGAACAGCGCCACGTCCGTCGCGCCCCGGCCGACATTGCGGCGCAGCGCCGCCAGCAGGCCCGGCAGCAGCGTGGTGCGCAGCGACGGCTCCTCGTCGGAGATCGGGTTGGCCAGCTGCACCGTCGTCCGGCGCGGGTCGTCCGCGTCGAGCCCGAAGGCGTCGAGCACGGCCTCGCCGATGAACGGGTAGTTCAGCACCTCGACGTAGCCGGCCCCGGCCAGCGCCAGACCGGTACGGCGGCGCAGCCGCTGGGACTCGGTCAGGCCGGTGCCCGCGGGCGGCGTCGGCAGCGTGGAGGGCAGCTCGGCGTAGCCCTCCAGCCGGATGACCTCCTCGGCGAGGTCGTTGGGGTCGGTCAGGTCCGGCCGCCAGCTCGGCGGGGTGACCACCAGCACGTCGCCGCCGACCACGGTGCAGCCGACCTCCTGGAGCCGGCGCACCACGGTCTCGCGGCCGTACTCCTGCCCGGCCACCCGGTCCGGGTGGTCCGCGGCGATGGTGATGCTGTGCACCGGGTGCGGGGCGGCGATGTCGGTGACCCCGGCCTCGGCGGTGCCGCCGGCGACCAGCACCAGCAGGTCCACGGCGCGCTGCGCGGCGGCCTTGCCGGCCTCCGGGTCCACGCCGCGCTCGAAGCGCTTGGCGGCCTCGGAGGGCAGCTTGTGCCGGCGCACGCTGCGGGCGATGGCGACCGGCGCGAAGTGCGCGGCCTCGATGACGACCTCGGTGGTGCCGTCGACCCGGCCGGTCTCCGGGTCCTCGACCGCGGTGGCGATCTCGGTGCCGGCGCCGCCCATGACCCCGGCCAGGCCGATCGGCCCGGAGTTGTCGCAGATCAGCAGGTCCTCGACGTCCAGGGTGCGCTCGACGCCGTCCAGGGTGCGCAGCTTCTCGCCCGCGCGGGCGCGGCGCACCGTGATCGCGCCGTCGATCCGGCTGCGGTCGTAGGCGTGCAGCGGCTGCCCGAGCTCCAGCATCACGTAGTTGGTGATGTCCACGGCCAGCGAGATCGGGCGCATCCCGGCCTTCTGGATCCGGCGCTGCATCCACAGCGGGGACAGCGCGGTCGGCTCGATGCCGATGACGCTGCGGGCCACGAAGCGGTCGCAGCCGGCCTGGTCCTCGACCTTGACCAGCGGGCCGTAGGCGTTGGCCGGCGGCACGTCCAGCAGCGCCGGGTCGCTCAGCGGCAGGCCGTAGGCGATGGCGGCCTCGCGGGCGACGCCGCGCACCGACAGGCAGTAGCCGCGGTCGGCGGTGACGGCGATGTCCAGGACCTCGTCCACCAGCTCCAGCAGCTCGACGGCGTCGGTGCCGGGCACGTACTCGGCCGGCAGCACGATGATGCCGTCGTGCTCGTCGCCCATGCCCAGCTCGCGGGCCGAGCAGATCATGCCCTCGGAGGTGTGGCCGTAGGTCTGCCGCGCCGAGATCGGGAACGGGCCGGGCAGCACCGCGCCGGGGAGCACCACGACGACCTTGTCGCCGACGGCGAAGTTGCGGGCGCCGCAGACGATGTTCTGCGGCTCGCCGGTGCCGTTGGCGTCGCCGACGTCGACCTGGCAGTAGCGGATCGGCTTCTTGAAGCCGGTGAGCTCCTCGATGGCCAGGACCTTGCCGACCACCAGCGGGCCCTTGAGGTCGCCGCCGAGCTGCTCGACGGTCTCGACCTCCAGGCCGGCCCGGACCAGCCGGTCGGCCACGTCGCGGCCGGTCTCGCCTGCGGGCAGGTCGACGTACTCCCGCAGCCAGGAAAGCGGGACGCGCATCAGATCTCCATCCCGAACGGAAGGGTGAAGCGCACGTCACCCTCCACGATGTCTCGCATGTCTTCGACGTTGTGGCGGAACATCAGCAGTCGCTCGATGCCGAAGCCGAACGCGAAGCCGCTGTACTTGTTGGGGTCGATGCCGCAGGCGATCAGCACCCGCGGGTTGACCATCCCGCAGCCGCCCAGCTCGATCCAGCCCTCGGAGGAGCAGGTGCGGCAGGGGCGGTCCGGGTTGCCGACGGACTCGCCGCGGCAGTGGAAGCACACCATGTCCATCTCGGCGGACGGCTCGGTGAACGGGAAGTAGTTGGGGCGCAGCCGGGTCTTCATGCCCTCGCCGAAGAGCGAGACCACCATGTGGTCCAGGGTGCCCTTGAGGTCGGCCATGGTCAGGCCCTCGTCCACGGCCAGCAACTCGATCTGGCTGAAGACCGGGGTGTGGGTGGCGTCCAGCTCGTCGGAGCGGAACACCCGGCCCGGGCAGATCACGTAGATCGGCGGCTCGGAGGCGGCCAGCATGGAGCGGATCTGCACGCCGGAGGTGTGCGTCCGCAGCACCACCCCGTCGGTGGGCTGCCCGGTCGCGTCCTTGAGGAAGAAGGTGTCCTGGGTGGAGCGCGCCGGGTGGTCCGGGCCCATGTTGAGGGCGTCGAAGTTCAGCCACTCGGCCTCGACCTCGGGGCCCTCGGCGATGGCGTAGCCCATGGAGGTGAAGATGTCGCCGAGCCGCTCGGACAGGGTCGTCAGCGGGTGCCGGGCGCCGCGCGGGGCGCGGTCGTACGGGAGGGTGACGTCCACGGCCTCCTCGGTGAGCACCCGGGCGTCCCGCTCGGCCTCCAGCACGGCGCGGCGCTCGGCGAGGGCCTTGTTGACGGCTCCGCGGGCCTGGCCGACCCGCTGGCCCGCCTCCTTCTTGGCCTGCGGCGGCAGCGCGCCGATCTCGCGGTTGGCCAGGGACAGCGGGGAGCGGTCACCGGTGTGGGCGACCTTGGCTTCCTGCAGCGCGGCGAGGTCGGCGGCGGCCTCGAACGCGGCCAGCGCCTCGTCCCGCAGACGCTCGATCTCTTCCGGCTTCAACGCCTCAACCTCGACCGGGTCGTAGGACTTGTTCGGTGCGGACATCCCTCTTCTTCCCATGCTCCTGCGTGGTTCAGCGCACGGCGCCAAAGGCCGAGTCTACTGAGGTTCTGGAGTCGGCAGCGCCCGCTTGCCCTCCGCGACGGGCCGGGGACGTACCGGTCAGGACGGGACGTACCGCTCAGGCCATGAAGTCGGGGATGCCCGCGGGCAGGATAAATCGGAACCTGGCGCCGCCCTCGGGCACCCGGTCCACCGCGATGCTGCCGCCGTGGGCCTCGACGATGCCCTTGACGATGTAGAGGCCCAGGCCGGTGCCGCCGCGCTTGCTGCCGCGCCAGAAGCGGGTGAAGACGCGCGGGATGGACTCCTCGGGGATGCCGGGGCCCTGGTCGCTCACCGTCACCGCCGTCCCTTCGCGCAGTTGGCCGGAGGCGAGGACCGCCTTGTCCGGCTCGACCTCGATGGTGACAGTTCCCTCACCGTGGCGCACCGCGTTTTCCAGCAGGTTGCCCAGCACCTGGTCGACCTTGTCGGCGTCCGCCCACAGCGGGGGCAGCGGCTCGTTGACCCGGATCACGAAGCGCTCCGGGGCGACCCCGGCGGCGATCTTCCCCTCCACGTGGCGGCGCAGCGCCTGCGGCAGGTCGACCTTCTGCCGGCGGATCTCCAGCCGTCCGGCGTCGATCCTGGAGATGTCGAGCAGTTCGGCGATCAGCCGGGTGACCCGGTTGGCGTCCGCGTCCACCGTCTCCAGCATCAGCTTCTTCTGGTCGTCGGTGAACCGCTCCCACTTCTGCAGCAGGGTCGCGGTGAAGCCCTTGACGCTGGTCAGCGGGGAGCGCAGCTCATGGGCGACGGTGGCGATCAGCTCGGCGTGGCTGCGCTCGGTGCGGCGCCTGGCCTCGGTGCCGCGCAGCGCGACCACCACCCGGCGCACCGGTCCGGTGCCCTCGCGCAGGTAGCGGGCCGAGACCAGCACCTCGCGGCCGCCGGGCAGCAGCAGATTGCGTTCCGGCTGGCCGGTGCGTATCCGCAGGCCGCCGTAGGGGTCCAGCAGCGGCCACCAGCGGCGGCCCTCCAGATCCTCTAAAGGCAGGGCCTCGGCCAGTGGCCGGCCCAGCGCCTGTTCCCGGCTGATCCCGCTGATCCGGGCGGCCGCGGAGTTGAAGCAGACGACCACCCCGTCGGCGTCCGCGACGACCAGCCCGTCCGGCAGGTCCTCCGGATCGAGGCCCGGCAGGACAGCGCGGGTTGACGCACGGAGCTGCCGCGTGTCGGTCATGGCCGCCCTCCCCTCCGGATGCCGCCGTGGTCACCCTAGCGAACCAGGCCCTGGGAGCGGCACCCGGCGGGGGCACGCTGTGCGCGCGCGGAGGCGTAGAGGCACACCGCGGCGGCGGTCGCGAGGTTGAGGCTCTCTGCGTGCCCGTGGATCGGGACCCGGACCACCTCGTCGGCCAGTGCCCGGGTGGGCTCGGGCAGGCCCCATGCCTCGTTGCCGAAGACCCAGGCGGTCGGGCCGCCCAGGGTGCCGTCGTCCAGCTCCTGGTCCAGGTCGCGCTTGCCGGCGCCGTCCGCCGCCAGGATCCGCACCCCGGCCGCGCGCAGTCCGGCCACGGCCTGCGCCACCGGCACCCCCACGGCCACCGGCAGGTGGTAGAGGCTGCCGACCGAGGCCCTGACGGCCTTGGGGTTGTAGAGGTCGACCGAGGCGTCGGTGAGCACCACCGCGTCGGCCCCGGCGGCGTCGGCCGTGCGCAGCACCGTCCCGGCGTTCCCGGGGTCGCGGACGTGGGCCAGCACCGCGACCAGCCTGGGTCCTGCGGCCAGCACCTGCTCGAAGGAGGTGTCCACGAAGCGGCAGACGGCGGCGATCCCCTGCGGGGTGACGGTCTGGCAGACCGCCTCGATCACCTCGTCGGTGGCGGTCAGCACCGGCACCCGGGCGGCCCTTGCGTCGGCCAGCAGGTCGGCATGGCGCTCGGCAGCCTCGGCTGTGGTGTAGATCTCCACCACGGCGTGCTCGCCGCCCGGCAGCGTGCCGTACGCCACGGCCTCGCGGACGGCCTGCGGACCCTCGGCGACGAAGCGGCGCTCCTTGCCGCGCTGGGCCCGGCGGGAGAGCCTGCGGGCGGCGGTGACCCTGGTCGAGCGCAGCGAGGTCAGCTCGGGGGCGGGGTGGGGCTGCTGGGGCATCGCTTGCTCTCACTTCGGCTAACGGGAACGGACCCGCAAGGGGTGATCCCCCTACGGGTCCGTTCTCGGATGGCGCTTGCTGCGACAGAGGCCGGCGGAGAGCCGGCTCAGGCAGTCGCTCAGGCGGCGACGCGGGGCGCGTTGACGTCGGCCGGGAGGGCCTTCTGCGCGACCTCGACCAGCGCGGCGAACGCGGTGGCGTCGTGCACGGCGAGCTCGGCGAGCATCTTGCGGTCGATCTCGACGCTGGCCAGCTTCAGGCCCTGGATCAGGCGGTTGTACGTCATGCCGTTCGCACGCGCCGCAGCGTTGATGCGCTGGATCCACAGCTGACGGAAGTCGCCCTTGCGCTTCTTCCGGTCGTTGTAGTTGTAGACGAAGGAGTGGGTGACCTGCTCCTTGGCCTTGCGGTACAGGCGCGAGCGCTGGCCGCGGTAACCGCTGGCGCGCTCGAGGATGACCCGGCGCTTCTTGTGGGCGTTTACTGCCCGCTTGACGCGTGCCACGTTGTTACTCCTTGGTGAGGACCGCGGTCTGTCTCACACGGTCCGGTTACGAATGGGTCGAGGGGATCGGCTGCGCGGGGCGCAGGATCACTTGCCGAGAAGCTTCTTGACCTTCTTGGCGTCAGCCGGGGAGACCTCGACCGTGCCGGCAAGGCGACGGGTCAGCGTGGACGCCTTGTGCTCGAGGTAGTGGCGACGGCCGGCGCGCTGGCGCAGCACCTTGCCGGAGCCAGTGATCTTGAAGCGCTTGCTGGCACCGGAGTGCGTCTTGTTCTTCGGCATGTCGCCGTACTCTCCTCGTCGGTCCGCTCCCGCCCGGCGCCGGGGCGCGAGCGGGAGCGCTGGTGTCTCTGGGCCCTCCGGCGGGTGCCGGTGGGCCGGGGTGGACGCGGCAGCCTACTCGGCTGCCACCTCCTAGGCTTCCGAGACCTCGTCGCCGTCGGGGGCGTCGACAGTCTCTTCGGCGGCCTCGGCCGCCACGGACTCGGCCGGCTCCTGCGGCGCCTGCTCGGCGGCGGGAGCCTCCTCGTCCTCGGCGGGACGGCCCTGGCGGTCGGCCTTGCGGGCGGCTGCCGCCTCGCGGGCCTCGGCCATGGCCTCGGTCTTCTTCTTGTGCGGGCCCAGAACCATGATCATGTTCCGGCCGTCCTGCTTCGGGTTGGACTCGATGAAGCCCAACTCCTCGACATCCGACGCGAGCCGCTGCAGCAGCCGGAAGCCGAGCTCGGGGCGGGACTGCTCGCGACCACGGAACATGATCGTGATCTTGACCTTGTCACCCTGCTTGAGGAACCGGACGACGTGACCCTTCTTGGTGTCGTAGTCGTGCGGGTCGATCTTGGGGCGGAGCTTCATCTCCTTGATGACCGTGTGCGCCTGGTTCTTGCGCGCCTCACGGGCCTTCAAGGCGGACTCGTACTTGAACTTGCCGTAGTCCATGAGCTTGCACACCGGCGGCCGGGCGGTCGCCGCGACCTCGACCAGATCCAGGTCGTACTCCTGCGCAAGTTCCAGGGCCTTGGCCAGCGGCACGATGCCGACCTGCTCGCCACTGGGACCGACGAGTCGCACCTCGGGGACGCGAATCCGGTCGTTGATGCGGGGCTCGGTGCTGATGGATCCTCCTCGGTTGCACCTCGCGGCTGCCGACGGCAGTCGCGTGAACAGCGGACTTTTCACCGCCATACAGGACTTCATTCGTACCGCGGTGGGGATGCGCCGGGCGCAGCACCGCGGGCACGAAAAAAGCCCCGCATGACACACAGGCGGGGCTCCACGGAAACCGGCGCGCTGCCGCGGAGCACATGTCCGCGATACGCGCTGAGCGATGCCGCATCCTTGGCAGGACGGGCACCACCGGACCGGAACCCGACGACCCTGCGGTCGATGCGGGTGGGAGGAGACTCCACTTGTGGGCCGGGTACGGTGTCCTCGGGATTTCCCTCGGGCACGCCAGTACCTGGCCGGTCAGTGTCCAACCATAGCAGCGTTCCGCCGTAGCGCAGAATTCCCCGGCGCGGAGGCGTTTTGGGTGCGCCCCCCGGTGATCAGGCAGACTGCGGTGCAGACATCCGTGTTCGACCGGTGAGACGAGTACCCATGAGCAGCCAGCCGGAGAGCCCCGAGGCTCCCGAGAACCCCGACTTCGACGACCTGACCCGCGACATCGCGGACGTGCCGGCGGTGGAGGTCATCACCACGGTGGCGGTGCACCTGATGAGCGCGGCGGCGGTCAACCTGGGGCTGGCCGAGGACGGCGAGAAGCACAAGGACCTGGACGAGGCCCGCAAGCTGATCACCGCCCTGGCCGGGCTCGTCACCGCTGGCGCGCCGGAGATCAGCAACTTCCACGCCGCACCGCTCCGCGACGGCCTGAAGTCGCTGCAGCTCGCCTTCCGCGAGGCCTCCCTGGTCCCGGACGAGCCGGGCACCGGCCCGGGCGAGAAGTTCACCGGACCGGTCTACGGATAGCCGGGCGCGTCTGCGGACAGAACGCGCGAAGCTTCGGGGTTGCTGGGCGTCAGCGGCTGTAGAGCGGGGGCTGGGGCTCGGCGGGCGACGGGGGGACGACCGCCAGGTCGAGCCCGCGGTCCAGCCGGATCCGGAGCAGGTCGTCGGCGGCGAGGGCGGCCGCCAGCCGCTGGACCACCGCGGTGAGCTCGGCGGAGTCCGTCGCCGGGTCCGGGATCAGCGCCAGCGTCGCGTCGGCCCGCTCGCTGGGCATCAGATGGGCCCGCAGCACGGCCGGGTGCGGGGCCAGCAGACCGCGCACCGCCTCGGCGACCTCCGGGTCGCGCAGCGGTTCGATCCTGGCGCGGCCCTCGGCGACGGCGCGCATCGCGGCCCCCGAGAGCTCGTAGAAGGCCGGCCCCGCCAGGTCGATGAGCAGCGCGTCGGCCTGCTCCGACCAGGCGGCCTGGACCGCCTGCCGGGCCGGGACCGGGGCCGGACGGGCGTCGGAGCGCCAGCGGGCCAGCGCCTCCAGCGAGGTGAAGGCCGGCAGTCCCCTGCGCCCGTCCGGCGCCTGGACGGTGGGGACCGCCATGTCGCTGGACTTCTCGTGCTTCAGGCCGTCCGCACCGGTCTCGGCCTCGCCGAGGATCGCCACGATCGGCACCATCAGCCGGGCGTCGACCAGGGCCGCCAGCAGTTCCTGCTCGGTCCCGGGCGAGGCCTCGGCCGCGTGCCGGGCGAGGGCCGCCGCGAGGCGGGGGTCGGCCGAACCGTCGTCGCCCGCGAAGCCGGGATCGGGGATGTTCTTACGCTGCACCCGGTGAGCCTAGTCGACCCGACCGGCCGCGCCGGACCGCGCCGGACCGGGCCGGGGCCGCGTTGCCAGCCGATTCCACACTTTCTCCCAGGCCACGCGTAGCCGCGGTGCCTACCGTGCGGAACCATGTCGACGACAGGTCCGGGCGGGCCGCAGGAGCAGGAACAGGCGCACGAGCACGGGCACGGGCAGGGACCGGGCCGGCGCAGCGGCGCGGGTCTGCTGCGGAGCCGCGCCGCCATCGGTGCCGCCGTGGTGCTGGTGGTCGCGGTGGCCACCACGACCACGATGCTGCACGGGCACGGGGCGGCCGCACAGAACAGCAGTCTGGTCTCGGCCGCCTCGTCGTCCTCGGATTCCGCCTCGGCCCCCGGCGCGACGACGGTAGTGTCGGCATCCGCTGCCGCGTCGGCAGCGGCGTCGGCGTCCGCATCGACGTCCGCGGAGGCCTCGGCGCAGCCCTCGGCGACCAGCTCGGAGGCGGCCATGGACCAGCTCGAGAAGGCGGCGTCCGCGGCCGAGGGCAAGGTGGCCGTGGCCGCCACGGACCTGACCACCGGGGCCGCGCTCGACTACGGGGACACCGACCACGGCTTCGTCACCGCCAGCATCGCCAAGATGGACATCCTGGCCACGCTGCTGCTGCAGGCCCAGGACGACGACCGGACGCTCACCTCGTCGCAGCGCTCGCTCGCCACCCGGATGATCGAGAACAGCGACAACACCGCAGCCGACAGCCTCTACCAGGCCATCGGGGAGAGCAGCGGGCTGGACGCCGCCAACAAGCGGTTCGGCCTGACCGGGACCGAGGGCGGATCGGGGCTCTACTGGGGGCTGACCACCACCAGCGCCGCCGACCAACTGCGGCTGCTGCGGCAGGTGTTCACCAGTTCCTCGGTGCTGAGCTCCGCCTCGCGCAGCTATGAGCAGGGGCTGATGAGCCAGGTCGAGACCGACCAGCGCTGGGGCGTCAGCGCCGCGGCGACCAGCTCCGACTTCGCGCTGAAGAACGGCTGGCTGCCGCGCTCGGCCACCGGGCTGTGGGTGATCAACAGCGTCGGCCGGGTGTCCCGCAACGGCCATCTGCTGCTGATATCCGTGGTCTCGGACGGCAACCTCTCCGAGTCGGGCGGAATCTCGCTGGTGGAGTCGATGGCGAAGGCCGCGGCAGAGACCCTGGACCAGAGCTGAGCAGGGCTCATACTCGGCCGGGCGATCCCCCTACCGGCAGGTAGTGACGATGTGGCAGGCTTCCGGCATGGTGACACCTTCCGCTGACCGCACGCGCTACGACCGTGCCACGGCCCACCTCGACGCCCCGCTGGCGATCGTGGACCTCGAAGCCTTCGACGCCAACGCCGAGGACCTGGTCCGGCGCGCCGCGGGCAAGCCGATCCGGGTGGCCAGCAAGTCGGTGCGGGTCCGCGCCCTGCTGGAGCGGGTGCTGCGGATGGACGGCTTCCAGGGGATCATGAGCTTCACCCTGGCCGAGTCGATCTGGCTGGCCCAGGCCGGCTTCGACGACATCCTGCTCGCCTACCCCTCCGCGGACCGGGCCGGCTACGCCGAGCTGGCCGCCGACCCCAAGCTGGCCGGGGCGATCTCGGTGCTGCTGGACGACCCGGCCCAGCTGGACCTGATCGACGCCGCCCGCGGGGCCGGGACCGAGGAGATCCGGGTCTGCCTGGAGCTGGACACCGCACTGCACCTGCTCGGCGGCCGGATCCGGATCGGGGCGCGGCGCTCGCCGCTGCGCACCCCGGAGGCGCTGGCCGAGTTCGCCCGACTGGTGCAGCAGCGCCGCGGCTTCCGGGTGGTCGGACTGATGGCCTACGAGGGTCACATCGCGGGGGTGGGCGACAGCATCGCCGGCCGTCCGTTCCGCTCGCGGGCGGTGCAGCTGATGCAGCGCACGGCCCGGGCCGAACTGGCCCAGCGCCGGGCCGCGGTGGTGCGCGCCGTACGCGAGGTCGCCGACCTGGAGTTCGTCAACGGCGGTGGCACCGGCAGTGTGGAGAGCACCGTCGCGGAGGACGCGGTGACCGAGGTCGCCGCCGGGTCGGGCCTCTACGTCCCCCGGCTGTTCGACAACTACCGGTCGTTCCACGGGCGTCCGGCCGCGCTGTTCGCCCAGCCGGTGGTGCGCAGGCCCGGCGTGGGCGTGGTGACCGTGCTCGGCGGCGGCTACCCGGCCTCCGGCGCCGCAGGCGCCGACCGCTCCCCGGTCCCCTACCTGCCGCAGGGGCTGCGCTACGACTCCCAGGAGGGGGCCGGCGAGGTGCAGACCCCGCTGCTGGGATCGGTCGCCGACGACCTGCTGATCGGCGACAAGGTGTGGTTCCGGCACGCCAAGGCCGGCGAGCTGTTCGAGCGCTTCGCCGAGGTGCGGCTGATCGAGGGCGACCAGGTGGTGGAGACCGTACCCACCTACCGGGGCGAGGGCCGGACCTTCCTCTGACGCCTTCGAACGCCGCTGTTCGCGGCTGCTCATGGCTGCTCATGGCTGTGCCCCCGCCGACCGGTCGGCGGGGGCACAGCCACGCGGGGAGTCGCGTGTCAGAAGGCGCGTGTCAGGAGTTGCTGCCGGTGGTGCCGGAGGTCCCGCCGGAGGCACCGGAGACGGTGGCGTCCTTGATGCCGCTGACGATGGTGTCCATCACCGAGACGTCGGGGGCCTTGGCGGCGGTGTCGAAGCCCAGGTGCACGGCGACCAGGCTCTTGTTGTCGCTGGTCGGGAACACCACGGTCTCCACCGTGCCGTCGTTGCCGACCTTGGCGTCGACCTTCCAGCGGATCAGGTAGCCGGAGCGCCCGGCCACGGTGACCGCCTGGGACTCCAGCACGGTGTGACTGTTGAGGTCGTTGTACGCCTCCTTGGCGGCGGCGGCGATGTCGGCCTCAGCGGCGGCCTTGGCGCCGGCGCTGACCGAGGCCTTGAGGGTCTCGGTGTTGGCGCCGCCGAGGGAGCAGGTGGAGCTGGAGCCGGAGGTGGAACCGGCGCAGGTGTAGGAGCCGACGTACATGGAGGCGAAGCCGTCCGTGGTGGTACCGCCGGTCCAACCGCTGGGAATGGGCAGGGATATGCCGTCGACGATGTCGTAGGCGGTGGTGCTGCTGGTGCTGGTGCCGCCCGAGCCGCCGGTCGAACCGTCACCGCCGGTGGAGCCGCCCGTGGAGCCGCCGGGGAGGTTGCCGCTGCCTCCGGTCGAGCCCGAGCCGCCCGAGGAGCCCCCCGAGCCGCCCTCACCGAACAGTCCGCCGTTGCCACCTCCGTTGCCCGGCGTGGACACGGCCGCCTTGGTCGTGCCGTTGTCGCTGCCGTCCATGATCAGGTAGGTGGTCAGGCTGCCGATGCCGAGCCCCAGCAGGGCCGCCACCGTCCCGGCCACCACCGTGGCCCGGCGCGGGCGCGAGCGCTGCTTCGGGACGTCGGTCTCGACGGACAGCGGTTCGTCCGTCTTGGTGCTGACGGTCCATTCGGTGCCGTTCCACCACCGCTGTCCGGGGTTGGTGGGATCGGCGGGCTTGGGGTCCGGGTACCAGCCGGCCGGGGTTGTCGTACTCACACGCGCAATCTAAGGCTTGTTGGATAAGCAAGCAGTCAATCGCCTCTGAGGATCAGCTGAGAATGACATGAGGCAGGAAGCGGGCGTACTCATCCGTGATCAGACCGGACGACTCGCGGATGCCCAGACCGGCCGGCTCGCCGTCCACCACCCAGGCGCCCAGCAGCGTCCGGTTGCCGTCGAAGTCGGGCAGCGGCGCGAACTCCTGCCAGCAGTACCGCTCCTCCGGATCCAGCGGCTCGGACGGCCCGCCGGCCTCAGTGATGACCACGCCGGCGCCCTCGCGGCCCAGCAGCGGTTTGGCGACATGAGCCTTCAGCAGCCGGGGTCCGTCCAGGTAGGCGGGCAGCAGGTTGGGGTGGTCCGGGTAGAGCTCCCAGAGGATCGCCAGCAGCGCCTTGTTGGACAGCAGCATCTTCCAGGCCGGCTCGATCCAGCAGGTGGCACCGCTGCCGCCGCCCTGGTCCAGGGTGTCCAGCACATGGCCACCGAAGTCGTCGGAGACCAGCCACTCCCAGGGGTAGAGCTTGAAGACGGTGCGCATGAAGCGCAGGTCCAGGTCGACGAACCGCTGCGACAGCGCGTCCCAGCCGATGTCCTCGACCGAGATCGGCACCGTCTCCAGCCCGGCCTGGCGGGCGGTCTCCATCAGGTAGACCGTGGTCATCTGGTCCTCGCCGAGCTCGTCCACCCGGGAGTGGGCGAAGTGCACCGGGCCCGGCGCGAGCAGGTGGGCCTGCCGCCGCCAGGCGTCGACCAGCCGTTCGTGCAGCGAGTTCCACTGGTCGGCGCCGGGGAACCGCTCCTCCATCCAGAACCACTGCGGGCTCGCGGCCTCGACCAGGCTGGTGGGGGTGTCGGCGTTGTACTCCAGCAGCTTGGCCGGGCCGCTGCCGTCGTAGCGCAGGTCGAAGCGGCCGTAGAGGCTGGGCTGCTCGGCGCGGCGGCGCCAGGAGGTGCGGATGGTGGCGGCGACCACCTGGTCGGTGATGCCGAGGTCGCGGAAGCGGTTGTGCTCGACGATGTGCTCGGCGGCGGCCAGGCACATGGTGTGCAGTTCGGCGACGACCTGCTCCAGCGCCTCGACCTCGGCGAGGCTGAAGCGGTAGTACCCGGACTCGTCCCAGTAGGGCCGCAGGCCGCCGTCGGGGAAGCGGGTCAGCGGGTAGATCAGCCCCTGCTCCTCGACGATGCTCTGCCAGTTCGGACGGGGGTCGATGCGGTGGCGTTCCATGAGGACGGCTCAGCTCCCGCTCGAACCGCTGCCGTGGCTGCCCAGGCCGCCGCGGGTGACGCCCTTGCCGGTGCTGCTCTTGCCGGTACCGGTCTTGTCGGTGGAGCCCTTGCTGCCGCTGCCGCTCGAACTGCCGTAGTAGCGGTGGTACCCGGCCAGCCCGGTGGAGGTGCCGCCCTTCTGGTACCACTGGTACCGGTCGGTGTCGGCGTAGCCGCCGCCGGGTGCGCTCTTGCAGAGCTTGTCCGCGACGGTCCGGTAGTTGGTGGTGTCCACGCAGCGCTTGTCCGCCTCGCTGTCGCAGGAGGTGAGCGCCAGCGCCAGGCTGCTCACCATCCCCAGCGCGACCGCCCCCGAGCGCATTCTGCGCGCAGTCATGCCCGTCACGTACTCTGCCCCCCAGCTCTTACCCTGATCTTACCGAGGGGTCAGAGTACATGATCGTTCCAGCGGCTCTACTCCGGGGTCACGTAGGCGCCGCCGATACCGCCGTCGACCAGGAACTGACTGGCCGTCATGAACGAGGAGTCGTCGCTGGCCAGGAAGGCCACCGCGGCGGCGATCTCCTCGGGGCGGGCGAAGCGGCCCAGCGGGATGTGGACCAGGCGGCGGGCGGCCCGCTCCGGGTCCTTGGCGAACAACTCGCGCAGCAGCGGGGTGTCCACCGGGCCCGGGCACAGGGCGTTGACCCGGATCCCCTCCCGGGCGAACTGCACGCCCAGCTCACGGGACATCGCCAGCACCCCGCCCTTGGACGCGGTGTAGGAGATCTGCGAGGTGGCCGCGCCCATGACGGCGACGAAGCTGGCGGTGTTGATGATGGAGCCCCGGCCCTGGCGCTGCATGTAGGGGAGGGCCGCCTTGCAGCAGAGGTAGACCGAGGTGAGGTTGACCTCCTGGACCCGGCGCCAGGCGTCGATGCCGGTGGTGAGGATGGAGTCGTCGTCGGGCGGGGAGATGCCGGCGTTGTTGAAGGCGACGTCGACGCTGCCGTAGCTGTCGAACGCGGCCTTGAACAGGGCCTCCACCTGGTCCGCGTCGGTGACGTCGACCCGTACGAACAGGCCGCCGACCTCCTCGGCCGCCGCCTTGCCCGCGGTCTCGTCGATGTCGCCGCAGACGACGTTGGCACCCTCGCTCGCCAGCCGGCGGGCGGTGGCCAGGCCGATGCCGCTGCCCGCGCCGGTGATCACGGCGGTGCGGCCGACCAGGCGGCGGCAGACGGACTCGGTCGCTTCGTTGCTCATGTGCGCTCTACTCCTCGGTGGCGAAGAAGACGTTCTTGGTCTCGGTGAAGTGGGCAAGGGCGTCCGGGCCCAGCTCGCGGCCCAGTCCTGACTCGTTGAAGCCGCCGAAGGGCGTCCAGTAGCGGACCGAGCTGTGCGAGTTGACGGACAGGTTCCCGGCGTTGACGCCGCGGGCCAGCCGGACCGCCCGGCCCAGGTCGCGGGTCCAGAGCGAGCCGGACAGGCCGTAGCGGGTGGCGTTGGCCAGCCGCAGCGCGTCGGCCTCGTCGGTGAAGGGCAGTACCACCGCGACCGGGCCGAAGATCTCCTCGGTGGCGGCGCGGCTGTCCGGGCTCTCCGGGGCGAGCAGGGTCGGCGGGCACCAGAAGCCGGGGCCGGTCGGAGCCTCGCCCTGGGCCAGGATCTTCTGGTCCGGCGTCAGGTAGGAGTGCACCCGGTCGCGCTGGACCGCCGAGATCAGCGGGCCCATCTCGGTGTCGGGGTCGGCCGGGTCGCCGACCCGGACCGCGGCCACCGCCGGGGCGACCCGGGCCAGGAACTCGTCGTAGACCTCGCGCTGCACCAGGATCCGGGTCCGGGCGCAGCAGTCCTGCCCGGAGTTGTCCAGGAAGGACATCGGCGCGGAGGCCGCGGCCCGGTCCAGGTCGGCGTCGGCGAAGACGATGTTGGGGCTCTTGCCGCCCAGTTCCAGGGTGACCCGCTTCAGCTGTCCCGCGCAGCGGGCCATGATCTCCTTGCCGACCGCGGTGGAGCCGGTGAAGACGATCTTGCGCACGCCGGGGTGGTCCACCAGCGCCTGTCCGGTGACCCGGCCGTGGCCCGGGAGCACCTGCAGCAGACCCTCGGGCAGACCGGCGGCGAGCGCCAGTTCGGCCAGCCTGAGCGCGGTGAGCGGGGTGGTCTCGGCGGGCTTCAGCAGCACCGCGTTGCCGGCCGCCAGCGCCGGGGCGAAGCCCCAGGCGGCGATGGGCATCGGGAAGTTCCACGGCGCGATGACGGCGACCACGCCCAGCGGCTCGTGGAAGGTGATGTCCAGTCCGCCAGCGACCGGGATCTGTCGCCCGGTCAGCCGTTCCACTCCGCCTGCCGCGTATTCGAGCAGGTCGCGGACGTTGCCGGCCTCCCAGCGGGCGTTGCCGAGGGTGTGTCCTGCCTCGCGCAGCTCCAGCTGCGCCAGCTCGTCCACCGCGCCGTCCACCGCGTCCGCGAAGCGGCGCAGCAGCCGGGCCCGGTCACCCGGGGCGAGCGCGGCCCAGCGGCGCTGGGCCGCCGCGGCGCGCACCACGGCTGCGTCCACCCGCTCGGGCGTGGTCGCCGGGACGGTGGCGAGCACCTCCTCGGTGGCGGGGTTGAGGACCGTGAGGTCGTCGGTCATGGGTGGAGTGCTCACATTCGCTCGAAGGAGCGGAACCGCTCCCAGTCGGTGACGGCGGAGTCGTAGGCGTCCTGTTCGACCTCGGCCATCCGCAGGTAGTGCTGGACCACGTCGCTGCCGAAGGCGGCCTCGGCGATCTTGCTGCCGGCCCAGAGGCCGGCGGCCTCGCGCAGCGTCGCCGGAAGGTGCTCGTAGTCGGCCGAGTAGGCGTTGCCGGCGCAGGGCTCCGGCAGTTCCAGCTGCTGCTCGATGCCGTGCAGTCCGGCGGCGATCATTCCGGCGACGGCCAGGTAGGGGTTGACGTCCCCGCCGGGGGCCCGGTTCTCGAAGCGCAGCGAGGGGCCGTGGCCGACCACCCGCAGCGAGCAGGTGCGGTTGTCGCGGCCCCAGGCGACGGCGGTGGGGGCGAAGGAGCCGGGGCGGAACCGCTTGTAGGAGTTGATGTTGGGGGCGTAGAGCAGGGTGAGCTCGCGCATCGCGGCCAGCTGGCCGGCCAGGAAGTGCCGCATCAGCGGCGACATGTCGCCGTCCTCCCCGGCGCAGACCGACTTGTTCCGGGCGTCGCGCAGCGAGAGGTGGATGTGGCAGCTGTTGCCCTCGCGCTCGTTGTACTTGGCCATGAAGGTCAGCGACATGCCCTGCTGGGCGGCGATCTCCTTGGCCCCGGTCTTGTAGACGCTGTGCTGGTCGCAGGTGGTGAGGGCGTCGTCGTAGCGGAAGGCGATCTCGTGCTGGCCCAGGTTGCACTCGCCCTTGGCGGACTCCACCACCATCCCGGCGGCGCCCATCTCGTTGCGGATCCGGGCCAGCAGCGGCTCGATCCTGGCGGTGGCCAGCAGCGAGTAGTCGGCGTTGTACTGGTTGGCCGGGGTCAGCTCGCGGTAGCCGCTCTTCCAGGCGTCCTCGAAGGTGTCCCGGAAGACGATGAACTCCAGCTCGGTCCCGGCCCAGGCGGTGAGGCCGTGCTCGGCGAGCCGGTCCAGCTGGCGCCGCAGGATCTGCCGCGGCGAGGCGGGCACGGGCGTGCCGTCGTGCCAGGCCAGGTCGGCGGTGACCAGCGCGGTGCCGGGCTGCCAGGGGGTGCGGCGCAGCGTGGCCAGGTCCGGGACCAGGGCGAAGTCGCCGTAACCGGTGTCCCAGGAGGCCATCGGGTAGCCGTCGACGGTGTTGAGCTCGACGTCGACGGCGAGCAGGTAGGCGCAGCCCTCGGCCCCATGGGCGAGGGTGTCGTCGAGGAAGAAGCCGGCCGCGAAGCGCTTGCCCTGCAGTCTGCCCTGCATGTCGGTGAAGGCCACGGCTACGGTGTGGATCTCCCCGGCGGCGACCAGTCGGCGTAGTTCCTGGACGCTGAGCGGTGGTTGACGGTCTGTCACGGACGGGCCTCCGACTGCTTTCGCTTGCTTTCCGAATGGACCGGCGGTCGAGCAAGCCAAAGGTATAGCCTTGTACCAATGAAAGGGAAGGGGGCTCGATGAGCGGGACTGCGGCGGGTACCCGTCCGACCGGCGCCGATCCGCTGGCCGCGGCACTGCGGCCGGTTCGGTCGGGGAACACCTTCGAGGAAACGGTTCAGCGGGTGCTCCAGCTGATCCGGCTCGGGCTGGTGCCCGAGGGCGAGCGGCTGCCCCCCGAGCGGGAGCTGGCCGAACGGCTCCAGGTCAGCCGGGTGACACTGCGTGACGCCCTGAAGGTGCTCCAGGACGCCGGGCTGTTGGAGATCAGGCGCGGCCGCTACGGCGGCGCCTTCGTCCTGCCCGCGCGGCAGGACACCCCCTCGGGCGACGGCGCCGAGCTGCGCCGTCGGGCCGAGCTGCTGGGCGACCGGCTGGAGGACACCCTGCTCTTCCGCGAGGTGCTGGAGGTCGGCGCAGCCGAGCTCTGCGCCGCCCGGGAGACCGCCGGCGAGGAGGAGGAGCGGCTGCGGGAGTGCCTGGCTGCCACCGCCTCGGCCGGGCTCGCCGACTACCGCAGGCAGGACACCCGGCTGCACCTGGCCATCGCCGAGCTCAGCGGTTCGGTCTCGGTCGCGGCCCAGTACGCGGCGGTCCGCTCGACCGTCAACGAACTGCTCGACTGCATCCCGCTGCTGCCGCCCAACCTGGAGCACAGCGAACGTCAGCACACCGAACTGGTGGCCGCGATCCTGGGCGGGGAGCCCGAGCGCGCCCGCGCGGTGATGCGCCAGCACCTGGCCGGGACGGCCGCGCTGCTGCGCGGCTTCCTGGCCTGACCGACCACAGGAGAGGCTGGATCCATGAACCGTCCGCTCATCGGCGTGACGACCTATCTCGTCCCGGCGGGCTGGGGGGTGTGGACCGAGACGCAGGCCGCGCTGCTGCCGGTCCAGTACACCGACCAGGTCCAGCGGGCCGGGGGCGTCGCCGCGATGTTGCCGCCCGGCGACCCGGCGACCGCCGCCGACACGGTGTCACATCTCGGCGGACTGATCGTCAGCGGCGGCCCGGACGTCGACCCGGCCCGGTACGGAGCGCCGCGCGACCCGCGCACCGACCCGGCGCCGACCGAGCGCGACGCCTGGGAGCTGGCCCTGATCGCCGCCGCCCTGGAGCAGCGGCTGCCGCTGCTGGGGATCTGCCGGGGCATGCAGCTGCTCAACGTCGCCTGCGGCGGCGACCTGGTCCAGCACCTGCCCGACCTGGTCGGGCACGAGGGCCACTCCCCCACCCCGGGCGCCTACGCGGTGCACCCGGTGGTCCCGGTCCCGGGGACCCGGCTGGCGGCGCTGCTCGGCAACCGGCCGATGAACGTGCCCACCTACCACCACCAGGCGGCGCACCGCCTGGGCGCGGGACTGACCGCGAGCGCCCACCACCCCGACGGGACGGTGGAGGCGGTGGAGCACGCGGACGGATTCGCGCTGGCGGTGCAGTGGCATCCGGAACAGGGCGAGGACCTGCGGCTGTTCCAGGCGCTGGTCCGAGCGGCGGCCGGCGGGGCGGCGATCGGCGGGGCGGCGGCCGACGGGGCGGCAGGCACGGAAGGCGCGGTCAGGTCGGACGGCGCGGCCAGCTCAGAGGGCGCGGCCCACGAGGCGGTGATCACGGAAGGGTCTGGTGTGTACACGGCTCCTGTTCCAGGATGATCCCATGCCTGACGACTCCGCACCCCGTACCGCGTTCCACGACCTGGGGGCGTTCCTCGCCCTGCCCAGGATCAACTCCCTCGTCCTCTCCCCCGGCGGCGACCGGCTGATCGCCTCCGTCGCCGAACTGGCCGCCGACGGCGCCCGCTACGTCACCGCGCTGTGGGAGATCGACCCGGCCGGGCAGCGCCCCGCCCGCCGGCTCACCCGCTCCGCCAAGGGCGAGTCCGCACCCGCCTTCCGTCCGGACGGCACCCTCCTCTTCCTGTCCGCCCGCCCGGACACCGATCCGGCCAAGGACGCCCCGGCCGAGGAGGAGGCCGCGCTCTGGGCGCTGCCCGCCGGCGGCGGCGAGGCGTACCGGGTGCTCGGCCGCCCGGGCGGGGTGGACGGCGTGGTGACGGCGCGTCACTCCGACCGGACCGCCGTCCTCGGCTCGCTGCTCCCCGGCGCCGAGGACGCCGAGGCGGACGCCAGGCTGCGCAAGGCCAGGAAGGAGGCCAAGGTCGGCGCGATCCTGCACGAGGAGGCCCTGGTCCGGTTCTGGGACCACGACCTCGGCCCCGGGCTCCCGCACGTCTTCACCCTGCCCGAGGCGTCCGCCGGCGCGGTCCCGGTGGACTGCGGTCGGGTCGGCCGGAGCGACGCGTCGCCGACGCTGTCGCCGGACGGCGCACTGCTCGCCCACGTCGTGGAGATCACCGACGACACCGACCGGATCCGCAGCGCCGTCGCGGTCGTGGACGCGGCCACCGGCAAGCGGCTGCGGCTGATATCGGCGGACGACGCCCAGTTCTCCGCCCCGGTCTTCGCCGCCGACAGCCGCACCCTGATCTGCGAGCGGGGCACCCTGTCGGACTTCGAGGAGAGCTACGACCTGACCCTGTGGTCGCTCGACGCCACCGACGAGCAGGACCGGGGCCGCGACCTGCTGCCGGACCTCGACCTCTGGCCCGGCCCCGGAGTCCCCTCCCCCACCGGCGACGCGGTGTTCTTCAGCGCCGACCAGCTCGGCCACTCCCCGGTCTTCCGGCTGGACACCACCGGCACGGTCACCCGGCTCACCGCCACCGGCAGCTACACCGACCTGTCCGTCTCGCCGGACGGCGGCACCGTGTACGCGCTGCGCGCCGCGATCGACGCACCGCCCACCCCGGTGCGGCTGGACAGCTCCGGCGCCGACCAGCAGCCGGCCGAACTGCCCTCCCCGGCACCGGTCGGCGCGCTCCCCGGCACCCTCACCGAGGTCACCACGACGGCCGAGGACGGCACAGCGCTGCGCTCCTGGCTGGTGCTGCCCGAGGGCGCTAGCGCCGAGGCGCCGGCGCCGCTGCTGCTCTGGGTGCACGGCGGTCCGCAGGGCAGTTGGAACGCCTGGACCTGGCGCTGGAACCCCTGGGTCGCCGCGGCCGCCGGCTACGCCGTACTGCTGCCCGACCCGGCCCTGTCCACCGGCTACGGGCTGGAGATGCACCGGCGCGGCTGGCAGGACTGGGGCGGCAACCCGTACCGGGACGTCATCGCGCTGACCGACGCCGCGCTGGAGCGCCCCGACCTGGACGCCTCGCGCACCGCGATGATGGGCGGCTCCTTCGGCGGCTACATGGCCAACTGGATCGCCACCAGCACCGACCGCTTCAAGGCGATCGTCACCCACGCGAGCCTGTGGAACCTGCACTCCTTCGCCGGCACCACCGACGCCCCGCACTACTGGCGGCGCGGCTTCGGCGACGTGCTCAGGACCACCGAGCGCTATGAGCGGTCGTCACCCCACCTGCGGGCGGCGGAGATCAGCACCCCGATGCTGGTGATCCACGGCGACCGCGACTACCGGGTGCCGATCGGCGAGGCCCTGGGCCTGTGGACCGACCTGGTGCGCTTCGGCGTCCCGGCGAAGTTCCTCTACTACCCGGACGAGGGCCACTGGATCCTCAAGCCCAACAACGCCAAGGTCTGGTACGCCACCGTGCTGGCCTTCCTGGCCCACCACGTGCTCGGCGAGGAGTGGCGCCGCCCCGACCTGCTGTGAACGGTCGTCAGTAGGTCACGCCGGTGAGGTTCTCCGACACGGCCCACAGCCGCTCCTGCGCGGAGCGGTCGTGGGCCGGCGCGGCGGCGGCCTTGAGCACCGGGAGGCCGCGCATCTCGAACGGGCCGTCAGGACCGTAGTAGTGGGCGCCCATGGCGAGCGGGTCGGTGGCGGCGCGCAGGGTGGGCAGCGCGCCGCCCTCGACCGACTGGGCGACCAGGCCCTCCACCAGCGTGTTCAGCGGCCGCAGCGGGGCCCGGGTGTGCCGGGTCAGCTCGGTCGCCGTGAAACCGGGATGGGCCGCCAGCGCGATGGTCCTGGCGTCGGAAGCGGCCAGCCGGCGCTGCAGCGCGTACATGAACATCAGATTGGCCAGCTTGGAGCGGGCGTAGGCGGCCGCCCTCCGGTAGTGGCGCTCCGACTGCAGGTCGCCGAAGTCGAGCCCGTGGCGCGCCTGCTTGTGCGTGATGCTGCTGAGGACGACCACCCGCGAACCCTCGGTGTCCCGCAGCAGGTCCAGCAGCAGCCCGGTGAGCGCGAAGTGGCCCAGGTGGTTGGTGCCGAACTGCAGCTCGAAGCCGTCGGCGGTGCGCTGGTACGGCGGATACATCACCCCGGCGTTGTCGATCAGCAGATCGAGGTGGTCGAAGCGCTGGTGCGCCTCCGCCGCAGCCGCCCGGACCGAGTCCAGCGAGGCCAGGTCCAGCGCCAGCAGCTCGGTACGGCCGCCGATCGCCGCCGCCGCAGCCTCGGCCTTGCGCGGGTTCCGGCAGGCCAGCACGACGGTGGCGCCGCGCTCCGCGAGAACGGTGGCGGTCTGTAGGCCCAGGCCGGTGTTGGCCCCGGTGACCAGGGCGATCCGCCCGGTCTGGTCGGGGACGTCGGCGGTGGTCCAGGCCATGCGGCGCTCCAGATGCGTTGGCTCGTGTGCTCTGCGTGTGCTTCGCAGGGGGAGCCTGCTGCGCCCCCGACGCGCTGTCAAGAATCGTCGGAACCGGCGGCTGTCGTACCCGTGCGGCATGATGCAACGCATGACCGCACCCTCGTCCGCCACCCCGCCGGCCCGGCTGATGCTGCTCGACACCGCCAGCCTGTACTTCCGTGCCTTCTTCGGCGTGCCCGACTCGGTCCGCTCCCCCGACGGGCAGCCGGTCAACGCCGTCCGGGGCCTGCTGGAGTTCATCACCCGACTGGTCCACGACCACGCTCCCGACCAGCTGGTCGCCTGCTGGGACGCCGACTGGCGACCGCAGTGGCGGGTGGACCTGATCCCCACCTACAAGACCCACCGCCTGGCGGCCGAGCCCGAGGTCGAGGGCCAGGAGGAGGTCCCGGACACCCTCTCCCCCCAGGTCCCGGTGATCGCCGCGGTCCTGGACGCCCTCGGCATCGCCCGCATCGGCGTCGCCGGCTACGAGGCCGACGACGTCATCGGCACCCTGGCGACCCGTCACCCCGGCCCGGTCGACGTGGTCACCGGCGACCGGGAGGCTGCAGATTACCAACCCCGCGTGCAGATCGTCACGGGCGACAGGGACCTGTTCCAGCTGGTGGACGACGCGCGGGGCGTGCAGGTCCTCTACCCGATCAAGAGTGTCGGGACGCTGCAGATCACCGACGACGCGCTGCTCATGGAGAAGTACGGCGTCAACGGCTCCCAGTACGTCGACTTCGCCGTCCTGCGCGGCGACCCCAGCGACGGCCTGCCAGGGGTCGTCGGCATCGGTGAGAAGACCGCCACCAAACTCATCAACCAGTACGGCGACCTCGCCGGCATCCAGGCCGCCGCAGTCGACCCGGACAGCAAGCTCACCCCCGCCCAGCGCAAGCGCCTCATCGAAGGCACCGACTACCTCGCCGTCGCCCCCAAGGTCGTCAGCGTCGCCACCAACGTCCCGCTCCCTGCCTTCGACCCCACGCTCCGCGCCGAACCCCTCGACCCAGTCGCCCTCGAAGAACTCTCCGAACGCTGGGGTCTCGGCACACCGCTAAAACGCCTCCTCGACACCCTCGCCGACGCCAAGTCGCAGATCTCGTGACACACAGGGGCACGGATCTCCCGAGGCGCATATTCACGCGACGGGCCAAGTTGCAACACGCCGACCGAAGCAGCTGAGAGGCCAGCCATGACTGATGAAGACGTCGCCAGACCCACCTCGCACTATCCACCCGCCGACATCACCCCCGCGCAGTTCGAAAGTTTCGTCGCTGATCTTCTGTGGTCAGCCCAGCCCGATGTTGATGACTTGAAGGTGACTCTGCACGAGTCCATCACTGGCGTAGACGGCACCTACGACTTCGACGCCACCATTCGCTACCAGCTCGCCGGCATGGATTTCCTCGTCCTGGTAGAAGCAAAGAGGCATAAGAATCCGATCAAGCGCGAACTCGTTCAGGTCCTGCGCGAAAAGATTCTCAGCGTCGGTGCCCAGAAGGGGGTCATGATTTCAACGGCCCCATACCAGAGCGGCGCCCTTAATTTTGCCAAGACACACGGAATTGCGCTCGTCACCGTCACAGAAGGGCGGTTCACCTTTGAGTCCAGAGGCGCGAATCAGCCCCCCTTGATGACAAGGGAAGAGGCGTGGGAGAAGTTTAGGGTCCCCACGTTTGTAGGGCACTGCTACGGGCCAGGGGCCAGTCCAAATTCCACCGCTGTGACATTGGTGAGTTCCAAGGACACAGAACGCGTAGCCGACCTCCTATTGGCATTTCCACAGGCCAGCTAGACGGCAACGTGGAACTCATCCTCGGATAGATCTTGATGCGCTGTCAGTCGGCGTGCCTCCGCGGGGCCGACTCCGAGTGCTGTGCGAATGTATTCGCCTCGCGCTGATCGCGAACCTGGCGGGTTATTCGTCGATCTGCTGGAGATCGACGGCACGGCTGTCGCCGGCTGCGGCGAGTGCATCGATGATGCGCCGCCACTGCTTCAGTGTGCTGGCGTCCAGAGTCGCCTGTTCACGCAGTTCGGCCAGCCAGTGGGTGACGAACCAGCAGCGGTTGGCGAAAGCCACGGCGCGGCCGTCGATGATGCGATCGAGCCATGCCAGCCCCACGGTGCACTGCCATGTGCGGGAGGCGGTACAGGCGAACTGAGCCAGCGCGTCGGCGGCTTTGGGTTCACCGCCGACAAGGCTGATCCACCGCTGGGCCAGACCCCCCAATGCCTCCGGGGCGATCCAGTCGCGGCGGGCGCCGTCGAGGCTGTCGTCCGGGTGAGTGTCGGAACTCCGCAGTCGCGGGGTCGGCAGGAGGGCGCCGAGGGCGTAATCGGCCCAGTGGCCCCTGCCCCCGCGTAGATCGGCGCCCGCGTCGATGGCGTCGAGCGTGGTCTCCAGGACCAAGGGCCACACGCTCGGAAGCATGGCGCGCAACTGAGGGTGGTAGGTGAACAGGAGGGCGAAGTCGTGGAGCAGTTGCTGCAAAGCGTTGGCGTTGGCGGCGAACGTTTGCAGATGCGCGGTGAGCGGTTCCGGTTCGTCGTGGGCGGCGAGGTGGAGCAGGACGCGGGCTACGAGTTCGCGCTCCGGATCCTGGTATCCGGCATAGCCCTTGCTCATCCAGTGATCCGTGCCAGTGAGGTGCGCGTCCAACAACACCGGCAGCAGCGCGGTTGCCCGCCCTGTCAGGCAGGGGGTGCTGCGGGCCGCGAACGTGGAGGCGATCGGCATGGCTAGCCGGTTCACCAACAGGTCGGAAGCGGGGACGGTGGGCAGGTTGTCCGTGTATGGAGGCGGCAGGAATTGCGGGTCCCGGCTCTGTGTCTGGGTGTTCCAGGAGCCCATTCGGCAATCGCCGAGTCCTGCTTGGACAGCGCTCCACAGGGGTTCGTGCCTCCGGCAGAGGGTGCCGTCGCCAAAGTCAGTGCAGGGGGCGCTCCATACCGGTGCGCAGCCGATGGCGAAGGCGGTGCGGACTTCGTCGTACAAGCTGGTGGCCAGGGTGGTGAGTGCGTCCTCGGTCACGGCAGCGTCGAGGTCGAGACCGTCGAAGGGTGGCAGGAGGAGGGAGGGGACGGCTTTCGCGGCCGAGCGGTCGGCTGCCATCGGGTACGTGGTGGCTTCGGTGCTCATGCCGTCGGTGAGCTGGTTTGCGGCGGCAGTCAGGAGCGTGGCAGCGGTCCACTGGAGATCTTCGTACGGGACGGTGATCTGCCCGCAGGCGTGGCTTCGGACGGCGGCCGCCGCGACGGCGGCCACAGGGTCTTCCGGGTTCAGCGGGCCGCTGGTGGGGGGGTTGGCTGCGAGGCGCCGGGCGAGGCCGATGTCTGTCAACAGGGTGTCCACGGGCCATGCATCGCGGTGGTCGTAGTCGGTGTAGGTCAGCTCCAGACGCAGTGCCTCGTTTCCAGTCCGGAAGTCGGCAGCTGAGGGTGCCAGTGCTTCGGCGATGGGGGCCGGGGGCTGGTACTGCATCACGAACGAGCCGTCCGGGGCGCGGCGGGTGTGGTAGTTCTCGGGCCGGAACACTGAGGCCCAGGACTGGACGACGACGAGGTGGACGCTGCCGTCGTCTGCAGCCATCGCCTGGGCGTTGGCGAGGAGTTGGTCTGCGACGGCGGCGAGCTGGTCGAGTCGTGACTGGTCGCCCGCGACCATGGCGCGCAGGGTCATTTCAGCTGCCGCGTCGCGAGGCGTGAGCCGGCGCCGACCGGCAGCCTCGTCCGGGTTGGATTCCCGTCCATGGAATCTGCTCTCCGCGGCGCTTCGGCTGAACTCCAGCTCCCATAGGGCCGGGGAGGTAAGCCATGGATCGAGCAGGGTGCCGGCTGCGTCGAGGTGACGGATCAGCAGACCGACGACGAGCCCCGCCATGGCGAGGTTGTTGCAGCCCCGCATGAGCAGTTCCACGACGCTCTTGACGGGGATGCTGAGGTCCCTGATGAGGTGGTCGGCAGTTCGTTCGACCGCCATGAGCGCGCTGATGCAAGGGTAGGGGCCGACAGTGGAGCCGCGATACCAGCCCCACACATGGCTGTCCCCCACGTAGTGCCGCGGCCCGATCCCGGGAATGTCGAGGTCCAGCCCGTCCAGGGCCTGGCCGAGCTCGGGGGTAACTGCCCGGTAGCGCATCCCGCGTCGGACGCGGGTCGCTGCGGCGTGGTCGAGCATTCGGTTGATCATGTCGAACGTGTCGGCGGGCAGCTTGTTCATCAGTCCGAAGAACGGGCCGTAGTACCAGGCGGCGAACGGGGGACCGAAGCCGAACTCCTGCCCATGGCGGTAGTCTCGGATGCCGTTGTCCCGCAGCCCCCAGCCGGAGTCCCCATCCGGGGTGGGGTGGTCGATGTAGTACGCCTCGGTAAGGCCAAGGAGCAGCGGCGCGTCGCTCTGGGCCAGGCTCAGGACGGCGCGGGATGACTCGATGGCTGGCTCCAGGCGGCCGGGTTCAGTGGCTGCCAGGTCCTTCAGCCACTGCTGTGTTCGGTCGTCGGCGTCGGGGCCGAGCATGGCCAGTGCTTCGACGGCGAACCCGTCGTAGCGTTCCGGGTCTGCGGCCAGGATGCGGTCGCGCACCTGCTGACGTAGCTGGTCGGGTCCGCGGTTGTCTCGGGCCATGCCGCGCAGCCACGCCAGCACAAGCTTGCGGACGGTCCCGCCCATGCCCTGGCGGGAATGGCGGTGGTGCTGTCCCAGGTCGTGGTCGCCGCAGAAGGTGACGGCCACCACGGGCGCGAGCGCGAAGGGGTCTGCGACGGTGTCGGTGCCGTAGCGAAGGTGAGCGAGCCGTAGCAGCGTCTGTACGCCTTTGTGGCCGTCGGCGGCGAGATTGTCCCACAGGTCTTCAATGGCCTTCTGCGCATCGCCCAGGGTCAGCAGTGCCTCGATCGGGAGCTCCGCCCACCGCTGCCCGTCGCTCTCGCCGAGTTCGTCGAAATCGCTGCGCAGCGCGCTCCAGCCGGCTGCTCGATCTGCAGTCAGGAGTTTGGCCTGGCAGGCGAGTCGGACCGCGCGGATGGCCCAGCGCGGCGCTCCAGTCGCCCACAGGGGTTCCCAACCCACTGTCAGGAACAGGCGGCACAGGGCGAAGTCGCGGACCAGGTCGGTGGCGAACTCGTCGCCTGCGGCGAGTGCGGGATTCGCGGGTGGGCGCAGCACCCCGTCGGAGCGCAGTCTCGCCCGTACGGTGCCGGTCGGCATCGTACCGCCGGGGGCCTTAAGCGTGGCGCGCGCCACCGCCAGTACGGCCTCCTCACGGTCGTCCGGGGATGGGCTGTCGGGTTCGTGTTCCTCGTTGTTGCGGATCAGACCGTTCCAGACTGCTGCGAAGACGTCGGCCTCGGACAGCAGGTCGGTCGTCTCGGTTACCGTGCCGGCCCGCAGTAGGGCGTCCACCAGGCCGGGTCGGCCGACCAGCCACTCGGCTCGCGCGTCGGCGCTGAGCCGGATCAGCGACTGGAAGGTTTCCACGAGTTGGAGTCGCTCGGCCGGGGAAAGGCGTGCCACCGTGTGCACGCTCAGCTGCTCGGCGCCGCCTACTACTGACGTGGCGTCTTGCAGAACCTCCTGTACACGTTTGGAGCCGTCGGTCCGGGTGACGGCGACCACTCCGATCCCGTTTCGTAGGGCAGCCGTGGTGAGTTCCCGAAGCAGGTCCCGGCGGCCTTCGAGCACGGCCTCCGCCCCGTCGAGGAGGAGTAGCCGCACCGGGCTGATCTCCGTCGCTGCCAGCACGTCCGCCATCGAGCCGTGTCCCAGGAGGCGTTCGGCCTGTGCTACCGAGGAGGGGAGGTCACGCAGGCTCAGCGAGATCACCGCCGCACCCTGCAGGGCAAGCTGCTCGGCGGCACGCAGGGTGAGTGCGGATTTGCCGACGTCGGGTTCCCCCGTCACCACCAGCGCTGCGCCCATCCGACCCGCGTTGGTCATGGCGTCGGCGAGACGGCCTCGTTCCTCAGCGCGCTCCAGTTCCAGCCGCACACCACTGGCGGACAGGTCCGCTCGGATGCCCTCGCGCAGTCGCCGGCCCAGGCCGTCCAGCACCGACCACGCCCCGCCGTAGGACGAGGACCGGGCCAGCGGGTATCCGCTGAGTGCGCGGCGCACCAGCGCCTGGTTGACGCGTGCCGCCGATGCGGCCCAGGCTCCGCTCTTCTCCGCCAGTGCCGCGAACACCCGGTCCGCTGTCTCTGTCGCCTCCTCGGCCACCACTCGCCGCAGCATCGAGACGGCCGTGGTCCGGTCGCTCTCGTCCGCACCCTCCAACCGCAGCTTCCGCACCCGTAGCGCCGACAGCCAACGCCACGTCAACTCCTTCGCGTCGACCAGTGCCAGTACGGGGTCGCCGAACGCCGCCGCGGCCACCAAGGCGTCCAGATGCGCCAACCGGCCCCGAACGCCGGCATTCGTTGCTGCGGGCCGGTCCACCGCGTCGCGGAACTCCGCCGCGGAGGGGACGGATTGCGCGATACTCGCCAGTAGATCGGTCTCCCGCACAGCGGTACTGGCTACGCCCACCGCCAGGGCAACCCTCCAACGGCCCGCTGCGACTTCGTCCCAGTGCTCGGTCACCACCCGCAGGAACGCTCTCACCAGCGGGACGGACTTCGTGTCGCTGGTGGTCAAGTCGGGGTCCCGGCGCACCCCGATCGATACCCGCCGGATGCGGCCATCGGCCGTGCGGCCCTCCACCACGACGTCGTCGATCGGGCTGATGTCGCTGGCCTGAGAGGGCGTTAAGTCCGTTTTTGGTAGATGCCTCGTCCGGGTTGGGTGAGGACGCCTTGGCGGACGAGTCGGCCTAGGCGGCTTCGGGTGGTGCTC
>NZ_JOEH01000039.1 GCF_000719095.1 Streptacidiphilus jeojiense | reverse complement strand
ACGCGGACGGCCACGCCGCCAGGGGTGCGGCCGCGGTGTCGTTCGAGGTCGAGTTGGCCCTTGAAGGTCTCGTTGATCGATTCGATGACCTGTCGCAGTAGCTTGAACAGCTGTGATCCGAGCCGCTCGGCCTCGCCCTTGCGGGCTGGCCGCAGCAGCCGGATGTCCAGTTCGGCCAGTTGCTGCTCGAACTCGCGGCCGAAGTAGTTCTTCTCTCCGATGGCGCAGTATCCGTACTGGGCCCATCCGGCCAGGTCGGAGCGTTTGACGGTCTCGCGGGAGCGCCCGCACTCGACGGGCGTGGAGTCCACGACCCACACGTCGTCGCTCCACAGCGTGGTGTCCCGCGCCAGCGTGCGGGTGACGCGCCGGATGAGGCCGGCGGCCTTGCGAAGGCGTTTGTTGTAGCCGGGCTGTTGGGGCAGGTAGGGGAACAGGTGCCGCAGGTTGGCGTGGGCGTGCCGCAGCCAGCGGGCCTCGGAGGTGAAGCCGAGCATGGCCTGCATCATCGCCAGGGTCACCAGTTCGGCGTCGCTCAGCTGCGGGCTAATGCCCACCGCCGGCCGCCACGGGCCGAACTGCGGCGAACCCTTCAGCAGGTCGTCGGCCTTCACATAGAGTGCGGTGGCGAGGGAGTCCAACTCTGTCTTCACACACCGACGTTGGACTCCCTCACTTCGACTGCGCAGGAGCGACAAGCCTGCCGCGGGTGCCCTGGACTACGAGCCCACGCGCTTACGGGCAGGCAGCGCGGGTATCCACGGAGCCAGCCGTTCCTCGGCCGCCGGTGCCAGCGTCCCGCTGTCCAGCCACACCGAGGCCAGGGCCCGGCGGAACGGCGGACAGCGGCGCGCCAATGCCTCGATCTGCAGAGAGAGCTCATTCCCGTATTGGGTGACGAGGTCCTCCAGAGGCCCTGCACCCACAACAGCCTCTCCGGAATCGTCTGGGAAGGACTGCAACAGGGCCACGACGAACTCCAGCGCTTGCACGCCGCCCTGATCTATCCGCTCCCTGGCCGCCTCGTAGCCCGCGAACACCGCAGACGGTTCTCCCCGGCCCCAGCGCTCTCGATCGGCACGGGTGCCCGTGGCCAGCCGCTGAGCTTCCCACCAACAGCGGGCCAGCGCGTCGAAATTCTCAGTCACAGCCACGATTGTGCAGTCGACTGCCTTCCACATGCTTGGAATAGATCATCTAGTAAAGCCCGACCAGCCGTCCATTCGCCCGGTGGAATGTTGCGTCGCCGGAAACCCGGCGGCGTGAACAGCCGCCCGCACCGATCGGTCGATGATCAACAGGGCGGCCACTATGTGTTTGTCGCGGACGAGCGCCGACCTGCACCCAGTGGGACATTTGATAGACAGCATCCCTGCAGCAGCAGGAGGCTCCCGTGATCCAATGCCGTCGCTGGCGTTGTCTCAGCGTCACCGTTGCCGCGCTGGCCGGGGCCACCGCGCTCACCCTCACCAGTTGCAGCGGCAACTCCGCGAACAGCGCACTCAACAGCGAGCCCACAGCGACATCACCCACTGGCTCCCCCAAGCCCACGCCCAGCAGCACGGGCCAAGCGCCAGCCGGGTCCGAGACGCTGCCTACGAAGAGCATGCTCACCGCGGCTCTGCTCACCGAGGCCGACCTCGGCTATCCATACAGCCGGCAACCCATCACCCACCCCACCGATACCAGCAGCACCAGCGGCTGCGGACAACTCCAGGCGCTTAACAGCAGTCAATCCACCAGCTCACAGGGACTGGACGCGGACGCGCTCTTCACCGCCGGTACGACCGGCCCCTTCATCGAAGAGACACTCACCGCCGAAAACTCGACCGACCTGAGCCGCGACTACACCGCCGCAGCCGCCGCCCTGAACTCCTGCACCGACCTGACCGTCACGTCGAGCGGCACCAGCATCAGCTTCCAACTGACACCAATCACCTTCCCTGGCCCCCAGTCCACCGCCCGCCGCATGGACGGCACCTACCAAGGCGTGGCGTTCAACGGATACCTCGTGCTGGAACACATCGGCGACGTCGCCATGACCTTCACCTTCCTGCAGGTGTACGACGGATCCTCGCAAACTGCGGAAGCCTACTTCCACCAGGCCCTGACCAAGATCGAACAGGTCCTCAATCTCAGCCACTCCCCAACTGCCCCCGCCTGAGCAGCCGCCGAAGAATCCACTGAAGCCCGCAAGCTCCCGGCTGTCGGCAGGCGGCCGGTCCACGGATCCTTAGCCGCAGCGACAAGTCAACCGATGCCCCCGGGCCGGGAGCCTCGAGCCACAATCTGCGTGGCAATTCGGCACCAAGGCCGGATACCCTGGCTGACCAGCGCCGGAGCAGCGTCACCAGTACCAAGGCGGGGATATCAGTGGCGAGTGCAGCGAACAACGACCGACGCGCGGAGCAGGCGGCGGTGCTGGCGGCGCTGCGTGAGTTCCCCGCCGGCGGCCTCCCGTCCGCGATCGGGCTCGCTGACGCCCTCGCCGTGCTTGAGAGCGTTGCTGACCTGCGCGGGCTCCCGCCGGCGTGGTGGATCGACTTCGATCAGGCCGTGCGCACAGGCAGTGCCTGGTGGACGGTCCGTGCGAGCGAGACCAACGACCGGCTGCACGCCCTGCTGCCCGGTGGCTGGCAGTGGGCGGTCTCGGTCTGCTCGCGCGACGGGCTCAAGCGCGAAGCGGCGCTGCTGGAGAACCGGCTGCCACACAGCCACCCGGCACTGTTGCCGCTGCTGGTAGTGCGCTGCTCGGACTGGGCCCCGCCGGTACGCCACCGCGCCGAACAACGCCTCGCACGGGCGCTGGCCGACGCTGCACCCGGAGATCTGGGTCTGGCGTGCGCGACGGCCTGGGCCTGCCAGCCGCGCTCGCGCGGAGCAGTCGCCGTCCGGCTGACCGCTGATCGCCTGCCCGACGCCGGACCGGCCCTGTGGCAGGGCCTGTTCGCATTCCCCGACCACCGCACCCGCCGCCGCGCTCTGGCCGAGGCACCGCAACACCTCGCAGTGAGCCAAGACCAGTTCGTCGCACTCGCGCTCACGGATCCGGACGTCAGCGTCGCGCGTGGTACCGCCGAACGCATCCTGCTGCAATGCGTCCCACCCCTCGACGCTCCCCTCACCAGCAGCGCCGAGGTGGTGGTACGGCAACTACTGCTCGCCCGGATCCCCCAGGTGCGGGCTGCCGCGGTCACGGTACTGCGCCGCGGCCAGCGCCCGGACCTGGCCGTGCCCCTCCTGCTGGACCGCTCCACGCTGGTGCGCCAGACCGCACGCTGGGTGGTCCGCAGCCACGGTCAGGACCCCGCCGCCCAGTGCCGCAACCTGCTCGCCCGCGCCGGCGCCGACGCCCTGGCCGGCGCCGGCGCTGTCCAGGGACTTGCCGAATGCGGCGACGCCTCGGACGTCCCCTGGTTCCGGATCCAGTTGGGCAGTCCCCGGCCCAAAGCCCGAGCGGCCGCGCTACGCGCACTCACCTCGCTGGCTCCGCTGACCACAGCGGACCTCCTCGCCCTGCTGGAGCACGACCACTCCCCCTCGGTCGGCCGCGCCGTCGTCGAAGCACTCACCGCTACGGCCCACCCCCTCCCCCATGCACTGCTCCGCCACTGGCTCGCCCCCACGCAACGGCCGGAGCTGCGCCGCCGAGCCATCACACTGCTCCGGGCGAGCGACGCCTGGACCCGCCTGGCAACAGACCTTCAGCTGATCACCGACCCCGACCCGGACACTGCCCGCGCAGCAGAGTCAGACCTGCGCAACTGGCTCTCTCTCGCCGCACTCGGACACCGCCCGCCGTCACCGGAGAGCTCAGCGGCGATCGAATCCCTCCTGCCCGCCGCCGAAGCGGTCCTCGATACGCGAACACTGCATCAGATCCGCTTCCGGATTCCGCAGCAATAGCAGTGACGGGGGTGTTGGCACGGCGACGGGAAGGATGCAGCTACAGCGCTACTCTGTGCCGATCCTTGGGGGCCCGGGTGATGTCCGATGGCAGGTAGGGCAGTGCTGGGGCCGGCCATCGTTTGGCGTAGCGGTGGTCCGCAGCGGCCAGCGGATCGGCATCATCGAACTCGTCGGCGCGCCCAGCAACGACCCCGGCTACAAGACGGCATCGCCGCCATCGCAATAAACTGCTTGGCCTCCTGCCCCGGGGCACCACCCACCCACGAAGCCCTTCAGCAGCGCTACTCAAACCTCTACGATCATTTCCTTCCGCACCTGCCCGGAGGGGACTTCTTGGAGATCTTCCAGTTCGATCGCGACGAAGGGCGCATCACCCAGCACGCGAGCGTCGGCCTGCTCGCCACGCGCATCGCCACAGGGAGCGGTCCTGTCCACCTCACCCATCTGAAGGTCGAACCCGGCGGAACCATCGGCACCCACCCCGCCACATCGCCCCAGATGTTCCTGGTCATCACCGGAGACGGTTGGATCGCCGGCCCGGACGGCGCACGCTCCACGATCACCGCAGGTCAGGGCGTCTGCTGGGACCGCACCGAAGACCACACCTCCGGCACCGAGAACGGCCTCACGGCAATCGCCGTCGAAGGCACGCCACTTACCCTCTACGCCCCCGAAGCTCCGGGAGCTACGGGAGCTACGGGAGCTACGGGAGCTCCCAACAGCTGACGCTCGCCAGCCACCAGGGCCCGGTGACCTTCGGTCGCCGGGCCCACAACATCACGCTCATCGCTGCCCTCAACCGCGGCGGCGACCTTGATGCCCGAACTGCACCCGCTGTCCAGGCATCAAAACAGCCCGCACCTCACTCGGGTCGTTGCCGTGCGCGGAGCAATCGGCCAACCCGCCGCGACGGCCATGATGGGCTGGACGCGGGCTGTCCCCCTGATCCTCAGCCGATGGCTCGCTTCGTGCTTGGGCAGGCCGCCCTGCCGTCGACAGCGGGAGTCCAGTGGCACCACGTGTCAGTAGGTCATGGCATGGTGGCGCCCGGACGAAGTCATGGAAGAAGCCGAGGTGGCCACGCTGGCAGAACGACTGCGGGACCACTGGGATCGGTTGGGTGCCACGGAACAGGCATGGCTTACCAACGTGTGGCCGGGGTGCGCACCGGACGATCGGCTTCCCGGTCTGGTCTGTGTGTCAATGGAGCGCAAGCCCAAGTGGGTGGACGCGTGCTGGATCGGTGTCGTGCTGGGGCTCGGGCATCGATCAGTGCGCCTGCACGAGTTGAACCCGCAGGCACGCTGGCACCGCAGGCCGTCGAAGTTCCGGCTGGATGCCATCTCCACCGTCACCTTCGGGGGCAGCTACGAACGAATCCTGGAGGAGTTCGCCGGCGAGCGCCTCGAACCGGACGTTCAGTGAGGTGGTGGACGCCGGCTGGGTGCCCCGCCCTGGCTGAATGTCTCGGTCATCGAACCGAGAAGCGGACAGCCCTCAATCGTCGGCGGCGACGACGAGTCTCAAGAGCAAGCGTTCTTGGTCGACGGCGACGTACTCGTGGAAGTCGACGTGCACGCCGCCCCAGTCATGGAGGGCCTTGCTCCCCAGATCTCCCAGGGAGTAGCAGCTGGTGGCCGAGTCGACAATGGCGAAAACCTGCGAGGCGAGATCCGCTTCCAGGGACTCCGGGACCGGGCCGTGCTGGTCGACCCAGTCGCGAAGCCTGGAGAGGGCCTCGGCCTTGCCGATCAGCTGGTAGGAGTGTTCTGTGACGTGCTTGAGCCAGTATGGGCCGTGGCGGGTTCCGGACGGTTCGACGCCGCCGCCTGCGTAGTCGTCGCGGAACTGTTCGTGGGCGATGAGCGCCGTGAGCAGCTCGCTGTCCTGGGTGTCCTGTGGGATGCGGAATGACTTCACATCGACCCAGCGGTAGCCGTGCCCGCCGTGCTCCGTGAAGTCGTAGTCGCGGAAGTTCAAGAAGGTCTGAGCATCGAAGACAAGCTGTGTCACCGCTCCACGCTATCCCGCCGCGAAACGAAGACGCGTAGCGGCTGATCAGCGGGAGGTCGGTGTTGATCGCGTCTTGCTCGCGGCGGCGAAATCCGGGGTCCTCGGCGAAGAACTCCGCCCACACCGCCGCTCTCCGGGCCTGCCGCCCTGCGGCGCGGATGCGCGGGCCGTCTCGCTGGCAGCGAGATCCAGCGGCGAGGACACTGGTACGCCGCCGAGCCTCCTCGGAATTCCCAATAGCCCAGCGCAGCGCCGTGGCTGGTGACCGAGTAACCAATTCTGTATCCACCGCAGGTCACCGGCGCGGCCCGGGACGGGCTTGGGGACGGGAATCGGGCAGTTCGTGGAGCCTCCCTGTGCTCAGTTCGGCGGGCCGGCTGGCGGGTATGGCGGCACTGGTGGCGTGTGCCACGGATTTGTGCCCGGCGGTGCAAAGGAGGTCTGCGGCGGTGACGGTGCCCCCATAGTCGACGGCGGCCCGTAGCCGGCGGGCGATGGCGGTGCGGCCGGGGGCTGTGGCGCTCTGGCGACCCGTAGTGCGGCGATGGCGGTAATGAGTCCGGCTATGGCGGAGATGAGCCCGGTGGCGGCGGTGATGATTCCCGCGATGTCGACCGAGGATCCCGACGAGCCTGGAACGCTGCCTTTGCTCGTCTGCCCGGGCAGCAGGAGCACGGCGACCACCAGCAACAGAACGCCCGCGATGACCAGGATGAGTGCGTTGCGCGCCAGTTTCCGTGCTCGCGGCGACCACGAGTGTCTCAACTCTGCAGTTCCGTCCCGCTTCCCCATGGGGAACACCGTAGAACGATCACGTGGATCAGGGACAGGTTCCGCAGGATACGGCTGACCTGCCACCCATGGAGAGCGAGGCCGTCCGCCTCGGCCGCCGACTCCACACCCGAGCCCGAAGCGACTGTTCGCGGGGCGGCCGACCTACGACGCCCCGTTCATGCGCGCCTGCCGCGACTGCGGAGCCCTGACTCCCTTTCTCAGCGAAGAAGCCCGTCGACGGCTCGACGCCGAGGCCGACTCGCTGGGCGACGTCCAACGCTCGTGATCCGGTAGGTCCGCACGCCGCTACGTCCGCCAGGCCCAGGCCGCAGGATCGGCGGCCCGGATCCGGGCGAGCTGAGCGGCGAGTTGGCGTATCTGCTCCAAGAAGCCGTTCAGCGCCGTGGCAACGATGAGGGTCTCCTCAGGGCTCAGCTCGCAGTCGTCGAACTTGACAGGAGCGGCAGCTGGCGCGGCCGATCGGGCGCGCCCGGATACGCGATGTTGTACGCCTCGCCGACCCGGTGACCCGGTACACCGCCCCGCCGAGCTCTGCGACTTCCTGCGACAACACAGCCCCAGATAGCCCGAAAGGCCGCCCCCGCCTCCCGGCAGAAACGGCCTCCGACCCGCAGTGATGCTGGCCGGGACGACAGAATTTGAACCGGCGACTCCCTGACCCCCAGACATGGCCACAGGATCTGGTACGGCCCGATGTCGCCTGCGATCACGGCACGGCGTTGCAGGTTACCCACTGGGCCAGGGCTACCAGCGTGGACTCCACACTGTCGGCCATGTGGTCACGCAGCGCCTCGACCTCCTCGCAGGTGTCACCCAGGACCGGATCAGTGCGCAACAACTGCCAGGACTGCTGGACCACGCTGCCGTCGCCCTGTTCGCGGAAGTGCCAGCTCCAGCGCACGATGCCGTGGTCGGCGCCACCGACGACGAAGGCGAACGCGGCCCCCGGATCGGCCTGCACCACCTCGGACTCGGTTACCCATTCGCGTCCGCCCCGGCGGTTGCGACCGCTGAAGCGGGCGCCGACCCAGGGCCCGTCGCCAGCTGCGTAGCTCACCGCGCTGGCGCTAGGACTCCACGTCTCGATCAGACCCACGTCGCTGACAAGGCGATAGAGAGCATCGGGTTTCGCGTTCACCCAGCACCGCCGGGTGAACGCGAAAGGAGTCAGGTCGAGCCCGGCCAACGGGTGCGGCGAGTCGGCGGTACGCAGGTCGGTTGCGGCGTTCATGGGTTCCTGCCGGGAGCGAGAAGGGGAGAGAGGCATGCAGCTCATCCTGTGGCCCGCGGTCGGGACCAGCCAGACCCCACGGATACCTACCCCAGCAGGGTGAGGTACCGAACGCCGCAGCTACGCATACTCGGAACCATGAACAAGCACGGGCAACTCGCCGACTTCCTCCAGGTACGCCGGGGCCAACTGCGACCCGAGGACCTCGGGCTGCCGACCTACGGTGAGCGGCGCCGGGTGCCAGGGCTGCGACGGGAGGAACTCGCGATGCTCGCCGGCATCAGCGCGCCCTACTACACCCGCCTGGAACAGGGCCAGTCACGCAACGCCTCCCCCGAGGTACTCGACGCTATTGCGAGGGCCCTGCGACTGGACGAGTCCGAACGTGCCCATCTACACACCCTGGCGCGTGCCCCGAAAGGAGGGAAACCCGCGGCGCGGCCACGGGCAGAACGAATCACTACGGCGACCAGCGCGCTGCTGGCAGCCCTCGATGGCACACCCGCCATCGTCATGGGAAGACGCAGCGATGTCCTGGCCTGGAACCGTCAAGGCCACGCACTGTTCGCCGGCCATCTCGATTCGACCAGCCCCGAGGACCCCGGTCGTCGGCCGAACATGGCCAAGCTGGTGTTCCTCGACGCGCACACCCGTGACCTCTATGCCGACTGGCCCGCCAAGGCCAGGGCCGTAGTGGGCAACCTGCGGCTGACGGCCGGCCGGTACCCGGAGGATCCGCAACTGGCCGCGCTGATCGGCGAACTGACCATGCGCAGCCCGCAGTTCGCCACGATGTGGGCCGACCACCGGATCCTGGCCTGCGACAGCGCCGACTACGAGATGCGCCACCCCCTGGTCGGATCCCTGACCGTCACTCAGCAGACCTTGCAGAGCCCACAGGGCGACGGTCCGGTTCTCGTGGTGGCTACCGCTGTCCCCGGTTCCCCCTCGGCCACAGCCCTGGCACTTCTCGCCCACACCACCGCCCACACCTCCGCCTACGCCTCCGCACCGCGGGACCCGGCCCCGCAGTACCACGACGCCGAGCCCCCCAGCACGGGCTGACCCGGGCCCCTCCGCAGCCCGATCGCAGCCCGCTACGTGCTCATCGCCGTAGCGCTCCGCTCGCCTGTCCCTGCGTCCCTGCCTGCCCTGAACACAGCCGCGCGCTCCGCTCAGCGGCACCGCCGCCCACGACGCGCTCCCCGAACTACGGCACCGCAACGCGGCTGCCGCATGCCCAAAACCAGTAGAGGAACAACCATGTCCAAGCGAAGCATCATGACCACCGTCTCGGCGCTCCTCGTGGCCGCGGCAACCCTTACCGCCGCCGCACCGGCCGGCGCCACGCCGTCGGCCCGCGGTGCGCTGACCGATGTCCGCATCGCCGACCACTTCGACCTTTCCGCAGGCCAGACGCCGGAGAACGTCACGTTGCTGCCGGACGGCACAGCGGACGTCACCTTCGCCGCCGCCCACCAGGTCGCCCAGATCACCCCGGGAGGCCGGACTCGCATCCTGGCGACCCTGCCCGCGCCCGCGGACGGCGGGGTCCACACGCCGGTTCTCGGCTTCGCTCTGACCACTGGGATCGTCCGCACCCCGGACGGCACCTTGTATGTGCTGTACGCGACCGGCACAGCCGACTTGACCGGGCTGTGGCGGATCCGTCCCGGGCACACCCCGCAGCGCATCGCCGCGCTGCCCGCCACCGGCCTGCCCAACGGGCTGGCATTGGACCAGAACAGCAAGCAGCTCTACATCACCGACTCAGTGCTCGGCACGGTGTGGACCGTCCCCACCACCGGCGGTACCCCCACCGCGTGGTCCACCGCCCCCGAACTCGCCTCGACCGGGTTCCTCGGCGCCAACGGCGCCAAGGTCCACAACGGCGCGCTGTGGGTGACCAACCTCGACAAGGGCACCCTCCTGCGGATCCCCATCGACACCCGCAACCGCGCCGGATCGCCCCAGGTCCGGGCATCCGGACTGGTCGGCCTTGACGACTTCGCCTTCACCGGCCGCGGCGACCAGGTCCTGGCAGCGCTCAACGGCCCCAACCAGGTCGTGCTCATCCAGCCCGACGGCACCAGCACCACCGTTCTGGACGCCTCCGACGGACTCCAGGGCCCCACCTCCATCGCCCTGCACGGCAACGATGTGGACGTCTTCAGCGCCGCCTACACCACCGCCACCGACCCCAACCTGCTGCGCGCGCACCTGCGCGGAAGCCGCCTGTAGGACCGGCCCGCTACACAGGGGTCGAGCCATCCCTGCGCGACAGGTACCGACCCGGTGCGCGGGCGCAGTTGCTAGCGTGACCGCATGCTCGTCGAGACTGCATGGGCCTCAATCGTGCCCCGGACCGAACGGGAGATCTTGGAGGGTCACACCGGTCCGGTACGGGCTGTGTGCGCCTTCGAATCACCAGCCGGAGTGACACTGCTGGCAAGCGCCAGCCAGGACGGGACCATGCGCATCTGGGACCCTGCGACCGGCAGGCAACTGCGCGTCCTGCACGGTCACTCCGGCGAGGTGACCACCGTACTCGCCCTGACCGGGGTCCTGGTCAGCGCTGGTCAGGACGGGACAGTGCGCACCTGGGATCCGGACAGCGGAAGGCAGTTGCTGGTCCTTCCCGGCTACCGCGGCGGGTCACGCGTCGAGGTGTGCGGGGAGGGCCTGGTCGCCAGCGCCACCGACGCCGGGGCGGCTCTCTGGGACCCGGCGACCGGCCGGATCCGGCAGGTCTTCCCCGAAGCCGACCACGCGATGAGCGCCCTGCAGGCCCAAGGCCGGACGCTCGTCGCCACGCGCTGCGGCAAGGCCGGAGTGGGCGTGTGGGACCTGGCCACGGGCGAGCAGCTCTGGCGTCACCATCCCGACGTCCACACGACCTCGGGCGTGTGCGCCGTCACCGTCGGCGGCAGGACGTTGGTAGCCAGTGCGGGCTACGACAAGGAGATGGACAACGGCCGTGCCCGGCTGTGGGACCCGCTCACCGGCGAGCTTCAGTTGACGATCGAGTGCGGGTCGCTCGTTGAGCGGACTCTCGACCGGGTGTGCGACGTGCGCCCACTCGACCTGGACGGCAGGCAGGTCCTCCTCGGGATCGGACAGAAGACGGTACGCGTCTGGGACCCGACCACCGGGGCGCTGCTCCAGGCGTTCATCGCCCCCTCCCAGTGGGTCGAGTCCACCTGTCTGCTGCGCCTCGACGGCAGGCCGCTGCTGGCGATCTCCGAGAGGTACCGCGGCACGATCCACCTCTGGGATCCGGCGACCGGTCAACTGGTCCACAGCCTCACGGGCGAGCGCAGCCCCATCGAGGCGCTGTGCGCGTTCGAGCACGACGGCCGGACCCTGCTCGCCAGCGCCGACGGCCACAGCCGAACCGTGCGGATCTGGGACCCCCAGCACACCCCTCCCCGAGCACGCCACCGCGGCCACACCGACGAGGTCCTCGGCGTCTGGGCCGTCGGCGGCCGACTCATCAGCGTCGCCGATCAATCGGTGCGCATATGGGACCCGACCACCGGCACACCGCTCCACCGGCGCCGGGGATACCTGTTCGGCATCGCCGACATCGTCGAACTCACGGTGGCCGGAGCACCGTTGCTCGCCGGCGCCTTCAGCGTCTACGACGCCGGAACGATCCGCCTGTGGGATCCGGCGACCGGCCGCCAGATTCGCCGACTGGAGCGCCGCTGGGAGGAGGGCCCCTCGCTGCTCTGCCCGTTCACCCGCGACGGCAGGACCCTTCTGGCGGCAGGCGACGAGTACGACGTCCGCACCTGGGACCCCGCCACCGGCCGACTCGAACAGCAGAGCCCGTGCGGTGCCGACACCACCTGGCTCGGCCGGGTCGTCATCGACGGCCACCCCGCGATGGTCGGCCGAAGCCGAAACCACGGCCTGCGGATCTGGGACGCCGAAGCCGCCGCCTGGCACCCCGCACCCACCGGTCTGCACCCCGCGGACGGTGACGACGGCTTCGCCTTCATGCTCCGGGACCGCCCGCTGGTGGCCCACGCGGAGAAGAATGGCACGGTCCACATCCAGGACCTGCTCACGGGCGAGCCTCGCTGCACTCTCCGTGGTCATACCGGGAACTGGATCACCGCCATCACCACGATGACCGTCGCCGCCCGCTCCTACCTGGTCACCTCCGGCGGAGCCGATCGCACCGTCCGCCTCTGGGACCTGGACGCCGGCAACTGCGTCCTGATCATCCCCGTCCACCACGAAACGCTCCGGGCCGCACCGCTCGCCGACGACCTGCTGGCCGTCGCCGTCCCGGCCGGCGTCCTCACCTACCGCCTCCGGGCGACCCCCTCATGAGTCCCGGCAGCACAACCAGTCAGCAACGGCGGAGAAGCTGTGACGGAAGCTGGACCCCAGCGTGAACGGCGACGCGACCGCCAACGCCACCGCACCCCCGACCAGCACCAACTTGCGTCCGCTCAGCACCATCGCGCCACCACCCCTTACGTGCCAGACCCTCGGTGTCAAGACCAGGAACAGTCGTCGTCGCGCACAGCGACAAGCACCTCCGCGATGTGCACTAGGCAGCTCAGAGAGGCGAAGTCGCTCCGCGATGCCGGGTCACCTCGTCGAAGATGCTCCATCCGTCGACCTCTTCGGCGGTGGGATCGTCGGGTTGCCAACCCCGACTCAGGGCTACGTCGAGCATCGCCCTGACAGTGCCCGGCTCATGCAGGTTCATAGTCCTGCCGAACTCCGTGCCGACTGCCCCGGACGGCACAAGGTACCCGTCCGGGACAAAACGATCAGCTCCCGCCGGGAACACGATGCGCAAACTGCCCGCCGCCTTGAACCGTCGGATGACGAGGGTCTCGCAGCAGTCCTCGTACTGGCCGTTGCCCAGGACGCGATGGCTGTGGCTCAAGGCCCAGAGGAAGACCTCCCCCTCGACCACGAGACGTCGTGCCCTCTTCGCGCTGCGAACCATCCGCCGATCCTAGCGAAAGCCGACCGGCCAGCGGACTCATCGCGAGTCTGCTCAGAGGCACTGCGACGTCAGCAGATAGGGAACCGTGAATTCGAGCGCGAGTCCGTCGCCACGACGCCGCGGCGGCCAGTACGGAGTGTTCACCAATTCATCGCGAGGACGCTCTGGCCACGCCGCCGATATTTGTCACCCGCGTTCCAGAAAATCCCCGGAATGACAAATTCCGCGCGCAGAGCGTGAGCCTCGATGCGCCTCGTGTGACCGCTCCGGTCCCCAGCTGGTCCCCAACCCCCCTGACTGGACGCCGCCGGGCTCGGCCCGCTTCTGACGCCCTGTCACGCAAAAGCCCTCCGACTAGGACTTTCGTCCAGTCGGAGGGCTTCCGTTCACTGTCGGGACGACAGGATTTGAACCTGCGACCCCCTGACCCCCAGTCAGGTGCGCTACCAAGCTGCGCCACGTCCCGAGGCTGCGGTGCCTTGCGGCTCTGCGGCCTGTTCCCGGTCTCCCGGGCACAGGAAGAACAATACAGCACGGCGGCCCGTGCTCGCGCACGCCTTTCGGATCGGGTTCGGGCGGCGGATGCGCTGGTCAGAGGGGCGGCGGGCAGTGGGACGGCGCTCGGGGCGGCGGCTCAGGGTGTCGGGTGGCGGGAGTCGTAGCGGGCGAAGGAGGGGTAGCGGGCGGTCAGCAGGAGCATGACGGCGACGCAGGCCAGGCCGCCGCTCACGGCGGAGAACGTGGGCGAGGTGAGCTGGGCGACCGTGCCGGATTCGAAGTCGCCCAGGCGCGGGCCGCCGGCGACGACGACCACGAAGACGCCCTGGAGCCGGCCGCGCATGTCATCCGGGGCCGCTGCCTGCATGATCGTGTTGCGGAAGATCATGCTGACGGTGTCCGACGCGCCGGCCACCGCGAGCAGCAGCAGGCCCAGCCACAGATGGCGCGCCAGGCCGAAGCCGGCGATCGACAGCCCCCAGGCGAGTACCGCGCAGATGACCGCGAGGCCGTGCCGGTGCACCCGGCTGACCCAGCCGGAGAACAGCGCTCCCAGCAGCGCGCCGACCGCGGGGGCGGCGGCCAGCAGGCCGACGGTGCGGGCGTCGCCGTGGAAGAGGAGCAGCGCGAGGGCCGGGAAGAGGGCGCGCGGCATGCCGAAGACCATGGCCGCGAGGTCGGCCATGAAGCTCATCCGGAGGTTGGGGCGGTCCTTCAGGAAGCGCAGCCCGTCCAGGACCGAGGCGCGGGGACGGGCCCCGTCCGCCTTCCCATCACCACCGCTGCCGCTGCTCTGCGGGCGCATCGACGGCAGCCGCCACATCGCGTACAGCGAGGCGCTGAAGGCGATGGCGTCGACCAGGTAGGCCGCCTGGTAGCTCCACACCCCGATCAGCAGGCCGCCCAGCATCGGCCCGACCGTCAGCCCCAGGTTCATGCTGACCGTGGACAGCGCGTTGGCCGCCGGCAGCTGCTCGGCGGGGACGAGCCTGGGCACCATGGACGCCCGTGCCGGCGCGTTCAGCGCGAAGCACACCGCCTGGAGCGCCACCACCAGGTAGAGGACCCAGACCTGCCGCACGCCCAGGAAGGCCTGGCCCGCCAGTGCCGCCGACAGCACCGCCAGGCCCGACGCGCCGTACAGGCCGAGCTTGCGCCGGTCCATGGTGTCGGCGATGGCGCCGCCGTAGAGGCCGAAGGCGACCAGGGGGATCAGCGAGCAGAGACCGACGAGTCCGGTCGCGAAGGGTGATCCCGTCAGCGCGTACACCTGGACCGAGATGGCCAGTGCGGTCATCTGCTGTCCGACGGACGAGACGCTCTGCCCGAACCACAGCCGCCGGAAGTGGGCGCTGGTGCGGAGCGGGGTGACGTCCGCGAGCGCGGTGCGCGCCAGGCGCCGCAGCCGACCGGACGAGCCGGAAGAAGCCGGGGCCGCGGCCGCGGCAGGGGCCGGGACAGGGGCTATGGACTCGGGCGGCGGGGGCTTGGCTGCACTGCTGGTCTGTTCCTTGGGCACGTGTCATCTTCTCGCGTCCGCGGCGCGCCCTTTCCCTCGCCCCTGCCCGGGGCTACTCCGCGATCCGGCGGAACAACCCCTCCTGCATCACCGACACCACCAGCTGCCCCTGCCGGTCGAACAGCTGACCGCGCGCCAGCCCCCGTCCACCGACCGCCACCGGCGACTCCTGCTGGTAGAGCAGCCAGTCGTCGGCCCGGAACGGCCGGTGGAACCACATCGCGTGGTCCAGCGAGGCCATGTCGAAGTGCCGCTTGCCCCACAGCGGCTCCACCGGGATCCGGACCGCGTCCAGCAAGGTCATGTCACTCGCGTAGGTCACCGCGCAGGCGTGCACCAGCGGATCGTCCGACAGCGCGCCGTTGGTCCGCAGCCACACCGCGCTGCGCGGCTCGACGCCCTTCAGCTCCTCCTGGGTCCACCGGAGCCGGTCCACGTAGCGGATGTCGAAGGGCTGGCGACGGCTGATGAACGGCGGCAGCTCGCCCAGCACCGAGCCGACCTCCTCCAGTGCGGTCGGCAGCGACTCCGGATCGGGCACCTCCGGCATCGCCAGCTGGTGCTCGAACGGCGACTCCTCCGGCAGGTGGAAGTCGGCCGTCAGGGCGAAGATGGTCCGCCCTTGCTGGACGCCGAGCACCCGCCGGGTGGTGAACGAGCGCCCGTCCCTGATCCGGTCGACCTGGTAGACGATCGGCACCCCCGGGATCCCCGGCCGCAGGAAGTAGGCGTGCAGGGAGTGCACCGGACGGTCGGCCGCCACCGTGCGCCCGGCCGCGATCAGTGCCTGCCCGGCCACCTGGCCGCCGAAGACCCGTTGCAACGACTCCTCCGGGCTGCGCCCCCGGAAGATGTTGAGCTCGATCTGCTCCAGGTCCAGCAGATCGACCAGCTGGTCGACGGGGTTGCCCATGGGGTGTACGTCCTCTCGGTGCCCACGCACGTGTGCGCTCTCGTGCGCTCTCGCGCCATTCTCCCCTGCGGCACCGCTTCCGCCCGCATCCAGCCGGCACGCCGCCCGGGCACGGGTCGCACGCGACCCGGATCCGAATCGGATCCGACCCGGACGCGACCCTGATGCGACTCACGTACGGCTTTCTCCCAGGTCGCGGTCAGCTGATCCACAGGGTCCCGGCCGCGTCAACCCCGTCCCACCGGCCCCCGCCCCGAGCGCAGGGGATACTCCGTGCGCCCCCCGTCCGGGTGATTCCGCCCGAGGAGGTGACGTACCGCATCAGTGCAGGTCACAAGCATAAGAATGCGGAATGAACACCTTCTCATCCGGGCAATACCGCCCATCTCGCATGCCATGATGCGGCCGTGCCTCTTGTCTCACCTGTCAGCTCCGCCGGTGCCGGTTCGCCCCCGCCGGACGAGGGCGGGAACCAGTCCGATCAGGACGCGTCGTCTTCCGGGTTCCTCACCGGCTTCCGCATCCCCGGCTGGCTCGGGTCCAGTGCCGGCACCCTGCACCGGCCCCCGGAGCAGGTCAACCGGATGCTCACGGTGCTGGCCTGCTCCAGCATGCTGATCGGCGCCCGGGACGTCTGGAACCGCACGATCATCAACCAGCAGGTCCACGCCCTGGCGGTGATCCTCTACTTCGGCGCCATCGTCGTGCTCGGGGTGCTCGCGCTGTCGGTGCGCACCCGGCGCGCGATGATCCTGGTGGACTGCGCCGCGCTGCTGGTGGCTGCGCTGGAGTGCGTCAACCGCTTCTTCACCGTCACCGCCGCGCATCCGACCACCGGCCCCTCCAGCCACGTCTACTACGGCACCGACGAGGGCTCGCTGGTCGACATGGCGGCCAGGACGCTGCTGCACGGCGGCCACATCTACGGCACCCAGTGGCCGCAGATCTTTTCGCTCTTCCATGTGGGCACCACCCCGCTGATGAACGGCGGGGCCGCGACCGGGCTCGACTACCCCCCGCTCGGGCCGATCTTCACGGCCGTCCCCATGTACCTGGGGCTCAGCCACCCCCCGGCCGGGCTGGCCGCCACCGCGATGCTGCTGCTGGCCTCGGTGGTGATGTTCCTGCTGCTGCCCGCTCCCTGGCGCTCCGTCTCCGTGATCGTTTGCTACGGATTCGGCTGGCTGCCCAGCTATGCCCAGATGGGCTACCCGGGCTGCATGGAGCTCCCGTTCCTGATGATCACCGTCGCCTACTGGCAGCGGACCGGACGCGGCGGGAAGCTCGGCCGCTGGGGCGTGGTCCGCGCGGTCTGCCTGGGCATCGCCATCTGCCTGCACCAACTCACCTGGTTCCTGGCACCGTTCCTGGTGGTCGGCCTCTACCTGATCCGGCGCGGCGAGATGCCCGCCCGCGACGCGCTCCGGCTGGTGGGCCGGTACGTGGCGATCGCCCTGGGCGTCGCCGCGCTGATCAACCTCCCCTTCATCATCCAGGGCCCCTACGCCTGGCTGCAGGGGGTCTTCACCCCGATCTTCCAGAAGGCCATCCCCAGTGGCCAGGGCCTGGTCGGCATCTCGTACTACTTCCGCGACGGCAGTGGCAACATCCACCTCTACAGCGAGGCCGGACTGCTGCTGGGCATGGCCATGCTGGTGCTGCTGGTGATCTTCCCGCGGCGACTCGGCCTCGCCGTCACGGTGATGCCCTGGCTGGTGTTCTACCTGTCGGCCCGCTCCCAGGAGGACTACTTCGACCTGACGGTGCCGCTGTGGGTGCTCGCCGCCGCGACCGTCAGCTCCACCGACTTCGACCGTGCCTGGCACCCCCGGCCGGCGCTGCTGCGGACCCGCACGGCCCGGGCACTGCTGGTGCCGGTGCTGCTGCTGCCCGCCGCGGCCGCGCTGGTCGGCGCGATCGTCACTCCCCCACCGCTGTCCATGCGGGTGACCTCGATCAGGGCCACCAACGGGGTGACCGGCGTCCAGGCGCTGGCGGGCACGGTGAAGCAGCTGGTGGTCAACGTCGACAACGTCACCGGGACCACCCTCACCCCGCACTTCGCCACCAGCACCGGGGCCAATATCTCCGACTACTGGAAGGTGCTCTCCGGGCCCGCGTCGCTGGCCCCGCACACCCGGGCGGTGTACCTTCTGTCCGCTCCGCACGGCGGCGTGAGCGGTCCCGGGGTACGCGGGAAGTTCCTGCTGCGGGCGGTCACCCCGCAACCGATGAGCATGTCCACCTCGCTGGTCGGCGTCGGGCCCCCGCTGTCGGCCAAGGCGCTCAAGCAGTTCGCCGCGCAGACCCCCTGACCCCTTACTGCCCAAGGGTCAGGGCCGGTAGGGCAGCGCCGGTACGTCGAAGCAGTTGGTGTCCATGTCCGGCACCTGGGTGACCCACCCTCCCCGCTCCCACCGCGCCACGTCCAGGCAGGCCCGCTGCAGCCCCTTCGGCGGGTCGGGCTGCGGCACGAACGAGGTGGGCACGAGCAGCCCGTGCGCCTCGTACGGCTGCGGCCGCTGCATGTACCGGTCCAGGCAGCCGCGGTCGATCTGCGCGCCGCAGGAGCCGGCCGCGTCGGCGAACCACTGCGCCGCGGCCCATCCTTCCAGCTCCCACTGCGACAACTGTCCTTCCCTGGACGGGAAGTAACGCTTCATCGCGGCCCGGAACGCGGCCACCGCCGGGTACTGCACATCCGTGTAGGACCGGCTGGTCGACGTCACCCAGAGCGCGTTCAGGCAGCCGGGCACGGACTGGTAGTCGGTCCCGGTCTGCGCGCTCCAGTTCAGCCCCGTGGTCACCTTGGCCGTCACGGTCACCCCGGCCGCCGCCATCGCCTGGCACAGCGCGACGTTGCCCCGGGTGTCCATGGCGTCGAGCAGCAGTTGGCTCCCGTCGGCCTTCATCGCCGCGGCGACCGCGGCGAAGCCGGGCAGCGCGAAGTCCACGGTCTCGTTGAGCACGTGGTAGCCCTCCGCCTTCAGCCCCTGCGTCACCTGGGCTGCGTACCGGGACGAGTCGGCCTGGTCGTAGTTGACCACCACGGCGCGACTGAGGCCGATCTTCTGCTTGAAGTACCGGTAGACCTCGGTGGTGAGGTACTCGGTGCCGTTCCAGCCGACGGCCTTGCCGTCGCGCGGCTCCGAGCTGCCGTCGATGGAGTAGAGGTGCGGGTAGCGGTCGTAGGCGGTGCCTATCGGCTCGCCGCCGATGTCCGGAACGCCTTGGGCGCTGACATAGGGGGCGCCCGCGTAGTCCAGGGCGCTGGTGGCGACCAGCGCCACCACATGGTCCTGGTCGATGAGCTTGTGGACGCAGCTCTGGTTCCCGCTGCCGGTGCCGCCGTCGTCGCAGGTCACCACGGTGACCTGACGACCGCCCCGCCCGGCCCCGGCGCCCAGGCCGCCGGCGGCGTCCAGGGCGCGGAAGAACGCCTGGGCGCCGTAGAGCGGCCCGCTGAACGTCCCGCTGCCCAGCAGGCTGGTGGCCGAGGTGACGATGCCGACGGTGACCGGCGGTCCGGAGGCCGCGCCGGAAGCGGTTCCCGACCCGGCCCCGGATCCGACCGCGGTCGCCCCCGCGGCGCCCCCGGCCCCGGTCGGGCCCGGTGCGGCGAAGTCGCGCTCCGGCAGCCGGCTCCCACAGGCCGGCAGGCACAGGACGAGGGCGGCGGCGAACACCGCTGCCGCCCTCGACCCCGAACAGCGCCGCCCCACGCGACGCCGCCCGGCACGACGCTGCCCCGCACGCCGCCGCCTCACGGAACCCAACTCCGCCCCCGTCCCTGTCCCCGTCCCCGTCTGCGCCCGGTCCCCCGCCCGGGCCCCCGTACGCCGACCGCGCCGCTCAGGAGCAGCCCGGCACGGCCGCGCCGCCGCTGTTCAGCTTGACCAGTCCGCACAGGGTCGCGTCGGCGACCTTCCAGACCCCGCCCTCCTGCACCGCCTTGCCGGCCGAGTTCGGCAGCACCGGCTGCCCGCTCTCGCACAGGTTGAAGGTCACATCGGCGGCGGTGGCGCTGGTGAAGGCGACCTTCTGCACGCTCACCGCGGCCTGCGCCGCCAGCGGGTTGCTGGCGAAGCCGGTGAGCACCGGGACGAAGGCCTTCCCGTTCTGCAGCAGTCCGAGCTTGGTGGCCGAGGGCGTGGAGGGGTCGAAGAACTTCTGGTAGGCGGTGGCGACCTGGGTGCCCGCCGCCGCGGTGTCGGCGGGACCGCTGCCGCTCACCGCGGGACTGGTGGTGGGCACGCACGGCCCGGTCGAGGTGCCGCCGGCGGCCGCGCTGCTGGACGCGGCGCTCGCCGATTCGCTGGGGGCCGCCGACGTTGCGGCGGCAGTGGTGGCCGCGCCCGTGGTCACGGACGCGCCCGGTGAAGCCGTGCCGCCTCCGCTGCTACTGCAGGCACCGGCGAGAAGCAGGACCGCAGCGGCGACGCCGACGCGTGGAGCGAACCTCTGAAGGCCTGTGGAACCGTCGATCATGGAACCCTCACCGTCCGACTGAGTATCCGATCTGACTAGGCGTCAGCTATCTTCCACGCTAGCGGTTACGGCGCATGATGGTCCTGTCGCTGCACGCAGTCGACCGAAATCGATGAGGGAACGTGACCGTCCACCGGTCCGTTCCTCCGGCCCACCAGGGGGGACGATGCCAGAACTGCGGGAGCCCGTACCGGAACCGGCGCGAGCTGCGAGGACGGCCCTGCAGGCGCTCCGCACCCACCTCGGCTGGGTCTGCTGCGCCGGCGGCGTGCTGCTCTGCGCCCTCGGCTGGTACGGCGTGTCCGGCGAGCGTTACACCGCACGGCAGATCCCCTACCTCGCCTCGGCGACCGCCCCCGGTGCCGCCCTGATCATCGGCGGCACGGTACTGCTCGCCGCCCGCCGCCGCGATACGACACCCTCCCCCGAGCAGCAGCGCAACCAGGAGCAGATGCAACGTCAACTCTCGCTCCTGTACCAGCTTCTGACGGATGCTGTGGAGACTGCCGAGTCTCCCCAGCCCTCCCGAGGGAACGGTTCCGACTCAACCGCCGGTGCGCGGACGGACGGCTCCGCCCTGCTCCTCGCCGTCCCTGGCGGCCGGACCTACCACCGCACCGGCTGCCTGCTGGTCCAGGGCCGCCAGGACCCGGAGCGGCTGCTCGACGGCGCCGCCTCCGAACGCGGCCTGCGTCCCTGCCCGTTGTGCGATCCGCCGGAGGTGTGAGCGCGCGATGGCCGCCCCCCTCGCCCTCCAACTCGCCGTGGCCGGACTGTCCGTGGGCAGCGCGGCGGCGATCACCGGCATCGGCCTGGTAGTCTGCCACCGGGCCACCGGAGTGCTCAACCTGGCCCAGGGCGCCGTCGCCATGGCCACCGCGTTCGCGCTGCGCCAGTGCGTGGTGGTCTGGCACTGGCCGCGAGCGCTCGCGGTGGCCTGCTGCGTCCTACTGCTGGCGCCCGGACTGGGCTTCCTGATGGACGTCCTGGTGTTCCGTCGGCTGCAGCGGCGCCGCGCGGGCACCGCCGAGACCCTGGTCGCCGGGCTCGGCGTGTTCGTCCTGCTGGTCGGCGCCGCCACGCTGCTCTGGGGCACCACCCCCTACCCGGACGCGCCCGTAGTCGTGCCCGCCACCCCGCTGGGCACCCCGGACGGACTGCTGATCACCCTGGACACGGCGGTGGAGCTGGGGCTGGTGCTGCTGCTGGCGGCCGCCGTCGGCGCGCTGAGCCGCTGGACCGCGTTCGGTACCGCGCTGCGCGCGGTGGTGGACAACCGGCGGCTGGCCGAGCTGTCCGGGATCGACGCCGACGCGGTGGCGTCCACCGGCTGGGCCTTCGGCGCCTTCACCGCCGGACTGACCGGGGTGCTGCTGGCACCGGCCCTGCGCCTGGACCCCTACGGGCTGCCGCTGCTGGTGATGGAGACCCTGGCGGTCGCGGTGGCGGCCGGGCTGCGCAGCCTGCCGCTGGCGATCGGCACGGCACTCCTACTCGGCATCGGCCAGAGCGAACTGACGATGCTTCACCCCTCCGGAGCGGCTCAACCGCTGCTCCAGGCGGTGAGTTCGGGACTGTTCGTGGTCGCGCTGCTGGCCGTGGCCCTGCTCCCCGGCCGTCTCGCGGCCGGGCTCAGTGCGCTGCCCCCGGCCCCGACGCTCTCCGCCACGACCGCCGCGACGGTAACGGCGACCGCGACCAGTGCGGCGCGGACCCGGCAGATCGGACGCCGCTGGGCCGCAGCCCTGCTGCTGCTCGTACCGCTGGCCCTGCGCGGTGGCGATGTGCGCTCGCTGCTGCCGGGCCCCGGGCTGGCCCTGATCCTGCTCTCGATCGTCGTCGTCACCGGCTACGGCGGCCAGATCTCGCTCGGCCAGGCCGGGTACGCGGGCCTGGGCGCCCTGCTCACCGGAGCGCTGGCGGGCGGCACGATCCCCGGGCTCCCGGCGCTTCCGGCGCCCGCCGCCCTGCTGCTGGCCACCGCGGTCGCCGCGCCCTGCGGCCTGCTGGTCGGTTGGCCCGCCATCCGCCGCCGGGGCCTCGCACTGGCGCTGACCACCTTCGCGGTCGGTACAGCGATGAGTCGATTTGTCTTCCAGCAGCCCTCCCTCACCAGTGGGCTGCGCCTGGACCGCACCGGCGCCTGGGCCGACGACCGGCTCTTCTACGGCGTGGAACTCGCCCTCATCGCCGCCGCCCTGCTGGCGGTGCACGCCCTGTGCCGGGGCGCGACCGGCCGCGCGCTCGGCGCGATGCGCGACCACGAGCCCGCCGCGTACGCCTCCGGCGTGGACGTCCCCCGGTTGAAGCTGCTGGCCTTCACCGCGGGCGCGGCCCTGGCCGCGCTCGGTGGCGGGCTGCTGGGGCTCGGCGCCCAGGCCTTCGACCCCAACGCCTTCGACCCGGTGCTCGGCCTGCTCTGGTTCGCAGCGGCGGTCGGCCTCGGCGCGGACAGCGCCTCTGCGGCCGTGCTCGGGGCCATGGTGCTCACCGTGCTGGACGCCTCCACCACCGCCGGCGTCTCGGCCGCCGCGATCGGCCTGCTGGCCCTGGTCCGCGGACGGCTCGTCCACGGACGGCGCGCCGGGACCGGCGGGAGCACCGCCCCCGTACCGCCCGAACAGCCACCCCTGCCGGTCCGGCTCAGCCCGTTCGGCGAACGACTGGTCCAGCGCCTGAAGGGAGTCCCCGAGTGAGTCCGAGCCCGAGTCCCAGACCAAATCCGAGTCCGAGTCCGGCACCGCGCCTGTCCGCCCGCGCCCTGGTCCGCCGCTTCGGCGGGGTGACCGCCCTCGACCAGGTCTCACTCGACCTGCCGCCGGGCCGGATCACCGCCCTGACCGGCCACAACGGAGCCGGCAAGAGCACCCTGTTCCGCTGCCTCAGCGGAGCCGACCGACCCGACAGCGGCCAGGTGCTGCTCGACGGCCGCGACATCACCCGCCTCCCCGAGTACACCCGCGCCCGGCTCGGCCTGGCCAGGACCTTCCAGCAGATCGCCGTCTTCCCCGGCCTGAGCGTCGCCGACAATCTGCGCGTCGGCGCCGAGCAGGCGGGCCGCAGGGGACGGCTCGAAGCCGACTTCGCGGTCGCCCGCACACTGCGGCTGCTCGGGCTGGACCACCTCGCCGACCGGCACGCGTCCGGCCTGCCCACCGGCACCCTGCGGCTGGTGGAACTGGGCCGCGCGCTCAGCGCCGAACCGGGTGTCCTGCTGCTGGACGAGCCTGCGGCCGGACTGGACCGGGCCGAGTCCGAACAGCTGGCCGTACTGCTCACCGCACTGGCGGCGGACGGACTGGCGGTGCTGCTGGTGGAGCACGACCGCGAACTGGTCGACCGGATCGCCGACCGGGTGCTCACCATGTCCGCCGGACGCATCCTCCCGGCCGTATCCACATCGGCCGCATCCACACCCGCACCCGCACCGTCGGACGGCGCAGCCGATGACGCTTGAGATCGCCCTTCTCGGTGCCCGGGTCCGCCACGGCCCGCTGGAGGCGCTGCACGGAGTGGACCTGCCGGTCCCGGCCGGCCGGCTCACGGTCCTGCTCGGCCGCAACGGCGCCGGACGGAGCACCGCCCTGGACGCCCTGGCGGGCGCCGTGCCGCTCTCGGCCGGGCGGGTGCACTGGTACGGCGGCGCGCCCGCCCGGTCCGGCGCCGCCCGCGACATCACGGCGCTGGGCGCCTACGCCCGGGCCCGCCGCGGCATGACCCTGGTCCCCGCCGAGGGAGCGGTCTTCCCCTCGCTGACCGTCGCCGACCACCTCTCCCGGTCGACGCCCCGCGAGCGCGCCGCTGTCCTCGACCTCTTCCCCGAGCTGGGTCGGCTGCTCCCCCGCAGCGCCGGCACCCTCTCGGGCGGGGAGCAGCAGATGCTCGCACTGGGGGTGGCCCTTGCCCGCCCGAGCCGGCTGCTGATGCTGGACGAACCCGGTCGGGGACTCGCTCCGGCCGTCCTGGAGCGGTTGCACACCGCGCTCGCCGCCCAGGTCGCGGCGGGGCGCACCGTCGTCCTCGCCGAGCAGTCGCTGCCGTCGGAGGCCACCGCCGCGGTCGACCTGGTGCATGTGCTGCACCGGGGCTCGGTGATCTTCTCGGGCGAGCCGGGCGAACCCGGCCTGGCCGCGATCAGCGCAACCGCAGCACCGTCCCCGCATCCAGCCGGTCCGGGTCCGGGCCGATGGCGGCCCGGTTGAGCCGGTACAGCGCGCGCCAGCCGCCTGCGAGGCCGTAGCGGACGGCGATGGCTGACAGGGTGTCACCCGGACGAACGGTGTAACGCGCGGGCACCGGCCCGGGCACAGGCGTGGGCGTCGGCCCCGGGAGCGTCGCTCCCGACGTCGGCGTTGGTTGGGGACTCGGCGTCGGGCTCGGCGTCGGCTTGGGGCTCGGCGTCGGCGCAAGCGGCGGCGTCGGCGTCGGCATGGGCTTCAAGCTCGGCTTGGGCGTCGGTTTCAAGCTCGGCGTCGGCGTCGGCTTCACGCTCGGCTTGGCACTCGGCTTCAGTGTCGGCGTGGGCTTCTGACTCGGCTTAGAGCTCGGCTTCGGTGTCGGCTTGGGACTGAGCGTCGGCTTCGGCACGGGCTTCAGGCTCGGCTTGGGCGTCGGTTTCAAGCTCGGCGTCGGCGTCGGCTTCACGCTCGGCTTGGGACTGGGCTTCAGCGTCGGCTTCGGACTCGGTTTGGGACTCGGCTTCAGCGTCGGCGTCGGCTTGGGACTCGGCTTCGGGCTCGGCTTCGGCTTGGGGCTCGGCGTTGGCGTCGGCCTCAGCAGGCCCAGTTGCCGTGCGCAGGAGGGCCAGGCCTGCCAGCCCTGCTCGCGGAGGATCCTCTCGGCCACCGCGATCTGCTGCTGCTTGGTCGCCTGGTCCGGCCGGGTCGCATAGACCCTGCCGCCAGACTCGCGCCAGGTCTCCAGCGAGATCTGGACTCCGCCGTAGTAGCCGTTGCCGGTGTTGATGTGCCAGTTCCCGCTGCTCTCGCAGGCGGCGAGCGAGTCCCAGACGGCCGTGGTCACCCGGGCGGGCGCAGGCCCGATCGCCGCGCCGCTGCCGTCCGCACTGGGCACCGCCCAGAGCAGCAGCGTCGCGGTGACGACGGTCAGTGCCTGTCTGCGTATGCCCACGGCCGACGACGCTACGTCCGATCAGCACACGATCTGATGAGCCACCAGATCGGCACGCCGAAGCCTCACCCGGTCGGCCGCAACAGCCGCGCAGCCAGCACGCGCACCAGCACCGGCAACGCCGAAGGCACGGCACCCCGTGAGGGGTGCCGTGCCTTCGGTTGGAGCAGAGGCTGACGTCAGCCGATGGTCAGCACCTGACCCACGAGGATCAGGTTCGGGTTGGAACCCACGGTGCTCTGGTTCTCCTGGTACAGGGTCTGCCAGGTGGTGCCGTTCGCGGCCGCGATGGCGCTCAGGGTGTCACCGGACTTGACGGTGTAGGAGGTGCCCGAGGCAGTGGAGCCGGTGGAGGCGCTGCTGTCGGTGCTGGAGGTGGTGGCGGCGCTGTCCGAGGAGCTGGTGTTCGAGCTGCTCGAGTCGCTGGAGCTGCTGGAGCTGCTGTCCGCGTAGCTGTTGGAGCTGTTGGAGCTGCTGGAGCTGTCGGACGAGCTGGAGCTGTGCCACCGTAGGCGGCCCAGGTGGAGGCGGAGAACTGCAGGCCACCGTAGTAGCCGTTGCCGGTGTTGATGCTCCAGTTACCGGTGCTCTCGCACTGCGCGACGGCCTCCCAGGTGGAGGTGTCGGCGGCGGAGGCGCTGGTGGCGGTAACCAGACCGGCCACGGGGGCGGCGACGACCACACCGGCAAGTACGGCGGCCCGGAGGCGGCTCTTCTTGCGGCCACCCTCGGTCTCGATGGCGGCGGTGCGGGCAGCGTCGGTCTCGCGGCGGAAGATCATGAAGTCCCTCTCGACAGCCCCGGCCGGGCCCACGGGCAGCGCTTTGCAAGCACTGCTTCGTTCCATGGATCCGGTTCTGCGGGACGGGCGGCGGCACGGGGGTGTCCGCCTGGCCGTCCCGGTGCCTGCCACTCGCCGCCGGCCTGTCCTTGCGGCGGCGGGCGCACTTCCCCGGGGTGAGCCGAGGAGGCGTACAGAGGCGGGCGAACCCGGGCGGTGCTCGTTGCACCGGTCTCCGAACGTAGGCAACTCGTGCTGCACAGCCAAATAATTTGGTTTAAATGCTGATCAGAGGGGCGTTACCGGAGGTATCGATCATCGAATGCCTGGCAATTGGCACCGATTGGTCCGATATATGCAAGATCGACGGCGGGCGTCGTGGGCTGCGCCACACAGCCGGCTCAGTGAGCTGACCCACATTGTCGACCCACGGTCACCGCTGACCTGCAGGGAGTGAAATCTCGACCGGCCGTTCCCCTGCTCGAACCCCCTCAACCGTGACCTGGCGCACACCCGGTCCGTTTGTCATCACGGCTGGGGCAGCACCGCGCCGCCCCCGTGACCCAAGGAGTGTTCGTGCCGCGTTTGATCGACGTCAGCGACGAGGTCCGTGCCGAGATCGGCGACGACGAGGCGGACCGCCTGCTCACCGGAGTCACCGCCCCGGACCGATACGACTGCACCTCATGCCGGGCACCGGGCGATGTCACTGTGGAGCCGACGGCGACCGTGCTCTTCGTCGGCGAGGAGACGGCAGTCCTCGCCTTCGCCCATTCCCGCTGCATCCCCTCCCAGGTGGTGCCGGTCGCCGAGGAGCAGTTGCTCGGCGCGGTGCGCAGCATCGGCCAGACCGCTGGCGGCGCGGCCCCCGGCAGCCCCGAGCAGTCCCCCTACCCGTACCCGGCCGAGTTCCAGCCGGAGTTCCAGACCCAGCCGCACACCGGCCCCCAGGGCGGCTTCCCGTCCGCGGCCCAGCAGGCCCAGCAGGCCCAGCCGCAGGCACCGGCGCAGCCGCAGGCCCCCGCCGCCGTCCCCTCCCCGCGGCAGCAGGACGCCGCCGTCCTCGGCGTCACCTGCGGCCTGGTGCTCAGCCAGGAGGGCCCGTACGCCGGAGTTCCCCGGGCCGCGCTGGTGGTGGAGCCCACCGGACCGGTCGGCCGTCCCGGCGACGAGTCGGGCGTGGACCACTTCGCCGAGATGCTGCTGGACCACGGCTTCGGGCAGGTCGCCGATGTCGAGCAGCCGCCGCAGCAGCTGCCGGGCTGGTCGGTGCTGATGGCGATGGGCCAGCTGCACGCGATCCTGCAGCCGGCGCCCCAGGGCGGCGGCACCATCGCCTGGTGGCAGGCGCACGTCCCGCTCCAGGTCACCGAGGCCTGGCGGTCCGCCGCCACCCGGCAGGGCGAGGTGCTGATGTACGCGGCCCCGGCCGGGAGCGTTGGCCGCCAGCCCCGGGAGGACCTGCTGCGGCAGGCGATGGACGACGCCGCCCGGCGCGGGCTGCTGATCGGCGCCGTACTGCCGCTGGCCGGGACCTGACCCCTCCGGCAGCACGCCGGCAACACGTCGGCAGCCCTCCAGCAGCCCTCCGCCGACCTCCGGCATCCCTCCGGCGCGCGTCCTGCCCCACGCGCTCCGGGGACGGACCACTCTCCACCTGTCGGCCGCCGCCCCGCATCCCGCGGGGCGCCCGGTCGTTGGCCATGACGTGCAGACTTCTCGCTCCTTCCCCCCGCCCCGCTGGGCCACCGGCCATGTGCCGACGAGCGCCCCGCTGATGCCCTCCCCGCGTTCGCACGAGGCCGAGCCCGCCTCCAGCACGCCCATCTACGACGCGCTGTACTCGGAGTTCCGCCGGCTCTTCCGGGCCCTGCCGGGGGACCGCTCGGGAGAGGAGGAGCTGCGCTTCACCGGCTTCGGCCACTACTACGCGGGCAGCAGCGAGTACGCCGCGCAGGGCGGGATGGGCCGCCACCGCAGCTACCTCTCGCTGCCGCCGGGCCGCGGCTGACGCCGTACGGCCCACGGCCCGCCCCCGGCCCGCGCGGCCCGCGCCCCGCGGAATCGACCGCCGCGCACCGCGCTGGCGCCCCGGCGGCATGCAGCAGGGCCCCGGGCGACTGCCGCCCGGGGCCCTGCTGTGACCGCCGTCCTGCCGTGACCGCGGCGCCTGCTCCTTCTACTTCTTGCGGCCGCGCTTCTCCCGCACCCGCACGCTGATGGAGATCGGCGTGCCGACGAAGCCGAACTCCTCACGCAGCCGGCGCTCGACGAAGCGCCGGTAGCCGGCCTCGATGAAGCCCGAGGCGAAGAGCACGAAGCGCGGCGGCTTGGCGCCGGCCTGGGTGCCGAACAGGATCCGCGGCTGCTTGCCGCCCCGCACCGGGTGCGGATGGGCGGCGACCAGCTCGCCGAGGAAGGCGTTCAGCCGGGCGGTGGGGATGCGGGTCTCCCAGCCCTCCAGCGCCGTCTCGATCGCCGGGACCAGCTTCTCCATGTGCCGGCCGGTCAGCGCGGAGACGTTCACCCGGGGCGCCCACTGGACCTGGACCAGGTCCTGCTCGATCTCCCGCTCCAGGTAGTAGCGGCGCTCCTCGTCGAGCTGGTCCCACTTGTTGTAGGCGACGACGACGGCGCGGCCGGACTCCACCGCCATCGAGATGATCCGGGTGTCCTGCTCGGCCAGGGTCTCGCTGGCGTCGATCAGGACCACCGCGACCTCGGCCTTCTCCAGCGCGGCCGAGGTGCGCAGCGAGGCGTAGAAGTCGGCGCCCGCGGTCTGGTGCACGCGGCGGCGGATGCCGGCGGTGTCGATGAACTTCCAGGTCTTGCCGCCGAGCTCGATCAGCTCGTCGACCGGGTCGCGGGTGGTGCCGGCCAGCTCGTTGACGACGACCCGGTCCTCCTTGGCGACCTTGTTCAGCAGGCTGGACTTGCCCACGTTCGGCCGGCCGATCAGCGCGACCCGGCGCGGGCCGCCGAGCGGCTCGCCGCCGAAGGTCTGCTCCGGGGCGGGCGGCAGCTTGTCCAGGATGGCGTCCAGCAGATCGCCGGAGCCGCGGCCGTGCAGCGCCGAGACCGGGTACGGCTCGCCGAGGCCCAGCGACCAGAGCATCGCCGCGTCGGCCTCGCCGGACAGTCCGTCCACCTTGTTGGCGCACAGCACCACCGGCTTGCCGGACTTGCGGATCAGCTTGACCAGGGCCTCGTCGGTGTCGGTCGCGCCGACGGTGGCGTCCACCACGAACAGCACCGCGTCGGAGGTCTGGATGCCCAGCTCGGCCTGCGCGGCGACCATGGCGTCCAGGCCGAAGACGTCGATCTCCCAGCCGCCGGTGTCGACCAGCCGGAAGCGGCGGCCGTTCCAGGTCGCCTCGTACTGGACCCGGTCCCGGGTGACGCCCGGCTTGTCCTCGACGACCGCCTCGCGACGGCCGATGATGCGGTTGACCAGGGTGGACTTGCCGACGTTGGGGCGGCCGACGACGGCCAGCACCGGCATCGGGCCGGCCTCCGACAGGTCGCCGATCTCCTCCGCGTCGAAGCCCTCCTCCGCGGCGAGGGCCATGAACTCGGCGTAGTCCGCCGGGTCGATACCGTCGACGTTGCCGGCGGAGCCGTCGAGCCCACTGGTGCCGGCGTTGCTGCCGACGTTCTCGTTACTCATGGTGCGGTGCCAACTCTCGTTCGTCAGACGCCCGGGAGGGCGCGCAAAGCTTCGGGGTGCTGCGTGGACCGGCCGGGCCGGTCGCAGCGGGCCCGGCAACGGCCGGGCTCGGTACGGGGCTAGGCCCGGACGGTTCGGGCGCGCTGCCGCACCAGGCCCAGGATGTGGCCGATGACCTCTTCCGGGTCCATCTCGCTGGTGTCCACCTCGATCGCGTCGTCGGCCTTGGCCAGCGGCGAGGTGGCCCGCCCGGAGTCGGCGGCGTCGCGGCGCTCGATGTCCGCGAGGATCGCCGCCACACCGGCCGGGTCGGCCACCCCCAGCTGCGCCGCCCTGCGGGTGGCGCGGGTGGTGGCGGAGGCGGTGAGGAAGACCTTGAGGTCGGCCTCGGGGAAGACCACGGTGCCCATGTCGCGTCCCTCGGCGACGATCCCGCGCGGAGCGGCGGCCGCCGATCCGCGCTGCAGGTCGACCAGCCGGGTGCGGACCTCCGGGACGGCCGAGACGGCCGAGACGGCCGCGGTGACCTCCGGGCCGCGGATCGGCCCGGAGACGTCCACGCCGTCGACGGTGATGGTCGGGCCGTCGGCGTCGGTGCCGGAGAGGATGACCGGCTTGGCCGAGGCGTTGGCCACCGCCTCGGCGTCGTCGACGTCCACGCCGTTCTGCAGCAGCCAGTAGGTCATCGCCCGGTACATCGCGCCGGTGTCGAGGAAGCTGAGGCCCAGCCTGGTGGCGATCTCACGGGAGACGGTGGACTTGCCGGTGCCGGCCGGGCCGTCGAGGACGACGATCACCGGGGCATCCGAACGGTCGCCGCTCGGTGCAGTGTGGTGGGCCACGGTGAAGGATCCTCATTCTTCTCGACGCAATCAGGGGTCTCCCCCAAGGTTACCGGTCCGAACGCACCCGCCAGCCCCGCTCCTGCAGCGCCGCCGTCAGCACACCGGCCGCGGAGGGCGCGACCATCAGCTGCACCAGTCCGACCTGCTGCCCGGTGGAGTGCTCGATCAGCACGTCCTCGATGTTCACCCCGACCCGCCCGGCCTCGGCGAACAGCCGCGCCAGCTCGCCCGGCTGGTCGCCGATGGCGACCACGACCGTCTCGTAGCGGGTGGGCGGCGCGCCGTGCTTGCCCGGGATCCGGGCCCGCCCGGCATTGCCCCGGCGCAGCACGTCCTCCACGGCGGTCGCGCCCTGCTCGCGCTTGGCCTCGTCCGCGGCCTGCAGCGCGCGCAGCCCGGCGACGGTCCCGTCGAGGTCGGCGGCCAGCTCCTCCAGGATGTCGGCGACCATCCCGGCGTTGGCGCTGAGGATCTCCACCCACATCAGCGGATTGGAGCCGGCGATCCGGGTGGTGTCCCTGATCCCGGGCCCGGCCAGCCGGACCGCGTTCTCCTCGGCGTGCTCCAGCCGCGCCGCCACCAGGCTGGCCAGCAGCTGCGGGGTGTGCGAGACCAGCGCGACGGCGCGGTCGTGCGCGGCGGCGTCCATCACCACCGGGACCGCCCCGCACAGCGCCACCAGCTCCAGCGCCGCGTTCAGGGTGTCGGTGTCGGTCTCCGGCGTCGGGGTGAGCACCCAGGTCCGGCCCTCGAACAGATCGGCCCGCGCGGCCAGCGGCCCGGTCCGCTCGGCCCCGGCCATCGGATGGCTGCCGATGTAGTGGACGGTGTCGCAGCCCAGCGCGGCGATGTCGCGGCGCGGACCCGCCTTGACGCTGGCGACGTCGGTGTACCAGCGGGCCAGGTTCTGCCGCTGGCAGTCGGCCAGCACCGTGGCGATCATCGCCGGCGGCACCGCGATGATCGCCAGGTCCACCGGACCCTCCGGCTCCTCCACCGTTCCGGCCCCCAGCGAGGCCGCGGTTCGGGCGGCGTCGGGGTCGGCGTCCCGCAGGTGCACCGTTATCCCGCGGGCGCTCAGCGCGAGCGCGGCGGAGGTACCGATCAGTCCGGTGCCGATCACGGCGGCGGTGCGCATGGCGGGATACGTCCTCGGGTTCAGGGGGCGGGTGCGGCGCGGGTTGCGCTCCCCATGATTCCGCATGGCCGGGCGGGGCAGCGAGTTCCGCGCGTGCGGACCGGGTCGGAGGCGCAGACCGACCCGGTCCCTGCTGCGGCGTCAGCGACCCTAGCTCTGCCGACCGCCATTCGAAACGGCGGGTTCACCTGTCGAGACTGCCGGAGCGACCGGACGGGCGGCCGCCCCGGCCCGCTGGGTGGTGGCGATGCAGCCCAGCACCAGTACCGCCGCGACCAGCGCGGACAGCGGCAGCCGCTCGCCCAGCAGCAGCACCGACCAGAGCAGCGTCAGCAGCGGCTGGGCCAGCTGCAGCTGGCTGGCCCGGGGCACGCCGATCGCCGCCATCCCCCGGTACCAGACCACGAAGCCGCCGAACTGGGAGACCGCCGCCAGATAGCCGAGGCCGACCACCGAGTGGACGCTCAGTCCGACCGGTTCCACCGCCAGCGCGACCGCGGCGGCGAGCGCGGTGAGCGGCAGCGCCGCCACCACGCCCCAGCCGATCACCTGCCAGCCCGGCATGGACCTGGCCAGTCGGCCGCCCTCGGCGTAGCCCACCGCGCACACCAGCAGCGCCGCCAGCAGGCACAGGTCGGCGCCGGTCGGACGGCCGTGGTTCTGCTGCAGCGCGAAGGCCGCCACGACCGCGGCCCCGGCCAGCGCCGCACCCCAGAACCAGGGCGACAGCCGGGTCCGGTTCCGCGCCGCCGACACCACCGCGGTGGCCAGCGGCAGCACCCCGATGACCACGGCGGAGTGGGCCGATCCGGCGGTCTGCAGGGCGAACGTGGTGAGCAGCGGGAAGCCGACCACACAGCCCAGCGCCACCGCCGCCAGCCCGCGCCAGTGCCGGCGCTCGGGAACCGGCACCCGCCCGGCGCGCAGGCAGCCGAGCGCCAGCAGGCCCGCCAGAACGCCGCGGAGCCCGGTCACCGTCCACGGGCCCAGGCCGTGGCCGCCGTCCAGCGCCCAGTCGGTGGCCGGGAAGCTGAAGGAGAAGGCCAGCACCCCCAGGGCGGCGAGCAGCACCCCGCCGCCGGAACCGCTACTCGACCCACCCGCGGAACTGCTACCGGATATCCGACTCTTCACCGTAGCGCTACCATGTTCTCTCATGAACGATAGTAGCAGTGTGGCCGATCTGGCGGACTCGCTGCGCCGCGAGCTCCAGCGCTACCCGGACGGGCAGATGCTCCCGTCCAGCCGCGCCCTGATGGCCCGCTACCAGGTCGGCCCGGGCACCGTCTCCCGCGCGGTCGCGGTGCTGGCCGCCGAGGGGCTGGTGGTCTCCCGTCCCGGCGCGGGCGTCTTCCGGGTCCGCCCGCACGACGGCCCGGACCGGCGCGGCGGGGACCTGTCCTGGCAGCAGGTGGCACTCAGCGCCGGCCGGGGCGAGCGCGCCGTGGACGCGACCGGGGTGCTGGCCACGCTGACCGTCCCGCCCGCCGAGGTGATCGACCTCAGCGGCGGCTACCTGCACCCCTCGCTGCAGCCCGAGCGCGCCCTCGCCGCCGCCCTGGCCAGGGCCGGACGGCGCCCCGGGGCCTGGGGCCGGCCGCCGGTCGAGGGGCTGCCGGAGCTGCGGGCCTGGTTCGCCGCCGACATCTCCGGCCCCTCCCAGGCCCTGGGCGCGGCGGACGTCCTGGTCGCGTCCGGCGGGCAGAGCGCGCTCAGCACCGCACTGCGGGCCCTGGCCGCGCCCGGCTCCCCGGTGCTGGTGGAGTCGCCCACCTACTACGGCATCCTGGCCATCGCCCGGGCCGCCGGGCTGCGCCCGGTGCCGGTCCCGCTGGACGGCGACGGCGTCCGCACCGACCTGCTCGCGGACGCCTTCGCGGCCACCGGCGCCCGGGTCTTCGTCTGCCAGCCGCTGTTCCAGAACCCGACCGGGGCGGTGCTGGCACCCCAGCGCCGGACCGAGGTGCTGCGGATCGCCCGCGCCGCCGGGGCGTTCGTGGTCGAGGACGACTTCGCCCGCAGGCTCGCCCACGCCGACGCGCCCCCGTTGCCGCTGCCGCTGGCCACCGACGACCCGGACGGCGTGGTGGTGCACATCCGCTCGCTGACCAAGGTGACCTCGCCGAGCCTGCGGGTGGCTGGACTGAGCGCCCGTGGCCCGGCGCTGGAACGGCTGCGCGCGCTCCAGGCGGTGGACAGCTTCTTCGTCTCGCGCCCGCTCCAGGAGACGGCCCTGGAACTGGTCGCGGCCCCCGCCTGGCGCACCCATCTGCGCACGGTCGCCACCGCGCTGCGGGACCGCAGGCAGGCCCTGGCCGTACCGCTGCACCGGCATCTGGCCGGACCGGCCCCGCTGGGCAGCTACCAGCTGTGGCTCCGGCTGCCCGACGGCGCCGACGAGACCGCGATCACCGCCGCGGCCTTCCGCGCCGGCGTCTCGGTCACCCCCGGCCGCGCCTACTTCCCGGCCGAACCCCCGGGCCCGCACCTGCGCGTCAGCTTCGCCGGCGCGGGCGGCGTCCAGCAGCTCGCCGAGGGGGCGGAGCTGCTCAACCGGGTCCTCGCCGGAGGGACGCCGTAGCCGCCCCCGCTGCGGCCGCAGGCCTCAGAGCACCCGCAGCTCACGCGAGGTCAGATTGAGGCGCTCGCCACCCGTTCCGGTGCACACCGCGATGTCCTCGATCCGGGCGCCGTACAGCCCCGGCAGGTAGATGCCGGGTTCGACCGAGAAGGCCATCCCCGGCTCCAGCGGCCGGGCCGACCCGGCGACGATGTAGGGCTCCTCGTGCGTCTCCAGGCCGATCCCGTGGCCGGTGCGGTGGATGAACTGCTCCCCGTACCCGGCCTCGGCGATGATCTCCCGGCCCACCGCGTCCAACCGCTCCGCGGTGATCCCGGGGCGGATCGACTCGCACTGCGCGGTCTGTGCCGCCAGCAGCACCCCGAAGGCCCGCAGGTAGTCGGCCGGCGCCTCGCCGACGCAGTAGTCGCGGGTGGAGTCCGAGCAGTAGCCCGAGGGCATGGTGCCGCCGATGTCGACCACCACCGGCTCCCCGGCCCGGATCACCCGGTCGGACACCTCGTGGTGCGGGCTGGCCCCGTTCGGCCCCGAGGCGACGATCACGAAGTCGACCGTCTCGTGGCCGGCCGCCAGGATGGCGTCCGCGATGTCCCTGCCGACCTCACGCTCGGTCCGTCCCGGCCGGAGCCAGTCGCCCACCGCCGCGTGCACCGCGTCGATCGCCGCGCCCGCGGCCCGCAAAGCCTCGATCTCGGCGGCGGACTTCCGCATCCGCAGCGCCCCGAGCACCTCGCCGGCCAGCGCCTGCTCCACCCCGGGCAGCGCGTCGCGCAGCGCCAGCACCTTCTCGGCCCACATGTGGTTGTCCACGCCGACCCGGCGCGCGGACCCGCCGATCCGCTCACCGATCAACCGGTACGGGTCCTCGGTCTCGCGCCAGCCGACGATCTCCAGGTCCAGCGCCCCGGCCGGCGACGCCTCGGCGGCCGGCTGCTCCAGCAGCGGCACCACCAGGAACGGCTCACCACTGGCCGGAGCGACCAGGCAGGTCAGCCGTTCCAGCGGCAGCGCCTGGTACCCGGTCAGATAGCGCAGATCCGGTCCGGGCGTAACCAGCAGGGCGTCCAGGCCCGCAGCGGCGGCGGCCTTCTGTGCGCGGACGATCCGGTCGGCGGGGTACAGCTCAGCGTCATGGGCCATGCGGCCCAGTCCACCATGCGGTCCGGTCCGCTGCCAGTCTGCGCAAGGGGTGATCCGGAGCGGCGGGGATCGGGTAGAAAGAGGAGATGATTATGCACCTGACGACGCTCGACGGCTGGCTGGCGCACCCCGACCGCCCCTACGCCACGGCCTCGCTGGCGTTGGAGGGCTTCATCCACTGCTCGCCGGACGAGAAGTCGGTCCTGGCCGTGGCCAACGACCGCTTCGCCGGCACCCAGGGACCGCTGATGGTCCTGCTGATAGACGAGGACGCCCTGGACTCCCCGGTCCGCTGGGAGGCCGCGGCGCCCGCTCCGCCGCCCGGCACCCCGGGCACCACGCTGTTCCCGCACATCTACGGCCCGGTCAACCGCTCCGCCGTCGCCGGGATGCTGGAGGTCGAACGCGACACCGCGGGCCGCTGGGCCACCCTCGCCGCCTGGAGCTGAGCCGCCCCGAGCCGGACCCCCGGCTAGGCCGCCTCGGGCTCGAAGATGTGGATGGCCTCCGACTCCCGCCCGTAGAGGATGACCCGCGCCGGCGGCACCTTCCCCTCCAGCACGAAATGGGCGTGGATCTCGGCGAAGGCCCCGGCGAGGGTGGTCAGCCGCTCGGCGCTCGGCGGGGCGGAGGGCAGCCAGTGCACCGCGAGCTGCCAGCGGACACCGGTGTCGTTGTCACGCGGCGCCGTCGGCTCCGCCTCCAGATCAACCGCGTCCAGGATGTTCAACAGGGCGTTCATGTCGTCCCCGTCGATGCGGACGAAGTTCTCCTCAACCAAGATCTCTGCCATGCCCGGTCAATACCCCTTGCCACGTCGGTGAATCCGCTTCGACGGGGCAGACGAGCCTGCGTATCCGTCCAGGTGTGAACAGGTGAGGGAGCCTCAGATGCCCATCCGCTTCCACAAGTCCTTCCCGATCTTCCCCGGTGTCCGACTCAACATCAACCGTCATTCGCTGTCGCTGAGCGCGGGCGGCCGGCACGAGCACTACACCGTCAACAACCGGGGACAGCGGACCGAGTCGGTGGACCTCCCCGGTCCCTTCTCCTGGCGCCGCACCCGCAGTTCCCGCCGCCGCGACCGCTGACAACAGCGCTGACCGCTGCTACAGCCACCCCCGCTCCCGGGCCGCCATTCCGGCCTGGAAGCGGGTGGTCGCGCTCAACTCCCGCATCAGCCGCTGCAGTCGGCGCTGGGTGGTGCGGAAGCTCCAGCCCAGCGAGCGGGCGATGGCCTCGTCGGTGAGGCCGGAGGCGAGCAGCGCCAGCAGCCGGCGGCTGTCGTCGTCGGGGGCCGACTCGCCGTGCGGGGCGTCGGTGGCCCGGATCGGCACGGCCCGCTCCCACTCCGCCTCGAAGAGCGTGACCAGCGCGTCCAGCAGCGAGGACGGGTGGATGACGTAGGCCGCCTCCACCGCGTGCTCCTCGGCCCCGATCGGGATGACCGCCTGCCGGGCGTCCGCCATGATCATTTTCATCGGCAACTCGGGTCGCACCCGGGCCTGTTCGCCCTCCGCGCAGCTCACCAGGATGTCGTTCTCCAGCCGTTGCGGCCAGGCCACCGCCTCACGGCTGTAGATGACCCGGTAGCCGATCCCCTCCCGCAGCCGGCGCCGCACCCGGCGCAGGTTGAACCCGGGGTGGTTCAGGTACGGCGGCCGGTCGAAGCCGCGGACCTGCTCGCGGGCGCCCTCCTGGAGCTGGTTGACCCGGTGGCCGATGTTCTCCCGCCCGGTCAGCACCTCCACCGACTGAGCGGGGTGGGTGTAGCGGGAGGCCTCCCGGTAGGTCTCCATCAGGGAGTGGACCTCCGACCTGGCCTGCCGCAGCACCTCCTCCTGCTGGCCGATCAGCGATCCGATGGCCACATCGGGCGCCGCGGCGAGGAAGGTGACGGTCCGTCCGGAGATCCGGCTGGCGATGCCGGCCCGCACCAACCGCGCCAGCGAGCGCCCGGTCAGGGTCGGCGAAAGGCCGCAGAGCTGCCCCAACTCGGTCGCCGTCACCTGCGGATGTGCGACCAGGGCGGCGTAGACCGCACCATCGGGCTCCGGGAGTCCCACCGACTCGAACACGGCTGACCTCACTTGTCGGGTCCATCTGGCGTACTTGCGCCGCTTGGCGACTATCCGTCAGCTGGCCATCTTGTGCCACATCTCGCGCACCTGACAAGTTGCTGCCACGCAGTTGCCGGAATCGCACCCTCCGAGCGAATCCCAGAGCCAGGCGGCGCCCCGATCCCGAATTGCCCGAAGGGACTTGAATGAACTGGTCCATATCCAGCGCGCCGACCCGGGCGCTGGCCCTGCTCGCCGTGACCGGGGCGCTGATCAGCGTCACCACCGGTCTGGCCGCGGCCGCCCCGGCGGCTCCCGGCACTCCGACGCTGCCGGCCGCCCCCAAGGCGTCCGCCCCGGCCGCTGCCGAGGGCCGACCCGCCCTCGGCAGCGCCTGGAAGCCCGGCACCGCCAAGGGCGCCGCCCAGAAGGCCGGACAGGTGGTCCCCGGACAGGTCGTCCTGCAGCTGTCGCCGCAGACCGCCCTGACCAGCGGGAAGACCCGCAGCACCGCGCCCACCTCCAGTTCCGCCCTCAACACCGCCCTCGCCGGACTGCACGCCACCGCGCTGCACCCGCTCACCGCGAACCTGGTCGTCGCCGACCTGGCCGACCGCGACTCGGCGGCCGCGGCGACCCGACTGGCCGCGGTGGACGGCGTGGTGAGCGCCGAGCCCAACCGCTATGTGTCCGGTATGAGCAGCGGCTCCACCCGGCTGCCCGCAGCCGCGGCCACCACGGCCGATGCCGACGCCGCCGAGCTGGCCCGGCAGGCCGCCTCCGCGCCCTCGACCGCGCAACTGCCCACCAACTACGGGCTGACCTCCTCCCTGGAGAGCTGGCTGAACGCCGGCGGTGTCGACGCCATGGGTGCCTACACCGATCTGACCAGCCGCTACGGCCAGCTCCCCGGCACCGGGGAGATCATCACCAATGTCTCGATCGGCGACCTCACCGACCAGTCGATGGCCGACGCCGGTGACACCTACGTCGAGTCCAACGGCCCCACCACCGTGGTCCGCAACGGCCAGCGCTACCTCGACATCCCCTCGATGCCGCTGATCCCGACCTGGACCGCGGACGCCTCCGGCACCCTGGACCCCACCGGGTCCACCGAGAACCAGGACGCCACCGACGGCGAGATCCTGCTGGACTTCGGCGTCATGTCGCCGCTGCCGCACGACCAGCAGCGCTCGGAGAACACCGGCGACGGGCTGACCGACCTGCTCGGCATCGCCCCCGGAGCCTCCTACCGCCTGGTGGTGCCGAGCGAGCCGACCATGGACCAGGTCGGCACCGCACTGCTGGCCGCCGCCCGGCAGACCCCGCGCCCCGACGTGATCAACGCCAGCCTGGGCTTCGGCACCGACACCACCGGCTTCGCGGGGCGCTACCTCGAGGACGACCCGGCGATGCAGTCGATCATCGCCACCATCGTGCACCGGTACGGCATCACGGTGACGGTGTCCGCCAACGACGGCACCCGCCTCTACACCCCGGCCTCGGTGGGCCCCGACGGCGGCAGTACGCCCACCGACGTCACCCGCAACGCCTCCGCGACCACCAGCGTCGACGACGACGCGGCCTCCACCACCCCCAGCGAGGTGCTGGACAGCGGCGCCATCGCGGCCGGCGGCAGCACCACCGACGACACCCTGGCCGACGGCGCCTCGGCGGCGGCCACCGTGGCCGAGACCCGGATCAGCGGCTCCGGGGACTTCTCCTCGGGATTCGGCACCCGGATCAACCTCTCCGCGCCGAGCGACAACATCCCCGCCTTCGAGCACAGCGGCTCCACCGCCCAGTCGGTGGGCGTCTTCCTCAGCGGCGGCACCTCCGCCTCCGCCCCGGAGATCGCCGCAGCAGCGGCGGTGGTGCAGCAGACCGCCCGGCTGACCGGACGCACGCTGACGCCCAATCAGATCCGCGACCTGCTGGTGCGCACCGCCCGCCCGGTCGGCACCCCGGCCCAGATCGACCAGGACCTCCAGGTCGGCCCGCAACTGGACCTGACCGCCGCCGTCGAGTCCCTGCTGCCGACCGCCAAGGGCGCCAAGGGTGGCAAGGACCCGGTGATCGACCGGATCTCGGTGGCCCACCGGGTCACCATCGGCGGCCTCGGCGGCACCTTCGTCGAGTACACCGACCCCGGCGCCGTCGACCTGGCCGGCCCGGTGGACGGCGACGGCAACGCCACCGGCCAGGGCCTGAGCGGCCCGGTCACCATCGCCGCCGACATCTCCTACCCGAACAAGAGCGCAGGCCGGGAAGCCGACTACACCCTCACCGTCGGCCGCACCACCTTCCATTCCGACACCCCCTCGATCCGGGCCACCCCGGCCCAACTGCTGACTGCCGCCGGGCTTCCCGTGGTCGCCGCCACCGCCCGTACCGTCGACTACACCTTCACCGTCCGCGACCACGACGGCCGCAGCGCCGAGCAGAGCGGCCGGCTGACCTTCACCGCCAGCGACGGCACCGTCACCGAGGCCGCCGCGCCGACCATCCGGACCGTGGCCAGGGCGGGCGACAGCGTCACCGTCCACTACGACCTGTCCGGTGTCAGGAACGTCAGCTCGCCGGAGCTGGTGCTCTCCACCGTCGGCCACTGGAACCCGGCCCTGGCCCCGCTGTTCAACCCGGCCTGGACCGCACAGCTCAGCCCCACCGAGGGCACCGTCACCATCCCGGCCTCGGCCTTCACCGGCGGCGGCGGGATCTACGGCGTCGGCATCATCCAGGACAACGAGCAGCCCCAGGCGCCGGTCTACGGGGAGTTCGCCCCGATCCGGGTGCAGGCGGCCGCTGCGAGCAGCCGTCCGGACGCGCCGACCCTGGGTGCCCCGGGACAGCCGACCGGACACACCGTCACGGTCACCCGTTCTGCTCCTGGGTTCACTCTGCACTACAGCACTGACAACGCCCGCGGCGCGGTGCTGGAGATCTCCGCCCCCGCCCCCACCCTCTACGGCTCGCTCAACACCTTCACCGCCCAGAACGGGGTGGGCCGCGACGGCGACGGCTTCGACACCGGCTCGGTGGTCTACCGGCAACTGCCGGGCCGATCGGGCACGGTGGAGCTGGATGCGCTCAAGCTCGGTCTGGCCACCTCGGTGCAGTACAACGTCCGCATCGTCCCGGTCGACAAGGACGGCACGGCGACCGGGCAGGCCTCCCCGTCCTCGGCACTGATCGTCGACGACGGGCCGGCCCCCGGCGGCGGCACCGTCACCGACTTCGTCACCGCGGGTACCGACTCGGTCGCCGCGGTCAGCGGCTCCACCGGCAGCACCGGGACCTCGGTGCGCCACTACGACCCGGCCACCGGCCGGTACGGCGCGGTGATCACCAGCGACACCACCGCGACGGCCGGCTACGGCGTACTGGGCGTGGACCCGGTGGCCCACACCGTGCTGCTGACCCACTGGGTCTCCAGCAAGGCCCAGCGCGTGGAGGTCTGGGACCTGGGCAGCGACACCGAGATCGGCTCCCCGATCACTCTGACGAGCAGTCAGGACATCCTGCTAGGCGGCAGGGTCGACCCGGCCCGGCACCGGGCCGCGCTGCTGGTGTGGGCCAAGCCGGGCAATGTGGACCAGCTGATCCCGCTGGACCTGTCCACCGCCACCGCGGGCAGCCCCGTCGCGCTGGACACCACCACCGCCCAGAAGCGCGGCGCCTACTTCTACGGCCTGGACGTGGACCGCTCCACCGGTCTGTTCCAGGTGGCCCACCTGGGCGGCGGCGGGCTCTGCTTCGGCCCGGGCACCGCCCAGGTGGCCGATGTCGACCTGGACACCGGGACGGTGACGGACGCGCCGACGTCCGCCACCCGGTGCGGGGTCCAGTTCGCCTCCTCGCAGAACGGCGGCAGCAGCTGGCTGTTGGGCTACACCGCGATCAGCGTCAACTTCCCCGGTACCACCGGCCTGGTCGGCTTCGACGAGTCCACGCTGGCCCCGGCCGGTTCGCTGACGCAGCGCCAGGAGAGCCCGCTGGCCTTCGCCGTGGACAGCGTCCACAACGTGGCGGTGGTGGCCTACGGCACTCCGCTGGGGAAGGTGGTGCTGGGCCAGCCGTTCGCGCAGACCACCGACAGCAACGCGATGAGCCAGCTCGACGTGGTCGACCTCAGCACCGGAGCCGTACTGAAGACCCTGTCCGACTCCAACTTCATCCAGGGGTTCGGCTCGGCCTTCGACGCGACCACCGAGCCGGCCGTCCAGCTCGACCCGGCCACCCGCACCGGCTGGACCTACGGCCCCGACGGGACCCAGATCCAGCAGTTCAGCTACTGACCGCCCGCTGAACCACGAAGACCGCCGGGCCCGTCCGCACCGAGATCGGTGCGGACGGGCCCGGCGGACGTTCCGTCACATGTGCACGGCGGCCGGGGCGTCCGGGTCCACCGAGATCTTCCCGCGGCGGTAGAGCACGCCGGTGAGCACCAGGCCGACCACGAAGAACCCGGCCGACCACCAGTAGGCGGTGCTGTAGCTGTGCAGCTGCGCCTGGGCCAGCACGGTCGGGCTCGGCGTCCTGCCGACCAGGTAGCTGGTGGCGGCGCTGGAGGCGAGGGTGTTCAGCAGCGCGGTGCCGATGGAGCCGCCGATCTGCTGCATGGTGTTGACCGTCGCCGAGGCGACGCCGGCGTCCGCCGGGTCGATCCGGTCGGTGGCCAGGCTCATCGCCGGGGGCATCACCAGCCCCAGCCCCAGACCGGTGATCACCAGCGCCGGCAGCACCGTGGTGACGTAGCCGCTGTTCATGCCGAGGCCGGTGAGCAGCACCATGCCGGCCGCCGCCAGGCCCATGCCCAGCGGGACCACCGGCTTGGGGCCGATCCGCGGGATCAGCACGATGGTGGAGATCTGCGCGGTGACGATCAGCGCACCGATCATCGGCAGGAACGCCAGGCCGGTGCTGACCGGGGTGTAGTGCCGCGAGACCTGCAGGTAGTAGGTCAGGAACAGGAACACCCCGAACATGCCCGCGCCGGAGATGCCGACGGCCAGGAACGAGGCGCCGCGGTTGCGGTCGAACAGCACCCGCAGCGGCAGCAGCGGGTGCGAGGCACGCGTCTGCCACCAGCCGAAGGCCGCGACCAGTACGGCGCCGGCGACCAGGAAGCCCCAGGTCATCGGGGAGGACCAGTGGTGCGTCTCGGCGTTGGAGAAGCCGTAGACCAGGCCGAAGAGCCCGGCGGTGACCAGCAGCGTGCCGGGGATGTCCAGCTTGGGGCGGTCGGCCGGGGCGCCGGGCTTAAGCAGGATCAGGCCGCCGATCAGGGCGATCACCGCGAAGACCAGGTTGACGTAGAGGGTCCAGCGCCAGCTGAGGTGCTCGGTGAGCAGCCCGCCGAGCAGCAGCCCCAGGCCGCCGCCGGCGCCGGCGATGGCGCCGTAGATGCCGAAGGCCTTGGCGCGCTCCTTGGCGTCGGTGAAGGTGGTGTTGAGCAGGGAGAGGGCGGCGGGTGCCAGCAGGGCGCCGAACATGCCCTGCAGGGCCCGTCCGATGACCAGGACCTCGAAGTTGCCGGCCGCACCGGCCAGCGCCGAGGCGACGGCGAAGCCGACCACCCCGACCAGGAACACGGTCTTGCGGCCGATCAGGTCGGCCAGGCGTCCGCCGATCAGCAGCAGGCTGCCGAAGGCCAGCGAGTAGGCGGTGATGACCCACTGCCGGTCGCTGTCGTTGAAGCCGAGCGCGTGCTGGGCCGAGGGCAGCGCGATGTTCATCACGGTCGCGTCGAGCACGACCATCAGCTGGGCGAGGGCGATGACGGCCAGCACCCACCAGCGGTGCGTGGAGGCAGGCTTCACGCCGGACGGGGTGTCGGTGCGGGCGCCGACGGTGGTCTGGGTCATGGGTCTCTCTCCGAACGAAACGGTTTCGTACCCGATCACCTTAGAACGCGACCTATCGAAACTCAAGCGTTTCGATAGGTCGTGAGTGTGAGTCAGGCAACACCGAGCGCGGGCAGGACCACCGCGTCGACGTAGCGGGCCAGGTAGTCCCGGTCGGCGAAGCGGCCCTCCAGGAACTTCCGGCCGATCACCGCGCCCAGCATCATGTGGGCGAAGAACTCCACGGCCGGGGTGTCCGCGGCGATCTCGCCGCGGTCCACCGCGCGCCGGACCATGGCCTCCAGCTTGGCCCGCTCCGGGTCGATCAACATCTCCTGCAGGGCGGCCGCCAGGTCCGGGTTGGTGCTCACGGCATGGCCGATGGCGCCCATGAACGCGGTGTCGTGCTCGGCCGCGTCGCCGACCTCGTCGGCCAGCCGGTGCAGGTCACCGCGCAGGCTGCCGGTGTCCACGTCGGAGGTCTTCACCGGCCGGTTGTGCCGCATCGCGGCGGCCACCAGCTCCGGCTTGCCCTGCCACTGCCGGTACAGGGTGGCCTTGCTGGACTTGCTGCGGGCCGCGACGGCGTCCATGGTCATGGCCTCGTACCCGACCTCGCGCACCAGCTCGATCACAGCCTGGTAGAGCTCGGCCTCCCGCTCACTGCTGAGCCGGGAACGGCGCACCGTCGCGGTCATCGCTTCCCCTGTCCCCTACAGCCCGACGGCCTTCATCAGCTGGCCGACCTCGGGGTTGGTCAGGCGGCGGAGCCACCCGGACTTCTGGTCGCCCAGCGCGATCGGGCCGAACTGCACCCGGACCAGCTTCTCGACCGGGTAGCCGACCTCGGCCAGCAGCCGGCGCACGATGTGCTTGCGGCCCTCGTGCAGGCTCACCTCGACCAGGTAGTTCTTGCCGACGTTCTGCACCACCTTGAAGCTGTCGGCCCGGGCCCAGCCGTCCTCCAGCTCGACGCCCTTGGCCAGCTGCTTGCCCAGGTCACGCGGGATCGGGCCCTGGATCGCGGCCAGGTAGGTCTTGGTCACCCCGTACTTGGGGTGGGTCAGCCGGTGCGCCAGCTCGCCGTGGTTGGTGAGCAGGATGATGCCCTCGGTCTCGGTGTCCAGCCGGCCCACGTGGAACAGCCGGGTCTCCCGGTTGTTCACGTAGTCGCCCAGGCACTGGCGGCCGTCCGGGTCCTCCATGGTGGCCACCACGCCGGCCGGCTTGTTCAGCGCGAAGAACAGGTACGACTGGGTGGCGACGGTCAGCCCGTCCACCTTGATCTCGTCGTGCGCCGGGTCGACCCGCTTGCCCTGCTCGCGCACCCGCTCGCCGTTGACCTCGACGCGGCCCTGCTCGATCAGCTCCTCGCAGGCGCGACGGCTGCCCATGCCGGCCCGGGCCAGCACCTTCTGCAGCCGCTCGCCCTCGGGCTCGCCGTGCGTCTTCGGCAGCTTCACGGCCGGCTTGTCGTGCCGGGCCCGCACCGCGTCCTCGACCTTGGCCTGCAGCTCGCGCGAGCGCACCGGCTTGGCCGGACCGCGCTTGGCGCCGGCCCCGCCGCCCAGACCGCCGGGGCGGATCTGACCGACCGAGCGGCCCGCGCCGGGCGCCTTGGCGCCGTACTCGGGACGGTCGTAGGAGCGCTGCTCGGGACGCGGCGCCTCCTTCTCCCAACCGCTGCCGCTGCGGCGCTTGTTGTCATTGGTCGAGCCACCGCGCTGCCCGCCGCGGCCGCCGCCGGCCCCGCGCGGAGCACCGCCCCCACTGCGGCCGCCACCGCCGCCGCTGCTGTTCCTACCGTTGTTGCCACTACCGCTACGCATCAAGAAGTCCGTTGTCGAATCCGTCGTCGGGGCCGCGTCCCAGGGCGGGTGTCACTGCCTGTCACCTGCTCGTGGCGACCGCCTCGGCGATCGCTGAGCCCTCCTGCGAGTCCGCTTCCACGTCGTCGGCCTCAGGCAGGAAGGGGGCCAGCTCCGGCAGCTCGTCAAGGCCGCGCAGCCCCATCCGTTCCAAAAATGTTTGCGTCGTCCGGTACAGGATGGCTCCTGTTTCCGGTTCGGACCCGGTCTCCTCGACCAGACCCCTCTGCACAAGGGTACGCATGACGCCGTCACAGTTCACACCACGGACGGCGGACACCCGCGATCTGGACACCGGCTGCCGGTACGCGATGACCGCCAGCGTCTCCAGCGCGGCCTGCGTCAACCGGGCGTGCTGGCCGTCCAGGACGAAGCGGTCCACCGCCGGGGAACAAACTGCACGGCTGTAGTAGCGCCAGCCCCCGGCCACGAAGCGCAGCTCGAATCCGCGCCCCTGCTCGGTGTACTCGGCGGCCAGCTCGCGCAGCGCCCGCTCCACGACCCGCCTGGGCCGCTCCAGCACCTCGGCCAGCTGGGCGGTGGTCGTCGGCTCGACGACCACCATCAGGATCGCCTCCAGCGCCGGCTTCAGCTCCATCGAGGCGACGGCGCTCGGCACGTCGAGCCCGGCCGGGCTCCCGGCCGTGAGCGGACCCGGCTCGGGCAGCGGCAGCGGCTCGGGGTCCGGCAGCGGTGGATGCGGCGGCAGCGGCGGGACCGGCGGCGACGGCACCGGGTCCGGGATCGGGTCCGGACCCGGTGCCGGCTCCGGCGGGGGCTCCGGGACCGGCTTGGGGATCGGGTCGGGCTCCGGCGTCGGCTGCGGGAAGGGTTCGGGCACCGGCTGCGGGCGCGGCGCGGGCACCGGATCGGGCTGCACCGGGTCGGGTTCGACCCAGGTCCCCTCCTCGATCCAGGCGTTCTCCAGGTACTCCCCCGGCCGCGGCCGGCCGGGCATGCCCAGCCGCCGCCGTCCGCCGGCCTGGGTTCCGTCGTCGTTGCCGTTCATCGCTTGCCACCTTCCTCGGCCGTGGAGCCCTCGGTGTCGAACTCCTCGCTCACCTCGACCTCTGCCCCTTCCTCCCCGATCCACTGCACCAGCAGCTCCCCCAGCGCCTCCGGCTGGTCGAACAGCAGCACCCGCTCGCGGTAGAGCTCCAGCAGCGCCAGGAACCTGGCCACCACCGTCAGCACGTCCGGGGCGTCCTCGGTCAGGACGCGGAAGCTGGCCTGCCCCAGCTGCTGCAGCCGCTCCAGCAGCAGCGCGGCCTGCTCGCGCACGCTGACCTTGGGCGTGTGGATGTGGTCGACGTAGACCACCGGCTTGGGCTTGGGCTCCATCGCCCTGGCGGCCAGCCGGGCGAAGGCCTCGGGGGTGAGGCTGATGACCACCTCGGGCAGCAGCGCGGCATGGTGCGGCTCGAGACCGGCGGTCCGCGGGCGGCGCTTCTGCTCCTCGGCCCAGCGCTGCTCGAACAGCGTCGCGATCTGCTTGTAGGCCCGGTACTGGAGCAGCCGCGCGAACAGCAGGTCACGGGCCTCCAGCAGGGCCAGGTCCTCCTCGTCCTCCAGCTCGGCGACCGGGAGCAGCCGGGCCGCCTTCAGGTCCAGCAGGGTCGCCGCGACCACCAGGAACTCGCTGGCCAGGTCCAGGTCCCAGTCCGGGCCCATGGCCCGGATGTGGGCGATGAACTCGTCGGTGACCCGCGACAGCGAGACCTCGGTGACGTCCATCTTGTGCTTGGCGATCAGGCTCAGCAGCAGGTCGAACGGCCCCTCGAAGTTGTCCAGGCGCACCAGGAACCCACCCGACGGCGCCTCCTCCTCGGGAGGCGCGGCGGCAGGTACCGGAACGGGGGGTGCGCTCACGGGCTCAGCGTAGAGCCCCGGGCGGACAGTGGGTGATCACGACCCGGACCCGGCTGCGGCGTGTGCGTGGTTTGTCGCGCAGTTCCCCGCGCCCCTACGGTGCTGCAACTGAATCGCAGTGGGGACGTGGCACCCCCCAGGGGCGCGGGGAACTGCGCGACAAACCCCGCACAGCCCGCACCCGAAAACGGCGCTACCGCCCCCGCAGCCGCCGCACCAGGATGCTGGCCTCGCCCCGCTGCTCCAGATCGGCCAGCACCACCGCGACGGCCTCCCGCACTATCCGGCCGCGGTCCACCGCGAGCCCGTGCTCGCCGCGCAGCACCAGCCGGGCGTGCTCCAGATCGATCAGCTCCTCGGCGGAGACATAGACCGTGATCTTCTCCTCGTGCCGCTCCCGCCCAGTGGGGCGGGACCGCCCGCCCCCCCGCGGCTTGCGCCGGGCCGCGGCGTCCGCCGCCGGCGCGGGGGTGCCGTTGTGCTGCGGTGCGGGCTGTCCGCCCGGCACGCCGGAGGCCGCCCCGTTGGCCAGCGGCCGACGCTGCGGGGCCACCGGCGCCGACGCCGGCGCCGCGGCCTGGGCCGCCTTCTCGCCGGAGGCGTGCTCGCCCTCCGGCTCCGCGGCTGCCTCCGTCGACCGGCCTGCCGGTGCTTCGGAGGAGCGGGGCGCGGGCGTGAGCGACATCCCCCCGGTGGTCCGGAACAGTTCGTCCGCTCCCGGGAGGCTCACTCGACGGGGCACCGGGCGAGCACCTCCCTGGCGAGCTGGCGGTACGCGGCGGCGCCGACCGAGTTGGAGGCGTAGGTGGTGATCGGCTCGCCGGCCACCGTGGTCTCCGGGAAGCGCACCGTGCGGCCGATGACGGTGTGGAAGACGTGCTCGCCGAAGGCCTCGACGACCCGGGCCAGCACCTCGCGGCTGTGCACCGTACGGGAGTCGTACATGGTCGCCAGGATGCCGTCCAGGCGCAGGTCGGGGTTGAGCCGCTCGCAGACCTTCTCGATGGTCTCGGTGAGCAGGGCGACCCCGCGCAGTGCGAAGAACTCGCACTCCAGCGGCACGATCACGCTGTGCGCCGCGGTCAGCGCGTTGACCGTGAGCAGGCCCAGCGAGGGCTGGCAGTCGATGATGACGTAGTCGTAGTCCGGCAGCAGCGGCTTCAGCGCCCGCGCCAGCGCGGACTCCCGGGCCACCTCGCTGACCAGCTGCACCTCGGCGGCCGACAGGTCGATGTTGGAGGGCAGCAGGTCCATGCCGGGGACGGCGGTCTTCAGCAGCACCTCGTCGGCCGTCAGGCCCCGCTCCATGAGCAGGTTGTAGACCGTCAGGTCCAGTTCCATCGGGTTGACGCCGAGGCCGACCGAGAGCGCGCCCTGCGGGTCGAAGTCGACCAGCAGCACGCGGCGGCCGTACTCGGCCAGCGCCGCGCCCAGGTTGATGGTCGAGGTGGTCTTGCCGACCCCGCCCTTCTGGTTGCACATCGCCACGATCTTGGCCGGACCGTGCTCGGTGAGCGGCGAGGGGATCGGGAAGTACGGCAGCGGACGGCCGGTGGGGCCGACCCGCTCGCGGCGCTGCCGGGCCGCGTCGGGCGCCAGCGTGGCGGCGTACTCCGGGTCGGGCTCGTACTCGGCGTCGGGGTCGTAGAACTGACCGTCCGGCAGCTCGGCGTAGACCAGGCCCGGTTCGACGGCGTCGTAGGCCGTCGCGTTGTAGACCGCCGGCTCGGGCACGTCGGAGTGGCGCGCGCCGGCCTGGTAGGGATCGGCCTGGCCGGGGTAGTGGTGGGTGTCGTACTCGGGTGTCGCCTGGCGGGCGTCAAAAGTGCGCACGTCCATCGACTCCTCCCCGGAGGGACCGGCGACGTCCTGCACCAGTCCTGGCTGACCACCCCCGGGAGCAAATGTCGACTCATTCACAAGTCGTCTTACCTCCTTGGCGACCGCCGTTGACACCGGAATCGTTTGGTGGGGCTTTGGGGCTTGCCCCCTCCAATGGGCGGCATGTGCCGTGCCGCAGCCTAGCAACGACACAGTAGCGCCAACCACCACACCAGTGATGCACGAACCAACATGTCGATATGACTAGATCACTGCTCAGTGGCCGACGACAGCCCCGCACCCCGCCACGATGCCAGAGATCAGGCGGCAGTACAGCTCTTCGGGCCACCGTCATCACATCTGCACGGGAGTGAGATCCCGGTCAGAAAGTTGACGATCTGTCGACATTGAGACCATTCGCCCCGCTACGACGGGCCCCCGGGCACGCCGTAGGGCGGAGCACCGGGGTGCTCCGCCCTACGTTTTGGACTATGCCTCAGGCCAGTACGTCGGCCAGGTCGACCGAGCTGAGCCCGTGCGCCTCGGCCACCTCACGGTAGGTCAGCTGGCCCTCGTGCGCGTTGAGGCCCTTGGCCAGCGCCGCGTCACGGTTGCAGGCCTCCTTCCAGCCGCGGTTGGCCAGCTCGACGATGTACGGCATCGTCGCGTTGGTCAGCGCGTAGGTGGAGGTGTTGGGCACCGCGCCGGGCATGTTGGCGACGCAGTAGAAGACCGAGTTGTGGACCGTGAAGGTCGGGTCGGCGTGCGTGGTGGGCCGCGAGTCCTCGAAGCAGCCGCCCTGGTCGATGGCGATGTCGACCAGCACCGAGCCCGGCTTCATCCGCGAGACCAGCTCGTTGGTGACCAGCTTGGGGGCCTTGGCGCCGGGGATCAGCACCGCGCCGATGACCAGGTCGGCCTCCAGCACCGCCTTCTCCAGCTCGAAGGCGTTGGAGGAGATCGCCTTGATCCGGTTGCCGAAGATCTTGTCGGCCTCGCGGAGCTTGTTGATGTCGCGGTCCAGCAGGGTCACGTCGTAGCCCATGCCGATGGCGATGGTGGCCGCGTGCCAGCCGGAGACGCCGCCGCCGATGACCACGGCCTTGGCCGCGTGGGTGCCGGGCACGCCGCCCGGCAGGGTGCCGCGGCCGCCGGCCGGGCGCATCAGGTGGTACGAGCCGACCTGCGGGGCCAGCCGGCCCGCGACCTCCGACATCGGCGCGAGCAGCGGCAGGGCGCCGTTGGCCAGCTGCACGGTCTCGTAGGCGATGGCGGTGGTGCCGGAGGCGAGGAGCGCGTCGGTGCACTCCCGCGAGGCGGCCAGGTGAAGGTAGGTGAACAGGGTCTGGCCCTTGCGGAGGCGGTGGTACTCCTCGGCGATGGGCTCCTTGACCTTGAGCAGCAGGTCGGCGGCGGCCCAGACCTCGTCGGCGGTGGCGAGGATCTCGGCACCGGCGGAGACGTACTCCTCGTCGGTGATGGAGGAGCCGACTCCGGCGTTCTGCTCCACGACGACCTGGTGTCCGTTGCGGACCAGCTCGTGCACGCCGGCGGGCGTGATGGCCACGCGGTACTCGTGGTTCTTGACCTCGCGGGGGATGCCGACCTTCACGGCTAAACACGTCCCTTGCACATCGGGGGTCCGCCGGCGGATACGCCGACGGTGGCCGCGCACTGGTTGCGGCACTTCCGAGTGTAATGAAGCCCGAGGATTGCGGCAGCCTTCCAATCTGACCAAAAGAATACGATCGGTTGGCAGTTTCGTAGGCTTGCGCGGTGGCGGGCGTTAACAAGTGCTACCAAAAGCACCAAATCGCTCACACAACCGCAATCACTCCGTAACGACCGGGTGCGTCGCAGCCTCCCCGCTCCGCCGCCGCTGCGGCAGCCCCAGCGCCGCCGCCTGCTCGCGCCGGGCCCGGCCGCCCTCGGCGTCGCCGGCCCGCTCCAGCGCCTCGGCGGTCCGCAGCAGCACCTGGGTCTGCAGCCGGGCACCCGGCGGACCGGCCACCCCGCGCGCCTCCTCCAGCGCGTCCCGCAGCGTGCGCACCGCCTGGTCCGGGTTGCCGGCCAGCTCCTGCACCCGGGCCGCGCCGAGGGTCGCCCCGACCGCCCCGGCCGGGTCGCCGAGTTTGCGGTGCAGCGCCGCGGCCGCCCGGTAGTCCTTCAGCGCGTCGCCGATCCGTCCCTGCGCGGTGTGCGCGGCGGCGAGCCGGCCCAGCAGCCGCACCTCGTCGGCCTGCTCGCCGCGCCTGCGCCGCAGCCCCAGCGCCCGGCCGTACCAGTCCGCGGCCCGGACCAGGTCGCCCGAGGCCCGGAACGCCCCGGCGACGGCCTCCAGGATCCGGCAGACCGCGACATGGTCGTCGGCGGCGCGGGCCGGGCCCAGCGCCGAGCGGTAGCGCTCCAGCGCGCGGCGGTGCTGGCCCGCCGTGGCGTGCAGGTCGCCCAGATTGACCAGCGCGGCCGCCTGCTGCCGGTGCAGCCCGCCGCGCAGAGCGAGCTCCAGCACCGTGCCGTGCAGGGCGTAGAGGTCCGCGGCGACCGGCTCCGGGCCGCCGGCCCACAGCGGCAGCGCCCGGACCAGGGCGGTGGCCAGCCGCATCGCCAGGCCGTCCAGCGCGCCGTCGGCCACCGCGGTGTCCAGGGCCGCCCGCAGCACCGGCAGCTCGGTGTCCAGCCACTGCCAGGCCTCGGCCGACCCGGAGAAGCGCAGCGGCCCGGGCAGCGGGTCCGGTGCGGGCCCCCCGGCCGGGGCCAGCTGGTGGCAGCAGGCGGTGAGCAGCCGGGTGAGCCGCTCCAGCAGCCGGGCCCGGGCCAGCTCGGTCTCGGCCGGCCGGTCCTCCACGAGCAGCACGGCCAGCGGTTCGCGCAGGCAGCCCGGCAGCTCGTGGCGCCCCCGGGCGCCGACCGGACGCAGCAGCTGCTGCTCGGCCAGCGTCGCCAGGTGCACCTCCGCGGCGTCCACCGGGCAGCCCAGCAGCGCCGAGGCGGTGCGCGGATCGGCCACCCCGCCGGGGGCCAGCGTCAGCAGCCGCAGCAGCCGGGCGGCCTGGGCCGGCAGTCCGTCACGGACCAGGTCGAAGGCGCGCAGCAGCGGCTCGACACCGGGTTCGGCGGCCCCGGGCCGCTTGGCCAGCACCACCCGCAGCGGCTCGGGGGCGTCCCGCCCGCGGAGTCCGCCCGCCTCGGGCTCGGAGGTGTCCCGCCCGCCGGGTCCGGCCGCCTCGGGTTCGTGCGAGGGCACCCGGGGCCGCTCGGCGGGGTGGGCCGCCAGCAGCCGCAGTACGTCGGTGACCGAGGCCCTGGGCCTGGCCCTGAGCCAGCCGCCGACCAGGCAGAGCGCCATCGGGTGGCAGGCCAGCGTCTCGGCCAGGGTCCGCGCCGCCACCGGGTCGCAGACGATCCGGGTGTCCCCGGCGTGCGCCACCAGCACCGCGGTGGCCGCGGAGGCCCCCAGACCGCCGATCACCACCGGACGGGCGTCGGCCAGACCGGTCAGCGGCCCCGAGGTCACCGCCACCACCAGGCAGCCGTCGGACGGCGGCAGCAGCGCCTCGACCTGTTCCACCTGCGTCACATCGTCCAGCACCAGCAGCACCTGACGCCCCGCCAGCGCCTCCCGCAGCGCGGCCGGGCCACTGGCCGCCCGCTGTTCGGCGTCCTGCTCCTCGGTGTCCGGATCGGGCAGCGGGGCCGGCGGCCGGGGCTCCCCCAGCGCCTCCAGCAGCACCTCGGCCGCCCGCTCGGCGGGGACGGGCCCGCCGCCGGGCCCGGTCATCCGGACGAAGAACTGGCCGTCCGGGTAGTCCGCCGCGACGGTGCGGGCGAAGCGGACCGCCAGCGCGGTGCGTCCGGAGCCGCGCCGCCCGGCGACGATCAGCACCCGGCAGCGCGGGGCCTCCCCGTCCGCGCCCAGGCCGGGCCGCCGCACCTCGTCCCGCAGTTGGGCCAGCTCCGCCTGGCGACCGGCGAAGACCGCCGGATCGTCGGGCAGCTCCGCGGGCGGCAGCGCGCCGCGCCGCTGGTTCCGACGTACCGTCCGCGCCTCTGCCGCCTCAGCTTCCGCCACTCGCGCAGCGTAGTTCACCAGCGGGGCGCAGCTCCGCAGCTGCGCCCCGCCGTCAACAAACCGACCCGCCGATCACTCGAACGGGCGCGCCGGCCAAGGGGCTTCGGCGGGTCGCAGGCCGTACCGGCCGGCCTCCCCGAACACATCGCTGTCCAGCGCGACCTTGGCCGCGAGCACCGAGGACACCAGCGCGCCGTTGTGCAGGTCGCCGGCGAGGACCAGCCGCACCAGCTCGTCCAGGTCGATCCGGTCGACCTGGAGGTCCAGCTCCTCGTGCTCGGCCTGGAAGCGCTCGCCGTCCGCCTCGGCCAGGTCCCGGGCCAGGAAGATCCGCAGGGCCTCCGAGGAGCCGCCGGGCGAGCTGTAGAAGTCGATCAGCGTCCGCCACTCGCCGGCCTTGGTGTGCGCCTCCTCGTACAGCTCCCGCTGGGCGGCGTGCAGCGGGTTCTCGCCCGGCACGTCCAGCAGGCCGGCCGGCAGCTCCCACAGCCGGTGCCGCACCGGGTGCCGGTACTGCCGCACCAGCAGGACCCGGCGCTCCTCGTCGATGGCCAGCACCCCCACCGCACCGGGGTGCTGCTGGTAGTCCCGTGCGGCGGTGGCGCCGTCGGGCATCACGACGTCGTCGGTCCTGATGTCCCAGACCTTCCCGTGGAACGACAGCCGCGAGGCCGTCACCGGCCACTCCTCCGGACTGTCCACAACCGGCTCCCGCCGCATAGCCACCCTCCACCGTTGCTTTTCGGACTTTCCTGAGCCATGCAACCAGAAAGGGGCGCGGGGAACTGCGCTGCCAACCATGCACCTCCGTAGAGGGCTGGTCGCGCAGTTCCCCGCGCCCCTGGTGGTGCTTACTCGCCGTCGTTGGCCTGACGCTTCACTGCTGCCGCGACGAGCCCGGCGAACAGCGGGTGCGGGCGCGTGGGGCGGGACTTGAGCTCCGGGTGGGCCTGGGTCGCGACCAGGTACGGGTGCACGTCGCGCGGGTACTCCACGTACTCCACCAGGTCGCCCTTGGGCGACAGCCCCGAGAAGACCAGCCCGGCCTTCTCCAGCTCGCCGCGGTACGAGTTGTTGACCTCGTAGCGGTGCCGGTGCCGCTCCTCGACGTACGGCTCGTCGCCGTACACCTCGCGGACGATGGACCCCTCCGCGAGCTTCGCCGGGTACAGCCCGAGCCGCATCGTGCCGCCCAGGTCGCCCTTGCCGTCGACGATCTCCAGCTGCTCGGCCATGGTCGAGATCACCGGGTTCTGCGCCGCCGGGTCGAACTCGGTGGAGTTGGCGTCGGCCAGCCCGGCCAGGTTGCGCGCGGCCTCGATGACCACGCACTGCAGTCCCAGGCACAGCCCCAGCAGCGGGATCTGCTTCTCCCGGCCGTAGGTGATCGCGGCGACCTTGCCGTCGACCCCGCGGTCCCCGAAGCCGCCCGGGATGCAGATCGCGTCCACGTCGCCGAGCTGCTCCTCGGCGCCCTCGGGGGTCCGGCAGTCGTCGGAGGTGACCCACTTGATCTCGACCTTGGCCTTGTTGGCGAACCCGCCGGCCCGCAGCGCCTCGGTCACCGACAGGTAGGCGTCCGGCAGGTCGATGTACTTGCCCACCAGCGCGACCTTCACCACGTGCTCGGGCTCGTGCACCCGGCGCAGCAGGTCGTCCCAGACTGTCCAGTCGACATCGCGGAAGGCCAGGTCGAGCCGGCGCACCACGTAGGCGTCCAGCCCCTCGCCGTGCAGCACCTTGGGGATGTCGTAGATCGACTTGGCGTCGATCGCCGCGACCACGGCCTCCTCGTCGACGTCGCACATCAGCGAGATCTTGCGCTTGATGGCCTGCGGCACCTCGCGGTCGGCGCGCAGCACGATCGCGTCGGGCTGGATGCCGATGTTGCGCAGCGCGGCGACCGAGTGCTGGGTCGGCTTGGTCTTGAGCTCGCCGGAGGGGCCGATGTAGGGCAGCAGCGAGACGTGCACGAAGAAGACGTTGTCCCGGCCGACCTCGTGCCGGACCTGGCGGACGGCCTCCAGGAAGGGCAGCGACTCGATGTCGCCTACGGTGCCGCCGACCTCGGTGATCACCACGTCGACGTCCTCGGTCGCCATCCGGCGGATCCGGGACTTGATCTCGTTGGTGATGTGCGGGATGACCTGCACGGTGTCGCCCAGGTACTCGCCGCGGCGCTCCTTGGCGATGACGGTGGAGTACACCTGCCCGGTGGTGACGTTGGCCGAGCCGTGCAGGTTGGTGTCCAGGAACCGCTCGTAGTGGCCGATGTCCAGGTCCGTCTCGGCGCCGTCGTCGGTGACGAAGACCTCGCCGTGCTGGAACGGGTTCATGGTGCCGGGGTCGACGTTGAGGTACGGGTCCAGCTTCTGCATGGTGACCCGCAGTCCGCGGGCCTTCAGCAGAGCCCCGAGGCTGGAGGCGGTGAGCCCCTTGCCGAGCGAGGAGGCGACGCCCCCGGTGACGAAGAGGTGCTTGGTCGTCGAGTTGTTCCGACCGGAACTGGCCGAATGGGGCTGTGCCAAGAGGGGGCTCCCGTGGTTGCGTCTTCGCAGGTGTCGACCGGACCCTGCGTACCGCCCCCGGGGACACTGGGAAACCAGGGTCGCTGAGGGGCGGGTTGGCGGCGGTGCTTAGCACCAGTCCACGGAGTACCAGCCTATCAGCGCCGTGGCTTGATCGCGTTCCTCGGCCCCTCCGGCGGCGCGCCGTGATCACGGTGTTCACACCCACCCCGGTCGGCGTCGTATCCTGCACGGACGCGTTCCTGCAGCAGGAACCCCACAGATCCCAGGAGCACCACAGCACCTGACGGATCGACGGCAGATCCGGGCGCTTCCACCCCTTGAGCCTCCCTTTCCCCCGCATCAGCGCTGCCGAGTTCATCTCGCGAACTGGAGATCCACGTGGCCGCTCGTATCGAGGACTACGCCCTCATCGGCGACATGCAGACCGCCGCCCTCATCAGCCGGGACGGTTCGGTCGACTGGCTGTGCCTGCCCCGCTTCGACTCCCCCGCCGCCTTCGCCGGCCTGCTCGGCACCGACGAGCACGGCTTCTGGCGGATCGGCCCGGCCGACCCGATCGGGCAGCCGCAGACGGCCGCGCCCAAGGGCATCCCCGACTTCACCGAGAGCGGCGAGTTCCGGGTGCTGCCGCCGACCGCCGCGGCCCCCGCCGCGCCGGCCACCCGGCGCCGCTACCGCGGCGACTCGCTGGTCCTGGAGCAGGAGTGGGACACCCCGCGCGGCACCGTCCGGGTGATCGACTTCATGCCGCCGCGCGGGCTCCCCGAACGCGGCGCGGTCCCGCAGATGATCCGCATCGTCGAGGGGGTCAGCGGCCGGGTGCGGATGCGCTCGGCGCTGCGGATGCGCTTCTCCTACGGCCGGGTGGTCCCCTGGGTGCACAAGGTGGAGGACGGCGACACCGTCCGCACCGTCGCCGTCGCCGGACCCGACTCGGTGTGGCTGGACGGCGAGGCCGAGACCTACGGCCGCAACCTGACCACCTACGCCGACTTCACCGTCGCGGCGGGCCAGCGCATCGCCTTCGCGCTCACCTGGCAGCCCTCGCACCTGGGCGCCCCGGACCAGCCGGACGCCGAGGAGGCACTGGCCACCACCGAGGAGTTCTGGCAGGACTGGGTCTCCCACTGCACCTACCAGGGCCCCTACCGGGAGGCCGTGGTCCGCTCGCTGATCACCCTCAAGGCCCTCACCTACGCCCCCACCGGCGGCATCGTGGCCGCCCCCACCACCTCGCTGCCGGAGGACATCGGCGGCGTCCGCAACTGGGACTACCGCTACACCTGGCTGCGCGACGCCACCATCACGCTTTCCTCGCTGCTGCGCACCGGCTACCGCGACGAGGCCCGCGCCTGGCGCGAGTGGCTGCTCAGGGCGGTCGCCGGCGACCCGGAGAACCTGCAGATCATGTACGGGATCGCGGGCGAGCGGGAGCTCACCGAGGCCTCGCTGGACTGGCTGCCCGGCTACGAGGGCTCCACCCCGGTCCGGATCGGCAACACCGCCGCCGAACAGCTCCAGCTGGATGTCTACGGCGAGGTGGTCGAGGCGCTGCACCTGGCCCACATGACCGGTCTGGTCCGCAACGACCACGCCCACCTGCTGCAGCTGCGCCTGATCAGCTACCTGGAGCAGCACTGGAGCGAACCGGACGAGGGCATCTGGGAGGTGCGCGGCCCGCGCCGGCACTTCGTCCACTCCAAGGTGATGGCCTGGGTCGCGGTGGACCGCACCATCCGGATGCTGGAGGAGACCCCGCACGAGGGCCCGCTGGAGCGCTGGCGCCAGCTGCGCGACGACATCCACTACGACGTCTGCGAGAACGGCTTCGACCGGGAGCGCAACACCTTCACCCAGTCCTACGGCTCCAAGGAACTGGACGCCTCGCTGCTGCTGATCCCGCAGGTCGGCTTCCTGCCGCCGGACGACAAGCGGGTCATCGGCACCATCGAGGCGATCCAGCGCGAGCTGCTCACCCCCGACGGCTTCGTGCTGCGCTACCCCACCAGCGGCGGCGTCGAGGGCCTGGACGGCCTGCCCGGCGACGAGGGCGCGTTCCTGGCCTGCTCGTTCTGGCTGGCCGACGACCTGGCGATGATCGGCAGGGTCGGCGAGGCCCGCGACCTGTTCGAGCGGCTGCTGGCGATCCGCAACGACGTGGGGCTGCTCGCCGAGGAGTGGGACCCGCGGCTGCAGCGGCAGGTCGGCAACTTCCCGCAGGCCTTCAGCCACGTCCCGCTGATCGACACCGCACTGCGGCTGAACGCAGTCGGCGGACTGCCCGCGAGGTAGCCGTCCTCCTTTGTATACTCGTGGAACAAAGTCGTTTCCGCAAAGGAGTGCCATGCCTGCCACCACCGCCGCGACTGTGGTCCTGACCGCCCGTGCCCTGCTGCTCGACATGGACGGGACCCTGGTCGACTCCGGTCCGGCGGTGGAGCGGGTGTGGCGGGCCTGGGCCGCCAAGCAGGGCCTGGACGGCGACCGGGTGCTGGAGGTGGTCCACGGGCGGCAGGGCTTCGCCAGCATGGCGATCCTGCTGCCGGACCGGCCGATGGAGGTCAACCACGCCGAGAACGCCGAGATGCTGGCCCGGGAGACCGCCGACACCGAGGGCGTGGTCCCGATCGGCGGCGCCCCGGCCCTGCTGGCCTCGCTGACCGGCCTTCCGCACGCACTGGTCACCTCCGCCGACGACGCCCTGGCCCGGGCCCGGATGGGTGCCGCCGGACTGCCCGTCCCGGCCGTGGCCGTCACCGCCGAACACGTCACCCGCAGCAAGCCGGACCCCGAGGGCTTCCTGCTGGGGGCCGAGCTGCTCGGCATCGACCCGCGCGAGTGCATCGTCTTCGAGGACTCCGAGGCCGGCACCCGCGCCGGCCTCGCCGCCGGCATGCGCGTCATCGGCGTCGGCCCCGCCACCACCGCCTACGGCGCGACCGTCACCGTCACCGACCTCACCCAGATCCAGGTCAGCACCAACGATTCCGGCACCCTCACCGTGACGATCACCCCCTGAGACAAAAGGGGCGCGGGGAACTGCGCTGCCAACCACCCACCAACGCAGACCGAACCGCCTACCGCTCCCCCGTCAGCTCGTCGTACACGCTCAACACCTGAGCCACCGTAGCCGCCTCATCCGGCCACGTCTCCGCCTGCACCGGCCCAGCAGCGGCAAGCTCGGTCCGCCGTCCCTCGTCCGCGAGCACTGCCGACACGGCCGCCGCCAGAGCCGTCGGATCCCCCGGAGGGACCAGCACCGCCGCGTCCCCCACCAGCTCGGGAAGTCCCCCCACCGCCGTCGCGACGAGAGGCACCCCCGCCCGCAACGCCTCCTGGGCCACCAGCGACCGGGCCTCCCAGCGCGAGGAGATCACCACCAGGTCCGCCGCCAGCAGCAGCTCCCGCACGTCCGAGCGCCGGCCCAGCAGCCTGGCCCGCAGCTTCTCGGACTTGATCCGCGCCCGCAGCGCCCCCTGCTCGGGCCCGTCCCCGGCGATCAGCAGCAGCGGCTCCTCGCCGCCGCGCCACCCCGAGGCGGCGTCCAGCAGCAGGTGGAAGTTCTTCTGCGGGACCAGCCGTCCCACCGCCAGGACCACCGGACGGTCGACCCGGTCCTTGCTGCCCAGCAGCTCCTTGCGGACCGCCTCCCGCCCGCGCTCCGCGGCCGCCACCGGAAGCGGCGGCGCGGCCACCGGGCCGAGCCTGGCGTCGGCCGCGCCGAGACTGCGGGCCCGGGCCACCAGGTCGGAGGAGGCGCCGAGGATCAGGTCCGCGTTCTTGGCGACCCGGCGCTCCATCAGCCGCAGCAGCCTGCGCTCCACCCCGGTGGCGAGGTTGGCGTGGTGCGAGGTGACCACCAGCGGGGTCCCGGCCCGCGCCGTGCGCAGCGCCAGGTCCGACAGCAGCGCGGCCCGCAGCCCGTGCGCGTGCACCAGCGAGGCCCGGGCGAAGGCCCGCCGCAGCTCGCCCACCGCGGCGGCGTCGGTACGGGGCCCCGGGGTGGGCGTGATCTCGACCGGCTGGAAACGCGCCCCCGAGCCGGAGAAGCCGTAGAGCTCGTCGGTCTCGGCCGGCCCGCACACGGTGACCTCCAGGCCGTGCGCGCTGAGCCCCTGGGCCAGGGAGCGCACATGCGCGCCGATGCCGCCTGAACTGCCCGCCAGTACCAGGACGGCGTGCAGTTGGCCGGTGTGGGCTGCAGAGGTGTGCTCCACGGTCAGCGTCGTCTCCTGCTCGGTCGGATGGGTCGGCGGTGGGACAGGGGTCGGCGGGCGGGCTGTCGCGGCACCACGATGCCAGCTCGGAAGGGGTCTTGGACAGTCGGCAGCGGCGCTGCAGCCGTGGTCACGCCCCGTTGCTCACCCGTTCGGCGGCGTGTCGCCGAACGGCCTCCGGCTAGTCGGCGGCCGCGGTGCGGGCGGCCGCCAGCAGTTCCTCCGCATGTGCCCGGCCGAGCTCGGAGTCCTCGAGACCGGCCAGCATCCGGGACAGCTCCCGGACCCGTTCCACGTCGCTGAGGGTGGTGACGCCGCTGCGGGTGACCGTGCCGTCGACGGTCTTCTCCACCACCAGGTGCCGGTCCGCGAAGGCCGCCACCTGCGGCAGATGGGTGACCACGATGACCTGCGAGGTCCGTGCCAGCCTGGCCAGCCGCCGGCCCACCTCGACCGCGGCCTTGCCGCCGACGCCGGCGTCGACCTCGTCGAACAGGTAGGTCGGCACCGGGTCCGCCCCGGCGAACACCACCTCGACCGCCAGCATCACCCGGGACAGCTCACCGCCGGACGCGCCCTTGGCGATCGGACGCGGCGGGGCACCGGGGTGCGGCGCCAGCAGCACCTCCACCTCGTCCACGCCGTAGGGGCCGAAGTCGGCGGCGGGGGTGATCCCGAAACTGACCCGGGCGTGCGGCATGGCGAGCTCGGTCAGCTCGGCGGTGACGGCCTTGGCGAAGTCCTCGGCCGCGGCCCTGCGGGCGGCGGTGAGCTGCCCGGCGAGCTCGGAGACGGTGCCCCGGAGCTGCTCCTGCTCCTCCTCCAGGGCGCCGATGGTGTCGTCGTCGCCGTCCAGCTCGGTGAGCCGCTCGGCGGCCGTCTCGGCCCACTCCAGCACCTCGGCGAGACCGCCCTCGGCGCCGCCCGCGGCTCCGGCGTACTTGCGCACCAGGTGAGCCAGCACCGCGCGGCGCTCCTCCACCGCGGCCAGCCGGGCCGGATCGGCATCCAGGTCGTCCGCGTAGCCGGCCAGGTCGCCGGCGATGTCGCCGAGCAGGTAGCCGACCTCGCCCAGCCGGTCGGCCAGCGCCGCCAGCCTGGGGTCGTGGTGGCGCACCGACTCCATCGCCCGCCGGGCCTGCGCCAGCAGGGTCCCGGCGTCCACCGCGTCCGGGTCGGAGGGCTCGCCGGCCAGCGCGGCGTGCGCCTGGTTGGCGGCGGAGGACAGCGCGTCGGCATGCCCGAGCCGCTCGGACTCCGCCGCCAGCTCCAGGTCCTCGCCGGCCAGCGGCTCCGCCGCGGCGACCTCGTCCAGGCCGAAGCGCAGCAGGTCGGCCTCCTGGGCCCGCTCCCTGGCCCGGGTGGTCAGCTCCTCCAGCCGCGCGGTCACCTCGCGCAGCCTGCGGAAGGCGGTCTGGTACTCCACCAGCGGCAGCGCCACCGGATCGCCCGCGTAGCGGTCCAGCGCGCCGCGCTGCCGGGCCGGCTGCAGCAGCCGCTGCTGGTCGGTCTGGCCGTGCACCGCGATCAGGTCCTCACCCAGCGAGGCCAGCAGGCTCATCGGCACCGAACGCCCGCCGACGTGCGCCCGCGAGCGCCCCTCCGCGGAGACGGTACGGCTGATCAGCAGCGCGCCGTCGTCGAGCTCGGCGCCCGCCTCGGCAGCGCGCTGCGCGGCCGGAGAGCCGACCGCGTCGGCGACCCGCCCCTCCACCACGGCCCGCTCGGCGCCGTTGCGCACCAGGGCCGGGTCGGCCTTGCCGCCGAGCAGCAGCCCCAGGCTGGTGACCACCATGGTCTTGCCCGCCCCGGTCTCACCGGTCACCACGGTGAATCCGGGCGACAGCTCGACCACGGCGTCCTCGATCACGCCCAGCGCCCGTATCCGCATCTCCTCCAGACGGGGGCGCTCTACGCCGTTGACCTGCACCTTGTCCTCTCGGTGAGCGCTCACTGGCCCCTCTGGGGGAAATCCTGGGGAGCCCGCGCTCCCGTCCACGTCCGTACCACGACCCCATGACGGGTTGCCCTGAGCCTAGTGGCCTGACCCGTCCGAGCGAAGCGGGGACCGCCCCGTTCACCCGCCCTTGGGCCTCAGCGCTGCGCCGCTCCGCGCCAACCCGTCACCGGCAGTGCGAACTTGGCGACCAGCCGGTCGGTGAAGGGGGCCCGGTGCAGCCGGGCCAGCCGGACCGGGATCGCGCCCCTGCGGACCTCCACCCGGGCCCCGGCCGGCAGCTCCACGGTGCGCCGCCCGTCGCACCACAGCACCCCGTTGGGCGTCTTCGCCTGCACCTCGACGGCCAGCACCGAGTGCGGCGAGGTCACCAGCGGCTTGGCGAACAGCGCATGGGCGCTGATCGGCACCATCAGCAGCGCCTCGACCTCCGGCCACACCACCGGGCCGCCGGCCGAGAAGGCGTAGGCGGTCGATCCGGTGGGGGTCGCGCAGACCACCCCGTCGCAGCCGAAGGTGGACACCGGGCGCCCGTCCACCTCGGTCACCACCTCGATCATGCGTTCGCGGGATGCCTTCTCGACGGAGGCCTCGTTGAGCGCCCAGTCGGTGTGCACCACCCGGCCGTCCGTTCGAACGACCACGTCCAGGGTCATCCGCTCCTCGACCTCGTAGTCGCTGTCCACCACCCGCTCGACCACCTTCTGCAGGTCGTCGCGCTCCACCTCGGCCAGGAAGCCCACCCGCCCGAGGTTCACCCCGAGCATCGGCACCCCAGACTCCCGGGACAGTTCGGCGCCGCGCAGCAGCGTGCCGTCGCCGCCGAGCACCAGCACCAGCTCGCAGCCCCTGGCCGCACCCGGACCGACCGCCACCGTCTCCACCTGCGCCGGGTAGCCCATGTCGGGCGCCTCCTCGGCCAGTACCCGCAGCTTGATGCCGGCCTTGGACAGCCCCTCCACCAGGCACTCGACGCTCTGCAGGGCCTCCTCGCGGCCGGTGTGCGCGAGCAGGAAGACGGTACGGTCGCTCATCTGAACCTCCGGCGCCGGACGGGACGTCCTCGGCCCGGTCGGCGCTCCCCCTCTGATGCGGGCAAGTCGCGGTCAAGTGCAGTGCTCCGACCTTACCTTCTGCGCTCCGGCGCACCCGGAAGCCCAGCCCCAGCAGCCCCTCCGGTGGACAGCCGTTCACCCCGGCGAATCCCGCTGTAACCCGTGTGTTAATTCCCGGAGTAGAAACGTCGCACCCGAGCTCCCGATCAATTCCGCTGCCCTACGCTTCCCATGGGAACCGAGGGGGATCCCGTTTTCCAGGCCCGGGGGGGCTCGTATGGTCGAGTTGCGCCGCCATTCCCGTTTTTCCCGTTCACCCGGACGCATACTGACCGGGCTGCTCTCGGTTCTCGTGCTGGTGCTCGCACTCGGTCTGGCGAATGCCAGGCCGGCGAACGCCTCGGCCAATCTGGTGGTGAATCCCGGATTCGAGCAGCTGGGCTCCGGAAACTGGCCGGTCTGCTGGGAGCAGTCCGGCTGGGGCAGCAACACCGCGGCCTTCTCGGTCAGCAGCCAGTCCAACACCGGCAGCCACGCCATGCAGATCACCATGACCGCCGCCGGCACCGGCGACCGCAAGGCGATGATGACCGAGAACAGCTCCTGCGCCCCGGCGGTCACCCCCGGGCACCAGTACCTGCTCGGCCTGGACTACATGACCAGCACACCGGACTCGGTGGTCACCATGTTCCGGCACGACACCCAGAACGGCTGGCAGTACTGGACCGACCTGAAGACCCTGCCGGTGTCCGCGACCTACGCGCAGACCAGCGTGGAGACCCCGGCGATCCCGGCCAATACCGACATGGTGACCTGGGGCGTGTCCATCTACGGCGTCGGCACCCTGGTCACCGACGACTACACCATGTACGACGCGACCGCCGCCGTGACCGGCACCGGCTGCAGCGCCGGCACCGCCTGCACCGCCGGGGTCTGGCAGACGCTGCCGTTCAACTCGCCGGTCCGCTCCATCCACGTGGTGCTGCTGAAGAACGGCAAGATCCTGATGGTGGCCGGCTCCGGCAACGACCCCAACGCCTTCGCGGCCGGCACCTTCACCTCCGCCGTCTACGACCCGGTGGCCGAGACCTTCCAGGTCATCCCCACCCCCTCGGACATGTTCTGCTCCGGCCACGTCCAACTCGCCAACGGCGACGTGCTGATCCTGGGCGGCAACGCCGCCTACCCCGCCGCCGACGGCAGCCACGGCTACGAGGGCCTCAACTCCTCGTACCTGTTCGACCCGGACACCAACACCTACGTCAAGGTCAACAACCTCAACGACGGCCACTGGTACCCCTCGGCCACCGAACTGGGCAACGGCGACGTGCTCGCCTTCGGCGGGCTCAAGGCCGACTCCACCGGCTCGGTGACCGCCGAGTACTTCTCCGCCGCGAGCAACTCCTGGCTGCCGCTGAACCAGGTCAACCAGACCTGGTCGTACTGGGGCCTGTACCCGGCGATGATCCTCCGTCAGGACGGCACGCTCTTCTACACCGGCAGCCACGTCTTCGGGAACAACATCTCCGGCACCGGCTCCGACCTGTACAACTACACGACCAACACGATCACCTCGGTCAGCGGGCTGCAGGACAAGGACAACCGGGACCAGTCGATGTCGGTGCTGCTGCCGCCGGCGCAGAACCAGGAGGTGCTGACCGTCGGCGGCGGCAACGTCAGCACCAACGTCGACGCCAACCGGGACACCGACCTGATCAACCTCTCCGCAGCCACCCCGACCTACACCGCCGGGCCGCAGCTGCCGCAGGGGACCGTCACCGGCGGCGCGACCGAGACCGGCACCCAGGGCAAGATGTACGTCTCGCTGGTGGTGCTGCCCAACGGCAAGGTGCTGGAGACCGGCGGCGGCCTGCACGACCGCGAGGACCCGGTCTACGAGGCGTCGATGTACGACCCGATCGCCAACACCTTCACCCCGGTCGCCGCCGACCAGGTGCCGCGCACCTACCACTCCTCGGCCTTCCTGCTGCCCGACGGCCGGGTCATGGCGATCGGCAACAACCCCGGCGACGGCAGCTTCGACATGCGGGTCTCGGTCTACTCGCCGCCGTACCTGTTCGACGGGGCCCGGCCGCAGATCACCTCCGTCGGCTCGACCGAGTGGCACTACGGCTCCACCCAGACCGTCACCGTCGACCGGACCGTCGGCACCGCCGAACTGATCCGGCCCGCCGCGGTCACCCACTCCTCCGACCCCAACCAGCGCTACGTCGCCCTGCCGGTCACCGCCAACGGCAACACCCTGAGCCTCAACGTCACCAGCAACCCCAACCTCGCCCCGCCCGGCTGGTACATGCTCTTCGTCACCGACGCCAACGGGGTTCCCTCCGTAGCCACCTGGGTGCATCTGACATGACGACCCGAAACGTGCGCACCCGCGCCCTGCTCGCCGGCGGCGCCCTGGCCGCCGCGACCACGATCCTGCTGGGACTCCAGGCCGCCGACGGCGCCTCCGCCGACGGGCACCGGGTCCGGCACCTGGCCGTCCCGCTGACATCCGGGCCGCCCGCCGTCCACGTCCCGCAACCGGGCGGCAGCGGCGGCCGGGCGGTCCCCAACCGGAGCGGGCCGTCCAGGGTCCCGGTCCCGGCCAACGTCGACGGCTGCGACCACGACTACGGCACCACCAACCAGTGCGTGCCCTGGAGCATCCAGGGCACCACCACCGCCGCCCGCTGCGGCTGGCTGACCACGCACGGCTTCGGCCCGCTGAAGGTCTACGGCAAGGACCGTCAGCACCTCGACAGCAACAAGGACGGGACGGCCTGTGGCAGCGGCGACCGCACGCATACGTGAGGGCCTGGCCCTCGCCGCCGGCTGCGCCCTGCTCACCGCCTGCGCGGCCACGGCTGCGCCGACGGTGCGTCAGCAGGCGGCAGCGGGCGGCCCGATCGCCGTGGCGACCGCACCGGCCGCACCCAGCGGCGCCTGGCCCTACTACGGCACCCGGATCGAGCCGACCGTGGCGCTGCCGTCCTTCCAGCTCACCGACACCGGCGGCAAGCCCTACCGGCCCAGCACCCGCGCGGCCGGACGGATCGTCACCCTCTTCTTCGGCTACACCGCCTGCCCCGACGAGTGCCCCACCACGATGGCCGACATCGCCGCCGCCCTGCGGCGGCTCCCGGCGGCGGGCCGGGCCCGGGTCACCACCCTGTTCGTGACCCTGGACCCGGCCCACGACACCCCAGCGGTGCTGCGCAGCTGGCTGGACGACTTCGACACCGGCTTCGTCGGCCTCAGCGGACCGGTCGCCGTGGTCGACCGGGACGCCCTCTCGCTGGGTGTCCCCGCCCAGCCGCCGAGCAAGGACGCGGCCGGGACCCGCACCGTCGAGCACGGCACCCAGACCCTGGTCTTCGGCCCGGACGGCACCGCCCGCTTCGTCTGGAGCCCGACGACCACCGTCGCCGACATCGCCCATGACCTGAATGTGCTGGCCGGATGACTTGAATCCATTAGTGGATATTTCGGCCCGGTAGCCGGTCCGTAAAAGCCCTGCTTTCCGCCGCCGTTGCTGCTCCGACTGCGCTCTACTGGTAGTACCGGGAAATCCGGAATTCGATACACCGCACTGACGCATTACCACTCCGGGGGGAAGTGAATGGTCAGTTCCATTTTCATGCTGCTGGTGTCCGCCACGCTTTTCTGCATGTCCGCGCTGACACTCTGGTGGATGCTGCACGCCTGGCGCACACCCGAAATACTCGAAGGCACCCGCTTCGTCCCCAGCGACGGCGCGCACAGCCTCTCCTTCTCGCTGCTCGTCCCGGCCCGGCACGAGCAGGAGGTGCTCCGGCACACCATCGAACGGCTGCTGGAGACCGACTACCCCGACTACGAGATCCTGGTGATCGTCGGCCACGACGACCCGGAGACCGCCGAGGTGGCCGCCCGCCTCGCCGAGGAGCACCCCGAGCAGGTCCGGGTGGTCACCGACACCCACGCCGTCAAGAACAAGCCCAAGGCCCTCAACTCGGCGCTGCCGCACTGCCGCGGCCGCGTCGTCGGGGTCTTCGACGCCGAGGACCACGTCCACCCCGACCTGCTCTCCCACGTCGACCACGCCTTCCGCGGCGACGCCGACGTGGTGCAGGGCGGGGTCCAGCTGATCAACTTCCACTCCAGCTGGTACAGCCTGCGCAACTGCCTGGAGTACTTCTTCTGGTTCCGCAGCCGGCTGCACCTGCACGCCAGCCGCGGCTTCATCCCGCTCGGCGGCAACACCGTGTTCGTCCGCACCGAGGTGCTGCGCCAGGCCGGCGGCTGGGACGAGCAGTGCCTGGCCGAGGACTGCGACCTGGGCGTGCGGCTCTCCTCTCAGGGCGCCAAGGTCGTCGTCGCCTACGACTCGGCGATGGTCACCCGCGAGGAGACCCCGGACACCCTCTACGGGCTGCTGCGCCAGCGCACCCGCTGGAACCAGGGGTTCCTCCAGGTCTACCGCAAGAAGGACTGGAAGCAGCTGCCCACCGTGCGGCAGCGGCTGCTGGCCCGATGGACCCTCAGCACCCCCTTCCTGCAGGCCTTCTCCGGCGTGGTCATCCCCCTGGACGTGGCACTCGCCCTCTTCGGGCACCTGCGGGTCTCGGTGGCACTGGCCTCCTTCCTGCCGGTGGTGCCGACCCTGGCGACCTTCGCCTTCGAGGCGGTGGCCCTGCACGACTTCGGCCTGCAGTACGGGCTGCGGGTACGGCCCTGGCACTACGTCAAGTTGATCGTCGGAGGCCCCTTCTACCAGGTCGTGCTGGCCGCGGCGGCACTGCGCGCGGTCTGGCGCGAGGGCCGCGGTCAGCGCGGCTGGGAGCTCACCCGGCACGTCGGCGCACACCTCACCGAGGGCGCGTAGCAGCACCCCAGAGAAGAGAGGAAGGTTCCATGACCACCGTTCTGGACACCCTCGCCGGCGCAGCCACCACCGAGGCACCGGCCCCCGCGGCACCCTCCCGGCGGCGCCGGGACCTGTGGACCGCGCTCGCGGTCACCCTGCCGGTCCTGATCGTCCAGGCCTGGAACATCACCGGCTACCCCACCGTCAGCGACGACGAGGGCACCTACCTGGCCCAGGCCTGGTCGGTCCAGCACTGGCACGGCCTGGCCCCCTACACCTACTGGTACGACCATCCACCGCTCGGCTGGATCCAGATCGCCATGCTGTCCTGGCTCCCGGCCCTGTTCAGCTCCCCGGCGCACGTGTTCACCGCGGAGATGCGGGTGGTGATGATCCCGGTCACCGCCGCCTGCTGCCTGCTGCTGTTCGTGCTGGCCCGGCGGCTCGGGCTGGCCCGCTGGGCGGCCGGGCTCGGGGTGCTGCTGTTCGGCCTGTCGCCGCTGTCGGTGGGCCTGCAGCGGGAGCTGTTCCTGGACAACTTCGCGGTGCTGTGGATACTGGCCGCGCTGGTCCTGGCCGCCTCACCGCGCCGGCACCTGTGGCACCACATCAGCTCGGGCCTGGCCGCCGGCGCCGCGGTGCTCTCCAAGGAGACGATGCTGGTGGCGCTGCCGGCGCTGGTGCTGCTGCTCTGGCAGCGCAGCGACCGCACCACCCGGAAGTTCTCGCTGGTCGGCTTCGGCTCCGCGTTCGCCCTCACCGTCGCCCAGTACCCGCTGTACGCACTGCTCAAGAACGAGCTGCTGCCGGGCACCGGCCATGTCTCGCTGTGGGGCGGCATCGCCTTCCAGCTCGGCCGGGCCGGGTCCGGGTCACTGCTGACCTCGGGGACCGGCTCCAACCAGACCCTCAACTCCTGGCTCTACTACGACCACGTGCTGATCGTGGCCGGGCTGGCGGCCGCCGTCGCAATGGTCGCCTCCCGCCAACTGCGCGCCGTGGCCTGCGCCGTACTGCTGTTCACGGCCGTGGCGGTGCGCCCCGACGCGGGCTACCTGCCGGCCATGTACATCATCCAGGTGCTGCCGTTCCTGGCCCTGTGCATCGCCGCCACCGCCCAGGTCCTGGTCCGCACCGGACTGCACGCCTTCCCCCGGGTCGGCCTGCGCCCGGTGCGCTGGGCGGCGGTCGGCGCGGTCGCCGTCCTCGCCGCCGGATACGTCGTCCCGCACTGGTACGAGGGCGACCGCACCGCCGTCACCGCCGACGCCAACGCCCAGTACGACCGCGCCGTCCAGTGGATCCGCGCGGACATCCCCGACCCGGCCCGCACCCGGATCGTGGTGGACGACGCGATGTGGCTGGACCTGGTCCACGACGGCTTCAAGCCCGGCACCGGCGTCATCTGGTTCTACAAGGTCGACCTCGACCCCGCGGTCGCCCACGGCTTCCCCAAGGGCTGGCGCAGCCTGGACTACATCGTCTCCACCCCCACCCTCCGGCAGGACCCCAACAGCCTGCCCACCGTGGAGCAAGCGCTCACGCACTCCACCGTCATCGCCTCCTTCGGCAGCGGGACGAACCTGATCCAGATCCGAAAGATCGACAAGTCTTCCTGATCGGCCCAGCCTCCTGACAGAACGCCAGAAGGGTCCATCCCATGACCTCCGAGACCTCGCACACCCCCGGCACCGCCGGCACCCCCGCCTTCACCGTGCTCATCCCGACCTACAACGAACGCGACAACGTCCCCGAGCTGCTGCGCCGCCTGGTCGCCGCGCTGCTCCCGGCCGACCGGCCGCAGGACGCCCCGGTACCGCGACTGCTGTTCGTCGACGACGGCAGCGACGACACCGCGCAGCTGCTCATCGCGGCCGCCGAGGACTGCCCGCTGCCCATCACCGTGCTGCACCGCGACGTCCCCGAGGGCGGGCTGGGCGGCGCCATCGTGGCCGGCCTGCGCCAGGTCTGCGACGGCGGCGGCGACTGGGCCGTGGTGATGGACGCCGACCTGCAGCACCCGCCGGACCTGGTCCCGGAGCTGGTCGCCACCGGCCGCCGGGAACGCGCCGACCTGGTGGTGGCCAGCCGCTACCTGGAAGGCGGCAGCAGGCAGGGCCTGGCCGACCGCTATCGGCTGGTGGTGTCCGGCGCCTCGACCCTGCTGGCCAAGGGGGTCTTCCCGCTGGAACTGCAGGGCATCAGCGACCCGATGAGCGGCTTCTTCGCACTGCGCACCGCAGCCGTGGACCCCGCCGAACTGCGGCCGCTGGGCTACAAGATCCTGCTGGAACTCGCGGTCAGGTCCCGGCCGCGCCGGGTCGCCGAAGTGCCGTACCACTTCGGCGAACGCTTCGCCGGGGAGTCCAAGTCCTCGCTGCGCGAGGGCCTGCGCTTCCTGCGACACCTCACCGGGCTGCGGTTCTCCACCCCGGGCGGCCGGGCCCTCGCCTTCGGCCTGATCGGCCTCAGCGGAGTGCTGCCCAACCTGGGCCTGCTGCACCTGCTGACCCAGGCTCACATGCACTACCTGCCGGCCGAAGTACTGGCCAACCAGGCGGCGCTGGCCTGGAACTTCGCCCTGCTGGAGGCCACCGTCTTCCGCAGCCGGCGGCACCGGCACTGGGCCAGCCGCACGGCCAGGTTCTGGGCGCTCGGCAACGCCGACCTGCTGCTGCGCATCCCGCTGCTGGCGCTGCTGGTCAGCGGCCTGGGCATGGGCGTGCTCTGGGCGACCGCGCTGACCCTGGTGGCCTCGTTCGCGGTGCGCTTCCTGATCGCCGAACGGTCCATCTACGTCCCGCACCGCGAGGCCCCGCGCACCCCGGCGGCCGCCTCCGCACCGCTGCCCGTGCCCGACCTGGCCACCGCCGAGTGACCGGTCGGCCAATCACCGGCTGACGGGCTACTGGGGGCCCTGCTCCACGGCCCGGCGGGCATCCGCCGGGTCCAGGGGCGGGGCGTCCCGGCGGAACCACAGGAAGTACTCGACATTGCCGGAGGGCCCGGGCAGCGGGCTCGCGGTCACCCCGCGCACGCCGAGCCCCGCCTCGGCGCCCTGCCCGGCCACCTTCTCGATCATCTCCTGGCGCAGCTGCGGGCTGCGGACCACCCCGCCGCTGCCCAGCCGCTCCTTGCCCACCTCAAACTGCGGCTTCACCATCAGCACCAGATCGCCCTCCGGCGCGGTGCAGCGCGCCAGCGCCGGCAGCACCAGCCCCAGCGGGATGAACGACAGATCGCTCACCACCAGGTCCACCGGCACCCCGTCGAGCTGATCCAGGGTCAGCTCCCGGACGTTGGTCCGGTCCATCACGGTCACCCGGTCGTCGCTCTGCAGCGACCAGGCCAGCTGGCCGTAGCCGACGTCCACCGCCAGCACCCGGTCCACCCCGGCGCGCAGCAGCACATCGGTGAACCCGCCGGTGGACGCGCCGGCGTCCAGGCAGCGGCGGCCCTCGACGACCAACCCCTCGGGCCGGAACACCTCCAGCGCGCCGGCCAGCTTGTGGCCGCCCCGGGACACGTAGTCGGGGTCGTTGTCGTCCTTCGCCACCACCACCGCCGCAGCGGTCTCCACCTGGGTGGCCGGCTTGGTCGCCGTCGTCCCGCCCACGGAGACCCGCCCCGCGGCGATCAGCTCGCTGGCGTGCTCCCGCGACCGGGCCAGCTTGCGGCGGACCAGCTCTGCGTCCAGACGGCGTCGTGCGACTGCCACGTGCGGTTCAGCTCCTGCGGTTCGAATCGGTGCCGAGCGGGTGCGGCTCGGCGTCCAGCGCGTTCAGGGTGTCACGAAGCGTCCGGTGCACGCTCTCGTAGACCCCGGCATGCGCCTCCGTCGGCACCCCGTCCAACTCCGCGAGCCGCGCCAGCGCGGAGTCGACTGCGTCGTGCCCGGTCTCCAGCACCGGCTCCCGGGACTCACTCATCGCCCGCCTGCGCCTTCGGCGCCACCCGCTTCGCGGACGAGCCCACCGCGCCGGCGGTGGCCTTCTTCGCCGCAGTGGTCCGCTTCGCCGGGGTCTTCTTGGCGACGGCCTTCTTCGCCGGCGCCCGCTTCGCCGCGCTCCCCTTCGCGGCGCTGCTCGTCGCCGACGCGCCCTCGGCCACGGTCTTCGTTGCCGCCACCCGCTTCACCGCAGACCGCTTCGCCGGGGTCTTCTCCACCGCGGTGGGCTTGGCCGTGGCCTTCTTCGCTGCGACCTTCTTCACGGGCGCCTTCGCCACCGGTGCCGGCTCCGTCACCGCCGTGGCGGCAGCCGCCGCGGCCGGCTTCCCGGCGGGGGCCTTCCGCGCCGCGGGGGTCCGGGCCGGCGCCGCCGCTGCCTCGGCGGCGACCGCCGCCTTCCGCGCGGCCGTCTTCTTCATCCCCGGCACGGCCGCGCGCCTGCGCGCCGCAGCCGCCGCGGCCTCGTCGTCCGCCGGGAGGTCCTCGTCGACGACCACCCGCACCGGTCGCACCGAGCCCGACTTCCGCCGGGGTGCCGGGAAGGCCTGCTCGGCGCGCGGCCGCGCGACCCGTGGCTCCTCCTCCGGCTCCTCCGGCTCCTCGGGCTCCGCCGCGGGCGCGTCCTCCCCGCCCTGCAGGTGCCGGACCTGCTGTTCCAGGAACTCCAGGACCACACCCACCTGGACCACCCCGTCACCGAGGCGGCTCCACACCTTGTCGGCCTCCGAGCGCACCACCCCGACCACCAGCTGCACCGGCTCGGGCGCCCGCTCCAGCAACTGCTCCGGACGCACCCCGCTCAGCTCCACCAGTTCCCGGGCGGCCCCCTCGGCCCTGCGCCGGACCTCCTCGGCCACGCCGACGACCCCGGTGGCAGCCCCCGCCGCGGCCTTCAGGCAATCACGCACCACGTCGCGCATCCGGCACTCCTCCTCCACACCCACGCACTCGACAGGCCCTGCACCGACGCTACCGCCTGGCCGCCCCCCGTCGCGCACTCAGCGCGCCCCGGGCTGCGGTAGCGTCGGACGCACCCAGCACCCATCCCGCACCTCAGGAGCACAGCGCACCATGGCCACCCCCGCCGAGTGCCGCGCGGCACTGGACCAGCTCAGCCGCAACCTCGGCAAGGCCGAGGGCGACGTCCGCACCGCCGCGTCCCTGGACCGCTCGCTGACCTGCTGGATCACCGACCTGGACCTCACCTTCTCGGGGCGGCTGCGCGACGGCAGCATCACCGAGGTGACCGAGGCCCCCGGCCGTCCGGTCGAGCGGGCCCAGATCCGGCTGTCGATGTCCGGCGACGACCTGGTCGCCCTGGTCGACGGCAAGCTGAACTTCGCCTCGGCCTGGGCCACCGGCCGGGTCAAGCTGGAGGCGGGCATCCGCGACCTGCTCCAGCTCCGCAAGCTGCTCTAGGCGTCCCCGGCCCCGGCCGGCCTCAGAGACCCAGCGAGGCCAGCGCCTCGCGCCACTTCGGGGTCGACCCGCCGGGCGCGTCCGCCGCCGCCCAGGCCGCCGCGCACAGCGCCCGCAGCCCGTCGTAGCTGTCCTCCCCGCGCTCGGCGAGGACCAGGGCACCGTCCCGCAGCTCCACCGTCCAGCCGCCGCAGCGGTACGAACCGCCGTCCCCGGCGCTGAGCGCGGGCTGCACCCGCAGCAGCCCGCGCAGGTCCGCCGCCAGATAGGTCGGGCGGTACTTCGCGGGGGCCTCCGGCAACTCCTCGGGCCTGCTGACGCCGGTGAACACCAGCAGGCTGTCGACACCGCCGTTGTAGGCGCCCTCGATGTCGGTGTCGAGCCGGTCCCCCACCACCAGCGGCCGCTTCGCCCCGGTGCGGATCACCGTCTCCCGGTGCATCGGCGGCAGCGGCTTGCCGGCCACCTCCGGCTCCACCCCGGTCGCCGTCCGCACGGCCGCGACCAGCGTGCCGTTGCCCGGCGCGGTGCCGCGCGCGGTCGGGATGGTCAGGTCGGTGTTGGAGGCCACCCACGGCAGGCCGCTGGCGACCGCGTAGGAGGCCTCGGCCAGCTGCTGCCAGCCCACCGTCGCGTCATAGCCCTGCACCACTGCGGCCGGATCGTCGTCCAGCGAGCGCACCGGGCGCAGCCCGTGCTCCCGCACCGCCTCCAGCAGCCCCTCGCCGCCGACGACCAGCACCGCCGCGCCGGCCGGCACCTTCCCGGCGACGACTCGGGCCGCCGCCTGCGCCGAGGTGATCACGTCCTCCGGCTCCGCGGCGACGCCCAGCTCGGTCAGGTGCTCGGCGACGGCCTTGGGCGTGCGCGAGGCGTTGTTGGTCACATAGGCCAGCCGCATCCCGGCCGCACGGGCCTCCGCGAGCGACTCCACCGCGTGGTCGATCGCCCGGGGCCCGGCGTAGACGACTCCGTCCAGGTCCAGCAGGGCCGTGTCATAGGCCCGGTACAGCGGCTGGTCTGCGTGCTCAGACATGGATCGGTGTCTTCCTACTCGTCCTGATGATGCTCTTGGTCCTGCTGGTCCTGCCCGTGCTCTGCCCCGACCGTACCGAACCCGCCGGCCCGCGCCTTCAGCGTCGCCCGTGTCTGGCGCAGCGCGGCCCGGTAGTGGGCGGCCTCCGGGCGCATCGCCACCGCGAGCGCCAGGTGCACCGCCGACTCCTCGAAGTCCCCGGTCCGGGCCGCCGCCAGCCCCCAGCCGAACTGGGCGTAGTCGTCGGACGGATCCGCCAGTGCCACCTCCCGGAAGCTCTCCAGCGCCGCGGCGTACGAACCGGCGTCGAACTGGGCCCTGGCCAGCGACTCCCGGATCGCCGCCGAGCCGGGCTCCGCCGCGGCGGCCCGGCTCAGCAACTGCTGCGCGGCCCCCGGATGGCCCCCGGCCAGCAGGGCGCTGCCGCGCCGGAACCACTCGTAGACATCACCGCTCGGTGCACCTTCGTCACTGCGTGCACGTTCCCTCATCGCGCCCTCCGATGATCAGGCAACCAGGCATACCCGATTAACATGCCCAGAGTGAGAGCAGTCAGTGCAGACGACTCAGGAGATTTCCGCCCCGGCGACGATGCCCGCGGTTGGGGTGATGCCGGACGGGTGGCCGCGGCCGGGCTGTCGCTGGCCCCGTTCCGGGGGCTGCGCTACGACCCGGAGAAGGTCAGCTCCCTGGCCGCCGTCACCTCCCCGCCCTACGACGTGGTGGACCCGGACGGACGCCTCCGTCTGGAGACCGGCGACCCGCACAACATCGTCCGGCTGATCCTGCCCCGCCCGCAGCCGACCGCCGAGAGCGGCTACCGCCAGGCCGCCCGCCTGCTCACCGAGTGGCAGCGCACGGGCGTGCTCGTCCCCGACCCCGCGCCCGCCCTCTACGTCTACGAGCAGCACACTCCCCCCGAGGACGGCGACCCGGGCAGCGGCACCCTGCAGCGCGGCCTGATCGGCGCGCTGGCCCTCAGCGAGCCGGGCGCCGGAGTGGTGCTCCCGCACGAGGACGTGATGCCGCAGCCGGTCGCCGACCGGGTCGGCCTGATGCGCACCACCAAGGCCAACCTGGAGCCGCTGCTGCTCACCTACCGCGGCGACGGCGGGGCCGCCGACGTGGTCGAACGCGCCGCGTCCGGCCCCCCGCTGCTGACCACCACGACCCTCGACGGCACCACCCACCGGCTCTGGTCCGTCACCGCCGAGGCCGACCTGGCCGCCGTCAGCACCGACCTGGCCACCTGCCGGGCCCTGATCGCCGACGGCCACCACCGCTGGGCCATGTACCTGCGCCTCCAGGGCGAGTACCGGCACCTCGCCAACAGCCCCTGGGACCGCGGCCTGGTGCTGCTCGTCGACACCGCCCGCTACCCGCTGCGGGTCCGCGCCATCCACCGGGTACTGCGGCAGCTCCCGGTGGACAAGGCCCTCTCCGCCCTCGACGGCGCCTGGTCGGTCGGCCTGGTGGAGGACGGCACCCAGCAGGGCGCGCTCGCCGCCCTGGCCGACGCCAAGGCAGCCGGGCTGAACGCCTTCGTCCTCGCCGGCGACGGCGGCTTCCACCTGGTCACCGGGCCGGACGAGGAGACGCTGCGCGCGGCGGTCCCCGACGACCGCCCCGAGGAGTACCGCCGTCTGGACGCCACCGTGCTGCACTCGGTGCTGCTGGACCGGGTCTGGCACGTCCCGGACGCCCCCGAGCACATCGGCTACCTGCACGACACCGCAGCCGCCGTCCGCGAGGCCGAGCGCGGCGGGGGCACCGCGGTGCTGCTCCACCCCGTCGACGAGGGGGTGGTCCGCCGACTGGCCGAACAAGGCGTCACCATGCCCAGGAAGTCCACCTCCTTCGGCCCCAAGCCGGCCACCGGACTGGTCCTGCGCAGCCTGCTGGTCCGCTGAGCGCCCGTCAGCCGAAACAGCTGTGGCCCGGAACCAGAGAACTTCTGGTTCCGGGCCACAGCTGTTGGATCAGTCCCGATCGCTCTCGGGCTCCAGGAAGGGACGCTCGGCGGACGGGCTACTGAAGCCCTCCTCCTCGTCCTCTTCCTCGTCGTCCTCGTAGTAGTCCTCGCCGTCGCCCTGGGCGAACTCGGCGTCGTCCTCCGCGTCGCCGTCGTCGTCCACCTCGACGACGATGCCGGTCTCGTCCTCGTCCTCGTCGTCCACCTCGACGTCGGGGTCGAGGGCGTCGACGAACTCGATGCCGTCCAGCTGCGCCAGGCGCTCGGCCGCGTTGGTGCTGCCGTCCTGGTCGGCCTCGACCGCCTTGGCGAACCAGTCGCGGGCCTCGTCCTCACGCCCGGCGCCGATCAGCGCGTCGGCGTAGGCGTAGCGCAGCCGGGCCGTCCAGGGCTGCACCGAGTGCGAGCCGAGCTCGGGGCACTCCAGCGTCACCACGGCGGCGTCGAACTGCTCCATGTCGCTGCGGGCACCTGCGGCGACCAGGCGCATCTCGATCTGCCCGGCCTTGTCCAGCTGCTTCACCTCGGGCGCGCCGGCCATCTCCAGCGCCCGCTCCGGCCGACCGAGACCGCGCTCGCAGTCCGCCATGACCGGCCACAGCTCCGCCGACCCGGTCATCCGCCGAGACGCACGGAACTCCGTCAGCGCCTCCGAGTAGCGCTCGGTGACGTAGGACGCGAAGCCGGCCGCCTCACGCACCGCCGCGACCCGAGACGCCAGCCGCAGCGCGACGCGCGAGTACGCGTACGCCTCCTCCGGCTCGCTGTCGAGCAGCCGCGCAACCATGACCAGGTTCTTGGCCACGTCCTCGGCGAGCGTCTTCGGCAGGCTCATCAGCTCCTGGCGGACATCACCGTCGATCTCCTGCCCGGTGACGTCCTCGTCGATCGCGGGCCGCGGTCGTCGCGGTTGAAGCCACCGCCACGGGGACGGTCGTCCCGGTCACGGCTGTAGCCACCGCCGGACGGGCGGTCGTCACGACGGGGGCCGCGGTCGTCACGGTTGAAGCTGCGCGGACGATCGTCCCGGTTGAAACGGGGACGGTCATCACGGTTGAAGCCACCGCCGGAGGGACGGTCATCCCGACGGAACCCACCACCGGACGGGCGATCGTCGCGGCGCGGGCCGCGGTCATCGCGGTTGAAGCTGCGCGGACGGTCGTCACGGTTGTAACCGCCACCCGAGGGCCGGTCGTCGCGACGCGGGCCACGGTCGTCACGGTTGAAGCCCCCACCACGGGGACGGTCGTCCCGGTTGAATCCGCCACCGGAGGGTCGGTCGTCACGACGGGGGCCGCGGTCATCGCGGTTGAAGCTGCGCGGACGATCGTCCCGGTTGAACCCACCACCGGACGGACGGTCATCACGTCGCGGGCCACGGTCGTCACGGTTGAAGCCCCCACCACGAGGCCGGTCGTCACGGTTGAACCCGCCGCTCGAGGGACGGTCGTCGCGGTTGTAACCACCGCCGGAGGGGCGGTCGTCCCGACGGTACCCGCCGCCGAACGACGGTCGGTCGTCGCGGCGCGGACCGCGGTCGTCACGGTTGAAGCCCCCACCACGGGGACGATCGTCACGGTTGAACCCGCCGCCCGAGGGACGGTCATCCCGACGGAACCCACCACCGGACGAGGCCGGCCGGTCGTCGCGGCGCGGTCCGCGGTCGTCACGGTTGTAGCCGCCACCGGACGGACGGTCGTCCCGACGCGGTCCGCGATCATCGCGGCTGTCGCGGTTGTAGCTACCGCCACGGGAGTCACGCCGGCCGGCGCCCGCACCCCCGGTGCCCTGCGATCCGTCACCCGAACGGCGCTCCGGGCGTCCCTGAGGGGGGTTCGACATCGACCTGACTCCTTCTGATCTACCAGCAACATCCCGGTGGCCACCGTCGAGGCACCCCACCGACTCTCATTGTCCCGCACCCGGCAGGTGCCCGCTCACGGGCTACCGGCCAGTTCAATTCGATCCTGCAAAAACACAAAAAGCCGCGGCCCCAGCGAATCGCTGGGGCCGCGGCTCTGAATGATTGTTCGGCGGCGTCCTACTCTCCCACAGGGTCCCCCCTGCAGTACCATCGGCGCTGTGAGGCTTAGCTTCCGGGTTCGGGATGTTACCGGGCGTTT
>NZ_JOEH01000038.1 GCF_000719095.1 Streptacidiphilus jeojiense | reverse complement strand
CATCGAGTGCAACCGACTGAAAGCCATACCCGGCGTCTCTGGGCCTCTGGACCTTACGACAGCCCGTTCAACCCATGCCAACAACGTAGGACCGACTGAGTGTCCGCCGGTCGGGGAGGGCGGCTGCGTGGCGGAGCCGGGCGAACTCTGCGGCGAGGGCTGCGGGCGGATAGTGGGCGTTGCGACCGCTGGGGTTGGGGAGCACCCAGACCTGGGTCGTGCCGATCGTGGTGGGCTGTGGGCCGACGCGGGCGTGCGGGGCCCCGAAGGCGGGACGGTAGCCGCTCACGCCCAGGAACGCGGCCCAGCGCGGCCGGACCGCCAGCAGGCGCTGCGTCAGGTCCTGTCCGCCGGAGCGCAGTTCGAGCGTGCTGAGCTCATCGGCCCGGCGGGTGGCGCGGCGCACGATGCTGGTGATGCCCAGTCCGAGCCGCAGCAGGTCGCGCTCCTGCTGCGGACGCAGAACCGTCGGCGTGAATCCGGCGGCGTGCAGTGCGGGCCAGAACCTGTTCCCCGGGGTGGCGAAGCTGTGCCCGGCGTTCACGGACACCGGTGGCGGGTTGATGCCGATGAAGACGATGTCCAGCCCTTCGGCGAGCACATCGTCGAGGCCTTCGGTACTCATGGCTGCGGGGTGTGGCTGTCCGTCGCGGCTCAGGCCAGTTCCTTGACCAGCAGTTCGAACGCCAGGTCGTCGCGTTGGGGCAGGCCGACGCGCTCGTCGCCGTAGGGGAAGGGCGTCAGCTCGCCGGTACGGCGGTAGCCGCGCCGCTCGTAGAAGGCGATCAGCTCCTCGCGCACCGAGATCACGGTCATGTGCATCTCGCGCACGCCCCACCCGGTCCGGGCCAGGTGCTCGGCCTCCGCGATGATCTGCTTGCCCAGGCCCGAGCCCTGGAGCGCGGGGGAGACGGCGAACATCCCGAAGTAGGCCGCTTCACCGCGGTGTTCGAGCTGGCAGCAGGCGACCAGGTCGCCGTCGCGCTCGACGGTGACCAGTCTGCTGCCGGGCGTGGTGATGACCGCGCGCACGCCGTCGTGGTCGGTGCGCGAGCCGTGCAGGATGTCGGCCTCGGTGGTCCAGCCGGCGCGGCTGGAGTCCCCGCGGTAGGCCGACTCGATCAGCGCCACCAGCGGCCCGATGTCGTCCTCGGTGGCGTCCCGGTAGCTGAGCTCTCCGGTGCCGGCGGTGCGGTCGGCGGTGTCCATGCGGTCGTTCTCCCTGCTCGTCCTCGACTGCGCTGCGGTGGCCTGTCGCTCCTGCCACGGCCGGCGCGGCGGCTAGGGTTCGTTGCCATGGTGCACGTGCTGAGCAGCCGGATCCTCCTGCGTCCCACCGACCCCGAGCGTTCGCGGACATTCTACGGTCAGCGGTTGGGGCTGGAGGTCTACCGCGAGTTCGGCACCGGGCCCGAGCGCGGCACGGTGTACTTCCTGGGCGGCGGCTTCCTGGAGGTCTCCGGCCGCGCCGAGCAGCCGCCGGGGCCGGGCCTGCAGCTGTGGCTCCAGGTCGCGGACGTGGCCCAGGCGCACCGGGAGCTCGTGGGGCACGGGGTGCCGATCGTCCGTGCTCCGGTGCGCGAGCCCTGGGGGCTCCTGGAGATGTGGATCGAGGACCCGGACGGTGTACGCATCGTCGTGGTCGAAGTCCCCGCGGACCACCCGCTGCGCTCGCGGCCCTGACGTCCCCGGATCGACCGGCGGATGCGCGTCGGGGTCGGCCGCCCAGAGGTTGCTCAGACGTGCGCGAGGGCGGTGTGCAGCCTGGCCAGCATCAGTCGGGCCGCCGGTGAGCGTTGGTCCGGTCGGATCGCCAGGCCGAGGCAGGCGTGCGTCGCGGCATCGGTGACGGGTACGCTGCGAAGGCCCTCGGCGGCCCCCGAGGAGGGGCTGAGGACGGCGACTCCGGCACCCCGGCGGGCGAGTCCCAGCAGTGTCTGCGGTGAACTGGCGTCGATGTCCACCCGCGGTTCGACGCCGGCCCGGTGGCAGGAGCGCTCGTAGGCCTCCCGGATGCCGGTGCCCTGCGACAGGCAGAGGACCGTCTCCGCCTGCACGTCGGCCAACCGTACCGAGATGCGGTCCAGCCGGTGGCCCACGGGTACGGCCAGGGCGATCGGTTCGTCGACGACCACGCTGACGTCCAGCCCGGCGGCCGCCTGCCCGGCGAACGCGATCAGGGCCAGATCGAGCGAGCGGGCCAGCACCTGGGCCTGCAGGGCCTGCGAGTCGTCCTCGTGCAGACTCAGGACGATGCCGGGGTTGGTGCTGCCCATTCCTGCCACGGCGTCCAGGAAGCCGGGGATCGAACAGCCCCTGATCATGCCCAGGCGGACCCGCCCCCGGGCAGCCTGGGCGAACTCGGCCGCCGTGTGCTCGATGCCGTCGAGCGTCTCCAGAGCCTCCCGGGCCAGCGGCAGCACCGCCTCGCCTGCGGCGGTCAGCCGGACCCGGCGCCCCGAACGCTCCAGCAGCTGCTGCCCCAGCTCCCGTTCGAGCTTGCCCACCTGCGTACTGATGCCCGACTGGCTGACGTGCAGGCGCGCTGCCGCGGCCGTGAAGGTGCCCTCGTCCACGACCGCCGCGAGGTAGCGCAGCTGATGCATCTCCATAACCAGAGATGATACTCAGTATCTGATCCATCTGTTGGACGGATGGACGGAGGTCGAGGACCCTGGACGTATGACGACTCCGGAACAGATCTCCGAGCAGTACTTCACCGCCTGGCAGAAGGGCGACTTCGACACCCTGCGCGGCCTGCTGGCCGACGACGTCGACTTCGTCGGCGCACTAGGCCGCGCGTCCGGGGTGGAGGAGTGCCTGGCCGGCCTGCGCGGTCTGGGCCAACTCCTGGAACGGATCGAGGTGCACGCCCGGGTGGCGAACGACACCGATGTGATCACCTGGTTCGACCTGCACACCGCCGGTGCACCGCCCACCCCCACGGCGAACTGGAGCCATGTGGAGGACGGGAGGATCACCAGGATCCGGGTCACCTTCGATCCGCGGGAGATCCTCGCGACACTCGGCAGGTGAACAGCAGCAGCTGACGGAAAACCAGGTGGCGCCGGGGCGCCCGGTGGGTAGGGTTGCGCGCGTGCCCGAGCTGCAGCAGTTGGATGTCGGCCATGCCCCCGCGGTCCTGGCCTTCGAGCTGGCGAACCGCGCCTACTTCGCTGCCTCGATCTCCGACCGGGGCGACGCGTACTTCGAGCAGTTCGCCGACCGCTACCGTGCCCTGCTGGCCGAGCAGGAGGCTGGCCTCTGCGCCTTCTACGTGCTGGTCGCCGAGGACGGCTCGGTCCTGGGCCGGTTCAACCTGTACGACCTGAAGGACGGCAGCGCCGACCTCGGCTACCGGGTCGCACAGCAGGTCGCCGGCCGGGGCGTGGCGACCGAGACCGTCCGGGAGCTGTGCGGGCTGGCGGCGGCGCGGCACGGGCTGCGCACGCTGCGGGCAGCCACCGCCCACACCAATGCCGCGTCCCAGCGGGTGCTGGCCAAGGCCGGCTTCGTCCCGGTCGGACCTGCCGACCCGGCCGACCTCGGCGGCAAGCCGGGCACCTGGCATCAGCGCGACCTGGGTCGCCGGCCGTAGTGGGCCCGCAGCCGAAGCTCTGAGTTGAAGCCCCGTCAGGTGCAGGCGTTCTGGCCGGGCCTCCGTCATCCGCGATCCACCGGAGGGGGAATCAGTGCCCGGCGATCATCTTGACGGCGCTGACAGCGGCGGCGGCGAGTGCCAGCAGGATTCCGGCCAGCAGAGCCGGGAAGGAGGTTCGGTCGGTTCGGAGGCGTTCCACCATCAGGGGAATCAGCGCGATGCGGACCAGCAGGTAGATCTCGGAGGCCAGGGCCATGGCTCCGCCGGAGAACCAGCCCGCCCAGGCCAGCGCCAGCAGTAGCGCCGGCAGAACCGCCGAGGTGGCGATCGGCGCCGCGTCACGCAGTTCCCGGCCGAGCTCGGCCTTGGCCTCGGGGGTGTTGTCGCGGGTGCTGTGGCCCACCACCTCGGCGAAGGCGTGCGCGAGGAAGGTCGTCAACGCCGCGCCGACCACGACGGCGAAGGCGTCGCCGTTCTCGACGTCGTGCGTGGGCAGCCCAAGGATCGCGGCGAAGATGATGATGTTGCCGTAGACGTACGCCGAGATCCGGGCCCCGGCCCGTTCAGCCGTCAGATCCGGTTTGGCGTGATACCGGACGAGGCGCTCCCGCATCCCCGAGGCAGGCGGGACCTCCGAGGCAGGTGGTGTGTTCATCGCGCCGCCCCCTGCCCCGGTCGGCATCCAGTTGCGGACCGCACCGTGACCCGTCGGAACATCCAGCAGCCGTCCGTTTCCCGTATCCCGTAGTGCTCCGCGGGTGGCTGTACGCGGCAGGCGGGGGAGAGTTGAGTCCTAGATCGCTCGATCGCAAGCGACCCTATCCGTACGGGTTCACCTGATCGCGCAGGCACAACGACAGGCCGCGAATCGTGGGTCGCTCGATCTAGTCCTGCGACCGGTCGACGGAAGGCAGGGCAGTGACGGGGTTGTGGCCCGCAGCGACCAGCCGCATGACGAACCCCGCCACGTCTTCGAGCTGCCGAGCGTGCTCCAGTCCGCCGATCACGGCGGGCACGCCGCCGAGGTCGCGGACCAGCTCCGCGGCGATGGCGAGCGCCGCCTCGTCGTCGCCGCACATCGCCACGGTCCGCTTCGGCTGTCCCGTCGGCGTCGGCGCCAACCAGCTCGCCCCCGCGAAGAGGTGCAGCGCCTTGACCACCTTGCTGCCCACGGCCCGCTCGGCGATGTGCTCCACCGCCGACCCGCTGGGCAGCTTGAGCAGGCCGTCGGCGTAGTCCACGGCATTGGTGCAGTCGATCACGGCCAGACCGGCCAGCGACCCCTGGCCGGCTCCGGCGAGGTCGAGCACCTGGTCGATCCCCTCCCACGCCACGGCGATGACCACGACATCGCTCTGCTTGCCCACCTGCGCGGGGTCGACCGCCTCGACCGCGTCGCCGAGCCGCGCGGCGATCGCCCGGGCCCTTTCCTGCGAACGGCCGCCGACGAGGACGTGGTGTCCACGTCGCGTCCACCCCTCCGCCAGTGCCGAGGCCATGACGCCGGTGCCGAGAATTCCGATGCGCATGCTGCTCTCCATTCCTCGAAGGCCTGATACCTCGTTAAGGTAGGGACCTTTGGCCTACCGATCGGTAGGCCCGAATCCGGTAGAAGGAGAGGCATGAACGACGACCACTGCGAGCCCTTCGCCGCCGACTGCGCGGTGCGCCTGGCCGCCGAGCTGATAGCCCACACCTGGGACCCGGTGGTGCTGATGGCGCTACGGGCCGGCAGGCGCCGGCGGATCGACCTGCTGGGTGCCGTCGCGGGGGTCAGCGACAAGGTCCTCACCCAGACGCTGCGCCGCCTGCACACCAACGGCCTGATCGTACGGATCACCCAGCCCGGTGACCGCTCGGTGGCGTACGAGCTCTCCGAGTTGGGCGCCACCCTCGCCGACGGCCCGCTCGCCGCCCTCGGCCAGTGGGCGATCGACCACGCCGAACAGATCCTCGCCGCCCAGGACCACCACAGCACTGCCGCCGGCAACCCGGCAGCAGTCATCTAGGAGTGGGGCGCGTAGGCGCGGACCATGAGGGTGCCGACGTGGTCCGGGTCGGGTGCGGGGAGGATGCCGGCGTCGATGTCGGCGAAGTCGTGGCGTTTGAGCAGGTCGGTCCATTGTTCGGGGCTGTGGGACCAGCGGAGGACGGTGAGTTTGGGACCGTTGAATCCGTTTCCGTACATGCCCTCGGGCCCGTAGAGGCCTTCCAGGGGTTCGGCGTGGGCGAACGCGAACACCCCGCCGGAGTTCAGCCGGGAGCGCACCAGCGGGAACAGGAGGTCGGGATCGGTGAACCAGGCGGCGCCCCAGACGGAGTAGATGGCGTCGAAGCGTTGCTGGGTGGTGTCGAGGTAGTGGCAGGCCTCGGCGTGGACGATGTGCAGGCCCGGAGTTCCCTCCCACCAGGTGCGGGCGCGGTTGATCTGGACGGTGGAGAAGTCCAGGGCTGTGACTTGGACGCCGCGTCGGGCGAGATGGACGGCTTCCTTGCATTCGGCCGCACCGAGTTCCAGGGCGGTGGCCGGGTTGCCGAGCCATTCTGCGCCGGGGCCGTGGCTGTGCTGGGTCCACTCGAACACATTCGCCGAGGGCGCGGGGACATCGTCGCCGCGGCTGGGTTTGTAGGTGTCCCAGTACTGTTCGAGGGTTTGTGACACGCGGGGCATGCGATCCTCCGGGGGACGCAGAGGCGGGGTGTTCGACACCGTAGCCTTGCATCCACGCCCAGGCCGGGGGTTGGGGGGAGTTCACCCGCATGAGTTGCCGCTGGACACGAAGCGGCCCGGCTCCCTTGGTCGCGGGGGCCGGGCCTGTGGGTTGGTGCGCGTCAGTGGCAGTTCTCACCCGGTCGGCAGGGTGAGCACTTTGCGTAGTCGTGTTCCCACAACGGCCAGTCGACTGCGAAGCCGTTGGCCTCGATGATCCGAGCCGTGCGCAGCACGGTTCCGTCGGCTTTGCGGTCGATCTCGGGAATGTGCTCGAGGAACTTGCCATCGAAGTACTTGGCTGAGAACTCGCGGTAGTTGCGGGTGTCCAGGAGGAAGGCGTGCACGCCGGTGTCGACGAGTTCTCCGCAGCCCAGCCCCAGGTTCTGGCCGTGCTTCTCGATGGCGGTGATGAGGTAGGCGATGGCCTGGCCGAAGAGGCGGGTGGCCATGACGGTGTCGAAGGGGTGGTCGCGGACCAGGAGCGCGATCTCGCGGTCCCAGACCTCAGGGGAGACGAACGAGCGAGGATCACGCAACTGCACTGCTGTGGCCATCTCGATGCCCTTCTGCTTTGTGTTGTCGGCCCACTGGTCGGGCCCTGACCCCAAGGTGACGTAGGGGGACCGGCCCGGTCATTGCCATTGCTGCAGGGCGACATTGCGGGTGCGCCGCAATGCGCGACCTCTGCCGATCACCAGGTGTGATGGCTACCGTCGAAGCAGGCCGCAGGTCTCGGGGGTGCGCGATGGTCACTGTCACAAGGGAGCGCCGGGCACAGATCCAGCGCGAGGCCCAACTGATCAGGGCCCGCTGTCAGCAGGCCGGCTACTCGGCGGAACGCACCGTCACTGCTCTACGTGCCGCTCTTCCGGAGGTCACCGCGCTGGAGGGTTGGAGGTTGGCTCTGGGCTGGTCACGTGCCCAGACGGTCCGCCAGGTTGCTGAGGCATACCGTGCGGACGGCCTGCGGCCCCCGGGGCTCTCGGAGGCGATGCTGTGCCGCTATGAGCACGATCAGGAAGACCCCGGTCCCGAATACAAGATGATGATCGCCCGCGCCTATGGTGCCCGGCTTGATCACCTCGGCTGGACGACACGCTGTTTCGCGTGCAGCACCTCCTGCACCACCCCGGTTCTCCACTACGGTCAGCAGGGTGGTGACCAGGCGACAGGTACGGGAGCCGGAATGACAACAGCCAGCGGTATGCCCGCGATCCGCGAATCCCTGCAACTCGCGCTCCTCGACGCCCCCGGTGGCACACCCGCCGTAGCTGCATTGGCCAAAGCCGCCGTCGAGCACTACGCCCTGAACTACTCCAAGCACCCACCCGCGTTGCTCCTGGACGAAGTCCACCGGTCGCGCCGACTGCTTGCCGTGGCCGTGGCCGTGTGCACCGACGAGCAAGTCGGTACGGCGCTGCGGACCCAGATCGGCTGGCTGTCCGCACTGCTGGGGAACCTGTGTCATCACCTCGCGGATGAGACCGGAGCCCGTACCCACCTGACCCTGGCCCTCGACATCGGGGAGCGCACTGGCGAACCGTCGCTGACCGGTTGGGTATCCGGGGCACTGGCCATGGTCGCCAACAGCCGTCGGGACTGGCAGCACGCCTTGGACCATGCCTCCCACGGCCTCGCACATGCGCCAGGGGGCCTGCGCCGTGCCCAACTCCTGGGCTGGGCCCAGCTCCCGGCGCTGGCCGGAATGGGGGACGCGGATCAGGTCGACGCGGTCCTGGCCGAGGCCGACCGGATTCTGGAGACCGCGGTCGAGATGCCGGGCCGTTTCGGGTACGACCTGGCCGAGCACCGCTTGCACGCTGCAGAGGCGAACCTGACGCTGCGCCGGTACGACCGAGCGGCGCGGATCGCTCTGGAGTCCATCGCGGCGAAAGCGGAGAACACGCCCGGATGGGCAGCCGCCAGCCTGGTCCTGGCCCTGGCCGAGGTACATGAGGGGCCCGACGCGGCGGCACTTCGGGCCCTGGACGTGCTGGACCGAATTCCAGCAGCCCGGCTGAGGGCGACGGCGCGGTCCCGGCTGGCACGGCTGGAGCGGCAGCTCAGCACGGTGGACGCAGCCCCGGTTCTTGATCTTCGCGAGCGGCTGCGGCTGCTGCCGGCCCCGATCGGCGAGGACGGGGTGGCCACGGCGTGAGGCGCCAGACGATCGCTGCCAGGGCAGCTGTCGCGACGCTGACCAGGAGGGTCCAGCAGGGGACGAATCTCACCAGCCATCAAGAGCCCCGCCAACGGCACGACCTGAGCTGCCTTGACCAAGAAGCCCATCTGCGCGGTACTCAGGTCCAGGCTCCGCTGCAGGAAGACCGTGATCGAGCCGATGCCCTGGACGAAGAAGCACGTGCAACCCTGAGCGAAGGTCGCTATCACCAAGACCACCCAGCGATAGCGGGAAGATCGGGCACTTGCGGGGATGGCTGTGTGTTCTGCCAGCTTCGCAGCAACTCCGATGGGGATGGGAGCGCGTGTCGACGTACGCCTCCATGGGTGCGTGCCTTTGATCGGAGCGCTGGGCTGCTATTGCCTCCCCACCGGTCGTGTCGCTGCCCGGGGTGCTTGCAGGCGTTCGGCGTGCGGGTACGCCCGTGCCGCCTCGGGCAGCGACTCCACCCGCCCACTGCGCAATACGGTGAGGCAGCCTGTCACGGGAGCAGCGAGCCGGGGCTGCAATCCAAGGCGTGTCAGGGCTTGGACGGCCAGGGTCTCGGCGGAACCGTAGAGGGTGGGAGCAGTCCGGCTTCCCCGTTGCAGTGCTGTCTGGATCTGAGGGGTGACGAGCTCGTAGTGGGTGCAGGCAAGCACGACCGACCGCACGTCGGCCGGGGTGCGGTCGGCAGCCGCGGCGATAGCGGCCGCCACCGCCTCGGGGTCCGCACGTTCGATGGCATCTGACAGCCCATGGCAGGCGACCCTTGCCACCGGCACGTCAGGGGCGGAACGCCGGAGCAACTCGTCCAGTTGCGGACTGCGGACACCGGTCGGCGTGCCCCACACCGCGAAAGCGCCGCCTGCTGCCGCCGCGGGCTGGACTGCCGGAAGCGTACCGAGTACCGGCATCTCGGGCCCCAAGGACTCCTGTATCGCCGGCAGGGCATGAAGAGTGGCCGTGTTGCAGGCGACGATCAGCAGATCGGGCTGCTCGGCCGCGGCTGAACTCGCCACCAGAAGCGCACGCGCCGTCAGGTCCTCGGGAGTGCGTACTCCCCAGGGCATCCCATCCGGATCGGTGGCAAGCACAAGGTCCGCGTCGGGACGAAGACGTCGAAGCTCGGACGCCGTGGCCAGCATCCCCATCCCCACGTCCATGACGGTAATTCGCGGCGGCCGGACCCCGATTCCCGGCCTCAGCGCCTGCGATCCCTGCGCAGGCAGTGCAGTGCTTCCATCCAGGTTCTTCAGCACGGACTCTCCCCTTCCGACATCACGCCCAGAGTCTGGCGGCGAGAGCGGAGGAGAAGACAGATCCAATCGACCTGAAGTGGCCCGCACAACCGGCCAGGGGACGCAACGGGTCCCCGCTGCGAAGGGCACCAGGTGGGTCGGGAACGGATTGTCTGGGGCGGGCGTCCAAGCGGCATGGTGGCGTTCCGTGTGTTGTTCTTCTGCCTGGGGGTCGTTCTCCTCGTGGGTGCGGCGGTGGTCGCGCTGGTTCATGTGGCTGAGCCGGTGCCCGGCATGCACTGCCTGGCGATGCGCCCTACCCGGCTGGGCGTGCCCGATCGGCCCTGTCCGGATGTGAGGTACGTCCGCCACACCGGGATCGCTGTCGGCATGGCCGTGGTCGCCGTCGTGCTGGTCGTAGGCAGCCTGCTTGAGCGCCGCCGCCGTTCCTGATGTCGGCAGGCGCCGATCAGGTTCGGTCGTGGACGTAGACGGCGTCGCCGTAGGAGCCTTCCGGCTTCCCGGCCAGCAGCGGGAGCAGACGCTGTGTCACGGTTGCGACGGCGCCGGAACGGGTGGTCGCGTCGTGTGCTGCCCGGTCGGTCCACAACTGTGTCATCCAGATGGTGTCCGGGTCCTCGGGCGCCGTGTTGATGCTGTAGGTCAGCAGGCCGCTGTCGTCGCCGCCGGCCCGGAACCCCTCGTGGAGCAGGGCGATCAGCTCGTCGCGCCGTCCGGGCAGTGCGGTCATCCGTCCGTAGACGCTGAACATGTGCGCATCCGACATGCGTTCACCCCTCCCGCTGGAGCCGTCCGCGCTCAGCCTACGCGCCGGGCCGGGTCGACGTGTTGATGTACTGGTCGGCCCAGGCGCTGATGATGTGGGCGGCGCGCTGAGCCTGCCCGCGCGCGGTCAGGAGGTGGTCGGCCCCTTCGAGCGAGACGAAGCTGCGCGGGTGGCGTGCCTCGCGGAAGATCTCCCCGGCGTTGGCGATGTCGACGGTGTCGTCGGTCGGCGAGTGCAGCACGATCAGCGGCAGGTCCAGCTCGCGGATCCGGTCGCGGAGGTGGGCCTGGCGGACGTCGTCGACGAAGGCGCGCTTGAGGACCAGGGTCCTGCCGCCGACGAACCACTCGTGCGACCCCTCGCTGAGCACGCGGTCCACGACCGCGTCGTACTGTCGCTCGACATGGCTGGGGTCGGCGGGCGCCCCGATGGTGGCGACCGCGCGCACACCGGGCGCCTCCGCGGCCGCGGCGATGGCGGCTGCGCCGCCCCAGGAGTGCCCCACCAGCAGCTCCGCCGGCGTGCCCCGCTCCGCCATCAGGGCCGCCGCGCGGACGGTGTCCTGGACCTTGACGGTGAAGGACCCGTCGCCCCAGTCGCCGGCGGAGTCGCCGATCCCGAGGTTGTCGTAGCGCAGCATGCCGATCCCCTCGCGGGCCAGCTGCTTGCTGACCCGCGAGGCGGCCGGGGAGTTCCGGCCGAGGGTGAATCCGTGCACGAAGAGGCCCCAGCCCCGGACCTCGCCCTCGGGAAGGTCGATCGAACCGGCCAGTTCGGGTCCGACGACGCTCTTGAATCTCACTTCTTCGGGCACGTTGTGATCACTCCGGCAGAACGGTGTCGGTGGGCTGGGGGCGGACGGGCCGAGGGCGGGTCACCGGCGCGGATCGGCGGCGGCGAGCAGCGCGGTGAGCTCGTCGGCCAGCTGCGGGCCGAGCTCGCCCCAGCCGTCCTTGTAACCGTAGACGCCGGCCAGGGTGCGGGCCTCGTAGTCGCCGTTGAGGATCTCGATGTCGTCGGCGGTGATGAAGCCGGGGTGGGCGACGCCGACCGCGCCGGAGACCTTCAGCAGCTCCTTGCGCAGGGTGCGCAGGTAGGCGGCGGTCCGGGTGGACTTTGAGGCCGGGTCCAGGCCGCGGGTCAGCCACGGGTTCTGGGTGGCGATGCCGGTGGGGCACTTGTCGGTGTGGCACTTCTGCGACTGGATGCAGCCGATCGACAGCATCGCCTCGCGGGCCACGTTGATCATGTCGGCGCCCAGGGCGAAGGCGACCGCGGCGTTCTCGGGCAGGCCGAGTTTGCCGGAGCCGATGAAGGTCAGCTGGTCGGTCAGCCCAAGCTCGGCGAAGGTGCCGTAGACCCGGGAGAAGCCCATCCGGAACGGCAGCGACACCGAGTCGGCGAAGATCCGCGGCGCAGCGCCGGTGCCGCCCTCGCTGCCGTCGACGGTGACGAAGTCGACGCCGCGGTCGCCGCGCTCCATCAGGGTGGCCAGCTCCTGCCAGAAGCCCATCTCCCCGACCGCGCTCTTGACCCCGACCGGCAGACCGGTCTCGGCGGCGAGCAGTTCGATGAAGTCGAGCATCGAGTCGACGTCGCCGAAGGCGCTGTGCCGCGAGGGGGAGGCGCAGTCCTTGCCGGCCGGGATGCCGCGGATCGCCGCGATCTCCGAGGTCACCTTGGCGCCCGGGAGCATCCCGCCCAGCCCCGGCTTGGCGCCCTGGGAGAGCTTGATCTCGATCGCCCTGACCGGGGCGCTCGCCACCACGTCCTTGAGCCTGTCCAGGTTGAAGCTGCCGTCCTCGTTGCGGCAGCCGAAGTAGCCGGTGCCGATCTGCAGGACGATGTCGCCGCCGTTGCGGTGGTACGGCGACAGGCCGCCCTCGCCGGTGTTGTGCATGGTGCCCGCCAGCGCCGCCCCCTTGTTCAGGGCGGTGATGGCGGCGCCGGACAGCGATCCGAAGCTCATCGCCGATATGTTCACCGCGCTGGCCGGCCGGAACGCCTTGGCGCGCCCGCGCGGACCGCCCAGCACCTTGGCCGACGGCAGCGGCGCCTGCGGGTCGTGCGCGTCCGGCAGGGCGCCGGCGGCGAAGGTGCGCTGCTTGATGTAAGCGTGACCCTGCACATGCTCGACGTCGACCTCGGTGCCGAAGCCGAAGTAGTTGTTCTCCTCCTTCGCCGACGCGTAGATCCAGCTGCGCTGGTCACGGCTGAAGGGGCGCTCCTCCTCGTTGGAGGTCACGATGTACTGCCGCAGTTCAGGGCCGATGGTCTCCAGCGCGTACCGGGCGTGCCCGATCACCGGGAAGTTCCGGAGCAGCGCGTGCCTCTTCTGAACGAGGTCGCGGGCTGCCACCACTGCCACTGCTGCCGCGGCGACCGCGCCGATCCTCCGGACGTGCATGAACGTTCCTCCTTGGGGCACGGCTGCGTCGCCATGGTGCGAGAGGAATCGTAGGAGGTCACGTGGACGGGCCCGCGCTCAGGGTGCTGTCCGCCGTGTTGCGGCGGCGGCCGCTACCGGGGGGCTTCGGGGAGATCGGCGAGCCGCTTCAGATTCAGCAGCTGGCGGCGGGCCATGACCAGGTCGCCCAGCGACAGCCCGACCGCCACCAGCGGGTTGACCTGCATGACGACCTTGAGCAGCAGCCGCGTCCGATCCGGCGACTCCGGGACCAGCACGTAGGACAGGTAGCCGCCCATGATCCGTCCCGTCAGCTGCACTCCCTGCTCGACCGCCATGATGCGGCCCCGCTTCCGGCCGGCGGCCGTCGTGAACGCCTCCCCGACCTGCGGCTCCGACAGCTCCACCAGCCTCTGCGGCGACCGCCGGAAGCCGTTGTCGATCCAGTCGTAGGCGTACGGAGCGACTCTGATCTGCGTGACCCACGGCCACACCCGCTCAGCCGGCGCCTCGATCGTCACCCCACGCCACGCACGCAGTGCCGGCCGATCCACGAACCGGTCGCACGGGTACTCCCGCGCGACCTCCTCCTCGCGGACGCCCCATCGGTCACCGATCACCTGGCCATCCTCCCCCCCCGGCTCAGCCGCACCGACAGACCCCCGGCCTCAACCCGCAGGAGGCGATCCGGACTTCGCGCTCAGCCAGGTGCGTCGGGCGAGTCCTGCGCCTGGAGTACCAGAGAACTCCACCGGACCCCGTCCCGGCCGTGGAGATCGGAACGCTCGCTGCTCAGGACCGTCCGCAGGCCGTGTGCTGCACCCAGTTCGACCGTCTCGGCAGCGGACACCTCGAACATGTGGCGACCATCGGGGACCGGGCCGTGGCGGAGGTTGACGAAGAACCGGCCGCCGGGCACCAGCAAGGCGGCGATCCTGGCCATCGCCTGCCCGCGTTCCTCCGCGTCCAGATGCATCCACACCGCAGTGGCGAAGACCGCGTCGAAGCGCCCCGGGCACTGGCGAAGCGTCAGGGCGGGAAGAACGTCGTCAACCCATTCGATCGCGGCGCCGGAATGGATGCGATGTCCGTGCACCCGCAGTTCCGCCGTCGGCTCGACCGCCACGACGTTGTGGCCCAGGGCCGCCAACGCGGCCGCATCGCGCCCCGTGCCCGCGCCGACGTCGAGGATCCGCGCGGGCCCGGTGGGCACCAGGCTCAGCACGTCGCGGTGGACCTCGCCGAAAGTGACCTCCTCGTACTGGACCGCCAGCAGGTCCGCCGCCCGGGCGTACCCGGCGGTTCCCCGGGCCCGGACGGTGCCGGCCGCGCCGGCGCTCAATCGATCACTCATGGCCGAAGACTACCGACCTGCGGATTACTGGTCCCTGATGCACGTTCGGTTGGGCCGTGCGGGTGGCGCTCGGTCGACATGTCGGTTTTGACTGGGGCGCTGACACGACGGACTGCTTGTGTTGGGCGATGTCGATGTTCCACCTGCCCGGACGGGCGAGGCTCCGACGCGGGACGCTCGCCGCGGCTGTCGTCGCGGCTGCCGCCGCCCTTCTCGCTGCTGCTCCCGTGCCGGACTGCGGTGCTGCCCAACCGGTGTCCGTCACCGCCGATGCGCAGGCGCCCGTCGGCGGGCCCTCGTCGGTGCCCCACCTGCGTCCGGCCGGGAAGCCGTTCCGAGTGGCGGGGCGGGCCCCGGCGCTGCACGACGCGGTGTCCAGCGGAGCGCAGGCGGGGCCCGACCCCAGGATCGGCCTGCTGTACTACAAGGACTCGGACGGCGACGAGTCGATCTGTACCGCGACCACCGTGCCCAGCCGCCGTCACAACCTGATCGTCACCGCGGGCCACTGCCTGATGGACCGTGGCTCGTTGCGGTACTTCACCGGCTTCGTGTTCATCCCCGCCTACCGCAAGGGCCAGAAGTTCGCCTACGGCGCCTTCAAGGGCCGCCGGGCCTGGGTCAACCACGGCTGGGGGGAGAGCGGGGACTACCGGGACGACTTCGGGTTCGTGGAGCTGGACCCCGACGCGCACGGACACCAGGTCGGCAACGTGGTGGGGGAGTACGGCATGGAGGCCAACCAGGGTTACCTCAACCCGCGAACCGTATGGGGCTACGAGGGTCTCAACGGTCCGGACGAGTGCTTCGGCGACACCCGGCTCTTCCTCCCGCCGCCCGACGACCGCATCCGCATGGACTGCCGGGGCTACATCAAGGGGTCCAGCGGCGGCCCGTGGTTCGACGAGTACAGCCGGTCCGTGCCCAAGGGCTGGGTCGACGGAGTGATCAGCACGTGGCCCAGCCCGAAGGACCACAACGGCATCCTCTCGCCCTACTTCGGCGACTCGATCGTGACCCTGTACGAGTACGTCGACCAGTGAGGGCGCGCCGTCCGCGGGCTCAGGCCAGGCGGGGGATGCGGAAGGAGTGGGTCAGGTAGGCCATCTCCACCTGGTCGCGGTCGGCCAGGTCGGGGTGGTTCGCCAGCAGGGTGCGGACCTCGGCCAGCAGAGCGGTGCGCTCCGGCTCCGGCAGGACGATCACGTAGCTGCGGGACTCGACCAGTTCGACGACCTGAGCCGGGGTCATGGCGACGGTCCACTCGTGGGTGCGGCGCTCGACCGGTCCGAACAGGTCGGGACGGGCGGCGAAGCCGTCCACGCCGACGCCGGTGGTGGGTACGCCACCGGCCGAGTCCAGCAGCCGACCCAGCTCGGCGACCCAGGGGCGGCGCTCGTCGCGGTCGTTCCACACCAGGCCGACCGTCCCGCCCGGGCGCAGCACCCGGGCGGCCTCGGGGACGGCCCGGTCGGTGTCGACCCAGTGCCACGCCTGGGCCACCAGCAGCGCGTCCGCACTCGCGTCCGGCAGCGGCAGCGACTCCGCCGAGCCGGCCAGCGCGCGGGCCTGGGGCACCGCGTGGACCAACTGCTCACGCATGCCCTCCGAGGGCTCCACCGCGGTGACCTCGAAGCCGCGCCCGACCAGTGCACGGGTGAGCTTGCCGGTGCCCGCGCCCAGGTCGACGACATGCTCGGGCGCGTCGGGCAGCAGCCAGGAAAGAGCCTCCGCCGGATACTCCGGCCGACTCCGTTCGTAGGCGGCGGCTGCGGCACCGAAGGACGCGGCGTGGGCGGTACGGTCGATCAAGGCGGACTCCGTTCACCAAGGGCTCGGCAGACGCGGCGCAGTCAGGAGCGCCAGGCCCTCGCACACCTTACCCATGGGGGCGGGCTGGCCGGTCTCAGCGGAATGCGGCGGTGTTGCGGGCGGCCCAGGCGGCGAACGGGTGCGGGGCGCGGCCGAGGATCCGTTGGACGTCCGGGCTGATGCGCAGCTCGGCGGGGTTCGGGGAGCCGAGGATGGTCAAGGTGTCCTCGGCGAGTTCGGCCGGCATGCTGCGGGCCATGGCGGCCTTGGCTTCGTCGCGGGTGAGGTCGTGGAACTGCACCGGCGAGCCCAGTGCGGCGCTGATGGCCTCTGCCTGCTGGCGCGGTGTGATCACCTGAGGGCCGGTCAGCTCGTATGTGCCGCCTGCGTGCCGGTCCTCCAGCAGGCACGCCGCCGCGGCCTCGGCGATGTCCACCGGGTCGATGATCGGCACCCCGACATCGCCGAAGGGCGCGGCGACGAGACGCTGGGTGCGGACGGACTCGGCCCACCACAGTGCGTTGGAGGCGAAGCCGCCGGGCCGCAGGATGGCCCATTCCAGGCTGGACTCCCGCAGCGCGTCCTCCACGGCGCGCACCGCGATCCGGGTTGCGCCGAACGGCCTGGTTGCCACGCCCTGCGTGGAGAGCAGGACGACCCGGCGGACCCCGGCGGCCTCGGCCTGGCCGATGATGTCGGCCGGGCGGGCCGTAGCGGCGTGCAGGTCGCCGGACAGCAGCAGGAACAGCGCCTTCGCCCCGGCCAACGCGGGCTCCAGGCCGGTCGGCACGGTCAGGTCGGCCGCCATGTGCCGGACTCCGTCGGGCAGTTGGGCCGCATGGCGTGACACCGCCGTCACCTGCTGACCCCCTTCGGCCAGCGCCAGCGTCAACGGCCGGCCGACATTCCCGGTAGCCCCGGTCACCACGATCATGAGCAGCTCCTTGTCTCAGGTCCTCTGTGGTCCTCACGCTAGGAGCCGGGCTTACTTCCAGTAAGGACGTACCCAGAGGTAAGCTCCTCACATGTCGGGAGGCGTGCAGCCCACACGGGCCGAGGTGGACAAGCGGTATGACGTGTTTCACACCGACTGCCCGGCCCGCGATGTGGTCGACCATGTCACCAGCAGATGGGGCGTCTGGGTGTTGATCTCCTTGCGGAGCAACAGTCTTCGGTTCTACGAGCTGCGCGAGAGCATCCAGGGGATCAGCGAGAAGATGCTCGCCCAGACCCTGCGCGCGCTGGTCCAGGACGGCCTGGTCTGGCGCCAGGTCGAACCGACGACCCCGCCCCAGGTCACCTACGGGCTGACCGAGTTCGGTGGGGACGTGGGCGAGCCGCTGTCGGAGCTGTTCGACCGCATCACGCGGCGCCTGGCGCCGAGCGATACGGGGTGACGGCGGCCGTGGGCATCGCCGGCGCGGTCGGGAACCTCCCCGCAGGGCGCCGAACTGTCCACGAGGAAACCACCATCGGCTTAGGCGAAAACCTGCCTTGCCCCGGGGCCGGCGCGAGCACAACCTGGGCCCATGGGGGACACCAGTGAGGCACCCTGGGACGCCCGACCCTGCGAGCGGACCTGCCAGGGCTGCCGTGCCACCGGACCGGACGTCCGACGACCCCGCTTCCCGGACGCTCCGATGCGCCTGTGCCGAGCCTGCCTGGAGCAGCTGCCGCCGCAGCCGCCACGCGAGTTCGGCGATCCCAACCGGATCGACTGGGCACAGGTGCTGCGATTGCTCCGGGCCGGCGCGGGCTACGCCCGACTGGCCGAGTAGCTCCGTCAGTCGCTGGTCGCACGCGGCTACGTGCCTCTGATCCGGAAGTCCGGTCCCGGCCGGGGGAGTGCCCCGGTCCGTGCTGCTGGACCGGGGCGCCTGTCGCTGGTGTCAGCTGACCGCCTCGGCGGCGTCCACGATGAGGCCGGCGACGGTCTTGGGGTGGCTGAGCATGGCGACGTGGGACGAGGTCGGTACTTCGACGATCTTGCGCGCGTTGGCGCGGGCGTACATCCAGCGTTCGCAGGCCGGCGGGATGGCTTTGTCGCGGCCGGCGACCAGTCCCCACACCGGGATGGTCTTCCAGGCGGCGGCGGTGGTGGGGTAGGTGAAGGAGGCGGCGTCGAAGGGGCGTTGGGTGGCCTGGAGGACCTGGAAGGCGGTGGTGGAGATGTCGGCGGCGAAGGCCGCCTGGCCGTCCTTGCTGAGGTACAGGTCGGTGCCGGTGGTGCCGTCGGCCTTGGTGTAGGGGACCGGGACGCTGACCGGCAGGACCTCGCTGCCGGGGAACTTGTTGATGAGGTCCCCTTGGGTCTCGCCGACGTCGGGCACGAACGCCGAGATGTAGACCAGTGCTTTGACGTTGGCCTTGCCGGCGGCGGCGTTGGTGGTGACCGTGCCGCCCATGGAGTGGGCGACCAGCACGACCGGTCCGCTGATGGAGTTCAGCAGGCTGGCGATGTAGGGGGCGTCGGTCGGAATGCCGCGCAGCGGGTTGGAGCCGCAGATCGTGGTGTAGCCCTTGCACTGCAGTTCCGCGATGGTGGCGTTCCAGCAGGACGAGTCGGCGTAGCCGCCGTGCACCAACACGATCGTGGGCTTCACCTTGGACTCTCCCTTGCCGCTACCGGTCGGGGCCGCGGCGGCGGCCGTTCCCCCGGAGCCGGCCACCAGTGCCGCCGACCCGGCCAGCGCCGCTCCGGCGGCCAGTACCTGACGACGGGAAACTTCTGTACTCATGGGGCTCCTCGCGCATGGTGGGTAAGAGAAGGCCGGACGGAGAGTGCGCCGATCGTGAACGGCCCGGCTCGATCCGTCTGGCGTGCCACCGATAGTAGGAGCAGCACTTTTGCAGCGGCTTCAGTAATTTGACCTAGACTCCGCGGCCCGCGGTGGGGATCCTTGACGGGCCGTCAGGCTGCCGCGGCGCCCCGTACACCGGGCGTGCTGGGGGCGCTGACCGCCGGGGGGACGGGATCGGTCGGGAAGCGGGTGGCGACCCGGGTGGCGGTGGCGGTGGCGCGGCGGGTGGTGATCGCCAGGCCCGTCGCTGCGATCAGCAGTCCGCTGGCGGCCAGGATCCACCAGCCCGGGTGGCTGGCGGCGGCGAGCCCCGCGTGGCCCGCACCCGCGGTGCGGGCGGCGACGATCGAGCCCAGGACGGCCACGCCGAGGTTGTTGCCGACCTGGCGGCCGGTGGTGGTGATCGCGGCGGACACCCCGGCCTGGGCGCGGGGCATGCCGGCCACGGCGGAGCTGGTGATCGGGGCGTTGACCAGGCCGAAGCCGATGCCCAGCAGGACGTAGGCGGTGAGCAGGACCGCCCACGGCGTGGTTGCGGTGAGCCCGGTCAGAGTGAGCGTGGCGGCGGTGATCAGCAGGCCTGCGGCCACCAGCGGCAGCCGTGGCCCGCGGGTGGCGGTCAGGCGCCCGGACAGCGGGGAGGCGAGCGCGATGCCGGCCGCCATGGGGACGGTCAGCAGGCCCGCGTGCAGGGCGCTGCAGCCTCGTACCTGCTGCAGGTACAGGGTGTTGAGGAACAGGAAGCCGGACAGCACGACGAATGCGGTGACGGCGACGAGGAAGGAGCCGGTGAACGGGACCGAGCGGAAGAACGCCGGGTCGATCAGCGGCTGTTCGCGCCGGCGTTCGTAGCCGGGCAGCGCTGTGGCGGCGACCCCGGCCAGGAGGAACAGGCCGATGATGGGGGCGCTGCCGTAGCCTTGGCGCGAGCCCTCGATGATCGCGAAGATCAGCGAACCCAGGACGGTGACGACCAGCAACTGGCCGACCGGGTCCGGACGTCGTGGCGCTGCGGCTCGGGATTCGGGGACGATCACGGCGGCGAGTGCCAGGGCGGCCAGGCCGATCGGGATGTTGATCCAGAAGATCGAGCGCCAGCCGGCTGAGGCGACCAGCAGGCCGCCGACCACCGGTCCTGCGGCCAGGGACAGGCCGACGGTGGTGCCCCAGAGTCCGATGGCTCGGGCGCGTTCGCGGGGATCGGGGAAGGCGTGGGTGATGATCGACAGGGCGACGGGGTTGAGCATGCTGGCGCCCAGGCCCTGGACGATGCGGAAGGCGATCAGCCAGCCCAGGGAGGGGGCCAGGGAGCAGGCCAGCGAGCCGGTGGTGAACAGGGCCAGTCCGGTCTGGAAGACCCGGCGCCGTCCGATCCGGTCGGCGGTGGATCCGGCGAGGAGCATGAAGGCGGCTACCGCGAGGGTGTAGCCGTCGACGGTCCACTGCAGCCCGCTGACGGGGGCGCGCAGGTCGCGGCCGACGGCTGGGAGGGCGACGTTGACGGCGGTGGTGTCCAGGGCGGTGATCAGCAGGCTCAGGCAGCACACTGCCAGGACGAACTCCGCCCGCCGACGGTCGCCGTCGTTCGGGCTCGGGTGGGTGGTCATCGGCCGGCGAGGACGGAGGCGTCGGTACCGGCGCTGTCCCGGATCGCGTGGATGACCTGGTCGGGGGTCTCCAGCTGCGGGGAGTGGCCGGTCTCGGGGAGGAGCTGGAACCGGGCCGTGGGGATCGCGGCGGCGTAGGCGTGCCCGTAGTGGGTGTCGACGATTCCGTCGCTCTCGCCCCACAGCACCAGGGTGGGGATCTCCAGGGATGCGAGGCGCCCGGCGAGGGTGGGGTCGGTCATGGCGGTGCCCGCGTAGGCGGCGATGGCGGCCCGGTTGCCCGCGGCGACGGCCTGCGCGGCGGGGGGCAGGGTGGTGGGGTCGATGCGGAACGGCGCTGGGTTGTGGAAGCTGAGCTGGAAGACCTGATCCATGGTCAGGGAGAAGAAGTCGGCGACGGGGTGGCCGGGGACCTCGATGCCGACGGCGTCGATCAGGACGATGCCGCTGACCCGCGGCGACTTCAGCAGTGCGATCTCGGCGGTGATCCAGCCGCCGATCGAGTTGCCGATGACGGTGACATCGGCCAGGTCCAGCTGGTCGAGCAGCGCGCCGTAGAGTGCGGCCAGGCCGGCGACGGAGTCCAGGGCCTCGGGCCGCTCGGTACCGCCGAAGCCGGGGTGGGTCGGGACGAGTACGCGCACGCCGTGGGCGGCGGCGAACTTCTCGGCGAAGCCGGTGACCGACTGCGGGCCGGCGCCGCCGTGCAGCAGCAGGAACGGCTGCCCGGACCCGAAGTCGGCGACGGACACCTCGACCGGGTCGGTGCCGGCGAGCGGGACGGTGTACAGCGTGGTGGTGTTCACGATGTTCTCCTCGGTCATTGCTGCGGGCGGTCTGGAGGTACGTGCGGTCAGGCGAAGTCGGTGGCCGGCTCGGTGGCGTAGCGGCTCATCGCCTCGACGGTCGACTCGGGGGTGAGCGGTCGGCCGCCGGCGATCATGTCGCCCAGGTCCCGGAAGTAGTTGACGTACAGGTCCGGGGTGAAGGTGTTGAGCAGCACCGTGACGCCGTCGGTCGGGTTGGCGAAGGTGTGCGGGGCGCCGGGCGGGATCATGACCAGCGTTCCGGCGGGGGCGTCGTAGTCGGTCTCGCCGACGGTGAACCGGGCCGCGCCGGAGACGACGTAGAAGCCCTCGTCGTGCCGTGCGTGCCGGTGCTGCGGCGGTCCGTCGGTGTGCGGGGCGAGAGTGATCTCCCCGATGCCCAGGCGGTGGTTGGTGGTGCTGCCGTCCTCCAGGATCCGCATCACGGTCGGGCCGAGCTGGATCGACTCACCGGCGTCCGGGCCGGTCACGGATACGTCTGTCATGTGAACCTCCAGAAGAGAGAGCCACCGTTGTGAGGGTTGGCTCTCATGAATATAGGCGGCCCACCACCTTCATGCAAGCCGACTCTCATAACGAGAAGACGTATTCCTTGACTGGCGCTAGGAGCAGACTCAGGCTCTCGTCGGGGGTGGCAACTCGCCGAGCGCGTCCCGGAGTGCCGCTCGCGAACTGATGCCGAGCTTGGGGAACAGGTGGTACAGGTGGGAGCTCACCGTGCGGGGGGAGAGGTACAGCCGTTCGCCGATCTGCTTGTTCGTCAGGCCGGCGGCGGCCAGCGCGGCGATCTCGCGCTCCTGCGGGGTCAGCGGGGCGGCCGGCCCGGAGGCCGGGTGGGCGGCGGGTGCCCCGCTCGCGCGGAGCTCGGCGCGCACCCGCGCCGCCCAAGGGGAGGCGCCGAGTCGCTCGAAGGTGTCGAGGGCGATCGTCAGCTGGTGCCGGGCCGCTGAGGCGGACTTGGCCCGGCGAAGTCGTTCGGCGTAGGCAAGTCGGATCCGCGCCTGTGCGAACGGCCAACGGCTCGCTCCCGGGATCGCCAGCGCGGTGTCGAACGCCTCGCGGAACGAGGCGGCGGACGCGGTCATCCCGGTCGCACCGGCCGCGATCAGGGCGAGCCGGGGTGAGAGGTCGGCGACTCCTGACCGATGGATGTCGGCGACATGCGCTCGCGCCTCCGCCATCCGCCCGGCTCTGACGGCCGCCTCGACGAGGTCGAGCAGGACCCACAGTGCCGCGGGCTTGTAGCCGGGCACTGTCACGGGCGAGCAGATCTCGACCGCGTGACGGTAGGCGGTCTCGAACTCCCCGCTGCTCAGCGCGTCGACGGCCTTCGCATGGGCGGCCAGTTGGAGCACGAAGCCGATGCGGTTCGGCGCCCCCCAGGCCACCAGGCCGTCGGCAAGACGACGGACGGTCTCGCGATCACCGCGGGCGGCAGCGACCATCGCCCGGTCGTACTGCAGGAATCCGCCGAGCAGTCGGTAGTCGTGCCGGATCGTGAAGGTGAGCCCCTCGTCGACCAGTTGGAGCACACCGTCCCAGTCGCCGCTGAGTACACCGTCGAACCCCAGGAGCGCGAACGCCTTGATCGCCGACGCGACCGCGCCGCCGCTGCGGCCGTGCTCGATCACCCGCCACAGCGCGCTGCGGCATCCGGCGATCCGGTCCACGTACATCGCCGCGATGCCCAGCCGCACGGCGTGGGCGTGATCGGCCTGCTCGCCGATGCCGGCGATGGCCTCGTCGAGCGGTCGGAGCGAGGGCCCCGCCCGTCGCGCGGGCTCCAGGAACGTGTTGCCGAGCAGGGCCAGGGCCTCCGGGAGCTCGAGATCGAGCCGATCGAGGGCGGCCCAGTAGTCGTCCACCAACTCGGTGCGGGACCCGAAGGAGCAGTTCGCCTGCAGGACGTAGACGATCTCGCTGAGCGGTGCGTCCCACGCCGCGTTCGACCGGCCGACCTTGCGCAGCGCGCCGAGCAGCAGCCGGTGGATGGTGTCGATGTCACCCCCGCTGTTCACCATGTAGGCCGCGGCGGCGACGGCGGTGGCCACCGAAGGGCCCTGCCCGCCGCTTTCGGCGACGAGCGCCCGCGGGTCGGTGAGATCCCCGGTGACATCGGCGCCGAGGTAGGTCGCGAACATGGCGCGGCGGTGATGGTCGTCGGGTTCAGGGCTCAGCTCGGCCGCGCGAAGCAGTAGGCCGATGGCACCGACCGGGTCGCCGCGCCCCTTCGTCCTCAGCGCGGCCTCCTCCAGCAGCTGCGCGATCCGCTCGTCCGGCCCAGAGGCAGCCTCCGCGAGATGCCAGGCCCGCCGCTCGGAGCCGTCCGGATGCCGTCCGGCCAGCTGCCGATGGGCCTCGCGCCGTTCCTCCTCGGTCGACAGCTCGACGACCGCGGAACGGGTGAGCGGATGCCGGAACTGGACACCGCGGGTGACCGGATGAATGCGTATCAGCCGGGCACGCTCGGCCGGTTCCAGCTCACCGGCGAAGATCGACGGGAACAGCTCGCCGGTCCCGTCGAGCGCCGCGAGCAGCAGTTGGGTACGCGTCTCGGCCGGGAGCGCGTCGATCCGCCGGGCGAAGGTCAGCTTCAGCCGTCGGCCGACCGGCGTGCGGCCCAGCGGAGGCTCGGCGGCGGGGCCGACGTGCGCCGGAAGCTCGATCAGCGCCAGCGGGTTGCCCTGGGCCTCGGTGAGCACCTGTCGGGCGGCCCGGGGCGGCAGCTCGGGGAACGCCTCGGTGAGGAGTACCGCTGCGGCGTCGTCGTCCAGCGGTCCGATGGCGATCTCGGCGAGTCCGGCGTCCTCGAACACACTGCCCTCACCGGTGCGCACGACTCCGAGCAGGCCGATGGTCGTGGCGCCGAGCCGCCGAGCGAGGATGCCGAACAGGGTGGCGCTCGCCCGGTCGAGCCACTGCAGGTCGTCGACCACCAGCAACAGCGCGGCCCGGTCGGCGGCGGCGGAGAGCAGAGAGAGCAGCGCGTTGGTCAGCGCGAGCCGGTCGGGCGCGGGCCCCTCCGCGAGGCCCACGGCGACGCCGATCGCGCGTCGGGAGTCGGGCGGGAGCACGGCCAGCTCGGCGGCCAGCGGAGCGACCAGCTGGTGGAGCCCCGCGAAGCTCACCTCGGCCTCGAACTCGACGCCGGACGCACGCAGGACCCGTATGCCGAGTTCCGCGGCGTGGGAGGTCGCGGCGTCGAGGAGCGACGTCTTGCCCATGCCCGCCTCGCCGACGACGAGCAGTGAGCCGCCGTCCGCCTCCACGGTGTCGATGAAGCCGTGCAGCACGCCCAGCTCGCGCGCACGCCCCACGAGACCTCTGTTCGACACACTCGACCCCCGACCCGGCACGCTCAGACTCTACTGGGCCGGGCGGCCGTCGACTCCGGCGCGAAGGACCTGCTTCGGACCAGCGGCCCACCGAGGACAGTCATCTGACGGATTCGCCGCGTCCAGCACGTCCGTAGGTTCGCTCTCGTCCACCAGATCTGGAAGGAGACGCCATGAGCGCAACCATCGTTCTCGTCCACGGCGGTTTTGTCGACGGTGCCGGATGGCGCGGAGTCTACGACGCGCTGACGACCGACGGCTTCGACGTGCGGATCGTGCAGAACCCGACGAAGTCGCTCGCCGACGATGTCGCCGTCACCCGTGACGTGCTCGACGGTGCCACCGGCCCGGTCGTGCTCGTCGGCCACTCGTACGGGGGCGCAGTGATCACCGAGGCCGGCAACCACGACAAGGTCGGGGCGCTCGTCTACGTCACGGCGTTCGCCCCCGACCAGGGCGAGTCGGTCAACACGCTTCTGGGCATGTTCCCGACCGACGGGCCGCAGCCGCCCATCCTGCCGCCGGTCAACGGCTACCTCTTCCTGGACCGCGCCAGGTTCTCCGACTCGTTCGCCGCCGACGTCCCCGCGCAGGAGGCGGCGTTCATGGCCGACTCGCAGGTGCCGTGGGGGTTGGACGCGCTCGGCGGCACGGTGACCAAGGCCGCCTGGCACGCGAAGCCCAGCTGGTACCTGCACGTCACCGACGACCGGATGATCCCGCCCGCCGCGCAGGAGTCGATGGCGCAGCGCATCGGCGCCACCGTCGCCGAGACACCCGGTAGCCATGCGATCTACGTGTCGCAGCCGGGAGTCGTCGCCGACCTGATCAAGAAGGCTGCGGCCACGCTCGCATGACCGCGGGTGCCGCCCGGACACCCCGGGCGGCACTCCACCGCACGCCGCCACCGTCTGCCGCCGGGTGGTTCAGAGGTGCTTGGCGAAGAACTCGGTGAGCTTGGCGGCGACCTGCGGGACGTACTCCGGGTTCCAGTACAGGTCGATGTGGGAGGCGCCGTCGAGGACGTGGAGTTCCTTGGGCTCCTTCGCCTTCGCGACCGCGTCCTGGCTGTAGTACAGGGTGTCGGCCTCGGAGCCGGCGATCAGCAGCAGCGGGCGCGGGGAGATCAGCTCGATCCCCTCGAAGGGGAAGAACGCCATCTGCTGGCTGAGGCTGGACAGGGCGAACGTGCCCATGAAGCGGGGGTTCGGGTCGATCTCCGAGTAGTACCTGTAGCCCTCCTGGTACATCATCGGGATCGTCGACAGGTCGTTCATGTCGAACCGGGGGTTGTCGGCGATCAGGGAGAACATCTCGACCTCGCCGCCGGCCGCTTCCCGGGTGCGGGCCGCGCCCGAGCGCTCCAGCAGGCTGGTGCGGTACTCCGCGGTCTGCGCCCCCAGCGGGCCGACGCCGTCACGGCGCGCGGCACCGATGTTGAAGGTGCTCACGCCCGCCACGGCCTTGATCCGCAGTTCGGTCTGCGACACATTGACCGTGTAGCCGCCGCCCGCGCAGATGCCCAGGGCGCCGATGCGCTCGGGGTCCACGTCCGGGTGGTTGCTCAGGAAGTCCACCGCGCGGCGGATGTCCTCCGTGCGCGCCGAGGGGAACTCGGAGAAGTGCGGCTCGCCGCCGCTCTCACCCTGGTACGAGGCGTCGAACACCAGGGTGACGAAGCCCTGCGCGGACAGCAGCTTCGCGTAGGTGGTGGAGACCTGCTCCTTGACCGCACCGAACGGGTGCGTGATCACGATCGCCGGGTACCGGGTGCCCTGCTCGAAGCCGTCCGGCTGGAACAGGTCGCCGACAACCGTGTTGCCCTTGTTCTGGAAGGTGATGCGTTCCATTGTCTTTCCTTGCCGTGCGGAGTGTGAAGTGCGGGGTCAGGGGCGGATGAGGACCTTGAGGGCCTCGCGGTCGTTCATCAGCCGGTAGCCCTCGGCGGCGTCGTCCAGGGCCACGGTGCGGTCGAAGACCCGGCCGGGGTGGATCTCGCCGTTCAGGATGTGCGGCAGCAGTTCGTCGATGTAGGCGCGGGCGGGCGCTACGCCGCCGGTGAGGGTGATGTTGCGCATGAACTCGGGGAAACCGAACGGCACCTCGGGGTACTGCGGGGCGCCGACCCGGCTGATGGTGCCGCCGTCGCGGACCACGCCGGCCGACTGGACCAGGGCCTCCTTGAGGCCGACGCACTCCAGCACCCGCTCGGTGCCGGTGCCCCCGGTCAGCTCGCGCACGGCGGCGACGCCGTCCTGGCCGCGTGCGGCGACCACGTCGGTGGCGCCGAACTCCCGCCCGAGGTCGGTGCGCTGGGTGTGACGGCCCATCAGGATGATGCGTTCGGCGCCGAGCAGCTTGGAGGCGATGACCGCGGACAGGCCCACCGCGCCGTCGCCGATGACGGTGACGCTGTCGCCGGCCGTCACCCCGGCGGTGCGGGCGGCGTGGTAGCCGGTGCACAGCACGTCGGAGAGGGTGAGCAGGTCGGGCAGCAGTTCGGAGTCCTCGCCGACGGGGAGCTTGACCAGGGTGCCGTCGGCCCACGGGATGCGGGCGGCTTCGCCCTGGCCGCCGTCGACTCCGCCGACGCCCCACTGGCCCGCGTGGACGCAGGAGGTGGTCAGGCCGCGGCGGCAGTTCTCGCAGGTGCCGTCCGAGTAGGTGAACGGGACCACGACCAGGTCGCCCGCCTTGACGGTCCGCACCTCGGCGCCGGTGTCCTCGACCACGCCGATGAACTCGTGGCCCATGTGGCGGGGGTTGTCGGTCAGCGGCGCGGACTTGTAGGGCCACAGGTCGCTGCCGCAGACGCAGCCGGCGACGATGCGGATGACCGCGTCGGTGGGCTGCTGGATCTTGGGGTCTGCGACGTCCTCGACGCGGACGTCGCCGGCCTGGTAGAGCAGTGTTGCGCGCATGGTGCCTGTCCTCGGGTGGGTTCTGGGTGGTCGGCGGGTGGGGGCTCGGGGTGCCGGTGGCGTGTCGCCGACGGATCTGCTCGGCGGCGGTGGCCGCCTCACTCCTCGGTGATGGCCTTCAGCTGGGTCATCGCGGACATCGCGTTGGGCCATCCGGCGTAGAAGGCCAGCTGTGTGATCGCGGCCACCAGCTCGTCCTTGCCCAGGCCGTTGGACAGGGCCAGGCGCAGGTGGGAGTTGAGCTGTTCGGGGCGGTGCAGCGCGGTCAGGGCGGCGACCGTGACCAGGCTGCGGTCCCGCGGTGACAGGCCGGGGTCGGCCCAGACCTGGCCGAAGAGCACCTCGTCGGTCAGCCGCACCAGCTCGGGCGCGGTGTCGCCGAGCAGTTGCCGGGCGCGGGTCGGGGCTTGGTCGCTCATGGGTCGGTGCCTTCGTCTCGGGGTGGTGACCGTCGAAGGGCACGGGCCTTCGCGCGGTGCCGGACGGTGGAGCGGATCGGTGATCTGCTCCTTGTCTAAACCGTGCCCGCCGCGGCGGCCACGCGGCAGGGCGGGCTTTTCCCGGGAGCGCCAAGGGGGGTCTGCTACGGCCCCCCTGGCCTGCGGCGCGGAGCTCGCGCGCGGGCGACACTGGTGGCATGGCACCCGAACGGCAGCAGCACGAGAGCAGCGGCACGGAACTGGGCCGGTTCCTGCGCGCCCGGCGCACCCAGGTCACCCCGGCCGAGGTCGGCTTCACTCCCGGAGCGGGGGTGCGACGCACCCCGGGGCTGCGCCGCGAGGAGGTGGCGGCGCTGGCCGGGGTGAGCATCGACTACTACACCCGGCTGGAACGCGGCCGGGAGACCCGCCCCAGCCTGGCCGTCGTCGAGGCCCTGGGCCGCGCTCTCAAGCTGGACGAGGACGAGCAGAGCCATCTGCGTACCCTGGCGATCCGTGCCGCCCACCACCCGCCGGTGCCCCCGGCCGCCCCCAGCCGCACCGTGAGCCCCAAGGTCAAGCTGCTGCTGGAGAGCCTTCGCCCCAGCCCGGCCTACGTCACCAGCCGCACCCTGGACCTGCTCGCCGCCAACCCGGGCGCGCTCGCGCTGTACACCGGCATCGAGAAGTGGCCGGTCCGCCAGCGCAACCTGGCCCGCTACCTGTTCCTGCACCCCCAGGCCCGCGACCTGTACGCCGACTGGTCCACCCAGATCCGCGGCTGCGTCGCGCGGCTCCGGGCGCTGGCCGGCACCGATCCCGACGCCCCCGACCTGGCCGGACTCATCGGCGAACTGCTGCTCAAGAGCCCTGACTTCGCCAAGCTCTGGGACCGCTACGACGTGGCCCGCGCGAGCCACGCGCAGAAGCCGAAGACCTTCCACCACCCGCAGGTCGGTGAGATCACCCTCGCCTTCCAGGGCATGCAACTCGAAGGCACCCCCGGCCAGCGCCTGGGCGTCTACGTCGCCCAGCCCGGCACCCCGGACCACGACGCCATGATCCTGCTCGACCTGACCGCCCCCCACCCCAGCCCGGACCACACCACCGGCCGGGCCCGCGCCTAGGCCCAGCGCAGGAGCGCTCTCCTCAGTGACCCAGTTCGGTCAGGGCGCGGTCCAGGGTGGCGGTGAAGAAGGTGACGGCGGCCGCGTCGATGCACAGGGGTGGCTTGATCTTGAGGATGTTGAGGTGGTCGCCGGTGGGCTGCACCACGACTCCGAGTTCGAGCATCCGGTCGCACAGTTCGGCCGTCTCCTCGGTGGCCGGTTCCAGCGACTGCCGGTCGCGGACCAGTTCCAGTCCCAGGTAGAGGCCGGACCCGTGGACCGTGCCGACGACGGGGTGCCGTTCGCCGAGGGCCTGCAGGCCGGATTTGAGCAGGGCTCCGCTGCGCAGGGCGTTTCCCTGCAGGTCCTCGTCGCGGAGGATGTCGAGGACGGTGAGGCCGACGGTGCTGGAGACCGGGCTGCCGCCGGTGGAGGAGAAGAAGTAGCCCTGGTCGCGGTAGCGCTCGGCGATCGCCCTGGAGGTGACCACCGCGCCGAGCGGGTGGCCGTTGCCGATGGCCTTGGCCACGCAGACGATGTCGGGCACCACCTGCTGCTGCTCGAACCCCCAGAACCAGTTGCCGAGCCGGCCGTAGCCGACCTGGATCTCGTCCGCGACGGCCAGACCGCCGTGGCGTCGTACCTCGGCGTAGACCTCGGCGAGATAGCCGGTGGGCAGTGGGACCCCGCCCGCGTTGCCGTAGTAGGACTCGGCGAGGAAGGCGCCCGGCGGTCGACCGGATGCGGCCAGCTCCGCGATGGCGTGCACCGCTTCGGGCGCGTAGCGGGAGGCATGCGGGCCGCGGTGGCGGCCCCGGTAGGAGTTGGGGGAGTCCAGGGTGTGGACCCAGTCCGGTCGGCTGGTGAGCGCGTTGGGGTTGTCCGCGATGGAGGTCGAGACGGCGTCGGAGGCGTAGGTCCAGCCGTGGTAGGCCTCGCGCAGAGCGACGACGTCGTGCTGCCCGGTCGCGCCGATGGCCAGCCGCAGTGCCAGATCGACCGCCTCGGAGCCGGAGTTGACCAGGAACACGGTGTCCAGCGGGTCGGGCAGCAGTCCGGCCAGGCGCTCGGAGAACTCCACCACTGAGGAGTAGTGGAAGCGGGAGTTGGTGTTCAGCCTCCGCAGCTGCCGGGTGACCGCCTCCTCGATGCGGGGGTGGGCGTGGCCGACGGCGGCGACGTTGTTGACGATGTCCAGGTACGACCTGCCCTCGGTGGAGGCCAGGTGGTGGCGCCAGCCCCGTTCGATCCTGGGCGGGGCGGAGTAGTAGTGCCCCTGGACCGTGGCGAACGAGCTTTCCCGTCGTTCCAACAGGCGTTGTTCCGACTGGCGTTGTTCGGGCAGTGCTTCCGGTGCGGCCGTGGGTCGGAGCCCGAGCAGGGGAGTGGGGTCCGTGGTGAGCGCCAGCCAGCCGGCCGCGTATTCGGGGCGTACCCGGGCGGGGACGGGCGGTGCGTCGGCCTGGCGGAGCGTCAGGTGGATGCGGGTGCCGGCCGGAAGGGTCGTCAGCTCGTCGCCGGCACGCAGCGGCGTTCCGGGGCGGGGGAACGGGAGCGGGAGTTGGGGTTCGGGCAGATCGGCGGACCAGGAGAGGTCCAGCAGGTGGGATCGGAATCTGAGGGTGGCCTGGCCCGGGGCCGCGAGCAGCAGGGTTCCGTCGCAGGGGGCGTGCAGGGTGACGGGTGGTCCTGCCGGCGCAGTCCTGAGGTCGATGCCGGTGGGGACGGTGGCCGGTGAGGTGTCGGCCAGGACGGGTGTGCCGGCCAGCCGGGGCTGGGCGTAGCGGGTGGCGAGGGCCGTGGCGCCGCGGGCGAACAGGGCTGCCGCGAGGCGCTCTTCGGCGTCCGGGGCGAGCCAGGCGCCGCGGTCCATGGCGTCGGCCTCGCAGGAGAGGTCGAGGGGGTCGATGTCCCCCGGGTCCACCTGCGGCACCAGGGGGTGTGCCGGGGTGAAGGCGGGGAGCGTTGCCCGGCGGTCCAGGTCCAGGTCCGGGTCCCGGTCCAGGTGTGGGTCCAGTGCGTCGGCGATCAGGCCGGTCATGACGACCGAAGGAACGCTGGTGGCCTGCTCGAAGATCTTCCACTCGCGGTCGAGCGCTCCCTGGGCATAGGCGTTGTCCCCGTCCACGGCGGCCTGCTGGCGTCCGCTCGCCACCAGGGTGGCGGCGCGGAGCACGACCAGCGGCCACAGCGCCGATACCTCCTCCGGCGTCAGCGGGCGAAGCCGGTGGAAGGCGCGGACGGCGGGCAGCAGGTGGTGCGGCTCCATGCCGTCGTGGTGCAGCAGCGAGGAGAGACAGATGGCGAGTTCGCTGACGGCCCAGCTGTCGGTCAGATCACCGAAGTCGATGACGCCGTCCGGCATGGGGAGGCGGCTGTCCACCGCCTGGACCAGGTTGTCGTCGGTCAGGTCCAGATGCACGGCCTGGCGGGGGAGCCGGTCGGACACCGCGGTGACCTGTGACCAGGCCTCAGCGGTCGCGGCGAGCACTGCGCTGTTGCGAGTCGGCTCAAGGATGTAGGGGCTCAGCAGGGCGACTACGCGGTCGGCGTGGCGCAGGTCCCACTGCAGCACGCGGTCGATGCCCGGGTGCCGGAAGTCGCGCAGTGCGACGCTGACGCTGCCTGCGATCCGGCCCATCGCCGCTACTGCCGGGGGCGAGAGATGGCGGGGGCCGGAGAGGGTTCCGCCGGACAGGTAGCGGAGCAGTCGGGCGACTGCCTCGCCCTCCTCGGTGGCGACCGTCGCCGTCCGCCGAGCGCCGTCGGGGCCGCGCAGCACGGTGGCTGCCCGCAGTCCCGGCTCGGCCGCCCGGGCGGCGACCCGGTCGGCGGCCTCGTCCTGCGCCTCCGTCTCGGTCCTGCTGAACGCCGGATTGGCGATCTTCAGCACCGCGGCAGGGGTTCCGTCCTCGTGGCGGAGCAGGAAGTTGGCGTCCTGCTGGCTGCCCAGCGACTCGGCGCTGACGGTCAGTCCGAAGGAGGAGGCGGCGATCAGTCGGGCCTGATCCTCGGTCACCCGGGGTACGGGGAGCGCCTGGCGGGCGAAGAAGTCGACGTTGGTGGGGGCGTCGGGGGACATGCCGTGGTCCTTGGTGTGCGTGGGGGAGCGGGGCGGAGGGATCGGTGTGCCTGAGGTGGTGCTCAGTTCACTTCCCAGAGGAATCGGTGGGTGTGGATCCCGAAGTACGGGAAGCTCTCCACCGCCGTGACCCCCTCCACGGGCCGGACCACGTCGTTGATGAAGGCCAGCAGCTCCTGCGGCCGTGCGCAGACCACCTCGGTGAACAGGTCGAAGGAGCCGGCGGTCAGTACGGAGTAGACGACTTCCCGGTGCCGCGCCAGCTCGTCCGCCACCGCCCGGGGGTCGCCGTCGACGCGCAGGCCGAGCAGGGCCATCGACTGGCCGCCCATGGCCATCGGGTCGGTGACGCCGATGACCTGGACGGCCTTGGTGTCGATCAGCCGCTGCAGCCGCTGACGCGCGGCCGACGGCGACAGGCCCACCTTGGGTCCGAGCTCCGCGTAGGGGATGCGGCCGTCCGTCTGCAGTTCCCGCAGGATGGCGCGGTCGATGTCGTCCATGGTCATGGCGCTTGCTTCCTCCGATGACGAGAGGAACGACTCTACCGTCGATTATGCGGCGGATCCAGATGTCCAAGCTCGAATCGAGCGTCTCGGCACGTGAAACAGTCGTCGGAAGGTGTGGGTCAGCGGAGCAGGGGGAGTCTGCGGACCAGCTTGTCGATCTTGTTCCGGGGGCCGACGAGGCTGATCGCGCAGTAGGTCAGGTCCTCGGTCTTGCTCCCGGCGAGCTGGTCGAGGTACTCGTCGTAGACGCGTGAGGTCTGCGCCAGATCGGGCATGTCGACGATCAGCACCTCGTCCCCCTTGGCCACGGCTTCGGTCCGCAGGGTGCCGAGGGTGTCCGCGTCGGCGGCCAGGATCGAGCAGCCCGCCCAAGGCAGGCCGGGGTGGGGCACGCCGGAGGCGTCGTCGCCGTCGCGCCCGACAAGGTCGGGCAGGGCCTTGCCGACGGCCGCGGCCATGCAGGCGGCGGCATTCACCAGCCGTCCGGCGGCCAGCGACTGGTCGACGACGATGACCCACTTGAGCTTCGCCTTCCGGGTCGACAGGTCGGTACGGATGTCCTCGCTGGACAACTGCGGAGTGGACATGGAAGGGGCTCCGTTCTTCTGCGCATCCATGACCCGATACGCTAGACAGACATCCGGGCTGGTTCATCAATCACCGAACTTTGTGCGGATGATCGGAGGAATGATGGAACTTGATTCAGTGGACCGCGCCATTCTGCGGGAACTGCAGCACGATGCACGGCAGACCAACCGCGATCTGGCCGCCAAGGCAGGGGTCTCTCCCTCCACCTCGCTGGAGCGGGTCAGGCTGCTGCGCGAGCACGGCATCATCACCGGCTATCACGCGGCCCTGGACCTCGAAGCCGCCGGGCGCCCCGTCCAGGCGCTGATCTCGGTCCGGATCCGGCCGCCGGCCCGTCCGATCATCGAGGGCTTCCGCGAATGGGCAGCCCAACTGCCGGAAACCATCGGCCTGTTCGTCACCTCCGGGGCTCATGACTTCCTGATCCACATCGCCGTCCCGGACGTCAACGGGGTGTACGCCTTCGTCATCGACCGGCTCACCGACCGCCGCGAGGTCGCGGACGTGCAGACCACACTGGCCTTCGAACACGTCCAGTCCCACCGGATCGAACCCGCCGGCGCCGACCGCCCCCGCCCGCTGCGCACCCCCCGCTGAACCCGGCGGGGCCGGACGGCCACCGTCCCGGATCGCGGCATCCATAACCATCGGTTGTCACAACTGCTCTTGGACAGCCGGGAGGATCCCGCCGAACATTGGCCCCACTGAGGCCGCTGGGCAGGGAACGACGGAAGCAGGGGATCGTGGAACTGGGTGTGTACGGCCTGAGTGCCAAGGCGACGCTGGGGCCCACCGACACGGTCCGGCTGGCGCGCCGGGCGGAGGAGTTGGGCTACCGCTCCTGGTGGGTGGGGGACCATGTGGTGCTGCCCAGCCCGCGGGTGCCCGACTCGCCGATGGCACCCACCGACCCGATCCTCGACCCGCTGGTGCACCTGTCCTACGTCGCGGCGGTGACCGAGCGGATGGAGCTGGGCACCGGGATCCTCATCCTGCCGCAACGCAATCCGGTGGTGCTGGCCAAGCAGGCCGCAACCCTGGACGTGCTGTCAGGGGGCCGGCTGCTCCTCGGCGTCGCGCCCGGCTATCTGGAGCCGGAGATGGCGGCGGTGGGCGTGCGGCTCTCCGAGCGCGGCGGCCGCACCGACGAGTACCTGGACGCGATGCGGCAGCTGTGGAATGAGCCGGAACCGGCCTTCCACGGACGGTATGCGGACTTCCAGCGGGTGGACGCGCATCCGCGCCCGGTGCAGCCGGGCGGTCCGCGGATCGTCATCGGCGGGCACAGTCCGGCCGCGTACCGGCGGGCCGTCGCCAAGGGGCACGGCTGGATCGGCAACGGCAGTTCCCCGCAGGACCTGGTCACCCACCTCGACGGGCTGCGCAAGGCCGCGGCGGAGGTGTCCCGGCCGGCGTGGCTGGGCCGGCTGGAGATCAACTTCATGCAGATCAACCCGGTCGAGGTGGATGTGGACAATGCACGACGCTACGCGGAACTCGGCGTGGACCGGCTGCTGGTCTACCCGCTGCCGCTGGAGGACCCGGCCGAGGTCGACATGTTCCTGGAGAGCCACGCCGCTCTGCCGCACTGACCGGCCCCGGGCCCCTGCCCGGCCCCGCGACCATTGATTGACTGACTGAGTCAGTCTATCATCGGCCCATGCGCGGACGAGTGCCGATACGGCCGTTGGAGGAGATCGCCGACGCGGCGGTGGGGGTGTTCCTGGAACGGGGGTTCCGCCCTGCGGGCATCTCCGATGTCGCGGCCGCGCTCGGGCTCAGCCACGGCGCGGTCTACACCTATGTGAAGAGCAAGCAGGCCCTGCTGCACCTGGCACTGGTGCGGTCGCTGCGGCCGGACGCGGTGGCCGGGATGGCGGTGCCGGTGCCGACCCCGACTGCCGAAGAAGTCGTCGCGCTGGTCGAGTCCTGGGCGGGCGAACAGGCCGCACTGCCGCTGCTGGCCAGGGCTTCGTCCGGGCCGTCCGGGCTGTCGCCCGCGGCGGAGCTGGGCGCCGTGGTCGACGAGCTGTACGCCTTCGTCGAGCAGAACCGGACCGCACTGCAACTGGTCGAGGGCTGCGCCGAGCAGCTGCCCGAACTGGCCCAGTGGTACTTCGTGCAGCGCCGGCGCGCCATGGTCGAACAGATCGGCACCTACCTGACCGACCGGATCTCGGCCGGCCTGCTGCGCCCGGTGCCCGATGTGCAGGTCGCCGCCCGGTTCATCGTCGAGACCGTCGCCTGGTTCGCCATGCACCGGCACGGCGACCCGGACTCGCGGATGCTGACCGACGACGACTGCCGCCGAACCGTGCACCACCTGCTGGTCGCCGCCTTCCCCCCGCCCACCGAGGAAAGCCATGACAGAGATCGCTGAATCCGCGTTACCCGCGATACCCGCGCCCTCGACACCTGGCCGCGAGCCGACGGCGTGGCGCCCGGTGCTGCTGGTCGCCGCAGCCATGGCGGCGGTGCACCTGGCGGTCGCCACCCGGTACGGCTGGCACCGCGACGAGTTCTACTACGTGATCAGCGGCCGCCACCTGGCCTGGGGCTACGCCGACCAGCCGCCGCTGACCCCGCTGCTCGCCCGCCTCGCCGCAGCCCTTCCCGGCGGCGTGCTGCCACTGCGGCTGCTGGCGGTGGCCATGCAGGTCGGCTGCGTCCTGCTCGCGCCGATGCTGGCGGCCGAGTTCGGCGGCCGGCGCCGCGCGCAGATCATCACCGCGGCTGCGATCGGGGCCTGCCCGGTGTTCGTGGCCGCCTCGCTGCTGTTCGGCACGACGGTGGTGGACCAGGTGGCCTGGGTGGCCGTGCTGGTCCTGGTCGCCCGGGCCCTGCGGCTGCGCACCACCTGGTCCTGGCTGGCCGCCGGAGCGGTCGCAGGCGTCGGCCTGGAGAACAAGGACACGCTGGGGGTGCTGCTGCTCGGCATCCTGGTCGGCCTGGCGCTGCTGCGGCGCGAGGCGCTGCGCACCGCGGGGCCGTGGCTCGCCGGGCTCCTCGCCGTGGCGCTGGCCGCCCCGAACCTGGTCTGGGACGCCGCGCACGGCTGGCCGAACCTGCGGATGGCCCGGTCGCTCGCCGCCGAACAGGGCGGCCAACTCGGCTCCCTGGCCCAACTGCCGCTGCTGGTCGTGCTGGCCGGCCCGCCCATCGTGACGCTGGCGGTCCTCGGTGTGCGCCGGCTGGCGTCGGCGGCCGGCCGCGAGCACCGCTGGGTGCTGGTGGCCGCGGTGGTCACGGTGGTGGTGTCCACCGCTGGCGGAGGGAAGGTGTACTACCCGGCACCCGCGCTGGCCGCGCTCTTCGCGGCGGGCGCGGTGCGGGTCGAGTCGACGCAGTGGCGGCAGGACCCGTCCCGGGGATGGGGGAGGGCGGCCAGGCCGCTGGTGGCCTCCGCAGTGATCGCGGTGCTGATCGGGCTGCCGGTCCTGCCCGTGGGCGCGGCCGACGCCATCCGGGCGGTCAACCCGACGGCGCTGGAGACGTACGGCTGGCCCGGCTTGGTCGACCAGGTGCGGCAGGCCGCCGCAGCGCTGCCGCCCGGAACCCCGATCTTCACCGGCAACTACGGCGAGGCGGGCGCCCTGACGATCCTCGGCCCGGCGCAGGGCCTGCGCCGGCCGGTCGTCAGCGCGCAGAACGGCTACGCGATCTGGGGCCCGCCACCGGGGCGCCCGGACGTCGCACTGTGCGTGGGCGAGTTCACCCCCGACCAGCTGCACCAGGCCTGGGCCGAGGTCACCGAGGTCGCCCCGATCCGGATGAACGGGGTGCACAACCAGGAGGCCACCCACCACGCGGCGATCTACGTCTGCCGCCGGCCGCGCGGCACCTGGGCGCAACTGTGGCCCGCCCTCGTCCACTTCGACTGAGGCCGCTGCAGGGGTTGACGCAGCCTCAGGGCGGGCCGAGGTGTCCTCCGACCCGCCCCGCCGGCCTACCGCAGGGAGATGTTGAGCTTCTCGCCGACGGTTCGATAGCCGATCCGGCCGTAGATCCGCTCGATGCCCGGCTCACCCGGCTCCAGCCACACCGTTCGGCAGCCGCGCTCCAGGATCGCGGCGGTCAGGTGCGCGGAGAGCACCGCGGCGACACCGCGCCGCCGGAAACCCGCAGCGACCGCCAGGCCGGCCAACTCGCTCAAGCCCTCCAGCGGCGGCGAGCAGGCACCCACTCCGACCGCGGTGCCGTCGCCGACGCGGGCCAGGGCGACCACACCGCCGCCCTCCATGGTGTCGCGCAGCCAGGCGGTCTCGCCGGTGGTCGGCTCACCCGGCTGACCGTATCCGGTGTGCTGAACTCTCGCGGCGGCAAGGAGCCCGGCGTCATCGGTCGGTTCGGTGACGGTGACGCCGGGTGTCGCTGCGGGGGTGCTCAGCGACTCGGCAGAACAGGCCATGATCGCGGCGCGGTTCTCAGCCGTGAACCCTGCCGCGAGCAGGGCCGGCTCGACCCGCGGTGCGCAGGTGGGCAGGTACTCCAGCCGCGGCACCCGATCGAGCGCGCGGAACGTGCTGACCAGGTCGCCGACCTGGCCGGCGGTCGGTGCGGCCCCGTCGTCCGGGATCGCGTAGTTGGCGAACGGACTGGGCCAGTCCCGGGCGTAGCGGACCAGGAACGGGCCGCTCCGCACATGGCCGTCGGAACGCAGGGCACGCAGGCGCGCATGGTTCTGGACGTCGAAGTCCACAAGAAGATCCCTCTGAAGGCATGGAGAAAATCGGACATGCCGCCGATATCACCCGGGCCTGCGAAAACGGGGCACTCCGGGTGGTGCGTTCGGTGCATCGGCGGCTCAGGTAGCGAACTCGCCCGCATCCAATTGGCTTCAGCTCCAGCTCTGTCAGTGCCTGCAGTCAGCGGTGATCCTGGCATGCGCGCGGTGCGCCGGACAAGCGGCCGGTTCCCGTGTCGCGATCGGGTACACGGTGCCGCGCGCGGGGCCGGCGCTAAATTCTTTCGGGGTGACGTGTCGATCCCCGGCAGCCCCGTTCGACCTGGGAGTGAGAGGGCCAAGAGGCCACCGCGGTAGCAAGGAGAGCGAAGATGTCGAAGTACATGCTGATCATGCGCGGCACGGACGAGTCCATGGCGAAGATGATGGAGACGCCGTTCGAGCAGATGCTCGAGACGGTGGGCCGCTTCAACGAGGAACTCATCCGCGCGGGCGTGCTCGTCGCCGCCGAAGGGCTGGACGACCCGGGCCAGGGCGTGGTGGTCGACTTCGGCGGCGAGACGCCGGTGGTCACCGACGGTCCGTACGGCGAGACCAAGGAGCTGTTCGGCGGCTTCTACCTGATCGACGTCGCCTCCAAGGAGGAGGCGGTCGAGTGGGCCAAGCGGCTGCCCGCGATCGCCGGCTCCAAGTGCGAGGTGCGCCGGGTGCCGGGGATCGACGAGTTCCCGCAGGACAACGAATGGATCGTCAAGGAGCGCGCCTGGCGCGAGCGGACCGGCCAGCTCTGATGCCCTCGGCCACCGACGGCCCGCCCACCGACGGCCCGCCCACCTCCGAGGCGGCACGGCGGGCCGTCGAGGCCGTCTGGCGGATCGAGTCCGCGCGCATCGTCGGAGCGCTGGCCCGCTACACCGGGGACTTCGGGCTCGCCGAGGACGTCGCGCAGCAGGCCGTCGCGGAGGCGCTGGTCACCTGGTCGCGCGACGGCGTTCCGGCGAGCCCGGTGGGCTGGCTGCTCGCGACCGCGCGCCGGCGCGCCATCGACACCTTCCGCCGCCGGTCGGCACTGGACGAGCGCTATGCGGTGCTCGCCGGTCCGCTCGCCGAGGGTGAGGCGAGTTCGGGCGCGGCGCTCCCGCCGGACCGGTCGCAGGATCTGCCCTGGGATCCCGACCGGATCGACGACGACGTCCTCGCGCTGATGTTCATCGCCTGCCACCCGGTACTCTCGCCCGAAGCCCGGGTGGCGCTGACCCTGCGCGCCGTCGCCGGTCTGGCCAGTGAGGAGATCGCACGCGCGTTCCTGGTGCCCGTGCCCACGGTGCAGGCGCGGATCACCCGGGCCAAGAAGACGATCGCCGCAGCCCGGGTGCCGTTCGAGCTGCCGCCGTCCGAGCAGCGGCGCGAGCGGCTCGGCGGTGTGCTGAGCGTGCTGTACGTGATCTTCACCGAGGGTTCGACCGCGACCAGCGGCGACCAGCTGCTACGGGTCGACCTCGCCTACGAGGCGATCCGGCTCGCCCGGACGCTGACCGCGCTGCTGCCCGAGGAGCCGGAGGTGCACGGACTGCTCGCCCTGTTCGAGCTCACCGCCGCGCGCTTCCCCGCCCGCACCGGACCCGACGGGGAGGCGGTGCTCCTGGAGGACCAGGACCGGCGCCGGTGGGACCGCTCGGCGATCCGCCGCGGACTGGCCGCACTGACCCGGACCTCAGCGCTCGGACGCGGCCTCGGGCCCTACGGGCTGCAGGCCGCGATCGCCGCCTGCCACGCGTCGGCCGCCTCGCTGCAGGAGACCGACTGGGAGAGCATCGTGCTGCTGTACGAGGCGCTGGGGCGAGTGGCCCCTTCCCCCGTCGTCGAACTCAACCGGGCCGTCGCCGTCGCCATGGCCCATGGACCGCAGCAGGCGCTGGCCATGGTCGACGAACTGGTCGCCGCCGACCGGCTGCCGGGCTCGCACCTGCTGCCCAGCGTGCGCGGCGAACTGCTCACCCGGCTCGGCCGCACCGCCGAGGCCCGGGCCGAACTGGAACTGGCCGCACGGCTGTGCCGCAACGCCCGCGAGCGCTCGGTGCTGCTGCGCAAGGCGGCTGAACTGGCGTGAGATTGTTCCGGTGCGGCCCTGCCGATGAGTTCACCGCCCTTGAGCGGTCCACCCCACGACTCGACCGTCCGCGACAGGAGCGCCATGTCCACCATCCAGCCCGTGATCCTGACTGCCCACCACGACGTTCTGCTCGGCTTCTACACGAAGTTGTTCGGCGCCGAGGAGATCTTCCGGGTGCCGGCGGAGGGCCCGGCCTTCTATCTCGGCCTGCGCATCGGCGACACCGACCTCGGACTGGTGGCCAAGGAGGAGACCCCGGAGGCCGCGGCGGCACCGCGGATCCTGCTCAGCATCGCCGTCGACGACGTCGACGAGACGCTCGGCCGGGTGGAGGCCCTGGGCGGCTCGGTCAACGGCGGCCCCAACGACATGCCGTGGGGACAGCGCGTCGCCCACATCCTGGACCCGGACGGCAACCCGGTGAACCTCACCCAGGACGTCGCCGGACGAGACCGGTGACAGCTGTCATGGGAAAGGCGTGTGCGCCGGGCACTGGGAGGAGGGGCGGCTGGAGCCTTAGCTTCTTCCCATGACTGATACAGGCAAGGCCGGTCCACAGAAGACCGATGTCAAGGTGAGTCTGATCGGTGGTCACCGGCTCACGGGCGAGACCCTGCACGAGCGCACGCTGACCGCCTCGCTCATCGGGGGAGCCGATGTCGACCTGACCGACATCGACATCCCCGACGGTGCTGAACTGCGCATCACCAAGCTGAGCCTGATCGGCGGCGTCAGCCTCAAGGTCCGAGCGGACGTGCGGGTGGAGGTGCACGGCATCCGCCTGGGCGGGGTGAAGGACGACGGCCCGAGCCGGCCCGGCGGCCCGACCGTCCGGATCGACGCCTGGGGCCTGCTCGGGGGAGTGAGCGTCACCCGCGACTGAGGCCGAGCGGCCGCGGCCGGCCGGCCCTAGCTTGCGGGGCTCTGCGGCGGGTCCTCGCCGACGAGTCCGTCGACGGCCTCGCGGAGCAGATCGGCGTGGCCGACGTGCCGGGCGTACTCGTCGTGCAGGTCGACGACCAGGCGTCGGAGGTTGGGTGCGGTGCCGTCGTCGTAGGTCCGGTGCTTCGCCGGCTGGTCCAGCCCGCCGTCGGCGAGTGCCTTGGCCATCGCGGACTGCGAGTGCTCGGTGGCGTGGCGCCACAGGCTGTACAGGTACTCGGGGGTGTCGTCGGCCGCGGAGCGCCACACCCAGTCCGGGTCGGTCCTGGCTTCGGGGGCGTCCAGCGGCGGCCCGGGCGCCTCTCCGGTGAAATCGATGGTGAACAGCTCCTCGACCAGGGCCATGTGCTTGAGCAGGCCGGCGAGGGTCAGCGTGGACGGCGGATGCGGCCGGTGCAGGTCGGCCGCGTCCAGGCCGCCGCACTTCCAGGCGAACTGGGCGCGCGAGCGGTCGAGTGCGAACATCAGCATCTCGGCCTCGCCGGCCGTCGCTGACGGCTCGTGGACGGTGGTGTTCAGGACAGTGGTGTTCCGGACGGTGTCGTCGGTCATGGGCATCACGTTAGGCTCGGTTCCGGACAATCCGCGTCCGGAATCGGCGGGAAGGGGGACGCCCTGTGGAGTCTGACGCCAGCCCCACCGCGCGGGCGCTGATGACGCTCGAGCTCGTCCAGGCCAGCCCGGGTATCACCGCCGACCGGCTCGCCGAGAAGCTGGGTGTCTCGGAGCGAGCCGCCCGGCGGTACGTCGGCATCCTGCGCGAGGCGGGCATACCGATGGAGTCGGTCCGCGGACCGTACGGCGGCTACCGCGTCGGCCGCGGGCTGCGGCTGCCCCCGCTGACGTTCACTGCGACCGAGGCGCTGTGCCTGGTCATGGCCGTCCTCGACGGCCACCACGACGCGAACGACACGACGAGCCCGGTCGGCAGCGCGCTGGGCAAGATCGTGCGGGCGCTGCCGCAGCCGGTCGCCGCCCAGGCGGAGGCCGTCCGCCGGGCCATCGCCCCGGTTCCCGATCGGGGTGCGGCCCGCCCCGACCCGCAGACCACGACCGAGCTGGTGCAGGCCTGTTCGGAGTGCAGACGGGTGCGCCTCGGGTACCGCACCGAGGCCGGGTCGGAGCGGGACTTCGAGGTCGATCCGTGGGCTGTCGTCGTGCGCCACGGCCGGTGGTACCTGCTGTGCTGGTCGCACAGCTCGAACGGCCGCCGGGCCTACCGGATCGACCGGGTGCGCGGCGTCGAGGTGCTGGCCGAGCGGTTCGAGGCGCCCGCCGGGCTCGATCCGGTCGCCGTGCTCGAAGAGCATCTCGCCAGCGGCTGGGAGTACTCCGCCGAGGTGGTCATCGAAGCGGCGGCCGATGCGGTGGCGACGTGCGTCCCGCGGACCCTGGGGCGCATCGAGCCGGTGGACGCCGCGACCTGCCGACTGATCGGGACGACCAGCAACCCCTGGTGGTACGCGGAGCAGCTCGCCGCAGTGCCCGTGCCGTTCCGGATCGTCGGCGGTGCCGAACTGCGCCACACCGCGGGCATGCTGGGCCGGCGCCTGCTCGATGCGGCCGAGGCCGCGGCCGAGGACCCGCGCTCCCAGGGCTCCGGAGCCTAGCGCCTCGGAGCCTCGGGCTTCGGGGTCCTGGGCTTCGGAGCCGCGGTGGGGGAGACCGCGGCCGGGCTACTCGCCGGTGCTGCCGTCGATGGCCTCGCGGAGCAGATCGGCGTGGCCGTTGTGGCGGGCGTACTCCTCGATCATGTGCAGGTAGACCCAGCGCAGCGTGTACTCCTTGTCGCGGCCGGTGAACGTGTCGTCCAGGGAACGGCCCGCCGCGACGGCGTCGGCCAGCTCGACCTCGCGGCGGTAGGTTGCGAAGTCCGCCTCGGCGTTCTCGGGCACCGCGAGGTCGAAGTCACCGTCCCGGTACTCCTCGGTGCAGTACAGGTCGCCGAGTTCCTTGTCCTGGCCGAAGCAGCGGCGGAACCACCAGCGCTCGACCTCGGCCAGGTGGCGGACCAGCCCGAGCAGGGTGAGCTGCGACGTCGGCACCGACTTGACCAGCAGCTGCGCGCCGGTCAGTCCGGCGCACTTGAACAGCAGCGTGTCGCGGTGGAATTGGAGGAATTCCTGCAGCGCCTGGTGTTCTGCGCTGTTGCTGGGACCCTCGTGCCGTTCGATGTCAGGTGCCGTCCATGAAGTCATCGCGCGAGCATGCGGCATGCCCTGTCCGGGGGTCAACGGATTTGTCAGGACGCTGGCGCCGGGCGGCCGTGGACGATCAGCCTGCTGCCGCTGCGGAGCTCGCACGCGAATCCGGCCTGGGAGAGCAGTCTGACCAGAGCCAGTGCGACCACCTCCCCGCGCGTCAACGGGGGCGGTTGCACACGATCGGGTCCGGATGTCGCTTCGTCCTGCGTGTGCCAGGTGACGACGACGGCGCCGTGTTCGTCGCTCAGCTCCAGCCCTTCGGGTGCCGCCGGTACGGCCGTCCGGAATCCGGCCCGCGAGAGGACCGTGCCGACTTCGTCGACCAACGACGGATGGTCCACTGTGCACCTCTGGGAGTCGTTCGTTGAGATCGCCCCTGGACGACTGTCCAGCGGTGATCGCCTGTACTGTATGTCTACATCAATGTAGACGCCGTACGTCGACGGCCGCCGCTGGGCCCCGGTGCGCGAGGGCCGTCGGTGTCGGGTGTGCCGGCTGAGCCAGCCGTCTGCCAGAGTGGATGCCTGTGACCAGTCTCGATCTCGCTCGCCGTATCCACACCGCCTCCCATCTGACCGGGCAGTTCACGCTCCGGTCCGGACGCACTGCCACCGAGTACTTCGACAAGTACCGGTTCGAGGGCGATCCCGTGCTGCTGGACGAGATCGCCCGGCAGATGGCCCCGCTCGTGCCGTCCGGGACCGAGGTGCTGGCCGGCCTGGAGATGGGCGGCATCCCGGTGGTGACCGCGCTCGGCCGACACACCGGTCTGCCGTGCGCGTTCGTGCGCAAGCAGGCGAAGCCGTACGGCACGTGCCGGCTGGCCGAGGGCGCCGACGTGGCCGGCCGCCGGGTGCTGGTGGTCGAGGACGTGGTGACCAGCGGCGGACAGATCGTGCTGTCGACCGCCGATCTGCGCGGCCTCGGAGCCGTCGTGACCGAGGCCCTGTGCGTGATCGACCGCGAGCAGGGCGGTGCTGATGCTCTCGCGGCGGAGGGCATCGGCCTGCTGTCGCTACTGACCGCAGCGGACCTGCGAACCGCCGCCGCAGCCGGCTGACCGTCGGCCGCCCGGCAGCGGGTCCACCCCGCTGCCTGACCGGCCGTCAGCCCTGCCCGTCCGAGGTCTGTCAGTAGCTGTCGTAGCTGGGCTCACCGGTCGTCCGGTAGACGCCGCAGACGGTGCCGTTCTTCGTCACGGAGACGCTGACCGGCTCCAGCGAGGTGGGGATCGTGCCGTCGGCGAACAGGCGCTTGCCGCTGCCGATGATCACCGGGTGGATGGTCAGCCGGTACTCGTCGACGAGTCCGTGCCGCATCAGGGTCTGGGCGAGGTCGCCGCTGCCGACGACGTTGATGTCGCCGCCGTCGGACGACTTCAGCCGGCGTACCGCATCGGCGACGTCGCCCTCCAGCAGTGTGGAGTTCTGCCACTCCACCGAGGTCAGGGTCCGGGACGCCACGTACTTGTGCATGCTGTTCATCTTTTCGGTGAACGGGTTGCCGGGATCGGCGGTCGGCCAGTACGACGCGAAGATGTCGTAGGTCTTGCGGCCCAGCAGCATCGCGTCGGAGTGCTCGTACCAGCCGGCGATGGCCGCGCCCACCTCGTCGTCGGACACCGGCCTCTGCCAGCCGCCGTGGGTGAAGCCGCTCCCGGAGTCCTCGTCCGGACCGCCCGGTGCCTGCATGACGCCGTCGAGCGTCAGGAACGTGCAAACGATGATCTTGCGCATGATGCGCTCCCTTCTTCGAGAGATGGACGATCCAACGGCCGGAAACTCATCGGCGGAACTCGCGCCGCGTCCGTCCCGTCGCCATGGTCCCCTTCCTCGAACCAGTGGCTCCGGTGGATGGGTCAGGCCTCGGGGATGTCGCGGCCGAAGGTCTCCAGGGTGATGGCCTCGGGTTCGGGGCCGCCGCGTACGCCGGTGTCGAGGTTGTCGAGGGCTTCGAGTTCGGCAGGGGTGAGCTGGAAGCCGAAGACGTCGATGTTCTCGGCGATGCGCTGGGGGCGGACGGACTTGGGAATGGCGTTGCGGCCCTGCTGGAGGTGCCAGCGGAGCATGACCTGGGCGGGGGTCCTGCCGTGGGCGGTGGCGATGGCGGTGATGACGGGGTCCTCGAAGGTGCTCGTGCCGGTGCCGCGGTAGCTGGTGATGCCGCCGATGGGGGACCACGCCTGGGTGAGGATGCCGTGGGAGGCGTCGGCGGCCTGGACGGCGGGCTGGGTGAAGTAGGGGTGGACCTCGACCTGGTTGACGGCCGGGACCACCGAAACCTGCTTGAGCAGGGCGTCGAGGTGGTCGGGCATGAAGTTGCTCACCCCGATGGCGCGCACCTTGCCGTCGGCGAGCAGTTGCTCCAGGGCCCGGTATGCCTCGGTGGTCAGGTCGAAGCGGCTGGGCAGGGCCTGGTGCAGGATGAACAGGTCGATGGTCTCGACGCCGAGCTTTCCGGCGCTCTTGTCGAAGGCGTGCAGGGTCTGGTCGTAGCCGTAGTCGCTGATCCAGACCTTGGTCTCGATGAAGACCTCCTCGCGGGGCAGGCCGGAGTTGCGGATGGCGTTCCCGACTTCGCGTTCGTTGGCGTAGGCGGCGGCGGTGTCGATGAGCCGGTAGCCCGTCTCCAGGGCGGAGGTGACGGCCTGTTCGGTGACGTCCGGGGGCGTCTGGAAGACACCGAAGCCCAGGGCGGGCATGGTCACGCCGTTGTTCAGGGTCAGGTGCTGCACGGGGGGTTCTCCTCAGCAGGGCTGGTCGGTGGTGCCGCTCATCAGCTCAGCGTTCCATCATCTTCATCTGGGCCGGGTTGTGCGTGTCTCCCGCGGCCGGCGGCAGCGCGCTGAGCCGGGCGAGCTGGTCGTCGGTCAGGTGGAGGGTGTCGGCGGCGGTGTTCTCCTCGACGCGCTCGACGCGGCGGGTGCCGGGGATGGGGGCGATGTCCTCGCCCCGGGAGAGCAGCCAGGCGAGGGCGACCTGTCCGGGGGTGGCGTCGATCTCGGCGGCGATGGCGGCGACCTGGTCGGCGAGGTCCAGGTTGTGCTGGAAGTTCTCCTCGGTGAAGCGGGGGTTGTCGGCGCGGAAGTCGGTGGCGTCGAAGTCCTGGCGGGAGCGGATGGCGCCGGTCAGGAAGCCGCGGCCGAGGGGGGAGAACGGGACGAAGCCGATGCCCAGCTCGCGCAGGACGGGCAGGACGCGGGCTTCGGGGTCGCGGGTGAACAGGGAGTACTCGGACTGCACGGCGGTGACCGGATGGACGGCGTGGGCGCGGCGGATGGTGTCGGGTCCGGCCTCGGACAGGCCGATGTGCCGGATCTTGCCCGCGGTCACCAGCTCGGCCAGTGTCCCGACGGTCTCCTCGATCGGGGTGCCGGGGTCCACCCGGTGCTGGTAGTACAGGTCGATGTAGTCGGTGCCCAGGCGCGTGAGCGAGCCCTCGACGGCGGTACGGATGCTGGCCGGGCTGCTGTCGGCGCCGCCGTCGCGGCCGGTGTGGGAGATCAGTCCGAACTTGGTGGCCAGTACCACCTGGTCCCGGCGGCCCTTCAGCGCGCGGCCGACCAGCTCCTCGTTGGTGTAGGGGCCGTAGACCTCGGCGGTGTCGATGAGGGTGACGCCCAGGTCGAGAGCGCGGTGGATGGTGCGGATCGACTGGTCGTCGTCGGTGCCGGCGCCGGTGTAGCCGTGGGACATGCCCATGGCTCCCAGTCCGATGCGGGCGACGTCCAGGTCACGCAGGCGGATGTGCTTCAAGAGGATTCCCGTCCTTCAGTCAGTGGGAGGTGGATGGGGGCGCCCGGATCAGGGCGGACGATGACCGTGAGGGCTTCGCGGAGCAGGGCTGAACGCATGGATTCCACTCTCCCCGACGGTCTCGGACCCGGCACCCGGGCCGCACGACGACCCTCGCAGCCGCCTGCTATCCAGACAACACCGCCCACGGTCCGACCGGAGCCGCCAGAGGGACCCTGACAAGGTCCCCCATACGTGTGTCCCACGAGGTGCCCGGACGTAGTGTCGGGGCATGGACCGACGCAGCGAGATCCGCGACTTCCTCACCTCCCGCCGCGCCCGGATCACCCCCGAGCAGGCCGGCCTGACCCCCTCCCCACTGGCTGGAGCACGACGCGTCCCGGGCCTGCGCCGCGAGGAGGTCGCCCAGCTCGCCGGCGTCAGCGTGCCCTACTACACCCGTCTGGAGCGCGGCGACGCCCGAGGCGCCACCGACGCCGTCCTGGACGCCATCGCCGGTGCGCTGCAGCTGGACGACGCCGAACGCGCCCACCTGTTCGACCTGGTCCGCGCCGCCAACGCCACCACCGCCCGGGCCCGCACCCAGAGCCACCCTGCCCGGCGCACCCTGCGCCCGGAACTGTGGACCATGCTGGAGGCCATGACCGGCGTCCCCGCCTACATCCGCAACGGCCGGCTGGACCTGCTGGCCGGCAACGCCCTGGCCCGCGCCCTGTTCGCGCCGGTCTTCGACAGCCCGGCCCGCCCGGTCAACTCCGCCCGCTTCACCTTCCTGGACCCTGCCGCGCCCGAGTTCTACCCCGACTGGGACGCCGTCGCGGACCAGAACGTCGCCACCCTGCGCGCCGAGGTCGGCCGCAACCCCCACGACAAGGCCCTGTCCGACCTCATCGGCGAGCTCTCCACCCGCGGCGACACCTTCGACCGCCGCTGGGCCCGCCACGAAGTGCGCCGTCACCGTGCCGGCGCCAAACGCATCACCCATCCCCTGGTCGGCGATATGACCTTCAACTACGAGACCATGCAGCTCACGGCCGACGAGGGCCTGTACCTCATCGTCTGCGGCGTTGCCCCCGGCAGCCGTGACGCCGACGCCCTGAACCTGCTCGCCAGCTGGAACAGCACCCCGACGACGGCATCCCCGTCCAGCATCTGACGCGACGCCGGCTCAGCACGGACCTCTCCGGACAAGGGCGTCGCTGCGGGGGATAGGGTCGAGCCCGTCCAGAGATCACCGACGCCCCGGATCGGGGCAGGGGAGCCGTCGATGCACCAGCCAGACCCCTGGCACGCCGCGCGGCTCACGGCCTGCTCGACCGTGTCCACCCGCCTGTCCCTCCTGAGTGATCGTCGGCTCGGTGAGGTCGTGGCGGCGGCCTGCCCGCTCGGGTTCGGCATCGGCGGCAGGTCCGCGGAAGCGGACATCGACGGCGTGCGGGTCTTCATCAAGCGGATTCCGCTGACGGACATCGAGACCAGGCCGGAGAACGCGCGGTCCACGGCGAACCTCTTCGGGCTGCCGATGTTCTACCAGTACGGAGTGGGCTCGGCCGGCTTCGGGGCCTGGCGCGAGCTGGCCGTGCACACCATGACCACCGACTGGGTCGTCGGGAACCAGTACGAGGGCTTTCCGCTGATGTACCACTGGCGGGTTCTGCCCGACTCCCCACCCGAGGGGTTCGCCGACGCCTTCGGGGGCATCGACGGTGCCGTGGCGCACTGGGAGGGCTCAGCGGCGGTACGGGAGCGGCTGGAGGCCATCGGCCGGTCCTCGTCCAGCCTGGTGCTCTTCCTGGAACACGTTCCGCACACGCTCGCCGCATGGCTCAGCGACCACCGGGACGCTGGTCCGCAGGGCGGGGCCGGATCGCCGTATCCCTGGGTCGAGGAGGCCCTGGCCCGCGGCGCCGCGTTCATGAGCTCACGCGGGCTCGTCCACTTCGACGCCCACTTCCACAACATCCTGACCGACGGTCGGCTGATCTACTTCGCGGACTTCGGGCTCGCCCTGAGCTCCGACTTCGAACTGTCAGCGGCCGAGGCGGAGTTCCTCGCGGACCATCTCTCCTACGATCACCACTACACCGCGAACCATCTGCTGAACTACCACCTTCCCGAGGCCGTGCGCGGCGGGACGGCACACGAGGCGTTCCTCCATGAGTGGATCGCCGGGCGGCGGCCTGACGGCGTCCCGCCCGAGATCGCGGCGATCATCGACCGACATGCCCGGACTGCCGTGGTCCTGGAAGACTTCCACCGCCGCCTGCTGACCGAGAGCAAGCGGACGCCGTTCCCAGCGACCGAGATCACGCGGGCCGGCACCGCCGCCGCGGCGCCCCGCGCGGGCTGACCCTGCTCCGCGAACGGGTCGTCAGCGCGCTCGGCCGAGTTCGCCCAGGCCGTCGACAAGGACCTCCACCAGCGTCCGGGCATGGCGCCCGTCCGGGTCGAGGTCGGGGTCGAAGACGGTGACCTGCGCGCCGACGGCCCGTGGGGCGAGCGTCGCGAGCAGCTCGGTGAGGTGCGCGGCCCCGATGCCGCCCGGGTCCGGGCTGTCGACCGCGGGCATCACCTGCGGATCGAGGATGTCCCAGAGGTCGGCCACGTGGCGAGCCGTCCCGGCGGCGGCCGGCTTCCACGGCAGGCAACTGGGGCGTCAGGGGCCGCCCGGTGTCCACTCCGTGGCCAGGAGCGCCCACACCTGCTTGTCGTGCCGGGTTCCCCCGTAGGGCCATGCCTCGCGCCGCACTCCCTCCAGGGTCATGCCCAGGCGTTTGGCGACAGCGGCGCTGCGCTGGTTGTCGGCGCGGCAGTGCCATTCGGCTCGGTGGAGGCCGCGCCGGGCGAACGCCCAGTCCACCAGCGCGCTGCAGGCGGGGGTGATCAGGCCCTGCCCCTCGGCCCCTGGCTCCAGCCAGCAGCCGATCTCGCACCAGCCGGCGCCGGCCTGGAAGTCGGTGAACATCACGCCGCCCACCAGCACATCGTCGCGCCAGATGCCGTAGAGCCGGGCGCCGTCGCGGGCCTGGCGCTCGGCGTACCTGGCGAGGGTGGCCCGTGCCCCATCGACATCGGTGGTGACGAACGCGGCACCCACCCAGGGGCGGATGTGCTCACGGGCCCGGTCCATGTGGTCGGCGAACTCCTCGGCGTGCCAGACCTCCAGCGGGGCCAGACGGGCATCGTCGCGCAGCGCCAGCGAAAACAAGACGGCCTCCCCATTCACATAACAGACGTTGTGTGAATGTAGCCTACGTGCATGCCACGTACCAAGGGAGATCACGAGAGCCGCCGCCGCGACGTCTCCGAAGCGGTGTGGCACGTCATGGCCGCCCGCGGCTTCACCGGCCTGACCCTGCGCGCCGTGGCCGCCGAACTCGGCGCCAGCACTGGCCTGCTCACCCACTACTTCCCCAACAAGAACGCCCTGGTGGAGTACGCCCTGGACCTGCTTGAGCAGCGCACCGCGGCGCGCCCGCGCCGTGAGGCCGGACCGGGGCTCGCGAGTCTGCGCGCGGCGCTGCTGGACATCCTCCCGCTGACCCGGGCGGCCACCGACAGCAACCGCATCTGGGTCTCCTCCTGGGGCGCGGCGCTCGCCGACCCCGACCTGACCGACGACTACGCCGGCAAGTACGCCCGCAGCCGCGCCAACCTGAGCCAACGAGTCGCCGTAGCACAGGAACTGGGCGAACTACCGCAGGGCGACCCGGACCGGATCGCCGCCGGGGCGCACGCGTTCATCCTCGGCCTGGTGGTCCAGGCACTCCTGGACCCGGCCGCTTTCCCACCGGACCACCAGACCGCACTCCTCGACGACTACCTCACCGCGCTGACGACACCCGCCGACAGCCGGGGAGACACACGCCGTCCTTGATGCGTCCACAGCTGACGGATCGACATCAGGCCCTGGCGATCTCCCGGCCCGGCATCGGCTCCGCGAGTGCCATCCGCCACTCAGGCGCACCGAAGGCTCCCGCGAAGTACTGCGTCTCGTGCACGACCTGCCCGTCCGCAAGCTCCATGATGCTCACCGAGTAGCTGGGCACCCCGTCGTACGTGATGACGCACTCGCTCACCCACAGACCACCGCCGCCGACGATCCGCTGGACGGTGAAGTGCCGACTGGCCGGATGCCCGCCCCGCTGCGCCGCGATCGTCGCGCGGCCCAGGAACCTCTCACCTGACTGGGGATAGTCGAGAATCGCGTCCACGGCGTAGATGGCGTGCTCGGCCTCGGTCTCCCCACGTTCCGACGCGCGCCAGTGCTCCTCGATCGCGGCCCTGGTCCGGATATCGGATTCCATCGTTCTGTCCCTTCCTGGTGCGGAGTTCGCCGCTGCGAGTCTGCGGCGTCTCCTCAGTTGCCCAGCGCGGTCCTGAGCGCGTCGATGGCCAGGCGGCGGCCGACCTTGGCGGCGTTGGTGTCACGAAGGCTGTCCAGCATGAGGAAATCGTGGACCATTCCGAGGACCCGGACCGCGGTGACGTCCACCCCGGCTTCGCGCAGCCTGGCGGCGTAGGCCTCGCCCTCATCGCGCAGTACGTCCGCCTCGTCGGTGAGCACGAGGGTGGTCGGCAGGCCGCGCAACTGGTCCAGGCCGGCGCGCAGCGGGGAGGCGTACGGTTCGGCCAGCTGCGCGGGGTCGCTCGTGTACTGGTCCCAGAACCACTTCATCCCCTCACGGGTGCTGTAGTAGTGGTCCGCGAACTGCTGGTAGGAGGGGGTCTCGAAGTTCGCGTCCAGGGTCGGGTAGAGCAGGACCTGGGCCCTGAGGCGGACGTCGCCGCGTTCCTTGGCCATCAGGGCGAGCACGGTGGACATGCCGCCGCCGGAGGAGTCCCCGCACACCGCCAGCCGGGAGGCGTCCAGCGCGTGCCGTGCGCCCTCGCGGGTGATCCACTGCGCGACGGCGTAATTCTGCTCGATCTGGGTCGGGTACTTCGCCTCGGGTGCCAAGTCGTAGACGGGGAACACCGCCGCGGCACCGGAGCCGACAGCGAGCTCGCGGACCAGGCGGTCGTGGGTGTCGGCGCTGCCGAACACCCAGCCGCCGCCGTGGATGTACATGAACACCGGCAGCGTCCCGGTTGCGCCCTTCGGTCGTACGATGCGCGCACGCACCGTTCCCCAGGCGCCGGCGTCGACGTCGACCCACTCCTCGTCGACCTCGGGCTTGGGCACACCATCGCCGGCCTGCAGCTGTGCGAGCAGGACCCGGCCCTGGTCCGGAGGCAACTCGTAGATCCGCGGGCGCGGGTCGGCCGCCTCGACCAGTTGCTTCGCGGCCGCCTCCAGGACGGGAACGGGCGGGGCGGACACAGCAGCCATGTCAAGTCTCCTGACGCGTGCTGGGTCAGTCAGAACCAGCGACTCGCGGTTCCTTCCGGTTCCGGATGGTGGCATGAGCGTACGCATGTGAGCATGCCTACGAGGTGACGTCGCGTTGTCCGCTCCGGCGGTGTCGCGCGGACCGGCCCCGGATCGCCAGGAACCAGCGGGCAAGAACCAGCGGGAGCGATGCAGCATGCGCACTCCGAACCAGTTGACTCCGCTCGGCGCGATCGCGTCGGGATTGGCCGCCGGCCTGGTTGGCACTGTGTGCATGGACACGGTCCGGTTCCTGCGGCAGCGCCGGTCCGGCGGTGAGCGCAATCCTCTGCGGTGGGAATTCGCCTCCGTCCCCACCTGGCAGGAGGCTCCGGATCCCGGACAGGTCGGCAAGCGCCTGATCGAGGGCTTCACCCAGCGCGAACTCCCCGACGCCGCCGCGTGGCCGGTCAGCACGCTCATGCACTGGGGCTACGGCGCCGCCAACGGGGCACTCTACGGCGTCATCGCCGGCTCGTTGCGCAAGCCTCCCAGCGCGGTATACGGCATTCCGTTCGGTGCACTCGTGTGGATCAGCGACTACATCACGCTGCCGATCGCCGGCCTGTACGAGCCCATCTGGAAGTACGACGCCAAGACCCTCGCAGACGACCTCGTCCCCCACCTCGCCTACGGCGCCGCGACCGGGACCGTCTTCCGGATCATGGCCCGCACCGGCACCCGGACTCGTCCGAACGGGTGAGGGCAGGGCGGTGCAGAGGCCCGCTCCATCCCGCGATCTTCACCCGCGAGCAGGAAACGGGCAAGACCGCCCTGCGCACACCTGCGTCAGGTCAGCGTGGTGAGCACCCACTGCTCGGCGGCTGCCGCCGTCGCGTAGAACCGCTGAAGATCGGCGTAGTGGCTGCGCAGCTCTTCGGCCCGCTGCCTGTCGTAGCCCGACGGGTGGACGTCGTCCGCGTCCATCGCCTCCTCGTCGGCGAAGGCTGCCAAGGCGTCGAAGTCCAGGGCTGAGAGGAAGTCAGCGGCTTGGACCACCTCCTCGGCGGTCAGCAGCCCCGGCGGGGCGTCGTCGAAGGGCTGGTCTTCCGGGAACGGCGTGCCCATCACCGGATCGACCGGGCAGCCCGAGGCGGTGAGCAGCCATTGAAGAGCGTTCCACGGCTTGTCCAGCAGCAGGACGGCCCTGAACTTCTCGCCTTCGCGCATCTGCGGACGCGGCCAGGCCTGACCGGCGACGGCTGCCCGTGCGGCCTCCGGTTCCACGCGCATCAATTCGATGGAGATCCCCATGGGCGCCCAGCATGCCGCAACGGGGGCGACCATGGCTCGGATCGCGGGCCGGTTCCGACGTGTTTGAGGTGTGCCGGGGTCCCTGGTGTGTGGGGGTGGCGGCGGAGCAGGCTACTTTGTCCGGGTGAGTCTCCTTGATGATGTGGCCAAGCGTGATGGCTGGCGGTGCTGGGTGTGCGACGAACCGGTCGACCCTGACATGTCGGTGAACGACCCACGGGGGCCGAGCGTTGACAGCCGGACCGCCGACCGGAAGGCCAAGGTCGCCGAGCGGCTCGCGCACCGCGGGTGCAATACCCGCAAGGGCGCGGTCAAGGTGGTCATCGCCTGGCCGGAGCGCCTGTACGTGGTGGAACCCGCGCCGCTGATCACCGTCGCCGGACGGCTCGAGCGCAAGGGCGGCCGCGAGATGGTGGGCCGTTGTCCGACCAGGAAGGACGCCCAGGAGGCGGCGGACTGGCTGGTGGACCGGTTCTCCCGACTGGTTCCGGGGCTGCCGGTGAGCGCCGACATCGAGCCGGGCGGCGGCCAGTTCCTCGTCATCCTGTCCACCGGCCGCCGCTGACCCGGCGCGGCGGCCGACCGGCTGCCGCGCTACCGCTCGGACCTGGTCCAGAACTGCCGCGGTGCGAACCCCTCGCGCCGCAGCCAGTGTTCGGTGTAGACGATCCGCTCGGCCTCGACCACCACGAGCGGGCCGGACGGCGGTTCGGCGAGCGGGCGTGACCGCTCGACGTGGTCGGACTGCCAGCGCACGGCCGGCCAGCAGTGCTCGAAGTCGCCGTCGCCCTCGAACAGCACCCGGGCACGTCCGAAGACCTGTGCACCTCGGCTGCTCGCCTGGCCGACCAGGGGTGCGAAGACACCCACCGACACGCGGGAGTCCGCAGCGAGGTTCCGCATCTTCGGCGATCTCGGATCCGCGGTGAACATCAGCGTGAAGTCGAGGTGGAAGTAGCGCACCGGGGTGGCCAGCGGACCGTCCGGGCCCGAAGTGGCCAGGACGCACATGTTCTGCGACGACAGCAGGTTGAGTATGCGCTCTTCCAGCCGGTCTCGATCGAGCCGCTGCTCGGGGGCCGGTCCAGCCAGCCAGGGGTTGGTCACAGGCATGAGCGACTATCCCATACCCGGCTCTCGGATCCCGGGCGGGCCCAGAGCACTGACGGTCGGTCAAGCTGCCTTGGCCCCAACGATGTCGGCTTCAGGGAAAGGGCCTCACAAGAAGACGTAGAAGGCGTCACCGTCCAGGATTCGCTCGTCCGCATCGCCGATCGGACGATTGGATCGAGCCCGCCTCTGATGTGGGCATACCCGCAACTGGCGATGCTCGCTTAGCAGTTGGTGTTGCCACCGCTGCGGAGGATGGTGATCCCTGGCGGGCGCCGCGTGCGCTCATGAGTTCGCTCGATCGCGACGGTTCCTTCATCGTGGACACTGCCTGAAGGTCGCCACAGCGAGTGGTGGTGTTCGGGTACTGGAACCAGGCGGAAACGGACACGGAAGCGGCAAGGACGAGGCGGGTTCGCCGCAGACGCCGAGGGGACACGGACGATCTCCCGTCTGTACAGGTCACGGCGTCAGCTCAGCACAGCCGCCGCCCGAGCAGCGGGACCGCCATGCGCCCGGCACCCGAACAGGTGAACCCCTGACCTGACCTGGCGCGGCGGCTGACCGACGGTCCGGAGGCAGACGGGTGAGGCCGAGCGCGGGCGGCTCTGTCCGGATGCTGGGTCCGAGCGGTGGTGCTATCCGTTGTAGACAGCGTCTTCCGCGCTGGCGTGCACACGGATGGCACCTGGGGACGGGTATGACGGCCCGTTCGTGCCGGAATCGGGAGTGATACCCATGAGCGGCTACCCCTTGCTGGACCTGTTCTGGACCATGCTGTGGTTCTTCCTGTGGATCATGTGGCTCTTCCTGCTGTTCCGGATCTTCGCTGACATCTTCCGGAGTGACGACCTCGGCGGCTGGGGCAAGGCAGGCTGGTTGATCTTCGTGATCATCCTGCCGTTCGTGGGTGTGCTGGTGTACCTGATCGTTCGCGGGAGCACGATGAATCGGCGTGACCTGGAGCAGGCGCAGCAGCGGGAGGCCGCATTCCAGGAGTACGTGCGACAGGCCGCGGGTTCGGACGGCGGCTCCTCCGGCAGCGGCAGCCACGTCGACCAGCTGGCCACCCTTGCCGAGCTCAAGCGCAACGGCGCCCTGAGCCCGGACGAGTACGACCGGGCCAAGGCCAAGCTGCTCGCCTGAGCGCCGTGCCGCACCGATGGGGGAGCCGGCTACAGCCACTCCCGGCGCATGGCCTGGGTTCCGGCCTGGAAGCGGCTGGTCGCACCGAGCCTGCGGGTGAGCTCGGCGATCCTGCGCCGTAGGGTCCGCTCGCTCAGGCCCAACTGGCGGGCGATCGCCTCGTCCTTCAGGCCGGCGTTCAGCAGGTGGAGGAGGTCCCGGTCCTCGGCGGACACGTCGTCGGTCGGCGATGTCTCGGTGAAGACCGGGGTGGCCACCGACCAGTTGGCCTCGAACAGTTCCACGAGCGCGTCGCAGAGGGTCGAGCGTCGCACGAAGACGGCGGTGGTGCGCACTCCCTCCTCGCTCGCGGTGAGCGGCAACATCGCGTCGCTGCGGTCGACCAGCACCATCTTCATGGGGACCCGCGACACCACTCGAGCCTGCTCGCCCAGGGCCACCATCGCCCGCAGCCGGTCCGCGAGCACGGGGACGGCCAGGACCTCCGTGGCGTAGATCGCGCGGACCGCGACGCCGCGCGCCAGTACCGGGTGCTCGATCTCGGAGGCACTGCCGTGCGGGGTCACGTAGGGGGGTGCGTCGAAGGCCATGATCTCCTTCTCCGCGCCGGCGATCAGCTCCTGCACGCGGTGCGTGATCTCGGCGGGCCCTTCGATGACCTCGACCAGCCGGTGCGGGTCGGTGCGCAGGGTGCGCTCGTGGTATTCGGCGGCGTAGGCGTCCACCGAGGAGGCCACCCGCTCCAACTCGGCCTGGCGGGAGCGGACCAGGGCCGACAGGCCGGCCCGCGGGTCGATCGGGGTGTAGCGCAGGGCCCGGCCGGGGAGGCGGGTGGCCAGGCCGCCGGCGGCAAGGGTGTCCAGGGCCCGGCGCGCCCGTTGCTGCGGCACGCCCAGTTCCTCGGCCATGGAGGCGGCGCTGGCCGACTCCTGCCGCAGCAGCAGTTCGTAGGCACGCTCCGCGACGGCGTCCAGGCCGATCGAATCCAGCACCAGCTGTCACTCCAGCAATTTGTCATTCAGTGAAACAAAAGGTCGAGGTGGGGGAGCCTACCTGATTGGCCGTGAGCGGTCAGCGTCCGGGGGTGGCCACCTCCGGACCTTCCGCTGCCCGCTTCCGGGCTGCGACGGTACGTCCACCCCCCGCTGTGGTGACAAGGAGTGGACGTGTCGTCAACAAGACGTCGAAGGACAGGCATACGCTCGGCGGCTGTGGCCGCCGTGCTGGCCGCGACCGCGGCAGTGACCGTCGCGCCTGCGGCCCGTGCCCAGGCCCCCAACAGTTCCGGCACGGTGCGGCTGACCGCCGCCAAGCTGGCCGAGCTGAGCGCCAAGTACACGCCCCGTGCCGATGGCACACCCGGCCTGGTCGCGGACGCGGCCGAGGCCGGGGGAAGCAGCACCTCGAAGAGCACGTCGAGCACCGGCACCGGTACTGGTACCGGCAGCAGCAGCTCCGTCAGCAGTTCCAGCGGCGCCGCTGCGACCGGTGGCATCACCCAGAAGAGCAGTTGGGAGACGGCGCGCGGTGCGGCGTCCACGCTGGCGCTGGGCGGTACCGCCGACTGGGTCTCGGTGTTCTCCGGCGGCGGCCTGACCCGCTACGACGCGGCCGGCAAGCCGTTGTGGACCACCACCGGTGAGCAGCTGTACAGCGATTGGCAGGTCAAGCCCACGACCACGTACCAGGCCGAGCCGTACACGGCCGTCATGTACGAGGGCTACGACCCCTACCAGCCCAATGCCACCGGTACCCACCCCTACGCCCAGGCCGACTTCAACCACGACGGCGTGGCCGACGTGGCGGTGGCCTACTCGGTGGGCGACAGCCCGGCCCGGGCCTTCACCTCGCCCGGCTCCGACCTGTCCACCGGCACCTTCATCTCGGTCCTGGACGGCCGCACCGGCAGGATGATCTGGCACACCCTGGTGCCGGGCTACGTCGGCTCGCTGCTGGTCGAGGACGGCAAGCTGATCGCCGCCGAGCAGACCGGCCCGGCCTGGTCCGAGGACCCGGTCGCGACGCAGGGAAGCAGCCGCTCCGCTCTGCTGGCCTACTCCCTGACCCCGGCCAAGGGCGGCACGCTGAACGGCAGCACCGCCTGGACCTACTCCACCAAGGCCCCCTGGGCGTCCTGGGCCGACCTCACCGCCATCAGCGGCGGCCGGCTGGTCACCAGCTGGACCGACACCCCGATGGGCCTGGGCAACCCCCGTCCCGCTGACGGCCACGTGCTGGTGGTGGACGTCACCACCGGCAAGGCCACGGTCGACGTGAAGACCCCCGGCTACCCGCGGCTGATGGCCCAGCAGCCGGGCTCGCAGAACATCCTGGTCGCCGAGCAGAACGACCCGCTGGACGCCGTCCGCTGGGACCTGACCGCGATCGACTCGGTCACCGGCAAGCGCGCCGTGGTCACCTCGCGCAACGGCACCATCCCCGAGGCGTTCGTGGTCAACCCGAACGCGCACGGCCACCAGGCCGCCATCGCGGTGGCGGAGCTGGGCATCAACGCCGACCTGAGCGACGGCCAGTCCACCATTTCCGGCCTGGACAGCAGCGGTAAGACGCTGTGGAGCTACCGGACCGCGAGCACCGTGGGCGGCGCCAACGCTCCGACCCTGTCGCTCACCTACGACCCGAAGGGCAGCGGCGAGGTCTACGCCGCGGTCAGCGACGCCACCGCGATGACCCTCGACAACCCCGAGGGCATCTACCACAACCAGCTGTTGGCCTTCGACGGCAGCAGCGGCAAGGTGCTGTGGCGCCGCGACGGCGACTACGTCGGCGACCAGGTCACCCCGTACCTGGGCGGCATCCTGACGGTCGGTTACGACCTCACCGCCTACCAGTCCGACGGCCGCACCGGCGCCTCCGTCACCGACCCGCTGCTCGGCGACAACTACTCCGCGGTCTCCGTGGACGTCAACGGCGACGGAGTGAAGGACCTGGTCGTCGCCGGCCAGAGCCACGGCGTGTTCGCCCTGGACGGCCGCACCCTGAAGGACTCCACGCCGCGCATCCTGTGGACCACCCCGGTCAGCGCCGCGGTGCACCAGCTGAAGCTGGCCGCCGTCCTCGACAAGCACGGCCGCAGCGCGCAGCGCATCGTCGCCGCCACCTCGCACGGCTTCGCGGTCCTGGAGACCGGCGGCCGGCTGGACAGTGACGTGAACACCGGCGCCTTCCAGTACGGCACCGCCGTCACCAAGGGCGAGATCGTCGCCAACGGCACCGCGGGCGTCTCCGCCTACACCGCCGACGGCAGCACCACCTGGACCTACCGGCCCAGCGGCGTCAGCGGCAAGAGCGTGGTGTACTCCACCGCCGCCGTGGACGTCGACGGCCGGCTGATCCTGGAGTACGGCGGCGTCGCCGCCGACATCAACCAGGGCGCCACCGACCCGGCCCCGACCGCCGTCTCGCTGGACGCCGCCACCGGCAGGCAGCTCTGGTCCGAGCAGCCCGGCGTCGACAACGCGGCCTGGATCGAGGCCCAGTCCGGCGTCTTCACCAGCGCGGACATCCCCGGCACCGGCGGCCACGGCGTGGCCCTGGGCTGGGGCGCGGGTCAGGTCGGCGAGGACCACCTGATGCAGATCCTGGACAGCCGCACCGGCAAGGTCGTCACCACGCACCTCTCCGACGGTGCGCAGACCTTCAACGGCTTCGCCGCCTCGCCCAAGTACGGCCTCATCGAACTGCACTGGTACGAGATGACGGTCTTCCCGGCGGACGGCTCCGCGCCGTACGACCAGCGCACCATCCCCAACAACCAGCAGGGCGTGTACGCCACCACCAGCGACGGCCACGAGGTCTTCGTGGGCGGCGTGGGCGGTCTGGAGGAGTACAGCCTCCCGCTGGCCTACAAGACCGGTGAGGACCACATGTCCTCCGACAGCGAGACCTTCTCCGAGTTCGCCGGCACGGTGACCCCGATCGGCACGGGCAAGGACGGCGCGACCCAGCTGCTCGGCCTGCCCTTCGACTGGACGGCCTACGCACTCAACGAGTCCACCGGCTACTTCGGCGTGGACGCCTTCGCCCTCGACAGCTACTACCACGGCGTCACCGTGAACGAGGTCGTCGGCAGCGGCACCACTGCCGACGCCAGCGCCGCGACCACCACGACCACCGACGCCACGGCAGCCCCGGTCACCGAGCCGACCGTGGGCACCGGGACCGCCACCACCTCACTGGAGATCAAGTCCAAGAAGTTGGCGGGCAGCACCAAGACCAGTGTCGGCAGCACCGACGCCGCCGCCGCGATCCGCGGCTACACCCCGCAGCAGATCCAGGGCCGCCTGGGCCTGACCGGTGACGGCACCGGCCAGACCATCGCCATCGTCGACGCCTACGACTACCCGTCGGCGCAGTCGGACCTGAACGCCTTCTCCGCCCAGTTCGACCTGCCACAGACCTGCGGAAGCGCGAACGCCTCCAGCGACTGCTTCGACTTCTCGACGGTCTACGCCTCCGGCAGCCAGCCGGAGGGCAACAGCAGCTGGAACGAGGAGGCCGCGCTGGACATCGAGTGGGCCCACTCCATCGCCCCGCACGCCAAGATCGTGCTGGTCGAGGCCGCCGACGCCTCCGCACAGGGCCTGTACCAGGGCATCGACAAGGCATCCACGCTGGACCCGGCCGTCATCAGCAACAGCTGGGGCATGTCCGAGTTCTCCGAGGAGTCCTTCTACGACGACCACTGCAAGCTCGCCGACTCCGTCTGCACCGGCGGCCTCAGCTACTTCGAGAAGGAGCCCGCCTACCAGAAGGGCGTCCAGTCCTCCGGCTACCGGGCCACCCCCGACGTCAGCTTCGTCGCCGACCCGAACACCGGCGTTGCCGTCTACGTCACCATCTCCGGTAGGCAGTACTGGCTGCAGGTGGGCGGCACCAGCCTGTCCGCCCCGTCCTGGGCCGGCATCCTCGCCGACGCCGACCAGCTCCGGGGCGCCGCCGGCAAGGCGCACCTGGCCGTCGCCGGAGCGTCCGGCGACACCGCGCACGGCGACGTGTACGCGCTCGGTAGCAAGCTCAACGACGTCACCACCGGCTCCAACGGTGCGTGCGGCAGCGAGTGCACCGCCGGACCCGGCTACGACACCGTGACCGGGATGGGCTCGCCGCTGGCGGGGGTGGACGCGGCGCTGGCCGCGCTGCGCTGACCGCCCGACGCTGTCCCCGACGGCCGCCCGCCCACCCCTCGCGACGCAGGGGTGGGCGGGCGGCCGTCGCACCGTCCGGAGCGGGGGCCGCCCGCGGTCAGGCCGGTTCGGCGGCCTCCTGGTGCGGGTGACGGCGTACCAGTCGCACGACGAGACCCATCAGAGCCATGATCAGCGCGGCCCAGGGCAGGGTGCCGAGGCCGTGGATCGCCAGATCGGACGAGAGCACAGCGGTCCATCGCGGCGAAGATCCCCGAGGGCCACACCGACTTCACGGTCGTGGACGCCCAGCACATCGGAGCGGCCAGGACCGGCTTCCGGCTGCTCCAGATCCTCGGCAACTGGCTCGCCGTCCTCAGCCGTGTCGCCTGCGTCGTGCCGTCAGTTGGAGCACTGCGCCGGCGATCAGCACCGCCGTGGCGAGGAATCCTCCGAAGATCAGGTAGTCCGGGCCGCCGGTGGCTGCCAGGTCGCCGCCGCGCGGGGGCTTCGGGCCGCCGGTGGGGGTGGGGGTCGGGGTGGGCGTGGGCTTGCGGTTGAAGGTGTTGGTGACGGTGATGGTCACCGGCGTCTGCGATCCGGCGGTGACCACCACCGGGTCCTGGGCCGAGCCGTGGTCCACGGTGACCGTGGCGGCGCCGTGGTTGTCGGTCTCCTCGGCCCAGCAGCGGGTGTTGACCGGCAGCGGCGTGACGGTGACCGGCTGGCCCGCGGTGACCTGGTAGGTCCGGTGCAGGACCAGGTCGCTGGAGGTCCCGTCGCCGCCCGGCAGCGCGCAGGAGAGTTCGATCGGGAAGGCGGTGTGCGCGAAGTCCGCTGCGCCGTCGCCGTCGACTTTCTTGACCAGCTGGATCGCGCCGAACCGGAAGGTGTTGGCGATCTCCACGGTCTGCACCGAGGGGGTGCCCAGGCCGGGGGTGATGGTGAGCTGCACGGGGTCGCCCGCGGTGTGGTCGGTGCTGCCGCCGCGGGCCGAGGTCTCCCACACCGAGCACTGGGCCCCGGCCGGGATGCCGTCCACGGTCCTCGGCCTGGCCGCGGTGACCTGGTAGTCCTGGTCCAGCACGGTCCGGTCCGGTCGGCCCTGCGGGTGGATCACGCAGGTGACGTGGAAGGGGAAGGGCACATGCGACAGGGCGGTGGTCAGCTGGGGCGAGGGCGAGTCCACCTGCTTCACCAGCCTGAGCGAGCCGTAGGCCAGTGCCACCCCGACCTGGATCGGCTCGTTCATCTGCAGGACCCGGGGCGTGCCGGCCCGGTCGGTGACCTCGTTGTGGGCGAAGGAGTTCCAGGCGATGGTGGGGTCGCCGTTGTGGGCGACGTCCAGCGGGGTGTCCATGGCGTAGGTGATGTTGACGATGCCGCCGGGCGCCAGCTCGGGTGAGAAGGTCAGCTCCAGCCGCATCCCGCTGTCCCTGGCGCCGAAGGCGTCGTTCCAGGTGCTGCTGGGGCAGGCGGCGGCGCTGGCGTCGGCCCCCGCGCCGGCCATGCTCAGGTCGTCGGTGCACAGCGTGGCGTCGGTCTCGTAGGAGGCGGTCATCGTGCCCGGGCCGTCCAGCTGCGGGCGGGTGGCCAGGGTGGGCCGCTTGTCCCAGGCGGTGTTGCGGGCCTGGTCGATGATCACGCCCTGGTCGCCCTGGACCGGGAAGCGGTCCACGATGCGCATCGCGGTTGCCGACTCCGTACCCGCGTTCTGAAGACGCATCAGGTAGTGGTAGCGGTCGCCGGGGTTCACCAGCGCGACGCAGGGGCTGGTGGTGTAGAGCAGCCCGTCGGGCCCGGTCAGGGACAGGCAGGAGGAGTCGCCGGCCGGGACGGTGGCCTTGCTGAGCGCGTTGTACCAGCCCAGGCTGTCGCGTCCGGTGACCCACTTGCGGGCGTTGAAGGTGGCCCCGGCCTTGGCTGTCAGCGTGGCCGAGGCGGTGCAGTACAGGCCCTGGCCGAAGGTGGCCCCGTCGCGCTCGGAGGTTCCCTCACAGGCCAGGTCGGTGTCGGAGGAGGTGGCGCCCATGGTGTTGGTGACGGTCTGTCCGGCGGCGATGCCCGCCTCCAGCTTCACGTGGATCTCGATGGTGAACGTGGCCCCGGGGGCCAGCACCCACGACTTCCCCTGGGCGTCCTTGGAGAAGTCCCAGCTGAGGGCGGAGATCCGGGAGCCGCTCGCGGTCTCCTTGAAGACCGGTTCCGGGACGGCCGGGGTGCCGCTGGGCACCTGCTGTGCCTCGATCTTGTAGGGCATCCCGTTGTCGCCCTGGAAGCTGTCGTTGAAGGCGATGCCCGCCGGAAGGGAGTCCCTGACCACCAGGTCGGGGACGTTGGCGGTGCCGGTGTTCACGACCTTCAGGTAGAAGGGGGCGTCCTCGCCGGGCGACAGGACGGTGTCCGGGGTCTTGCTGACGTCCAGTCGCGGGGTGCCCTTGACCAGGTTCAGGGTGGCCGTCACCGGGTCGATGGGGCGGGGCTTGTCGGGGTCCTCCAGCTTGGTCAGGAAGGAGCCCGAGACGGTGTCCTCCAGGTGGTCGGGGACCGGGCCACCGGTGCTGCGCAGGGTGGGGCGGGGGCTGACGTCCAGGTGCAGGATGCCCTGGCAGCTGCTCGCGGCGCAGGGGGTGAGGGCGTAGCCGTCGTTGGCGGCGCTGGTGGAGGTGTAGGTGGCGCGGATGCCGGTGACGCTCCCGGCGCTCACCCCGGAGGGCAGCGCGGCCGTGGAGGAGGGGGTGCCGTTGACCCACTTTCCGTTGACGTAGGCGTCGATCTGGACCCGGTCGGCCCCGCCCGGCATCTGGTTGGACTTGATGGACACCAGGTCCACGGCGTCGAAGAAGTCGCTGTCCTGGTCGGTCATCCGCAGGTACTTCGCGGACATGTTGCCGGTGTTGACCACGGTCAGTGCCACATCCGCGTGCTGGCGGTCCAGCCCGGGAACGTACTGCGGCAGGGTGCCGGGGCTGATGGACTTGTTCAGCGAGGCGGAGTCCGAGGCCGGGTCGGTGTCCATGGACGCGGAGCAGGCCGGGGTGGCGGAGGTGTAGCCGCCGTCGGCGGTGATCGCGAAGCAGTTGTTGAAGGTGGTGCCGTCCGGGGTGCCGGGTCGGCGTTCGGCGACCACGTTCACGGTGAAGGTGCCCTCGGGCGGCAAGTCGCCGGTGTAGGCGACGCGGATGCCGGTGGCGCGGCGCAGCAGCGCGGTGTTCGAGGCGTCGTAGGCCACCCAGGCGCCCGCGCCGCCGTTGGCGGCCGGGTCCCACAGTTGGATGGTGGCCGGGGTGTCGGCCGGGTCCAGGGTGACCGAGTCGATCCGCAGGATCGAGAACGGGTTGCTCTGGCTGAAGTCGGGGGTGCCGTCGGCCTTGGCCGGCGGGTCGGTGAGCACGGGGTTGACCAGCGGGGTGTTGCCGTTGTTGGTGATCTTCAGGTGCATCGGGATGGGCTGGCCCACCGGCACCGAGGTCTGGTCGGTGGTCTTGTCGCCGCCCGCGTCGGTGTTCGGGGTCTCGACGTCGGTGTCCTTGCAGACGCTGCCGCTGGCGGTGCCGGAGCCGTCGGTGCGGCCCGCGTCGCCGGTGAACGCGGCGCAGTTGGTCAGCGTTCCCGCCGCCACGCCGTCCTTGAGGGTGCCGTGCAGGTCCAGTCCGGCGTCGGCGCCCGGCGTGATGGTGGGGTTGCCGTCGGCGTCGGTGCCGGTGTAGGTGACCTCGACCTTGGTGACGCTGGTGCCGGCCTTGGCCACGTCCACGGTGGTGTCGGAGGTGTAGTCGGTGGTGCTGGTGGTGCCGTCGGCGTAGGTGACGGTCAGGGTGGCCTTGGTGGCGCCGTCGGGGAAGCGCAGCCGCACCTGGGTGACGTCGATGGAGTCCAGGCTGCTGGGCTTGGAGGGGTCGGGCTCGGTGACGGTGATGGTCTTGACCGGGAACGGCGACTTGTTGGTGACGTCGACCAGGGCGCTGACCGGCGAGTTCTCGCCGATCACGGCGTGTTCGCTGCTCTGGTGGGTGAAGTCGCCGTTGGTGTCGGGGAAGAAGTCCTTGGTGGAGTCCAGGACCAGGATGTCCGGCAGGATGTCGTAGGGGGCGCAGGCCTGGGTGCCGTCCACGTCCCCGTCGGTCTTCTCGTTCGCGGACGGGGTGGCGCAGTTGTTCACCGTGATCTTGTCGGTGGGCCGAAGCGGCTGTCCGTCGGAGCGGGTGGTGTCGCGCAGCTTCAGCTTGACGGTGACGCTGCCGCCGTCGGTGTCGTAGGGCAGCGGGTCGCCGTTGCTGTTGGTGAACACCACCTCGAAGCCGGTGACGTCGCCCGGGGCGACCCCGGTGGGCAGCGGCAGCGTACCGGGGGCGGTGATGGTGGCGCCGGTGTGGGTGGTCCCGTCGGCGGTGGTGACCACCAGGTGTGCCTGGTCGGCCCCGGCCGGGAACTTCGTCACCGTTGCGGACTCGAAGTCGAAGTCCTCGAAGACCGCTGGATCGTTGTCGGCGATGGTCAGCGAGGTGACGTCGGCCGAGGAGGAGGAGTTGTTGCGGATCCCCAGGGTGAGCGTGCTCTCCTCGCCGCTGCCGGCCACCGCCGATCCGTCGGTCCAGCTCTTGGTGGCCACCGGCTTGACCACGCGCGGGACGGTGACCGTCACGTCGCTCTCGGCGGACTTGCTGTCGGCGTTGTCCGCGTCCACGGTGGCGGTGTTGGGCAGCACCGTGCCGTCGGGGATCTGGGCGTCGGCGGGGACCCGCACGCCGATCTCCACCGAGCCGCTCTGCCCGGCCCGCAGCCCGGTCTCCCCGGCCGGGTTGGTCAGCGGCAGGTGGTAGACGATGGTCAGCTTGCGGGTGGCCTCGTCGTAGGTGACGTCCCGGGTGGAGTCGGACTGCGGCAGGCTGGTCACCTCCAGTCCGGGCGGCAGCACGTCGGTGACGGTGAAGTGCACGCAGTCCACGGTCAGCCCCGAGCACTGGGCCTGGATGGTGTACGTGAACGCGTCCCCGGGCTCCAGCGGACTGGCGGCGTCGTTGGTCTTGGTGATGCTCATCGAGCTCTGCGGATCGGCGCGCTTGGCCTTGGCCTCGGCGGCGACCGCGCCGGGGGCGGCGGCCAGGAGTCCGAGGGTCACGGCGGCCACCGCCAGACGGTGGAGGCCGCTTGCAGGCAGGCGCATTCGACGGTCCTTCGGCAGGGGGAGGCTGTCCACCCGGACGCTAATCACATGATCCGCGAGGATGAACCAGCCACACTGACGTGACGTCAGATGAACCCGGACGGCGCAGCGAACCGGGGCGTCCCGGTTCAGTGGCCGTTCGGGGTCAGCCGTCGCTGCGCACCGCGTCGTCCGACTTCCGGGCAGGGCTTCGCCCCACACCGTTGGCGGCCCCCGCACGCGGGACTGCGCGGTCGCGGACATGCTGGTCGTACATGGCTTCGGGGTGTCAGCGGATGTGCACAGGAGGTTTCGC
>NZ_JOEH01000037.1 GCF_000719095.1 Streptacidiphilus jeojiense | reverse complement strand
GTGTCGGTGTAGGACGTCGTGGTCACCGTGGCGACCTTGGTCGAACCCCGGTACACCGCGTACCGTGTCGGTGTAGGACGTCGTGGTCACCGTGGCGACCTTGGTCGAACCCCGGTACACCGCGTACCCGGTCACACCCACGTTGTCCGTGGACGCCGTCCAGCTCAGCGACACACTGCTGCTGGTCGTCCCGCTCACCGCCAGGTTGGTCGGAGCGGAGGGAGCAGTGGTGTCACCGCCGCCGCCGGTGCTGCCGAGCGCCGGGTAGGCGTTGGTGACCAGCTGCTGGAACTGGGCCGCGAACCAGTTACCGGCCGGGATGTCGTAGCCCGGGATGGCGTCGGTCGGGTAGGTGCCGCCGTTGCCGTCGGTCTGGGTCCCGCTGGGGTCGCAGTGCGGGTCGCCGTGGGTGTGCGTGCCGCTCGGGTAGTCGCCGTCGGACTCGCCCGGGGGCTTGATCCAGACGTAGGCGATGATCGGGTCGCTCGCCCCGTACGGCTGCGCGGTCGGCCGCGAGCCGATGCCGGCGCCGTTGACGTTGCACCAGTCACCGCGGAACGGCCGCTGGTCGATCTTGTTGGCCGTCACGTAGGAGTTGACGTCGGTCGGGCTGGAGTTCAGCGAGGTCGGCCGGGCCGATCCGCCCCAGCCGTTGCGGGAGGTGTCGATGAGCATCCCGACCGAGCTGGGGAAGCCCGCCGAGACCAGCGAGGCGTGCATGGCCTCGTCGTAGGTGTGCTCGTCGAAGTACGGGTTGTACTGGTAGAAGTTGGCCGAGTCCAGCGGCTGCCCGCCCACCTGGAGCGTGGAGTTGGGCAGGAACGGCTCGTCGGTGGGGGTGGTGTTGGCGGTGTCGCTGATGAAGCCGTCCACGCTGGCCACGCCGGCGGTGGTGGCCTTGGCGACCTTGGCGAACTCCTGGGCGGCCGGGCCCATGTTGCTGGACCAGCCGAGCCAGCCGGAGTGGCCGATGTCCAGGTAGGTGTAGACGTTGGGGATGGCGTGCAGCTTGTTCAGGGTGTACTCGACACCGGTCTCGTAGTACGGGGTGGCGGTCGCACAGGCCGCCTTGCTCTGGTTGGTGACCGCGTTGGGCAGCGAGTCAGGCTCGATGATCGTGGAGATCCGCAGGTTGCTGTAGGTGCTGCTGCCGAGCAGCGCGGCGATCGGGTCGACGTACTGCGACTCGTACTCGGTGAGGCCGGCCGCCGTGGCCGGGATCTCGCCGTTGGAGGCGAGGGCGGCGCAGTCACGGCCGGGGAGGTCGTAGATGACGACCTCGAAGAGCACCGGGGTGGAGCTGCTCGCGGCCTGCGTCTCCGCCTTGTCGAGCTGGGCCTTCAGGCCGAGGTGGGTGCTGTCGCCGGCGATGGCGCCGATGTGGTCCATCCAGATGGCGGTCTGGTAGCTCGCGACCTTCGCCTCGGTCGAGCCGGTGGTGCCGCCGTCCGCGGTCGCCTGGGCGTTGACCTCGGCGACGTAGTCCGGATTGAGGTACGGCGTGGAGCCGACGTACGGGTTGGCGACGTGGGTGACCGCGGCGCTCGCGGACTGGGTGGCGGCGATGGGGACCAGCATGGCCGCACCGAGGGCGGCCGCAGCGGCGGCCGTTCGGAAGCGGGCGAGCGGGCGGGGGGGATGTGGCACTTCACGGTCCTTTCGGGTGGGTGGATCGTGATCGACAACCGGCCGAAACCGGGCGAACGGGGTGGGAGCGCTCCCATTCGAAGCAGGCTTACGACTCCTGCCGACGGCGGCAACCAGTGGGAGCGCTCCCGATCGTCCGGCGGTTCTGACGGCACGTCAAGACCCTTGACGATGAGCAGAAAATTTCTGACTGTGGGACTGTTGTGAAGCCGGCGCTTCCGCTACCTTGACGCCCGGCAGCCAGTGCGAGCACCCCACCCAGCCAACAGAATCGGGTGCTCCCCATGCGATCCCGCACCACACTCCTGCTCGGCACGGCCGCCGCGGTCGCCGGATTCACCGCGGCGCTGCTGCCGATCGCGGCGTCCAGCGCTGCGGCGGCCACGGTGTCCTGCAGCGTCAGCTACTCGGTCAGCAACGACTGGGGCAGCGGGTTCACCGCCGCCGCGACCATCACGGACACCGGCACCGCCGCCGTCCAGCCCTGGACGCTGACCTACACCACCACCGGGAACCAGACTCTGCAGAGCGGCTGGAACGGGACCTGGTCCCAGTCCGGCCACACCGTCACCGTCACCGCACCCAGCTGGAGCACCAGCATCGCAGCCGGCGGCTCAGTCACCACCAACGCCAACTTCGGCTACTCGGGCACCAATTCGGCGCCGACCGGCTTCGCGGTCAACGGCGTGGCCTGCGGGCCGACGTCGACCCCGACGACGGGGGCACCGACGACGGCTCCGCCGACCACCGCGCCGCCGACCACCGCTCCCCCGACTACGGCGCCGCCCACTACGGCGCCGCCGACCACCGCGCCGCCGAGCGGGTCGGCGCCCGCGCTGCACGTCTCCGGCAACAAGCTGGTGAACGCGAGCGGCAGCACGGTCACCCTGCACGGGGTGAACCGCTCCGGTGCGGAGTTCGCCTGCGTCCAGGGGACCGGGCTCTTCGACGGACCGGTCGACCAGGCCTCGGTGGCCGCCATGGCGAGCTGGCACATCAACGCCGTGCGGGTGCCGCTGAACGAGGACTGCTGGCTCGGCGAGTCCAACGTCCTGGCCGCCTACTCGGGTGCCAACTACATCAACGCGATCAAGAGCTATGTCGCGCTGCTGCACCAGAACGGCCTGGTCGCCATCCTGGACCTGCACTGGACCGACGGCGTCTACACCGGCAACTCCTCCGCCTGCAGCAGCGCCACGGCCACCTGCCAGAAGCCGATGCCGGACGCCGCGGGGGCGATCCCGTTCTGGACGTCGGTCGCCAACACCTTCAAGGGCGACAACTCGACCGTCTTCGACCTCTTCAACGAGCCCTACCCGGACCGCGCCACCAGCACCACCGCCCAGGCCTGGACCTGCTGGCGCGACGGCGGGACCTGCTCCGGGATCGGCTACCAGGTCGCCGGGATGCAGTCGATGGTGAACGCGGTACGCGGCACCGGCGCGAGCAATGTGCTGATGCTCGGCGGGCTCGCCTACTCCAACGACCTCACCCAGTGGCTGACCTACGAGCCGACCGACCCGGACCACGACCTGGCCGCGTCCTGGCACTCGTACAACTTCAACACCTGCAGCAACAGCTCCTGCTGGACCAGCCAGATCTCCCCGGTGCTGGCCCAGGTCCCGCTGGTGACCGGCGAGTTGGGCGAGAACGACTGCGCCCACGGCTACCTGGACACACTGCTGCCCTGGCTGGACAACGCCGGCGCCTCGTACCTGGCCTGGACCTGGAACACCTGGGACTGCTCCTCGGGCCCGTCCCTGATCAGCGCCTACGACGGCACGGCCACCGCCTACGGCGCCGGGTTCAAGGCCCACTTGGCGGCACTGGGGTAGGCGGGTTGGAGGTGGGGCGGGGAAGCGGGGGCCGGGGAGGCGCGGCCGGGGAGGCGGGGCGTCGCCGCCGGTGCGGCGGGATCCCTCCATCGGCCGAGCCCCCGTCCCGCCCCCGTCTCCGACGTGCGCGTTCGCTCCCGCTGAACCACCATCACCTCCCTGGGGCACGCCGCTCCATGCCGGGCTGGGGTGGCTCGCTGCCGCTCGCGGCCAACAACGAGGAGCGGGGAGGGCGGCGGGGCGTGCGATGCCGGGCGGCGCGCCCCTGCCCTCCCGGTGCGGGGCGCCGCTGCGGAGCTGCAGAAACGTTCCTGCGTGGCGCCTTCGGTTGAACCGGGGTCACTTTTGGGACGCCGGGTCATTCTTGGTACGGGCATGTGCGAATGAATCGGGCATAACGGCAAGATCAAGTGACACCTTGTCCCGAAAGTGACCCCGGTTCGCCTGTTCGCTCCGCGCCGGGCCCAGGCACCCCCCGCCCTTGTCGCCGGCGCGAAGCGCCTTCTTTCCGGGCGCGAGCCCGGGAGACGGCGGGCCAGGTCGCGGCAGCAACAGTGCCGTTGCAGGCGTGGGGCGTCCCGCTTCGCCGCTACGGCAGGGATGCGGTGAGGTCGACCTCGACGAGTTGGCCCTGGAAGCCGAGGCGGGCTACTCCCAGCAGGGTGCTGGCGCTGGTGAAGGCCTCGCCCAGGGCCGACTCCGTGAGGTGCTGCCAGGTGGCGGCCAGGGTCGAGACGTCGTCGCTGACCACGTAGACCACCGACCGGACGACATCGCTCGGCGCTGCGGCCACCGCGGCCAGGGCGATCAGGGCGTTGGTCACCACCTGGTCGATCTGGGCGGGTAGATCGGCGGGGCCGACCAGCTCGCCCGATGGGCCGATCGGGCACTGGCCCGCCAGATGGGCGGTGCGCCCGGCCTCCACCACGGTGATGTGGTGGTAGCCGGGCGGCTGGTGGAGCTGGGGTGGATTGCTGCGGGTGATCCGGGTCGTCATGGGCGCGAGTCTGGGCGACCCGCGGTCGTCGCGCATCGGGTTTTCGCCGCGGCGGGGCCGGGGGGTGGGGAGGTAGGACCATCGGCTGAGGTCGTGCCCGTCTGGCGGCCGATGATCAGCGGCTGCGTTGGAGCGAGACTGATGTCCTTCCGGGGGTCGGTTCGGCGAAGGTGGCGGCGGGATGCGTGCGGTGTGGTTGCGGGAGTTCGGCGGGCCCGAGGTGCTGGTGGCCGGGGAGACGGCGGATCCGGTGGCGGGGGCCGGCGAGGTGGTGGTGGAGGTCGGGTACGCCAACATCACCTTTGTGGAGACGCAGTTCCGGGCCGGGGGGAAGGGTCCGTTCCGGGCGGAGCTGCCGATGGTGCCCGGCAATGGGGTCGGTGGTGTGGTCGCCGCTGTCGGCGAGGGGGTGGACCGAGCGCTGCTCGGGCGGCGGGTGGTGAGCAGCACCGGTGGGTCCGGTGGGTACGCCGAGCGGGTGGCGGTGCCGGCGGTGGGTCTGTACCAGGTGCCGGAAGGGCTGGCTCTGGACGATGCCGTCGCCCTGCTGGCTGACGGCCGGACCGCGGCCATGGTGCTGGCGGCCGCCGAAGTCGCCGCCGGGGACACGGTGTTGGTGGAGGCGGCGGCGGGCGGGGTCGGCAGCCTGCTGGTGCAGTTGGCCCGGGCGGCCGGGGCTCGGGTCGTCGCGGCAGCCGGCGGGGAGCGCAAGCTCGCCCTGGCCCGGGAGCTCGGAGCGGACCTCGCCGTGGACTACCGCGAGGACGGCTGGGACGGGCAGCTCCGGGAGGCTCTGGCCGGCGGCGAGGCGGATGTGGTCCTGGACGGCGTGGGCGGGGTGATCGGTCGGACCGCATTCGGGCTGCTGGGGCGTGGCGGACGCATCGTCAGTTTCGGTCTGGCCAGCGGGGAATGGGCTGGCGTTCCGGAGCAGGAGGCGGCCGCGCGGGGCGTCCGGATCCTGTCGGCGAAGGCCTCGCCGGAGGCGATGCGGGGGTTCACCGAAGCGGTGCTCGCCGAGGCCGCCGCCGGGCGGCTACGGCCGGTGATCGGGCAGCGGTTCCCGCTGGACCGCGCCGCCGACGCACACCGGGCGATGGAGACGCGGTCCACTCTGGGGAAGACGCTGCTGGTGGTCGGCGACGATCGCTGACCTCAGTCGCGGAGCAGGGCGACCGCCGCCAGCAGGGTGGCGGTGCCCGCTGCGGCGGGGAGGGTGAGGCGTTCGCTCAGGAGGGTGATGCCGAGGAGCAGTGCGGCCACGGGTTCCAGCATCATCATCACCGACACCGCCGTGGCCCGAACCACGGTCAGCGCCGCGAAGAAGAGCGAGTAGGCCAGCGCGGTGGGCACCGCGCCGAGGTAGCCGAGCAGGACGACGGCGGTGGCGAGGTGGTGCCCGGAGGGGAGCAGCGGTCCGGTCGCGGCGGCGAGGGCCAGCAGGCCCAGGGCCCCGACGGCGAAGCCGCTGAGCGCGCGGTCGTAGGCGTCGTGGGCCCGGCCGTCCCGGGTCTGGGCCTGGGTGAGCAGGTTGATCGCCGCCGAGCCCGTCGCCGAGCCGAGGGCGCAGAGCAGGCCCCAGAGCGGGGCGGTGCCGCCGCCCGACGCAGTGGCGCCTGACGCGGCGACACCTGACGTGGCGTCACTGCCGAAGGCCAGCAGGGCGAGGCCGGTGACCGCCAGGACGATGGTCGCGACGCCGCGACGGCCGAGCCGTTCGCCGAAGACCGCGCGTGCTCCCAGGGCGGTGAGCACCGGGGCGGCGCCGAGGGTGGCGGTGGTGCCGAGGGCGAGCCCGGCGAGGTCGACGGAGGCGAGGTAGCAGGTCTGGAAGACCGCCATCAGGATGCCGGTGCCGATCAGGGCCGGCAGCCCGGGGCGGACCGTGTCGGTGGGGCGGCGCAGGAACGGCCTGGCGGCCACCAGCAGCAGGGCGCCGATGGCGAAGCGCCAGAACGAGACGGCGATGGGGCCGAGGCCGCTGCTGCGGTGCAGGATCGCGGCGACGGCGCCGGCACTCCCCCAGGAGGCCGCGGCCAGGCCGACCGCGAGCAGCGCGCGGCGGCGGGCTCTCGTCGGGTGGGGGGTGAGGGTCGCGTCGGTCGGTACCGGGTGCGCGGCGAGGGTGCGGGGGCGTGCGGGCAGGGCAGGCTGCGAGGGCATGGCAGGGCTCCGGAGGTGGTCGCTGAGGTCCGCGGATGGCGAGCACGCGGGCAGCGTTCACCGAGCCGACGACCCCCGGTCGGAAGCCCGAGGAGGGTGACGCCGGTCAGCCTGGAGGTTGCCGCCCGCTAGCGGACGGGCGGCGGAAGGACGGCGAGCGAGTACGGAGCCATGGGTCGGACCCTATCTCCTGCTCCACTTGTCAGGGAACCGCCTGCTGGGGCCGTCAGGTCACCGCAGCCGCCACGGCGTGCGGGTGCCGGAGTTGAAGGCGGCCTGGCCCTCGGCGAGGGCGGCCGGGTCGTCGCCGAGGGTGACCAGGGTCTTGGCGACCTCCAGGGCCTGGCGGTAGCCGAGGTCCTGGGCGTACCAGACGGCGCGCAGGGTGGCCTGGACGGCGAGCGGCGGCTGGGAGGCGATCACCGCGGCGACGCGCCGTGCGGCGTCCAGGAGTTCGGGGCCCGGGACGACCTCCTGGACCAGGCCGATCTGGTGCGCCCGCTGAGCCGAGAGCCGTTCGTGCGCGCCGGTGAGCTGCATCCGCATCACCTCGCCGAGCGGCATCCGCTGCAGCATCGCCATCGACTCGAAGACCGAGGCCATGCCGAAACTGGTGTGCGGGTCGAAGAAGGTGGCGTGGTCGGCGGCGATGATGAACTCCACCTGTCCGAGCAGGTAGAAGGCACCGCCGCAGGCCATTCCGTTGACCGCGGCGATGACCGGTTTCCAGAGGTCGCCCGAGGTCTTGGGGCTGATCCAGTCGCCCGGGTCGTCGAAGTGCAGCGGGGTGCCGCCGCGGATGCCGATGGGCTGGTCGTCGGTGCCCGGCTCGGCGGTGTCCAGGGTGCCGCGGTCGAGCCCGGTGCAGAAGGCCCGGTCGCCGGCGCCGGTGAGGATGACCACCCGGACCTTGTCGTCCTCGCGCAGTCTGCGCCACAGCTCGCGGAGCTCCTGCATCATCCGCAGGTCGAAGGCGTTGTGGACCTCCGGGCGGTCCAGCGTCACCGTGGCGACGTGGTCGCTCTCCTCGTAGCGCAGCGTGCTGAAGTCGGTCTCCATGCGCATTCCTCCGGTCGCGGCCCTGGCACATCATTTGAGAACACGTTCTACTTATCAGCCCGGGCCATCGTCCCGGTCGGCCGCGTCGGAGGGAAGAGGCAGGATGCGCGAGCAACGGCACGGCAGGCGCGTGATGATGGCCGCGGACCAGCGGGACGCCTTCCTGCGCGGGCAGCGGACCTGCCGGGTGGCCACCGTGTCCGCCGACGGACGGCCCCACGTCACCCCGCTGTGGTTCGTCTGGGACGGCTCGGCACTGTGGCTGTACTCGATCACCCGCAGCCGGCGCTGGGGCGAACTGGAGCGCGATCCGCGGGTCGCCGTGGTGGTCGACAGCGGCGAGGAGTACGGCGAGCTGCGGGGCGTGGAGCTGACCGGTTCGGTCGAGCAGGTGGCCGAGGCGCCCAGGACCGGGCTGGACTACCGCGGGCCGTACCAGCTGGAGTCGGCCGAGAAGCTCTTCGCCGCCAAGTACGGGTTCGGCGCGACCATGTACCACGACGGACGGCACGGCTGGCTGCGGCTCGCCCCGGCCACCCTGACCAGTTGGGACTTCCAGCGGTTGAACGGCGACTTCGCGCGCTGATCCGAGCTGCCGGTCCGTCAAGGTGCCGCAGGTCACACGGGTCCGCCCGGGCCGATCTGACAGGATGCTGCGATGGCAGAAGCTCCGATGGCCACCGAATCCGGTCAGCCCCGCGTGATCTCCGACTTCGTCGACCTGCTGCGTCTGGACGACCTCGACCTCAACCTGTTCCGGGGCTGGTGCCACGCCGGTGCGCCGCTGCGCGCCTTCGGCGGGCAGGTCGCGGCCCAGGCGCTGGTGGCGGCCGGGCGCACGGTGGAGACCGGGCGCCCGGTGCACTCGCTGCACGGCTACTTCATGCGCCCCGGCGACCCGCGCCGCCCGCTGGTCTACGAGGTGGAGCGGCTGCGCGACGGCCACTCCTACTCCACCCGGCGGGTCACCGCGATCCAGCGCGGGGAGGCGGTGTTCACCCTCTCGGCCTCCTTCAAACGGCCCGAGGAGAGCCCGGAGCGGCAGGCCGTGATGCCGCTGCTGCCCGGGCCCGAAGGGCTGCCGAACCCCTACGCGGAGTGGGCCGAGAGCGGGTCGGAGAGCTACTGGGCGACCACCGGACGGCTGACCCTGGACATGCGGATCATGCCGCCCGGCACCGAGGGGCTGCCCGGCCGGCCGGCCGGGGTGGAGGAGCAGTTCGTCTGGCTGAAGTCCGCCTCCAAGCTGGCCGCGGACGACGCGCTGCTGCACGTCTGCGCGCTCGCCTACCTCTCGGACCTGACGCTGGCGTCGACCGCCGCCCTGCACCTGCAGCTGCCGCGCTCGCAGCGCAACGAGGCGCCGCCGACCGTCAACCTGGCGTCGCTGGACCACGCGATGTGGTTTCACCGGCCGTTCCGCGCGGACGAGTGGCTGCTGTTCGCCCAGCGCAGCCCGTCCGCCTCGGACGGTCGGGGGCTGGCCCAGGGCGAGTTCTACACCAGGGACGGCAGGCTGGTCGCCTCGGTGGTGCAGGAGGCGCTGGTGCGCGAGAAGCGGCGCTGATCCGCCGGCCCGGAGATATCCGGAGATATTACGTCCCGGCCGACAGGATCTTACGTGGCTCATCGGTGCTGAACCTCCGGACGGACCGGTGCGTATGGTCTCCCGACAGCGGGCTTCAGTCCCTCCAGCCTCAGCTCTCTACAGGAGTAACCATGGCCGAAGAGTCCCAGCAGACCACCGCCCGTCGAACCGTGCTCGCGGGCGTCGGAGTGGTGGGCGCCGCCGGCGTCCTCGCCGCCTGCGGATCGAGCGGGAGCGGGAGCAGCAGCGCCGCGGGCGCCGCCACCACCCCGGCCGCCGATCCGAGCACCACGGCGGCGGGCGGCGCCACCAGCAGCGCCCCCGCCGCCGGCAGCTCCAGCAGCGCGGCGGGTGGTTCCGGCGGGGGCACAGTCCTCGGTGCGACGTCGGAGATCCCGGAGGGCGGCGGCAAGGTGTTCGCCGACCAGAAGGTGGTGGTGACCCAGCCGAGCGCGGGCACCTTCAAGGCGTTCACCGCGGTCTGCACCCATATGGGCTGCACCGTGGGCAGCGTCTCCGGCGGCACCATCAACTGCCCCTGCCACGGGAGCAAGTTCAGCATCGCCGACGGCTCGGTCGCGGGCGGTCCGGCCCCCTCGCCGCTCGCGGCCGAGACGATCGCCGTCAGCGGCGGCCAGATCAAGCTTTCCTGAAACGAGAACATCGTTTCACCGGTGTGGACCCGGCTGACGGGTCCACACCGGTCAAGTGATCTGATACGGCGTCATACACCTGCAACACCGTTCCCGGTACCATGGCGGGGTGTCCAAGGTAGACCTGTCCCCCCGGCCGGTCGAGGCTATGTCTCCCCGCCAACTGGAACGCCGGAAACACCTGATCAGGGCCGCGATCGATCTGGTGGCCGAGATCGGTGTCGAACGCGTCCAGATGAAACAGGTGAGCGAACGCTCAGGGGTCGCCCTAGGGACGACCTACCGGTACTTCTCCTCGAAGGACCATCTGCTGGCCGCAGCCGTCTCGGACTGGCGCGGAATGCTGATGACGGATCTCGCCGCGGAGCTGCGCGGCTCCCCGGTCCCGCTGGCCGGCACGGACCGGGTGGTCCGCTTCGTGCACCGGGGCATGCGGGCCTTCCAGCGGCAGCCGCACCTGGCCCATCTGCTGGTCGCGGTGACGGTGTCCACCGACCCGTTCGCCAGCGAGGCGGTGGACGAGATGGCCAACGCCGGACGGGCCTCGCTGCTGGCGGTGATGCCGCAGGTGCCGGCGGCGGCGCGCAGCGTGGTCCCGCACATCATCGACGCGGCCTGGCAGAGCGAACTGGTGGCCTGGGTGACCGGGCGCAGCACCCTCGGCGACGCCTACCTCCGGCTGGAGGAGGTCATCCGGGTGGTGCTGGCCCCGTACGCGGCGGCCTGACCGGCCGACGGCCCGGTCCCGGCGGGTCAGGTCCGGTCGGCGGTCAGCTCCAGGCGGTGCGGCCGTGTTCGGCGAAGAGTGCGTCGATCTTCTCCAGGTCGTCGCCGGTCAGCGGGCGGTAGCCGGCCCCGGCGTCGGCCGCCGTCCCGTACGGCCGCCAGAGGACCGGGTCGTCGGTGCGCCAGCGCTCGGCGCGCAGTCCGGTCTTGGCGGTCTTGTGGGTGGCGGTGGCCGGCATCCGGGCGACGAAGCGGACGAAGCGCGGCGGCATCTTGGTGCCGAGGTCGGGCTGGGCCGCCAGGAACTCCGCCAGTCGCCGGGCCAGCCCCGCCGCCGCGGTGTCGGCGCCGGGCCGCAGCTGCACCGCGGCCATCACCTGGTCCCCGGCGACCGGGTCGGGGACGGCGTAGACCGCCACCGCCTCGGCCTCCGGCCAGCGGCCGAGGATGTTCTCGATGTCGGCGACGGCCAGGTTCTCGCTGTCCACCCGCAGCCAGTCCGCGCTGCGTCCGGCGAAGTGGAACCAGCCCTCGGCGTCGCGGTGGAACAGGTCCCCGGTCCAGTACCAGCCGCGGCGGACCCGGGCGGCCCCGGCCTCGGGGTTGCGCCAGTAGCCCTCGAAGCCGGCCCGTGCGGTGCGGTTGACCAGTTCGCCGATAGCCTCGGCGCCGTTGAGCAGCCGGCCCGAGGCGTCGAAGCGGGAGCGCGGGCGCTCCTGCCCGGTCTCCGGGTCGACCACGGCGAGGTCGTCGTCGGGGCCCGAGCCCTCCCGGCCGACCGCTCCGGCCGGGGCCGCCGGGTCCTGGCGCAGGTTGCAGCCGCCCTCGGAGGAGCCGTAGCCCTCGACCAGGCGGCAGCCGAAGCGCGCCTCGAACCGCGCCGCGTCGACGGCCCCGGCCTCGGTGCCGAACCCCAGCCGGAGCGGGCTCTCCGCGTCGTCCGGACGCTCCTCGGTGGCCAGCACGTAGGAGATGGCCCGGCCCACGTAGGTGAAGTAGCCGGCCCGGTAGCGGCGGACGTCGTCCAGGAAGCCGGAGGCGGAGAAGACCGGGCGCAGCGCGACCGTGCCCCCGGCGAGCAGCATCGGCGCCCAGAGCGCCATGGTGGCGTTGCCGTGGAACAGCGGCATGCAGGCGTAGCCGGTGTCGTCGGCGGTCAGCCGGTACATGGTGCGCAGCTTGTCGCCGGCCCTGGCCAGCCGCTGCTGGCTGCAGACCACCGCCTTGGGGGCGCCGGTGGACCCGGAGGTGAAGGTCAGCAGGACCCGGGTGTCGGGCGCGGGCAGCACCGCGGGGGGCGCGGCGTCCCGGTGCTCGGCGAGCAGCGCCGCGTACCCGGGGCCGTCGCTGTCGAGCACCGGTACGGCCAGGGCCAGTCCGTCCAGCAGCGGCAGCCTGCGCCGTCCGGTGACGACCAGGGCGCAGTCGGTGTGCCGGATGTCGCGCAGCAGGTCGGGTCCGCGCCGGGTGGGGTTGATCCCGACGGCGGTGGCGCCGGCCAGGGCGCAGGCCTGGAGCCAGTAGGCGTACTCGGGGGTGTTGTCCAGCAGCAGGCCGACGTGCGGGTACGGCGCCCGCTGCTCGGCGAGCAGCCGCACCAGCAGTGCGGCGCGGGCGCAGGCGGCCCGGAACACCTGGTCGTGGCTGTGGCTGAAGCCGTCGCCGACCAGCCCGGGGGCGTGCCGACCGCGCTGGGCGAACACGGCGTCGAGGAGGGTCGGGCTCGGTCCGGGTGCGGGCATGGGGGCTCCCAGCGTCAAACTTCTGACGATGCGTCAGCTTTTAGCCGTTGATACCCTCCTGGCCGCCGACGCACAAGACCGCGGCACCGCCCGGTCAACCGGTCGCCCGGTCATTCGAGATGGCGTTCGAGCCAGGCGGCCACCGTGGAGCGGACCAGGGCCCGGCTCTGCTCGTGCACGAAGTCGTGACCCTCGTCCGGCAGTTCCAGCAGCGAGGCGGTGACGCCGCGGGCCCGGGCCGCCGCGACGATCTGTTCCGACTCGCCGATCGGGACGTTGCTGTCCTGGGCACCGTGGACGGCCAGCAGCGGCGCCCGCAGGGCGTCGACGCCGGTCATCGGCGAGAGCTGCCGCAGCAGCAGGCGGTCCCGTTCCGGGTGGCCGTACTTGGCCGCGGCCGACTCGGCAATCCAGGGCTCGGTGCCGGCGAAGAAGGTGGCGAAGTCCGAGATCCCGCAGATGTCCACCCCGGTACGGAACAGCTCCGGGTGCCGGACCAGGGCGGCGAGCACCAGGTAGCCGCCGTAGGAGCGGCCCATGACGGCGAGTCGGCCGGGGTCGGCCAGGCCGAGGCCGACCAGGTGCAGGGCGCAGTCGGCGACGTCGTCGACGGCGGCGAAGCGGCCTTCGCCGAGGTCCGCGTCGACGAAGGAGCGGCCGAAGCCGGAGGAGCCGCGGACGTTGGGGGCGAAGACGTCGAAGCCGCGGGAGAGCAGCTCCTGGAACAGCGGTTCGAGGACCGGGCGCTCCTGGCTCTCCGGGCCGCCGTGCAGGTGGACGACGCAGGGCGCGGGCCCGGCGTCGTCGGGGCCGGATGCGGGGGCCCGGTAGTACCAGCCGCTGAGCGGCAGGCCGTCGCGGGCGGTCAGGCCGATCGCCCGGGGACCGACGGCACCGGGGACGGGCTCGGAGGTCCAGGGGGCCGGCTGCGGTTCCGCGCCGGGGGCAGCGGGCAGCGACCAGATCCCCGGGCGGCTGCGCGAGCCGGACAGGGACAGCAGCAGGCCGCCGGTCCCGTCGGCGTCAACGCGGGTCAACACCTCGTGGGGCAGCGGAATCTGACGCATCGTCGTCGCCGCACCCGGTTCCGGGCCGAGCCGGACCAGCTCGGCCGAGCTGCGGCCCTGCTGGTTCCAGCCGAGCAGGGCGGTGCCGCCGTCGGGCGCGACCGTCAGCAGTTCCAGATCGGCGCCGGACCGCTGGGCGGCCACCCGCACCGTCCGTGCGCCGGCCGGGCCGGGGCTGCCGTCCGGGTTCAGGGCGACCGCGAGCAGCGCAGCGAACTCCCGCTCCGCGTCGCTGCGCAGCCAGACGGTGCGGCCGTCCGGGGCGAAGCGGCCGATCCAGGGGTCCCCGTCGGCGACCGGGAAGGTCCCGGCCTCGACGAGGTCGGCGAGCCGCAGCAGCACGGCCTCGCGGTGGCCGCGCGGGCCGCGCCGGAGCAGGGCCAGCCGGCCGTCCGGGGTGAGGTCGCAGACCCGCAGGGTGGCCGCGCCGGACTCGGTGGCCAGCCGCCGGGGCGGGCGGACGCCCTCGGGGTCGACCAGCGAGGCCGCCAGCAGTCCGTGGCTGTGCCCGGAGCCGTCGCCCACCGGCACCACCTCGGTCACCGCCAGCGCGGAGCCGTCCCGGCTCCAGCAGCCCAGGTAGGCGGCGGCGCGGGGGTTCGCGCCGGCCAGCAGCCGGCGGCCGGTGCCGTCCGGGCGGATGCAGAGGACCCGGCCGTGCTCGGCGCCGTCGGGGGCGGAGGTGTAGGCGATCCAGCGGCCGTCCGGGGACCAGGAGACGGCGGTGACCGGATCCGGCGCGGGGTCCAGCAGCCGGGGTCCGCCGGCACCGCTGAGCGGTCCGGTCCACAGCTGGGGCACCCCGCCGCGGTCGCAGATGTAGGCGGCCGCCGTACCGGTCGGGTCGGTGGCCGCCTGGGCGCAGCCGTGCCGGGGCAGGCAGGGGTCCGGGCCCGGGGCGTCGGAGGCGGTCGGCTGCGTCGCGGTGTGCTGACCTGTCACGTGCTGCGCCCTCATCCGATTCCGTGTGTCTGCAGCCAGATTTCCAGAAGGGCGGCCTGCCAGAGCGCATTGGAGCCCAGCGTGGTGCGGTGCGCGTCGGGGGCGCTGAGCAGTTCGGCCAGGTACTCCTCGCGGAACAGCCCGCGGGCCCGGGCCTCCGGGGCGGCCAGCGCCTCCTGGACCCGGTCCAGCACCGGACCGGCCATGTGACGGATCGCCGGGACCGGGAAGTAGCCCTTGGGCCGGTCCACGATCCCGGCGGGCAGCAGCTGCCGGCCGGCGTCCTTGAGCACGCCCTTGCCGCCCTGGGCCAGCTTCAGCTCGGGCGGGCAGGCCGCCGCGAGCTCCACCAGCTCGTGGTCCAGGAAGGGGACCCGGGCCTCCAGGCCCCAGGCCATGGTCATGTTGTCCACCCGTTTGACCGGGTCGTCCACCAGCATCACCCGGCTGTCCAGCCGCAGCGCCGCGTCCAGGGCGGTGTCCGCGCCGGCGGCCGAGGTGTGGGCGCGGACGAAGTCGCCGGAGGCGTCGTGGTCGATCAGGTACTCCGGGTGCAGCATGACCGCCAGCTCGCCGTGCGGGCGGTCCACGAAGACCCTGCAGTACGCCTCGGCGGTCCGCGCCCGGGGGATCCCGGCCAGCGGCGGGTACCAGTCGTACCCGGCGAAGATCTCGTCGGCGCCCTGGCCGCTCTGGACCACCTTCACCTCCTTGGAGACCTCCTGCGACAGCAGGTGGAAGGCGACCGCGTCATGGCTGACCATGGGCTCGCTCATGGCGTCGATCGCCTGGTCCAGTGCGGCCGGGAGCCGGTCCGAGGCCACCATGATGCGGTGGTGGTCGGTGGCGTAGCGCTCGGCGACCAGGTCCGAGTAGGCGAACTCGTCGCCCTGCTCGCCGCCCTCGGCCTCGAAGCCGACGCTGAAGGTCGCCAGGTCGCGGGCGCCGGACTCGGCGAGCAGGGCGACGACCAGGCTGGAGTCCAGGCCGCCGGAGAGCAGCACGCCCACCGGCACGTCGGCGACGGTGCGCCGGCGCACCGCGGTGCGCAGCCCGTCCAGCACGGCGTCGCGCCAGTCCGCGGCGTCCATGCCGACGTATCCGGGCAGCCGGGTGTGCGGGGGGTTCCAGTACAGGCGGTCGTGGTGGGTGCCGTCGGGCTCGACCACCCGGACGGTGGCCGGCGGGAGCTTGCCGACCCCCGCCAGTACGGTGCGCGGCGCGGGCACCACGGAGTGGAAGCTGAGGTAGTGGTGCAGTGCGACCGGGTCGATCGAGGTGTCGATCCCGCCGCCGGCCAGCAGCGCCGGCAGCGAGGAGGCGAAGCGCAGCCGGCCCGGCCCCTCGGCCAGGTAGAGCGGCTTGACGCCGAGCCGGTCGCGGCCCAGGACCACCCGGCCGGACTCGTGCTCCACCAGGGCGAAGGCGAACATCCCGGCGAAGCGGTCGACGCAGTCCAGGCCCCACTCCCGGTAGGCCTTCAGCAGCACCTCGGTGTCGGAGTCGGAGAAGAAGCGGTGGCCGGCACCCTCCAACTGGCGGCGCAGCTCGCGGTGGTTGTAGATGCAGCCGTTGAAGACGACGGTCAGCCCCGCGCCGGGGTCCGTCATCGGCTGGGCACCGCGCTCGGACAGGTCGATGATCTTGAGTCGCCGGTGGCCCAGCGCGACCGCGCCCTGCGACCACAGGCCGCGCCCGTCCGGGCCCCGGGCCGCCAGCCGGTCCGTCATCCGCTCGACGGCGGCCAGGTCGGGTCGTGATCCGTCGAAGCGGACCTCTCCGCTCAGTCCGCACATGCCGGTGCAGCTCCTATCCAGGTGTCCTTGGCGCCGCCGCCGCGCGAGGAGTTGACGATCAGGCTGCCCCCGGCGGCGACCCGGGTGAGCGCGGCCGGCAGCACGGTGGGCCGCAGGCCGACGGCGCCCGGGCCGCTGCCGTCGCGCTCGGCCAGCACGAAGGCCCTGAGGTCGACCACCCGGGGTTCCAGCCGCTCGCCGTCGAAGGTGGGATGGCTGGTCAGCGAGACCACGTCCTGGGCCACCCAGCGGTCGGGGGCCTCCAGCAGCGCGGCGCGCAGCCGGGCCAGCTCCTCCGGGGAGGCGTACGGACCGATGACGACGCCCGCGCCGCCGTGCCCGTCCACGGGTTTGACGACCAGTTCGGGCAGCCGCTCCAGGATCTCGTCGAGCCGGCCGTCGTCGGTCGGCAGCAGCGTGGGGACCTGGGCCAGCAGCGGCTCCTCGCCCAGGTAGTAGCGGATCAGCCGGGGGACGAAGGCGTAGAGCGCCTTGTCGTCGGCGACCCCGTTGCCGGGGGCGTTGGCCAGGGCGAGCCGGCCCGACTCCACCGCCGCCAGCAGCCCCGGCCACAGCGGGACGCCGTCCTCCCCCATGGCCTTGGCCAGGTCGTCCTCGTCGATCCGGCGGTAGAGCACGTCGACCGGGCCGCCCCCGGCCCTGACCCGGCCGTCCTGACCGATGGTCAGCTGGTCCGGGGTGAACACGCCGACGCCCATGGCCGCGGCCAGGGTCCGGTGCTCGTACCAGGCGGAGTTCTGCGGCCCGTCGCTGACGATGGCCAGCACCGGGTCCGCCGCCGCCAGCGGCGGCGCGGCGGCGAGCAGGGTGCGCCGCAGCAGGTCGGGGACGGTGTCCAGGGAGAGCGTGCCGGGGCCTGGGCCGAGCACCCCCAGCCCGCGGGCGGCCAGGGCGTAGGCGATCCCCGAGGGCACCCGCAGATTGTCCTCCAGCACCAGCCAGCCCTGCGCGGCATCCCTGACCAGGTCCATTCCGGCGACGTGGATGCGGACCGAACCCGGCAGCGGCGCCCGGCCCGCGTCGCGCAGACCGGCCGAACCCTCCAGCAGCCGCGCGGGCAGCACCCCGTCGCGGACCGCCGTGCGCTCGCCGTAGGCGTCGTGGGTGTAGGCCTCCAGGGCGCGCAGCCGCTGCGCCAGGCCCAGGCTCAGATCGCGCCACTCGCCGCCGTCGACCAGGCGCGGGACCACGTCGTAGGGGAACAGCCTGGCCTGGTCCTCGCCGTCGACCCGGAAGGTGACGCCGTCCCGCCACTGCCGGGCGTCGCGCTCGCGGATCCGGCTGCGCAGACCGGCGGACTCCTGCCGCTCCAACTGCTCCAGCACGGCCCGGTAGGGCTCGCGGCTCTCGCCGGTGACGGTCACCGCCTCGTCCTGCTCGGCGCGGTAGCCGCGCAGCAGGCCGCGGTGGGCCGACTGGTCCCGGCCGCGGCGGTCACCGCGGGTCTCGGCGACCAGCAGGTCGACGGCGGCCCGCCGGCCCTCGCGCAGCGCCAGCCGGCGCAGCCGGTGCGCGGCGCTGCCCCGGCCCAGGGCCGCCTCGGCAAGCTCGACCACGGCGTCCCAGTCGCCGGTCTGCTCCAGCGCCGGGCGCAGCCGGGTCAGCAGCGAGCGCACCACCCGCGGGGCGGGCACCGGGAGGCCGGTCGCCGGGTCCACCAGGTCGCCCTCCAGACCCGAGCGGGCCGCCCGCCAGGTCGCCGCGCGCAGCCACTCCTGCCCCCGGCGCGGCGGCTCGGCCCCCGCGGCCACGTCGGCGCAGGCGTCCACGACCAGCGCACGGAACAGTCCGGTGATCATCACCACGGTCTCGGCGCGCGGGCAGGCGTCGCAGATCCGCAGCTCCAGGGTCTGCAGATGGGCCGAGGGGCGGACGTCGTAGTAGACCATCCCGGTGTCGCTGATCACGCCCGAGCGCACCAGGCCGGCGATGGTGGCGTCGTACTCGGCGGCACTGGCGAAGGAGCCGGCCGGTCCGGTGGTGGGCCAGCGCTGCCAGAGCAGGGTGCGCCAGCTGGCGTAGCCGGTGTCCGAGCCCAGCCAGAACGGCGAACTGGCCGACAGCGCCAGCAGCACCGGCAGCCAGGGGGCCAGCAGCCCCATCGCGATCACGCCGGTGTCCCGGTCCGGGACGTCGACGTGGACCTGCGCCCCGCAGATCAGCTGCTCCTCGGCGACCACCCGGTAGTTCTCCGCCATCCGCCGGTAGCGCGGGTCGTCGGTGGGGTCGATGCTGCCCAGTTGGGCCAGCGGCGCCGTCCCCGCCGCGACCAGGGCCAGGCCCAGCGGCTCGGCGGCGGCGTTCAGCGCCCGGCGGGACGCCTGCAGATCTCTGAGCAGCGCCGCGAGGGAGCGGTGCGGACGGCTGTTGGCCTCCACGATGGACTGCTGCAGCTCCGTGGTGAAGCCCCGTTCGGGGAGGCGGTCCAGGACGGCACGGGCCCGGGGCACCAGCGTTCTGGACTCGACATCGACGACATGGAACTCCTCCTCGACCCCGACCGCGACGACCACGCTGCTCCCCTTCCGGTTGGACCGCGCTGCTCGGGCCGAGGCTAGGGCAGTCGAGGACCGCCCCGATTACGGGCATGTCACATGCCGGGGCGTCCGTGACAGCCGCCTGCCCCCGCGGCCCGCCGGTATGCCGACGGGTAGCGGCGAGCAGGCGGCGTGGCCGGGCGGCGGGAGCAGGCGACGGGGCGTCAGCCGACCCGCAGGAAGACCGGGTTGGTGAGCGCCGCCATCGGACCCCAGACCAGCGCCGGGCCCATGGTGTTGCCCTGGCCCGGGCTGCCGTCGGCCATCGGCTGGCGCACCTCGGCGCGGACGTAGGCCGCCAGCGAGGTGGTGGTGCGCCAGACCACCGTGCCGGTGCCGGAGTCGGGCAACGACTCCTGGTGCAGCTGGCCCTCGTCGGTGATGAAGCGGACCGTGCCCTTCGGCACGCCGGACACGTCGATCCGGACGTCCACCGGGGCGTCGGCCGCGGCGGTCAGCGTGCCGCCGATCCCGGCCTGCCGGCCGCCGCCGGTGACGGTGAAGTCCAGCTGCACCGCCGAGGACTCGGCGATCCAGCTGTGCCCGGCCTTGATGCCGGCCAGCACGTCGGGGGTGGTCAGGTCGTCGGCCAGGACCACGTTGTGCGGCAGCCCGATCACCTGCGGAACGCTGTGGGCGTCGCTGTTGCCCATGGCCGGGGTCCAGCGCCGGCCGGTGCGCACGGCCTCGCCGAGCCTGGCGTCCCAGGTGTCGACCGCCGACTCGTCGTCGTAGGTCCAGGGGCCGTTCCAGACCTCCATGGCGTCGGCGTCGTCGTAGCCGGACTTCCACTGGCAGGCGATGTACGGGCAGTACGGGTGCGCCGGCACGACCAGGCCGCCGGAGCGGTGCACCTGGCCGGCGAAGCGGGCGAAGGCGTTGTCGCGGGAGCGGTAGCGCCAGTCGATCCACTCCCCGGCCGGCAGGCCGAGCGCCAGCCAGTGGCCGTTGCGGGTGGTGACCTCCTCACCGGTGACGATCAGCAGGTCGGGCCCGGAGTACTGGCCCCAGACGGCGTGCGAGGAGCTGGTGTTGTGGTCGGTGGAGACCATGAAGTCCAGCCCGGCGGCCCGGGCACCGGCCGCCACCTCGGACGGCAGCCGTCGGCCGTCGGAGTAGACGGTGTGCAGATGGCCGTCGCCCCGGTACCAGGCCCGGCCCCGGCCCTTGGCGCGCTGCGGCGGGTAGTTCGGCACGAAGGCCGGGCCGGGCGCACCGAACGTCAGCGTCACCTGGACCTGGTAGTCCAGGCCCTGCGGCGCGACCTGGTAGGGGCCGAGGACGACGTGCCAGGTCCCGGCGCCGACCGGTCCCGGCAGGTAGCCGGGGGTCGCCTCGGTGTTGCTGATCTCGAAGGAGGTCCGGAAACCGCCGGACCAGCCGCGGAATCCCCTGCCGCCGAGGGCGGTGCCGCGCTGGTCGAAGACGCCGATGTCGCAGGAGTTGGCCGGGGTGCCGGCCTGGACGGTGGGCTTGTCGTAGGAGTACTGCACCGCGAACTGCTGCACGCCCTCGGGCACCTCGACCGGGAGGTAGACGAAGTCGGCGGCGCCGGTGTCGAGGTGCCCGCTGACGGTGCGGGTGACGGTGCTGCCGGGGGCCGGGGCAGCCGCTGACGTGCCGTCAGCCGCCTGGGCGGACGCGGCCGGGCCGAAGGCGACCGGGGCCAGCGTGATCGCCGCCGCCCCGGCCGTGACGCCGAGCAGCATCCGGCGGCGGTCGAAGGCGTGCTGCTCGCAGGGCTCGTCGGCGGGGTCGGTGGGGATGGTGTCCTCGGGGTGCATGGTGTCCTCCACGGGGTCGACCGGCTGTGCACGATCGGTGCACCGGACCTTTGACACCTTCGTCCGCCCGCGTGAACACCGGACGACAACCCACCGTCCGCAACCTGATCCGATGTCGACGACCACGCCGGCCCCGGCCCCCACGGATCGTCAGGGCACGACCTGGATCTTCCGTCCCTTCCCGGCCCGGAACTGCTGGAGCGCCGCCGCGTAGTCGTCCAGCGGCACCCGGTCGCTGATGAACACCTCCGGGTCCAGCACCCCGGCGGCGAAGAGGTCGGCGGCCCGTTCGAAGCTGTGCAGGACCGCCATGGAGCCGGTGATGGTGATCTCCTGGTTGTAGATCCGGTAGGGCTCGATGGTGGCCCGCGCGGCGTAGTCGGAGACGCCGAACTGCAGGTAGGTGCCGCCCTTGCCGACCCGTCCCAGCGCGTCCTGGATCGCCTCCTGGTTCCCGGTGGCGTCGATGACGACGTCCCAGCCCCTGGGCCGCTGGATCTCGTCGGCGGAGGTGGCCGCCTCGGTGCAGCCGAGGGAGCGGGCGGTGGCCAGCCGCTCGCTGTTGACGTCGACCACGTCGACCACCGCCGCCCCGGTGCGCTTGGCGAGCTCCAGCATCATCAGGCCCATCGTGCCGGACCCGTAGATCAGCACCTGGGTGGCCAGCCGGCTGCGCAGCACGTCGTACCCGCGGACGGCGCAGGACAGCGGCTCGATCAGCGCCGCGTCCCTGGTCCGGACGTGGTCCGGCAGCCGTACGCAGTTGGCGGCGGGGGCCACCGCGTACTCGGCGGCGCCGCCGGGTGCGGTGACGCCGATCGCCGCCCAGCGCTCGCAGAGGTTGTTGCGGCCCAGGCGGCAGTAGTGGCACTCGTGGCAGTACAGCGAGGGGTCGGCCGCCACCCGGTCGCCCACGGACAGCTCGCGGACCTCGGAGCCCAGCGCGACCACCTCGCCGGCGAACTCGTGGCCGGGGACGATCGGCAGGGTCGGCGCGAACTCGCCCTGCAGGATGTGCAGGTCGGTCCCGCACAGGCCGCAGGCGGCGACCTGGACCACGACGTCGCGGGGACCGGGCGTCGGGTCCTCGACGGTCTCGATCCGCACCACCCCGGGCGAGCTGATGACGGCTGCCTTCACTTGACTGCTCCAAGGGAGAGGCCCTGGACCAGCTTGTCCTGGGCGGCGAACCCGGCGATGAGCACGGGCAGGGAGATGCAGACGGCGGCGGCGCACACCTTGGCCAGGAAGAGGCCCTGGCTGGTGACGAAGCTGGTCAGGAACACCGGCGCGGTGCCCGCCACCACACCGGTCAGCACCTCGGCGTAGAGCAGTTCGTTCCAGCTGAAGATGAAGGCGATCAGCGCGGTGGCGGCGATGCCCGGGGCGGCCACCGGGGCCACGATCCGGCGCAGGGTGACCAGCAGCCCGGCCCCGTCGATGGCGGCCGCCTCCATGATCTCCTTGGGCACCTCGGCGAGGAAGGAGCGCATCATCCAGACCGCGATCGGCAGGTTCATCGAGGTGTAGAGGATGACCAGCAGCCAGATGTCGTCCAGCATGCCGGCGTACTTGGCGATCAGGTACAGCGGCAGCAGTCCGGCCACCACCGGCAGCATCTTGGTGGAGAGGAAGAAGAACATCACGTCGGTCCACTTGCGCACCGGCTTGATCGACAGCGCGTAGGCGGCCGGGATGGCCAGCAGCAGCACCAGCACGGTGGAACCGATGCTGGCGGTCAGCGAGTTGATCAGCGGCGGCCAGGGGCTGACGCCGGTGGTGGCGCCGAAGAACTCCCGGTAGCCCTGGAGGGTCAGGCTCGCGCCGAGGCTCGGCGGGTTGGTGGCGGCGCTGGACTCGCTGTGCAGCGAGGTGAGCACCATCCAGGCGAAGGGCAGGAAGAAGACCAGCCCGCACAGCCAGGCCAGCAGGCCCAGCAGGCTGCGGTTGCGGTTCTCCCGGTTGCGGCGGGCCTTCGCCGGCCGAACCGCTGCGGGGCGGCCGACTGCCGCGGTGGCGGTCACAGCGTCTCCTCTCGGAACAGCGATGAGACGGTCCTCAGCGCGAAGGTGGCGATCAGCAGCGAGCAGGCGACCACGATGACGCCGTCCGCGGACGCCTCGCCGTAGTCGTGGCCCTGGTAGAAGGTCTCGTAGACCTTGTAGGGGAGGTTGGCGGTGCCCAGGCCGCCGGAGGTCAGCGTGAACACCGCGTCGAAGTTCTGCACCACGTAGACGCTGCCGAGCAGGGCGGCGAGTTCCAGGTAGCGGCGCAGGTGCGGGAAGGTGAGGTAGCGGAACACCTGCCAACTGCTCGCGCCGTCCACCCGGGCGGCCTCGACCACGTCCAGGGCCCGGCTCTGCAGCCCGGCCAGCAGGATCAGCATCATGAACGGCGTCCACTGCCACACCAGCGACGCCTCCACCGAGATCAGCGGGACCACCGACAGCCAGTCCGGCTGCGGCGCGTGCCCGCTGCCGAAGAGGCTCCAGACCCAGGTCAGCACGCCGTCCAGGAGCCCGTACGAGGCGTTGTAGATCGCGTGCTTCCAGAGCAGCGCCGAGGCCACCGGCACCACCAGGAACGGGGTGATCAGCATGGTGCGGACGATGCCGCGGCCGCGGAACCTGCGGTCCAGCAGCAGGGCCAGGCCGAGCCCCAGCACCAGGCTGACCAGGACCACGGTGGCGGTCAGCACCACCGTGGTCACGATGGCCGAGCGCAGCGTCGGGTCGGAGAAGGCGTTGCGGTAGTTGGACAGTCCGCCGAAGCCCCGGTCGCCCGGGTCCAGCGCGTTCCAGCGCATGAAGGAGATGACCAGGGTGCCCACGAAGGGCAGCTGGGTGACCACGATCATGAAGATCAGGGCCGGCAGCAGCGGACCCCTGCGGGCCCAGGCGCCGCGCGGCCGGGCCGCCGCCCCCGGGCTGCCCTGCCGGGCCGACCAGGAGAAGCGCTGCTGCCGCGGGGTCGAGAGGGTGCTCATGGTCTGCCTCCGCCCGTCACTGGCCGGCGTACTTGGCGCCGACCTTGGCGGCCAGGGCCTGACTGGCCTTCAGCGCACTTGCGACGCTGGTCTGTCCGGCGATCGCGGAGCTGATCTGCTGGGAGACCTGGGTGCCGAGGTCCTCGAACTCGGGGATGCCGACGAACTGGATCCCGGGGGCGGGACGCGGCTGCACGCCCGGGTCGGCCGGGTCCGCGGAGGTCAGCGCGGTCTTGGTGGCCGCGGCGAAGGCACCGGCCGACTTGAGGTAGTCGGGGTTGCTGTAGGTCGAGGTGCGCTTGCCGGCCGGCACCTGGGACCAGCTCAACTGGGCCCCGACCAGGTCCTCGTACTGCTTGCTGGAGGCCCAGGAGATGAACTTCCAGGCGTCGCTCTGGTGCTTGCTCGCCTTCTGCACGCCCCAGGCCCAGGTGTAGAGCCAGCCCGAGCTCTTGGTCTGCTCGACCGGGGCGGGTACGTAGCCGATCTTCCCGGCCACCGGCGAGCCCGCGCCCTCCAGCGACCCGGCCGCCGAGGTCGCGTCGTACCACATGGCGACCTTGCTCTGCTCCATGTCGTTGAGGCACTCGGTGAAGCCGGCCTGCGGTGCCCCGGCCTCGCCGTGGGCGCGCACCAGGCCGACGTAGAAGTCGGTGGCCTTGGTGAAGCCGGCGCCGGTGAGCTGGGCCGACCAGTCCGCGTTGAACCAGGTCCCGCCCATGGTGTTGACCACCGTGGTCAGCGGGGCGATGAGCTCGCCCCAGCCCGGCTGGCCGCGCAGGCAGATGCCCTTCATGCCGGACTCGGCCCCGTCGGCCTTCGCGGCCAGGGCGGCCACCTGGTCCCAGGTCGGGTTGGCGGGCATGGTCAGGCCCTTGGCCGCGAAGACGTCCTTCCGGTACATCAGGAAGGAGGACTCGCCGTAGAAGGGCTCGGCGTAGATCTGGCCGTTGACGGTCAGTGACTTGGCGATGCTGGGCAGGATGTCGCTCTGGTCGAAGGCGGTGTCGCCGTCGGCGAGCGTGGTGAGCGGGGCCAGCCAGCCGTTCTTGGCGTAGAACGGCGTCTCGTAGTTGCTGATGGTGGCCACGTCGTACTGGCCGGCCTGGCTGGAGAAGTCCTGGGTGATCTTGTCACGGACGTCGTTCTCGGGCAGCACGGTGAAGTTCACCTTGATGCCGGTGGTCTTGGTGAAGTTGGCCGCGGTCAGCTTCTGCAGGTCCAGCATCTGCGGGTTGTTGACCATCAGCACGTTGATGGAGTGCGAGCCGCTGCCGCCGCCCGCGGAGCCGCCGCCGGCGCCGCTGCACGCCGCGAGCATGGCCCCGCACAGGACCACGGCCCCCAGTGGGACGGTGCGACGCAGGACGGAATGTCTGTTCGTCATGGTGGTTCCCTTCGTGGATCCGGTCCGGTGGACCGGGGGTGGGTGCCGGTTCGGGACGTGCCTGATCGCGCCGCGTGCGGCCGGACGGGAAGGTCGGTACGGGCGGGAAAGGGTCGGTGCGGGAGGTAGGGGTCAGACGCGGATGACGCGCGGTCCCATCAGCGCGTAGCGGTGGGCCTCGGCGGCGGTCAGGCCGGTGCTGGTGACGATGGCTTCGAAGTCGCCGACCTCCGCGAAGCGGCAGAAGCTGCTGGCCCCGAACTTGCTGTGGTGGCCCAGGAAGATCCGTCGGCGCGAGACCTCCAGCGCCTTGGCCTTGACGTCCGCCACGACCGGGTCCGGTGTGGTCAGGCCGAGCTCCCTGGAGATGCCGTTCGATCCCAGGAACGCCACGTCGATGACGAACCCCGCCAGCATGGCCGAGGTCCAGGAGCCCACAGTGGCCAGGGTCCTGGCGCGGACCCTGCCGCCGAGCAGCAGCACGGTGATGTTGGCGGACTCCGCGATCGCCGCTGCGGTCGAGAGCGACGCCGTGACCACCGTCAGCGGCCGGTCCGAGGGCAGCAGCGCGGCCAGGATCTGCGGGGTGTAGCCCTCGTCCACGAACACGGTGTCGGCCTCGCCGAGCAGCTTGACGGCCTCGGCGGCGATCCGGCGCTTGTCGTCCACGTGCGAGTTCACCCGGTGCGCCAGGTCGGTCTCGAAGCCGGCGCCCTCGACCGGATAGGCGCCCCCGTAGGTGCGCCGGACCAGGCCCCTGCGCTCCAGTTCGCTGAGATCCCGTCGGATGGTCTCCGGCGCGACGGCGAAGTCGACGGCCGCGGCGGCGACCTCCAGCTGGCCCTGATGGCGCACCAGAGCCAGGATGCGGTGCTTGCGCTCCTCCGAGTTCAACTCCATCACCGGCCCCTTTGATCCGGTCCGGGCACGGTGCGCCCGGTTTTGCCCGCATGAGATTTATATCAACGGGCATGTCCGGTGGAGCTGCCCGGACCGGAGAAGATCTGCCCGATGATGTCCGGTTCGGTTACGCGAAAGGGCAGTTCAGCGGTGGGGGCCGAACAACTTGACCGTGTACAGCGCCCGGCCGCCCGGCACGGATGCCCGATTGGGCTCGTGACGGGCGGCCGGACTGGCGGAGTGGTGCTCAGCTCAGCCGCTGCACCTCGATGAGCATGGCCTGCTCCGGGTTGAGTGTCGGCATCGGCAGTCCCGCCAGGGCCAGTACCGCACCCGGGAGTTGGACCCAGCCGTCCAGGGCGCGGGTGGTCCAGGCCGGTCCCGCGGTCTGGTGCAGCGAGGGCAGGCCGAGCTCGGTGCGGATCCGGACCCGGTACCCGGCCCCGGCGTCCAGACCCGGCAGGCGTACCCGGCCGGACTGGCCGGCCGGGGAGGTGGTCAGCCTGGCCCAGCAGTACAGGGCCTCGGCGGCCCCCTCGGCGACCACTCCGTGCAGCAGTGTCGCCTCGTCCGGCAGGTCCGCGCGGACCACCCGGCCGCTGTGCAGCAGCGGGCGGAACTCCCGGTACAGCCGCGACCAGGCGCTGAGCCGCGCCAGCTCCCCGGGTGTGCAGCGGGTCAGGTCCTGCTCGATCCCGGCGTGCCCGAACAGCGCGGTAACCAGGCGGAAGGTGTCGGAGCCCGGCCGCCCCGTGGTGTGGCTGGGCGAGGGGCCGACATGGGTGCCGACGAGTTCGGGCGGCACCAGCTGCCCGGTCCAGCGCTGGATCGACTGCCGTTCCAGCGCGTCGTTGCAGTCGGAGGGCCAGATCCGGTCGGTGCGCGCCAGGATGCCCAGGTCGACCCGGCCGCCGCCGCTGGCGCAGCTCTCGATCTCCAGCCGCGGATGGCGCTGCCGCAGCGCGTCCACCAGCCGGTACAGCGCGTCCACCTGCGCCCGGCCGCCGGGCCGGTCGGTCCCGCCGGGGCCGCGACGGACCGCCTCGTGCAACTCCCGGTTGTGGTCCCATTTCAGGAAGTCGACGGCGTAGCGCCGGACCAGGTCGTCGAGCGCGGTCAGCAGGTACTGCCAGGCGTCCGGGTCGGCCAGGTTGAGCGTGTACTGGTTGCGCGCGGTGGGGCCGAGGCCGGCGGAGGGTCCCAGGATCCACTCGGGGTGGCTGCGGGCCAGGTCCGAGTCGGGGCTGACCATCTCCGGCTCCACCCACAGCCCGAACTCCATGCCCAGCCAGCGGACGTGGTCGACCAGGGGTGACAGTCCGTCGGGCCACACCTCCTTGTCCACGGTCCAGTCCCCCAGCCCGGAGGAGTCGTCGCGGCGGCCGGTGAACCAGCCGTCGTCCAGCACGAAGCGCTCCACGCCGATCCCGGCGGCCCGGTCGGCGAGCTTCAGCAGGCGGTCCAGGTCATGGTCGAAGTACACCGCCTCCCAGCTGTTGAGGATCAGCGGGCGCGGGCCGCGCGGATGGCCGGGACGGGCCCGGAGCATCCGGTGGAAGCGGTCGGCGAGACCGTCCAGGCCGGCGGCGGACCAGGAGAAGTGGCAGACCGGGGTGCGGTGGCTCTCGCCGGGGCCGAGCCGGATCTCCCCGGCCCGCAGCAGCTCCCCGCCGCCGAGCACGGCGGCGTGCGTGCCCGCACCTTCGGGCAGCCGCTGCACCAGGTAGCGCTGGTCCCCGCTCCAGCCGACGTGCAGGCCCCAGACCTCACCGTGGCCGAAGCCGAAGCCGGGGGTGCCGACGGTCATCAGATAGGGCGAGTCCACCCCCGGCTTTCCGCGCCGCACCTCGCGGTTGTAGCCACCGAACCCCAACTCCCTTCGCTGCGGCGACCGTTCGCGGCTCCACTTGCCGGTGAAGTCCAGCACCTCGGTGGCCCTGGCCGGCAGCGGCAGCAGCAGGGTCAGCTCCGCGAGGTCGTACGGGGCCGAGGCGTCCCCCGCAGCGGACCGGTTGGCGACCTCGGCCTGCACACCGAGCACCCCGGCCGGGTCCAGGCGGTAGCTGACGGTGATGTCGAGATCCGCGTCCGCGTCATGCAGACGGATCGTCAGTTCACCACCACCGTCAGCCTCTTCGCTGTGCTCGACGCCGGTGCTGGTGACCCTCGGGGTGGTCCCGGTGCCGGCCCGGTGCCCCTGCTGGGCAGGGGTGCCGGACCAGCCGTCGGCCTCGGTCGGCCAGACGGTGAACCGGCGCGGCACGTCGACGGAGTTGTTGAGCACGGCGGGCTCGGCGGTCAGACTCAGCGCGGCGCCGTCCGCGTCCGAGAGATCGCCGAGGTCCGCGCCCCAGTGCAGGACTCTGGGCACCGGCTCGGTGAGCTCGACGACGAGTGCGGCGCCTGCCGCGCGCAGGGAGACGATCCGCGCGGGGATGCTGGGCATGTAGTGAGTCCTTTCCGCATGCCGGTACCGGGGGGTCAGTTGTTGCCGGCGAGGATGCTCTTGCTCTTGCTCTGCATCGTCGCGAACACGTCGTCGTTCTTCTGGCCGGCGAAGTATGCCTCGAACTGCGGCTCCATGGCGTCCTGCATGGCGGCTCCGTTGCCGTAGACCGTCGCGGCGAAGAGGACCTTGTTGGTCATCATGCCGGTGAACACCGACAGGTCGACACCCTGGGCCGCCATGGCCTTGGCCGAGGAGTTCATCGCGGCCGGGATGGACGGGAAGAAGGTGCCGGTGGTCGACGCCGCGCTCTGGCACTCCTCCGAACCCATGTAGGAGACCCACTTCCAGGCCAGGTCGGGGTTCTTGGTCCCGGCCCAGATGTTGTTGCCGTTGGAGTTGCTCATCACGGCACGCTTGCCGTCGGGGCCCAGCACGGTGGGCGCGATGCCGACCTTGACGCCCGGGATCTTGGCGAAGGTCGACGCCTCCCAGGAGCCGCCGGTCTCCATGGCGACCTTGCCGGAGGACAGCTGGTCCACGTCGCTGGTGGTGAAGGTGCCGATCTTGGGCGCGTAGCCCTTGTCGGTGAGCGAGCGCACCCAGTCCATGGTCTGCACGAAACGCGGGTCGTCGTAGTTGAAGACGGTCGGCCAGGTGGCCTTGTCGCCGAGGGTCCACCCGGTGGTGGCGACGAAGGAGCTCCAGGTGGACTCGCCGATGAAGTCCTTGGCGGCGATCGCGCCGAAGCCGTACGTCTTGACGTGCGCCTTGTCGAAGCCGGGCTGGTCGCCGCGCACGCCCTTGTCGTCCACGGTGAGGTGGGCGACCATCTTGCCGAACGTGCCGCCGTCGGTGGGGTTCCAGGTCATCGAGTCGACCTGCTGCTTGGTGTAGCCGGCCTGGGCGAGCTTGGTGGCGTTGTAGTACATGCCGGTGGCCGCCCAGTCCAGCGGCAGCGCGTACTGCTTGCCGTCGGTGAACTTCCAGGCGTCCACGCCGACCGAGAACTTGGACATGTCGAACTTGCTCGCGGCGATGTCGCTGTCCAGCGCCAGCAGTTGGTGCTGCGAGGCGTACGCCTGGAAGAACTGGACGCTGTTCTGGAAGGCGTCCGGGGCGTTCCCGGCGACGAAGCCGGCGGTGAGCTTGGTGAAGTAGTCGGCGACGTCGTACTGCGAGATCTTGACGGTGACGCCCGGGTTGGCCTTCTCGAAGGCGGTGGCACAGGTCTGGTAGGCGGCGGCCTGCTTGTCGTCCCAGGTCCACCAGTTGATGGTCTTCGAACCGGACGCGCTGCTCGACGAGCTGGCGCAGCCGGAGACGACGGCGGTCAGGGCGACGGCCACGGCGAGCGCGGGAAGGGTGCGGATTCTCATGGTTCGTTCCTCGATTCATCGGCCGCGCCGGGAGGACGCGGGCAGGAGGGATCCCGGCACCGGCCGGTGCGGCCGGTGCCGTGGGGTGGGGTGAGGTGGGATCGGTTCGGGTGGGCGGCGCTCAGCGCCCGTGCTTGAGCAGGTCCCGGAAGGCGGGCAGGACCACGGCCAGGTCGTCGCTGCCGCCGGCGTCGTGGCCGTTGTACTCCCAGGCCCGGATCTGCTTGGCCCCCGTGTAGGCGTGGAAGGCGCCGAAGGCGGTGGACGGCGGGCAGACACCGTCCATCAGTCCGGCGGAGAACCAGGCGGGTGCGTCGGCCCGGCGGGCGAAGGCGATCCCGTCGAAGTAGCCGAGGGTGGCGAAGACCTGCTCGACCCGGTCCCGGCGGGCGGCCAGGTAGCCGGCGAGCTCCGTGTAGGGGCCGCTGCCGGTGATCCGCGTCGCACGCCGGACGTCGCACAGGAACGGCGCCTGGAAGTGGGCCGCGCCCAGTTCCGGGACCAGTCCGGCGACCGCGAGCGCGATGCCGCCGCCCTGGCTGGCCCCGACCACGCCGACCCGGCCCGGGTCGACCAGCGGCGACTGCCGCACCGCTTCCACGGCGCGCACCGCGTCGGTGAACACCCGCCGGTACACGTAGTCGCGCGGATCCTCGATGCCCCGGGTCAGGAAGCCGGGGTGGGAGGGGCCGCTGCCCACCGGGTCGGGGGTGGCGCCGCCGCCCGCGTAGGCGCCGCCCTGGCCGCGGACGTCCATCACCAGGTGGACGAAGCCGGCCGAGGCCCACAGCAGGTCGTCCAGCGGGTGTCCGCGCCCGCTGGCGTAGCCGTGGAACTGCACCACCGCCGGCAGCGGCCCGCTACGCTGCCGCGGCGCCCGCAGCCAGCAGCGGACCGGATGGCCGCCGAAGCCGGCGAAGGTCAGGTCGAAGACCTCCACGGTCTCCAGCGGGGTCTCGACCGGGGTCAGCGTCGGCGCCAGCTCGTGGCCGCGGGCCTCGGCCAGGGTGCCGCTCCAGAAGTCGTCGAAGTCGGCGGGTTCCTGGAAGCTGCTGCGGTACTCCCACAGCGCGGGGAGGTCCAGATCGGTCAGCACGGTGCCGTCACCTCCCCGGGGACCTCCCGCAGCCCGGCGTCGAGCACGGCCTGCTCCCCCACCGCCAGCTTCAGCGTCACCGTCCGCTCGGCGAAGCGCACCAGCACCGGTTCCGCGCCGTCACCGTTTACCCGACGGACCGTCACCAGGCTTGGCACGCCCCCGGACCAGGCGAAGTCGACCTCGACCCCGCCGCGGCAGCGCAGCCCCCGGGCCCGGCCCTGCGGCCACTCGGCCGGGAGGGCCGGCAGCAGGTGGACCGTGCCGGCGTGGCTCTGCAGCACCATCTCGGTAAGCGCCGCCATCAGCCCGTAGTTGCCGTCGATCTGGAACGGCGGGTGGGTGGAGAAGAGGTTGGGCAGCAGCCCGCCCCACTGCGAGCCGTCGACCGCGGCGTCGGTGTCCGGGTCGGCCGCCAGCGGCCCGGACGCCTCCAGGAACAGCGCGCGGGCGGTGGCCGCGTCGCGCAGCCGGGCCCGCAGCACGGTCTTCCAGGCCCAGGACCAGCCCATCGCTCCGGGGCCGCGACGGTCCATCAGCCGCAGTGCGGCGGCGGCCAGTTCCGGCGTGGCGTCCGGGTCGATCTGCCCCAGCGGGTGCACCGCGACCATCTGGGACAGGTGCCGATGGGTGGGGTCCACCTCGGGGAGGTCCTCGGCCCACTCCTGCAGCCAGCCGCCGGCGGAGACCAGCGGCGGGCGCAGCCGTGGCAGCGCGGCGCCGATCTCCGCCGTCACCGGGTCGTCGTCGAGGCCCAGCAGTTCCGCCGTGCGCAGGGTGCGCTCGAACAGTGCCCGGATCAGGGCGCTGTCCATGGCCGGGGAGCGGGTCAGCGACCGCGGGCCGCCGTCGGCGGCACGGAACAGGTTCTCCGGCGAGGTGCCGGGGAGGGTGTCCAGGAAGCCGTTGCCGTCGTCGACCAGCCAGTCCAGGCAGAACAGCGCGGCGCCGCGCAGCACCGGCCAGGCGCGGTCCCGGAGGAATCCGGTGTCACGGGTGAACTCGTAGTGGTCCCAGAGGTGTTGGGACAGCCAGACGCCGCCCGTCATCCAGATCGCCCAGGAGGGGTTGCCGTGGCCCATGCCGACCGGCAGCGCCCAGCCCCACATGTCGGTGTTGTGGTGGGTGACCCAGCCGCGCGCACCGTAGAGCTCGCGGGCGACCGGGCCGCCGGTCCGGGCGAGCCGGTCCAGCAGGTCGAACAGCGGCTCGTGGCACGGGCCGAGCCCGGCGGCCTCGGCGCCCCAGTAGTTCATCTGGGTGTTGATGTTGACGGTGTAGTTGGACGACCAGGCCGGACGCAGATCGGCGTTCCAGATCCCCTGCAGGTTGGCCGGCGGTCCGGCTCCCGGGCGCGAGGCCGAGGCCAGCAGGTACCGTCCCAGCTGGAACAGCACGGTGGCGGTGAGGAGTTCGTCGCCGCCGCCGAGGACGTCCCGCTCCACGTCGAAGGTTCCGGCCCGGCGCGGCCCGATGGTCAGTTCGGCGGAGCCCAGCAGGGCCCGCAGATCGGCCCGGTGCCCGCGCAGCAGTTCGTCGGCGCCGAGGGCCAGGGCGTCGGAGGCGGTGGCGGCGGCCGCGTCCCGGTGCTCCTGGCGGGTCCGGGACCGGCGGCCGGCCCAGTGGTCGGCGGCGCTGGTGGAGCTGGCGAAGGTCAGCAGCGCGTACGACATGCCCTGGACCGACCAGCCGCCCTCGTCCGTGCCGACCCGGCCGTCGGTGGCGATGCTCAGCGCGACGGCGCCGTAGGGGTCGTAGCCGTCGACGGGTGCGTCGGCGTAGCGCAGCGGTTCGGCGACGGAGGGCTCGTGCGAGGGGGCGCCGTCCACGGGTATCTCGACCCCGAGAACGCCGCCGGCGTGGTCGTAGCCGGAGTGCACCACCCGCAGCGGGGAGGTCAGCGCGAGCCGCAGGTCGGTGCGTCCGCCCTCCACGGCGAGGGACACGCACAGCGCACCGGCGGGGGCGCTGGCCCAGGTGAGCCGGCGGACCCGGAGGCCGTCCAGCTCCAACTCCTCCTCCACCACGCCGTCGTCCAGGTCCAGGGTCCGGCCGAGGTAGGCGGCCTCGCCGGGCCCCTCGCCGTCGGCTCCCAGCGTCATCAGCAGGTCGGCGTAGGGCAGGTACTCCTGGCTGTAGTCGCCCTGAAAGTCCATCAGCAGCGCTTCGGCGGTGGCGTGGTCCTGCTTCCTGAGCGCCTCGCGCACCTCGGCCAGCCGCTCGGGACCGGCGCCGCGGGCGAGGACCTGCTCCAGCGCGGCGGCAGGTCCGCCGGGCGTGCCGGACCAGACCGTGGAGTCGTTGATCTGGATGCGCGCGCTGTGCGCGCCGCCGAAGACCATCGCTCCCAGCCGGCCGTTGCCGACCGGGGCGGCCTCGTTCCAGACGGCCGCGGGGCGGGGCCAGGAGAGCCGGAGCCGGTGGTCCTGCTCTTCGGACGGGGCAGGGGAATCGGGGATGGGGTTCATGGGGTGACTCACTTGATTCCGGAGAAGCCGATGGAGTTGACGATCCGTTTGCCGAAGACGGCGAAGAGCAGCAGCATCGGCAGGGCGGCGATGAGGGTGGCTGCCATCAGTCCGGCCCAGTCGGGCGCGGCCTGCGGGGAGGACTGCTTGAAGACGGCCAGGGCCAGGGTGAGCGGGCGCACGCTGTCGTCGTTGGTCACCAGCAGCGGCCAGAAGTAGTCGTTCCAGGTGGTGATGAAGGTCAGCATGGTGAGCGTGGTCAGCGGCGCCGCGGTCATCGGCAGGGTGATCCTGAACAGCACCCGCAGCGGGCCGGCCCCGTCGATGATCGCGGCTTCCTCGATCTCGGTGCTCAGCCCGAGCATGAACTGGCGCAGGAAGAAGATGTTGAACGCCGAGAAGAAGGCGCCCGGCAGGATCATCCCGGCGAAGGTGTTGGTCAGGCCGAGGTCCTTGATCAGGACGAAGTTGGGCAGCAGGGTGAGGATTCCGGGCACCATCAGCGCGCACAGCAGCACCGAGAAGACCGCGTTGCGCCCGCGCCACTGCAGCCGGGAGAAGGCGTACGCGGCGATGGCCGAGCAGAAGACGATGCAGGCGGTCAGCACCCCGGCGTAGATCACCGAGTTGCGCAGGAACAGCGCGGTGTCCAGTGAGGCCCCCGAGCCGCCCTGGGCCTGGGCCTCCGCGACGCTCGATATGCCGAGGGCGCGTTCGAAGCCGCCGAGGGTGAAGCCGACCGGCAGCGGTGAGGACGGATCGGTGGCCAGCGCGTAGTTGTTGGACAGCGCCGTGCGCAGGATCCAGTAGAACGGGAAGATCGTGACGAGCACGACGCCGGCGATGTAGAGCCAGGCCAGGGCGCGGCCCGGGGAGAAGCCGGCCCTGCGGGCACTGCCCGAGGTGTGCGGGGTACGGGTGTCGTGGGGCGTACTGCGCCCCGGCATCGTCGCGGTGGACAAGGTCACGCCTCCTTCAGTTCAGGTCCGACTCGTTGGCGCGGGCGAGCCGCATCTGGGTGAAGGTGATCGCGATCAGCATCACGAACAGGGCCAGCGACATGGTCGCGGCGTAGCCGAAGTCGAACTGGCTGAACGCCTTGTCGTAGATGTACATCTGCAGCACGTTGGAGGCGTCGGCCGGACCGCCCTTGGTGGTGACCTGCACGATGTCGAACACCTGGAACGAGCTGATCACGCTGAGGATGACCACCATCACCAGGATCGGCCGCAGCAGCGGCACGGTCAGCCGCCGGAACATCTGGAACTCGCTCGCCCCGTCGATCCGTCCGGCCTCGTACACGGTGGCCGGGATGGTCTGCAGCCCGGCGAAGATCAGGACCGCGTTGTACCCCATCGACTTCCAGACGCTGATCAGGGCGAGCGAGGGGATCGCCCAGGCGCTGGTGCCGAAGAACATCACGGTGTGACCGGTGAGCTTGTTCAGGACCACGTTCACGATGCCCAGTTGGGGATCGAGCATCCAGGACCAGACCAGTGCGGCGACCACCCCGGAGATCAGGAACGGCAGCAGGATCAGCGCACGGATCACCGTCGACCTGGTCAGCCGGTGCAGGACCACCGCGGTCACCAGCGAGACCAGCACCCCGACGACCACCGACAGCAGCACGAAGTAGAGGGTGACCCGCAGCGAGTGCCAGAAGACGTCGTCCCCGACCAGCTCGCGGAAGTTGGCCAGGCCCACCCACTTCGGCGGTGTGAGGACGTGGAAGTCGGTGAAGCTGAGGTAGATGCCGCGCACCGTCGGATAGGCGAAGAAGACCAGGAATCCGACCACGGCCGGGGTGATCAGGATCAAGGCGAGCCGGCCGTCGTGCCGGTGCGCCGCGGATGCGCGCCCGGACGTGCTGCCCCGTGCTCTGCCTCGTCCCTGCTCGATGACCTGCGCCACGGTGTGCTCCTTTGCTACGGCTGCGGCGGTGCGGCCGGTCGGCGGCCCGCCGGATGGGGGCGGGCCACCGCCGGTACTAGAGGGTGATCTTGTCGATGTCCGACACGTAGTCGGTCGGGTTGCCGAACTCGATGCTGTTGGCACCGGCCTTCAGCTGGATCGGGACGGTGACGGTCTGCGGGGTGCCCCAGTCGTTGTTGTTGGTGCCGGACAGCGGGAGCTTGAAGGAGGTCCCGTTCACGGTGACCACGACGGTGCGGCTGGAGTCGCCGTCCACGTAGGCGATGTCGACCAGGTAGGTGCCGGCGCTCGCCACGGTGACGTCGGGGAAGGTCAGCGTCCCGGTACCGCCCAGGTTGCCGACCTTCTTGCCGCCCGAGCAGTTGCTGCAGTCGGCGATCGAGGCGTTGCCGGTGAGCGTGTTGGCGGAGGACTCCGCCTCGTAGCCGACCGCGCCGCCGGATCCCTTGGTGGTGAGCGTCAGCGGCGTCCCGGCCGCCGACCGGTGCCCGGACCTGTCGACGGCCAGCACGGTGAAGGTGTGGGTGCTGGAGTACCCCAGGCCGTAGACGGTGGCCGAGGTCCCGCTGACGGAGACGGACTTCTTCCCGTCGGTGTAGACCTCGTAGCCGGTCACGGCCGAACTACCGGCCGCCGAGGGGGCCCAGGCCAGCGAGACGCTGGACGACGTAGAGGCGGTGCCGTGCACGTTCGCCGGGATCGTGGGCTTGTTGCTGCCGGCCGGGGTGATCCGCAGCAGCCGCGAGCCGTGGGCGGGCAGGGCCGCGCTGAAGCTGCCGTTGGACTGGCCGAGGTTCTGGTGGCTCCACAGGTCGCGGACCGCGGCCGAGCCGCTGATCCCCAGGTCGCTCCAGTTGGCGGTGGTGGTGGCCGGGTCGCTGCCGAGGTTGAACAGGGCGACCGTGTAGCTGCCGTCGGCGTTGCGGGTGTACCAGGTCTGCTGGTCGGAGCTCTGGCTGACCGGGGTGGCCGGGGTGCCGGCCTGGTCGACGGCGAGCACCTCGTCGTTGGTCAGCAGCGACAGGCCGTAGCTGTCCAGCTTGGTCAGGTCGTCACCGGAGTACAGCGGTGCCGACTCGATCGCCCAGAGGGTGGCGTAGCTCTGCCGTTCGGCGTCGGTGAGACCGTCCATGGCCCCGTTGCCGACGTCGAGCGAGTCCAGGTTGTTCCAGTGCCCGGGTCCGGCGTCGGGGATCCACTGGACCACGTCGTTCCAGCGCTGCTTGACCGAGTTGTTCCAGGTCACCAACGTGCCGCAGTAGCACTCCACGTCGGTGTCGATCCGCCAGCCGTTGGAGTTGGCCTTCCAGACGTCGGCCTGGTTGTGGCTGAGCGCCCAGGAGATGGTGAACTGGATCGGACGGCCGGTCTGCTTCAGCGCCTGGGACCAGGCCTCGACGTCGGCGGTGTTGTCGTAGTTGGCGCCGCCCTGGAAGGAACCGGGGCCCACCCCGTCCAGCTTGAGGAAGTCCACGCCCCAGCCGGCGAACTCGTCCGCGATGGAGTCGATGTAGGCCTGGGCGCAGGAGCTGGAGAAGTCGATCTTGTAGGCGCTGTTCCAGCCGTTGGTGGTGCGCAGGTCGGGATAGACGATGTCCTTGGTGGTGCAGCCGGCCGCGCCGTAGATCGGAGTGGTCCCGGTGCCGTAGGCCTTGGGGTCCAGCCCGACCGCCAGGTAGATGCCCAGCTTGAGGCCCTTGCCGTGGACGTAGTCGGCGACATGGGCGATGCCGTCGGGGAAGGTCGTGGTGTTGGCCAGCGGGCGCCCGTAGCCGTCGAAGCCGTTCTGCCAGCCGGCGTCGATGTTGACGTACTGGTAGCCGTGCGACTTGAGCTTGGCGGCCACCACGTCGGTCTGCTGCAGGATGTGGGCCTCGGTCAGCCAGCTGGCCGAGCCGGTCGTGTTGACGCCCGGGTAGTTCGTCGACTCCAGACTCCAACTGCTCCAGCCCAGATAGGGCTTCTGGGCCAGGACCGTGGACGGATGCGAGGCCGGGGCGGCTGCCGGGGCCGGCGCGGCGGCTGTTCTGGCGGCGGCGGGCGCCGCCGCGACGGCCGTGGTCGGCGCCGCGAAGGCGGCCACCAGCGCGGCCGCCGTCAGCACGGCGGGGGCGAGGGTGCTCCGCAGTCCGCGCCGGAACGGCGTACGGGTGGGTCGGAGGCGTACGGGTCCTGCTGGAGGAGGTGCCATGACTACTCCATCTCGGCGCGCTGTTTACTGATCGGGACCTGACAAAGCCCCGATCGTGCCCGCGCACGATCGGCCGTCCGGAAAATGGGTGGAAGAGCAGAAGCGTCCGCGGCCGGGGGGTGGGGGTGGGGTGGGAGCCGGCCGCACTCGGAGGCAGAGCGGACTGTCCTGGTCCACTCTGCTGTGGATTGCGGCGACTGTAGCCAGGGTTTCCTTCCAGCGTCAACATAGTCGGCACCACGTTTCGCGGATTCCTGAGAGAAACTCTTAGGGAGTGGCGACAACCAGGGACTTCTTTACTTTCCTGCAGAAAGGTATGGTCAGCCCGTGACACTCTCCGACCAGCCACCCGCCGCAGCGCTGGTGTTCCAGACCCTGCTCGCCCACGGACCGCTCACCCGGGCCGAGACCGGCAGGCGCACCGGGCTCTCCCCCGGCGCCGTCACCAAGGTCGCCACACCGCTGCTGGCCGACGGATGGATCGCCGAACTGGCCGAACCCGCCCCGAAACGGGCCACGGGCCGGCCCGCCACGCTCATCGCGGTGCGCGGGGAGCGCGCCCGCTTCATCGGGGTCAAGGTGACCGCCGACGAACTCATCGGCGTGGTAGCCGATCTGACGGCCCGTCCACTGGTCACCCGCCGCGCCGTACTGGACTCCAGGGACGTCGGCACGGTCGTGCTGGCCATCGCCCGACTGGTCGAGGAACTGCGCGCCGCAGTCCCCACCGGACCGGACGGCAGCGGCGGGGGCGGCGGGCAGGACGGCAGCGTCCAGGACGGCGGGATCCACAGCATCGGGGTGACCATCTCCGGGGACGTGGACGGGCAGACCGGCGTGGTGCAGTACTCCCCGTTCCTGAACTGGCACCGGGTGGCCCTGGCCCAACTGGTGGAGACGGCCACCTCGACACCGACCGTGATCGAGAACGACGTCCGCGCGCTGACCGTCACCGAGCAGTGGTTCGGCGCCGGGGCCGGCCTCTCCTCGTTCGCACTGATCACCGTGGGAGCCGGCATCGGCTGCGGGCTGTCCATCGGCGGCCGCGTCGTCTCCGGGGCGCACGGCGTCTCGGGCGAGGTGGGCCACCTGCCGGTCGGCGGCACCGAGCGCACCTGCACCTGCGGCAACACCGGCTGCGTGGAGGCCGTCGCCTCCACCCATGCGATCACCGAACAGGCCCGGGCCGCTACCGGCGACCCGGGGCTGACCATGACCCAGGCGGTCCGCCTGGCCCACTCCGGGGATCCGGAGGTCCGCGCGGTCTTCACCCGGGCCGGACACGCACTGGGACTGGCCATCGCCTCGGTCGCCAATCTGATCGGCCCGGAACGGATCATCATCTCCGGGGAGGGCGTGGCGACCTACGACCTCTTCGCCGACCAGGTCCGCGAGACCTTCGCCGCCCGGGCCTTCGGCGCCGCCGCCGAGTGCGACCTGCTGCTGCGGCCGCTGCCGTTCGAGGAGTGGGCCCGCGGTGGCGCCGCCGTCGCGGCTCAGCACCTTTTCGCCCCGCCCAAGTAGCCCGGCTGTCGCATGGACCAACTAGCTACGAAAGCGTATTATCCGAAAGCGTGAAGTCCGAATCCGTCCCTCCAGGACCCTCGGTGCTGCTCGCACTGCAGCGCGCGACGCACATCACGCTGCAGCTGCTCGCCGCCGAACTCGCCGAACTCGAACTGACCGCATCGGAGATCAACGCACTGGCCAACCTGGCCGACGACCGCGGCCGTACCGTCTCCGAGCTGGGCGCCGCCATCGGCACCCGGCCGACGACGCTGACCAGCGTGCTGGACCGGCTGGAGCGGCGCGGCCACATCACCCGGGGCGCCGTGCCCGGCGACCGCCGCGCCGTGCTCGTCGGGCTGACGCCGTCCGGCCGTGCCGCGGCCGCCGTGATCCGGCGGACCCTGGCCGATCTGGAGCAGCGAGCACTGAGCGACCTGCCCCCCGAGGCGGTCTCCGGGTTCCACACCGTCCTGGACTCCCTGACCGAGGGGGAACGATGAGCGACCATCCAGTCGGCCCCGAGTCTGTCGACACACCCGACTTCCAGACCCTGATGCGGGAGGTGATGGCGGACGCCGACCGCTTCGGCCACCGCCAGCACATCCGGCTGACCTGGCTGGCCGTCCGGAGGTTCGGCACCTCCGCGGCAGTGGAGCTGGTGAGCGAGGGCATCCGGAGCACCGCGCGCTACGCCGGCGCACCGCAGAAGTACAACGCCACGGTCAGCCGGGCCTGGGTCGAGCTGGTGGCCCATCATGTCCTCGAAACGAGGACAAGTTCCGGGACTTCCGGCGCCCCGGACACCTTCGACGCATTCGACGCCTTCGCCGAGCACCACACGGCGCTCCTCGACAAGCGGCTGCTCACCCGCTTCTACCGGCCCGCGACGCTGGCCGGGACGGGGGCCCGAACCGGCTGGGTGGAACCCGACCTCGCGCCCTTCCCCTGGCAGCCGCCCCGGTAGCCCCGCCCCCGGTCGGCCCGCTTCGGGTTTGGGACGGCCGGCAACGGCTAGGGGACTGCGGTAGCGGTCGTCGCTCGGAGGGGAACTCGTGCACCTCTGGATCCGCCGAATCCTGGCGGCGCTGGGCGCCGGTGCCGTCGTGCTCGTCGCCGCAGCACTGGCCGTCTGGCTGTCCGTGCAGGTCACCCCGCTCCAGTCGGTGACCGCCGTCGGGCAGAGCATCCAGGTCGGCGCCGCCTCACCGGACCTGAGCCTGTCCGGCCCGGGCGAGCTGGACCTCTTCGGCGAGGAGATCCCGACCCGGCCGCAGTTCGACGGGCCGATCCGGCCGCGCCTGCGGCTCACCCACATCGACCTCAACGCCCAGGCCAACTCGATCACCAAACCGGACCAGCAGCAGTCGGCCGAGGCCGGCATCAGCCGGGCGCTGTCCTCCGGCTGGACCCGCTACCTGGTGTGGGAGACCCTGGTGGCCGCCGGCTTCGCGGCGCTGCTGGCGGTCGCCGTCGCCGGGGTCCGCCGCTCCAGCCGTGCGGCCATGCTGAAGATGCTCGCCGCCTCGGTCGCGGCGGTGGTCGTGCTGAACGCCGTCGGCGTCTACCTGATGGCCTCCTCAACCCCGAAGGTGCTGCGGCAGGTCCGCACCATCGCCGACCTGGTCGGCGAGGACCCGACGGCCCCGCCGCCGCCGAGCGGACCGGCCATCAAGGGCATCCAGGCCGTGGTGCTCGGCGACTCCACCGCCGCGGCCATCGGCAACCCGCTCGTGGACCATCCCGATGCCCTGGACCGGGCCTGCGGACGCAGCAGGGACTCGTTCGCGGCCGACCTGAGCCTGGTGAACGGCTGGAAGGTGCTCAATCTGGCCTGCAGCGGCGCCACCATCCCCGGCGGCCTGCTGGGCCCGCAGCGGCTGGGCGACGCCGAGGCGCCCACGCAGTTCTCGCTGGCCCGGCAGGCGGCCCCGGCCTCGGTGTTCATCGTCAGCATCGGGGCCAACGACATCCACTGGTCCGCCATAACCGAGCTGTGCGCGGCCGCGAACGCCTGCGACGACAAGGCCTCCACCGCCTACTTCCAGCAGCAGATCGCCGGGTTCACCGCCGACTACTACGAACTGCTGGGCGACCTGGCCGCGCTGCCGCAGCACCCCACCGTCCTGGTCAACGAGTACTACAACCCCTTCGGCGAGAACCTCGGCTGCCTCGCCGCCCAGGGCATCACCAGCGCCAAGGCCAAGGTGCTGCAGTCCCGGCTGGACGACCTCAACACCGTGCTCCGCCAGGGGGCGCGCACCTTCGGCTTCATCGACGTGCCGCAGCACTTCGACGGCCACCAGCTGTGCAGCGACCAGTCCTTCGTCCAGGGCCCGGACGCCAACGCGCCGCTGCACCCCACCGCGGCCGGCGAACTCGCCATCGCCCTGGCCGACCAGCAGGCCCTGACCCGCGCCGCCCAGGCCACCCCCAGCCCCTCGACCAGCGCCACCCCCTGATCTCCTCGCTCCAAATATTGCGGGGTGCGCATATTTGCGTGCCGCGCATGTTTTGCTAGGCTCACTGCATGGGACTCCGGGAGCGCAAGAAGGCCGAGACCCGGGCGGCGCTCAGCTGGGCGGCGATCCGGCTGACCGTGGAGCGCGGGTTCGACCAGGTCAAGGTGGAGGACATCGCCGAGGCCGCCGGAGTCTCGCCGCGCACCTTCAACAACTACTTCTCCAGCAAGGCCGAGGCGGTCGTCGCCCGCCAGTTCGACCGGTACCTGCGCATCGCCGAGGCACTGAGCGAGCGTCCCGCCGAACCGCTCTGGGACGCGATCACCCACGCGGTGCTGCCGCAGTTCGGACCGGACGCCGAGACCGCCGCCCACCCGGTCGGCGACGCGGCCCGGTGGCGCGCGGGCGTGTACGCGATGATCGCCCAACAACCGGCCCTGCAGGGCGAGATGCTGCGGGCCGGGTCCGCCGCCGAGGCCCGCATCGCCGAAGCCGTCGCCGAGCGCACCGGCACCGACCCGGCGAAGGACCTCTACCCGCACCTGGTCGCGGCCGCGGTCCTGGCCGCGGTCAACACCGCCCTGACGCACTACCTGCGCAGCGACCCGCCGGTACCGGTGGAGCGCCTGCTGACCGAGGCCATCACCCGGATCGCGGCGGGCCTGCCGACGCCCTAGGCGCCCTCTCGCCCAGGCAAGTCTCCTGCCCACCGCGCCCTGTCCAGAAGGGGATTCCACCCATGATCGACGTCGTGATCGCGGGCGCCGGGCCCAACGGCCTGATGCTCGCCTGTGAACTCGCCCTGGCCGGCGTGCGTCCGCTGGTCCTGGAGCGCCTCACCGAGCCCTCCCCCGAGCAGCGCGCCAACGGCCTGGTCGGCCAGGTCGTGCGGATGCTGGACCGGCGCGGTCTGTACGAACGGCTGGCCGCGCCCGGCGCCGTACCCGGCCCCACGCCCCGCTTCCTGTTCGGCGCCTTCCCCCTCGACCTGCACGACCTACCCGACAACCCGCTCTACACGCTGATGGTGCCGCAGCGCCGGATCGAGCAGATGCTCGCCGAGCGCGCGGTCGAACTCGGGGTGGAGATCCGGCGCGGCCACCAGGTGACCGGCCTGGCGCAGGGCGAGAAGTCGGTGACCGTCGAACTGCACGGGCGCGAGCCGATCGAGGCGGCGTTCCTGGTCGGCGCGGACGGCGGGCACAGCGTGGTCCGCAAGCTCAGCAGGATCGCGTTCCCCGGTGTGACCAGGGACAGTTCGGTGTCGCGGGCGGGACATGTGAGCGTGGCTCAGCAGATGGTCGGCCCCGGCGGCGAACTCGTCGTGCCCGGCTTCGGCGTGGTACCGCCGTTCCAGCACCTGCGCACCGAGCACGGACTGATCGCCTGGGCGCCGTTCCCCGGCGGCGATCCGCTGATCAGCGCGGTGGAGTGGGGTCAGCCCGCCGAGGGCGAGGCCTCGCTCGACGAACTGCGGGACAGTGTCGGCCGGGTACTCGGAGCGGACCTGCCGCTCGGCCCGCCTACCGGGCCCGGACCGCATGTGATGCGGCGGCTGTTCGGCGGCAACACCCGGATCGCGGACCGGTACCGGGCCGGCCGGGTCCTGCTGCTCGGCGACGCCGCGCATGTGCACTCGGCGATCGGCGGCCCCGGACTCAACCTGGGCCTGCAGGACGCGGTGAACCTCGGCTGGAAGCTGGCGGCGGAACTGCGCGGCCACGCCGCCGAGGGGCTGCTGGACACCTACCAGTCGGAGCGGGCGCCGGTGGCCCGGCGGGTCGCGATGCACACCCAGGCGCAGTCGGTGCTGATCCAGCCCGGCGGCGATGTGACGGCGCTGCGCGAACTGTTCGGCGAACTGCTCGCCCAGTCCGGGGTACGGCAGCACCTCGCCGACCTGCTGTCCGGAGCGGACATCAGCTACGACATGGGCCCGGCGGGCCCAGCGACCGGTCCCCTGGTCGGCCGCTGGGCACCCGACCTGCCGACCCTGCCCGACCTGCGCCGGCTGACCAGCACCGGCCGCCCGCTGCTGCTCGATCCCAGCGGCGTTCTGGACCTGGGCCGCTGGGCCCCGCTGGTCGACGCCGTACCCGCCCCGGGACTGGACACCGCACTCCTGCTCCGCCCCGACTGCTACGTCGCCTGGCAGGGCAGGCCGGCCGGCGCGGGCCGCAGCACGGGCCGCAGCGCCGGCGACGGCCTGCACGAGGCGCTGGGCACCTGGTTCAAGGCGCCCTGAGCTCCGTCAGGCCAGGCCGACCACGGCCAGCGCGGTGGTCCAGTTCTTCGCGATGGCGGAGCGGGCGGCGGCGAGCGTCACCGTGCCCTTGCACACCGCGTTCTTCAGCTTGGTCTCCACGCCGTCCTTGGTGGTCGCGGTCTTGGTGCCGTAGCGCGGCTCGGGCCACAGGTTGTGCACGTCGCGCGGCGCGCCGCCGAGCTCCAGCGGGACCAGGTGGTCCTCCTCGTAGTCGGCGGTCGAGGTGTCGGTGTAGCCGTACTGGGCGATCTGAGTGACCTTCAGCGGGTCGGTGTACGAGGTCGGCGGGCGCACCGTGGCCGTCCAGCCGGACACGCATATGGTGGAGGCGATCGTGGACTGGGTGACGTCCGGGTTGTAGGCGCCCGGCTGGCAGGTCGGGTCGGGCAACGGCAGGTAGGCCTGGGAGCAGCTGGTGGCGGCATGGGCGCTGCCACCGGTCGCGAGCAGCAGGCCGCCGGCGGCCAGCGCGAGGGCGGTGGTGGTCGCGGTCAGGCGGTGACGGGACATGGGAACGCCTCCCTGGAAGTGGTGCCACACGGGCAGCAAAGTGCGATGCGTCCATGACAACACCGAAAGGGTTACGCGTGTAGACCCCTGCGAGTAAACAGTGGATGCACCTTCGGTCCCATGCAGGATTGAGCGCGTTTTCATCGTCCCCACATGCACGGCGCACATCGTGGTACCCACAAGCCCCGGAAGGGGAGCCAGCCAGGTCACGGAGGCAGCCATGAGCACCAGCGTCAAGGTCGACCAGCAGGACAGCACGTTCCGCCCCGAGGGGACCGTCGGCACCGTCGCCTGGTCGGTCGGCGGGGAGCGGCGCACCGCGACGCTGCGGGTCGTCCGCCGCGAGACCGCCGACCTTCCGCGCCCCAGCGACCTGCTGACGTTCACTCAGGCAGCGCCGGCACCGACCGGGACGTCCGCCGAGCAGCCGACCCGGATCACCGACCGGCGCAGCAGGCGCCAGTCACCCAGGACCCGCACCCGCCCGGTGCACGAGGCGGCCTGACGGGTCGGGCATCAGTCGGGCGTCAGCCGCCCGCCCCCGGCGGGGGCAGCAGGTCCGCGAGTTCATCCGGTGCGGCCTGCCGCCAGGAGTCGACCACGATGTCGCGGAGCTCGTCGAGGTCCTCCAGCGCCGCCAGCCGGGCCCGCACCCAGGACGAGTTGGCCTCGTGCGGCGGCACCCAGAACTTCTCCGGCTCGGAGGCGATCAGCTCGAACCGGTCGACCCTGGGACAACGCACCGCGAAGGACGTCCCGTCGTCCGGGACCGTGACGAACATGCGGCCCGCGACGTGGAAGGTCGGGTGGTTCCACATCTCCTTCTCCACCGTCTGCGGCAGCGACAGGGCGATCTGGCGGACGTCGTCGGCGTCGAGCACGGGCACTCCCTTCGGCTACCGGACTCCGGCGATCAGATTCTACGGCGACGACCACCCGCCGGAGCAGCAAGCGGCCGGACTCGCCGCACCCGTGGGACTGCAGGTGGGGTGACGGACGCGGTCTGTCCGCGAAACGGGGACAGGTTCCCGATCGGGGAGGCTGGACGGCGTCGCCGGTAGTCTGCGGAAACTGTAGGTGGCTTACATGGCGCCACCATTGCCGCCCACCCCCGCCCGTGGCTTGTTGCTGTTGCTCGCTACGCTCGCGGCGACAAGGACGGGGAGGGGTGCGGGATCTCGCCGTTGCCGGGCGGCGGGCCGGTGCGGGGTGCTCGCAGAAACGATTCCCCAGCCAGATGCCCTATCCACTTTGGTCACTCGACCGAGAGGGCTGTCCGGGCATACAGGCAGTGACCCAGAAAGCCGGGCCTTGGACTGAACCGGGGTCGATTTCGGGACAAGGTGTCACTTGATCATGCCGTAATGCCCTATTTGCCCTGGTCCTGGCGTACCAAAAGTGACCCGACGTACCGGAATCGACCCCGGTTCGCCCGAAGCCGTTCAGCAGAACCGTTTCCGCGCCCCATCCCCCGACGCCTCACCCGGCAACGGCGCCCGACACCGGCCCCGCTCCCCCGCTGTAGTTGGCCCGCGAGGCGGAGCCGAGCAACAGCAACAAGCCACGGACGGCGGAGGGCGGCAACGAACCCGCCATGTAAGCCACCTACAGCTTCCGCAAACAACCGACTACGCCGCCCCGCCTCCCCCGCCAGGCGTCATTCCCCACTCACGCTGCCCGCCGTGTCGCCCGCGAACGCGTAGCGGACGCCGGTCAGGCGTTCGGACTCCTGCCAGAGGCGTTGCTGCGCCTCGGTGTCGTAGGAGCGCGGGCTGGACTGCACCCGGGTCGGGTAGCCGGTGAACTGGGCCCTGCCGGGAGGGCCGTAGTAGTCGCCGCCTTCGACGTCGGGGTCGGTGGCGGCGCGGAGTGTCGACAGGGCGCCCATCTGCGGGGACTGCAGCAGCCACGACGTGAACAGCCGCATCCGGGGATGCATCACGGTCCTGGCCACCACCGACATGTCGCGCCCGAACTCGGTGCGGGCGTTGCCCGGGTGGGCCGCGACCGCGATGGTTCCCGCTCCGGACGCCGCCAGCCTGCGCTGCAACTCGTAGGTGAACATCAGGTTGGCGAGCTTCGCCTGGAAGTAGGCGGTCTGGAAGCGGTATCCGTGTTGGAGGTCGAGGTCGTCGAAGTCGATGGTGCCGCGCCGGTGGCCGATGCTGCTGACCGTCACGATCCGCGAGCCGGGCGTCGCCAGCAGCTGGTCCAGCAGCAGGCCGGTGAAGGCGAACGGGCCGAGGTGGTTGGTGGCGAGGGTCAGCTCGAAGCCGTCCTCGGTGACGTCGTGGCTGGGCCGTACCCCGCCGGCGTTGTTGATGAGCAGGTCGATCCGCGGAAGGTCGGCGCGCAGTCGCTCGGCCGCGCTGCGGATCGACGCCAGCGAGGCCAGGTCCAGCTCCAGGGTGCTGACCTGCGCCGACGGTGCGCCGAACTCGATGCGTGCCCTGGCGTCGGCCGCGCGCTCGGGGTTTCGGCAGGCCAGTACGACCACAGCGCCCCGCTGGGCGAACACCTGGGCGGTCTCGAAGCCGAGGCCGGTGTTGCCGCCGGTGATCACCACGGTCCGTCCCCGCTGATCCGGAACGTCCGCCGAAGTCCACTGCGCCGCTGGTGCCGTGTTGCTGTTCATCGTGGTGCCTCCTCCGATGCACGGCGATACAATCGGGATGGACGTCCCGCTTGGTTGAAATATACGGGACGCCCATCCCGTTTGTCCACGAGAAGTGAAGAGGGAGGCCCCGCTCAGTGATGGCGAAGCAACCGCGCGCCGACGCCCGACGCAACCGTGCCCGCGTGCTGGAGGTGGCTGCGGAGGTCTTCGCGACCGAGGGGCTGTCGGTCCCGGTCCATGAGATCGCCAGACGCGCCGGGGTCGGCACCGGCACCGTCAGCCGGCACTTCCCCACCAAGCAGGAGCTGTTCGCGGCGATCCTGCTGCAGCGCCTGGAGCAGCTCATCGCCGAAGCGGAACTGCTGGCCGAGGAACAGGAGCCCGGCCCCGCGTTCTTCACCTTCTTCGCCACCCTGATCCGCGAGGGCGCGGCCAACCGGGGGCTGGCCGAGGCCCTCGCCGGGGCCGGCTACGACCTGGAGTCCGCGGCCGAGACCGCCGGACTGGACCTCACCGGCGGACTGTCCGCCCTACTCACCCGCGCCCAGGAGGCCGGATCGGTCCGCCCCGACGTCGACTACGCCGACGTCAAAGCCCTGATGAACGGCTGCCTGACACGCACCGGCGCCGGAACCGGCACCGACCCGGAAGCCGACGCCGCCGCGCTGGACCACCTCACCGCCGTCGTCTGCGACGGGCTGCGCAGCAGGGCCGGATCCACGGCCGACTGAGCCGCGACCGACTGAGCCGCGTCAGCGTCAGCTTTTGCGGGCGAGGACGCCGAACATGGTCACCGACATGTGCAGCGCCCCCTGTTCGGCCGCTGCCGCCAGATCCGCGTAGAGGGCGTCCCGCTGCTCGGCAGTGATCAGCTCGCGGCGCAGGGCCGTCTCGGCCAGCATCCGCACAAGTGGCCAGGTGACCACCCGGTGGTCCTGGACCAGGGCCTGCGAGCCGATGTCGTCGACCACCAGACCGGCCCCGGTCACATCGCCCAGCAGCCGCCGACCGGCGTACGGGTTGGCGGCGGTCGCCAGGGCGCAGCTGCTCAGAGCCGCGACGACGGCGGGGTCGCCGGGGTGCAGGATCGTGGTTGCCCAGTCGGTGTCCAGCAGGGCGACCCGGCCGCCGGGCCGGAGCACCCGGGCGATCTCCGCCGCGGCCCGCTGCGGCTCGGCGAGGTGCTGGAACACCCGCTCGCACCAGACCACGTCGACCGAGGCATCACCGAACGGCAGTGCCAGCGCGTCGCCGTCGACGAAGCGCGCCGCGTTCCCCGCCTCGGTCGCCCGCTGCTCGGCGACCGCCCGCAGTCCGGCATTGGGCTCGACGCCGACCGCCTCGCCGTCCGGCCCGACGGCCGCCGCCAGCACCTGGGTCTCCGAGCCGGTGCCGGCGCCGACGTCCAGCGCCCGCTCCCCCGGGGCTGCCGCGAGCCCGGAGTGCGCCCAGGCCCGCAGGCGCTGCACTCCCGCGCTGGCCGCCTGCGCGTCCAGCGCGCCGACCAGTCTGCCGGTCATCGAATCGGACATGTTGTCGGCATGGAACGCGGAGGTCGGCCGTGCGTCAGCACTCATGGCGCCAACTCTAGGACGAGGCCCGGGGTCGGACGTGCAGGCACAGCCGTCCGGGAATGCGGCTGCCGCCCCGACGGCGAGACGGGGCGGCAGCGGTTCAGGGGTGACGTGCGGGTGACGTGCAGTCAGACATGCAGTCAGACGTGCAGTCAGACGTGCAGTCAGAGGCCAACCCGACTGCCCGTCAGACGCGTTCCCTCCGGTTGAGGCTGAACAGGGTGTACAGCAGCATCGCCGAGGCGAGGCCGACCGCCCAGCCGTAGTCGGCCAGCGGTTTGAGGAACGGGATCAGTCCGTGCACCGGGAAGGGGCCCTGCTTGACGCCCTTGGCGTCCAGCGCCGAGTAGGAGCCGCCGACCGCCAGCACCGCGCCGATCAACAACGCGACCACCGCCCGCCAGTTCCAGCCGCCCGCGTACCAGTAGCGTCCGCTCTCACGGTACAGCTCGTCCACGTGCAGGCTGGTGCGGCGCAGGATCCAGTAGTCGGCGATGAGGATGCCGGAGACCGTGCCGAGCAGGCCGCCGACGGTGCCGAGCCAGGTGAAGATGTAGACGTTGGGGTTGGAGTAGAGCTTCCACGGGAAGATCACGATCCCGATCACGCCGGTGATCAGGGCCCCGGTACGGAAGTTGACGAAGCGCGGCAGCAGGTGCGCCAGGTCGTAGGCGGGGCTGACCACATTGGCCGCGATATTGGTGGAGAGGGTCGCGATCAGCACCACCAGCAGCGCGAACAGGGTGCCCGGGATGCTGTCCATCTTCCCCGCGAGTTCGATCGGATCCCAGATCGGGGCGCCGTAGACGGCCTGCGAGCCCGAGGTGACCAGCACCGAGAGCAGCGCGAAGAGGGTCATGGTAGTGGGCAGGCCCAGGGCCTGGCCCCAGAGCTGGGCGCGCTGGCTGCCGCCGAAGCGGGTGAAGTCGGGGATGTTCAGCGAGAGCGTGGACCAGAAGCCGATCATGCCCATCAGCGAGGGGAAGAAGACCTTCCAGAAGCCGCTCCCCCAGCCCAGCGCCGACGGCTGGTCCAGCAGCGGCCCGAACCCGCCCGCCTTGACGGTGATCCACACCAGCAGCGCGACCGCGCCGACGATGACGAAGGGAGCGGCCCAGTTCTCGAAGCGGCGCAGGGTCTCCATGCCGCGGGCGATGATGGCGATCTCCAGCACCCAGAACAGCAGGAACGACAGCCAGAGCGTCCAGGCGTAGCCGCCGATGGTGGAGGCGTTGGCCCAGCCGTGGCCGAATGCCTTCCCGGCCAGGACGAAGATGCCCGAACCGCCGATCCAGGTCTGGATGCCGAACCAGGCGCAGGCCACCGCGGCCCGCATCATCGCCGGCAGGTTGGCCCCGCGGACCCCGAAGGAGGCCCGCGCGAAGACCGGGAAGGGTATCCCGTACTTGGTGCCGGCATGGCCGTTGAGCAGCATCGGCACCAGCACGATCAGGTTGCCCAGGGCGATGGTGAACACCGCCTGCTTCCAGTCCATGCCGAGCGCGACCAGCCCGGAGGCCAGCGTCCAGGAGGGGATGCAGTGGGACATCCCGACCCACAGGGCCATGTAGTTGTAGGTGGTCCAGCGGCGCTTCTCCAGCGGCACCGGCAGCAGGTCGCCGTTGGCGAAGCGGGGGTCGTCCAGGACGACGTCGGGAGCGAGCTCCACCCGGCCGTCCGGGGCGGTGAGCTGTCTGGACGTCAGATCGGTGGGCTGGGCAGTAGCTGACATGGGCACCTCGGATCGCGGGGGTCTCGTGCGGGGGCTGGAACGAGGCGGTGCGTGGTGCGGGTGGGCAGTGCTGCGGGTGGGGGCCGTGCTGTGCCTGTCCGAGCAGGCTGGAGCCGGTGTGTTTCAGGTGAAGGCGGGGATGATGTCGGATCCGTAAGCGTCGATGGTGCTCTCGACGGCGTCGTGCATGGCGTAGACGGCGAACTGGTCCACGCCCAGGGCGCGCAGCTGCTCCAGCTTCTCCAGGTGCGCCTCGACCGGGCCGAGCAGGCAGAACCGGTCCACGATCTCGTCCGGGACGAACGCCGTGTCCGGGTTGCCGGCGCGGCCGTGGTGGCTGTAGTCGTAGCCCGCCCGGTCCTTGATGTAGTCGGTCAGCGCCTCCGGGACCATGTCCGAGTGCTCGCCGTACCGGCTGACCAGGTCGGCGACGTGGTTGCCGACCATGCCGCCGAACCAGCGGCTCTGTTCCCGGGCGTGGGCGAGCTGCTCGTCGCTGCCGTCGGTGACGTAGGCCGGGGCGGCGACGCAGATGCTGATCGCGTCGGGGTCACGACCGGCCTGCTCGGCGGCGCTGCGGACCGCCTTGACCATCCACTCGGTGAGGAATGGGTCCGCCAACTGCAGGATGAAGCCGTCGGCCTGACGGCCGGTCAACTCCAGTGCCTTGGGCCCGTAGGCGCCCATCCAGATCGGGAGCGAGCCGTCCTTGACCCAGGGCAGCCGCATCGCGGTGCCGTCGACCACGGTCTCCCGGCCCTCGGCGAGCTCCTTGATGGCGTGCATGGCCTCGCCGAGGCGGGCCAGGGTGGCCGGCTTGCGTCCGGCCACCCGCATCGCCGAGTCGCCGCGGCCGATGCCGCAGACGGTGCGGTTGCCGTAAGTGTCGTTGAGGGTGGCGAAGAGGGAGGCGGTCACCTCCCAGGTGCGGGTGGACGGGTTGGTGACCATGGGGCCCACGGTCATCCGCTCGGTCTCGGCGAGGATCCGGGCGTAGGTGACGAAGGGCTCCTGCCACAGCACCACCGAGTCGAAGGTCCAGCCGTAGCCGAAGCCCGCCGTCTCGGCCCGCTTCATCCGGTCGATCAGCAGCTGTGCGGGCGGGTCCGTCTGCAGTACCAGGCCGAAGTCCATGCTGTCGCTCCATTCCTGAGGTTCTGTCAGTTGATGAGGTCTCAGATCAGATACTGCGATGTGCCGCGCGGCAGGTAGGTGCCGTGGCCGGGGCGGCCGACGTACTCGCCGTCGTGGACCACCGCGGCGCCGCGCGACAGCACGGTCCGGGCCCGGCCGGTGACCTGCTTGCCCTCGTACGCCGAGTAGTCGACGTTCATGTGGTGGGTGGCGGCGGACATGGTGTACCGCTCGTGCGGGTCGAAGATGACGATGTCGGCGTCGGCGCCGGGGGCGATGGTGCCCTTGCGCGGGTAGAGGCCGAACATCCGGGCCGGGGTGGCGCAGGCCAGCTCGATCCAGCGGCGGCGGGAGATGTTCCCGTCCAGGACCGCCTGGTGCAGCAGGTCCATCCGGTTCTCCACCCCCGGCATCCCGTTGGGGATCTTGGAGAAGTCGCCCCGGCCCAGCTCCTTCTGCCCGTTGAAGCAGAACGGGCAGTGGTCGGTGGAGACCACCGAGAGGTCGTCGGTGCGCAGCCCGCGCCAGAGCGCGGCCTGGTGCTCGCGGGGCCGCAGCGGGGTGCTGCAGACGTACTTGGCGCCCTCGAAGTCGGGCTCGGCCAGGTTGTCCGTGGAGAGGAACAGGTACTGCGGACAGGTCTCGCCGAAGACGTTGAGGCCGAGCCGCCGGGCGGCGGCGATCTCGGCGACGGCCTGCTCGGCCGAGACGTGGACGATGTAGAGCGGCGCGCCGCCGGCCACCCGGGACAGCTGGATGGCGCGGTGGGTGGCCTCGGCCTCCAGCAGTTCGCGGCGCACCTCGCCGTGGTAGCGGGGGTCGGTGCGCCCGGCCGCCAGCGCCTGCTCGACCAGCACGTCGATGGCGATGCCGTTCTCGGCGTGCATCATCACCAGGCCGCCGTTGCCGCCGGCCCGCTGCATGGCGCGCAGGATCCGGCCGTCGTCGCTGTAGAAGACGCCCGGGTAGGCCATGAACAGCTTGAAGGAGGTGACCCCCTCCTCGACCAGGACGTCCATCTCCTTGAGCGAGTCCTCGGTGACGTCCGCCATGATCATGTGCAGGCCGTAGTCGATGGAGCAGTTGCCCTCGGCCTTGGCGTGCCAGGCGTCCAGGCCGTCGCGCAGGGTGCCGCCGACCGACTGGATGGCGAAGTCGATGATGGTGGTGGTGCCGCCCCAGGCGGCGGCCCGGGTGCCGGTCTCGAAGGTGTCCGCGGCCTTGGTGCCGCCGAAGGGCATCTCCATGTGGGTGTGGGCGTCGACGCCGCCCGGGACGACATAGCGTCCGGTGGCGTCGTACTCGGTCTCGGCCGTCCAGGCCTGGGCCGCGGAGCTGCCGGTCGCGGCGAGGGCGACCACCCGCTCGCCCTCGATCAGGACGTCGGCGTGGACCTCCTCGGCGGCGGTGATGACGAGACCGTTGCGGATCACGGTGCGGGGCAGTGACATGCGGGTCGGCTCCCTTCAGGAGATGGCTTCACGGTGGCTCGGCAGTGGCCTCACGGTTGCCTCGCGGTTGCGTCACCGTGGATTCTCGGCGGCTTCACGGTCGGGGTTCGGGGCCGAAGGTCTGCGCCTGGGCCCGGCGCAGCGCCTCGACCAGCAGGTCGGCGCCCTCGACAGCCTCGCCCTCGGTGAGCGAGAGCGGCGGGGCGACACGCAGGACGTTGCCCGCGAGTCCGCCCTTGCCGATCAGCAGGCCCAGCTCGCGGGCGTGCTCCAGGGTTGCGGCGGCCGCGGCGGGCGAGGGTTCGCCGGCCGCGTCGACCAGCTCCACCCCGATCATCAGACCCTTGCCGCGCACCTCCCGCACCACCGGCAGGTCGGCCGCCAGCAGCCGCTTGACCAGCAGCGCACCGGTGCGCCGGGCGTTGCCCTGGAGGTCGTGCTCCAGCAGGTGGCGCAGGTTGGCGAGGGCGCCGGCGGTGGTGACCGGGCTGCCGCCGAAGGTGGAGATGGAGTTGGCGTCCAGGCAGTCCATCACCTCGGCGCGGGCGACCACGCCGCCCATGGCCAGGCCGTTGCCGATGCCCTTGGCGAAGGTGAGGATGTCGGGCGGCCCGGCCTCGGCGTGCGCCTGCCAGCCCCAGAAGTGGTCGCCGGTACGGCCCCATCCGGTCTGCACCTCGTCCGAGATCCAGAGGATGCCGTGCCGGTCCAGCACCCGCTTGAAGGCGGCGAACAGTCCGTCAGGACCGTGGGTGAACCCGCCGACGCCCTGGATCGGCTCGGCGATCAGCGCCGCCACGTTGCCGCCGACCTGGCCCAGCAGGTCCTCCAGGTCCTGGGTGCAGGCGGCGATGAAGTCGGCGTCCGAGAGGTGCGCGAACGGGCCGCGGGTGCGCACCCCGCCGTGCACGTAGAGAGTCTGCAGCGGGGAGAGGCTGGTCGGCGACCAGGCGCCGTTGCCGGTGATCCCGATGGTGGTGAAGGAGCGGCCGTGGTAGCTGTTCCGCATCGCCAGCACCTGGTTGGAGTGGCGGTACGCGGTGGCCAGCAGCAGGGCGGCGTCATTGGCCTCGGTGCCGGAGGTGGTGAAGAAGACCTTGGCGTCCGGGATGCCGGAGAGGCCGGCGATCTGCTCGGCCAGCTCGACCATGCCGGAGGAGAGGTAGAGCGTGGAGGAGTGGATGATCCGCCCGGCCTGCTCGGCCACGGCCTTGGTGACCTCGGGCAGGGCGTGGGCGGTCATGGTGGTGAGGATGCCGCCGAAGAAGTCCAGGTAGCGGTTGCCGGCCGAGTCCCACACATGCCGGCCCTCGCCGTGGGTGAGCTCGATCGGTTCGCTGTAGTACGTGGCCAGCCAGGCCGGGGTGACGGCGCGGTGGCGCTGGTGCAGGCTCGGGGTCTCCGGTGCGCGGCTCTGGTCGGACATGGTCGGCTCAGGCCTCCGCGAGCGGGCCGTAGGCGTCCGGGCGCCGGTCCCGGTAGAAGGCCCACTGGTGCCTGACCTCCTCGATCAGCCCGAAGTCCAGGTCGCGGACCACCAGCTCCTCCTCCTTGTCGGAGGCCGGGTCGCCGACGAACTGGCCGCGCGGGTCCACGAAGTAGCTGGTGCCGTAGAAGTCGTTGTCGCCGTACTCCTCGACGCCGACCCGGTTGATCGCAGCGACGAAGTACTCGTTGGCGACGGCGGCGGCCGGCTGCTCCAGCTGCCACAGGTAGGCGGACAGGCCCCGGCTGGTGGCGGAGGGGTTGTAGACCAGCTGCGCCCCGGCCAGGCCCAGCGCCCGCCAGCCCTCAGGGAAGTGCCGGTCGTAGCAGATGTAGACGCCGATCCGGCCGACGGCGGTGTCGAACACTGGCCAGCCCAGGTTCCCCGGCTTGAAGTAGTACTTCTCCCAGAAGCCCTTGACCTGCGGGATGTGGTGCTTGCGGTACTTGCCGAGGTAGCTGCCGTCGGCGTCGATCACGGCCGCGGTGTTGTAGTACACGCCGGGCTGCTCGACCTCGTAGACCGGGACGACGATGACCATGTTGAGCTCGCGGGCGAGGGCCTGCATCCGGGTGACGGTGGGCCCGTCCGGCACGGCCTCGGCCCAGCGGTAGTGCTCCTCCTCCTGCACCTGGCAGAAGTAGGGCGCGTTGAAGACCTCCTGGAACCCGATGATCTGCGCGCCCTGGGCAGCGGCCTCGCGGGCGTAGCGCTCGTGCAGGTCGATCATGGAGGCGCTGTCGCCGGTCCACCTGGTCTGGACGAGTGCGGCACGGACGATCTGGGTGGGACCCTGGGACTGGCTCTGAGCGGGGTTGGACATGACACACCCTCACCTTCTACCGACGGGCTGACATATCGACCCGTCTGTCTACGTGCGTAGACCGTAGGACGATCAACGTAATCCTGGCAATACGTCGGGCGTAACACAGCGAAGACATTCGTGTTTCCCGCAGCGCGTGGAGATCACTCCTTCGGACGCGGGATACCCCAGAGCGAGGCGATCAACGCGCGGGTGGAGAGTTCGAAGAGCCGCTCCGAGTCGGGCACCCCGCCCAGCGTCGCGGCCAGGGCCGGGTCCTGCTCCGCCGTCTCCGCGTCCCACAGCTCCGGCTCCCCCGGCTGCTGCCGGGGCGCGCGCTCGCGGTTGCGCTCCACCAGGACGAATCCGACGACGTGGAACTGCAGCACCCGGACCGCCTCGGCCGCCGCCGTACCGCGCAGCCCCGCCGCATGCGCCTCGTGCACCAGGGCGCGCTGGGCCGGCAGCATCATCAGCTCGGTCAGCCCGCGCTCGTGCACCAGCGCGATCAGATGCGGACGCTCCCGGAGCTTGCGCCGCAGCGCCAGCGCTACCGACTCGGCCCGCGCCGCCGGGGTGGCGCCGCGCGCCTCGATCTGACCCATCTCGGCGACGGTGCGCTGCACCAGCTCGTCCAGCAGCGCCTCCCGGTTCCCCACGTGCCAGTAGATCGCCGTGACGGCGGCGCCCAGTTCCGCCGCGAGCTTGCGCATGCTCAGCCCCGCCGGCCCCCGGTCGCGCACCAGCGCCTCGGCGGCCAGCAGCACACTCTCCCGGTCGATCGGCTGACGATCCGTCATCTTCCTTTGTCCTTCGCTCTTTACCCTTCACGCCTTTCGGAGTAACAGTGTTACAGACCCCAACGCAGCAAGGGAGACCGCCCATGGCACGCGTACGCTACGGTCCGCGCACCGAAGCCGACATCGCCGCGACGAAGAGCAGCCGCGCCGTCCTGCCCGACATCTGGTCCACCGGTGTCGTCGCCGTCTGGGAGAGCGACCCCGACGCCGTCGCCCAGGTACTGCCGCCGCCGCTGAAGCCGGCCGAGCGGTCCCTGGTCCGGGTCAACATCAGCCAGGTCGACCTGTTCGGCTCGCCGCTCGGGGCCGGGTCCTTCGCCGTCAGCGCCCAGCACGGCGCACACACCGGCTGGTACCCGCTGGTGATGCCGATGACCACCGAACGGGCGCTGATCGGCGGCCGGGAGGTGTTCGGCGAGCCCAAGAAGCTCGGCGAGGTGGCCGTGGAGCGGGACGGCGACCGGGTCCGCGCCACGCTGACCCGGCACGGGATCACCTTCGTCGAGGTGGTCGGCCGGATCACCGGCGAGCTGCCGGTACCGGAGCCGGTGGAGAAGCTGGACTTCTACCTGAAGTTCCTGCCCGCCGTGGACGGCGAGGGCTTCGACCTGGACCCGGTGCTGGTGCACTGCACCCGCAACGAGCGGGTCCGCCGGCTCGAAGCCGTCGACGGCGAGGTGCTCCTGCGCGAGTCGGCCTTCGACCCGGTGGCGGACCTGCCGGTGCGCCGGCTGCTGGAGATCACCATCGGCGAGAAGACCTCGGACCAGCGCGGCAGGGTCGTCGAACGGGTCAGCGCGCAGGCTCTGCTGCCCTACGTCCACCAGCGCTACGACGACCCGATGCAGGTGCTCGACGCACCCCCGCTGCCCGGCGGTGGTGAGTGATGGAGCTGCTACCGGGACAGGTGGCCGTGGTGACCGGCGCCGCCAGCGGCATCGGGCTGGCCATGGCCGAACGCTTCGCCGCCGAGGGTCTCCAGGTAGTGCTCGCCGACGTCGAGGAGCCCGCCCTCGACAAGGCCGTCGCCGGACTGCGCGAACGCGGCGCGGAGGTGGTCGGCCAGATGGTGGACGTCTCCGAGCGGGAGAGCGTGGACGCCCTGGCCGACGCGGCTTACCGCGCCTTCGGCGCGGTGCACGTGCTGTGCAACAACGCCGGGGTCGGCTCCGGCGCCGAGGGCCGGATGTGGGAGCACGAGCCCAACGACTGGAAGTGGGCCTTCGCGGTCAACGTCTGGGGCGTGTTCCACGGCATCCAGGCCTTCGTGCCCAGGATGCTGGCGGCCGGGACGCCCGGACACATCGTCAACACCTCCTCCGGGGACGGCGGGATCGCCCCGCTGCCCACCGCCTCGGTCTACGCGGTGACCAAGGCCGCGGTGGTCACCATGACCGAGTCGCTCTACGCCCACCTGCGCGCCGAGCAGGCACCCGTCAGCGCGTCGGTGCTCTTCCCCGGCCCGCACATGCTGCGCACCGGGCTGTGGGAGTCGCACCGCAACCGCCCCGAGCGCTTCGCCAAGGAGCGGCCCCGGAAGACCCCCTACCGCAGCCTGGCGGGGTGGGAAGCAGCCATGGAGGCCGCAGGGCAGCAGGTCGAGTTCACCCCGGTCGAGGAGGTGGCCGGGACGGTGGTGGACGGCATCCGCGCCGACCGCTTCTGGATGCTGCCCCCGAGCGAGCACAGCGACCGGCAGATCCGGGCCCGCTCGCAGTCGATGCTGGAGCGCAGCAACCCGACGTACCTGGAGAACTTCATCCAATGGGATGAAAAGGCATGAGCATCATCGGAGATGACTGATGACGATACGTCAAGAAGGCTATGCGGAGCCCTACCTGATCGTCTCCTCGGACTGCCACGCCGGGCTGCCGACCGAGCAGTACCGGCCCTACCTGGAGGCCGCGCACCACGAGGCCTTCGACGGCTTCCTGGCCGAGGCCGCGCACCGGCGCGAGCAGGCGACCCGGCTCGGGGTGCGCAACGAGGCCTTCGCGCAGAAGTGGTTCGAGGACCACGAGGAGGGCCTGCGCGGCGGCTGGGACGCGGCCCAGCGCGACAAGGAGCTGGACGGCGACGGCGTCGCCGGCGAGGTGGTCTTCCCGGACGCGGACGCCGTGGACAGCCGGACCGCCGCCCCCTTCGGCGTCGGCCTGGGGCTGAGCGGCGACCAGGACCCGGTGCTGGGCATGGCCGGCGCCAAGGCCCACAACCGCTGGCTGGCGGAGTTCATCCGCGACAGCGCCGAGCCGGAGCGGCACGCCGGGGTGGCACTGCTGCCGATCACCGCCGAGGTGGAGGCGGTCGTCGCCGAGGTGCGCCGGGCGCACGCCTCCGGGCTGCGCGCCGTGATGATCCCCTCGATGTGGGTCGACGGGCCGCCCTACCACGACCGCCGCTACGACCCGGTCTGGGCGGTCTGCGAGGAGCTGCGGATGCCGGTGGTCACCCACTCCGGCGCCGCCCCGCGCCACGAGTACGGCGACCACCTGGGCATCTACGTCACCGAGGTGACCTTCTGGCCGTCCCGTCCGCTGTGGTTCCTGCTCTGGTCAGGCGTGTTCGAGCGCTTCCCGGGGCTGCGCTTCGGGGTGGCCGAGTCGGGCTGCTGGTGGCTGCCCAACCTGCTGTGGTTCATGGATCGGCTGTACCTGGGCGCGCACGGCGGGAAGAAGCTGTCGCCGTTCTCCGAGCTGACGATGGCTCCGAGCGCCTACGTCGACCGCAACTGCTTCATCGCCGCGACCAACACCAAACGGCGCGAGCTGGCGCACCGCTACGAGATCGGCGTGGACAACATCTGCTGGGGCAGCGACTTCCCGCACCCCGAGGGCACCTGGCCGAACACCCGGCAGTGGATGCGCACCACCTTCCACGACGTCCCGATCGAGGAGACCCGGCGGATGCTGGGGCTGTCCTGCGCCGAGGTCTTCGGCTTCGACACCGACCGGCTGGCCCCGATCGCCCGCCGGATCGGCCCCACCCCGGCGGAGTTGGGCCAGCCCGAGGACCAGTCCGCGGTGCGCGCCGCCTGGGCACCCGCCGGGGAGGTGGGCCGGCACTGGCTGACCGGGCACGACTTCCCCTTCATCGGCACGACGGCCCCGACCGAGGGGAGCACGCTGTGACGGACCGTCAAGACCGTCAGGACACCGCTCCGCCCGAGCGTTACACCGTCGTCTCGGCCGACTGCCACGCCGGGGCCGACCTGCTGGACTACCGCCCCTACCTGGACCCGCGGCACCACGAGGACTTCGACGCCTGGGCCGCGACCTACGTCAACCCCTTCGCCGACCTCCAGGCCCCCGAGGCCGACCGCAACTGGGACTCCGACCGCCGGCTCGCCGAGCTGGAGCAGGACGGCATCGTCGCAGAGGTGGTCTTCCCCAACACCGTCCCACCGTTCTACCCCAGCACCTCGCTCACCGCGGCGGTGCCCACCCCCGAGGAGTACCGACTGCGCTGGGCCGGGCTGCAGGCCCACAACCGCTGGATGGCCGACTTCTGCTCGCTGGCGCCGGGCCGCCGGGCCGGGACCTTCCAGGTACTGCTCAACGACGTCGACGCGGCCGTCGCCGAGGTCCGCCGCTGCCACGCCGCCGGGCTCACCGGCGGGGTGGTCCTGCCCGGCGTCCCGCCCGGGTCGCCGGTCCCCGAGCTGTACTCCACGGCGTACGACCCGCTCTGGGCGGTCTGCGCGGAGCTCGGCGTCCCGGTCAACCACCACGGCGGCTCGGCCGGACCGGTGCTGGGCGAGGAGCCGGCCGCCCGGGCGGTGTTCATGGTGGAGACCACCTGGTTCTCGCACCGGGCGCTGTGGCACCTGGTGTTCGGCGGCGCCTTCAGGCGTCACCCGGGCCTGCGGCTGGTCCTCACCGAGCAGGGCTCCGGCTGGATCCCGGGCGTGCTGGACATGCTGGACTACTACCACGGACGGCTGGTCGGGGCGGCCACCCGGGCCGCGACCGCGGAGTCCAAGTTCGGGGCTGGGCTGGCCGAGGCGATGGGCGCGGGTCCGCGCGCGGTCTGGGAGTCCAACTGCTTCGTCGGCGCCAGCTTCATGCGCGCCCACGAGGTGCCGCTGCGCGAGCGGATCGGCCTCGACAAGATCATGTGGGGCAGCGACTTCCCGCACGACGAGGGCACCTGGCCCTACACCACCGAGGCCCTGCGCACCGCCTACGCGGGCCTGCCGTACCACGAGGTCGCCGCCATGGTCGGCGGCAACGCCGCCCGCGTCTACGGCTTCGACCTCCCCGCCCTGGACGCCCTCGCCGCCAAGACCGGCCCCCTGGTCAGCGACGTCGCCCAACCCCTCCCCACGCCCCCACCCGGCGCCACCAGCCCGGCCTTCGCCAAGGGAGGCTCGGTCCGGGTCTGGTAACGGCGTCCGGTGACGGACGGTCCGTCGGATGTCGGACCCCTGTGATGGGGTGGGGTCCGACAGTCGGGGCGACGGACGGGGTGACCTTGATGGACCGTGAGATGTGGCGGCCGTTCCTGGAGCAGTGGAGCGGGGAGTGGATCGCCGGGCGCGACCCGGACCGGGACGCGCCCCTCGACGAGGAGGTGGTGCGCGACGCCTGGCTCGGCTTCGGGCCGGCAAGCGAGGCCGAACTGGCCGCGGCCGAGGCCCGGCTGGGCCGCCGACTGCCGCCCTCGCTCAGGGAGTTCCTGCTGGTCACCAACGGCTGGCGGGACGCGGGCAACTTCATCTACCGGCTGGCCGGCACCACCGAACTGGACTGGCTCAGGGACACCGACGACCGCACCTGGATCGACGCCTGGGAGGACCTGGTCGAAGACGAGGACGAGGACGACGAGGAGGAGAACGGTGTCGAGGAGGACCCCACCGCCCACGAGGCGCGCGTCCTCGCCCGCTCCCTGCGCCTGTCGCTCGAGGGCGACGCGGCGGTGATGCTCCTCGACCCCGAGGACGTGGACGAGCAGGGCGAGTGGGCGGCCTACTGGCTCGCCTCCTGGTCCGGCCGCGGACCGGAGCGATGCAACTCCTTCGTCGACCTCATGCAGCGGCAGTGGATGTCCTTCCACGCCCTGCGCAGACCGCCCGGCGCCACCCGGGACCACTGGGACGCGGAGGTCGAGCGCGCCCGCCAGGAAGCGCTGACCGGCGAGGTCGACGCACCCCTGGAGGTGTTCGCCCGGGCCCACGCGTTCGGGCGGGATCGCGCCGACGTGCTGAGCCTGCAGATGAAGATGCTGCTCGGCGACTGGCGCCGCCACATCGCCGGCACGCTCTGGTACCGCCCGCACCTGGACGACCTGCTCCTCGGTCCGCTGTTCGCCACCGAACTGCTGCCCCTGCTGCTCCGGCACGACCAACTCGCGGCACCCCACGACCTGCGCCCTCTTCCTCGCCTCAAGGAGCACGCCCCCGAACCGGTACGAGCGCTCATCGCCGACTACGAGGCACGAGCAGCCGAACCCGGCTTCCGCCTCTCCTTCGGCGCACCCGATTTCGACGCAGCCGTACACACCGTCACCGACCGCCCCGGCGACGACGCCTGGCCCGACCTGCTGACCGCACTACAGCTGTGGCGCCCGGTGGACGACGACCACATCGCCCCGGTCTCGCTGCTCGCCGACCCGATACTGGCCCAGTTGATCACCCCTGACCGAGGCCGCCAGATCCTGACCACCCCGCGTCCCCGGCCCCGGGAAAGCCGGTAGATCGGGGCCTGCCGATGCTCCCGAACTGGAGGCCCGTCAGCGCACTGGCCTCGATGCCGCCGACGATCACGGTGTGGCCAAGGGAGGCTCGGTCCGGGTCTGGTGACGGACGTGGTCCCGGACGTCAGCGCGATGCGGACGTCCGGGACACAACGACGGTGCCGCGAGGGCAGCGCCGGCCCTCAGGACCGACTCAGGTGGTGGTGGTGGCCGAAGCGGTGGCCGAGGCCGAGGGCGCCGCCGGTGCGGACGCCGTGGTGGAGGACGTCGACGTGGTGACACCCAGGTCCAGGGTGGCCAGGTAACCGTCCGACAGCTTCCACTCGCTGTGGTGCCTGCCGTTGGTCCGCTTGACCACAGTGAGCAGGCCCGAGGTGACCCCGCCGCCGTCGTAGACCATGTCCTCGCTGAGCACGGTGCGCTCGGCGGTGTGCGTGACGTACGGATCGGAGGCGGCCACGACCGTGGTCACCTCCTCCGGGAAGAAGAGCTGGCCGGTGTGGACCGAGGTGCCGCCGATGTAGTGCCGCTTGACCCGCTGCCCACCGGTGTGGACCTTGACGTGGATGTGGATGGCACGGGGGATGTACCAGCCCGGGTAGATGGTCTTGAACTCCACCTGCCCGTGCTCATTGGTGAACAGCACCCCGCGCAGCCAGCGATACTCGTCGGTGGGCGTGTTGGAACCCCCGGTGCTGGTCGTGGTCCCGGGCCCGCCGGAAGAACTCGCGGAGGCGGAGGCGGAGGCCGCTGCGGTGTCGGTGCTCGTCGCGGACGCCGAATCCGAAGCGGACGGCGAGTCCGAAGCGGACCCGGTGGGCGGGGCACCCGTCGGCGGAGTGCCGGTGGGAGCAGCTCCGCCGCCACCGCCACCGAGGCTCTGCCAGCCGATGAAGCCGGAGTAGTCGCCGGTGGCGTCGCAGTGCCAGATCTCGACCGCCGCGTTCCGCAGCGGACGGCAGTGCTCGGTATCGAGGACGGTCAGCCGCAACCGCAGCGGCACCCCGGTGCGGTCCTCGGTGACGTCGGAACGGATCGCCTCGTCATCGATGTAGTACGGGCCCTCGGTGACCTCCTCGGTGAGGGCGCAGGTGGTGGCCGGCCCCTTGGGCTGTCCCTTCTTGTCTCCGGCCTGCTCGGCCTCGGCGGCGAAGGCCGAGTCCAGGGCCCCGGGCGCGGCGAGTCCCGCTGCCCCCAGCGCGATCCCGGCGCCGCCCAGCGTCAGGATCTTGCGGCGGCTGGTGGGGACGGACGCTGTGGTCCGCTCCGTGTGGGTGAGTTGACGCTTAGTCATACCCTGACCCTATGAAGCTAGCCTGTCATGGCCATGTGTAGACGTTAGCAGAACATAAGCAGACGGCTGCTCCGCGCCCACTGCCAGGGCCGACCCTCAAGGCGAACTCGGGGCCGGCCCTTTTCGCAGAGCGTCGCCGCCGGGTGTCCACCCGAGCGGGGTTCATCAAGGCGGTGCGGACCGTGCGGGTGGGCCTCACGGACTGACCGGTGCCACCGTCAGGTCCCGGACCTGGCCGGCGCTGCCCGCGGTCCGGCTCAGCCGGCGTGGTGGCTGGGGAGGACGCAGACGGCGTCCAGGCCGAGGACGTGGTTGAGGCGGCCGAAGGCGAGCCAGGAGCCGAGGCACATGGTGAGCTCGACGACCTCGGCCTGGGTGTAGTGCGTGAGCATCCTGGACCAGAAGGCGTCGTCGATGCCGTGGTGGTCGATGGCATAGCGCTCCGCGTACTCGGCGGCCAGCCGGGTGCGGTCGTCGAAGGCCTCGGTGGTGCGCCAGTCGGCGACGGCGTCGAGGAACTCCGGCTCGACGGTCGCCCCGTCGCGCTCGGTACGCCAGTCCAGGCAGAACAGGCAGCCGTTGATCTGCGCGATGCGCAACCGCGCGGCCTCGAACTCGCGCAGCCCGAGCGTGGTGTGCTCGTAGACGGCCAGCGAGAAGCCGGCCGCGGCGACCCCGATGCCGGGCACCAGCTCGCCCCAGACGTAGGCGATGGGGTCCTTGTCCTGCGGAATGTCGACGATCATCCTTGCTTCCCTCCGAGTCGGCCGACGGCGGGCCGCAGCGGCACGTCCAGCGCGTCGTAGAGGCCGGGGCCGGCCTGGACCAGCCAGTCGACGGCGTTGACCAGGCGGCCCGCGGCAGTGGCGTTGCCCCCGGCGGAGCGGTTCTCGCCCTCGTCGGAGGCGGTGACGGTGACCTCGATCCGCGGCCGGCCCTCGACGACGACACGGTGGGCGCCGTGCTCGTCCGGCGGTGTGGGCCAGTCCGGGGCGCAGTCGGGGTGGATCCGGGTGATGTGCTCGACCACCAGTCGGACCTGGCCGTCGACGACGCCCTGCACCTCGAAGCGGACCGCCCCCTGGGTGCCCGACTCGAACGCGCCCATGGTGCGGGTGGCGACCGTGGTCTCCAGTGCCCGGCGTTCGACCTGTTCCCTGATCTCGTCGAGCTCGACCTCCAGTGCCCTGGCCAGGAGCCGCAGTTGGCCGCCCCACACCATGCTCGGTATCCCGGGGGCCAGCATGGGAGGTTCGTAGTCCATCGGCTGGCCCATGCCGACCAGGTAGCGCACCGAGTCCGGCTGGTCGTAGCTGGAGTAGTCGAAGATCTCCTGGCAGCGGATCGCGTCCACGGTGCTGCCCAACCCGCTGACCAGCAGCGGCAGTACGTCGTTGGCCCAGCCGGGGTCGACGCCGGAGACCAGCAGTGAGCCGCCGCCCTCGGCGATCGCGGCCAGCACCGGATCGCGGAACTCGGGTGGGGCGCTGCGCGGGTCGTAGAGCGGGTAGAGCGCGGAGGTGACCACCACCGCTCCCGCCCGGACGGCCAGCAGCACATCGGCCAGGGCCTCGTCGGGGCGGATGTCGCCGGTCGCCGCGTAGACCACCGCCTGCGGGTGCGCGGCCAGCACCGCCGCGACGTCGTCGGTGGCTGCCACCCCCAACCGCCGCCCGAGACCGGCCAGTTCGCCGGCGTCCCGGCCGACCTTGGCCGGGTCGTGCACGAGCACGGCCGTGAGTTCCAGGCCGGGGTGGGCGGCCACCGCCCGCACCGCCGCCCGCCCGAGGTTCCCGGTCCCCCAGACCACCGTGGAAATCATGCCCGGAGGCTAACCGCAAGGCCTCGCGGTTCCCATAGCCGCGACACAGGCAAAACCTGATCCCCAAGCCCCTGGCGCCGGTGGGCGGAAGGGCGAGGGTAGCGTCATGGCGTGATCCGCATCCTGCTGACCCGGCGCTGGGTAGTGCCGACGCTGGTCTTCGCCGCCCTGGCTCCGGTGCTGGGCGAGCTCGGCGTCTGGCAGTTCCACCGCTACCAGCAGACCAGCCGCAGCGACCGGATCATCAACGCCAACGTCAGTGCGCCGGTGGTCCCGTTCGCGTCGCTGTCGCGCCCCGGCGCGACCGTCCCCGCCACCCTGATGTACCGGCGGGTCAGCGCGACCGGCCGCTGTGACACGACCCATCAGTTCGTGGCAACCGACGCGGCCAAGGCCGGGTCGACCGGTGAGGCCCGGTCCGGGGACCACCTCGACCGCGCCCTCCGGGGTGCAGCCGGCCCCTCTCCTCAGACCGGAGGGGCGGCGTCGGCGGCGAGGCGGGCGCGGAACACTCCGGCGAGCCAGCGGCAACGCTGCCGCAGCGTCCAGGCTCCGGCCAGGCCCATGGCCAGGCCGACCAGGCCGAAGACGACACCGGTCGCGGTGTTCTGGAAGTTCTGCGCACCGAACACCTTGGTCGGATCGTCGCTGCGGACCAGGATGGGCAGCTGGTCGCCGGGGCGGGCGGTGCGCTCGGGAAGTTCGCCCCGGTAGACGTGCCCCGCGACCACCCAGCTGCCGTCGCACTCCACCGCAGGACTGTTCCGGCCGCCCTTCAGGACGCACTGGGAGACGGTGGCGGTGACGGGGGTGGTGGGCACCAGCTGCCTGGCGAAGGCACTGACCGGCGCCATCAGCAGCAGCGGCGCGAGCAGGACGCCCACAGCCGCCGCTACCGTCGGCGCCCGGCGCTCGCCGCGCAGCTCGGCGAAGCTGCCGACGTACACCCTCTGCGGCCCGGACCTCGCAGCGGAGAGAAAGCGGTGCGTGGGGACGGCCCTGACCATGAACAGCACAGCGCTGACCGGCAGAGTGAGAACGGGGCTCAATGCCTGCCACCCGCTGAGATCGCCGAGGACGGTCCAGGGCAGCACCAGCGCCCCGGAGACGAACACCGCCCAGAACGGCACAGCGGTCGCCCTGCGCACAGCCCGAGCCCGCCGCGCCAACCGGTCCAACCGGTCTGCGTCGACAGTGGCGGACGGCAATGCCGGCGGCCACGGCTGCACCGCCCAGCCTCGCGCGTCTGCGCTCATACGATCCTCCCAAGATCCGAGGAACGCAGCTTAGACCGCCCATTGCCGGCAGCAGCCCGGCGACGGCGGCCGTCCGGGCCCCCAATGCGGGAGCCCGGACGGCACATGGTCTGCGCTACGAGGTGTACCAGCCGTCCACGTCGGCGATGACCTGGACCGTTCCGCCGGAGCCGTTGTAGAAGTCGATCGCTCCGTCCACGACGGGGACCACCACCAGGTTGGGGATGGTCTGTCCGGCGCTGAAGTTGAGGTTCGACACGGTCGGCAGGGGCTGGCCGTCCGGAAGCACGGTGACGTATCCGGCCTTCTGGGGAGCGGTGACGGTCACGTTCAGGACGACGGAGATGACATTGCTCGCGACCGGCGCCCCGGGCAGATCGGAGATGTTCAGCACCGCCGCGGTGCCCGGGGCGATCGCTCCCCCGGCGCCGCCGGCCCCGCTCCGGGTGTCCATCCCCCGGATCGGGGAGACGGCCTGGAAGGTGGAGCCGGCGGCGGAGTAGTAGCCGGCGATGTCGGCCAGCAGGTCGACCGCTCCGCCGGAACCGTTGTACAGGTCCACCTTGCCGTCCACCACCGGAACCATCACCAGATTGGGAATCGTCTGCCCCGCAGCGAAGTTCAGGTTCGACACC
>NZ_JOEH01000036.1 GCF_000719095.1 Streptacidiphilus jeojiense | reverse complement strand
ACTTCTCCGCCGAGCTCCTGACCTTGGTGGCCATCGCGTCGCGGGTCGGCCCCTCACCGCCGGTGGGGTTGAAGCGCTGCAGAGCGGCGGTGTCGATGTTGTTCTGCTGCATCCACAGGAAGTGGGTGTCCACCGTCTGCTGGTCGTAGGACGAGAACAGCGTCGCCGGCTGCCCGTTGCCGAAGTTGCTGTACGCGGTCTGGTAGGTCTTGGTGTACTCGCGCATGTCCGGCCACGCCTTGATGGCGTTGTTGGTCGGCGAGGGTGACTGGCCCCAGTTCTGGCTCCAGTGCCACCAGCCGTTGATCGGGGCCCCGTCCCCGATGCAGGCGAACCAGCCCTGGTAGCCGACGGTGACCTTCCCGACCACGTCCCCGGCCGGGCTGGCCGCCGGAACGACGGCCGCTTCAGCCGTACGGGACCACTGCGTTCCTACTGCGACGACGGCGCTTCCTGCCAGCGCGGACGCCATGAAGGTCCGACGAGAGACTGCCACAACAACTCCTGGTGGTCTGGGCGTCGCCGCAACCGGGAGACCCCGTGGCGACGGCAGTGCGGGGGAACCGAGGACCTGTCCGACCAGATGGTTCTGCGACCGCGGGGTGTGCGGTGTGGGGGCGTATTGCCGGCCGCCATCGTGGACATATACGTGAACCTGGGCCACGTCCGTGCGGGGTGCCAGCCACAGTAGGGCGGCCCCGCAGAGTTGCGCAAGCAGCCTTCTGTCAGAAAATTGCAGGCCATTTAGGCAACTTGACGGTAACTCAGTCGATGGTTTGCTCTTTCGGAGCCTCTGGTCCCACTTCTCATACAACTTCTTTACAAACGCCTCCGGCCTGGCGTTTGTCCGCGCCCTCGCCCCCGGCACCGGCTCCGGATTGGCCTAGGCCATTGACGTGGTCATGCGCTGTGAGCAAGCCTTTGGGCCGAGAACCGGAGTGCAGAGTTCCTTGCTGGAAGGGCACGACTGATGGTGCATCACCGCTCCACGCACACCTACGTCCCTCGGACCCGGCGCGCACAGGTGCTGGTCGGAGGGACGGCCGCGGTCGCCGCCGTCCTCGGACTGGTGCTGTCCGCACCCTCGCACCAGGCCGCAGCGGCCCTCGCCCCCACCGGGCCGGTCCAGGCCGCCGCGGTGAAGGCCGCCGCCTCCGGGGCCACCCTTCCCGGCATGGTCGAGTACGAGGCCGAAGGCGCGCAGGCGAGCACCAACGGCAAGCTGATCGGCCCGGACTACACCCAGGGCGACCTGGCCACCGAGGCGTCCGGCCGACAGGCGGTCCAACTCACCGGCCAGGGCCAGTACGTGCAGTTCACCCTGACCGCCCCGGCCAACGCACTGGACCTGCACTACGCCGTTCCGCAGGGCGCCTCGGGCAAGCTCTCGGTCTACGTCAACGGGACCAAGCTCAGCACCGAGCTGTCGCTGACCTCCGCGTACAGCTACATCAGCACCGGCAGCATCGCCGGCAGCAAGACCCACAAGCTCTACGACGACGTCCGGCTGCGGCTGCCCGCCGCGGTGGCCGCCGGATCGACGGTGAAGTTCCAGGTGGACGCCGGCGACACCGCCCTGCCCTACACCCTCGACGTCGCCGACTTCTTCAACATCGCCGCCCCGGCCACCCAGCCGGCCGGCTCCATCTCGGTGGTCAGCGACGGTGCGGACGCCAGCGGCAGCGGCGACTCCACCAACGCCTTCCGCACCGCCATCGCCGCCGCGGCGTCAGCGGGCGTACCGGTGTGGATACCCCAGGGCACCTTCCGGATCACCTCGGCGCTACAGGTCAACAAGGCCACCATCGTCGGCGCCGGCAGCTGGTACTCGCAGCTGGCCACCAACGAGTTCATCAACAACAGCTCGGCCGTCTCCGGCCCGGTCAACCTCAGCGGCTTCGCGATCCTCGGCTCCACGGTCGGCCGCCACGACGACAGCACCGCCAACGCCGTCAACGGCTCGCTGGGCACCGGCTCCGACGTCGACGGACTGTGGATCCAGGACACCAACGTGGGCTTCTGGCTCCAGTACGGCAACAGCGGGATCACCGTGCAGAACAGCGTCGTGCTCTCCACCGACGCCGACGGCCTGAACTTCAACGGCAACGCCGCCAACAACACCGTCAAGAACAACTTCCTGCGCAACACCGGCGACGACGGCCTGGCCCTGTGGTCCATGCCGGCCCCCGACACCGGAAACACGCTGAGCAACAACACCATCGTCCAGCCCACACTGGCCAACGGCATCGCGGTCTACGGCGGCTCCGGCAACACCGTCAGCGGCAACACCATCGCCGACACCAACGCGCTGGGCAGCGGCATCGCCGTCTCCAACCAGGCGTTCCTGTCACCGTTCACCCCGCTGTCAGGCACCACCACGATCTCGAACAACACCCTGGTCCGCACCGGCGCGCTCAACCCCAACTGGGGCCATGCGATGGGCGCGATCCGCTTCGACTCCTACAACTCGGCCTTCACCAACGCGACCGTCAACGTCAGCGGCAACGCGATCGACTACAGCCCCTACGAGGCCTTCGAGATGGTCTCCGGCGGCGGCTCCGGCTACGCGGTGACCGGACTCAACCTCACCGGCAACACAGTCAACTGGACCGGAACCACCGTGTTCCAGGCCGAGACCACCGGCTCCGCCCAGGTCAGCGGGCTGGCCGCGACCAACGTCAAGGTCGCCGGCACCTACGACTACGGCTACCCCAACAACACCGCGGGCACCTTCGCCTTCAACCAGGGCAGCGGGAACTCGGGTTGGAGCACCTCCCCGGTGCTGACCACGATCCCGGCGCCGACCTCGCTGCCGCCGACCGGCCCGCCCCCGGGCACCGGCACCCCGCCCACCTCGGCGCCGCCGACCACCGCACCCCCGACCACCGCGCCGCCGACCACCGCGCCGCCGACCACCGCGCCGCCGTCAGGCACCGACCTGGCCCTGCACGCGGCGGTCTCCGACACCGGCCACACCCAGAACTACACCGCAGCCAACACGGTCGACGGCGACGCCAACACCTACTGGGAGAGCACCGACAACGCCTTCCCGCAGAGCCTGACCGTGGACCTCGGCGCGACCCGCGCGGTGGGCAGGGTGGTGCTCAAGCTGCCCCCGGCCACGGCCTGGTCCGCCCGCACCCAGACCCTCTCGGTACTCGGCAGCACGAACAACTCCAGCTACACCACCCTGTCCGCCTCCGCGGGCCGCACCTTCGATCCGGCCACCGGTAACGCGGTGACCATCACCCTCCCGTCCGGCACCAGCACCCGCTACCTGCGGCTGACCTTCACCGCCAACACCGGCTGGCCCGCCGGCCAGCTCTCCGAGCTGGAGGCGTACGCCCCCTGAACCGTTGTCACGGCTTGAGGACCAGCTTGCCGGTGGTGGCCCCGCTCTCCAGCAGACGGTGCGCCTCGGCGGCCCGGGCCAGCGGGAGCGGGTGCGGGACCGGTACCCGGACCTGCCCCGAGCCGACCCACTCGATCAGCTGCTGCAGCGCCGCGACCGCGGTCGGCAGGCGCAGCTCGAACCACGGGCCGAGATTGAAGCCCACCACGGACTGGTTGGGGGCCGGGTCGTAGAGCCAGGGCAGGACGGCCCTCTCGTCCAGGCGGCCGGGAGCGCCGCTGACCGAACCGAAGACGACCAGGCTGCCGAAGGGCGCGAGCACTCCCAGGGTCTGGGCCAGCCGGTCGCCGCCGGACATCTCCAGCGCCACGTCCACCCCGGTGCCGCCGGTGAGGTCCCTGACCGTCCTGGTCCAGGCGGGGTCGTTGTAGTCGACGGCGTGGTCGGCGCCGAGGCCCAGTGCGATGTTCCGCTTGGCCTCGGTGCTCGCGCCCGCGATGACCGTGCCGGCGCCCAGGAGCTTGGCGATCTGCACGGCGTAGCCGCCCACGCCGCCGGCTGCGGCCGGGACGAACACGCTCTGGCCCTTCTCGACGGCGGCGGTCCGGGTGAGGATTAGGGTCGCGGCGAGCCCCGCCACCACGATGCCGGCTGCGGCGTCGGGATCCAGCCCCGGCGGGACGGGGATCACGTTCGCGGCGAAGGCCAGGGCGAGTTCGGCGTACCCGCCGGAGGCGTCGGCGCCGACCATCGCGAACACCGGTGTGCCGACGGCGGGCTCCTCGACGCCCTCGCCCAGCGCCGCGACGGTCCCGGACACCTCCGCGCCGGGGACGAACGGCGACGGCGTGGGAACGGGGTAGTCGTCCCCGCGCCGGCGCATGACATCGGAGAAGTTCACCGACGCGGCCTGCACCCGGATCAGGATCTGCCCCGGGCCGGGCTGCGGGTCGGGCAGGTCCACCAGGCGTAGAACCTCCGGGCCGCCCTGCTCGGTCATCTGGATGGCTTTCATCATGTCCTCCGATTGGCGCGTGTTTAGCTGTCTAAGACAGCTAACTGGCCCGTGTCGGCATCCATTCCCTGGCAGAGGTGCAATTTCTCGCATGCTGTCGTGGACAGCTAGCGTGGATCCCTGTCCGGCACAGCTACCATGCGGGGATGACATCGGCACGGGAGGGCACAGGGCGCGTACCGTCGCCCACCGCGGCGGCCGGCGGGCCCGTCAGCAACACCCTGATCCGCGTCACGCGGCTGCACATCATGCGGGCCCGCCAGCTGTTCCGGGAGCTGGGCCTGCACCCCGGCCACGAGCTGCTGATGATGCACCTGTGGGACGCCGGGCCGCAGCGGCAGTCCGACCTCGCGGCGGCCTTCGACACCGACTCGGCGTCGATGACCCGGACCGTCCAGCGCCTGGAGCGCGCCGGCTTCGTCCGCCGCCGCCCCGACCCGGCCGACGGCCGGGCCACCCTCGTCGAGACCACCCCGGCCGGCCTGGGCCTGCGCCGTCAGGTCGAACAGCTCTGGTCCGAACTGGAAGCGGCGACCACCGGCGACATGACCCCGGCCGAGCGCAGCACGCTCCTCGCCGGCCTGGAGCGGGTCGAGGCCAACCTGGCACAGGGCAGGTAGTGGCCCCACCGGTCACCTTGCGACGTAACCCCTGATCAGCGCCGTCAGAATGTCGGTGAGCTTGGGGGCGACGTCGACCAGGGCGTGGGCCAGTTCGGGGGAGTCCTGGTAGAAGCGGCGTAGTTCGGTTCCCGGGGCGGCCATCTGCCACAGTGCGCCGGCCATGGAGACGGCGGTGGAGACGACGTTGCCGCCCTGTTCCTCCGTCAGGTCCAGGATGCGGCGCAGGGCTGTGCCGACCTCCCCGACCGCGGCGATGGCGATCAGCTTGAAGGATCGGACGGCGGCGAAGGACACGCCGCGCTCCAGGTTCAGCGGCGTGTGGGCGAGCAGGTCGCAGAAGAGCGGTCGCGCGACGAGTGAGTCGGCGAGGATGCCCGCTACGGCCATCGGCGTCCCGGGATCGGCCGGGTTTCCGCCTTCCAGTGCGCCCAGCCGGTTGCGCACGTCCTGCGACCACTGGACCCACTCGCTTGCCGCCAGTCGCAGGAAGATCTCCTCCCTGGTCTCGAAGTAGCGCAGCATCGCCGACTTGTGCATACCCACGGCCGCGGCGATGTCCGTGAGGGTCACCGTGCGGACGCCGTGCTCGCCGGCGAGGCGTGCGGCGGCCTCCAGGATCGACGTCTCGCGGGCCTGCTTGGCCTCGGCGCTCCGGGCGCGTGCGAACTGCGGTGTAGTCACCCGCACAGGCTACCGCAACCAAGTTGCAGTATTAGCGCAACGGTGTTGTACTAAATCCATGACTACGCGACCCAGCACCTGGTTCATCACCGGCTCCTCCCGCGGCTTTGGCCGTTCCCTGGCCGCCGCCGCCCTCGAAGCCGGCGACAACGTGGTGGCGACCGCCCGCAGGCCGGAACAGCTCGCCGATCTGGCCGACAAGTACGGCGACCGGGTGCTCCCGGTGGCCCTGGACGTCACCGACGCCGCGGCGGCCGAGGCGGCGCTCACCGCCGGAGTGGAGAAGTACGGGCGGATCGACGTGGTGGTCAACAACGCCGGCTACGCCAACCTCTCTGCCGTGGAGACCACCGACGAGGCCGACTTCCGCCGGCAGTTCGACACCAACTTCTGGGGTGTCTACAACGTCTCTCGGGCCGCGCTGCCGCTGCTGAAGAAGCAGGGCGCGGGCATCGTGATCCAGTTCTCCTCGGTGGGCGGACGCGTCGGCCACACCCCCGGGCTCGGCTCCTACCAGGCGGCCAAGTTCGCCGTCGACGGGTTCACCCGCGTCCTGGCCGCCGAGACCGCGCCGTTCGGCATCCGCTACCTCGTGGTCGAGCCGGGCGGATTCGCCACCGACTGGGCCGGCGCCTCCATGCAGATCGACGACGTGCCCCAGGAGTACCGCCAGACCGTCGGCGCCCTGAGCGAACGGCTGCGCGGCGGCGGCACCGCGCCGGGCGACCCGGACCGGGCCGCGGAGATCCTGGTGCGGATCGTGCACGCCGACAAGCTGCCCAGCCATCTGCTGCTGGGCGCCGGTGCGGTGGGCATGGCGCTGGACTACTCCCGCAGCCAGCTCGCCGAAGCCACGGCCTGGCAGGCCGTCTCCGCCTCCGCCGACACCGGCGCCGACTACCCGGTCGACCTGCCCGCCTGAGTCACCGGGCCAGCGGCGGGACGCCGACCAGTTTCACCAGGAAGCGGTCCATCTGCTCCTCCAGCGGGGGCCAGGGCAGTTCGGGCTGGTTGAGGCGCAGGGAGACGGCGCCGTGGACGGCGGTGCGCAGGTCGAGGGCGACGGTCTCGGGGTCGCCGGGGGCTGCCAGGCCGGCGTCCATGCAGCGGCGGATCGCCGCGGCCATGCGCTGGCCCATCTCGTCCCGGAAGGACATGTCCCGGCGCCGGATGAGGGTGCTCTCGTGCAGCACCTTGTACAGGCCGGGGTGCTCGCGGGACCACGCGCCCAGCAGCGTCGTCCGGGCCCGCAGCGCGGCCACCGGGTCGGTGGTGGCCGACTCCGCGTCGTCCACCGCGCGCAGCAGGTCGCTGTAGCAGCGCTCCAGCGCGGCCAGCACCAGCGCGTCGCGGTCGGCGAAGTGGATGTAGACGGAGGTGGCGGCGATGCCCACCTCGCGGGCGACCGCCCGCAGCGACAGGGCCTGGTCGTCGGCGAGTTCGTCCAGCATCCGCAGCGCGGCGTCGATGATCTCGGTGCGCAGCCGTTCGCCCTGGCCGCGCGGGTTGCGGCCGCGTGGCGCGGTGCCGGTGCCCGGCCGGGCCGGAGTGGTCGCATCCATGGAGACCCATTGTAGGGGTGCGGCTGTAGGGCTACAGTCGTAGCCCTACAGCTGTTAACTCAAGGGGAGTCACCATGTCGCTGCCGACCCGAACCACGCTCAAGGAGCTCGACCCGGTGTTCGCGGAGATGGCCGCGGCGAGCTTCGACCTCACCGCGACGGCACCGCAGTTGACGCCGCGTGAGCTCAGCCTGATCGCCCTGGTCGCCGACGTCTGCGGGCAGGTGTTCGGGGTGCCGTTCGAACTGCACGTCCGGGCCGCCCTGGCGAACGGCCTGGACGCCGACGACCTGCGCGAGCTGCTCCGTTTCATCTCCTACGACAGCGGCTACCCGGCCGCGCTGGCCGCCCTGGAACGGCTGACCGAGGTCGAGCAGCGGCACGGCCTGCCCGGGCCGACCGGCCAGGGCCACCAGCTGGACCTGGAGGGCACCGGCAGCCCCATGCCGGCGGCGATGCGCGCCGAGGTACGGGCGCTGGACCCGGACTTCGCCGTCTACATGGACCTGCAGTCGCGGATGCGCGCCGGCATGTCCCGGATCAGCGTCCGCGAGCGGGCGTTCGCCACCATGACCGTCGACGTCCTCTACCAGACCCTCCAGGAGAGCTTCCGCGCCCACGTCGGCCGCGCGCTGGGCGCCGGAGCGACCCCCGACGAGGCCCGCGCCGCCGTCCGCGCCACCGCCCCCTTCGGCATGACCCGCACCTGGCGCGCCCTGCACGTCCTGGAAGCGCTGCTGGCCGACCGGGAGGAACCGAAGGAGGAACCGCCGAAAACGCGGCCGACCCGGGACGTCTGAACGTCTGTCACCTGCACCCCGCCTCGGCGTCAGGGCGCTGACGGAGGTTGGGCGCATGGCGTCGTGGCGGGGAGGCGGCCCGCGCGGAAGGCGGCCGGCGGCACTCCCATAAGCCTGTGGAAGTCGGCCGTCATGTGGGACTGGTCGTAGTAGCCGGCTTCTGAGGCGACTTCCGCCCAATGTGCGGAGTCCGCCCCGGCCAGCACGGCGCGAACACGCTGGATGCGGGCGAAGTGCTTGGGCGGTAGGCCGACCCGGTCGGTGAACACGTCCCGCAGGTGGCGTTCGCTGACCGACAGCCGCGAGGCGAGCGTGGCGACTCGTTCGCTGGTGGTGGAGAGCGACTCGACGGCTTGGCGGAGCAGCAGGTCGTGTGAGTCCGCTCCGGTGTGCAGGCTTTCGAGCAGCGCGTCCTCGATGCCCTGCAGGATCCGGTCAGGTCCGGTCAGCTCGTTGAGCTGGTGTTCGAGGCGGGTGGCGCGATCCCCCCACAGGTCGGTGAGTGGCGCGGCTCGGTCTCGCAGCTCGCTGACCGGGATCCCGAACACCGGCCTGGCCGCACCGGGACGCAGCCGGACCCTGATGCACATCGGCAGTTCCTTGCCGGGATAGTAAGAGGCGCGGCTACGCGGGCCGACCACGCGCAGGTCGCCGTTGTGCGCGCCGGTCCTGCGATAGACCAGTGCGGTGGCGGCGTCGGGCAGGTGCACCAGTGGCAGAGCGCTGTCGGGCCGCATCAGCGTCACATTCGCGACCCAGGGCCGGAGAGCGCGCCTCAATGTCATCGAGTCCACGCCGCCACTTTACGAGCCTGCCGGTTTTTCCTATATCCACAGGGCAGTTGGGCAGCAGAGTGCTCGACATGATCCTTGTTACGGGTGCGACAGGCACCATCGGCACTGAAGTGGTCCGACTCCTGGCTGAGCGCGGCGAGCGGGTCAGGGCGATGACGCGGAACCCGCAGGGCGCGAGTCTTCCTGCGGAAGTCGTACGGGGAGATTTCGACGACCGTGACTCCCTCGACAGCGCGGTGGCAGGGGTCGACGCCGTCTTCATGCTGGATGCGCCGGGCCCCTGGATCGAGCGGCACGACCTGGCGATGCTCGACGCCGTGCAGTCCCATGGCGTCGCAAGGGCGGTGAAGTTGTCAGCCATCGGCACCGGGGAGGACACCGGGCTGAGGGCCGGTGGATGGCACCTCCCTGGTGAGCGGGCGCTGCGCGCGGGCGATGCGTCCTGGACGATCCTGCGGCCCAGCAGTTTTGCCACCAACACCCTGCACTGGGCCTCCATGATCCAGGCGGGGCAGCCGGTCCCCAACCTGACAGGGAAAGGCGCCCAGGGCGTGATCGATCCACGCGACATCGCCGAGGTCGCAGTCGTGGCGCTGACCACGCCGGATCACGCGGGCAGGACCTACACGCTGACAGGTCCCGAGCTGCTGAGCACACCCGACCAGGTGGAGATCCTGCGGAGGGTACTTGGCCGGTCCATCAAGATCGTCGACGTCCCATTGGGGGTGGCGAGGGCACAGATGATCGCAGCCGGCCGGGATCCGGACTTCGCCGACGGAGCGATGCGCGGCCAGCGGTTCATCGCCGAAGGGGGAAACGCCCGGCTGACCGGTGACGTGGCAAGCGCGCTCGGCCGTACCGCGCGCACCTACGCGACCTGGGCCGACGACCACCGGGCCGCATTCGGGCAACCGAATGCGTAAGTCCTCGGACGGGGCGGGGCACCGGGTCAAGATTTGGTAATGATTTTCATCTCTACTCTATTGGAGCTGGTGGTGAAAATCGTTTCCATCTAGCCTGGTGCCTGTCCCGCTGATCTGTTCTGCCCAAGGAGTTGCGCGCCATGAAGGCCATACCGTCCCGCACCGTCAGCCGCCGAGCCCTGCGGCTCGTGCTCGGTGCCGCAGGCGTCGTGGCGCTCGCGGCCACCAGCGCGTGTTCCACCAGCTCGCCGGTGGCGTCCACGGCTCCCGCCTCCAGCGGCAACAGCGCGGCCGGCGGCGAGGTGATCAAGGTGGTCGCGGCGGAGAACTTCTGGGGCAGCATCGCGGCCCAGCTCGGCGGCAGTCACGTCCAGGTGGACAGCATCATCACCAACCCGGACACCGACCCGCACTCCTACGAGCCCACCGCCGCCGACGCCCGCACCGTGACCACCGCGCAGTTCAGCATCGTCAACGGCATCGGCTACGACGCCTGGGCCGACAAGCTGCTGGCCACCAATCCCGGCAGCGGCCGCACCGAGCTGAAGGTCGGGGACCTGGTCGGGATCAAGCCCGGCGGCAACCCGCACCGCTGGTACTCGCCGGACAACGTGCACCAGGTCATCGAGGCGATCACCGCCGACTACAAGAAGATCGACCCGGCCAACGCCGACTACTTCGACCAGCGGAAGACCGCCTTCGAGACCCAGACCCTGGCCCCGTACAACAAGCTGATCAGCGACATCAAGGCCAAGTACGCCGGCACCCCGATCGGTGCCTCCGAGTCGATCGTCACCCCTCTCGCCGAGGGGCTGGGACTGAAGATGCTCACCCCGGAGAGCTTCCTGGACGCCATGAGCGAGGGCACCGACCCGACCGCCGCCGACAAGGCCACCATCGACCAGCAGATCAGGACCAAGCAGATCAAGGTCTACGTCTACAACAGCCAGAACTCCACCCCGGACGTGGTCGCCCAGGTGAAGCTGGCCAAGTCCGAGGGCATCCCGGTGGCCACCGTCACCGAGACCCTCGCCCCGGCCGGCGACACCTTCCAGCAGTGGCAGGTCACCGAGCTGCAGGGCATCGAAGCCGCCCTCGCCGAAGCCGCCGGGAAGTAGGGAACCATGAACCCGATCACAGGCACCCCCGCCGCAGTCACAGCCACCCGACCCGAAACGGCACCCCCCGCGCCGACCCGGGCCGAGACGCCGCAGCCGGTGCTGGAACTGCGCGGCGCCGCGGCGCGCGTCGGCGGGCGGACCCTGTGGTCAGGGGTCGACCTCACGGTCCGCGCCGGGGAGTTCGTCGCCGTCCTGGGCCCCAACGGTGTCGGCAAGTCCACCATGGTCAAGGTGCTGCTCGGCGTCCTGCCCGCGGCGGCTGGCGAGGTCCGGGTGCTGGGTGGGCAGCCGGGCCAGAGCGCCGGGGCCCGGATCGGCTACCTGCCCCAGCGGCGCAGCTTCGACCCCAGCCTGCGCATCCGCGGCCTGGACGTGGTCCGGCTCGGCCTGGACGGCGACCGCTGGGGCGTTCCGCTGCCGTTCGGCGCCGCCCGCCGGCGCGACCGCGAACGCGTCGCCGAGGCCGTCGACCTGGTCGGCGCCGGCGCGTACGCGCACCGGCCGATCGGCCAGTGCTCGGGCGGCGAGCAGCAGCGGCTGCTGATCGCCCAGGCGCTGGTCCGCCGACCCGAAGTGCTGCTGCTGGACGAGCCGTTGGACAGCCTGGACCTGCCCAACCAGAGCGCCGTGGCGGCGCTCATCGGGCGGATCTGCCACCAGCAGGGGGTGGCCGTGGTGATGGTCGCCCACGATGTGAACCCGATCCTGCACCATCTGGACCGGGTGGTGTACCTGGCCGAGGGCGGCGCCGTGGCCGGCACCCCGGCCGAGGTGATCACCTCGGAGACACTCACCCGGCTCTACCGCTCCCCGGTCGAGGTGCTGCGCACAGCGGACGGGCGGCTGGTCGTGGTCGGCCAGCCCGAGGCCCCCTCCACCCACGGAGGCCACCATGCCGCAGTCTGACGGCCCGACCGCGTTCTCCTGGAACCTGCTGGCGGACTTCCAGCAGATGTGGTCCTACCCCTTCATGGTCAACGCCTTCCGGGCCGGCGCCGTGGTGGCCGTGGTCGCCGGGGCGGTGGGCTGGTTCATGGTGCTGCGCCGGCAGACCTTCGCCGGACACACCCTGTCGATGGTCGCCTTCCCCGGCGCGGCCTTCGCCACCCTGGTCGGGATGAGCCTGAGCCTGGGCTACTTCGGCTTCTGCGTGGCCGCCGCGCTGGCCATCGCCGGGCTGCGGCGCGACGGCCAGCCCGGGGGTGCGGGGGAGTCCGCGGCCACCGGCGTGGTCCAGGCGTTCCTGCTGGCCTGCGGCTACCTGTTCATGGCGCTCTACAAGGGGCTGCTGGAGGGCCCGCAGGCGCTGTTGTTCGGCAGCTTCCTCGGGATCACCGGAGACCAGGTGCTGATCCTCGCCGCGGTGGCCATTGCGGTCCTCGCGGTGCTGGCGGTGATGGGGCGTCAACTGCTGTTTGCTTCGGTGGACCCGCAGGTCGCCGCCGGGCGCGGGGTCCGGGTGCGGCTGCTGTCCACCCTGTTCCTGGTGCTGCTCGGCGCGGCCACCGCCGAGGCCGCGCAGATCACCGGCGCGCTGCTGGTGTTCGCCTTGATGGTGCTGCCCGCCGCCACCGCCCAGCAGCTCACCGCCCGACCCGGCCGCAGCCTGCTGCTGAGCGTCGCCATCGGCCTGGCGGTGACCTGGCTGGGCCTGCTGGCCGCCTTCTACTGGCCCTACCCGCTGGGATTCTTCGTCAGCACCTTCGCCTTCGCCGCCTTCCTGGCCGCCCATGCCGCCCGAGCCCTGGCCGGTGTGCGCGCCCGCCAGGGCCGCCCGGCGCTGCTGGGGGGTGCGGCATGACCGAACTCGCCGTCTCGGCCTGGGGCCAGCCCTTCTTCCACAACGCGGTGCTCGCCGGAACGTTCATCGCCCTGGCGGCCGGTCTGGTCGGCTACTTCCTGGTGCTGCGGGCCCAGATCTTCACCGGCGACGCCCTCAGCCACGTTGCCTTCACCGGCGCCATGGCGGCTCTGGCCGGCGGGTACGACCTGCGCCTGGGCCTGTTCGTCGGCTGCGTCGCCGCCGGGCTGCTGCTGGCCGGCATCGGCCGGTCCGGGCGCGCCGACGACGTGGTCATCGGCAGCGCCTTCGCCTGGATCCTCGGGCTGGGCTCCTTCTTCCTCACCCTCTACACCACCTCCCGCAGCGGCGCGATGGGCGGCGCGGGAACCACCGTCCTGTTCGGCTCCATCTTCGGGCTGAGCACCGGCCAGACCCTGGTCGCGGTGCTGGTCGCGGTCGCGATCAGCGCGGTGGTGCTGCTGATCGCCCGCCCGCTGCTGTTCGCCACCGTGGACGAGTCCGTCGCCGCGGCGCGGGGCGTCCCGGTCCGCGTGCTGGGGTTCGGCTTCCTGGCGCTGGTCGGCGCCTGTGCCGGGGAGGCGACCCAGGCGGTCGGCTCGCTGCTGCTGCTCGGCCTGCTGGCCGCCCCCGCCGGAGCGGCGATCCGGCTGACGGACCGTCCGTTCCGTGCGCTGGCCCTGTCCGGCGGACTGGCCGTCGCCGAGCTGTGGGCGGGCCTGGCCGCGAGCGCGCTGATCCCCAGCCTCCCGCCGAGCTTCGCCATCATGGCCGCCGCAACGGCCGTCTACGGCGCCACCTTCCTGATCCGCCCGCAGCGAGCGCCCCTGGGGACGGCGAGTCCGGCAGCGGGGTGAGGGGGCTCAGTGGCCGGCGCTCTGGCCGCCGTCCACGTGCAGGATCTCGCCGGTGACGAAGGACGCCTGCTCGAGGTAGGTGATGGCCTGGACGACGTCGTCGACCTCCGCCATCCGCCCCAGCGGATGGCGGGCCTTGAGCTCGGGTGTCGCCTCCGGGTTCATCGGAGTCCGGACGACGCCGAGCGAGACGGTGTTCACGCGGATGCCGTGCCCCGCGAGCTCGATCGCCAACTCCCTGGTGACCGCGTTCAGGCCGCCCTTGGTCAGCGACGCCAGCGCGCACGGGACCTGCGCATCCGGCTGGTCGACCAGGGAGGTGGAGATGTTCACCAGGTGGCCGCCGCCTTCGCCGCGGGCGACCATCGCCCCGACGGCGCTGCGCGAGACGGTGAAGAATCCACGCAGGTTCACGCCGACGATCCGGTCGAAGTCCTCGTCCGTGTAGTCGGTGAACGGCTTGCCGATGTAGACGCCGGCGCAGTTGACCAGGGTGTCGATCCGACCGAACCGGTCCATCGCCGCCGCAACGATCCGTTCGCCCGCACCGGCCTCGGCCAGATCGGCGCTGAGGGCGAGCAGTTGGGGATCCGCGGATCGCGGCACGGCACGACTGGTGGCCACGACGGCGTAGCCGAGGCCGAGGTAGGCGGTGACGAGGGCCGAGCCGATGCCTCCGCCGGCACCGGTGATGATCGCGACCTTCCGGACGGTGTCTGAACCCGCCGTCGTCACCTGAGGATCTCCAGCATCCGGTCGCCCAAGACCGCAGCCGAGGCCGGGTTCTGACCGGTGACCAGGTTGCGGTCCTCGACCATGTACGGCTTCCAGACGGGGCCGCGGCTGAAGTTGACCCCGACCTTCTCCTTCAGATCGGTCTCCAGCAGCCAGGGCGCCCTGGAGGCCAGCCCGACGCCTTCCTCCTCCTCGTCGGTGAAGCAGGTGACGTTGAAGCCCTTGAATGGGGACTCGCCGTGGATCCTGGTGGCCAGCATCGAGGCGGGTGCGTGGCAGACGATGAACAGCGGGTTGCCCGAGGCCAGTTGCTGGGTCAGCAGCCGTCCGGCATCGGCGTCCCAGGCCAGGTCGGACATCGGACCGTGACCGCCCGGCAGGTACACCGCGTCGTAGTCCTCGAGGCGGACGTCCGAGAGCTGCAGCGGTCGGCGCATCACCTCAGCGGAGCGGATGACGGCCTCCAACTCCAGGGCGTTGTCGTTTCCGCCGACCATCTCGGGGCGCAGGCTCATCATGTCGACGTTCGGGGTCACGCCGTTCGGCGTCGCGACGACGATCTCGTGGCCGGCGTCCGTCAAGATCTTGTAGGGGTTGGCGAACTCCTCGGCCCAGTACCCGGTCGCGTACCTCGTTCCGTCCTTCAACACCCAGTAGGTGGCTCCGCTCACGATGAAAAGCACTTTGGCCATCGGAAGGATCTCCTTCGGGACGTGCGTCAGGTTCGGCGGGATGACCCATGAACCGACACGCCGCCGCGAATATCCCCCTTCGCCCACTCTATGCACCTATGTGACCAGGCGCACCTGGCGCAGGTGTTCGATGCGCGCCGGCTCCCGGATCCGGCTGATCCCGGTCCTCGTCGGGGGTGCGGATGACCACGTGACCACTGTCCAGGTCGATCGGCCCGCGGTGCGGGGTGCCGTCGCCCTCCTCGTCGCGGGTCCATTCGAGCCTGTTCTTCTCCTCCTCGACGTGCCGTCGACCGGGGGCGAACAGGACTTCGAAGATGCTCATACCGTTCCAACGGGGGAGCGGCGTGGGGCGTTCCGTCCGGCCCCGGGGCGGCTTCCTTAAGGGGACCTCAGGGCCGCCGCAAGTCCGGTTAGGGCTGCGGTGGGCGGATTGACGGGATCGGTTCAACCCGGCAGGATCGCCGACAAGCCAGTTAGGCAACCTTCCTAACTCGGTTGCGCCGTCCCGATGCTGACATCCCCTCATCGGGCCGCCGACCCGGCAGGTCGTACCCCCGCACGGCCCGCCGGGTCCCCGCGCCATCGCCGTGCCCCGCACCCTCGCTCCAGGAGAACGACCATGACGCAGTCCAACCACCGGCGCTCCGCGCGCCTGGGCCGACGCACCCTGCTCGCCGCCACCGCCCTGACCGCCGCCGGCGCGCTCAGCTTCGCCGGTGTCCAGGCGATGGCCTCGACCACGCCGAAGGCCACGGCTGCCAGCGGGGTGAACCTCACCGACGCGCACAAGAAGGAGATAGCGATGGAGCTCGTCTCCAGCGCCGAGAACTCCTCGCTCGACTGGAAGGCCCAGTACAAGTACATCGAGGACATCGGCGACGGCCGCGGCTACACCGCCGGCATCATCGGGTTCTGCTCGGGCACCGGGGACATGCTCGAACTCGTCCAGGCCTACACCGCCGCCGAGCCGGGCAACCCGCTCGCCAAGTACCTGCCCGCGCTGAAGAAGGTCAACGGCACCGACTCGCACGCCGGCCTGGGCACCGCCTTCGTCAACGCCTGGAAGACCGCCGCCAAGGACACCGTCTTCCAGACCGCGCAGGACAACGAGCGCGACCGGGTCTACTTCAACCCCGCCGTCCAGCAGGCCGAGGCGGACGGGCTGCACGCGCTGGGCCAGTTCATCTACTACGACGCCATCGTCATGCACGGCCCCGGGGACGACCCCACCAGCTTCGGCGGGATCCGCAAGGCCGCCCTGAAGAAGGCCAAGACCCCCGCCCAGGGCGGCAACGAGACCACCTACCTCAACGCCTTCCTGGACGCCCGCAAGGCCGCCATGCTCACCGAGGCCGCCCATGACGACACCAGCCGGGTCGACACCGAGCAGCGGGTCTTCCTCAAGGCCGGCAACCTGGACCTCAACCCGCCGCTGACCTGGAAGACCTACGGCGACAGTTACACCATCAAGAACTGACCGGACCGCCCGCTGGTAGCTTCGTCCGGCGGACCGGGCGGACCGGGCGGACCGGGCGGACCGGCCGGAGCGGGGCGAGGGGGACACCGGTGGCGGACGTGGCACTGCGGCCGATCGAGGACGCCGATCTGGACGCGTTGTTCGATCAGATGCGTGACCCCGAGTCGGTCCGGATGGCGGCCTTCACGGCCGAGGACCCGGACGACCGGGCGGCGTTCGACCGCCACATGGCCAAGGTGCGTGCCTCGCCCGACGTCACCTCGCTGGCGGTCACGCTGGGCGGACGCCTGGTCGGCAGCGTCGGTGCCTTCGTCGTCGACGGCGCCACCGAGGTCACCTGATACCTCCGAGGATGCCCCGGCCTTCAGGCCGGGGAGGAATCGGGCTCCTGCGGAGCAGGGCCGGGAGAGAGGAATCGCCGTCAGGGCGATTCGTCGTCTGCCACCACGGTGCCGCGCTCGACCTCCAGGCGGTGCACGATCTCGGAGTTGAGGGACCGCCGGGCAGCCTTGGCCTGCGCGGCAAGCCATTCGTGAAGGTCTTGAGGAAGCCGCAGTGTGATGCGCTTTTCATCATCCATCCATCCAGCGTAGACACTAAACTGACAGCATGACGACACCACGCGGGACGGAGGATGCCGGGCACGCCCGGTACACCTACCGGCTCCGCGTGTCGGCGACCGCACTCACACTGCTCGAAGCGGAGTGGGACCGGTGCCGGTGGATCTGGAACGAGTCGGTTGCCAAGTCCAAGCAGGTCCACGCCGCCAACGGGGCACTCTCCGAGGGTGCGGAAAAGCTGACGTGCGGTCCGGCGCAGCTCGACAAGATGCTCACCGAAGCCCGCGCCGCCATGTCGTGGTTGCGGGAGGGCAGTTCCGTGCCGCAGCAGCAGCTGATCCGGGACTTCGCGAAGTCCCGCGCCAAGGCCATCAAGGACGTCAAGGCCCGACTGCCCGTCAAGCAGCGCGCCGGGATGCCCGGCTACAAGAAGAAGCGCGAGGCGCGGCCGTCGCTGAACTACACCCGGCGTGGCTTCCGCATCAAGGACGGCAGGCTGCACCTCGCGGGCGGCATCGTGCTGACGGTGGTGTGGTCGCGAGACCTGCCATCCGACCCCACGTCGGTGCGCGTGTACCGCGACAGCGTCGGACACTGGTACTGCTCGTTCGTCGCCGCCGCCGAGGTGCAGCCGCTGCCCGCGACCGGCGCGGTCATCGGTATCGACTGGGGCGTGAAGGAGACCGCGACCACCACCAGCGACGCCCACGACCTCCCGCACCCGGAACACGGCAAGACCGCTGCCGCGAAACTCGCCCGCTACCAGCGGATGATGGCCCGCCGGAAGCCACCCAAGGGCAAGTCGGGATCGAAGGGCTACCGCGCGGCCAGGAAGCAGACCGCGAAGCTACACAAGAAGGTCGCACGGCAGCGTCAGGACACGGCCCGCAAGTGGGCCAAGCAGGTCGTCTGCGACCATGACGCGCTGGCGGTGGAGGACTTCAAGCCGAAGTTCCTCGCCAAGTCCACCATGGCCCGCAAGGCCGCCGACGCTGCCATCGGTGCGACGAAGAGGGCCCTGATCGAGATGGGCCGCAAGCACGGACGGACCGTGCATCTGGTGAATCCGGCGTTCACCACGATGGACTGCGCGCACTGCGGTGTGAGAGCCAAGCACCGCCTGCTTCTTTCCGAGAGAACGTATACGTGCACCTCGTGCGGCACCGTCTCCCCGAGGGACAAGAACTCCGCGCGCGTGATGCTCGTCCGGGCTGGTCTCTACCCGGCTACCGTTGATCGTGGAAGTCCCGACAGCCCGCAGGACCGTCAGGCAGCGTGAGGTAGGAATCCCCTCCCTTCAGGGAGGGGAGGATGTCAACTTCTGGATCGACCGCACGGTCTGGGGGCGGGGGTTGCCGGCCGGGCGCTCGCCCTTCTCCTGGACGCGGTGTCGGCCCGGCCGCTGTACGCCCGCGCGGCGAGCGACAACGCCGGATCGCTCGCGGTGCTGCGCAGGGCGGGCTTCGCGGTGATCGGCACCGAGGTCTCCTACGCGTCCGCGCGGAAGGCCGAGATCGAGGAGACCGTCCTGCGCCTGGGCTAGTGCTGTGGCCGGATAGGTCCACCGGGTTGCGACGCCCGGCACGGCGCTAGGCTCCGGGCCATGACCGCGATCGACGACCTGCTCCGCCTCGCACCGCCGCCATCCGCCCCGGTCTGCGCGACCGGCGACTGGTCGGCGGTCGAGGCGGCCCTCGGCCTCGGCCTCCCAGCCGACTTCAAGACCCTGGTGACGCGCTACGGCTATGGCCTGTTCGCCGACTTCATCGCGCCACTGACGCCGTTCGGCGAGCGCAACCTGCTGCAGGAGCAGGCCGATCGCATCCTCATTCGGGAGTCCTCCTTCCGCAAGCACAACCCGGAGAAGTGCCCCTACCCGTTCCACCCGGAACCGGGCGGCCTGCTCCCCTGGGCCGGGCTCGACAACGGCGCGTACTTCTGCTGGCTCACCGTCGGCGAGCCCGACGACTGGACCGTGGTCGCCTGGAATCCACGCAGCTGGTTCTACGAGCCGCATGCCCTGGGCGCGGTCGAGTTCCTGCATGGCCTGCTGAGCCGCCGGATCGAGACGGAGACCTGCGGACTCTTCGACGAGGACGACGAGGACGTCCTGGCCCCCAGCACCGGCTTCGAACCGGCCTGGACCTAGCTGTGACCGCTATGGTTCGCCGGGTTGAGAGGGAGGACCGGGGTGTTCGTTGAGATCGTGTTCGTGGGGCTGCCGATCGATCGTGACGAGGTCGAGGAGGTTTTGGAGGCGGCGTTCGAGCTCGACGGCGAGGTCACCGGCGCGGGCAGCGGCATGGGTCGCTGCCATCTTGACCTCGAAATCGAAGAGGACTCGGACCCTGCTGCGGCACTGGATCGGCTTCGGGCGGTGCTGTCCGAGCTGGGGGTCGTGGACTGCGCGACCTTGAACGTCAGTGAGTGATCAGGCCGCCATGCGCGCTCGTCCGCCCCAGCGGATGCCCTTCTCGCTGCGGATGCGAGCGCGCTCGCGGCGCTGGGCGGCCAGCAGGTCGGGGTGGCGTGCGTTCTTGTTGCGCCAGCGCAGGTAGGCGTGCAGGGCCCGGGTCTGGACAGTGTGGTTGCGGTGGTTCGAGTTCGCAATCGTGAACTGCCGCAGCGGTCCGAAGTGGGCCTCGATCGGATTGGCCCAGGACGCGTAGGTCGGGGTGAAGCACAACTCGACGCGGTTCTTCTTCGCCCAGCGCCGGATCGTCTCGCCTTTGTGGGCGGACAGGTTGTTCAGGACGACGTAGATCGGGGCGCCGTCCGGGCGGGCCGCGCGGATCGACCTGAGGGCGGCCAGGGTGTTGTTGGCTCCCTTCTTGCGGCGGTTGATGCCCCAGAGGGTGTCGTCGCTGATCGAGTAGCAGCCATGGAAGTAGCGGACGCCGTGGGTGCGGTGGTAGGTCGCGGGGTGCCGCTCGGGATGGCCGGCGGGTGCCCAGCCAGACCCGGCGGTGGGGCGGATGCCGAGCGGACCGAACTCGTCGAACGCGAATACCCGGTCGGGGAAGCGCTCCAGCACATACTCGATCCGGTCGAGCTTGGTGCCGCGGTCGGGGTCGGGTGATTCCTTCCAGGTCTTGGTGCGTTGGAAGGTGACGCCGCGGCGGGCGAGCAGGCACCGTAACGCCTCGCGACCGATCCGGATCACGCGGCCGTGGACTTTCCGCAGGTAGGCGGCGAGTTTGCGGATCGACCAGCGGGTGAAGGGCTGGCCGAGCTTGGTCGGGCGGGTGGTGGCCGTCTGGACGACGAAGTCCTCGTCGTCAGGACTGAGCAGGCGGGGACGGCCTCCCGCCCACCGAGGGTCCAGGGCGGCCAGGCCGATCTCGTTGAACCGGTGGATCACGTCGCGGACGGTGTCCTCGTCGGCCTGCACCAGTTGCGCGATCACCGGGACCCGGTTCCCGCCGGCCGAGGCCAGCAGCATCATCGCGCGCCGGTACCGCACCGAACTGGTGCTGCCCCGACGCACGATCTGCTGCAGCTTCTGCCCTTCCTGGTCGGTCAACCTGCGGCTCTGCCACCACACCCCCAACGGTCGGATCAACGGACGCCACCGCACATCCAACCGCCAGCAGCACCAACCCGGCGAACCATCCCGGTCAAAGCACTAGATCGCGCTGGGCAGCGGTGCCGGCTCCGCGCCCGCCCGGTGTTCCGGCCGGGGCCAGACCCTTCCGCCGAGCCGCTCGATGCCGGCGTTGAAGCGACGCAGCTGGGCGGCGAAGGCGGCGATCTCGGCGTCGGTCCAGTCGGCCATGACCGCGTCCAGGGAGCGGATGTTCTGGACGCGGTCCCGCTCCAGCATCTCCTCCCCGAGCGGGGTGGTGCGGAACTTGCGCGCCATGCCGCCGGCCGGGTCGGCGATGCGTTCCACCAGGCCGGCGCGCATCGCCGCGCCGGTCTGCCGGTTGAGGGTGGAGGCGTCCAGGTCGAAGGCCTCGCTCAACTCGCCGATCGACATCGGCCCCTGCAGCCGGATCCGGCTCAGCAGGATGTACGCGCTCTTGTCCAGGACCCGGCCGGCGAACCGCGCGCCGGGGGACTGCAGGCCGTGCCGGCTGAGCAGCATCTGCTCGAACTCGACCTCGTCGGTGGGTGTGGCCATGGCCTTGCCTCTCCGTGCCGGTGTGCCGCCTCGTCCCAGGCGTTCCGACACTGCCCGATCATTGTGTTCCATGCATGAGGGATGGCTCATACACTCAATATGTATGATACATATTGAGCCAGCACAAGGTCGGCACTGTCGAGGAGTCCTCCCCCATGAGCGCATCACCATCGGCCCGCTCGGGTCCCATCGTCGCGACGCTCGCGTTCGCGGGCACCGTGGCGGCCATCATGCAGACACTGGTGACTCCGCTGATCGCGGACCTGCCGAGCATGCTGCACACCTCCACCGCCAACGCCACCTGGGTGATCACGGCGACCCTGCTGGCGTCGGCGGTCTGCACGCCGATCTCGGGCCGACTCGGCGACATGTTCGGCAAGCAGCGGATGCTGCTGATCTGCCTGGTCCCGCTGTTCGTCGGCTCGGTGGTCTGCGCGCTGTCCTCCTCGGTGCTGCCGATGATCATCGGTCGCTGCCTCCAGGGCATGGGCATGGGCATGGTGCCGCTGGGCGTGGCGCTGCTGCGCGACGTCGTCCCGGCGGAGAAGCTCTCCTCCTCGATCGCGCTGGTCAGCGCCTCCATGGGCATCGGCGGCGGCCTGGGGCTGCCGATCGCCGCGGCCGTGGCGCAGTACGCCGACTGGCGGGTCCTGTTCTGGGGCTCGGCCGTGCTCGCGCTGGCCATCGGCGCCCTGGTCTGGTCGCTGATCCCGCACACCCCCGGCGGCGGCAAGCAGCAGCGCTTCGACCTGCTGGGCGGCCTGGGCCTCGGCGCGGGTCTGGTCTGCCTGCTGCTCCCGGTCTCCAAGGGCGCCGACTGGGGCTGGACCTCGGCCACCACCATCGGACTGTTCGCCGCCGCGGTGGTGCTGTTCCTCGCCTGGGGCGTCTGGGAACTGCGCAACACCGCGCCGCTGGTGGACCTGCGCACCACCGCCCGCCCCCGGGTCCTGGTCACCAACGCGGCGTCGATGTTCGTCGGCGTCGGCATGTACGCCAGCATGCTGATCATGCCTCAGCTGCTGCAGTTCCCGAAGGCCACCGGCTACGGCCTGGGGCAGTCGATGCTGGACGCCGGTCTGTGGATGGCCCCGGGCGGCATCATGATGATGATCGTCTCCCCGCTGGGCGGGAAGCTCACCAATGCCCGCGGCGCCAAGTTCACCCTGATCAGCGGTGTGCTGGTGATGGCGGCCGGCTACGGTCTGGCCCAGGCGCTGATGAGCCACGCCTGGGGGATCATGCTGGTCGCCATGGTCATCAACAGCGGGGTCGGCCTGGCCTACGGCGCGATGCCGGCACTGATCATGAGCTCGGTCCCGCTCTCCGAGACCGCCGCCGCCAACGCCTTCAACACCCTGATGCGCGCCCTGGGTACCTCGATCGGCGCCGCGGTCGTCGGCGTGGTGCTGGCGCAGATGACGACCACCGTCTCCGGCTACACCTTCACCTCGCAGGACGGCTTCCGGTCCGGCCTGCTGCTCGGCTGCGGCGTCGCCCTGGTGGGCGCCCTGATCGCGGCCTGCATCCCGGCGCTCAAGCGCGCCGGCGGCGACGACGAGCTGACCGTGGACGAGGACAGCGCCAACTCCCCGGCCCCGGCCCAGGCCTGACCCGCCTCTACGCCGCCGCGGTCCGCCCCTGCCCGGGGGTGGGCCGCGGCGCTGTCGTTTCCGGGGTGCGCGGCACATGGCAAAGGCAAGGAGAGGTCTCTCCTTGCCACTCTCAACTTATAGCGCACCGGGGGGCTTGCGGCAAGGCCCGGGTCCTGCCGCAGAATCGTGGCTCAAGGCCATAACCTGCAGAAACGAGGGCAGAACGTGCGGGTGTCGTTCGGAGGAAGCGCGATGACCGATCAGTACGTGCGGGATCTCCACGAGGTCGACGGGACGCAGCTCGCGGTCGTCGGCGGCAAGGGCGCGAACCTGGGCGCGCTGTCGCGGATCGAGGGCATCCGGGTGCCGGCCGGCTTCTGCGTGACGACGGACGCCTTCCGGCGGGTGATGGCCGAGCTGCCGGCCGTCGACGCTCTGCTCGATCGGCTGTCGCGGGTCGACCCGGACGACCGGGAAGCGGTCCGCGCGCTCAGCGCGGAGATCCGCCGGAGCATCGAGGAGGCCGCGCTGCCGGAGGGTCTGGCGGCCGCGGTCACCGACGCGCTGGCCCGGCACGGCGAGCGGGCCGCCTACGCAGTCCGGTCCAGCGCGACCGCGGAGGACCTGCCGACCGCCTCCTTTGCCGGCCAGCAGGACACCTACCTGAACGTCACCGGCTCGGCCGCGGTCCTGCGGTACATCAGCGGGTGCTGGGCCTCGCTGTTCACCGACCGGGCGGTGACCTACCGCCGGCGCAACGGCATCGACCACCGCACGGTGCGGATGGCCGTGGTCGTGCAGCGGATGGTGCTCCCGGACGCGGCCGGCATCCTGTTCACGGCCGACCCGGTCAGCGGCAACCGGAGGACCGCCACCGTGGACGCCGGCTTCGGCCTCGGCGAGGCCCTGGTCTCCGGCCTGGTGAACCCGGACGTCTTCACGGTGCGCGACGGCGAGGTCGTCGCCAGGACGGTCGCCGTCAAGCAGCGTGCCCTGCGGGCGGTGCCGACCGGCGGTACCGAGGAAGTGCGGATCGACCCGCAGCAGCAGCGGCAACCGGCGCTGACGGATGAGCAGGTGGTGCGCCTGGTGGAGCTGGGCCGGCGGATCGAGGCGCACTTCGGCAGCCCGCAGGACATCGAGTGGTGCCTGGTCGACGACGACTTCCGGATCGTCCAGAGCCGGCCGATCACCACCCTGTTCCCGGTCCCCGGGACCGCGGGCGGCGACGGGGGAAACCACGTCTACCTCTCGGTCGGCCACCAGCAGATGATGACCGACGCCATGAAGCCGCTGGGCCTGTCCATGTGGCAGCTGACCGCGATGGCGCCGATGCTGGAGGCGGGCGGACGGCTGTTCGTCGACGCCACCCGGAACCTGGCCTCGCCCGCGAGCCGCGCCGGCTTCCTGGAGATGGTGGGCAGGTCCGATCCGCTGACCAGGGACGCGCTGGAGACCCTGCTCGACCGCGGCGACTTCGTCCTGCCACTGCCGGAGGGGAACCCCGGCGGGCGGCCGGCCCGCGGGGCTTCGGCCCGAGATGCGTCGGCGGTCCCGGCCGAGGCCGATCCGGCCATCGTCACCGAGCTGGTCGAGCGCAGCGAGGCGTCGCTCGCCGCGCTGCGGCGCGACATCGGGTCCAGGACCGGGGCGGCGATGTTCGACTTCCTGCTGGAGGCCTTCGTCGAGCACAAGCGGGTCCTCGCCGATCCGCCGAACATGCAGGCGATCATGGCGGTGATGGAGGCCACCTGGTGGCTCAACGACCAGCTGCAGGACTGGCTGGGCGAGAGGAACGCGGCCGACACGCTGACGCTGTCCGCCCCCGGCAACATCACCTCCGAGATGGGGCTGGCGCTGCTCGATGTCGCGGATGTGATCCGTCCGCATCGGGAGGTGGTGGCGTTCCTGCAGGGCGTCCAGGCCCAGGGCGTTCAGGACGGCGGTTTCCTGGACGAGCTGCCGAAGCTCCCGGGCGGTGCCGAAGCCCGGGACGCCATTGAGGCCTATCTGGACCGGTACGGCGTGCGCTGCGCCGGCGAGATCGACATCACCAGGCCGCGCTGGAGCGAGCGGCCCGGCACGCTGGTGCCCGCGATCCTGGACAACGTCAGGAACTTCGAGCCGGGCGCCGCCGCGCGGCGCTTCGAGCACGGGCTGCTGGAGGCGCAGCGCAAGCAGGATGACGTGCTGTCACGCCTGCGCGCCCTGCCGGACGGGGAGCAGAAGGCCGACGACACCAGGCGCATGATCGACCAGGTGCGGGCCTTCGCCGGCTACCGGGAGTACCCGAAGTACAACATCGTCAGCCGCTACTTCGTCTACAAGCAGGCGCTGCTGGAGGAGGCCGGGCGGATGGTGCGGGGCGGCCTGCTGGCCGAGGAGGAGGACGTCTTCCACCTCACCTTCCAGGAGCTGCACGACCTGGCGCGCACCGGCCGGGTGGACGGCGGGCTGGTCCAGCGGCGCAAGGAGGCGTTCCGGGTGCACCAGGCGCTCACGCCGCCGCGGCTGATCACCTCGGACGGGGAGGTGCTCTCCGGGGCCTACCGGCGCGACGACGTGCCGGCCGGCGCCCTGGTCGGGCTGCCGGTCTCGGCCGGGATCGTGGAGGGCCGGGCCCGGGTGGTGCTGGACATGGCGCAGGCGGATCTCGACGCGGGCGACATCCTGGTCACGACCTACACCGACCCCAGCTGGTCGCCGGTGTTCGTGGCGGTCGCGGGGCTGGTGACGGAGGTGGGCGGCCTGATGACCCATGGCGCGGTGATCGCCCGGGAGTACGGGCTGCCGGCGGTGGTGGGCGTGGAGCAGGCCACCCGGCTGATCCGGGACGGGCAGCGGATCCGGGTGCACGGAGCCGGCGGCTACGTCGAGATCCTGTCCTGACCGGTGCCCGGATCAGGAACGACGGTGTGCGGGCCGGGCGTTGGGCCCGGCCCGCACACCGGAGCGGAGTCCGGGACTAGCGGAAGTCCTCCAACTGGCTGCTGAAGAAGCCCGGAGCCGGGGTCAGCCCCCGTACCGCGGTGCTCTGCGCGGTGGCAGCCGGACGGGCGCCCTGCTGCAGGCTGCCCGCGCCGCCGACCAGCGGCAGCGACACCGAGGAGTGGGCCAGGTCGACGGTGACGGTCGGGGTGGTGGAGGCCGGGTTGAGCAGCCCGTTGTCGGTGCCGGCCACGATCAGCGCCAGCCGGTGCCCGGCCGGGACCACGTGGTCGGTGCCGGCCAGGTTGAAGGTGATCGAGTAGGACTTGCCGGGGGCGATGGTGGAGGCGGTGTTCAGGCTCGCGTAGTGGCCCAGGTCGGCCCAGCCGCGGCTGAAGATGGTGTAGCCGACCTGCTCGGTGTCGGCTGCCGTGTCCAGGAAGCAGGCGCTGTCGCCGGCGGTGCTGTCACCCCAGCACGAGCGTGTGGTCAGGGTGGTGATGCCCTCGCCCGCGCCCTCGTAGTTGCGGATGGTGGCCGCGCCCAGGTCGACCAGCACGGCGCTGAGGTGCGCGCTCTTGGTGGACGACTTCACGCTGAGGGTGATCGACCCCTGGCCCGACATCCGCAGGTCGCCGGTCAGCGTGCCGGTGCTGAAGACGGTCTTCTCCGAGGTGGTGCTGCCCGCCTCGGCCGCCCAGGTGTCCTCGCCGACGCTGGGCTTGTCGGTGAAGGAGGCGGTGCCGCTGCCGGCCGCAGTGGTCAGCGCACCGGGCTTCAGGTTCAGGGTGCTGCTCACGGTGCCCGGGGCGGGCCAGGTCGCGGAGGTGGTCCACTGGTCGGGGGCCCGCTCGATGTCGGCGACCGGGGCGTTCTGGATGCCGTTGTCGACGCCCAGCAGGTAGTGGTCGAACCAGCTGTGCAGGGTGTCCACCCAGGCGCCGCGCCGGTAGTCGAACGGGTCGACGTGGCCGGTCTGGGACAGCCAGATCTTGCGGTCCACGCCGGTCTGCGCCAGCGCGGTCCACCACTGGGAGAAGTTGATGTCGCGGACGTTGAGGTCCTCCATGCCGTGCACCACGAAGACGCTGGCGTGCACGTTGGCGGCCGAGGCGACGTAGTCGCGCTGCTGCCACAGGCTGGACCAGTTGCCGTTGGACGGCGATCCGGCGGCCAACTGCTTCTGCACCGCGCTGCAGTGCGACGCGGCGGTCGAACTCTCCACGTAGGAGGCGAGGTCGGCCGGTGTGCCGTCGTAGAGGGGGGCACCGTCGGAGCGGTAGTAGTCGTACCAGGAGCTGATCGAGGAGATCGGCACGATGGTCTTCAGGCCCTGGACGCCGGTGGCCGCGACGCCGTTGGCGATGGTGCCGTCCCAGGACTTGCCGATCATGCCGACGGAGCCGTTGGTCCAGGTGGGGGTGACGGCGCTGCCGCCGGTGCGGGCGCTGTAGCCGGTGGCGCGGCCGTTCAACCAGTCGACCACGGCCTTGGCCGAGGTGACGTCGGAGGGGCCGCCGACGTCGACGCAGCCGTCCGAGCGGTTGGTGCCGGCCAGGTCGACCAGCACCACCGCATAGCCGCGCGGGACGAAGTAGTTGTCGTAGAACAGCGGGAACTGGTTCGGCTTCCCCTGCGCGTCGTAGGTCTTGACCTGGCTCTCGTTGCCGCGCCCGCAGCAGGAGTAGTACGGGCTGGCGTCCATGATGACCGGTATCTTCAGTCCGGCCGCGGCGGGTTCGCTCGGGCGGATGATGTCGGCGGCGACCCGGTCGGTGCGGCCGTCGCCGTCGCCGTCCAGTCCGGTGTCGACCCAGACGGTCTCCCGGATGGCGTTGGCGTAGGAGTAGAGCGGCTGGCTGACACCGCTGCGGACCGTTCCCGGTTGGACGGCGGAGCTGGCCCGGGCGGTGGGGGAGCCGAGCAGCGCCATGGTGAGCGTGACCAGGATCGTGGTGACGACGGCGGTCGCGCGGTAGCTACGTATAGTCACAAGCGTCGAAGTTAGTTCGTGAGGCACCCCATCCAGAAGAGTTTTGACGAGACATCAACAAAAACGTTACAGCCGGCGCCCCACCGCCGACCTGACCGTCTCGTGCAGTTCGTCCGAGCTGAAGCCGAGGCCGCGCAGGATCTGCGCGGCCGGGCTCTGCTCGGTGCGGATCAGGCCCAGCAGGCTGTGCTCGGTGCCGACCCAGTCGTGGCCGAGGTCGGCCGCGGCGCGGACCGCCTGCTCGATGACCTCCTTGCTGTCCGGCCGGAACGGGATGTGGCCGCGCAGCGCCTTCTTGCCGGCCGGTGCCATCGCCTGCTCGACCGCAGCGCGGACCCGCTGCTCCGACTCGGCCTTGGCCACCAGCAACTCGTAGGCCAGGCCGCGGGGTTCGCCGAGCAGGCCGAGCAGGATGTGCTCGGTGCCGATGGCGTCGTGCTTGTGGGTCCGGGCGGCCTCCTGCGCCAGCACCACGCTGTGCCGGTTCAGGTCGGTGAAGCGTTCGAACACGTTGGGCGTGTGCCGCTGCTGGGCGGCCTGCTTGGACACCCCGATGGCGTCGCCGACCTCGCTCCAGGAGGCGCCGGCCTGCCTGGCCCGGCTGACGTAGTGGTCGACGAGCTGGTCGCCGAGGTCGGACAGGGTCTGGGCGCGCAGCCGCGCCTCGCTGATGCGGGCCAGTTCGTCGGCGTCGTCGGGCAGCTCCTCGTTGAGGCGGGCGATCAGGTCGGCGAGGTTGATGTCGAGTGGACTCATGCGTCAAGCGTAAGTTGACGATTCCCGATCGTCAAGAAGAAATTGACGATCGGTGTGTCAGGAGCCCGCCTCGGCGGGGAGCCGTGCGGCCAGGCGGCCGCGGTAGTGGTCGACGACCACGGCGACCATGATCACCAGGCCGGTGATCATCTGGCGCTGGAAGTCCGAGACGCCCATCAGCAGCAGGCCGTTGGTGAGCACGCCGAGCAGGCAGGCCCCCAGCAGCGTGCCGATCATGGAGCCCTTGCCGCCCGACAGCGACGCGCCGCCGATGACCACGGCCGCGATCGCGTTGAGCTCGTCGCCGTCGCCCAGGATCGGGCTGGCGATGTTCAGCCTGGCCATGTAGGTGACGGCGGCGATGCCGACGGTCAGGCCGCTGATGACGAAGACCGAGACCTTGACGACGGAGGTGCGGTGCCCCGACAGGCGCACCGCCTCCTCGTTGCTGCCGATGGCGAAGACCAGCCGTCCGAAGACGGTGCGGGTGAGCACGAAGTGGCCGGCGGCCACCATGGCCAGGGCGATCCAGAACAGGGTGGGCACGCCCAGCAGGGTGGAGGTGCCGAAGGTGGAGAAGCCCTGCGGGAAGTCGTAGTGGTCTTGGCGTCGGTGTACTGCAGCGCGGCGCCGCGGGCCACGTTCATCATGCCCAGGGTGATGATGAAGGACGGCACCCGCCAGCGCTCCGAGACCAGTCCGTTGACCAGCCCGCAGACCATGCCGACCAGCACCGACACCAGTACCGCCAGCAGCACCGCGACCGGGGTGGGTATCCCGTGGGCGGTGAGCAGCGGCCCGGAGACCACCGCGCACAGCGCCATCACCGAACCGACCGACAGGTCGATCCCGCCGACCAGGATGACGAAGGTCATCCCGACCGCGAGCATGGTGTTGAGGGTGATCTCTGTGGCGATGTTGGTGAGGTTGTCCGAGGTCAGGAACTTGGGCGCGGTGGCGGTGAAGATGGCCACCAGCGCCAGCAGGGCGATGCCGATGCCGCCCTCGCCCATCACCTGGCGGGCCAGGGCGGGGAGGGTACGGGGCTTGCGCGGGAGCGTGGCTGAGGCTGTCATCGGGTGTGACCGTTCGTCAGGGCGGGGGCCGCGATGGTGGTGAAGCCGGAGTAGGCCAGGGTGAGGATGCGGGCGCTGTCGAAGTCCGGCCGGGCGACCTCGCCGGCCAGCCGGCCGCGGGAGAACACCAGGATCCGGTCGCAGATGCCCATGAGTTCGGGCAGGTCCGAGGAGACGACCAGCAGGCCCTTGCCCGCCCCGGCGAGGTCCACCAGCTGCTGGTGGATCTCGTAGCGGGCGCCGACGTCGATGCCCCGGGTGGGCTCGTCGACGATCAGCACGTCCGTGTCGGCCAGCAGCCAGCGCCCCAGTACGACCTTCTGCTGGTTGCCGCCGGACAGGGTGCGCACCGCGGTGCGCACCCCCGGGGTGCGCACGCCGAGGCTGTCGACGGCGTGCTGGGCCAGCCTGGCCTCCTCGGCGCGGCGCAGTAGCCCGCCCCGGGAGACCTTGCGGGTGGCGGTGAGGGTGATGTTGGCGGCCAGCGGCATGTCCAGGACCAGGCCCTGGCTCTTGCGGTCCTCGGTGAGCAGGCCGATGCCCAGCCGGACCGCGTCGCGCGGCGTCCTGATCCTGGCGGTGCGGCCCTTGACCCTGATCCGGCCGGCGGTGGCGCGGTCGGCGCCGAACAGCGCCCGCACCGTCTCGGTGCGCCCCGATCCCACCAGTCCGGCCACGCCGACGACCTCGCCGGCGTGCAGGGTGAGGCTGACCGGGTGTCCGCCGGGCGGTACCAGCTCCTCGGCGCGCAGCAGCTCCGGGCCGGGGTCGCGGTCGACGTGCGGCGGGTACTCCTGCTCCAGGTCGCGGCCCACCATCAGCCGGATCACCGCGGCGGTGTCGGTTCCGGCCAGCTCGCGGGTGGCGACATGGCGGCCGTTGCGGAAGACCGTCATCCGGTCGCCGATCTCGAAGACCTCCTCCAGGTGGTGCGAGATGTACAGGACGGCGGTGCCCCGTTCGGTGATCCGGCGCAGCAGGGCGAGCAGCCGCTCGGTCTCACGGGGCGTCAGGGTGGCCGTGGGCTCGTCCATGACCAGGACGCGGCAGTCCTGCCACAGGGTCCGGGCGATCTCCAGCAGCTGCATCTGGGCGATGCCCAGGCGCTCCACCCTGGTCCGCGGGCTGACGTCGAGGCCGACCTCGGCCAGCAGCTCGGTGGCCCTGCGGTCGGTCTCCTTCCGGTCGACCAGGCCGAAGCGCCGGGGCAGGTTCTGGAACAGCAGGTTCTCGGCGACGGTCAGGTTGGGCAGCAGGTTCAGCTCCTGGTGCACCACCTGGACGCCGGCCCGCATGGCGTCGGCGGCGCCGGTGGGGCGGTAGGGCGTGCCGTCCAGGGTCATGCTGCCCTCGTCGGGCGGCTGGATCCCGGCGAGGATCTTGACCAGGGTGGACTTCCCTGCGCCGTTCTCGCCGAGCAGGGCGTGCACTTCGCCGGGCAGCAGCCGCAGCTGCACGCCGTCCAGGGCGCGCACGCCGGGGAAGCGCTTGCTGATGCCGGTGGCTTCCAGCACCGGTGCGGGTGGTGTGGTCACGGTGTTCCGTTCAGCCGAGGTCGGACTTGGTGACGACCTTGATGTCGGTCTTGATCCAGCCGGTCTCGGTCTGGCCGGCGATCTCCTTCATGGCCACGTCGATGCCGTCGCCGGCCTGCTTGGCGGCGAACTGGTCGACGGTGGACACCACGGTGCCGTTGAGCAGGTAGGGATGCAGCGCGTCGATGTTGTCGAAGGAGGCGACCTTGATCTGGCCGGTCTTCTTGGCGGCCGCGATGGCCTTGACCGCGCCCAGCGACATGTCGTCGTTGGAGGAGAGGATGCCGGTGATGTCGGGGTGGGCGGTGATCAGGTTGGTGGTGACGGTGTAGGCCTGGTCGGTCTCCCAGTTCGCGGACTGCGAGGCGATCACGTCCAGCCCGCCGGCCTTGGCCGCGGCGACGAACCCGGCGGTGCGCTGCTCGGCGTTGGCCGCGCCGGAGATGCCTTCCAGGATGACGACCTTGCTGCCCCTGCCGATGGCCTTGGCGAGCACCGCGCCGGACTCCTGGGCGCCCAGGGTGTTGTCGGGGCCGACGAACGGGATGTCCAGGCCCGCGGACTTCAGCGCGGCCGGGTCGAGCTGGACGTCGATGTTGACCAGCTTGATCCCGGCCTTGGCGGCCCGGGCCAGCGGCGCCACCAGGGCGCGGGAGTCCGCCGGGGCGATGACCAGGCCGGCGACCTTGTCGGTGATGCACTTGTTGATGTCGGCGACCTGGCCGTCGATGTCGGTCTCGTTCTGGATGCCGCTGGCCTCCAGGGTGAGGTCGCCGCGCTCTCTTGCGTGGGCCTCGGCGCCCTTCTCCATGGTCTGGAAGTAGTCGTTGCCCAGGGACTTCATCACCAGGCAGATGGTCGGCTTGCCGCCGGCGGAGGCGGCGGCGCCGGTGGACCCGCTGCCGCCCTCCTGGCCGCAGGCGCTGAGCGCGGCGCTGAGGGCGAGGGCGGTGGCGGCGGTGAGGGCGAGCTTGAGCTTCATGGCGGGGACTGCCTTTCGGGTGGTTTGGTGCGTTATGCGGACGGTTTCGGGCAAGGCGGTGCTACGGAAGCGGGTTCGGGGAGGTGGAAAGTCGGGGCGGTGCGGGCCGGGGCGGGGGAGTCGGGGCGGCGAGGGCTAGAAGGGGACGCCCGCGCGCAGGACCGCGTTGGCGTACGGGGTGGCCTCGCCGGTCCTGACGACGATCCGGGCGCTGCGGGTCAGCTGTTTGAGCTGCTCGTGCGGGACCTGTTCCACCGTCAGGCCGTGCCGGCGGGCGAGCCCGTCGATGCCCTGGACCAGGGCGGGGGCGGTGGCCTCGGCGGCGACGGTGAGGTGCTCGGTGGTCAGTTCGTCCAGGACGGCTGCCAGCACCGGCAGGAACGGCGGGTCCCCGCGCCGCCAGACCAGGTCCAGGCTCTCCACACCGGGGGGAACCGGCAGGCCCGGGTCGGCGACCACGAGCAGGTCGCCGTGGCCCAGCGCGGTGATCAGCTGGAGCAGCCGCGGATGCCAGATGCCGTCAGTGCGCATGCTGCGCCTCCGTGCCGATCGGAGCCGCGGCCAGCAGGGCGTCGACCTCGGCCCGGGTGGGCAGGGAGGACTGCGCCCCGACCCGGGTCGCGGCCCGCGCCCCGGCGGCGCAGGCCCGGCGCAGCGCCTGCGGGAGCGCGACGCCGGCGCCCAGGGCGATGGAGAGCTGGGCGCAGAAGGCGTCGCCGGCGCCGACGGTGTCCACCGCGTGCACCGGGAAGCCCGGCTGGTGGTGGCGGTGCAGCGGGCCCGCGGCCAGTGCTCCGAGCGCGCCGAGGGTGATCACCACGGTGGCCGGGCCCAGCGCGCGCAGCTGCTCGGCCCGTTCGGCCCAGGTCTCCAGGCCGGTGTCGGCGCCGGGCCGGTGCTGGATTCCCAGCAGGCCGGTCGCCTCGGTCTCGTTGACCACCAGGACGTCCACCTCCCGCAGCAACTCGGCCAGCAGCGGCCCCGGTTCGGGGCGCGGTGCGGCGTTGAGCACGGTCAGCGCGCCCGCCGCGCGGGCGGTGCGGGCGGCGGCTAGCACGGTGGGCAGCGGTACCTCCAGTTGCAGCAGCACGGTGTCGGTGGGGGCGGCCAGCAGGCCGTCGGTGAGCGTGGCCAGGGTGGCGGTGTCCAGGTGGTGGTTGGCGCCGGGGGAGAGGGTGATGGTGTTCTCGCCGTCGTGCTGGACCACGATCAGGGCCAGTCCTGAGGCCGCGCCGGGCAGCTCGGCGACGGCCCGGTCGTCGACGCCCTCGGTGGCCAGGCAGCTGCGCAGTTCGCTGCCGAACGCGTCGTCACCGAGCAGTCCGACCATGCGCACCCGGGCGCCGAGCCGGGCGGCGGCCACGGCCTGGTTGGCGCCCTTGCCGCCGGCGCCGCGGATCACGTCGGCGCCCGACACCGTCTCGCCCGGTGCGGGGAGGCGGGGGACGGTGACCGACAGGTCCATGTTGAGGCTGCCGACCACGACGAGTCGTTCAGTCATTGGTGTGTGCTCCGTGGTTGTCGTCATCTGGGGCGGATCAGGGGGGTCGGGTCAGGGGGTCGGGTCGGGGGGCGGGTCAGGCGGGCGGCGGGTGTTCGCCGCCGTCCGGGTCGGGGCAGCCGCAGGATCCCCTGGCCAGCAGGGTCACCGGCAGCACGTCCCGGCTGGGCGGCAGGTCCGGGTCCTTCATCCGCTCCAGCAGCCGCTCGATGGCGGTGCGGCCCAGGTCCTCGACGGGCTGACGCATCGTCGACAGCGCCGGGGTGGTGTAGGCGCCGGCGGCGATCCCGTCGAAGGAGACCAGCGCCAGGTCGTCGGGGACCCGGATGCCCAGTTCGGTCGCCGCCCGCAGGACCCCGGCGGCCTGCTCGTCGGAGGTGACGAACAGGGCGTCCACCGCGCGGTCCTGGGACAGCAGCGCCCGCCCGGAGCGGTAGCCGTCCAGGCGCCCGAAGGAGCCGTGCAGCAGCGGCGCGGCCTGCGGGCAGGCCTCCCAGCCGGTGCGGCCGCCCGAGCCCGATCCGGCCTTGAGTCCGGCCTGCTCCAGCGCCCGCCGCCAGCCGACCACGCGGTCCACGGTGGGGTGGATGCCCAGCGGCCCGGCGATGCAGCCGACCCGGCGGCGGCCGTGGGCGAGCAGGTGCTCGGTGGCCTGCTGGGCGCCGCGGGCGTTGTCGACCAGCACCTGGGAGATGCCGACGCCCTCCAGCTCGCGGTCGAAGACCAGGCTGGGGATCCCGGAGCGGGCCAGCTCGGTCCGCCAGGGCTGGTCGCCCTGGGCCGGGATCAGGACCAGGGCGTCGACCTGACGGTCGATGAAGGTCCTGATGTATCCGGCCTCGCGGCCCGGGTCGTCCACGGTGTTGCCGACCAGCAGGGTGTAGCCGGCCGCCCAGGCGTGGTCCTCCAGGGCGCGGGCCAGTTCCGCGAAGAACGGGTTGGCCGCGTCCGGGACGACCAGTCCCAGGGTCATGGTGTGGCTCAGCCGCAGCGAGCGGGCGACGGCGTTGGGGCGGTAGCCGAGCTGCTGCACCGCCGCGAGCACCCGCTCCCGGGTCGCCGGGGCGACGGTGCGCGGGCCGTTGTTGAGCACGTAGCTGACCACCGAGGGCGAGGTGCCCGCCAGTGTGGCGACGTCCTGTCGTGTTGCCATGGTGTCCCCCGAAGGTCTTCGTTGATCGTCGGTCGGCCGCCCGGCAGGCGGCCGTGGGGCCCGCAACTCGTGGTGACAATTCGAGTTGGCAATTCGTGTTGGCAACACGAGTTGCGGGCGGGTCACGGGATTATGAGGAGCAACCATCGCAACCGCAAGGGCCTGACGGCAGGTCAGCGGTCGGCCGCGGTGCGGAATCCGATCGTGGCCGAGCGGTCCAGACTCGGAGCCATCAGCAGGTACCGGTTGTGGCGGTCGAGCCGGTAGGCGTTCTCGTCGCTGGGCATGTACCAGTCGGAGCCCTGCGGCCGGTAGTAGGAGCCGCCGCGGATCACGGCGGCGGCGGTGTGCGCGTCGGTGAACTCGTTGGTCCACTGCCAGACGTTGCCCACCAGGTCCAGCACCCCGAACGGGCTGGCGCCGGAGGGATGCGCCGTGACGTCCGCCGGGCCGGGCAGGCCGTCGCGCCCGGACCAGGTGGCCGGCACCCGGGCGGCGTCGAAGGTGCTGCCCCACGGGTACAGCCGGCCGTCGGTGCCCTGGGCGGCGTACTGCCACTCCCAGTCGTTGGGCAGCCGCCGGCCGGCCCAGGCGGCGTAGGCGCGGGCGTCCTCGGGCGACACCCAGGTGACCGGCTTGTCGGCCCAGCCCGCGCGGTACTGCGGCTGCTGCCGGCGCGACCAGTCCCAGTCCTTGAGGAAGTGGTGGCTGTCCGCGGGTCGGTAGCCGGTGGCGTCCAGGAACCGCTGGTACTGCGCGTTGGTGACCGGGGTGCGGTCGATGAGGAACGGCTTGATGGTGACGACATGGCTGTGCTCGCGGCCCGGCTGGGTCTCCCACGGGTACTGCACGTCCACGCCGACCATGTCACCGCCCTCGATCTCGGTGCCGCTGACCGTGAACAGGAAGTCGGTCCCGGGGACGGCGACCATGCCCGCGGGCGTGCGGTCCTGACGCGGGGTCGGGTGGATCGGGGTCATCGTCTGGGCCGCGAAGGTGTTGGCGCTGGAGTAGCTGCTCAGCGGCCGGGCCGCCGCGCGGTGCATCTCCCGCTGGAAGTCGGCGAAGCCCCTGGGCAGCGCCGCGGTGGTGCTGGCCAGCACCGCGCCGAAGCCCTTGGCCTCGATCGGGAAGGTGAGGGTGGCGCTGCCGCCGGTCACCCGGGGCTTCAACTCGACGCCGTTCCACAGGTCGTAGTAGTGCAGTCCGGCCTGGTGCGCAACGACGAGCTGGTCCCCGGCCACCGCCGAGGTGCTGCGGTTGACCACGGTCCACAGCGCCTGCGAGCCGCTGCCGGGCCACTTGCTGGCGAAGACCGCACCGTCCTGGACGGTCGGCGTGTGCGGTTCCCAGCCCTGGCTGACCAGCAGGTCGGGGAAGGTGCGCTCGATGGTGGTGACCCGGCGCACCGCCTCGTTGTCCCGGTCGGTCATCTGGTTCCAGATGCCCCAGACGTTCTCCCAGCTCTCCAGGCCGGTGCCGTTGAAGAACGCGGCCTGCAGCATGTCGATCTTGCTGGTGGACCAGCGGGAGTTGACGTGAACGGTGTGCCTCGGCTCCATCCACTTGGTCATGCTGACCGGCGGGACGAACCCGGTGACGTACCAGTAGCCCCAGGTCTGGGTGTTCCACTCGATCGGCGACAGGTCGTCCAGCCTGCGCAGTCCCAGTTCGGGCTCCAGGGCCAGCGCGTCGCCGTCGGCCACCGAGTTGGTGAAGTAGTCCTCGGTGACCGCCAGCATGGTGTCGCCGTTGAGGCCGTCGGCGCCGATCTCGGCCATCAGCTCGGGCAGCACGGCCGACCAGGGCCTGCCAGGATCGCGGGTGCCGTTGTCCCACGGGTGGATCGGGAACATCACCTTGACCCCGGCGCGGTGGAAGTCGGCGACCATCCGCCGCAGCCCGGCGACGCCACCGGGCATGTCCCGGATCATCTGCTCGGTGTTGCGGTCGTCCACGCCGATGTTGGGGTAGGTGGGCCAGATCAGCACCGAGTCGATGCCGCCGTAGCGGCGCTCCAGGGTGCCCAGGTACTTCTCCACGGTGTACCGGCCGCCGGCCCGGTCGTAGAAGTCCAGGTCGTGCACCATCATCTGGGTCTGGATCGGGTTGCGCTGGGTCCAGGCCAGCTCCGGGCGCCGGTAGTTGTGGTCGTCGTAGTCGATCAGGGCGCGCTGCTCGGCCCGCCACTGCAGCATCGCCGCCCGCCAGGCGTCGGTGTCGGCGGGCGTGGTCGGACCGAAGATCAGGACCGGGTCGAACTCCAGCGGGTAGCCCGCAGCGGTGGTGTCCGCCACGGCGACGGCGTCGGAGGACGGGGCCCCCGAGCGGTCGGCGCCGCGACCGGTGATCAACGGCGCCGCGGCGACGGCGGCTGCTCCCCACGCGGCGCGGTGGAGGACGGTTCTGCGGGACGGTGCGGACTGGGGGTGGTCAGTCATGTGCGAATGCCCTTCGCCATTGAGGGGGTTGATCCGATGTCGGCTCGTCGCAGGCAAGAGGAGTTGGCAATACGAGTTGGCAACCCGTGTTGCCTGCGGTGCCGGGATTATGGGAAGCAACCTCCGCAACATCAAGGGGTGCGTCGCAGAAACCTGTCCGCGGTTATCCATGCAGGTCAGCGCCGTTCAACCCGGACCGGGCGAAGGTCAAACGGATTGAAAGTATCCGGTTGGTGGCGGTAGTGGCAAGAGCTCAGCCGCCGCTCTTTGACTCCAGTCGGGCGAGGCGTGCCGCGGCCGGGGCCGCCTCGGCGGAGCCGATGCGGCGGTAGAGCGCTGCGGCCAGTCGCAGATCGGCGAGGGCGGCGTCGTGCTCGCCGAGCCGCTCCAGGCAGGCGGCGGAGCCGTCCAGCGCTCGGGCCTCGTCGACGGGGCTGTGGATCACGCGGGCGATCTCCAGGGCCTGCCGGTATCGGGCCAGTGCCTCCTCCGGGCCCGCTGTCTCTGCCGCGAGGGCGCCGGTGCTGGTGAGCACCTCGGCCTCGCCCTGCCGGTCGCCGAGCTCCCGGAACAGGGTGAGGGCCCGTGCCAGCAGGTCGGCGGCGGCTTCCTGATCCCCGGTCAACTGCCTTGCCCGGGCCAGGTCGTGGACGGCGTTGGCCTCGCCCTGCCGGTCGCCGAGGGCCTCGAAGCGGGCCAGGGCGCGCAGCAGCAGACCGGCGGCCGTGCCGGGTTCGCCGGTCACGCAGCGCACCCGGCCCAGCTCGTGCAGGGCGTACGCCTCGCCGAGTCTGCTGCCGAACTCGCGGAACAGTTCCAGGGCGCGGAGCTGCAGGGCGTTCGCGGTCGGGTAGTCCCCGGTCGAGTACTGCACCCGGCCGAGTTCGTAGTAGGAGTTGGCCTCGCCGAACCGGCTGCCGAGATCCCCGTAGGTGGTCAGCGCCTGCCGCAGTAGCGCGGCGGCGGCCGGGTACTCGCCGGTGGCGTTGCGCAGCCGGCCCAACTCCCACTGGACGTAGGCCTCGCCGAACCGGCTGCCGAGGTCCTGATGGATCGTCAGTGCCTGCTCCAGGAGTGCCGCGGCGGCCGGGAAGTCTCCCTCGATCAGCCGCACCCGGCCCAGTTCGTGCAGGGCGTTGGCCTCGCCGAGCGGTTCGCAGAGCTTGCGGTAGAGCGCCAGCGCCTGTTCCTGCAGCGCGGTCGCCGCGGCCGGTGAGTCGCTGGTGAGGTGGCGCAGCCGGCCCAGTTCGTGCAGCGCGTTGGCCTCGCCCAGCAGGTCGCCGAGGTCCTGGTAGATCGTCAGGGCGCGTTGCTGGAAGTCGTCCGCGGCCGGGTAGTCGCCCAGCAGGTAGCGGACGCGGCCTTGGTCGGACAGGGCGTTGGCCTCGCCGAGGGCGGCGTGGTGCCGGTGCGCCGTTTCGGCGGCGGCTTGGTGCAGCTCGGCGGCCTGCTGCCAGGGCCCTTCCTGCTGGAGGAAGGCAGCCAGCGATGCGGTCAGCTCGACCAGGTAGGCGGGCTGGTCGGTGGTGGCGGCATGGGCGGCGCAGGCCAGCAGGTTGGCGCGTTCGGCCCGCATCCAGGCCAGCGCGGCGGTGCGATCGGGCAGGTCCCGGGTGGCGGCCGGGTGAAGTGGGGCGGTGCCGGGGCGGGTGTGCCGGGCCAGGTGCCGGTCGGCGGCCGCGGCGGTCCGCTGGTAGTGGTTCAGCAGCCGGGTGAGTGCCGCGTCGCGGTCCGCGGCCGGATCGTCCGCGCACCGGGTGCGTGCGTACAGGCGGAGCAGGTCGTGCAGGCGGTAGCGGTCGGCCGAGCGCTGGATCAGCAGGCTGTGGTCCAGCAGGGACTCCAGCAGGCGCGCCGCGGTGTGCCGGTCGGTGTCGGCGAGGGCGGCTGCGGCCCGGGCGTCGAAGTCGGGGCCGGGGACGAGGGCGAGCCGCCGGAACATGTGCTGTTCGGCGGCCGGCAGGGCCGTGTAGGAGAGGTCGAAGACGGCGGAGAGGCTGCGGTCGTCGTCCTGGAGGACGTCCAGCCGGGCGTTCTCGTCGCGCAGTTGGCCGACGACGTCCTGGACGTGCAGGGCCCGGTGGTGCCGTAGCCGCGAGGCGGTGATCCGGACGGCCAGCGGTAGGTAGCCGCAGAGCGCGGTCAGTTCGTCGACCGCGGGATGGCCGTCGGCGATGCGGCCGGGGCCGGCTGCCTTGAGCAGCAGGGCGTGCGCGTCGGGTTCGGGCAGGACGTCCAGGGTGAGGGAGTGGGCGTCGTCCAGTCCGGTCAGGTGCCGGCGGCTGGTGACCATGACCAGGCAGCCGGGGGTCCCCGGAACCAGGGGGCGGACCTGGGCGGTGCCGGCGGCGTTGTCGAGGATGATCAGGGTTCTGGTGCCGGCCAGCCGGTCGCGGTAGAAGGCCGCGCGTTCGCCGAGTTCCTGCGGGATCAGCTGCGGGGGGACGCCGAGGGAGCGCAGCAGCCCGTCCAGTGCCTGGCCGGCGTCCAGGGGGGCCAGGCCGTCGGTGTGGCCGTGCAGGTCGATGAAGAGCTGGCCGTCGGGGAAGTGCGGACGGAGCCGGTGGGCGGCGTGGATGGCGAGGGCGGACTTGCCGATACCGGCCGCCCCGTCGATCGCGGTGACCACGACGGTCGCGGCGGTTGACTCCGCGAGTGTCAGCAGCCGGTCGAGTTCCCGGGTGCGGCCGGTGAACAGTCGGGTGTCTGCGGGGAGTTGACGGAGATGGTGGCCGCCGGGGGGCGGGGTGCCGGCGGAGGTGGTGGCGTCGAGGGCGGGACCGGGACCGGGCTCGGGGCTGGGGTCGGTGCTGAGGATTCGGCGCTGCAGCTCCTGGAGCGGCGCCGACGGTTCCACGCCGAGTTCGTCGACGAGCGTGCGCCGCAGGGCCTGGAAGACGCCGAGAGCCTCGGCGCGGCGGTCCGCCCGGTACAGGGCGAGCATCAGCTGCCGGTGGAAGGCCTCGTGCAGCGGCTGTTCCACCGTCAGGGCCCGGAGTTCGCCGATGATCTCGTGGTGGCGGCCCTGCTGCAGGTCGGCCTCGACGCGTCCTTCCAGGGCCTGCTGCCGCAGCTCCAGCAGTTGTTGCAGTCGGGGCTGCCAGCGGTCCAGGCCGGGCACGTCGGCCAGGGGGGAGCCGCGCCACAGGTCGAGCGCTGCGGTCAGGGCGGAGGACGACCGCGCCCACTGCCCGTCCGCGGCGAGCCGACGGCCGTCGGCGCACAGCGCGGAGAACACGTCGGTGTCCAGCTCCCCGGGTTCCACCCGGATCAGGTATCCGGGGGTGACGGCTCGGATCCGGTCGCCGAGCTGCGGTTCGAGGATGCGCCGCAGCCGCATCACATGGTTGTAGAGCGATGCCGCCGCGCTGGCCGGAGGCCGTCCCTGCCACATGGCCTCGACCAGGCGGTCGATGGGGACGGTGCTGTTGGCGTCCAGGAGCAGTGCCGCGAGCAGGGCCCGGGACTTGCCGGCGCCGATCGGGACGCCCGCGGCCGTCGGGCCGATCCTCAGCGGCCCCAAGAGCCGGAATTCCATCCGCGCACCCCCCGGATACGACCTACACGTGCATTCTTGCAGGCACAGCAAGTGTTTTTTGCGCGATGTGAGATGGATGTTAGCCGGTGGTGAGCGCCGCCGGACAGGATCGTCCTCGACCGCAGGCCGGTACCGGGCGTGCGGCCTCCGAGGAAGGGAACACCTGTGCGCAACCGCATCATCAGCTCGCTGGCCATGGCGGCCCTGGTCGTCTCGATCGGCGTCGGCACCGCGACCAACGCCTCCGCCGCGAACCAGTGCACCCGGGTCGGCGGCATCGGCAACTACTGCGGCTACTACACCGGCAATGCCGAGACCGAGGAGTGGAGCACCAACACCGCCGCGGTCAAGGAGATCCAGGACCTGATCAACACCGACACCAACTACGTCGAGGCGGGCGGAACCGCGCTGGCCGTGGACGGCAGCTTCGGCCCCGCGACCAAGGCGGCGGTGCGGTGGTTCCAGAACTGGGCCCAGATCCACGTGGACGGCAATGTCGGTCCGCAGACCTGGGGCGCCCTGCGCGGCAACGGCTGAGTCGTCGACCGAACCGGCCCCGGCGGGTCAATGACGCCGGGGCCGAGGGCACAGCGACGACGCTACGGCGAGGGGACTGCCGCGCTGGGGCTCGCGGTCGGGCTGGGAGTGGCGGAACCGCAGGCGGTGGCGGATGCGCTGGGCGTCGGGGATGTCGTGGTGCCGGCGGCGGGGGTGGCCGGCGGCGAGGTGGAGGCGGCGGCTGACGACGTCGGAGCAGGAGTACCGCCGGTCGGCTGGGTGGTGTCGGAGGGACATGCGGTCGGGGAACCGGACGTGGCCGACGGCGAGGGCGTCGGTGTCGCCGAGGTCGGCGACGGGCTGGCGCTGGGGTCCGGGGTCGGCGACGGCTTCCCGGTGCCGGCCGAGGTGCTGGGGCTGGGCGCGGCGGTGGTGGGCGAGGACGAGGCCCGGGCTGTGGTCGGCGCAGTGGTGGGTGCGCCGGTTGTCGCGGACGGCTTGGCCGCTGCGGTGGTCGGCGCGGTCGTCGCGGTGGTGCCGGTGGGGGTGACCGGGGCGGCAGCGGTGACGCCGTTGTGCTGGTAGTAGCTGATCCAGGCCAGCACGGTGGCCAGATAGGTGTCGGAGTGGTTGTAGCTGAGGATGGCCTGGCTGAGGTCGCCCGGCTGGTTCAGGTCGCGCGATCCGGCGCAGAGGTAGTGCCCGGCCGCCAGCGCGGCGTCGAAGATGTTGTTCGGGTCGGCGCGGCCGTCGCCGTTGCCGTCCGTGCCCCAGGCGGCCCAGGTGGAGGGCAGGAACTGCATGGGTCCCTCGGCCTGGACCCAGTTCCCGCTCGCGTCGCGGATCGCCGCGCTGCCGTTACTGCCGTCCAGGAGCGGTCCGAGGATCGGCTGCAGGGTGGTCCCGTCCGCGCTCACGTCGCCGTTGTCGGCCTGCCCGGACTCGACCTGTCCGATGGCGGAGAGGAGGGTCCAACTCAGGTGGCAGTCGGGGGTGGTGACGGCGATGGCGGACTCGGCACGGCGGTACGCCGTCAGCACCACTGCGGGGATGGAGACCGAACCCGCCTGCGTCGTAGGCAGGGTGGAGGCGGACGACCCCGGCGCGGTGGTACCGGTGGTCGCGGTGGTGCCGGCCGCGGTGGGCTGTCCGGACTCGGCCAGGGGTGGGGGCGGCGCGAGGTCCAGCGGGGCGCCGTCACCGGTGGCGGTCGACGGCTGTGCCTGCTGCGGGGTCGGCGGGGTGGCGACGGGCACCGCGAACCCGACGGCCTGCGAGCCGCCCAGGAACACCAAGGCCAGCAGCGCGCCGACGCCGATGGGCGTGGTCCGCCTGCGGGGCTTCGGCCTTGTCGCCAGGCGTCGGTGGACGGGGGCTCGACGGGGTGCGGGTGGGGTGGAAGGCGGCTCAGGATGCATGTGAACGATAGGCCTCTGCTGAGTGAAGGGCGGAGTGACGCCGGATCAGTGAACTGCTCCCCGTGCCTCCCTCCTCGATGTCCGTCCCTTGGCCCGGTACAGACACGCACTCTAGTAACCCCGATGACTTCGTGTCCGACCCAGGGACGAAATTCATCCGACTCCTCCCCGAAAGACCCTTTCGCGGGACGGGAGGTCCCCCGTTGGCGGGGGACCTCCCGAGCGCTGGTGCAACCGTCAGCCGGTTCGACGGATCCTTGCGGATCCGAGGGTCACGGGAAGCTGACGACGGTCGACGGTGTGGTGTTGGTCGGGGTCGCGGCTCCCGTCTGGTTGATCACGTGCTGGATCACACCGACATTGCCCAGCGAGACGGTGAGCAGGTCGTGGAGGTTGACCCCCGCCACGGACGGGGCCTCGAAGGCGTGATCTGCCACCACCGCCGGATTGACGTTGAAGTAGCAGTAGCTGCCCAACCCGTACGCCTGGTGCGAGGTGACGTTCGGGGAGACCACGTAGGCGGCGTATCCGTTGGTCGAGCCGTTCATCCAGGCGGCCTGGTTCGGCGGGTCGTAGGGCATCTCGTTCTGCAGGAAGATGGTCTCGCCGCCCTGGCCGTTCCACACCACCTCGTTCTTCTGGTAGTGCTCGATGAACAGCCCGGTCGCCAGCACGTTGTTGCCGTTGACGATCAGTCCGGTGTCGGCGGTGTTGACGGTCCAGCCGACCGTGCCGGCGTTGCCGTGGTCCGCGCGCCAGGCCCAGATGTCGTTCAGCAGCGTGTTGTTGGAGTTGACCACCAGGCTGTCGGTGGCCTTGCCCGCGATGTCGCCGCCGATCCGGAAGAACACGTCCTGGATCGAGGTCGGGTTGGCGGCGTGGTTGGCCGAGGAGCCCTGGGCGCCGACGGTCAGCAGTGCCGAGGAGTTGGTGGTGCCGGCGTCGAACAGCACGCCGCTGATCCGCACCCCGTCCACGTCGGCGACCTGCATGGTGTTGACGCCGCCGGTCGGCACGAGGGTCGGGAACCCGGTGCCCAGGACGACGGTGTTGGGGTTGTTGACGTTGAGCGTCTGGTCGATGCTGTAGACGCCGGGGGTGAGGAACAAGCTGCAGCCCTGCGCCAGCGCCGCGTTCATCTGGGCGGCGGTGTTGGACGGGGTCGCCACGAAGAACTGACTGATCGGCAGGGAGGTGCCGGGGGTGGCCCCGTTGGCCCAGCTGGCTCCGGACGCGTTGGTGCGCAGCGAGGGCAGGAACACCCGGTAGGCGCCTGAGGAGTCCACGTACAGGTACGGCACGTCACGCGAGGTGGGCGTGGTGGCCAGGGTGGTCATCGGGGGAGTGGGGAAGCTCTGCGCGGGTGCTCCGGTCACGCCGGAGAACACCATGTTCCACACCGAGCCGCTCCAGCTGCCGAAGTTGCTGTCCTGCGAGTACCACTGCTGCTGGGACACGCTGGAGGCCTGCCCGGAGACCTTGGAGTCGGCGATGTAGCCGCCGCTGGCGTAGCCGTAGCTGGCCGGGTAGAGCTGCAGCCCGCCGTGGATGTCCATCCTGCGGAACGGACCGGCCTGGGCGACGGCCCAACGGGTGTTGCCCGCCGACGGGTTGACGGCCATGTTCTCCGCCGAGCGCCAGAAGTTCTGGGTGGCGTTGCCGGTGCCGTCGAAGGAGTCGACGGTGACGTCGCCGTTGATGGTGACGTCGTCCGGGTTCTGCCCCAGGCCCTGGATCGAGGTGTAGTAGCCGATGTTGGCGGTGTTGCTGTAGGTGCCCGGCTTGAACAGCAGCGAGTACCGGTCGGTGCCGAACTGGTTGAGCTTCTGGGTGTTGAAGACCGAGTCCAGCGTGGACTGGATGGTGGCGCTGGACATGCTGGGGTCGAAGATCTTCATGTTGGGGCCGAAGTCCGGCGAGCTTGGCTGGGTGCAGCCGGCGGCGCCGCTGGTCACGGTCCAGGTGAAGGGGGCTGATCCGGCGGCGTTGGTGGAGTCGGTGGCGGTCACCGTGGCGTTGAAGGTGCCGGCCGTGCTGGGGGTGCCGGAGATCAGGCCGGTCGACGCGTTGATCGACAGTCCGGTCGGCAGTCCGGTGGCGCTGTAGGTCAGCGTCTGGCCGGCTGCGGAGTCGGTGGCGTGGATCTGCAGGCTGGTGGCGGTGCCCACGGTTGCGGACTGGGCGCCGGGAGCGGTGACCGTGACGGTGTTGCCGCCGGTGGAGGTGCCGGTGAAGACCTGGAACTCCCACAGCGAGTAGCCGTAGCCGGTGGCCCGGGCGGTGCCGTACATCCGGATGTACCGGCCGCTGCCGGAGACGTTCAGGGTCTGCACCCCGCCGGTGCCGGTGGTGGTGGTGTAGATCGGCGTCCAGGTGGCGTTGTCGTTGGAGGTCTGGATCTGGAACGCGGTGCCGTAGGCGGTCTCCCAGTTGAGCACGACCTGGCAGATCGACTGGCTGCTGCCCAGGTCGACCTCCAGCCACTGCGGGTCGGAGAAGGCGCTGGACCAGCGGGTGCCGGTGTTGCCGTCGGTGGCGTCGGCGGCCGGGGTGCCGGCGTTCTCGGCGGAGGACGCGGTGGTGGTCTTGCCGAGTGCGGCGTTGGTGGTTCCGCAGCTGCTGCCGGAGCCGATGGTCCCGTAGACCTGGAACTCCCAGAGCGAGTAGCCGTAGGCGGTGTTGCGGGCCGTTCCGTACATGCGCACGTAGCGGCCGGTGCCGGTGACGGCCAGGGTCTCGGTGCCGCCGGGGCCGGTGGTGGTGGTGTAGATCGGCGTCCAGGTGGTTCCGTCGCTGGAGGTCTGGATCTGGTAGGCCTTGCCGGAGGCGGTCTCCCAGTTCAGCACCACCTTGTCGATGGAGGCGGTGGCCCCGAGGTCGACCTCCAGCCACTGCGGGTCGGAGAAGGCGCTGGACCAGCGGGTGCCGGTGTCGCCGTCGGTGGCGTCGGCGGCCGGGGTCCCGGCGTTCTCGGTGGAGGACGCCGTGGTGGGCTTGCCCTGCGAGAGCAGGGTGTCGGCGGCATGGGCGGCGGGCGCGGCGATCGTGCAGATCGCCAGGCTCAGGGCGACGAGGAAGAGCAGTGCGGCGTGCGCCGGGCGGAACAGGGCGCTCCGATGGATCGTGCCACCGGAGGAGTGGGCCTGCATGACAACTCCAGCAAGGTCGGGGGGAAGAGCGGCGAAGCGGCGGTGCGGGTGCGACCTCGGCGCGCTCGTCCTGCGCGGGGATCGGCACGGGCATCGCGACCACGAACGTCAGCGGTCGGCCGGGCCTGCCGCGGGGGGCCGCGCGTGGCAGGGCATGGTCGTGCCATGACATCACCTTTCGACGGGAAGGGCGTGAAATCTCCACTCAGAGAGCGCTCTCCCCCTGAGGTATAGGGGGCCCGTGGCGCTGGTGTCAACGAATCGGCGATCCGGAACCGGACCGGTTCCGCCGCGCCCTGCGGCTGCCACCACCGGTGGTTGATGCCCCGTCAGGACGACCACGACGGTGCCGGGGGCATCCGTCGTGGTCCTTGTCGTGGTCGCCGCTGCGATCGCCGGCCCGTCGCCGGCCGACCGTCGACTGGTTCAGTCGCGCGGCAGCAGCAGGCGGGAGAGGATGGCGGTGGCCAGCAGCAGGGCCGCGACGGCGAGCAGGCCGAGGCGCATGCCCGGGAGCGAGAAGCCGCCGTCGGGGCCGGAGAGCAGGCCGCCGAAGAGGGCGACCGCCAGCGCCCCGCCGGTCTGGCGGAAGGAGTTGAGCAGCCCCGACGCGGTTCCCACCCGCTCCCCGGGAACGGCGTCCATCAGCAGCGCGGTCACCGCGGGCACCGCCAGCGCCCCGCCGACGCTCAGCGGCAGCAGCAGGACCAGAACCAGCCACACCGGGGTGTGCGCGGCCAGCGGCAGCATGGCCAGCATCGCCACGGTGAAGACCAGTTGCCCGGCGACGATCACCGGTCGCCGCCCGATCCGTTCCGCCAGCCGCGGCGAGACCAGGTTGGTCGCCGTCACCACCGCCGACATCGGCACGAACATCAGCCCGGCCGAGATCCCCGACATCCCACGCAGCCGCTGGTAGTACAGCCCGAGCAGGAAGATCCCGCCGTAGAAGGCGACGTTGACGGCGAAGCCGACCGCGAGCGGGACGGTGACCCGACGGTCCTTCAGCATGCCCAGTGGGAGCAGGGGTTGGGGGTAGCGGGCCTCCACCGCGAGGAAGGCCAGGCCGGCCGCTACCGCGATCGCGGCGGAGACCAGCACTGGGCCGCTGGTCCAGCCCAGGTGGCCGCCCTCGATCGCGGCGAAGGCCAGCCCGGCCAGCGCGAGCACGGCGGTGAGCTGGCCGCCGCCGTCCAGTGCGGCGGGCCGGCGCGGAGAGCGCTCCACCCGGATCAGCAGGCCCAGGACCAGCGCGCCCACCGGGAGGTTGAGCAGGAAGACCGCCCGCCAGCCCACCGTGTCGGTGAGCAGCCCGCCGAGCACCGGTCCCGCGGCCATCGCCACCGAGCCGCCGACGGTCCACAGCGCGATGGCGCGGGCCCGGGCCCGGGCGTCCTCGTAGGACTGGCGGATCAGCGCCAGTGAGGCCGGCATCACCACTGCGGCGGCGGCGCCCTGCGCCACCCGGGTGGCCACCAGCACGCCGATGTCCGGCGCCAGCGCGCAGCCCAGGGAGGCCAGGGTGAACAGGCTGATGCCCCAGGCGTAGGCGCGGCGGGCACCGGCCCGGTCGGAGAGGGCCCCGGCGGAGAGCATCAGGGCCGCGAACATCAGGGTGTAGGCGTCCACCACCCACTGCAGTCCGGCCATCCCGCCGCTGAGGGTGTCCCCGATCGCGGGCAGGGCGATGTTCACCGCCGAGACGTCGATGGTGATCACGGTGAACCCGAGCAGCGAGGCGACCAGCGCCGCGCCGGTGCGCCGCCGGGCGCGGTGGGCGCGTTGGGCGTCGGACGCTGCGCCCGGTTCCGCCCGGTCCGAGTGCCGGAGCCGGGGCGTCCGCGTGGTCTGCATGGTGACTTCCTCTCAGGGGCATTCGGCGGGCGGCCGCGGTGCGCCGGGGCCGCGGTCCGGTGTCGTGCACCCCCTGGGCCCCGGCGGCCGGGCCGCCCGTTCGGGACCAACTCTGGCCGCGCGCCGAACCGCGCGGCAGACCGCGCTCTGCCCGGGGTGCCGCGTTCCAGGCCCTGACACGGCCCCCCACGCACCGGACCGGCCTGCGACAATGGCCGGATGGCAACAGCAACGGATGCGCGGGGCACCGAACTCGGCCGGTACCTGAAGGCCCGCAGGGCGCAGGTGCGCCCCGAGGACGTGGGCCTGCCAGCCGGCGCGGGCCTGCGCCGCACCCCCGGACTGCGCCGGGAGGAGCTGGCGGTACTGGCCGGGGTGAGCGTCGACTACTACATCCGCCTGGAGCGGGGCCGTGAGACCAATCCCTCGCCGGCTGTCGTGGACGCCCTCGGCCGTGCGCTGCGGCTGCGCGGCGACGGCTACGAGCGCCTGCACGAGCTCGCCGAGCTGGCCGCCGGACGGATCTCCGAGCTGCCGGCCTGCTCGGACCACACCGTCCGCGAGTCGCTGCTGCGGATGCTGGAGTCGGTGCGTCCGCTGCCCGCCTACGTGGTGAGCCGCCACAACCGGGTGCTGGCCGCCAACCCGCCCGGCCGGCGGCTGCTGCCCGGGCTCTGGGACTGGCCCGAGGACCGGCGCAATCTGACCCGGTACCTGTTCCTGCACCCGCTCGGCCGCACGCTCTACGACCCCTGGCAGGAGACGGTCGCGCTCTCGGTGGCGCATCTGCGGGCCGTCGCCGGGGTCGACCCGGACGACCCCGAACTGACCGCGCTGGTCGGCGAACTGGTGCTGAAGTCGCCGGAGTTCGCGCGGCTGTGGGAACGCTACGACGTCTGCGAGCGCGGTGGCGGCCAGAAGACCTTCCGGCATCCCAAGGTCGGGTCGATGACCCTGACCTACGAGGTGATGCAGCTGGCCCGGACCGGCGGCCAGCGGATGGTGGTCTACCAGGCGGCCCCCGGCACCGCGGACGAGCAGGCCATGCTCCGCCTGGAGTCCGCGGACGCCGGAGCGGAGCCGACGCCCACCTGCGCCCCGGCCTCCGCCCCGTCCCTGGCCTCCGCCCCGGCCCCGGCCTACGCCTCGGCCTCGGCCAACTGAGGCCGAGGCGAGCCATCCTGCTCTGGCAGTCTGGTCCGCGTGAAAACGAAAACGTATGAGGTAGGCGGTTCGCCGTCGGTGACGGTTGACACGTTGTGCGACCGGATCGATGAGATGGACCGTACCATCCATGCTTTTGTCGCCGATTCAGAGACAAGTGCCGCCCGGCGGGAACGCGTTCGCAGTGAGCTCCATTCGGTCCACGAGCGTTGGCCGGCCGCTGGGTCGCGGCCGCCGTTGTTCGGCGTCCCGGTCGGGGTGAAGGACATCGTCAACGTGGACGGACTGCCCACACGAGGTGGCTCTGTGCTGCCCCCAGAGGTGTTCGAGGGCAGACAGGCAGGAGTCGTGGACCGGCTTCGTGATGCCGGAGCCCTGATCGCGGGGAAGACCGTGACGGCGGAGTTCGCCATTGCTGCGCCGGGGGCGACACGGAATCCACACGCCCACGAACACACGCCTGGCGGCTCCAGCAGCGGGTCGGCAGCGGCTGTCGCGGCTGGAATGGTGCCGCTGGCCATCGGTACGCAGACGGTCGGGTCAATGATCCGTCCTGCGGCTTACTGCGGTGTCGTGGGGTTCAAGCCGACGGCCCGTCGGATTCCGGTCGACGGCGTGATCCCCAACGCGCCGACCCTCGACACCATAGGGGTCTTCGCCGCGACGCTCTCTGCAGCGGCGATGGCAGCAGCTGTGCTGTGCGACGGCTGGCAGCCAGTGCGGGACACCGAACGGAAGCGTCCAGTGCTCGGCGTGCCGGACGGCCCCTACCTGGAGCAGGCCGGAACAGCGGCACGAGCGGCATTCGAAGTACAGGTCGCGACGCTGTCGAGTGCAGGGTTCCCGGTGCGCCGCGTCCCGATGTTCGCGGACCTCGCCCACGATGCCGACGACCTGTTCACGGTGAACCGCTATGAAGCCGCACAGAGCCACGCTGAGTGGTTCCCTCGGCACGGCGCGCTCTACCGGCAGCAATCCGTGGCCGCGGTGCGGCAAGGGCAGGCGATTTCCCGGGAACAGTACGAGCACGGGCTGCGACGGCGGGAAGCCTTCCGGACCACCCTGGCACAGGCGACCGACGAGGCAGGCGTCGACATATGGATCTGCCCCGCTGCCACCGGCCCGGCACCGCACGGTCTGGCCAGCACGGGCAGCCCCATCATGTGTCTGCCCTGGAGCTACGCCGGCTGGCCTTCCCTCTCCATCCCCGCCGGACGGACTGAGAACGGCCTGCCGCTAGGCCTGTAGTGCGTCAGTCGCACCGGAAGCGACGAGCGGCTGCTGGACTGGGCACAGGCCATCGAAACACTGATGCTCCCAGCAGGAATTCCGACCCACAGGTGACATCAATCCTTGTCAGCGGAGTCCGGGTCACGCAGAGGCCGCAGCCCTCCGGGTAGTTTTCAGGGAGCTGAAACGAGTAGCGACCGAGCGTGTTGACGTGGTGCTGTACGAATGGGGAGAGGCGGGCAACGTCCTGGTCGTGGACGTCGAAGCCGTCGGCGCGGAGCTGGTTCACCGCGGCATCCATGTACCGGGTGTCGAAGAGTACGACGGCGTTGAGCACGAGTCCGAGCGCAGGATGTGCAGCGTCTTGGTGATCCGCCCGTAGTGCGCGATCGCGTCGCCCAGCGGGGTGGGCCGGCCCTCGCCCGACAGCATCCGGATCACGTTGTGGGCCCGCACCGCGCCGGTGTGGATGGAGCCGATGATCCGCAGGATGTCCTCCCAGTGCCGCTCGATCCGCACCAGGTCGACTCGGCCGCGGGGGACCGGGCGGGGCTGGCGTCAGGCCAGACCGGGCCGCTGGCCGACCGTCCAGCCTTGCTGACCCCTGGCGCCATGACCGGGGTCAGCAAATTTCCCGCTGATCTCAACTTCCAACTCGTGGGAGCTGCCTGAATCTGGGAAGGTTTCCTGCTTTCCAGGCGTCCGGCCGCTCTCGCGCTGGTCAGCGCCGGATGGCGGCGGACACTCTGTTACGGAGGCGCTCGTCGGTGATCGTCTCGGCACTGCGCCAGGCGGCATCGGTGACTTCCTCGGCCTGGAGTTCGGCGACGTCGGCGTTGGTGGCGAAGACGAAGCGGAAGTCGATGTGCTGGTGGTCGCCCTCGCCCTTGGCCGGGTTGGCGGGGATGGGATGAACGTCGATGTGCACGGGCTCGTCCCGGAGTGGGACGACGAGCTCGGGGCGGATGCCGGTCTCCTCGGCGAGTTCACGCAGGGACGCGCCGATGAGGGTGGTGTCGCCGAGTTCGAGGTGGCCGCCGGGCAGGAGCCACTTGTTCAGAGCCAGGTGGTGGATGAACAGGACCTTGCCGACGGGGTCGGTCAGGATTGCGCCGGCGGTGGCGTGGCCGCGGAACTCCTTGCGGCTGGTGATCTCTGCCCCGGTGTCCAGGAGGTCCAGGACGGGTGCGAGGTCGGCCTTCTCCTCGGGGTGCTGGTCGAGGTAGCGGGTCAGGGTGGTGCGGATGTGCTCTGCCGTGATGGCCATGGTGATCACCTGTTGAAGTAGTTGAGCCAGGTCGCCGCAATGGTGGCGCGGTGGTCCGCGCCGATCCCATGCATACCGGGGTTGAGGTCGGCGCGGGCGAGGATCTCGATGGCGGCGAGGATTTCCGCCTGAACGAGGAAGATGAACGGACCGACTGAAGCACCGTGCAGGAAGTTGACGGCGTTTCCGTTGTTCATCAGATAGAAGTAGTGCCCGGTGGTCTGGTAGCGGGTGATGGACTCCCCGGTGCGGGCCCGGGTGTAGACCTCCGGCAGACCGGCCAGCTCCAGTTCGTCCTCGCTGCTGGTGACGGTGGCGATATAGGCCCCGTTGCGCAGGTGCGGGAAGTCCTCGCCTCGCAAGGCGATGGAGCCGGTCGCGCAGAGCACCAGTCCGGCTCCGGTCAGGGCGTGCTCGCGGTCGCGGGCGACGGCGAACCCCTGGGACAGGGCCTGGGTGCGGCGGACCGGGTCGATGTCGAAGAAGGTGACCTGGACGCCCTTGGCGTGCAGCAGCCTGGCGATGGAGGAGCCGAGCTTGCCGAAGCCGATGACCAGGGCGGTGCGGCCGTGCAGGATGTCGCCGCGGCCGCGCATCAGTGCCTCGGTGGAGAACACCACCGACTGGCGCTGGATATCCACGGCCTGGATCGCCGCCGGACCCGTGCGATCGTCCTGGCCGACCTCGGCCAGGTCCACCTGCGTCGCTAGGACACCGACGCGGCCCTGGTGACCTGGAATGACTTCCTCGACACCGCTGAGGGAATTCGCTCTGTCAAGGTCACCGAAGCCGTCGCCGAGATGCGCGCCCGTCTCAATCGGCTCAAGACGGTGCCCGCAGCCAGGGAACTTGACCTACGGGCCGCCGCACTCAGCTGACGACCTTTGGTGAAGCGTCGCCGGCAGCCCGGCTGCCACACTGGCGATGGTGTTCAAGCTGGTCGAGTCCGCCCAGGACCGATGGCGCGCGATCACCGGCGCCCACCTGGTTGCACTGGTCCGCGCCGGTGCCGGGTTCGATTACGGTGCGCTGGTTGAGCGAGCGGAGAAGGTCGCTTGACCGGGCGACTACAGCAACCGGACCTCGGCGGTCTCCCGGGCCAAAGCGGAGCCATCCAATTGCGGAGGTCTTGACCTATTCTGAGTCTTTCTCGACCGGACAAGGAGGGATGGCCATGGCTCTTCGGATCGGCGACGAGGTGATCGTCTCCTGTGAAGCCGCGAGTGCTCGGGTGGTTGCGGTGGATTCGCGTTACATCACTCTCGAATGGCCGTGGGGAGCGATCGACAACTCCACAAATTTCCGCTGGAACGGGAGATTCAGCCTCCCATGGGGCGATTCCAACCACGAGTGGGTTCCATATCGCCTTGAGCCGGCCGCTCCAGCCCTGCGTGCAGGAGACGTCTGCACAGTGTCCATCCCGCCGACCCGTCTGTGCGTGGGGCACTACGAGGAGTACGACCCTCCGCGCAACCTCGGCTGGGCGCCTGCCCCCACTGCAGGAATCTACGTCGTGCCACCAGGGAAGAGCCTCGATGCGGAGGAGGACAAGGGGTGCATGCTCTATCTGGGCGGAGCTGAGCCCTATCACGTGGAACCAGTCCAGGGCTGAGCCCGAATGCACCGGGCCCCAGCAGTACCCGGAAGCACATCACCCGGTCCAGGTATAGCGGTGGGCCACACGTCACCTCGTCCACAGGTCTTGACTATTACTCGTTGTCGGTTGCTTTTGGTTGCACATGGCTGGGCCGCCCCGGGCCCTCTTCCCTTGACCGCGTCGTGCGCATAGCACCCTGGCGCAAAGCCTGTTGTGGCGACCCACCGGCATGGTTATGCGTCGCGGGCACATACGCGAAGCATTGCAGCAGGTCAGCAACAATGCCGACAGCTACTGAGGATCCAGCCGTCATGTCGCTCGCACCATGCGGCTGAGCTGTGCCTTTAGCGTTCAGTAGAGCGCCGCAGCGCGGAGATCATCAGTAGTCACGGGAGCAGAGGCTACGCGTCGTCAGAGGATCGGTTCCTCGGCCAGCCGTTGAGGCTCGGGAACTGTCGCATGAACTGCTCGCACCGCTCCGCGAAGTCGCCCACGCCGTTGGCCAATCGGGCTCGTTCGATGAATCTGTCGGGCTGCCATGCGACCCAGGGCTTCGGCGTAGTCGGCAGGCGTCCGGTTCGTGATGGTTCGTTGGGTGGTGGGGGTGGAAGCAGGACAGGCACGGGCTTCCAAGATCATGGAGTTCTCGACGCCCCGTGACCTGCCTGGAAGACCGTGCCTGCCGACGCATCATCGCTGATCCTGCCTGCCCTTGACCAGCTCCGCGAGCGACCCGAGATCGGCCCCGGGGAGGTGCCCGGCCTGCTGGAGCGGCTGGCCCAGGTGCCGGACCCGCGCAACCCACGCGGCGTGCGGCACGCACTGGCCGTCGTCCTCGCGCTGACCGCATGCGCGGTGCTGGCCGGGGCCACCTCGCTGCTGGCGGTCGGCGAGTGGATCGCGGACGCGCCGCCGTTCGTGTTGGACAGGCTCGGCGTGCGCCCCGATCCGGTGCTGCCGCGACAGCTGGTCCCGGCGGAGGCGACGGTCCGCCAGCTGCTCGCGCGTGTCGACGGTGACGCCCTGGACCGGGCGGTGGGTGGCTAGCTCGCCGACCGCCGTCCCGCCGATTCCGGGCCGCGCGGACTGTCCGTGGACGGCAAGAGCCTGCGCGGTGCGGCAAGGGCGAGGGGCCGGAAGGTGCACCTGTTCGCGGCGGTCGAGCACACCACCGGGCTGGTCCTGGCCCAACTCGACGTCGGCGAGAAGACTGGCGAGACCACCTGCTTCCAGCCGCTGCTGGACACGATCGCGGACCTGGCCGGGACGGTCGTCACCAGCGACGCTCTGCACACCCAACGCGAGCACGCCAGCTACCTGCTGGGTTGCCGGGCCCACTACGTCGCGATCGTCAAGGGCAACCAGAAGAAGCTACGCAAGCAGCTGAAGTCCCTGCCCTGGAAGGACATCCCGCTCCAGGGCCGCACCCGCGGTACGGGCCACGGCCGCTCCGAGATCCGGCGGATCAAGGTCGCCACCGTCAGCAACCTGCTCTTCCCCGGTGCCAGCCAGGCCGTCCAGATCAAGCGCCGCCGCACCGACCGCAAGACCGGCAAGACCACCATCGCCACCGTCTACGCGGTCACCAGCCTGATCGCCGAGCAGGCCAGTCCCGCCCAGCTCGCGCAGCTGAGCAGGGACCACTGGAAGATCGAGGCCCTGCACCACATCCGCGACACCACGTTCGCCGAGGACGCCTCGCAGCTGCGAACTGGGAACGCGCCCCGCGCGATGGCGACCTGGCGCAACCTCGCCGTCGGCGCCCTGCGGCTCAGCGGCGTCGCGAACATCGCCGCCGGTCTCCGCCGCAACGCACGCGACGCCCGCCGACCCCTCACGCTCCTCGGCCTCGCATGATCACAAACCGGACGCCTGCCGACTACGCCGAAACCCTGGCCCAGGGGTCGGTCGACGTCAGCTTCCTCTTCCTCAAGGAGCAGCTAACCATCGCCGACGCCCTCGAAGAGAACGGGCTGACGTTCGGGCTCCCCGAGCCGCACCAAAAGCGCCACTCACTGCGCTGACGAGCACGCCCCAACACCAGGCGCTCTCCCAAGACGGACATCACAGGACTTTGCCGAGGCCCTGGCAGCGAGACGGGTCGACCAATGCGGGCCGCTTAATCTGATAGGGCTTCTGTGAGCATCGAGATTCCCGCAAATATCTCATCATAGGTAATTATTCGCACGTCTCGAAGCGAAGTGCGGAAGAGTTCAAAGGAGCGCCACTGGTTCTCATTCATCTGCTCCCGTTCCACATCTCCGATGATTACCATGCTCACTGGATGGGCCGCCCGCAGGCCGGGGGTCTGAAAAGACAGAGCGGGGAGATTTGACAGCAAGCTGTGGCGGTACTCCAGCACCTGTACTGACGCTCCTGAAAGCTCGCGAGAGGGCGCGTGGACATTTTCTCGATAGCTTGAAGTTGAGAGCAAGGGAGATTTAGGCGTCTTGATCTCAAGGAGGGCTACGTTTCCATTATGGTGGGCCATAAAATCGAGGAGGTTACCGCCGGTGTTATCCACCGATTTCCCCCCTACGTAGCACTTGCTTCGCAAGGTGTATGCTCGCCCCTCCAGGGCGACTGCTAGAACTTCTGGGCGCTCCGAGAAGAATGTCTGCCAGAATTCTTCTCGCGAATTTCCCCGCTCGTGGTTCCAAATTTCTAGCGCCTCTAGAAGGCGCGAAGTTGTGACCCTGACGGAATCCGAACCCAGGCCGCGCCTCACTCGTTCTAGATGAGCTGCGCGCATGCTCCGCAGGGCGGATATTGGGAAATTCTCCGGATTGCGATCGATTAGGGCATGGTGAGTGGGGCAGAGGGCGATAATGTTCTCGACTGAGGTTTCGTCTTCGAAAGTCAAGTCGGGCTCGTGCCTGACTGCGCCGGGAAACCCTCCCGCTATGAACGCGACCTCAACGAGGGGTAGGCCATTGTCGAGAGTCACAGGCTGACAGCCTGGGAAGGAACACCGCCCTCCTGCTAGCCCGAATGCCTGCTGAACCACAACCCGCGAGACGGTGCGCCGCCGATAGTCTGCCACGTGCAGATCTTGCAGCATCGGCTGCCCGCGAGGGGCCAAGTCCGGGAAACTCCGCACCGAAGCGCGCCGAGAGGCGGCCAGGAGTCGTCCGTTCGGGGCGCCCTCCCCGGAGACAGGCCTTCGCCTGTTGGCCCTCACCGACCTGCATCAGCCTGCCGACCGACTTAAGCTCCGGTTATGGCTAACGATTCGCACCCTGCCACTGGTAACAATCGAGGGTCTTCGCCAGATGGCGATGCGGTCAGCAACAATCTTGCAGGGGAGTTTTTCGCAGAGCGCGAGATTAATTCAAAGATTGGATTGGACGGGACATTTCAGAGCCTCTGGGAATGGCTCAAAGCCGGGGCGAGAGACCCCTTGGATGGCGGGTCTCTCGCTCTACCGTCGCCACCAGTTGAAAGCGTCTTTTATCGCGGGCAATCCAACGCGGATCACGGACTCTCGTCAAGTCTCTTTCGGATTCTCCAAAACTCGGTCACCAGGGTGACGGAGCATCGGATGGCAAGAACGGAGGCGGATATCCTGCGAGTGATGAGAAGCCAGGGCCTTGGGCGACTAATGACCGATGGCCAGCTCTTGGGACTCATGCAGCATCACGGGATTCCCACAAGGCTTATCGATGTCTCGAAAGCTCCCTTTGAGGCTCTATTCTTTGCCGTGGATCAGAATCACGACCTGGACGGCCGGCTGTTCGTAATCCAGCTCCACCGCAAGTCCAGCGACGCGGCAGACATCTTCTACTTGGACGCCCAGCGATGCCTGGAGTGGGCAGACGCCGCCCGCGGTGAGCAGTACGCAAAGTCGAGTTGGACTGGGCGCGTGGCAGTTGCCGACCCAAAGGATCTCGATCCTCGAATGCGGGCGCAGCAAGGGTGTTTTCTTGTGGGCGGCCTGATTGCCAGTTATTCGCGACGCCAAATGCAATTTAACGGCAAGACTCTGGAGCCGTTGGATCTAGCCAAGATTACGAACCTGAGCATCCGTTTTCCGTTGCGCAATGCAGCAGGGAAGGCGTGGTCCGCAACGGCGTGGACAATTCGCATTCCGGCAAGCTGGAAGAGGCCTTTGGGTGCCCTCCTCAAGAAGGAGGATCATCCAATCACCGTAGATACGATGTATCCACCACTTATCGAAGTGAAACGTCTTGCAATTAGCAAGGCGGAGGAATTGTCGAGGACCACTTGGCAAGTCAAGAATAACCGTCGGAAGTGACTACCCTACATAAGAACTCGTGACGCGATCACGTGGGGCGGCGCAGGTCAGGTGTAACCGGTGCGACGATTGAGCCACTCGTGAGGGCGTGAGCATCAAGGGTTTGTCCGGGCGCCCCGCACGAGTCGCAGGCGCCGGTGGAGGGGAGCTGGATGAAGCAGCTGGGGCAGACCCGCGGCGGCCGGACGGGCTCCCGTGAGCGCTGCCGAGCGATGGTCGCTTCGAGTTTCGGGGCAAGAGCTGGCACACCGCCGGTGGCAGGGAGCGTGGCGCCGAAGCGCTGGTAGCAGGCCAGTCGCGACCGAGCGGCATGATGCTCGCGCTCCAGGAAATCTTCCACTGGAGGCTCTCCCGCGACGGCCAGGACTTCCTTGTAGCCGTCTCCGACCATGCCGTCATCGGTGTGCACGACCAACGCGGTCATTGGTGGGTCGCCGCGATGGTGGGCCTCCCTGACCACTCGACCCAGGACACCGCCGACCCAGTTGTGGAGCAGCGCCGACGTGCGGATGCCCGATGCCTCCTGGACTCCTTCCGCAAGCTCCTTGTAAGTGATCACGGCGTGATAGGTACCGGCCACTCTCACAAGCACTCGATAGGCCTCGACGGCCCAGATCGCCTGAGCCTCCGTGGCTGGCACCGCGGACCCATCAGACACTCGCCAGTACCCTCGCTGCCCCATGCCCGTCCCTTCAGTCATCCGCCCGGTCCCCCCAACCGCAGTCGAGAGTAGTGCCGGATGGATGTCGCATGAGGCGCATCGGTGAGGTCAGACTGTCACCCGTGGTGGAAGCGAGCTTTGATCAGGCCTACGAAGAGTGGCGCTCTTCCCTGCGCTCTGTGACCAGCGGGGCCGCGGAGTTGAGCGAGTGGCAGGATCGGTTCCGGTTTGCACACAGCGTCGGTGCCCTTCTGACCTCAGGGGCCGGCGATGATGCGCCTCCGGTCAGTGGGCCGGTTTTCTATGGCGTCTATCTGCACGGAACTGGGCTCGCATACGTCGGCCAGACCCAGGAGGCCGAGCGCCGGCTACGAGACCTCCCAATCGGCGAGGACCACCACTTGGCCAACACCGTGCCGCCCGAGCTGTGGGAGCGAGTGATTGTCGTCCAGTGGGCCAAGCTGCTCATGCAGCTCGACGCCCGGGAGCGGACTGCAGTCGAGTCGATGGGACTGGCTGTGTACGGACTCGCGCTGGAGCATCTCCTTCAGGTCCACATGCAGCCACCGCTGAATGCTCGACGCCGAACCCGAGACGGCGACTGGCGCCCTCGCCCCTTCGCCCTCCTCGGCCTCACATGATCACGAAACGGGCACCCGTCGACTTTGCCGAAGCCCTGCAATCGGCCCGACCCAGAGGAGTTGTGGAGGTGCGGCTCACGTGGCCGGAGATCGACGGCGACGAGGCCGAGTTGGGACGTCCGTTGCGCCTGGGCACCCGTATCCAGCTGGACCGACTTGGACTCGAAACGGGCATCTTGCGACTTTGCCGGGGCCCTGCCATGCGACCGCGTCGAGCATGATTATCTCGATGTCGACGAACTCGCCACCGCTTGCGGACGCCGCGCTCAGTGCGACAGCAGTCGCAAGCACCACGCCCACGCAGGTCCGGGTTGGGGACACCACAACCTTGATGAGCGGAGCCCCAGCCGGGTGAGTGGCCAGATCGATCACCAACAGGTATGCGCGGTCCCCGCTCCCCACAGGCCGGACCTCGAACGCAAGAGATCCCTTGCCGTCGTCCCCACGCGCGGGACTGCTCCCACCCATCACGGATGCGGCAAGTTCCTCAGCCGACATCGGCCGCCCAGACGACACCCTGAGGTGGTCCTCAACGTGCCACCCCTCAATGACCTCCAGTGGTGGCGGCTCAAATGCAAGGTCGAGCAGCGCTCTGAGAACCTCTCCCGTCCCCTGAACCACGGTGGACAGCGAGATAGGCGCTGGGAGTTCGGCGGAGACATCAACGGACACGTGCTAACCCTATGGATCCCGCATGCGCGCCTCCACTCGTTTCCTCTCGAGCAGGCCCACTGAATGATCTCGCGTGACGTCGCTCCGCTGCCTGACAAAGGCCCAGCTCAGCCGTATGGTGGGGCCCGGCTCACCCCGTGTGCGCCGCGGAGCGGTCGAACGTCGTGGCGGCCAGGGCGAGCAGGGCCTCGTCGTGTCCGGGGCCGGCGATCAGGCACAGGCCGCCGGGGCCGTGCGGCACGGTGACCGCGGGGAGGCCGGCCAGGCTGGCCAGGCAGGTGAGGGCGAGTGTGGCGGTTCGGGGCGGTGCGCCGCGCAGTTCCGGCGGTGCGAAGGCGGGTGCGGCGCCGGGGGCGGCGGGGAGGGCGAGCACGGTGCCGTCGGCGAGGAGCCGGTGCAGCCGGTCGCGGTGGGTCGCGAGCGCGGCGCGTGCGTGCGCCTGCGCTTCGGCGGTGATCCGCGCGGCTGCGGCGAGGCGGGCGCCGACCCCGGGTCCGAACGTGGGCCGGTGGGACCGGATCCACGGGCCGTGGACGGCCCAGGCCTCGGCGCCCTGGACGGTGCTGAACGCCTCGCGGGCGCCCTCGAAGGCTGACAGGTCGTCATGGTCGGCGCTGCGGACCAGCGGTGCCAGGGTTTCCCGGATCGCGTCCTCGGCCTGCGCCCACAGGTTGGCCGGGGCCAGTGTCCGTCCCAGCGGGCGGGTCGCCGAGGGAGTGTCGGCGAGCAGGGCCCGTGCGCCCCAGGCGAGGGTTTCGGCGTCGCGGGTGAGCAGTCCGGGTACGTCGAAGGAGGGGGCCAGCGGTGCGATTCCGCTGCGGCTCACCCGGGCGTGGGTGGGGCGCAGGCTCCACAGCCCGCAGTAGGCGGCGGGGACGCGGATGGAGCCGGCCGTGTCCGTGCCCAGGCCGAGGTCGGCCCGGCCGGCGGCGACGGCCGCGGCGGAGCCGCTGGAGGAGCCGCCGGTCAGCCGGCCCGGCGCGGCCGGGTTGGCGACGGCTCCGTAGTGGGCGTTGGTGCCACCCAGGCTGTAGGCGAGTTCGTCGGTGTGGGTCTTTCCCACGACGAAGGCGCCCGCCTCACGCAGGAGTTGTACGCACTCGGCGTCACGGGCCGCGGGCCGGGCGGTGGCCAGCTTGTCCGGGTGGCCGCAGCCGGTGGGCAGCCCGGCGACGTCGATGACGTCCTTGACCGCCAGGCGCGGCACGCCCTGCGGTGCGCTGCGCAGCGGCAGCCAGTCGACGAAGGGGTCGATCACCGGGTCGCCCCCGCCAGCAGCAGGGGCGTCAGATCGGCGCGGGGGAGCGTGACATGGACGCCCTTGACCCGGTCGACCACCTGGGAGATGCGCAGGTCCACGGCGGCGCTGAGGTAGGCCAGGGCGACCGGGGCCGGGATGCCGCAGCGCTCGTCCAGGTAGGCCAGGGCGGCGCGGGTGGCCTTGCGGACGGCTTCGTCGAGGTCCTCGTCCAGGCCGGTGACCAGCAGGTGCTCGGCGGTCTCGGCGTAGGGTCCGGCGAGCCGGGCGGCGAGCCTGCGGGCTGCCGGGTCGCTGTGCACGGTGAGCCGCAGGGTGGCCCGCAGCGGGGCCTCGAAGGCGGTCAGGGCCACTTCGCCGTCCCCCTGGGAGAAGTGCGGATCGCCCGCGTAGAAGAGCGCCTCCGGCACCTGGACCGGCAGGAACAGCCGGGCGCCGGTGCCCAGCATGCGGATGTCGAGGTTGCCGCCGTGCGCGCCCGGCGGGACCGAGTGCACCGGCCGCTCGGTGGCCGGGGCGACGCCCATGATGCCGAGGAAGGGCGCCAGCAGGAAGCGCAGCTGCCGTCCGTCGCCGACCGGCAGCAGGCCGGTGCCGCCCTCGGCCCGGGCGACCAGGCTGACCGGCGGCACCGGCTCGCCCACCGGGTGGCCGGGCGGGGCCGCCGGGTACTCCCCGGCCAGTGCGCCGCGGCCGTGCCGGTTGCTGATGACGCCGTAGTCGGTGCGCCGGTCCAGCCGCAGCACCTCGACCTCCAGCACGTCGCCCGGGCGGGCGCCGGCCACCGCCACCGGCCCGGTGACCACGTGCGGCCCGTGCAGCGAGGGATCCAGGACCAGGTCGGAGGCGGCCAGGTCCACGGCGTCGCGGAGCAGTTGGTCCGCCGGTATGCCGGCTCGTCCGAAGAAGGCCGCCGGATCGCGGCCCTGGTCGGGCAGGATGCCCTCGTGGCTGAGGGTGTCCAGGCAGACGCTGCTGCCCGAGGCCACGGTGAGCAGCGGGCGGGTGGCGGCGTTCGGCAGCAGGCCCCAGGAGGTGTTCTTCTCGGTGGCGTCGAGGTAGTGGCTGCCGCTGACGGGTCCGGTGCTCGGCTGAAGTACGCTCATGGGGCAGCAAGATTGCATACAACCGTTACGGCTGCGTAAACCGGTGGCCGTGAGCGCGAGGGGAGGCCGGGCCGTGGTGAACGAGCGTGGTGCGGGGCGGCGGCGGGACACCACCCAGACGGTGTGCGCGGCGATCAGGGAGGACGTGGTCAGCCGGGTGTTCGCGCCCGGGGAGCGGCTGACCGAGGAGTCGCTGGCGACCCGGTACCGGGTGTCCCGGGTGCCGGTGCGCGAGGCGCTGCGGACGCTGGAGGCGGAGGGCTTCGTGCACTCGCGGCCCTACGCCGGGACGTTCGTGGCGGAGATCTCGGAGACCGAGGCGGAGGACCTGCTGGGGCTGCGCGCCCTGATCGAGCCGTTCGGCGCCGAGCGGGCGGCCGCGCGGCGCAGCCAGCTGCACCTGGCCCGGCTGGAGCTGGTCCTGGCCGAGGCCGGGGAACTGCTGCGGGACGGCCGGCACGCCGGGCTGGCGCGGCTGAACACCAGCTTCCACCAGCTGCTTGCGGAGGCGTCCGGCAGCCCGGACACCGCGGCGCTGGTGGCGCAGCTGGGCAACAAGATCGCCTGGGTGTATTCAGTCGAGCTGCCGCGCCGGGCCAACGACTCCTGGCGGGAGCACGCCGAGATCCTGCAGGCGCTGCGCGACCAGGATCCCGAACGCGCCCGCGAACTGGTGGCCGACCACATCAGGCGGGCTCAGCAGGCCTACCGGCTGCGCGGCAGCAAGGGTGTGAGAACTCCGCAACACGGCTGACACGGAAGCGAGCGCTTCCGCGAAATCCCGACTTTGTATACAACTCCCATCGCCGTTTCGGGCCAGCGTCCGGAACCCGCCGAGCGAAGGGAGCAGCGCCCGTGCACGACCTCGTGCTCCGCCGAGCCAGGATCACCGACGGTCCGTCAGGACCTGGTCAGGACGGCGGCCTGGTGGACATCGCCGTCAGCGGCGGGCTGATCGCCGCCATCGAACCGACCGGGGACCCCGGTACGGCCGCAGCCGCCCGGGAGGAGATCGACTGCGCCGGACTGGTGGTCATCCCCGGACTGATTGAGTCCCATCTGCACCTGGACAAGGCCCTGTTGGACCGGGAGCGCCCGAACCTGGCGGGCACCCTGGCCGGGGCCATCGCGGTCACCGGCGAGCTCAAGCGCGGCTTCACCCACGACAGCGTGCGCCGACGCTCCGTCAGAGTCCTGGAGCAGGCCGTCGCCAACGGCACCACCCTGATCCGGGCCCACCCCGACGTCGACCCGATCGCCGGGCTCACCGGACTCGAGGTGATGCTCGAACTGCGGGAGCAGTACGCCGAACTGGTCGAACTGCAGGTCGTCGCCTTCCCGCAGGAGGGCATCGAGCGCGCCCCCGGCACCCTCGACCTGCTCCGCGAGGCGCTGCGTCGAGGCGCGGACGTCATCGGCGGCTGCACCTACAACGAGGCCGACCCGGACGCCTGCCGCCGCCACATCGACACCGTCTTCGCCCTCGCCACCGAGTTCGGCGTGCCGGTCGACCTGCACGCCGACTTCGCCGACGACGCCGACGACCCGCGGTTCGCCCTGGCCGAGTACATCGCCGACGCCACCGAGCAGCACGGCCTGCAGGGCCGGGTCGCCATCGGCCACGCCACCTCGCTGAGCGGCCGTCACCGTGCTGACCGGGCCCGGGTGCTGGCCCGGCTGGCCGAGACCGGGGTCGCCGTGGTCCCGCTGCCCGCCACCGACCTGCACCTGGGCGGGCGCAACGACGACACCGCGGTGCGGCGCGGCATCGCACCGGTGCGCGAGCTGTGGGAGGCCGGGGTGACCACCGCGTACTCCAGCAACAACGTCCGCAACGCCTTCACCCCCTTCGGCAACGCCGACCTGCTGGACATCGGCCTGCTGCTGGCGCAGACCTGCCACCTGGGCAGCCCCGCCGACCAGCAGCGGATCCTGGCCATGGCCACCACCGAGGCCGCCCGCGTGGTCGGCATCGCCGACCGCTACGGGCTGCGCCCGGGAGCCCAGGCGGACCTGGTCGTGCTGGGCACCGAACGCCTCGCCGACGTCCTGCTGGACCGACCCGACCGCCGCTGGGTGCTCAAACGCGGCCGCGTCGTGGCCCGCACCACCCGCAGCACCGAACTGCTCGTCCCCCAGCCGGCCTGAACGCACAGCCGGCCTGAACGCACAGCCAGCCTGAACGCCCGGCCCGGTCTGAACCCCGGCCCGCCTGAATCCCGGCCCGGTCTGAACCCCGGCCTGCCCGAACCCCCTTGCTTCCCAACGACCGAGGAGCCTCCCCATGCGCGAACGCATCCCGCACGAGATCGCCGCATCCGTCATGGCCGCCACCACTGCCTTCGTCGGCGGCACCACCCTCAACCTGCCGCCCTGGGCGATCTTCATCTCCTGGGCCGGTCTGCACCTGATGGGCAGCCCCAGCCTGGCCAACGCCAAGCGGCTGTGGGCCGCCATGCCGGTCGGCTCGACCTTCGCCGCCGCCATCGTCCTGGTCGACCAGCACCTGGGCCCGCACGCCGGCAGCAGCCGGATCGCCCAGGACGCGCTGCTGGCAGTGATCATCCTGGTGCTCAACTCCGCACTGATGTACACCGGCAGACTCAGGCTCACCTCTCTGGTGCCGGGGATGTTCCTCGGCTTCGCCTCCTTCTTCGCGACCTTCTTCGGCGGTTTCGGCTACCACGCCGGAAGCGTCTGGGCGGCCTGGGTGTCGGTGGTGGCCATGAACGCGCTCGGCCCGGTCTACGCCTACCTGGCGAACCGGCTCACCTTCGCCGTACCCGACCCGGCGCCGGCCCCCGCATCCGCCGAGCCCGTCACGGCGCGCTGAGCATGCCGCAGCCACCCCGGACCACCGCAGCGGACCGCGCCGCCTGCGGGCAGGTGAATCTGCCGGAGGTCCGCGCCGAACTCCTGGACCTCGCCGACCGCTACGAGCGCGCCCTGACTGGCAATCAGATCCAGGTCCTGGACGAGCTGTTCTGGGACAGTCCGGAGGCAGTCCGGATCGGCGCGACCGAGGAGCTGTTCGGTACGGACGAGATCGCCGCCTTCCGCCGCGCCCGTCCGACCGCCGGGCTGGCCAGGACCCGGACCCGCACCGAGGTCACCGTCTTCGGCGCGGACTACGCCGTCACCACCACCCTCTTCACCCGGGAAGGCGTGCCGGGCACCGGCCGCCAGCAGCAGACCTGGGTCCGCTTCCCGGACTGCGGCTGGCGGATCGTCGCCGCCCACGTCTCCCAACGCCCGTGAGTGGAACGGTCAGGCGACGAGCAGCCGCAGGCCGAGTTCGGCCGCGTCCAGGGCGACCAGGTCGCGGTTGCGCTCGGCCCAGCGGCCCGAGGCGAGGTCGTCGCGGAGCCCGGCCACTGCCCGCTGTTCGGCCTCGGGTCCGACCCTGGTCCACACCGAGACCGCGCGGCGCACCTGTTCGTCCAGGTAGGCCTCGGGCCGGCGCCAGTAGGCCTCGAAGAAGCCGTCGGCGCAGTCCCACGGGACGAGCACCGGCTCGGCGCGGCCGCCGATCGCCCGGGTCAGGTCGGCCAGTGACGGCCAGTCGGTGAGCAGTCCGGCGAACTCCGGCAGGTAGTCGCGGGTGAGCCAGAACCGCTGGAGCCAGACGGGGTCGCTGGCGTCGTAGGTGAACACCACCACCCGGCGGGCCACCCGCCGCATCTCGCGCAGTCCGGCGACCGGGTCGCGCCAGTGGTGGACGGTGCTGAAGGCCATCGCGGCGTCGAAGGACCGGTCCGCGAACGGGAGGTGCTCCGCGGCGGCGGCCACGCACGGCGCCGCGCCCCCGGGACGCAGCGCCCGCATCACCGCCGAGGGTTCCACCGCGGTGACCTCGCGGTCGGTGGGCTCGTAGGAGCCGGTGCCGGCCCCGACGTTCAGTACGGTGCGGGCGTCCCCGAGTGCTTCCCAGACCCTCGCGGCTATCCGCGGTTCGGTGCGCCGCGTCGCCGGGTAGTCGGCCCCGATGCTGTCGTACAACTGCGGTCCGAACGCTTTGAGTTGTTCCTCCGGTGTCGCCCTGATCCCCATCGCCCGTGCCTCCAGTTCCCTGTCGATTGCCGTCACCGTGGCCGCGGCGCGGTCACGCTGGTGCAGCAGCAGGCCGCGCAGCCGGCGCAGGTGCGCGACCGCGTCGGTGGCCGGGTCGTCGACCAGGTCGGCGATCTCGCGCAGCCCGAAGCCCAGCCGCCGGTAGGCGAGCACCTCCCGCAGCCGCTCCACGTCGCCCGCCGCGTAGGCCCGGTAGCCGACGGGCGTCCGGGCGGACGGCCGGACCAGGCCGATCCGGTCGTAGTGGTGCAGCGTGCGGACGCTCACGCCGGCCAGTTCGGCGACGCGTCCCACGGTCAGGTGATCTTCCACACCCCGACTATGCGGCATGACGCCACGTCAGGGTCAACTGCCGGTTCAGGATGCGGGCTTGGCCCGGAACTTCGTCGAGACGACGAAGGCCACCACCGAGGAGACGATCAGCAGCGGGGTGGCGTTGGCGGCGTTGTCGCCGATCAGCAGCATCGCCAGCAGCGTGGCGGTGACCGGCAGTCCGGTGATGGCGGTGCCGGAGGCGGCCAGGCCGATGGACAGGCCGGCGGCGGTGCCCAGCCCCGGCAGGCCCGAGCAGGCCACCCCGACGACGGCGCCGAGCAGCACCGCCGGGAAGATCGGCCCGCCGCGCAGCGAGCCCAGGCTGACGCCCCAGGCCAGCCCCTTGCAGAGGACCAGCAGCACCAGGGCGCCCACGCCCCAGGCGTGCGGATGCGCCGCCAGCTGGGCCAGCGCGGCCTGGCCCGACAGCGCCGCCTCCTCCGGCGAGCGGCCGCTCAAGGCGGCGTAGGCCCAGATGCAGACGCCGACGGCCACCGCGCACAGGATGGTCCGGACCGCGGTCTGCTGCCGGGTGAAGGCAACGGTGCGCCAGCCGAGCCACTGGGCGCCGACCACGACCAGCGCCACCAGGGCGGCGATGGGCACGGCCCACAGGAAGTCGCCGGCGTCGGGAGTGCTGCTGGTGGGCGAGGAGGGCAGCGCCAGGGCGCCGATGCCCAGGCCGGTCCAGTGGCCGAAGCCGGTGAAGACCAGCGCCCCGAGGCCGCTGGCCAGCAGGCAGGGCACGATCAGCAGCAGCAGTTGCGGTCCGCCCAGCCCGGCGGCCTCCAGCATCATCACGGCGCCGACCAGCGGGTTGCCGAAGATGGTGGCGATGGCGGCGGAGGAACCGGCGGTGCCCAGCAGCAGGCCCAGCCGGGGGTCCGCCTGCTGCTTGGCCCGGCTGACGGTGAGCAGGGCGAGGCCGCCGCCCAGCGCCATCAGCGGTGCCTCGGGGCCGAGCGCGGTGCCCAGCGGCAGCGCGATCAGCGCCGCCAGCACGATCGACGGCAGCGCCCGCGGCGGCTGCGGCGGCCCGCCGAGCCCCTGGACCGGCAGGTGGCCGCCGTGCCCGGGCATCCTGACGATCACGGGGGCGATCAGCAGCCCCGCCAACGCCAGCGTCGGCAGCGGCCACCACGACGGGGCGACCGGGTAGCCCAGCGCCTTGGGCAGCGACTCCCAGACCCAGTGCTGCAGTTCGTGCTCCAGGCTGACGAACCCGAAGGCCACCAGCGAGATCGGGATGCCGACCAGCGCGGCGAGCAGCAGCAGCTTCAGATAACCGGGGCTCAGCAGCGTCGCCTTCAGCTGGGCCGCGCCGGTCGCCTCGGCCGGGGTCGCGGGGGCGGGCTGTCGGTTCGGGACTGACTGCTGGGAGGCCATGTCTCAGCTTCACCGCCGCGCCGCGCCGCAGCCCGCCGGACATGCCGGACGGCACGGCGAGGTAACTCGTTCGGCTGGGTGCGGCCGTCCTCACCCGCGTGGGGGTCGGTCGGCGCGGACCAGGCCGGTCTCGTAGGCGATGATCACGGCGTGCACCCGGTCGCGGGCGCCGATGCGGGCCAGTACCCG